>CAVPQM010000022.1:0-87565 GCA_963707555.1 uncultured Actinomycetota bacterium
GCGAGCGGGTGCGAGCTCGGCGGGATCGACTGCAGCGACATCAACCAACCGGACATGGGCGGACTCGTCTGCCTGGGTCGCCACGCGGCCACGTTCCAGGTCGGCGTCGTGGCCATCCTCGCGTTCCTCGCGATCCTCGTCGGTTCGGCCCCCACCTGATCCGTCGGATCTGACCCACGTCAGATCCGAGCTGACAGGATGGGCCCCTGGCTCAGTCACCTTCGGTGTCGTCGCCCCGTGCCTCTGCAGTCCCCGGGGAGTCGTCCCGGTCGCCACGGAAGTGCGCGAGCACGGACCGAACGGTCCGGTTCGATCGCAGGCGCCCGAGGTCGACCCGACGCAGCGAGCGCAGCATCACTGCCACCACCGCGGCTGCGACCAGCCCGATGCCGGCAGCCGCCCACCAGCTCCGCGCCCTGCTGCTGGATCCGGACCGTCGCGACCACTGCCACGCCGATCGGCCGGTAGAGCCCACGGACGGCCGAGCGACCTGGATCACCGACCGGCCCGGCCGGGGCGGTCCGCGTCACTCCTTGACCTGGACGACCTCGCCGGGCAGCTCCTCGGCGAGGAACGCCTCGTAGCCGTCGTCACCCGCCACGTACGCCAAGAGGAACGCGATCGACGCCCGGTTGATCAGGCGGTGCGCCTCGTCGATCGGCATGAACCCCTCGGCACACCCTTCGCTCGCGTACTCGTCCACCGCGTCGATCAGGATCGGGGGCACGTCCGCGAACGTCGGCAGCAGCTCCTGGTAGCGGCAGACGTCGGTGAAGGACTGGTGGCCCGCGTCGGTGATGTCGACCCGCCACAGGGGTCGACCCGGGATGAGCTCCCACGGCCGCTCGGTCTGCGGCTCGATCGGGGTCGTCTCGTCGAGCGTGCCCGACACCAAGAGGGTGGGCACGTCGATCGACTCGAGCTCCTCGTCGGAGTTCAGGCGCGACGCCGGCGCCATCGCCACGATCGCGTCGACGCGCTCGTCGGCCGGGATCGCGCCCGAGCTCGTTCGTGAGCCGCCCGCCGTGGCGAGCGCGGTGAACGCACCGAAGGAGTGACCGGTCACGCCGATGCGCTCGGGATCGACGGTGCCGGCGAAGCGCCCGTCGGTCGATGCGGACTGGTCCAGCATCTGGTCGATCAGCACGTCGACGTCGAGCACGCGGTCATGAGCCGCGATCGCTCGCGGGGCGGCTCGGCGCCGCCGATGCTGCCGACCGCCGTGTTGCCGACGTGGTCCACCGAGGCCACCACGAAGCCGTGGCTGGCCAGCAGCTCCGTGTAGAACGACGCCACGTAGCGAAGGCCACCGCTGCCGTGCGAATAGACGACCAGGGGCAAGGCTCGTCGGCGCTGACCGCCACGTCGGCCAACGCCGACTCTGCGGCGAACTCGATGCCGGGCAGGAACTGGTAGACCGACGGCTCACCGGTCACTCCCGCGTCGACGGGATACCAGACGTCCGCGACGAGCGGCCGCTCACGAGACGGGTCCTCGAACCGATCGTGGCCCGGCCGACCGAGTACGGCCCGGGCTCGTCAGGCGGTGCGAGGTCGTCGGCGGGCGTCGCTTCGATCGTGCTGGTCGACGCGTCGCGGCCGATTCGCCCTCGTCGGCGCCGTCGGACGAGCAGCCGACTGCGAGCACTGCGGTGCCAGGAGCGCCAGCGAGCCGCGGCGGCGTGGCGCGTCGGCGACGCAGTGACGGACGAGACCGGACGGCGGAGGTGGACATCGGTTCCCCTTGTTCACGTGCGACCCACTCGGGCGGCGTCGGGGCGACATGGTACGGCGGATGCCCACACCGTCGTCAGGGCGCTCCAGCGGATCATCCGCCGGCCCTCAGGAGGAGGGTTCGCCGCGGCGTGCTCGCCGAGCATGACCGCCGTCGCTGCCGGGCCCACGCGAGGGCACCGCCGCCAGGACCGAGGTGTCGACGACCGCCAGGCCCTCGACCCCCCTGACCGGAGGTGCCGGTCGACCACCGCGAAGGGGTCTCCTCAGGACCCGCCGAGGCGGAGCCGGACAGGTGCATCGAGGTCCGCAGGTTCGCGTCGACGAAGGCGTCGACGTCGGTGTCCGGCGTCGACGGTCCGAGCCGCGTCGAGCCGTTCGGCGGTCACTGCGGCCATGGCCGGCGACCCGAGCAGTTCGGCCGTGCGCCGCACGAGTGCCCGCATGTCGATCCGGTCGACGGGATGGGACAGGTGTGCCAGGTCGATGCGCGGCGGTGCGCTCGGATCCGTGCTCCGTAGGCGCACCACGCCCGCGAGCGTGGCTGGAGCAGCGACACCCGCAGGTGCAGCGTCGGATCATCGGGGTCGTCGCCGGTGGTTCGGCCGTAGGACCGGCGCAGCGCGAGGATCTCGTAGGGCTGCCAGCCGTCGACGGACTCGATCGCGCCTGCAGCGCGCCGTCGATGGCCGCGCCGCCGAGGTCGGTGGCGTCGGCGGGCACGAACGCAAGCTCCACCGCCGGATGGTCCGAGCAGCGCGGCCGACCCCGGGTGCGTCGACCACGACGTCGACCCCGACCTGACGCAGCTCCTCGGCTGGGCCGATCCCGGACAGCAGCAGCAGCTGAGCCGTCGCGATCGGCGCCGGCACACAGCACGATCCGGCCGGCTTCGACGAGCTCGGGGCCGTCCGGACCCGACACCTCGACCCCGACGACTCGGCCGGTGGCGTCGAACACGACGCGCCGAGCGGACACGCCGGTCCGGACCTCGAGGTTGGGCACGGCCCGACGCCGGTCCGAGGTAGGCCATGGCGGTGTTGATCCGGACGCCACCCACGACGTTGCGCGGCACCGGCCCGACACCCGGCGTCGCCCATGCGTTCTTGTCGGGCTCGGGTGGGTGACCGAGCGCGAGGCACGCCTCGTAGAACGCGGCGGTGACGGCATCGGCGCCGCCGAGCACCTCGACGCACGGGCACCGGGCCCGCGCCCCGTGGCGGTCGCTCGACCCGAGGTCGAGGTCGCGGCTCCGAGCGCACGAACGACGCCAGCACCGAGCGGGCGGACCACAACGCGTCGTCGGCACCGAACCACGCGTCGAAGTCCGAGCCGTCCCCCGGATGAAGGAGCCGCCGTTGACCGCGCTGCCACCGCCGAGCAGGGCGCCGCGGCACCAACGTGCCACGGACCCCACGGCCCAGCTCCGCCGGGTACCTGCGCACCCAGTCGACGGCCGCGCCGGGCAGCGTCGACCCGTCGAGCACCCCGTCGGGGCCGGCGGGCCAGCAGCGTCCGCCCGGCTTCGAGCAGCAGCACGGAGCGGGTCGCGTGTTCGCTGAGCCGCGCGGCGACCACCGCGCCCGCGGACCCGCCGCCGACGACCACGACGTCGTGGGCAGCTGTGGTTACTGTCGATGCCGTCACGAGCACAGCCGCGATCACCGGACCAGCAGCCATCACCGACGTGCGAATGGCTGGTGCGATGCACCGGCCCGTTCTATCGGATGGTTCGCAGCGTGTCAGCTCGTCGTGTCACGGGTCGCGTCCCGGGTGTCACAGCCCGCGCGGTGTTCGGATCAGTTGCCCGAACCGTGCAGGGCCTCCTGCAGCTCCGCCTCGGCTTCCTTGGACAGCGAGGTCTTGATGACGTTGCCGCCGAACTTGGCCAGACCCTCGGTCGCCTTGTCGGTGGTCATCTGCTCGACGATGAGGAACAGCGCCGAGGTGCCGGGCTGCAGGGCGTCGCGGATCTGGTCCTGGAAGCCCTTGTCGATCTCGGCCTTGGTGATCTTGCCCATGATCGCGCCCATGCCCGCACCGAGGACGATGCCGAGCACCGGCACGAAGAAGAGGATGCCGAACAGGAAGCCCCAGAAGCAGACCCACGGTCGCGCCCGGCGCCGACCTCGTGCTGATTCGTGATGGTCCGGTACTTGCCGTCGTCCGAACGAACGATCGCAGCGACCGCATCCGGCTGGATGACGAGGTCCTCTGCGAGGTGGTGCACCTCGTCCATGGCGGACATCGCCGTGGTCGTGTCGTCGTAGGCGATGGCGATCAGGTCAGGCATGTGCGTTGCTCTCCTCGTTCGGGGTCGTCCCCCGAGCTCTGCGGATGACCGGTCGATCCGGCTCCGTCCGGCACGGTATCGGCAGATCCGATCGGACCGGCGTGTGCCGGGTGAAGTTCCGGAGCGGTGCCGAACCGGCCCGCGGCTCAGATCTCGACCTGCGAACCGACCTCGACCACACGGTCGGTCGGCAGGCGGAAGAACCGTGCGGCGCTCGCCGAGGTCCGCAGCTGGAGTGCGAAGAGCCGCTCACGCCACTGGGCCATGCCGTGGATCGGGGCGGCGATCACCGTCTCACGCCCGAGGAAGAACGTGAGCTCCCCGTCCGAGATCGGCAGGTGGTCGTGGTCGAGCGACAGCAGTCCGGACTCGACGTCGGGTTCCTCCATGAAGCCGTAGTGGAGGGTCACCTGGTAGAAGCCCTGACCGAACTCCTGCACCTCGCCGCGGTTCGCCGCATCGACGTACGGAGCGTCCGAGGTGAGGACCGACAACAGGATGACCCGCTCGTGCACGACCCGGTTGTGCAACGTGTTGGTGAGCAGTGCGGGCGGAGCGGCACCCGACCCCTTGAAGAGGAACACGGCGGTGCCGGGTACGCGCGTGATCGTCGATCCCTCGAGCTCGGCGAGGAAGTCGTCGATGGGCACCTCGCCGCGGCGGATGCGCTCGGCGAGCAGCCGACGACCGGTCCGCCAGGTCGTCATGAACATGATGATGGCGATCGCCGCCACGATCGGGAACCAACCGCCGTCGGGGATCTTCGCGACGTTCGCCGCGAAGAAGCCGAGATCGATGGTCAGCAGCGGGACGGTCACCAGCAGGACCTTCGGCATCGACCAGCGCCACGCCTTGCGTGACGTACGCCGCCATGAGCAAGGTCGTGATGCCCATGGTGCCGGTCACGGCGATGCCGTACGCAGCGGCCAGGTTGCTCGACGTCTGGAAGGTGAGCACCAGCCCGATGCTGCCGATCATCAACAACCAGTTGACGGTCGGCACGTAGACCTGGCCGACGTGGGACTCCGAGGTGTGCGAGATCGCCAGACGTGGCAGGTAGTCGAGCTGCACCGCCTGCACCGTCATGGAGAACGCACCCGAGATGAGCGCCTGTGAGGCGATGATCGTCGCAGCGGTCGCCACGACAACCAGCAGCGGGCGTGCCCACTCCGGGCCCATGAGGAAGAACGGGTTCGAGATGGCGCTCGGGTCGTCCATGAGCAACGCACTCTGACCGAAGTAGTTCAGCATCAGGCACGGCAGCGCGATGGTGAACCAGCCGAAGCGGATCGGCCGCTTCCCGAAGTGCCCCATGTCGGCGTACAGCGCTTCGCCGCCGGTCACGACGAGGAAGATCGACCCGAGCGACAGGAAGCCGTCCATGCCGTTGCCGAAGAGGTAGCCGAGTCCCCGCAGCGGGTTGACCGCAGCGAGCACGCCGAGGTTGCCGACCATCTTCGACACACCCAGCACGGCGAGGGTCAGGAACCACAGGACCATGATCGGCCCGAACACCTTGCCGACGGCACCGGTGCCGCGGCGCTGCACCGCGAACAGCGCGACGAGGATGCCGACGGCGATCGGGATGATGAAGCTGCCGAGGCTGGGTTCGACGACCTCGAGGCCCTCGACCGCGGAGAGCACCGAGATCGCGGGGGTGATGACACCATCGCCGTAGAGCAGCGCGGTGCCGAAGAGCCCGAGCAGCACCAACCACTTGATGCGCCCGACCATGACCGCGCCGTGTCGCGGGGCGACGAGCGACGTGAGGGCCAGGATGCCGCCCTCGCCCTTGTTGTCGGCTCGCAGCACGTAGACCAGGTACTTGATCGACACGATGATGATGAGCGCCCAGAACACCAGGGAGCACGCACCGATGACGTTGTCGTCGGTCACCTCGAGGTGGTGACCGTGGAAGGTCTCTCGGAACGCGTACAGAGGACTCGTGCCGATGTCGCCGTAGACGACACCGAGCGCGCCGAGTGTCAGGGCGGCCAGACCGGCTCGCGACTTCGATCCACCGCTCACGGGCGACTCGGGCTTTCTCGTGACGACGCCCGTTCGGGGCGCAGTGCGTGGGGCGGTCCGAGCAGCCGGGCCGTCGCTCGCCGCGACTGCGGCCCGAGCGAGGTGATGCTAGACCCGGTGAACGTCGACGGGTCAATCCGGCCCGAGCACCAGGTGGGCGACGGCCATCAGGCGCGGCGCCCCCGCTTCGTCGACCTGGCCGGCGTCACTCACGTCGACCCGCACGCTGCAGGAGCGGTCGTCACCGTGGATGATCCGCGACGTCGCCGACATCGGTCCGGTGCGGCCCTGACCCAGCAGGTTCACCGTCAGGTCGAACGTCCGCCACCCGGGCCGTTCCACTGCAGCTCGGCCCGCTGCCTCGGCGACGGCAGCGACCACGCCGCCGTTCACCGCCCCGAAGGAGTTGCGCACGTAGGACGTCACGTCGGCCTCGACGCGGGTCGGATCGCCGACGACCTGCCGGCAACCGATCGCCTCGTCGAAGCCCTCGATCCCCACGGCTGATGCGCCCCGAGGAGTCGGACAGGTCACCGAACCCGTAGCGGTCACCGGGTCGCCCACCGGTGTCGGGCAGCACCAGCGTGGTCGCACGTCGCGGCAGGCGCGAGAAGGTGAGCACCGCGGAGCCGACCATGGCGTCCTGGCGCACCTCGACCTCGACGGTCACGGCGCTGCGTCCGGCTCGCAGCACGCCGGCATCGAGCACGACCTCGTGGGCCGCGTCCGAGGCGACCCAGGTGCAGCGACATCACCGACGTCGCCATCCAGTCGGGCGAGATCGCCCGGCCGCAGACCGTGCCGGCGAGCACGTCGACGGCGGTCGCCACGACGCCGAACGGGACCGGCGGAGCGTCCTCGGGGCTCTCCGGCGAGCCGCGGGCGAAGGCGACCCCGCGTCACTCCTCCCTGGAGCACCTCGACGTCGAGCGCCAGATCCCGCAGCACGTGCACCGGCGGCGGATAGGCCTCCCCGGCGACGTCGCCCCCGGACCCCTGCGACGGGTCCGCCTCGTCCTCACTGCTCACCCGGCGTTCGGTCACCCGGCGAGCGTAGGGCGGGTTGCCGGCCGACCACCCGGGTCCTCAGTCTGAGAGCTCGGCAAGGTGTGGGGTCGCCCGGCGGCCGCATCCGAAGGGTGCTCGGTAGCCTGCGCACTCGTGACAGGACACAGGATCTCGGAGTTGGCGGCGGTCCCGGCGCTCGCACTGGCGCTCGTGCTGGGCGCCTGCACCACCGGCGACGACACCACGGCGAGCCTGCGCTCCGCGGAGCGATCGACCGCCGAGTCCGGATCCGGCGCTGCTCCGACCGACGGTGACATCGAGTGGGGATCCTGCGACCGAGCAGCTCGCTGCGCTCGCGTCGCTTCGCTGTGGACGTCTCGAGGTCCCCCTGGACCACGACGACCCCGATGGTCCGACCATCGAGCTCGAGCTCGCCCGATCCACGTCGACGGGTTCCCCCGAGGAGCGGATCGGTTCGCTGGTGATCAACCCCGGCGGCCCCGGAGCGTCCGGCGTCCAGTTCCTCGCCGGCGTGACCCAGATGATGCCGTCGTCGATCACCGATCGCTTCGATCTGGTGTCGTTCGATCCCCGTGGCGTGGGTGCCAGCACGCCGGTGTCCTGCATCGACGACGACGACAAGGCGGACAGCCTCAGCGGGGACCTCACGCCCGACGACGCCGACGAGGTCGCCGACGCGGTCGAGGAGCAGGAGGAGCTGCTCGAGGGGTGCCGGGAACGCTCGGCGGATCTGCTCGCGCACATGAGCACCGCGGATGTCGCCGCCGACCTGGACCTGATCCGTGAGGCGATCGGCGACGAGCAGCTGACCTACCTCGGCTTCTCCTACGGCACGGCGATCGGCGCGGCCTACGCCACGATGTTCCCCGGATCGACGCGCGCCCTGGTGCTCGACGGCTCGGTGAGCCCCGGTGCGTCGGAGGAAGAGGTCACCCTCGCCCAGGCGCAGGGCTTCGACGCGACCTATGCACGCTTCGTCGAGCTGTGCAACGCCTCGTCGGACTGCCCGCTCGGCCCCGACGCCGCTGCGGCGATCACTCAGGTGCGCTCCCGGCTCGAGTCGGACCCCATCCGGACCACGGGCGAGCACGGCACACGAGAGCTCGGCCCCGACCAGTTCGACCTGGCCCTCGCGACCGCGCTCTACGACACGTCGCTGTGGGGCACGACGGCCACGGCGATCTCGCAGATCGACGACTCGGGCACCGATGTGCTCTGGACGCTGATCGACCGGCAGACGGGTCGGCAGCCCGACGGGACGCTTCGACAACTCCATCGAGGCCCGCACCATCGTGAACTGCTCGGACACCGCCGAACGGCCGACGGTGGAAGCTGCCGCCGCCGCCGCCGCCCGCATCCGCGACACCGTGCCGACCTTCGGCGAGGCGCTCGGCTGGGCGACGCTCAGCTGCGTCGGCTGGCCGCAGGCCGCCACCCCCGTCCCCGAGTTCACCGGAGCGGGCGCACCGCCGATCCTCGTGGTCGGCACCGTCGGCGATCCCGCCACCCCGTACCTCTGGTCCCAGCAGATGTCCGAGGCGCTCGAGTCCGCCGTGCTGCTCACCTACGAAGGCGCCGGCCACACGGCCTTCCTGCGCGGCGGGCAGTGCATCGAGGATGCCGTCGTCGACTACCTGATCGACCTGCAGGTGCCCGCACCCGGGACCTCGTGCCCCGCCCAGGACGAGACCATCTCCTTCGGGGGCCTGCAGGACGAGGTGCGCGCACAGTTCACCGAGATGGGCATCCCCGAGGACATCGCCGACTGCATCGTGGACGGCATCGTGGCCGACGTCGGCGAGGCCGAGTTCGACCGACTCGTGCTCGGCAACGACGCGAGCGCCCTCTCGAAGCTGGTCACGGCGCAGTCCATCGCCTGCGCGACGGGCAAGAAGTCCGGCGGGGGCTGACCGGAGCGCAGGGGTCAGGCGATCAGACTCGCCAGCCCCCAGCCGGCAGCGACGAGTCCGACGACGATCATGACGACGGTGCGCCCCATCGGCGGCCGCGCGACCGGACCGTCCGCGGTCTTCTCGTCGACGTCCGAGCGCTCCGGGTTCGGAGGGCGCAAGAGGGCAAGCAGGTTGCCGACGACCAGCGCGGCACCGAACGCCAGGATCATCCACGGCATGAAGTCCTCGCCGAGGAACAGCACCGGGTCCTCTTCGGCGAGCAGCGGCGCGACGTTCGACGCAGCGCGATCGATCAGATCGACACGGATTGGGAGTGGAGAAGGGCTGCGACATCGGCCCCCATTCCAGCAAGCGCCGGCCCGTCGCCCGCCAGCCACTGAGAGTGTTCTCAGACCTTCCCGAGATTCGCGCTCAAGAAACGGCGGGATGTGGCGATAGTACTACTACCGGTGGTTTCGCCCCCACCGGAACACAGCCGGGGCACATGGAGCGGGGGATCACAATCTCCCTCCAAACGCATCGCCTCCAGCGCTTCCCAGGTGCTGGCTGCCTTCGTGGCCTCCGCTCCGCCCCGACGCTGTGATCCACCCGCCGAGCCCAAGTGGCTCGGCGTCGTGCGTGACGGACCGTTGCCGTGTCGACGCTTTCGGGGCGGATGAACAACGTTCACCCGGTAGGCTCGGTCCGTGACGCGCCTTCGACGAACCAACCGACCTCAACGCCTCGCTCTGGCGTTCGCCGTGACGGCTCTGGCGGCCGGCTCTGCGCTCGCCCCCGTGGCCGGCGCCGCTCCGGGAGGCGGTGAACCCACTCTCGACGGCGTGTTGAGCGGCCGGGACGTCCTCCGCTCCTCCGCCCAGGTGGAGCAGCTGGCCGAGGCGACGTCCGAGGTCGACGGCGACCGCCTCATCGTGCTGACCCGTGGCACCTCCGGCCGTAGCGATCTGCACACCGTGACCGCACCCGTCCGACGAGGTCGACCAGCTCAGCGAGCGGCTGGAGCGGGTCCCGGGCGTCGTCGCCGTCGGACCCGACGCCGAGGTCCGCTCGACCGCCAACCCGACCGACCCCCTCTTCCGGCAGCAGTACTCATATGCCCGCACCCGGGCGAACCGTCTGCCGTCGGGAGCGACGGGCAACGGCATCATCGTGGCCGTCGTCGACGGTGGCGTCGACGCCCACCACCCCGACCTCTCGCCGCCCCTCCCCGGCGGTCGCCCCCGTGTCCTGCCCGGCTACTCGTTCCTGCTGGGCCACCGCCTCGACGGCACTGCGGGCAACCGCGACCTCGAGCGCCACGGCACCCACGTGGCCGGCATCATCGCCGCCGCTCGTGACAACGGGATCGGCATCGCCGGCGCAGCACCCGACGCGCAGATCCTCCCGGTCCGCGTGCTCGACGAGCAGGGCGCCGGCGCGCTCATCGACGTGCTCGAGGGCATCGACTATGCCTTCTACGAAGGGGCCGACGTCATCAACCTGTCGCTCGCAGGCGTGATCACCAACCCGCAGACGATCTCGGTCATCGCGCAGTTCCTGCACGAGGTCCGCAACGACACCTCACGCGGCAAGCCCGGCCCCGTCATCATCGCAGCGGCGGGCAACGCAGGTCCCTCGTCGCCCACCATGTACCCCGCCGCCGACGCACGGGTGCTGTCGGTCGGCTCGACCAACGCCCGTGACCAGGTCACCGCCACCTCGTCCAGGGGCACGTGGCTCGACCTGTCGGCGCCCGGTGACGCGATCGTGTCGACCTGCGGCAAGGGTGGCTACTGCACGATGGGCGGCACCTCGATGGCGGCGCCGCTGGTGGCTGCGGCAGCCGCGGTGCTGCTGCAGCAGAACCCCGGCCGCACCGATGTGCAGGCCGTGCTCGAACGTTCGGCGTACGACATCGACGGGCTCGGACGGGACCGCTCCAGCGGTGCCGGACGCCTCGACATCGCGACCGCCTACGACCCCGTGGCGTCGCCTCGGGTCGCGCGCACGCTGACGACCGTCACCGGATCGCTCCAGTCCGTGCGCGCCAACGGTCGCACGATCACCGCCCAGGGCACCGCGAGGGACCCAGAGGGCTACGTCACCATCGTGGTCGAGAGCTCCGGCCCCGGCGGCTGGGGCCGACGCACCGGATCGTCGAACGGGTCCGGGTACAGCGTCAGCTGGACCGCACAGCCCGGCGACCACCTGGTGTGCACCTCGGCGCTCGACAACCCGACCGGCCGGTCGGTGGCGCTGGGATGTGCCAACGTGCTGGTCAAGTGACGCCCGCGACGGTCGACCGCTCGAGGTACTAGCGGGAAAGGTTCATACGGAGCGTCCAGCGACCGATGAGGGGTACGTGTTGAACACCAGAACCATCGCCATCGCACTGGGAGTGATCGGAGCCTGCCTCGGCGTCGCCGCCGTCGTCGCCTCACTCCCTGCCCTGGGGTTGGCTGCAGGCGTCGCCGCCCTCGGCGCGGGCGCCACGATCGCCATGGACCACGGCGACGGCACTGCACCCTCGACCGAGCAGCTCGCTGCAGCGGAGTCCCGTGCCGCGGAGCTCGAGCAGCAGCTCGCCACGACTCGCCGCCAGGTCGACAGCGCCACCGACCGCATCCAGGACCTGGAGCAGGAGCTCGCGTCGACGGTCGACAGGGCCGAGGAGCCCGCAGCGAGCGTCCGACGAGCCGAACGAGGTCACACCGCTCGCCGTCGACGGCACCGCGGCGCTCGTCGACCAGGAGAGCCAGCTGTTCTCCGAGGCCTACTTCCGTGTGGCGCTCGACGCCCGCATCGCCTCGGCCCGCCGTCACCTGCGGCCGGTGGCGATCGCCCTCATCGACATCTACGAGGGCATCCCAGGGCCGTCGTCGTTGCCCGCCCCGCCCGCTCGTGCTGCGGAGTCGATCCGCCAGACCGTGCGAGACGCCGACACTGCGTGTCGCCTGGGCGACGGCACGTTCGCGATCATCCTCGAGGACACCCCGGAGAACGGCGCGGTGTGGACCGTCGAACGCATCCGGCGCAACCTGGTGAGCCGCTTCGGCAGCCACACCATGTGGGCCGGCGTCGCCTGCTACCCCGCACACGCCTTCTCGGCCGACGAGCTGCTCGAACAGGCACAGGTGGCCCTGGGCTCGGCCCGGGAGTGGAAGCAGGACCGCATCGAGGTCGCGATCGCCGAGTGACCTCGGCAGGTCCGACGATCAGCGACCGGGCCGGCTCCTGCCACGTCGCAGCTCGGCGCGGATCTCCTGGGCGTCGTGGTCCTGGACCCGACCTGCCCACCTGACCGAACCGGGCGTGACGGACAGCCGGGCGACGACGTCGGGCATCGGCACACCGTCGACCGTGGTGATCGCACCCCGCGCCACGTAGTGGGGGTCGGCGAAGATGTCGGCCATGTCGTAGACGGGCGCTGCGGCGGCGTGCACCCGATCGAACTCGGCGAGCACCTCGTCGAGGGAGCGTCGGCCGATCCACTCCCCCAGGCACTCGTCGATCTCGTCGCGGTGGGTCACCCGACCGGCGAAGCCCTCGAAGCGCGGGTCACCGCCGAGTCCGATCAGCTCGAGCACCCGCTGGGCGACCGACTCGGCGCTCGACGAGATCGCCACCCACGCCCCGTCGGCACACCGGTAGGTGTTGCGCGGCACCGTGTACGGGATGCCCGCGCCCAGACGCTCCTGGGTCACGCCGGTCAGCCCGTAGAGCGGGACGAGCGGACCCATCATCTGGAGCATCGACTCCATCAGGTTCACGTCGACGACCTGCCCACGCCCCGAGTGCACCGCGACCATCGTGGCGAACGCAGCGACCAGCGCGGTCACCTCGTCGGTGAGCGCGATCGGCGGCAGAAGGGGTGGGCCGTCGGGTTCTCCGTTGATCGCGGCGAAGCCCGAGAGCGCCTCGGCCTGGGTCGCGAAGGCGGGGCGGTCGCGATAGGGACCGTCCTGTCCGAAGCCCGTCACCCGGGTGATCACGAGCGCCGGGTTGCGCTCGTGCAACACCTCCGGGGCGAGCCCGAGTCGTTCGAGCACACCGGGACGGAAGTTCTCGACGAGCACGTCGGCATCGGCGCACAGGTCGAGCATCACCTCGAGGTCGTCGGGATCCTTGAGGTCCAGGGTGATGGTCCGTTTGCCGCGGCCCATGATCTTCCACCACAGCGAGTCGTCCTCGGGGGTCTCGCGCCAGCCGAGGTCACGGGCGGTGTCGCCGCCCGGCCGCTCGACCTTGACCACGTCGGCGCCGAAGTCGGCGAGGTACCGAGCGCAGCCGGGTCCGGCGATGACGGTCGCGCAGTCGATGACCCGCAGGTCGCCGAGCGGACCGTCCCCGGGTCCGGCGTCGCTCACGACACGAGCCGTGCGGGCACGGGGATCTCGAAGCACCGCTCCGCGAGCCGACCGAGCGAGTACTCGGGGTAGGTCCCACCGAACATGCCCCGGGTCCGCTCGGTCCAGTCGACGGCATCGGGCCGGGAGATGCGGCGGTGGACCTGCAGGATCGAACCCTCGAACACCCGGTACTCCGCCCAACTGCCGGGGAAGTCCTTCACGCTGGCCACCTCGACGAACGGCACCTCGCCGGCACCTGGCAGGTGGACGACCCGGTTGCGGTGCGTGTGGCCGGCGAAGTAGCCGACGAGCGCATCGCGGCGGTCCATGACCCGGCCGAGCTCCTCGGTGTCGCCGGGCACGATGCCGAAGGTGTGGTCGTGGCGCTGCTCCTCGGCGGGGTTCCACACGGGATGGTGGCCGAAGACGAGCACGGGACGGTCGGCCCGGGATCCCAGCTCGTCGAGCCATTCGAGCTGGTCGGGGTCGAGGTGCCCGTTGATCTCACCGTCGGCGCTGGTGTCGAGCACCGCGACGATCACGCCGGGCAGCGCACGCTCCTGGGTCGGCCATGCAGCGACGGGCAGTCGGTGGTAGCTCTCGTGGTTGCCGCGCACATGGAGCAACCGGTCACCGAAGGCTCCGCCGTAGACCTCGAGGAAGCGCTCGTACTCCGCCAGGGTGCCCTCGGAGGTGAGGTCGCCCTTGGCCACGACGACGGCAGGGTCGATCGCCGCGATCTCCTCGACCGCAGCGGCGTTCATCGTCTCGGGATAGGGCGGTTCACCCGGCTCGACGGAGTAGGTCGTCCACTCCGGCACCCCGTCGATGTGACCGGCGACGGTCTCGCCGAAGTGCACGTCGTTCACGGTCGCGATCGAGGTCAGCAGTTCGCCACGTCGCGGCAACGTGCGGACCACGTGGCCGTCGCCCAGGTCGACCTCGGTGTCCGGCGGCAGGTCGGACCAGACGCGTCGCGTCGCACCGCGGAACACGACGACCTCGTCGTCCGCGACCGACATCACCTCCGGGGTGCGCTCTGTCTCGTCGGCGTCGGTCACGAGCGTGAGACTACGTCCGTCGACGCGCCGGACCGAGGCGGGCGCGGCGTCGGGCCCGAGGGAGCGTTCAGGTGTGGGGCCGGGCGCGGCGCACCGGCACCGGGCGGGTCCACCACCGGCCGGAGAAGCGCCAGCGCGGCACCGTCTCGCGGGCCTCCTCGGCCGCAGCGGCGCGGGGCAGGCCCACCTCGATCGCAGCGATGATCGCCGCGGCCTCCTCGTCGGAGGGGGTCGGGGTGATCGAGCCGATCGACGCGCCGGGATCGCCCATCAGAGCGGCATGTTCCCGTGCTTGCGGTGCGGCAGCTCCTCGCGCTTCGAGCGGAGGATCTCGAGCCCGGCGATCAACTTGATGCGGGTCTCGGCGGGGTCGATCACGTCGTCGACGTAGCCGCGGTCGGTGGCCTCCCACGGGTTGAGGAAGGTCTCCTCGTACTCCTCGATCAGCTCGGCGCGCTTGGCGACAGGATCGTCGGACTCGGCCATCGTGCGACGGTGCACGATCTCGACCGCACCGCTCGCGCCCATGACGGCGAGCTCGGCCGAGGGCCACGCGAAGCAGAGATCGGAACCGATGGACTTGGAGTCCATCACCACGTACGCACCGCCGTAGGCCTTGCGGGTGATGACCGAGATGCGCGGCACGGTCGCCTCGCAGTAGGCGTAGAGCAGCTTCGCACCGTGACGGATGATGCCGTTGTGCTCCTGGTCGACGCCCGGGAGGAAGCCCGGCACGTCGACGAAGGTGACCAGAGGGATGTTGAACGCGTCGCAGGTCCGCACGAACCTGGCGGCCTTCGACGAGGACTCGATGTCGAGCACGCCGGCGTACATGGCCGGCTGGTTGCCCACGACACCGACGGTGTGGCCACCGAGGCGGGCGTAACCGCAGATGATCGAGCCGGCCCACGTGGCGCCGTACTCGAAGAAGTCGCCGTCGTCCGCGACCGCTCGCACCACGTCACGCATGTCGTAGGGCTGGTTCGCGGAGTCCGGGATGATGTCGTAGAGCTCTTCGCAGCGACGGTCGGAGGGGTCGTCGGTGGGCTCGAACGGCGCTTCGTCGAGGTTGTTCGACGGCAGGAAGCCGAGCAGGTAGCGCACGTCATCGAGGGCCGCCTTGTCATCGGCGGAGATGAACTGCGCCACGCCCGAGGTCCCGGTGTGGATGCGGGCACCGCCCAGGTCCTGCTGCGAGACGTCCTCGCCCGTGACCTGCTTCACGACGTCGGGGCCCGTGATGAACATGTACGACGTCTCGTCGACCATGAACACGAAGTCGGTCATGACCGGGCTGTAGACGGCGCCACCGGCGCACGGGCCCATGATCACCGAGATCTGCGGGGTCACACCCGACGCCTTGACGTTCCGGTAGAAGATGCCGCCATAGCTGGCCAGCGAGACGACACCCTCCTGGATGCGGGCTCCGGCGCCGTCGTTGAGGCCGATGACCGGAGCACCGACCTTCATGGCCAGGTCCATCAGCTTCATGATCTTCTCGGCGAACACTCCGCCGAGCGCACCGCCGTAGACGGTGAAGTCCTGGCTGAACACGAAGACCTTGCGACCGTCGATCGTGCCCCAGCCGGTGATCACGCCGTCGCCGTAGGGACGGTCGGGCAGCGCCTCGCCGGCACGGTGGCGGGCGAGCATGTCGAGCTCGTGGAAGGAGCCCTCGTCGAGCAGGTACTCGACACGCTCCCGGGCGAGCATCTTGCCGCGTTCGTGCTGGCGTGCGACCGATCGCTCCGAACCCGGCTGCAGCGCCAGCTCACGGCGCTTCGCGAGGTCCTCGACCCGTTCCCGAATGGGGTGTTCCATGGAGCGAAAGGTACTGCGCACCGGGCCGGCGCCCAAAAATGGCTCTCCTGCCCCGAAAATGGACGCGCGACGTCGACGAATCCTCTCTCCGGGCGAGCTGGGGCCGATGGGGTGCACAGAACCCTTCCCCTCCCGGAGCAGAAGATGACCTCGTCGACCACCGAAGTTCGGACCGAGCGCGCAGTTGCGGCGGCGCCCGAAGCGAAGAGCCGCGCCGAGCGCAGTCGTGCGACGCCGCTCGCCATCACCGCCGTCGCGATCGCCGTGTTGGCGATCGTGTGCGGCCTCACCGTGGTGTGGTTCTTCGCCGCCATCCCCTTCGGGATCTTCGCGGTGGTCTGCGCCACCGCGGATCGCATCCGCCATCGACGGGCCCATGACGGGACCCAGGCGAGCGCCGCGTCGACCGTGGCGCTCACCCTCGGGCTGGCCGTGCTGCCCCTCGCAGCGAGCACCTTCGTGCTGATCCCGCGGGTCGAGTCGGTGGCCCAGCGGGCTGCCGGCGCGATGCAGAGCGGGGTCGAGCGCGACCTGGAGAGCCTCGAGCACACGACGACCAAGAACGTCAACGCCCTCAACTCGACCTTGACCGGGCTGGTCACGGTCACCAACGACCAGTGGACCGAGAACCTCCACGAGCTCGAGCACGTGACGACCGACAACATGAGGTCGCTCGAGCACGAGATGCGCGCCATCGTCGACCAGATCAGCCAGACCGCGTCCGAGGAGCTGCAGCGGCTCGAGGCCGCGGTCGCCGAGGACGTCAAGATCGCCGACCAACGAGCTGCGTCGATCCAGGCGACGCTCGAGACCCAGATCCGACAGCTGCTCGATCGCCTCGCACAGCTCGAGGCAGAGGCGCGTGCGGCGTGGAACGAGGCAGACTCGTCGACGTGGACGGGCAGCAACTGAGCCGACGACGGATCGCGGTCTACTGCGCATCCCGCCTCGGCGAGGACCCCGTCTACGCCGAGGCGGCGGACGCGACGGGCGAGGCGCTGGCGGCCAGCGGACTCGACGTGGTCTACGGCGGGGCACGCGTCGGGCTGATGGGCCGGGTGGCCGACGCGGCGCTCGCCGGCGGATCACACGTGATCGGCGTGCTCTCCGACGAGCTGTCCGATCGAGAGATCGCGCACGAGGGCCTCTCCGAGCTCCGTCAGGTCGAGACCATCACGATGCGCAAGACGATGATGCTCGAGCTCGCGGACGGCTACCTGGCGCTGCCGGGCGGCGTCGGCACCCTGGATGAGCTGTTCGAAGTCGTCTGCTGGGGCTACCTGGGACTGCACGACCGCCCCGTCGGTGTGCTGAACGTGGCCGGCTACTACGACCACCTGCTCGCCTTCCTGGAGCACACCGTGGCGGTGGGTCTCGCGAAGGAACGGGTGCGCGCCGCGCTCGTCGTCGACGACGACCCCGCCCGCCTCGTCGAGCGACTCACTGACCGCTTCGGAGCGGGTGGGGTGTAGAACGGGGCGGTGCGGCTACCCGTGATGCCCCCTGTACGGCCGATGTTGGCCAAGGCGTCGCGGGAGCTCCCGACCGGCGACTACCTCTACGAACCGAAGTGGGACGGCTTCCGCTGCATCGTCTTCAAGGACGGCGACGAGATCGAACTCGGCAGTCGGAACCAGAAGCCGTTCACCCGGTACTTCCCCGAACTGCTCGCCCCGATGCGTGCACAGCTGCCCAACCGCTGCGTGATCGACGGCGAACTGGTCGTGCCGACCGGGACCGGCCTCGACTTCGACCTGCTGGGTCAGCGGATCCATCCGGCCGACTCCCGGGTGCAGAAGCTCGCCGTCGAGACACCGGCGAGCTTCGTCGCGTTCGACATCCTGGCCCTCGGTGACGACGACCTGCGCCAGCGGCCGTTCCGGGAGCGTCGGGCGATCCTCGCCGACGCGCTCTCGGGGGTCAGGGCCCCGCTGCACGTCACGCCGTCGTCGAACGACGCGGCAGTCGCCCAGGACTGGTTCGAGCGCTTCGAGGGGTCCGGCTTCGACGGCGTCATGGCCAAGGCGACCGACGGCACCTACGTCGAGGACAAGCGGGTGCAGCTCAAGGTGAAGCACCACCGCACGGCCGACTGCGTGGTCGCCGGGTTCCGGTACCACAAGGAGGACGGCATCGGCTCGCTGCTGCTCGGCCTGTACGACTCGACCGACGTCGCGACCCAACGGCTGCACCACGTGGGCGTGTGCAGCGCGTTCGCCGCGTCGCGGCGCCGGACGCTGGTCGGCGAGCTCGCACCGTACGAAGAGGGCGGCGCGATCGGTCACCCGTGGATCACTCCGGACCACGACACCAGCGGCGGCGCGGTGCGCATGCCCGGCGGGCAGAGCCGCTGGTCGGGCGGCAAGGACTCCGACTGGGTGCCGGTGCGCTGCGAGCTGGTCGCCGAGGTGACCTACGAGAACTTCACCGCGGGCCGCTTCCGGCACCCGGCACGCTTCGTGCGCTGGCGGCCCGACAAGTCACCGACCGAGTGCACCTACGACCAGGTCGACCAGCCGCCGCCGCTGGAGTTCACCCAGATCTTCGACGAGGTCGCCGGCGCCTGAGCGCCGACCCGACCCGACCAGCCCTGACTGACGCCGGCCGGGCTCAACCGAGGGCGGCGGCGAGCTTCTCTGCCTTGCGGAGCACGTCGGGGCAGTCCAGGCGGTCGCACCACTGCGCGAGCTCGGCGGTCGGACCGCTCCAGCGCCACTCGTCGACGCGCCCGACGTCGACCGAGGTGTCGAGCGTCGCGAGTCGCTTGAAGAGCAGCGCGTCGTCGTAGTGCTCGGACAGCGTCGCGGCCAGCTTCGCCGCGCCACGCACGCCGGTGACATCCCACTGACCCGGAGCGTGCGGGATCGCCTCGAGGTGCACGTAGGACCGCAGCACCGCCGCCGCGGTCTTGGCGCCCCATCCGGCCAGGCCGGGGAAGCCGTCCGCGGTGTCGCCCACCAGGGCGAGCCAGTCCGGGATCGACTCGGGCGGCACGCCGTACTTCTCCTGGACCGCTTCCCGGTCGCGGAACTGCCCGGCTCGACGGTCGAACTGGACGACCTTGTCGCCGACGCACTGCGCCAGGTCCTTGTCGGGGGTGCAGATGATCGCCCGTTCGACCGTGTCGTCCGCCGCGGCGACGAGTGCCGCCGCGCCGAGCGCGTCGTCGGCCTCGACCTCGACCATCGCCCACACGGTCACGCCCAGGGCACGGAGCGCGTCCTCGAGCCAGGGGAACTGCGCGTAGAGCTCCGGGTCGATGCCCTCGCCGGTCTTGTAACCGGGCCACAGGTCGTTGCGGAACGACGTGATGACGTGGTCGGTCGCGACGCCCAGGTGGGTGGCGCCGTCGTCGAGCATGCCCACCATCGACCGCATGACGCCGCGCACCGCGCCGACCTGCTCACCGGCGGCGTTCGCGTGCCCGCCGCCGGGTGAGTAGAAGTAGCGGAAGAGCTCGTAGGTGCCGTCGACGAGGTGGACCTGCATGCTGTTTCCCCTACTGGTAGAGCGGTTCTGGCGTCTCCGACGGCGGAATCGACACAACATCCTGACACAACGGCGACGGCGCCCGGTTGCCGCTGCCGGGTCCTGCGGACGGTCCGCGTCATGCTGATCCCGAACGTGCACCACCCGGCGCCCGACCCCGAGAGTGGTCCGTCACCGTCGAACACGATCGACGCTGCTCATCCCAGCTGGCACCCTGTGCCCGTGACCTCAGCCGCCAGTGGCGCCCCGCTCTTCGTGGCGACCGAGCGGCTCGGGTGGCCGCCGACCCCACGTGGATGGCGTCGGTGGGTCCCGTGGGAAACCCAGGAGCAGATGGTCTACGACGACCGGCCCGGTGAGCCGTCGGCGACGTGCCACCTCCAGCAGGTTGAGGAAGAGGTCGCTCTCTGCGGGTACCAGTGGGAGGGTCTCACGCCGGTCCCCGGGTCGCCCGACTGGACCGAACTGCACCCCGAGATGCGTTGTAGCGAATGCAGCGCTGCCGCCGGTCTGCTGGACGAGGACCCAGCCGGTCGCCGATACCGATACCAGTGGAGCGACGGGTAGGCATCTCGCCTGATGTGGCGGGGTGGTCGCCGGTACCCTCACGGACGATGGAGTCCGACGAACTCACCGGACCAGACCTGTGTGCGTTCTGCGGGCGCCGTTGGCCGTCGGTGAACGGCGGCGCCGACTGGCTCAACATCGAGGTGACTCGAAGCGATGGGCACGGCGGGTTCGACTACCTCTACGAAGACTTCTGCAACCAGGAGCACGCAGCCCAGTGGATGGCCCGGCCTCTTCCGGCTCCGGTGCCTGCCGACATGAGTTCGCATTCCACTTGGAAGGACCGGCTTCTCTCCGTCTTCGTCGTTGTGGCCTTCTTGTGGGGCGCAGCGTTGATGGTGCTCGGGGCCTACGCCCTGGTCCGCCTCCTCGGCGGCTGGGACGGCTGACACAACGTCCTGACACGAACCGTGCCGGATCGGCGTCCGAGAGCGGCAGCTGACGACTCGATACGACCGCCGACGGCGCTGGACGACGCTGGGACCGCGGTCGGATCAGCGCTCGGGGAAGTCGACGATCGCGAGCAGCAGCGGCAGCTGATCCTTGCGGGGTTCGGCCTCTGCCGACCGGCCCTGGAGGAACGAGCCGCTGAGGTAGTCATCCGCGTTCTGGATCTGCGACGGAGCGACCTGGCCGCGGTAGTCGAAGCCGTCGATCACATAGGGCAGACCGTTCGAGCCGAGCAGCGTCGGGCCGTCCATGAGCTGGAAGTGCAGGTGCGACGCATTGGCGTTGCCGGTGTTGCCGAGCTTGCCGAGGACGTCTCCCCGCTCGACCCGATCGCCGACCTCGACCGTCACCGAGCCCTTCTCGAAGTGGGCGTACATCGCCCACACACCGTCGCCGAGGTCGAGGATCACGTGGTTGCCGTCGACGTTCTCGACGGTGAGCTTCGCGGCCAAGGTCGGATCATGGGCGGGCAGCACGCCAGGGGCGTTCGCGTCGACATCGTCGAGCACGCCGGTGACCGTGCCGTCCGCGACGGCGTAGACCTCGGCGCCGTAGTCGACGTAGCTCTCGTTCTCGGTCCGGTCGCCGTCGAAGAACGCTCCCTGGTCGTCGACGCGCTTCCAGTCGATCGCGAAGCGCTGGCTGTTGTTGAGCCTGCCGTTGACCGAGTTCAGCGAGGTGCGATGCGGAAAGCCGAAGCCCGGCTCACAACAACCGTTGAGGGCGATCCAGTTGGTCCCACGCAGCGGAGGCGCGATCACCCGCGGTGTGCCGGCATCGATGTCGAAGGGCGTGGTGAGGTAGTCGATCGCGGCCGGGGTCTGCGCCGGCGGTGCCGGCGAGCCGGTGCCGTAGAGGTGGTGCAGCACCACCTTCGGGGCGTCGTCGAGAGAGTCGAAGGTGAAGTCGACGAACAGCGCCCGGCTCTCCTGCGGGGCGAGGTCGGCGTTGTCGGACATCCCCGCCGGGAGCGTCCGGAGCCGGTTGGCATCGCCGATGTCGTTGTTGTCCGAGACCAGCTGTGCGCCGGTGAACGAGGCGATGACCTTCGTGGGGTCGTTGCCGTCCACGACGTCGAGCTTCTCGAGGCTCCCGGGGACCTTCGACGCGTTGGTCAGCTGCAGGTCGTACGCGACGTGGTACCTGCCGTCGGTGCCGAGCACCGGGAACGTCCCGGTGTTCACCGGCGTGAGCGTCAGTGCGGTGAACGCGTCGGGCACCGCGACGTGGTCGGCGGGTCCGCCCGCTGCGGTGCCCTCGGCGACGACGGAACCGGCCACTGTGGTCTCGGTCGCCTCCGAGCCCTCATCGGAGGTGGAGCAGGCGGCGCCCAGCAACGACACGGCAGCGACGAGACCCGTGACCCACACGGAGGGCCGGCCCCAGCGAAGCCGTCGTCCCGGCGCGTCCGGAAGTCCGGCCAGCCCGTGTCGCTCGATCGTCATCGTCCGCCTCTCGTTCGTCGGCCGAGCGGGAGCGCTCCACCGAACTGAGGGGCGGCACTCTAACCACCATCCCTGCGCACGAAATTTCGACGGGAGCGCACAGGGACCCGGCCCGGAGTCCTCGACCGGGCTCAGGCAGTGGCGACGGCAGCGCCGGACATCGAGCGCGGATCGGCCGCGCCGGCGAGCACGCCGTCGGCGCGCACCTCGATGAGCTGCGCGTGGCCGAAGCCCGCCGGGTCGACACCGGCGATCTCGACCGCGTGGCCGCGGTCGAGCAGCCCCGAGCTCCACGCGTCGGGCGCGTGCGCCTCGACGCGCACGACCTGTGACGCGACGTCGGCCCAGGTGTCGAAGCCGGTCCCCTCGGCGCCCGCACCGGACGCGAGCACGAAGCGCGGTGCGTCGATGACGTCGCCGGCCTCGAGTCCCGCGACGAGCAGACGAGCGGCCATCTGGAGCACCACCTGCGGCTGGGAGTCGCCCCCCATCGTGCCGAGCACCGCCCGAAGGGTCCCGTCGGGCCGGGTGATCAGTGCGGGAGCGAGCGTGTGCGGCGGACGTCGCCGTGGGCCGTACTCGGCGGGGTGGCCGGCTTCGAGGGTGAAGCCGATGCCCCTGTTGTGCAACAGGACACCGGTGCCCGGCACCGCGACGTGGCACCCGAAGTCCTTGGCGTTCGACTGGATGAGGCTGACACCCATGCCCGCGGCGTCGACCGCGCACAGGTACATCGTCCCGCCACCGGCGTCCGGGCTCCGAGCACCGGACGGCCCGAGGGGATCGAAGCGAGCCGCACGCGAGCGCAGCCGCGAGTCGTCGAGCAGGGCCGCGCCGTCGGCGCCGTCGTGCAGCACGTCGCCGCGGTCGTGGCCGGCGAGCCGCGACGCCTCGACCAACAGGTGCACCCACGCCGGGTCGGAGGGATCGAGGGACTCGTCGAGGTCGAGGCCGCACAGCTCGGCGATCCGCGCCGAGGTGATCGACAGGTAGCCCTGCGACGTCGGTGGCGGCGTCCAGAGGTCGTGACCCCAGACCCGCAGGCCCAGCGGCTCGACCCACCGCGCCTGTGACTCGGCCAGATCGGCCTCGGTGTACTCACCGGCACCGAGCTCGATCAGCGCCCGCCCGAACGGGCCGCCGTAGAACCCGTCGCGACCGTGCTCGGCGACCGCCGCCAGCGTCGCGGCCAGCTCGGGTCGCACCAGTCGTTCGCCCGGCTCCGGCCGGACCGAGGTGAGCTCGTCGCAGCCGTCGCGCACCTCGAGGGTGTGCAGCATGAACGACAGGATCGGTGCGGTCGGGAACCCGTCGACGGCGAGCCGCGACGCGGGTGCGAGCACTTCGGCGAACGGGAGGCGGCCGTGCTCTGCGTGCAGCTCGACCCAGCCGTCGACGCACCCGGGAACCGGCGCGGCCGCGACGTCGCCGCGGACCGGGATCGACGTGTGCCCGGCCTCACGCAGGCGTCGGGGGTCGGCGCCCGAACCGGCGCGTCCGGCGGCGTCGAGCACCCTGGGAGGTCCCGGCCCGTCGTGCACGAGTGCGAACAGGTCGCCGCCGATGCCGCAGTAGTGCGGGCTGGTCACGGCGAGCACGGCTGATGCACCGATCGCGGCGTCCGCGGCGCTGCCGCCGGCAGCGAGGAGCTGCGCGCCCGCAGCGGACGCGAGGTGGTCGACCGAGGCGACGAGACCGCCGGTCGAGTACGTCGTGGGCCACGGCTCGGTCGTCGGTGTCACCACGCCGCTCAGCCCCCGGGGTTCACGCCGGCAGCGTCAGCGACCGGGGGACCGCCGATCAGCGAATCGTCGAGCACCGGGGGCCGCCCCTTGTCCGCCGGCACCTTCGAGCGGAGCAGCAACGTCGAGATGGACAGCACCAACACCACGAGCGCGAGCACCCCGACCTCGATCATGGCGTCACGGAAGAGCAGCGGGGTGACCTCGTCGCTGCGTTGGGTGCCGGCGACCAGGACGATCTCCTTGATCGCGGCGATGATGCCGACGAGCAGGAACGGTTCGGCCACCAACCGCCGCTCGCGGATCGTCGTCCGGACCGCACCGAGCAGCTCGACGAACACGAACACGAGGAGCAGGACGCTCAGCATCTGCGTGGCGGCGCGCAGGACACCCAGGTCGAGCGTCGTCACGAAGGTCTTCACCGAGTCGAGGAGCAGCGACATGGCGCCGAGCACCAGCACGAGCGAGACAGCTGCATAGATCAGCAGCTCCACGTACTCGATGATGCTGTCGCCCCGCTTCGCGAGCGACCAGCTGCGCAGCTTCGCTTCGGCGACGTGCAGCTCGGAGGCACGGCGCTCGCGGTCCATGCGACGTCGCTCTTCGCGGTCCTCGTGTTCGCTCATCGTCTCTCCGTCGGCAGCTGCGGCGTGGTCGTGACAGAAGTCCACGCAATCGTCGCTCGGCGGCGCCGACGCGATCGGCGAGCGTCTCTGAGCATCGACTCACCGCGCCTCGTCCCACTGGTTTGGCGCCGCGGCGTGGCCGGGAACCGGAGGAGTCGACGACCACAGGGTCGACCACCACAAGGAGCGAGCATGCCGAACACCGATGATGCGAAGGGTCGGATCAAGGAAGCCGCCGGCAGCCTGACCGACGACGAGGACCTCAAGAACGAGGGCAAGGTCGACCGGGCCTCCGGAGCGATCAAGGACAAGGTCGAGGGCGCCGTGGACGCGGTCAAGGACAAGCTCCACAAGGACTGAGCTCCACCCGCCGGGTCACCGAGCCCCACCCCGCCGAAATCAATGCGTCTGGTCGTCGAGCACGGCGATCAGGCGCTTCGGCGCGACGGCCCGGTACGCGTCCTCGATGATCCCCTCGATCTCGCCGGCGTCGGGTTCGACGTCGAGACGGAGGCCCAACCACCCGCGGTGACCGACATAGGCGGGCACGAAGAAGCGGACCGAGTCCTCCTCGACCATCAGCGTCTGCACGCCAGCAGGAGCGGCGCACCAGATGGCGAGTCGACCATCGCCGTGATGGTCGTCGTGGAACATGACGAACGAGGTCTTGTTCCGGATGAAGAAGGTCGGTGCGCCATGGCTGAGCCGCTCGCCGGCCTCGGGCAGCTGCAGCGCTGCAGCTCTGACGACCTCGAGCGCGTCCTCCGGAGTCACCGGATCAGTCTGCCCGATCGACACCCTGCGGCGGCGGTCCGGGTTCGCTGCGCCGCCCCGTCGGGGGGGGCACGGAGCGCCGACCGGGGAGCCGTCAGGAGGGCTCGTCGGCCTCACGTGCGAGCTCGGAGAGCTGCTCGAGCGCGCGTCGCAGCAGCCGTGACACGTGCATCTGGGAGATCCCGAGCTCCTTGGCGATCGCATCCTGGCTCATCTCGCCGAAGAAGCGCAGCTCGACGATGCGCCGTCCGCGGTCGTCGAGCTGCTCGAGCAACGACTCCACGAGCACGCGGTCGACCGAGGCGCCGATGCCGTCCTCGCGAGCCACGATCCGCTCGCCCATGGGCGTTCCGCCGCTCGGCCCGGGGGTCGACAGCGAGCTCGCCTTGTAGGAGCGGCCGGCGTCGAGCGCCTCGATCACCTGCTCGATGTCGACGCCGAGGTGCTCGGCGATCTGCGCCGGCGTGGCGCTGCTCCCGGTCTCCATCTCGATCGACTCGGTCGCCGAGCGCACCCTGGGCAACAGCTCCTTGACCGACCGCGACACCGTGCCGCTCCAGGTCCGGTCACGGAAGTGCCGCTTCAGCTCGCCGAGGATCGTGGGCACCGCGAATCCGACGAAGGGAACGCCGCGTTCCGGGTCGTAGCGTTCGACGGCTCGGATCAGCGCGAAATGTGCAACCTGAGTCAGGTCCTCGAGCGGCTCGCCGCGGCCGGAGAACCGTCGGGCCACCGCCTCGGCGACGGTGCGGTGGCGCACCACGAGCTCGTTGCGGAGACGGACGGCGCCGGTGGCCTTGTACTGCTCGAAGAGGGCCAGGTTCTCGGCGTCCGCCTTGGCGTCGCGAGGTTCACGCATCGGGTCGGAGGCCGCCGAGAGGTTCCGAGGGGATGTGGACGGCCCGCTCGAACCAGGCGACGGTCGACTGCGCCGATGCATCGACGCCGAATGCGCGGGTGGTGGTCGCGAGCACCATCTCGCTCAACTCGTCGAGCACGTCGACCGAGCCGGGTTCGGCGGCACCCTCGATCGCGGCACGGACGCGGACCTGTGGCGGTTCGGCGTGGTCGATCGTCGCGACGACCGTGAGGCGAGCCTGGTCCGCGGCGTGTGCGACCAGGTGGGCGCAGATCTCACCCGTGGCGATCCGCAGGTCCTCGAGGTCGTCGACGTCGGCGCCGTGCGAGGTCGCCAGCCCGACGACGACCAGCCGCACGAGCCGGAGCTGCTCGGTGGTGGCGGGGACGTCAAGACGGACGTACTCGCCGTTGGCCGTCAGGTCGATCGGATCGGCGGACCCGCTCACGCGCCAGACTCGATCGCGAAGTGCTCCGTCATGCCGGTCACCTCGAGCAGACGCAGGGTCGCGGGGCTCGGTCGGCGGATGACGACGCGGCGGTCGGGGCCGCCGTCGTTGCGGGCACGGATCATCGACCGGAGACCACTGGAGTCGACGAAACCGACTGCCTCCATCTCGAGGACGAGGTCGCCGTCGCCGGACCCGAGGGCGGCGTCCACCGCCTCGTCGAGTTGCGGAGCGGTGTGGGCGTCGAGGTCGCCGGACAACGAGATGACCGTTCCCTCCACGGTGACACCGAACACGTCATCGACCGACATCTTCGAACCTCCATCAGCTTCCGATCCGGATGCTCCGACGGGGTCACGATAGCGGGAGCCGGGGGGCGAACGATCAAGGCCGGTCGACATCAGTTGGGGAGCACCGCCCAGACGGTCTTCGACTCGGGACGTGCCACGACACCCCACGACGCCGAGACCGCTGCGACGACCATCAGCCCGCGGCCCGACACCTGGTCCGAGGTGACGACCCGAGGCTGTGGGTATCGGTCGACGGACGGGTCGGTGACGGCGACCAGGACCCGTCCCCCCACGTCGACGAGATCGACGGTGACCCAGCCTCGGGCGTGGCGCTCGACGTTCGTCGCCAGCTCGCTGGTCGCGAGGATGAGGTCGTCGAGGGACCGGGGCGTGGTCGGGGCATGTGCGCCGACCCACGTGCGCAGGGCGCGCAGCGAGGTGGGCGTGGTGTCACCGGTGAAGACGCGGCGGGAGTCGCCCTCGTCACCCCCGGCAGCGATGCGGCTCAGCTCGATCCAGTCGTCGGTCTGGGAATCGGCGTACGGCGAGTCGTACACCGCGGCGACCACGGCATCGGGGTCCATCGCACGCACATCGGCGACGAACTCGGCGAGCGAGAACGGCGACGTGACCTTGTCGTCGAGCACGCGCACGGAGTCGGCACCCGTCGGGACGACCCCGCTGTGCGGGACGCCCTGGGGCCACACCACGAGGTGTTGGGGCACTCCCGGATCGCGGGTCACTCGCTCTCGTTGCCTCCCGGCCGAGCCGGTGGTTGCGGTCATGGCCCGTCCTGGCGGTTGGGGCGCGAACCGGCGGGTGCCGGCTGCCTAGTTGTCGGTCGAGGATGTCCCGTAGGGGTCCGAGGACCCCGACGAGGATGACGAGCCGCCCAGCGCCTTCTTCGCGACGACGACCACGATCCCCACCAGGGTGATGATCAACATCAGCTTGAAGAACTTGCCCGATCGGCGCTTTGCCGTCGATGCGGCAGCGTCGACCTTCTGCGCGGTGTCGAGCGCACGCTGGGTCTTCTCGAGGGCGGATTCCAACTCGGTGATGCCGTCCTGGGCCTGCGCAGCCCGCTGTCCTAGTGCGCTCATGTGTCCCTCATTCATCCGACGATCGTTCGGTCAAACCTACCGGCTGGGACCTCGATCCGGACGGGCATCGTACGCTGGCGCGAGAAATGTGCACTTCGAGTGCGTCTTCATGCCACCATCTCGGGGTGGCAACGCTCCGACGGCAGACACGGGTGGCTCGAACCGCAGCACAGGTGTGGACCGTGCTCGGCGACCCCGGCACCATCCACCAGTGGTTTCCCGGCATCGAGGCCTGCGAGCTCGGCGAGGACGACGACGGCCCCTTCCGCACGGTGACGCTCGGCTCCGGGATGCAACTGGTCGAACGCATCGTGACCAACGATCCCATCGAGCACCGCTTCCAGTACCGGATCTCCGGCGGCTTCTTCAAGGAGCACCTCGGCACCATCGACGCCATCGACCTCGGCGACGGCACCTCGCTGCTCGTCTACGGCACCGACGCCTTGCCCGACGTGATGGCGCTCGTGCTCGGGGGTGCCTCGGGCGCCGCGCTCGAGGGGCTGCGCGACCTCGTCGAAGCCACCACGAACCCGACCGGACCAGCAACCGGACCAGCAACCGGACCAGCAACCGGACCATTGAGCGGAGGCGAGCACTGATGGGCCGCAAGATCCTCTTCGTCACCACCGACCAGCAGCGCTACGACACCCTCGGCTGCAACGGCGGAGCGATCGCCCGCACACCCGTGATCGACGGCCTCGCCGCCGACGGGATCCGCTACGAGCGTGCAGTCCCGCAGTCGGTGGTGTGCATGCCCTCGCGTTCCACGATGATCACCGGGCAGCACCAGGCCACCCACGGCGTGTGGATGAACGGCGTGCCGCTGCCCGTCGACGCCCCCTCGGTGGCCACGCTGCTGCACCGGTCGGGCTACCGCACCGCGCTGATCGGCAAAGCGCACTTCGAGCCGTTCCTCGACCCGATGCTCCGCTTCAACGAGAACCGCCTGGCGAGCCTCGGGACCGAGACGATCACCACGACCCAGCACGACGGTCTGCCCGGACCGCACCGAGGCTTCGAGCACCTGCAGTTCGCCACCCACGGTGCCGCCGGCTGGCTGCACTACGCCAAGTGGCTCGGGGCGAACCACCCCGAGGCGGTGCAGGACTACTACCAGGTGCTCGACGGCGACCTCGAGGTCAACGCCGCGGGCTTCGGCGACACCGGAGCCCCGCAGGTCAAGCACAACCAGATCCCGAAGGACTGGTACCACACCGACTGGGTCGCGCAGCGCACGATCGACTGGCTCGACGGCCTCGACACCGACGAGGACTGGTTCTGCTGGATGAGCTTCCCGGACCCCCACCACCCGTGGGATCCGCCGGCCTCCGAGCTCGGACGGATCGACTGGCGTGAGGTGCCGCTGCCCGCGGGCTACCCCGAGTCCGCAGCGGAGCGCGAACGCCTGCTCGACGACAAACCCCGTCAGTGGCGGCTCTGGTACGACGGAGCGCTGGTGTCGAACTACGAGGCACCGACCCACTGGGTGCCGGCGTCGATGACCGCTGATCAGGTGCGAGAGGTCAACGCGCTGAACGCGATCGAGGTCGAGCTCATCGACGAAGCACTCGGCCGGGTGCTGGCCGCCATCGAGGCGAAGGGCTGGACCGACGACGTCGACATCGTGTTCACCACCGACCACGGCGAGTTCCAGGGTGACTTCGGACTGCTGTTCAAGGGTCCGTACCACACCGATTCACTCATGCGACTGCCGCTCATCTGGCGGCCCGCACCGGCCGCGCAGCGTGCGCCCGCCGTCGTCTCCGCGCCCGTCGGGCTCATCGACCTGGCACCCACCTTCTGTGCGATCGCAGGACTCGACGCCGCGGAGTGGATGCAGGGCAGCGCGCTGCCCGTCGACGACGCGGACGCCGCCGCCCGTGGCATCGAGGCACAGCTGACCGCGTGGGACAGCGAGCTCTTCGGCGTCGGCATGTACCTGCGCACGATCACCCGCGACGGCTGGGTCTGCACCGCGTACCTCCCCGGCGCGGTGCACGACGGCACCGAGGGCGAGCTGTACTGCCTCGAGGACGATCCGCTCCAGCAGGTCAACCGCTGGGACGACCCCGGCGTCCGGGCGCTGCGCGACGACCTGCTGTCGGACCTGCGTGACCGTCAGCCGGTCGAGCACCAGCCGCGGCTCGAGTTGCAAGCGCCCGTCTGAGTCGACATCCGGCGACTCCGCGACCGCACTGGGATCTGCGACCGCACTGCTCCGCGACCGGGCGTCGCGAGCTCTGGCGACGAGGGCCCGGCTACTCCGCGACCGCGCCGCGGCCGTCGCCGTCGAGCGCGTCGAGCAGGTCGGCCCGTGCTCGTGAGACCCGCGACCGGATGGTCCCGATCGGGACGTCGCACACCTCGGCGGCCTCGCCGTAGGACAGCCCGATCACCTGGGTCATGACGAAGGCCATCCGGCGGTCGTGATCGAGTCCGGCGACCAGGTCGTCGAGGTCGCGGACGTCCTCGTCGGCGGGATCCGGCGCCACGGCGTCGTCCTCGTGGGAGTACGACCGGAGGCGGTCCACGAGTCGCCGCTGGCGGACGTTGCGCCGGATGGCGTCGACGCAGGTGCGTCGGGTGATCGTGAGCAACCAGGTGCGAGCGCTCGAGTCCCCCCGGAAGCGGACGAGCGCCGGCACGGCTCGCAGGTAGACCTCCTGGGTCAGGTCGTCCGCGGACTGGCGGTCGACCAGGTGGGCGCACATGCGCCACACCTCGGCCTGGCTGGACCTCACGAACGAGGCGAGCGCCTGTCGATCTCCGTCGCCGGCGTCGAGCGCCAACCTGGTCAGGTCGTCCACCGGACAAGTGTCGTCGCGGCGCAAGGAGCCGGGCCACTCCTGCGACGGTGACACATGCTGCACCCACGACGGGACCTCCGACCCTGGTCGGACACGCCTCGCGACGAGCGCGTCGACGAGGTACCGGACCGAGCGGCGGCCGAACCCGAGCACGACGCCCAGGAACCGGAGCGCCGGGCGCGACGACTGCCATCACATGACGTGTTCTCCGTATCGCGACGCCATCTCCGCCCGGCTCGACGGCGAGGAGATGGATCTGGACGAGGGGTCCCTCGACACTCACCTGTCCGAGTGCTCGGCGTGTGCGGCGTTCGCGGCCGGTTCGATGCAGCTGCACCGCTCTGTGCGGCTGCGCGCCGCAGACGATGTCCCGGACCTGGTCGGCGCCGTGCTCGCCCGGGTCGAGACACCCAAGCGGTCCCGACCGGAGTGGGCACGGTACGCCCTGTTCGCCGTGGCGTTCTCACAGCTGCTGCTGGCGCTGCCGGCGCTGTTGTTCGGCGACAGCCTGGGCGCGTCGGTCCACATCGCCCGCGAGCTCGGCAGCTGGGACGTCGCCCTGGCCGTCGGACTGCTCTACGCGGCGTGGCGCCCCGACCGCGCCGCGGGGCTCCTTCCGTTCGCCGCGGCCCTCGCCGCCACGATGGTGCTGACCGCCGTGCTCGACGTGGCCTCGGGACGCGAGAGCGCGCTCGCCGAATCCCACCACCTGCTCGAGATCGTCGGGCTGGTGCTGCTGATGGTGCTGGCACGGCCCGCGTGGCGCCGCACCCGACCCTCGATCAGCCCCGCCTGACCCCGGCGACCGCCGTCCCGACAACGCGGAAATCCGCCTCGGAATGGGTGCCGGAGCACCGATTCCGAGACGGATTTCGAGAGGAGTGGCGAGGGGTTACTCCTGGACGAGCTCGATGAGCGTGCCGTAGGAGCCCTTCGGGTGCACGAACGCGACGGTGGTGCCGCGGGACCCGGGGCGGGGCGCCTTGTCGATCGGCGTGGCGCCGGCAGCGACCATCGCGTCGAGCGCCGCCTGGCAGTCGTCGACCCGGTAGCCGATGTGGTGCAGGCCCTCGCCACGCTTCTCGATCGACTTGGCGATCGGCGAGTCGTCACGGGTCGCGGCCGTCAGCTGGATGTAGCTGTCGGCCACCTTGATCAGTGCCTCGTCGACGCCGTCGGAGTCGACGACCTCTCGGTGGGCCACCGTGGCGCCGAAGGCACGCTGGTAGTAGTCGATCGCCGCGTCGAGGTCCTTGACCGCGATGGCGACGTGGTCGATCTCGGTCAGCAGGCCGGAGGTGGCGTCGGGGTTGTCGCTCATGTCAGGTGCCTCTCGGTCAGAGCTCGCCACGTGCGTGGCGCTGGTACAGGGTGATCTTGTCCTCGCCGATGCGCTCGCGCTTCTCGGGGTCGGTGATGCCGAGACCGGCTTCGGGTGCCAGGCACAGCACGCCGATCTTGCCCTCACCCTCGTTGTGATGCACCTTCAGGGCGGCTTCGCCGACCTGATCGAGGGCGTAGACCTCGCTCATCACCGGCTGGATCCGGCCCTGGTCGATGAGGCGGTTCATCTCCCAGGACTCCTGGTAGTTCGCGAAGTGCGAGCTGATGATGCTCTTGAGCTTCATCCACAGGTGACGGTTGTCGTACTCGATCATGTAGCCGGAGGTCGCCGCACAGGTGACGATCTTGCCGCCGCGCTTGGTGATGAACACCGAGGCGCCCATGGTCGAGCGACCCGGGTGCTCGAAGACGATGTCGGGGTCCTCGCCGATGAGCGAGCGCACCTTCTTGCCGAGGCGCCGCCACTCACCCTCGTCCTGGGTCTGCTCGTCCTTCCAGAAGTTGTAGCCCTCGGCCTTGCGGTCGATGACGGCGTCGCAGCCCATGGCGTTGAGCAGCTTCACGCGGCGACTCCGAGGAGACCACGCCCACGGGGGTGCCGCCGCCGTTGATCACGAGCTGGGTGGCGTAGGCGCCGATGCCGCCGGTCGCGCCCCAGATGAAGACGTTGTCGCCCTGCTTCATGCGAGCGGCGTGGTCGCCGACGAGCATGCGGTAGCTGGTCGAGGCACACAGCGCGTTGACCGCGGATTCCTCCCAGGTCAGGTGCGCCGGCTTCGGCATGAGCTGGTTGGCCTTGACGATGGCCAGTTCGGCGAGGCCGCCGTAGTTCGTCTCGAAGCCCCAGATGCGCTGGTTCGCGGCGAGCATCGAGTCGTTGTGAGCCGACGGGTCCTGGTCATCGACGTGGTTGCAGTGGGCGACCACGCGGTCCCCCGGCTTCCAGTTGCGCACCGCAGAGCCGGTCTGCAGCACGACGCCCGAGGCGTCGGAACCCACGACGTGGAAGTCCTGCGCGTGACGTGCGCCCCACACCGACTCCTTGCCGAGACGGTCGAGGAAGCCGAAGGTCGGCAGCGGCTCGAAGATCGAGGTCCACACCGTGTTGAAGTTGATGGAGCTCGCCATGACGGCGACGATCGCCTCGTCGGGAGCGATCTCCGGCAGCGGGATGTCGCCGACGTGGAGGCTCTTGCGCGGGTCCTTGTCCCAGGACTCGACGCCCTCCCACATGTCGGCCTCGGAGCGCAGCACGTGTGCTGCCCGGGTCGACTCGGGGATGGTGAGGTTCGCGATGTCGTCGCCGGACGCGCCGGTCTGGATGGCCTCGAGGATCTCCTGCATGGGCGCGAAAGCTACCCGCGGGTAACCAGCGGCACCAGAGCGACTCGCCGGCGATTCCCACGGCCCACCCCGAGGGGTGGCCGGGGATGCGTCGGGGTCAGCAGACGAAGCTGAGCGCTGCACCGGAGCGAGCGCCGCCGGTCACCGTGATGGCCAGATTCACCACCGCCGGCTGACCGTCGGCGCCGATGCCCGTGAGCTCCAGGCGGTGCGAGCCATTCGCTGCCGAGGCCGGCACCGAGAACTCGGTGACGAACGAGCCGGTCGCGTCGACCCGGACCTCACCGAGGCGAACCGGAGTCGAGTACATCGTCGCGGTCACTGACGAACCCGGCTGCCAGCCGCTGCTGTTCACCTCGAGCGTGCCACCAGCGGAGACGGTGCGCGACGTCTCGCCGTGGCCGGGCGTCGAGCCGTAGGCAGCGACGGGTCCAGCGGGTGCCGGTGGGGCGATCGTCGTGGTGGGGGGCGTCGTGGTGGGGGGCGTCGTGGTCGTCGGCGCAGCGGTCGTGGTCGTCGTGGGGGCGGGAGCGATCCAGGTCAACACGACCTTGCCGGAACCCGACCGGACACCGTTCTCGTAGGACACCGCCGTCGCAGTCGCTACGGCGAAGGCCGAGCCACCGCCGCCGCCGGAGCCGCCGCCGTAGGGAGAGATTCCGCCGCCGCCACCGCCGTACCAACCGCCGCCACCGCCGCCTGCACCGTCGTCGAATTCGTTGATCCCGCCGGCGCCACCGACTCCTGCCGTGCCATTGCTCCCCGATCCGGCGTGGCCCGTACCGCCGGCACCGCCGCTGCTGTCCCCACCCGGGGCGCCGCCGGTGGAGCCGCCGGGGGCCGACCCGGCAGTGGGAGCCTCACCACCACCCACGCCGCCCGGGCCGGAGCCGTCGCAATGGCCGCCCGCACCGCCACCGCCACCGCCACCGGCGACGACCACCCGGCCGGCCAGGCCGAAGTCGACCTGGCGCACGTCCGTGGCCCCTCCGCCGCCTCCGGCGTTGAGGCCACCGGCGTCGCCGCCACCGTTGGAGCCGCCGAGCGCAACCCCGCTACCGGCCCAGCTCTGGCCGGCACCGCCGACCACGACCTTCAAGGTCTCACCCGGGGTGACGGCGATCGTCGCCGTGGTGTGACCGCCGAGACCTCCGGTGACCGTCGGGGTCCCGCCGCCGCTACCACCGGACGAGCCATACGCGTCCACGGTCACCGCCGTCACGCCGGCGGGCACGAGGAAGTCGTAGGTACCGGGCACGTCGAACGTCTGGCTCTCGACCGACGCGTGGACAGGCGACGAGGCGATGCTCATCGCCCCGACGATCAGGGCGGTGGCCCCGATGAGTGCGAACAGATGGCGGAATCGACGCAATGGGGGCTCCGAATCAGGGGGACGCTGTGTCACGTCACGTCACCCGGGAATCGGCACCGTCGATCGTCGCCCTGAGACTTCGGAGGAACTTTCTTACGCCGTGCCCGATCGATGCCCGCCGGTCAGGCCCGGCGAGTGGAGCGCGACTGCGACCGCACGGCGCGAGCGAGACGCCCATGGGCGACGGCTCGACGCCCAACCGCCCGATCACCGACCCGTCCGCTGCGACGGCCTGCACCTCGAGGATCGTGCCGACGCCGGCGACCTCGGCTGCGAGAGCTGCCACGTGTCGCCCGTCGGCGAGAGCTCGACGACCTCACCCGAGACCAGGCGCAGCCGCACACGTTCCGTCGGCGGCGTCGCGATGCCGTGCACGATCGTGCGGCCCCCGACCGGCATCAGCTGCACCATGCCGAACTCCGGGCACGCCGTACTGATCGACCCGCCACCCGGCACACCCAGGCCGGAACGCAGGCGTAGGGAGCTGCTGGTCGTGCAGCCGTCGAGAGGTCCACGGCTCGTCCCTCCAGCCCGGCCGACTCGAGCTCGGCGCGCAACCGCACGTCACCGTAGACCTCGTCGGCAGGTCGGCGGTGCGCTGCACGGCACGATGCGCCACGACATCACGCAGCCTGTCTGCGCCTCGGCCGCGGCACAGCGCAACCGCTCGGCGAAGCGCCGCCGACGTCCTCGCCCGGTGGGACCGACAGCGCCGAGCCGGCGAGATCCGCACGCGACGAGTCGATCGCGCACCTCGCCATCGCCGGTCGATCTCGTCGCGCGATCACACCGGTCGCAGCAACGACGATCCCGGGCGAGTGACCGATCAGCACGACGCCGCGACCCGTCGGATGTCGTCGCCATGCAGTGCGACGAAGGGGACGACGCACGTCGGCACTCGCCGAGTGTCAGCCGCCGACGAGCGTCGTCGTGGTCCGGCGCCGGGGCCAGCCGGTGCGCCAGGGCGCGACACGCTCCACCTCCACCCGTCGCCGAGGGTGGCCGCGGCGGACGGGTCGAGCCCGCCGACGAGCAGTCCGGCGTCGTCGACCCTCCTGGCTCGCGTGACTCGAACCGGCACCTCGACCCACTCGGTGTCGGTGCCGCGTGCATCGAAGGTGCCGCCGAGCCCGGACATCTCCGAGCCGTCGAGCAGCACGGCGAACAGCCGACGGCCCGTCGAACGGATCCTCGAGCGTCGCGTCGCCGTAGAGCGCGAGCACGACCCGGCGTGTACTCGTTCCATGACCCGATGACCTCGGGCGTGAGGTCGGCCGGCGCCCGGATGTTCTCGATCGACGAGCCGGCGATGAGCGGGTCGTCCGGCGGTGGCAGGACGGCGCCACCCGCGACCAGCTCGACCTCGATCGGCGATGCTGCCGCGCCACCGCCGGATCCCTCGCCGCAGCCGGCGGCGACGAGCATCACCGCCACCGCGATCCCTGCAACGGCGATCCGACGTCGGGCACCTCCCGCCCCTCATCGTTGCGACGCTATCGAATTGCGAGACCGCGAATCGCTGCACCAGAACGGCCGAGCGTGCCGCCGCGCCACCGCGTAGCGTCGGATCGTGACCGAGGCCACGATCCCCGAGCTGCGGACCGAGCGGTTGCGACTGCGGGCTTGGCGTGACTCCGACCTCGAGCCGTTCGCCGCGCTCAACGCCGACCCGGTCGTGATGGAGCACTTCCCTGCACCGCTCTCACGCGCCGAGTCCGATGCGTTCGTCGACGTCGTGCAGCAGCGCTGGCAACAGGGCCGACCGTCGTGGTGGGCGGTCGAGGTGGTCGACGGGGCACCGTTCATCGGGTTCGTCGGACTGTCCGACGTGCACTTCGAGGCGCCGTTCGCTCCGGCGGTCGAGGTCGGCTGGCGACTCGCTCGCGAGCACTGGGGCCGGGGCTACGCGCCCGAGGCCGCCCGCGCCGCGCTCGACCACGGCTTCGGCGCGCTCGCGCTGGCCGAGATCGTCTCGTTCACCGTCGTGGCCAACACCAACTCACGGCGGGTGATGGAGAAGATCGGCATGCGCCACGACCCGACCGGCGACTTCGTGCACCCGTCAGTGCCCGACGGCCATCCGCTCGGGCCGCACGTGCTCTACCGGATCAGCCGCCGCTGACGAACGGCCATCTGCTCGGGCCGCACGTGCTCTACCGGATCAGCCGGCGCTGACGAACGCCCGGCCGCTGCTCGAGCCCCAGCCGCCCATGGTGATGCTCTGCCACATCCCGTCGCCGGGAGCGAGCACCGCGATCGTCGTGCCATCGGCGCCGCGAACGGTCGCAGCCGTCGGGAAGGTGGCGCCCTCTTCCACATGGGCGAAGAGGCGACGCTGATCGCCGACGAGCTCTGGTTGCACCACGCTGCGTCGGGCAGGACGAGCTCGACCGCTGCCGCCGCCGATGGGAGCTCGCCGACGAACAGCACACCGCCGCCCTCGAGCGTCATGGCCGAGAGCCCGCCGTGCTCGGAGCACTCGCCCGAGGACCCGCCACCGTCGCGCATGTCGCCGGTAGTCGTCCTGACCATGATCGCCGAGTCGCACGTGACGACGTCGCTGCCGAACACCGACATCGTTCCCAGCTGGACGTCCGCCGTGAACGACCCCCCAGGCACACGACCCGACAGCACGACCGTGGGGTTCGCCGAGCGAGGCTCCGGCGGCGTCGAGCCGACCTGTTCGCTCAGGTCGGCCCAGCCGGCGGCATCGACCGGCTCCAGCGCTTTCAGTGCGCCGTGCAGTTCGCCGCTGGTCAACCCGATGCCCTGCAGCAGCACCGTGGTGGCACCCATCGTCCGGACGCCGAGCACACCGGGGCTGCCTCCTGCGTACGTCGGGATCAGCGCCGTGCCCTCGTGCGCCCCGCCGATGCTCGCCCGCAGCAGCAGCTCGAGCTCCGGGTCGGCCGCATAGGACGTGACCCTCAGCGACCGCGGATCGTCGCTCCACTGCGACGTCGACGCCCAACGCACCGAGGGGGCAGGCGCCGGCTCGGTCCAACCCGCGGCGAGCTCGGCGACGTCCAGCCGGCCGGCCGCGACCAGCGTCAGCTCGTCGCCCGTGCCGAGCCCGGGGCCCGTCAGCTCGATGCGGCCGTCGCTCTCGGCGCCGGACACCCCCGAGTCGGCGACCAGCTGTGCGAGGTCCTCGTCGCTCACACCGCTCGACAGCACGCCGGCCGTTCGACGCTCCTGGTTGAGCTGTTCGACGGGGACGTCGGTCCACGTCGTTCCCGTGCCGTGCGGGTCGAACGCGTCGGGGGCGATCCCGGAGTTCTCGGAGCCCTGGTGCAGCACGGCGAGCACCCACCGTCCGGTGAACGGATCGTCGAGGGCCGGGTCGGCGTAGAGCGCAGCAAACCCCGGCGAGTAGCCGCCGTGCTCCTCGACCTCGGCCCGGGCGCGATCGGGATCGACGACCTCGACCGGCGACAGACCGTCCAACGACGACGATCCGTCGGGCGGCAGCATCGCCGGTCCGACCTCGAGGACCGCGACCGTGTCGCCGCTCGGGCCGCGGTCGCCTCCGGGGATCGCCACGGGTTCGTCCCCGCACGCCACCAGTCCCATCGCCGCGGCAGCCACCGCGAACGCAGTTCTCGTTCGTCGTCCCCTCATGCGCTCGAACGCTCTGCGCAACGAGCCGCGCAGGTGCTGCGCGCGGGAATCACCTTTCGACGTGCTCGGTTACCCGTGGGTAACGTTGCCGCACCGTTTTGTTCGCTGGACCGTGTCCCGATCCCGGGTGGTCCTCTTAGGGGAGGTGGACCATGGCTGGTTCCGTCATTCTCGCCGGTGCTCGCACTCCGATCGGCAAGCTGTCCGGCGGTCTCGCCGGCTTCAGCGCCGCCGATCTCGGCGCGATCGCCATCAAGGAAGCACTCGTGCGTGCCGGGGTCACCCCCGAGGCCGTCGACTACGTCTTCATGGGCCAGGTGCTCCAGGCCGGCGCCGGGCAGATGACCGCTCGCCAGGCGTCGGTCGACGCCGGCATCCCGATGAGCGTCCCGTCGACCACCATCAACAAGGTCTGCCTGTCGGGCATCAACACGATCATGCTCGCCGACCTGCTCATCCAGTCCGGCCAGGCCGACATCGTCGTCGCCGGCGGCATGGAGTCGATGACCAACGCTCCGTACCTGCTGCCCGACGCCCGGGCCGGCATGCGCATGGGCGACAAGAAGGTCGTCGACTCGATGATGTACGACGGCCTCTTCTGCGCCTTCGACCCACGCCATGGGCGCCGGCACCGAGAAGTACGCCGCGTCGGCCGACATCGACCGCGAGCCGCAGGACGAGCTCGCCGCCACCTCGCACCAGCGTGCGGCCCGCGCCCAGAAGGACGGCCTGTTCGACAACGAGATCGTCAACGTCGAGATCCCCCAGCGCAAGGGTGACCCGGTGCTGTTCTCGGTCGACGAGGGCGTGCGTGGCGACACCACGCGCCGAGTCGCTCGGCAAGCTGCGTCCGGCCTTCGACAAGGCCGGCAACATCACCGCCGGCAACGCCTCGCAGATCTCCGACGGCGGCGCCGCGGTGATCGTCGCCTCGAAGGCCGCCGCGGAGCGCATCGGCGGCAACCCGCTCGGCGAGATCGTCGGCGACGGCCAGGTCGCCGGTCCGGACCCGTCGCTGCTCACCCAGCCCTCGCGTGCCATCAAGAAGGCACTCGAGCAGGCCGGCAAGTCCGTGTCCGACGTCGACCTGTTCGAGCTCAACGAGGCGTTCGCCGCCGTCGGCCTCGCGTCGATGGCCGACCTCGGCATCACCGACGACATCGTCAACGTCAACGGTGGCGCCATCTCGCTGGGCCACCCGATCGGCATGTCCGGCACCCGCGTCGTGCTGACGCTGCTGAACGAGCTGCAGCGTCGTGGTGGCGGCCTCGGTGCGGCTGCCCTCTGCGGCGGCGGCGGCCAGGGCGACGCCCTGCTCGTCCAGACCATCTGATCCACCGTCGCACGACGGATTCGAGAGCCTGCGTCGTTCAGCGGCGCAGGCTCTCGCTGTTCTCGGGAGCGTCAGCCGTTGCGGTCGCGGGAGCGGTCGAGCGGGATGACCGCCTCGACCTCGACCTCGACCTTCCAACGCGGATCGAGCAGCGCAGCGACCACGACCGTGGTGTTCACCGGCAGCGCCTCGGACATGTACTCGCCGTGCACCGCACCGATCGCCCGGAAGTCGCCGGCGTCGACGACGTACATCCGGGTGCGCACGACGTCGCGCAGGTCGGAACCGACCGTGGCGAGCGCGTCGTCGATGATCTCGAAGCAGCGCCGCGTCTGCGCGGCGGGATCGGGATCGACGGTGCCGTCGGCCCACTGGGGTGCGGTGCCGGCCACGAAGACCCGGTCCCCCACTCTGACCGCTCGGCTGTAGCCGACGGTGAGCTCCCAGGGGGAGCCGGACGATGCGCGTTGTCGGTCATCCACGGCCGGCAACTTACCGCCGCGGTCAGCCCGATTCGGAACCGACCACGCGGCGCCCTTCGAGCGCCCTGCCGAGCGTCAGCTCGTCCGCGTACTCGAGGTCGCCACCGACGGGCAGGCCGCTGGCGATACGCGAGACCGTGAGGCCCGGAACCTCGAGCACCCGCGTCAGGTAGAGCGCCGTGGCCTCGCCCTCGAGGTTGGGGTTGGTGCACAGGATCACCTCGGTGATGCCCTCGGCGCCGACGCGAGCGATCAGCTCTCGGATCTTCAGCTGGTCCGGTCCGACGCCCTGGAGGTGGTCGATCGCGCCCTGCAGCACGTGGTAGCGACCCTTGAACTCGCGGGTGCGTTCGATCGCGACGACGTCGCGTGGCTCCTCGACGACGCAGAGCTGGTGCTCGTCACGACGCGGGTCGCTGCAGATGCCGCACACAGGGCCTTCGGCGATGTTGAAGCAGCGGTCGCAGAATCCGACCTTCTCCTTCACCTCGACGATCGCCCGGGCCAGGCGGTTCGCCTCTTGGGTGTCGACCTTGAGCAGGTGGAACGCGACACGCTGCGCGGACTTGGGTCCGATGCCGGGAAGTCGGCCGAGGCAGTCGATCAGCTCCTGGACGGCAGCGGCGTAGGCGGTGGCCAACTCAGGACCCGCCGAGCAGGCCGCCGAGACCGCCGCCGCCGAGCATGCCACCGAGGCCGGCGAGCGGATCGGCCTGCGCCTGCAGCGCGGCGACCTGGTCGTGCGCGTCCTGCCAGGCGGCCAGGATCAGGTCCTCGACCATGGACGGGTCGTCGGGGTCGACCGCGTCGGGGTCGATGTCGACACCGACGAGGTGCAGATGGCCGTTGAGCGTGACCTTGACCGCCCCGCCGCCGGAGGTGCCCTCGACGTGCGACGCGGCGAGCTGCTCCTGGGCCTCGGTGACCTGCTGCTGCATGTCGTGGGCCATCTGCATCATCGAGCCGAGGTCGAAGCCGGCGGCACCGGGGGCGGTGGGTCCACCCATGCCGTCGGGCATCACGTCGCGTGGCCCGGCCGTCGAGCACCTCGGGAAGGTCGTCGTCGTGTGAGCTCATGTTCCTACCTCGTCCTCGCTGATCAGCACTGCGCCCGGGAACGCCTGGGTGAGCCGTTCGATGCCCGTCGCCGCGACGTCGGCGTTCTCGAGCTCGTTGATGTCGACCCGGAGGTCGTCGTCGTCCTCGTCGTCCGGTTCATCGCCCGGTGCCGCGCCCCGCGGCGTCGCCCCCGACGGCTCGGAGGAACCTCCCCGAGGTCGACGCTGGATCGGCGGCGGGCCGCCGGGGCGCAGGTCGGCGGCATCGCCGTCCTCGACCAGGCGGACCGGCACGGGTCGACCGAAGTGGGCGGTGAGCATCGCCTCGACCTCGCCGAGCTTCGGGCGGGCGCGCTCGATCGGCACACCGAGAGCCAGCGCGTAGACGACGGTGCCGTCGCCCTCGACGCTGACCACCTGGCCACCGTCGAAGAACGCCTTGGCGATGCCCTTCAGGTGCTGCTGCACCAGGTCCGGGAAGGCTGCGGTGACGGCGTCGAGGTCGAGCCCGTCGCCCGGCGCGGCAGCTGCGGCCGGCGTGACGACAGGCCCACCGTCGGCTGGGTCACCACCTGCGGCTGCGGGTGCATCCGAGGGCGCAGGCTCGACCGGCGCAGCGGTGACGGGCTCGGCCGGGGGCTGTGGTGCCTCGGGCGTGGGCGCAGCGGTCGGGCGCCGCGGTCGGTGGGGCTGGCGCCGAAGGCTGCGGGGTCGGGGCAGCGGTCGGCGGCTCGGGAGCCGACGGACGCGACGGCGGAGTCGGTGCTCCGGGCACGGGTGGCGGAGCACCGGCGCGCCCGGGTGCGGACGGCGGAACGGGCGCTGCAGGAGGTGCGGGCGCCGCGGGAGGTGCGGCGGGGGCGGGCGCCGAGGTGTCGGTCGCCGCCGTCTCCGCCGAGGACCCGTCGCCGGCGGCACGGAGCTTCGCGAGTGCGGCGCGAGCAGCAGCCGGACCGCCGCCACCGGAGGAGTAGTCGCCCGCGTCGTCGTCATCGGCCGGCTCGGCGCGCACCTCGGGTGGGGCCGCCGCCCGACCCTCACGCGCGGCGGTCTCTCGTGCCACTGCAGCCGGCGCGGGTGCCGCCGCAGGTGCGGGGGCCGCGGCAGCCGGCGATGCTGTCGAGCCGGGGCCAGCTGCGGGCACGCCGTTGGCCAGCGCGGCCTCGAGCTGTTCGATCCGCTCGACCAACGCGTCGAACGAGACGTCGGCCGACGCGGTCAGTCGCACCAGAGCGACTTCGAGTGGGACCCGCGGGTCGGCCGCCTGGCGCATCTCGACCAACGCGGCACCGAGCGACTCCATCGCCCGAGCCAGCAGCTGCGTGCCGAGCTGCTTCGCCCAGGCACGATGGCGCTCCTGGTCGGCGGACATGAGGTGGGGCACCTCGACGCCGAGGGAGATGAGGAAGGTGTCGCGCAGCGAATCGAGGAACGCCGCGCCGAGCACACGCGGGTCGTGACCCTGGGACAGCGCCTCGGCGACGGCGACCACGGCGAGCCCGGTGTCGCGCGCCGCGAGCGCCTCGTAGAGCTGCTCGACCGGCTCGGCCCTGGCGACGACGCCACCCGCGGCGACGACCTGGTCGAGGGCCGAGAGCGTGTCGCGCGACGAACCGCGGCCCTTCTGCACGACCCAGGCGATCGCCTCGTCGCTGACCTCGAGATCCGCGTCGCCGACGATCCAGCGCACCTGCCGCTCGAGCTCTTCGGCCGAGAGCAGCTGGAACTCGAAGTGCTGCGTGCGACTCTTGATGGTCGGCAGCACCTTCTGCGGGTCGGTGGTCGCCAGCACGAAGCGCACGTGGTCGGGCGGCTCCTCGAGCGTCTTGAGGAGCGCGTTCGACGCACCCGGCGACAGCATGTGGACCTCGTCCAGGATGTACACCTTGGTGCGGCCCGGGGACCCGACTGCCGAACGCTCGATCAGGTCGCGGATGGCGTCGACGCCGTTGTTCGACGCGGCGTCGAGCTCGAAGAGGTCGAAGCTGCGGCCGGCCTCCATGTCCTGGCACGGCGTGCACTCGCAGCACGGCTCGCCGTTCTGCAGGTTCTCGCAGTTGAGCGCCTTGGCGAGGATGCGGGCGGTCGACGTCTTGCCGGTGCCGCGAGGACCCGAGAAGAGGTAGGCGTGGCCCTCGCTCTCGTTGCGGACCGCGTTGCGCAGCGCACCGACGACGTGCTCCTGGCCGCGGACCTCGTCGAAGCGACGCGGTCGGTACCGTCGGTAGAGGGACTGGTAGGCCACGCAGCGATCCTACTGCCGCCGTCCGACACGCTCTCCAGCGCCCGGGGCCGGCGGTCACGACCGACGGGTCGGGCTGGCCGGAGCATGTCGTCAGGAGGCGACCAGGCGATCTGCGGCACACCGCAGGTTCCGCTGAGAGCTGCTGCCTTCCGGCCCTGACCCGGTTCACGGGCTGCGGTTGCACAGGACCCGGCCGCCACCTGACGACACGAGCGCCACCCGAGGGCGGCTTACGTGGCATTGCGGAGTTCAGACTATCGTCTCCGCTCGGAGACGTGCGAGAGCGGCCGAATCGGCACGCTTGGAAAGCGTGTGTGGGGCAACTCACCGTGGGTTCGAATCCCACCGTCTCCGCCAGCGTGCATGTTCGAGCCCCGGTCATCCATGGCCGGGGTTCGTCGCGTCCGTGGCCGGGGCCGGTCTCAGCCATGGCCGGGGCGGTCTCGGGCGCGGCACAGCGCACACTCGCAATCGTTTGTGCTCCGTGCGCGGTCAGCCGCGCACAGAACCCAAGCGTTTCGGGTTGTGCCCTGTGCGCGCTGCGAGTCGTGCCGCCGCGGGCAGGGCGGTCGAGACGGCCGACTCGATGCTCGGGCTACGGTCGCAGCCGCCATGGCCACCGATCCCGTCCTCGCCGCCGACCCCGAGCACGACCGCTGGATGGACCTCGCGCTCGACGAGGCCCGCGCCGCGGCCGACCACGGCGACATCCCGATCGGCGCGGTCGTGGTGCGGCGTGCTCCCGACGGCAGCACCCAGGTGGTGTCGGCACGCCACAACGAACGTGAGCTGCACGACGATCCGACGGCGCACGCCGAGGTGCTCGCGTTGCGCGACGCTGCCACCGCACTCGGCCGCTGGCGCCTCGACGACTGCCTGCTGGTCGTGACGCTCGAACCGTGCCCGATGTGCGCCGGTGCCGCGTGGGCGTCGCGCATCGGCGGTGTCGTCTTCGGTGCCGAGAGCATGGACGCCGGTTCGCTGGGATCGCTCTACCACCTGGGCCAGGACCCTCGTCTCAACCACGAGTTCCCCGTGCGCGCCCGGGTCGGCGCCGAGCAGTCGGCGGCGCTGCTGCGCGACTTCTTCGGACACCGTCGCTGACGACTCCGCCCGAGCGGGCGCGACAACGGCTGGGAGTTCGGTCCACCACCGACATACAGTTGCGGCGCGCAACGTGGAAGGGGCGCACCACCATGACGCAGTGCATGTGAGGCGCCGCCCGTGTCGCGCAGGCGTGCCGGTCCCGCCGGCCAGCCGTCGGGCTGCAGAACCGCCCGGAGGGATCGGTTCTGCAGCCCGGTCCACCGCTGCTCGTTCGCAGACCCCGGCGCAGTCCCGCTATCGTCGTCGCCGGAGAGTTGCCAGAGCGGACGAATGGGACGGTCTCGAAAACCGTTGAGGTTGCAAGGCCTCCGAGGGTTCGAATCCCTCACTCTCCGCCGTGGAAGTGCCCGAAACCCCCGCCACAGCGCGGGGGTTTCGGTGTTCTCGGCACGACGGGACGGCAGACAACGACGAGCTGGCTCCCGAACGCCCTCGCCGAGGCAGTTCAGGTATGACGAAGCCGCCGCGGGCGATGGTCAACACGACGTCGGGCGTGAACCCGCTCTCGACGACCTGCAGGGCGAGCTCCCGCGCCGCCAGGTCTGAGCCGACCGACCTACAGGTTCCTTGTGTCAGACACCGTACGGGCGGGTAAGGAACGCCTCGGACCGGTCGTGTGACCCTCCGCCACGCACACCAGCGTCCTGACATCCCTCGAAGGGAGCATGGATGGCCACGAACGACGGAAGCCTTGAGCTCAATCCACTGTTCGTCCGCCCCGGCGAATCGAAGGAACACCCGCGTTTCGAGCTGGGTGACGCCTCGATGCTGCCCGAGACGGCGTATCAGTACGTGCACGACGAGGCGATGCTCGACGGCAACGCACGACTCAACCTCGCCACCTTCGTCGGCACCTGGATGGATCCGACGGCGTCGAAGCTCTACTCCGAGTCGTTCGACAAGAACATGATCGACAAGGACGAGTACCCCGCGACCGCCGCCATCGAGGATCGCTGTTGGAAGATCCTCGCAGGCATCTGGAACGCGCCGGACCCGATGCGGTCGATCGGGACCTCGACGATCGGGTCCTCGGAGGCGTGCATGCTCGGCGGACTCGCGTTGAAGCGACGCTGGCAGGCCTCGCGGCGCGCAGCGGGCAAGGCCACCGATCGCCCGAACCTGGTGATGAGTTCGGCGGTGCAGGTGTGCTGGGAGAAGTTCACCAACTACTGGGACGTCGAGGCTCGACTCGTACCGATCAGCGAAGAGCATCCGATGCTCGACGGCCACGACCTCGACCAGTACGTCGACGAGAACACCATCGGTGTGGTGGCCATCCTCGGCGTGACCTACACCGGGATGTACGAGCCGGTGAAGGACATCGCTGCAGCACTCGACCGGATCCAGGCCGACGCCGGTCTGGACGTCGCGATCCACGTCGACGGAGCGTCCGGCGGCTTCATCGCACCGTTCGTCCAGCCGGACCTGGAATGGGATTTCCGCCTCGAACGCGTGCACTCGATCAGCACGAGCGGGCACAAGTACGGGCTGGTGTATCCCGGAGTCGGGTGGGTGGTCTGGCGCGATGCGGAGTACCTACCGGAGGACCTCGTCTTCAAGGTCTCGTACCTGGGGGGCGAGATGCCGACCTTCGCGTTGAACTTCTCGAGGCCCGGCGCCCAGGTGCTGTTGCAGTACTACAGCTTCCTCCGGCTCGGTCGAGAGGGGTACACGGCGGTCCAGAGCGCCTGCCGTGACGTCGCGCTGCACCTGTCCGGAGCGATCGGGGCCATGCCGGCGTTCGAGCTGTGGAACGACGGCTCGGACATCCCGGTGTTCGCGTGGCGACTCGCTGCAGGTCACACCGAGAACTGGGATCTGTACGACCTGTCGAACCAGCTCCGCCAGCGGGGGTGGCTGGTCCCCGCCTACCCGATGCCGGACGATCTCGCAGACCTCACGGTGCAACGGATCGTGGTCCGCAACGGCTTGTCGATGGACCTCGCCGACTCCCTGCTCGACAGCATCCGGTCGAGTGTCGACTACCTCGACGGGCTCTCGGCCCCGCTGCCCTCGGAGGGTCGGGCCACTCAGACGTTCCACCACTGAGCCAGTCGTTCCCCCGATGAACGGAGTTCCGATGCCGAACGAGGACGGGAACGCGGCCCCAGCACGCCGCGGCCAGCTGCAGCTGGGTCAGCTGGCGGTGCTCACGGTCGTGGCCGTGGCAAGCCTGCGCAGCCTGCCGACCATGGCGACCTACGGGCTCGGATCGATCACGTTGTACGTGATCCCTGCGATCGTCTTCCTGGTTCCGACCGCGCTCGTCGCGGCTGAGCTCGCGACGGGCTGGAAGGGCGGCGTGTACGTCTGGGTCCGCGAGGCGCTGGGGAACCGATGGGGATTCGTGTCGATCTGGCTCCAGTGGATCCAGAACGTCGTCTGGTTCCCGGTCCAGCTCGCCTTCATCGCGGCAGCGATCGCGTTCACGATCGGCCGGGACCACCTCGCGAACAGCGGTCTCTTCACCGCGGCGATCATCATCGTCCTGTACTACCTGTCGACGTTGGTGACGCTCCGAGGCGGCAACCTGTTCGCGAAAGTCGGATCGTGGGGCGGGATCATCGGCACCATCATCCCCGGGCTCCTGCTGATCGTCCTCGGGATCATCTGGTTGGCCGGCGACAACAAGAGCCAGACACCCGTCGAGTGGGGCGACGTGATCCCGCCGTTCTCCGGCATCTCCTCGATCGTGCTGATCGTGTCGAACTTCCTCGCCTACGCCGGAATGGAGGTGAACGCCGTGCACGTCAACGACATGAGCCGACCAGGACGGGACTATCCCAGAGCGATCCTGATCGCGGCCGCCCTGATCCTCGGAGTGTTCATCGTCCCTACCATCGCGATCGCGATGATGGTTCCCAAGTCCCAACTCGGGCTCACCACCGGCATCATGCTCGCCTTCCGCGTGTTCTTCGATCACTTCAGCATCGGATGGGCCACGTACGTCCTCGGCGCGATGATCGCGATCGGTGCGCTCGCCTCGGTCGTGACCTGGATCGCCGGCCCGTCCAAGGGGTTGCTGCTCGCCGGGGAGACCGGCGTGCTGCCGAAGTGGATGCAGAAGCGCAACAAGGCCGGGGTCCAGGAAGGCATCCTCGTCGTCCAGGCGGTCGTCGTCACGCTGCTGGCACTGGCATTCGTCGTCATCCCCAACGTGAGCACCGCGTTCTTCACGCTCGTCGACATGGCCGCTGCGTTGTACCTGATCATGTACTGCCTGATGTTCGCGTCGGCGATCGTGCTGCGTCGCACGAAGCCGCACGTCGAGCGGTCCTACCGCGTCCCGGCGATGAACCTGGTCGCCGGGGTCGGCTTCGTCGCCTCGCTCTCGGCGCTCGTGCTCGGGTTCGTCCCACCCGCCGGCCTGTCGGGCATTCCCTCGGGCGCCTACCCCTTCGTCATGTTCGGAGTGATCGTCGTCCTCGGCGGACCCCCGCTGATCTTCTACGCCGTGAGGAAACCGTCATGGGTCACCGCCCCTCCAGCCGACGACACCCATCATGGGGATCCCGAAGCCGCCTCCGTCGGGAGCAACCCGACATGAGGCGTCGCCGGGTTCCGTGGCTCGTGGTCGCAGCGGTGATCGTCGTCGGTGCCGCCGCGTGTTCCGAGCAGGAAGCAACGGCAACGGTACGAGCCAACGAGCTCGTCGCCGAGGCCCGGTCGACAGGGGTGGCGCCGGACCTCGACGCCGATGTCGCCATCTCGCTCTACGGCGACGATGCCCCGACCGTCTGTGGCCCGCTCGAGGACGATCCCGTGAACATCACCACCTGGTCACGGGTGAATCGCGGCATGCCGGACACGTTGGTCGATGAGCTCATCCGATACGACCGACTCGTGATCGATGTCTACTGCCCGGATCAGCACGACCGCTTCGACGAACTGCTCGACGAGCTCCACCACCAACCGGACTGATACTGCCTGGCGCCCGTCAGCTGTGGGTTCTCAGCCAGGCGTTCGGGCGACGACACCCGGCGGCTCGATCGTGATCTAGTTGCGACATGGACAACGTGTCCCTCGGCGGCCCACGAGCGTCGGGCGGCTCGGAGCCGGGCTCGAGCGCCAACGCTGCAGCGAGCGAACCGACGGGCAGCGACTCGAGTGCCACGAGCGGGCTCCCGCTGGAGCGGGCCGCGACGCTGACGATCGACGAGGTGATCGCTGACCTCGACTCGCGCCGCAGCGGTCTCACCTCGGCCGAGGTCGCCGAACGCACTGCGACCTACGGCCCCAACGCCGTGCGGTCACATCACGCGAGCGCACTGCGTGTGCTCGCCCGCCAGGTGGACAGTCCGCTGCTCTGGTTGCTCTTCGGAGCGGCGGCGGTGTCGGCGGTCGTCGGCGAAGGACTCGACGCCGCGATCATCGCGGCGATCCTCTCGGTCTCGATCGGACTGGGGTTCTTCAACGACTTCCGGGCGGAACGCGCCGCCGAGGCGTTGCACTCCGACATCCGCAGCCTCGTCACCACGGTGCGCGACGGCGCGCCGACCAACGTCGACGTCGCACAACTCGTGCCGGGTGACGTCGTGCACCTCGGCGTCGGTTCCATCGTGCCCGCCGACCTGCGGCTGCTCGATGCGGACGGACTCGAGTGCGACGAGTCGATCCTGACCGGCGAGAGCATGCCGTCGGAGAAGTCCGTCGACCCGGTCGCCGCTGGTGTCGCGCTCGCCGAGCTGCACTCGTGCGCGTTCATGGGAACCGTGGTGCACGAGGGCAGTGCCGACGCGATCGTGGTCGCCACCGGTCGCCGCACCGAGTTCGGCCAGATCGCCGCCGGGCTCGGCGAACGCCAACCACCCACCGAGTTCCAGGTCGGCCTGACCCGGTTCTCCGGCCTGCTGGCCAAGGTCGCCGGCGTGCTCAGCGTGACGATCTTCGTCGTGAACATCGTGCTCGGACGTCCGGTGATCGACGCGGTCCTGTTCTCGCTCGCCGTCGCGGTCGGCATCACCCCGCAGCTGCTTCCGGCGGTCGTCTCGACCAGCCTCGCGACGGGCTCGTCACGGCTCGCAGCGAAGAAGGTCCTGGTGAAGCGGCTGGTGTGCATCGAGGACCTCGGCGACATCGACGTGTTGTTCACCGACAAGACCGGCACGCTCACCGACGGGCACATCCGCTACGAACACGCGGTCGACTCCACCGGTGCGCAGAGCGCGGCGGTGCTGCGATGGGGGCTCGTGTGCAACGAGGCCGTCAGATCAGGGGACACCGTGGTCGGGGGCAACCCGCTCGACGCCGCCCTCTGGGACACACCCGAGGCCGCCACGGTGTCGCTCGACGATGTCCGTCGTGTCGCGATCGCTCCGTTCGACCACGAGCGACGCTGCGTCTCGGTGCTCGTCGACGACGGCGCGGACCGGTTGCTGGTCACCAAGGGGGCCCCGGAGTCGGTGCTGTCGTCCTGTGTCGAGGTCCCCGACGGCGCCCGAGCCGTGCTCGACGACGAGTTCGCCGCCGGCAACCGGGTCGTGGCGGTCGCCACGCGACCAGCGGCGGGAGCGACGACGGTGTCCCACGAGGATGAGCACGACCTGCACCTCGTCGGATTCCTGAGCTTCCTCGATCGACCGAAGGACTCCGCTGCGGCGTCGATCGCTCGGCTCGGTGAACTCGGCATCACGGTCAAGGTGGTCACCGGCGACAACCCCGTCGTCGCCGAGACCGTGTGCCGGCAGATCGGACTGGATTCCGGAGGGACCCTGGCGGGCCCCGACCTCGACACGATGGACGACGACGCACTCGACGCGGCGATGGCCGACACCTCGATCTTCGCCCGTGTCAGCCCCCAGCAGAAGGCGCGGATCCTCAGTGCACAGCGGCGCTGCGGCTCGGCGGTCGCGTTCATGGGCGACGGCGTCAACGACGCACTGGCCCTGCACCACGCGGACGTCGGCATCTCGGTCGACACCGCGACCGACGTGGCCAAGGACGCCGCCGACATCATCTTGTTGGAGCAGGACCTCGGCGTCGTCGCCGACGGGGTCGCCGAAGGGCGGCGAATCTTCGCGAACACGATCAAGTACGTGCTCATGGGGACCTCGTCGAACTTCGGGAACATGTTCAGCGTCACGGTCGCCGCGGCGTTCCTGCCGTTCCTACCGATGCTCCCGTTCCAGATCCTGCTGAACAACCTGCTCTACGACTCGAGCCAGATGACGATTCCGACCGACCGGGTGGACGCCGAGCAGTTGCATCGACCTTCGCACTGGGACATCGCCTTCGTGCGGAAGTTCATGATCCGCTTCGGTCCGATCAGCTCGATCTTCGACTTCGCGACGTTCGCGATGATGCTCTGGGTCTTCGACGCCGCTGCCCCGCTGTTCCGGTCGGGCTGGTTCGTCGAGTCCCTTGCGACGCAGTGCCTCATCGTGTTCGTCATCCGGACACGGCGGGTCCCGTTCCTGCGGAGCCGGCCGTCGCGGCCCCTGCTCGTGTCGGTCGTCGCCGTGGTCCTCGTCGGCGCGCTCATCCCGCAGAGCCCGCTGCACTCGACCCTCGGGTTCGCTCCGCTGCCCCTCGCGTTCTTCGCGGCGCTCGTCGCGCTGGTCCTCGCCTACCTGGTCTGCGTCGAGGTCGCGAAGTACTTCTTCTTCCGGGCCTACGGGACCACGACCCACCAGCCACTGCGCCGCGATCCGACACACCGCGTGCACCGCATCGCCGCCCGCTACAGCCACCACGCACCGATCCCGCGGCAGTGACCGCCGGGCCGGCAGCCGCGTCAGCTCATGGCGTCGCGCAGCACCGCCATCGTCCGCGCCTCTTCGTCGGGATTCCCGCTCATCGGCACCGGCGTGAAGTCCGTGGCACCGGACGCCTCGATCGCTCCGAGCTGCTCGCGGACGAAGTCCTCGTTGCCCACGATCGACAGGTCACCCAGCCCTTCGACACCCTCGATGTCCATCATCGCCCGGTAGCTCGGCAGCTGGGCGTAGTCCGCGAGGATCGCGGCGAGGAAGTCACGGGCGGGTCCGGGGTCGTCGGTGACCCACACCGGGATCGAGCAGACGATGGACGGCGCAGGCCGGTCCGCGGCAGCCGCCGCGTCGTTGATGATCGGTGCGATGTGGGTCCGGATCGTGGTCGGCCCCACGCACCAGAGGATCGTGCCGTCACTGCGGCGTCCGGCGACCTGGAGCATCTGGCGACCGAGCGCGGCGATCATCACCTTGGGCACGCCGCCAGAGGGCCGGTTGGCCTCGCCGTCGAACGACCACGCCTCGCCCTGGTACGAGGCGGCACCGGTGGCCAGCAGCTCGGTCAGGATCTCGAGGTAGTCGATCATGTGCCGCACCGGCTTGTCCCAGGCCATGCGCAGGCTCTGCTCGACATGCGGCTGGTGGTTGACGCCGATGCCCACGACGAGCCGGTCGCCCACGAGGGCCTGGGTCGTCAGCGCCTGCGCGGCGAGCATGTGCGGGTGGCGCTCCCAGGTCGAGATGACCGCCGTGCCGAGCTCCATCGACGAACCGGTGTCGCCGTGCGCGCCGAGCAGCGTCAGCGCGTCGATCAGGCCGACCTGCGCGACCCAGTAGCTCGAGAAACCCGATGACTCCGCCGAGGTCAGGTCGTCGAGCACCCCGGCGATGCCGTGGGTGAGCATCCGCCCCGATCCATTGATCCCGTACCGCATGGCTGCACCCTCCTCCGGCCGCACCGACACGCGGACCCATCGTGAGTGTAGGAACCCGGCACATCCCGGGGCTTCCGCTCAGCCGCGGACGACCGTGATGGCGCAACGCGGACCCGGACCACGAGCGAGGCGAGCGTCAGCGGTGACGAGCGCAGCACCCGGGAGCGGTCGCGATCTGCGACACCGACTCAGGCGTTGATGACGCCGGCCAGGATCAGCCCGCCGGTGATCGTTGCGGCGACCAATCGGTACCAGCCGAAGATCGCCAGGCTGTTGCGCTGCAGGTAGCCGATCATCCACTTGATCGCGACGACCGCCGAGAGGAACGCGAACAGCAGCCCGATCAGCGGGTCGAGGTAGCCGAACTGGTCGACGAGCGCGCCGCCGTCGGAGAGCAGCGAGTACGCGCTCGCTGCGGTCAACGTCACGAAACCGAGCAGGAAGCTGAACTCGACCGCCGCCTTCATCCCGACGCCGACGAGCAACGCGCCCAGGATCGCCATGAGCGACCGGGACGTTCCGGGCCACATGGCGACGCACTGGGCCAGTCCGATGATCGCCGCTTGACGGACGCTGATGCCGAGCAGCGGATCGCGGCCGTCGTCGTCGGCCGCGTCACCCGAGCGTGGGATGAGCCCGGCACGTTCGAGCGCGAGGATCCCGAGCCCGCCGATGAACCAGGCGGCGACGATCGGCCACGGTGAGAACAAGCGCCTCTTCGATCATGTCGTCGAACAGGAAGCCGAGCACCGCTGCGGGAGCGAACGCGACGATCAACACGATGAGCAGGTGTCGTCCCGCATCGGAACGTCCGACCAGCCCGAGCAGCATGTCGCGGAAGCGCTGCCAGAACAGTCCGGCGACGGCCAGGATCGCGCCGAACTGGATGGCGATCGCGTACGTGTTCGCCGCTTCGATGTCGGCATCGGTGGTGCCCAGGCCGAGCAGCTCGGACGCCACGAGCAGGTGGCCCGTCGACGAGATCGGTAGGTACTCGGTGACGCCCTCGACGATGCCGAGGATCGCGGCCTTCCACCATGTCATCGCGGTCTCGGTGGTCGACTGCACCTGCGCGCCGATCGCCCCCGCCGTCGAGGGGCGCAGCACGATCAGCACGACGATCGTGGCCAGCGCAGCGGTCGCCGCGACCCGGGCACGCCGCTCGAACGGCGACGGGCCGATCACCGACTCACCGATCGCAGTGGTCCTCACTCGGGCCGTTCCGGTCACTCGCATCGGTACAGCGTGGCCGCTGGGCCGAGGCCCCACCAGCCGACCGTCGCGCCGGGAGCGGTGCTCAGCCGGCGCCGACAGAGGTCCGACCGAGCAGCTCGTCGAAGGGGCCCGTGATCTCGTAGGTCGTCCCGATCGGCAGACCGGCCACCCCGGCGGGACCGCGCTGCGAGCTGAAGTAGAAGCGCTGACCGTCGGGGCTGAAGCACGGCCCGGTGATCTCGCTGTGGTCCTGCGCCGGCAGCCGCACGACCGACTCGGTGGTCGAGTCGGGGCGCAGCATGACGACCTGCATGTCGCCGCCGTCCTCGGCGACGAACAACGAGCCGGACAGCTCGTCGATCCAGAGGTTGTCGACGCCGCTCAGGATGCTCGGCTCGCCGGCCTGGTAGCGCAGCGAGATCGAGCTGCCGACCACGTCGTACTGCCAGATGCGGTCGTCGCCCTTGGTCGAGAACCAGACCAGGTCGCCCTGGGTCGCGATGCCCTCACCGCCGGAGAAGCGGATGGTGCCGGGCACCTGGTTGCGACACGCCGTCTCGAACACCGACGGGTCCGGGTTCGGCACCTCGCGCCAGGTGATCGGGCGGGTCGAGTCGGACGGCGTCGACTCCGGAGCCGGTCGCGACCTCGAGCACGCCCGAGGACAGGTCGCCAGGGCTGTCGGGGGTGAACCGGTAGAACGCGCCGTCGCGCCGATCCTCGGTCAGGTAGATGCGATCGTCGGACGCGACCGCTGCGGCCTCGTGGGTGAAGGCGCCCATCGCCGGACGCCGACGCTGCGGCTCACGGCCGGTCGGGTCGCACTCCCAGACGTGACCCCAGTCGAACTCCTCGCAGGTCAGCCAGGTCCCCCACGGCGTCGCGCCGCCTGCGCAGTTGATGCCGGTGTCGTCGCAGATCGAGCGGGCGTCGGTGATGGTCCCGTCGGGGGCGAAGCGGATCGAGGTGACTCCTCCGATCGCCGGGATCTCGTGGTTGACGGTGAGGTACCAGCCGCCGGGGACCTCGTGGTCGACGAACGTCGCCGCGCCGTCGGGGAACCAGCGGTAGTCGAGGCCGGTGCCGCCGACCTTCTCGTCGGCCCGTGCGATCACCCTGCTGGTGAAGCCCGGGAGCAGCACGACACCGTTGGCGTCGGCTCCTTCGCTCGGGTCGATCTGCGGTGCGCACGCAGCGGTGATCGCCGCGGTCGCCGCGAGCACACCCGCACTGCCCGACCAGCGCAGCACCGTGCGTCGCGACACGCGTTCGGTGAGCCTGGATCCGCCGAGTTCCTGTCGTCGCCGTTCCCCCATGCGCAGCAACGTACCTGATCGTCACCTGCCGTCCATGAGCCGTTCACCCATGGTGACGGCGGTCGCGCGCCCCGTGCCGGGACGGTTCGCGCCACGGCCGGTCCGGCGGGACGCGCCCGGTAGGTTGTCCCCGGACGTGACCGCCGTGGCCCTGCCACGTGACCGACGAACGAGGGACAGATGCACGCGCTGATCGCCACCGACGGCTCCGAGGTCTCACTCGATGCGGCACGACGAGCCGTCGAGCTGCTGTCACCCGACCAGCGTCACGCTGCTGACCGTGGCCGACACCTCGGTCGCCGAGGACTCCGGGGCCGGCGGCTTCGAGAGCAACCTCATGTCGCCGGCGGAGTCGGCGCAGGCCCGACTCGAGATCCTCGACGAGGGACGCGACGAGCTGTCCGACACCGTCGCGAAGATCGGCCTGGATCCGGCGATCGTCGAGCGACGCCTCGAGGAGGGAGCGGCCGGAGCGGTCATCTGCTCGGTCGCGGAGGAGATCGGCCCCGACGTCGTCGTCGTCGGCTCCCACGGTCGCGGCTTCTTCAAGCGGATCGTGATCGGTTCCGTCAGCGAGTACGTGACCCGGCACTGCGCGGCGCCCGTGCTCGTCATCCGTCACGAGGACGCCCCGCGCTCCACATGAGCCCAGCATCGACATGACCAGAGAGCGCATCGGGTGAGCGAGCTCGACCAACCACAGGACCCGACCTGGTCGGTCGGTGAGCTCCACGAGGCACTCAACGGCGTGCTCGTGCACGTCTTCGGCGACGAGGTCTGGGTCGAGGGCGAGCTGCGCAACTTCAAGCGCTCGCAGAACCAGCACGTCTACTTCGACCTGGTCGACCCCGCCGCCGAGAGCGACGTGAACCGGCCGATGCTGGCCGTCACGCTGTTCTCCCGCGAACGTCAGATCGTGAACCGCTTCCTGACCCGCCAGGGCGGGGCGGTGCGCATGGGCGACGGCATCCGGGTCCGCATCCGCGGGACGCTCAACGTCTACGCCGCGCGCAGCACGTTGCAGCTGCGCATGACCTGGATCGATCCCGCGTACACGCTCGGCGTGCTCGGCCAGGAGCGCGACCGGGTGCTCGCGGCGCTGGTCGCGGACGGCGTGCTGCGGGTGAACGCGGGCAACGAGCTCCCGGCGGTGCCGTTGCACGTCGCGTTGGTCACCAGCCTGGGCAGCGCCGCGCACGCCGATGCGCTCGACGAGCTGCGCCGCTCCGCGATCGGGTTCCGCATCTCGGTGATCGACGCCCGCACCCAGGGCCCCGAGGCCGCCGGTTCGATCGTGTCGGCGCTGCAGACCGCCGAGCACCTGGGGGCCGACGTCGTGCTGCTCGTGCGCGGCGGCGGGGCGCGCACCGACCTGGCGGCGTTCGACACCGAGGAGGTCGCCCGGGCGATCGTCGCGACACGCATCGCGGTGTTGACCGGCGTGGGACATGAGACCGACCGCACCGTGGCGGACGAGGTCGCGCACACCGCGCACAAGACGCCGACCGCGGCGGCTGCCGCGGTCGTGGAGTCAGCCCGGCGCTGCGCGCAGGATGTGGCCGCGGCGTGGGCGCAGCTGACCTCCGCGAGCAACGGGCGACTGCTGCGCGCCGAGCAGCAACTCGACGAACAGGCTCGCCGGGCGGGACGCGCCGCGAACACGCACCTGCGGCGTGACGCCCAGCTCGTCGACCACCTGGCCCACCGCCTGGCGCTGAGCGCGCCGCGGTCGACCGCCGCCGCGACCCCGACGCTCGACGACCTGACCCGCCGGCTCGTCACGGCCGCCGATCGACGACTCGACGAACGGGCCCGCTCGGTCGAGGGGCTCTCGGCCCGGGTCCGTGCACACGACCCGGCGGTCGCGCTCGCACGCGGCTGGAGCATCACCCGCACCGTGGACGGACGCGTGCTGCGCTCGATCGCGGACGCCACCCCGGGTGAGGAGCTCGTCACCACCCTCGCCGACGGCACGGTGCGCTCGACGATCGACTCGACCGCGCCCGCCGCGGATGCACCGAGCACGCCGCCAGGAGGCCACGATGGGAACTGACGTCCCGGACCACGACCAGGAGCACGCCATGGACACCACCGCAGCGCTCGACGAGCTCGGCTTCTCCGCCGCGATCGACGAGCTCAGGGGCATCGTCGAGGAGCTCGAGTCCGACGACCTCGACGTCGATCTGTTGGCACCCCGGGTGGAGCGCGCCGCGGCGATCGTCGAGTGGTCACGCGCTCGGATCGACGGCACGAAGTTCCAGGTCGAGGAGATCCTGACGCGACTCTCCGCGCCCGTCGACGACGCTGACTGAGGTTCAGGCCGAGTCCGCGTGCCCGGCGTAGAACCGCAGCGCGTCCGCGACCGACGCCCGGCCGACACCCGGCTCGGACGCGACCGCCGAGAGCCACTCGGGCCGGACCACGGCCGAGACGATCACCGGCTTGTCCAGGCTGCTGCGCTCGACGATGAACCGCACGTAGGTCTGCGCGTAGTCCGGCGGGCGGACGTCGCGGGCGAGCTCGAGCATCGCGAACGGGTCGGGCGGGCTCGCCGCGCCGGGGGCCGGGTACGCGGTCATCGGCGACCCGGGGTGCACCCCACCGCCGACCAGCCCGGGCCCGTCGGTCAGCACCGCGCCGACCACCTGGGCGGGTCGTGCCGCGGCGACGAGCAGCGCGATGTAGGCGCCGAGGCCACGACCGAGGATGGTCACCTGGCCCAGCCGCTCGAGCGCGGCGTCGACGTCGCCGACGAGGATCTCTGAGGTGTAGCCACCGCCCACCGGCACCGTCGAGCGACCGTGACCGGTGAAGTCGAGGCCGACCACCGGGCCGGGCCACTCGACCGGGAACGTCACCTGCGACGGCGTGCGCTCACCCAGTCCGTGCAGCAGCAGCAACGGTCGGAACCCGGGCTGGGAGCCCTCGGAGAGCCGGTGCAACGCCAGGTCGATCCGGTTGTGGCGCAGCCAGGTGATGCTCGGCGTCGGAGCTCGGGTCGGTCGGTGACTCGCTCATGCCCGACCGCCCCGTGCCGGTGGGTCGCCGAGGAAGTCGAGCACCAGGTCGGCGACGAGCCGCGGCTGCTCGATGTGCACGAAGTGCCCGACGCCGTCGAGCGTCTCGAAGCGTGCACCCGGCGGAAGGAACGGCACCACGTGCTCGGGACGGGTGCCCCAGCCCATGAGCTCGACCTCGAGCCCGAGCACCCCCATGACCGGCACGCCCACTCCGGGCAGCCGCAGCATGGACCACTCGGGACGCCACGGACCGAAGCCGCCCATGCGCATCGTCGGATCGAGCTTCCAGCGCCAGCCGTCCTCGTCGTGGTTCGCCCCGACGGTCACCAGGTAGCGCAACCATTCGTGCGACAACCGCGGGTTCATGCGCCCGCGGCGCTCGGCGAGCTCGTCGATCGTTCCGGGACGTCGTCGCTTGTCGACCAACGTCCGGCGGTGCGCGAGCCACGCGTCCATCTCGTCGCGCAGCCGACGGGTGCGCTCGTGTTCGGAGACGTCGGACATGGTGCCGTCGGAGGGCAGGCCATCGAGGTTGACCAGGTGCGACACCCGATGGGGCATCGTGTTCGCCAGGTGCATCATGAGGCTGCCGCCCTTGGAGTGACCGACGAACGGCATCGGCCCCTCGGGCAGCGACGTGATGACCGCGGCGCCGTCGCGCTGGTCGGCCTCCCAGCTGTAGAGGTGCGTCCAGGCCGAGTCGCCGTGACCCCGCTGGTCCCAGCTGACGACGCGCCAGCCGGCATCGGCGAGCATCGGGGCGAACACGTCGAGGGTCTCGGCGAAGTCGAAGCCGCCGTGTGCGACGGCCAACGGCGGCGCCTCGACGTCACCCCACTCGACCACCGAGATGCGCGTACCGGCCGCGTCGACGTCGCGACGGCGGTCGGGGCGTCGGGCGCCGTCGAAGTGGACCGTCTCGACGCCCGGCCCGGTTCCCGAGGTCGGATCGCCCACGTCGGTCATCGCGGCGATGTTACGGCCACCGCCGGACGTGTCCGCCCATCACCCCCGTGGCGCAACGGTTCCCGGCGGCTCGTCGGTAGGGTGTCCGCCACGGAGCAGAACACGACCACCACCGACTCGCGGACACCGAAGCGGAGTGGGAGCGGGGACCTCCGGGTCGACGAGACCGTCGCCGCACTCCGGACGCTCCGGTATGGCGGCATGGACGACGCGACCCGGCGGATCCCCCTCCCGCCGTCGGTGCGCGCCTCGGTCTCCCCCGCCATCTCGGCACTGCGATGGGGGGCGGTGGGCTACGGCCTGGTGCTGGTCGCACCCGACGCGTTCGGCGGGTCCTACGCCGCGGTCGTCACCGTCGCCGTGTGCCTCTTCATCACCACGTGGCGCACGATCATCCCGATCCGACTGGCGTCACCGCTGGTCGCGGACCGGGCGCCCGCCTTCGGCGACGTCGTGCTCATCGGTCTCGCCGTCGGCTACGGCGGCGGCATCGAGAGCCCCTTCATCTTCTCGCTGATGATCGTGATGCTCGTCGCGGCGTTCGGCTGGGGCTACACCGCGGGCGCGATCGCGGTGCTGACCGGCTTCGCGTCGATGGTCGCGGGCGTGCTGCTCGGGCCGAGCACACCCTCGGCGCAGTTCAACGACCAGCGCGACCTGACCGTGTACCTCACGATCATGCTGGGCGTGATCACCGCGGCGGCGGTGCGGGCACGGCTGATCGAGTCCGAGAAGCGCCGGGTCGCGCTCGCCGGGCAGGTCGAGTCACTCAGCGAGGCGAACGGCCTGCTCACCCTGGTCAACACCGTCGCCCGGACGCTGCCGACGTCGTTGACGCTGCGCGAGGCCCTGCACACCGCGCAACGCCAGATCACCGACACATTCGACGCGCGGGTCGTGTGCCTGCTCACCCTCGACGAGAACGCCGAGGAGTGGCTGCCGAAGCTCGCCGAGGGTTGTGTGCTGCGGCCGGGCTACCGAACCGAGGGCCTGCCCTCACCGCTGCTCGACGCGCTCGCGAGCAACGGCCCGGTGCTGCGCTCCGACCTGAACGACCCCACCCGCTCAGGGGGTCTCGTCGACTCCAGCGGCAGCGGCATCTACGTCCGCCTCGAGACCCGCGACACCGCGATCGGCCTGCTCGGGCTCGAACACCCCGAGGTCGGCCGCTTCGACGAACGCGACGTCCGCGTGCTGACCGGCCTGGCCGAGGTCCTGGCGCTCACCATCGACAACGCACGGTGGTTCGGTCGCCTGCGTTCCCTCGGCGCAGAGGAGGAGCGGGTCCGGCTGGCGAGGGACCTGCACGACCGCCTCGGGCAGTGGCTGACCTACATCGGCTTCGAGCTCGAGCGGATCATGGCCAACGACACGCCCCGGGTCGAGGACCTGGACCGCCTCCACCACGACGTGCAGGCCGCACTCGACGAGCTCCGCGAGACCCTTCGGCAGCTTCGCTCGGGGGTGACCGAGGAGCAGCCGCTCGCGGTCATCGGCCGAGACGTCGTCGCCCGCTTCGGCGAGCGGGCCGACATCGACTCCACGTTCACGGTGCTGCACCCGGAGAACCGCTTGCCGGTGCCCGTCGAGAACGAGCTGCTGCGCATCCTCCAGGAGGCGCTCAACAACGTCGGCAAGCACGCCAAGGCCGAACAGGTCAGCGTCGTGTGGGACCTCGACGGCGGCAACTTCGAACTGAGCATCGTCGACGACGGCCGCGGCTTCGAGACCGCCCGCGGCGTGCGTGACTCGGCGTACGGTCTGGTGGGCATGCGTGAACGGGCCGACGTCATCGGCGCCCAGCTGATCATCGACAGCCGTCCCGGCGACGGCACGACGGTCCGCGTCGTGGCGGGAATCGCGCCGGGCTCTTCAACAAACCGGCCATCCGTGCCGATGGGACGGACATGACCGCTGCGCGTCTCACCCCCGACACCGCTGGAGCCAACCGATGAGGGTCCTGCTCGCCGACGACCACCAGATCCTCCGCGACGGCATCCGCCGCGGGCTCGAGGCAGCCGGAGAGACCGTGGTCGGCGAGGCCGACAACGGTGAGGAGGCCATCGAGCTGGTCCGCACCACCACACCCGACATCGTGCTGATGGACCTGTCCATGCCCGTGCTCGACGGCGTCAGTGCGACCCGTCGCATCTCCGAGGAGTTCCCGGCGGTGAAGGTCGTGGTGCTCACCATGCACGACGACCCCCAGCGCACCCGAGCCGCGCTCGAGGCCGGCGCACACGGCTACCTGACCAAGGGCACGTCGTTCGCCGACGTGCTCGACACGCTGAACCGGGTCATGGCGGGTGAAGAGGTCCTGAGCCCGCAGCTCGCGGCCTCGATGCTGCAGGCCGCAGGCGAGGCCGAGGTCACCGAGGAACTGCTCTCCGAGCGCCAGACCGAGATCCTGCAGATGATCGCGGACGGTCTGAGCACCAAGCAGGTGGCACGCGAGCTGGGGATCACCCAGAAGACCGTGCACAACCACCTGAACGCGATCTACCGCCGGCTCGACACCCAGAGCCTCACCCACGCCGTGCTCTCGGCCGTGCGTCTCGGCATCATCGACCTCAGAGACGGGTCGGACGAGGACGCTGCGTGACCGTGCCGGCGGATCGGCCCTCGCGGCACGCCGCCGGGCCCCCGCCGAGCGGAATTTGCCCATTCACGGCTCGCAGGATCTGGGAGAAACTGCTCGACTGATGGCCATGGAGTCGAAGCGGGCGATGCACCTGGGTGCGCTGGGATCGGTGTCCCTGCGCGTCGTGCTGGCCCTCGCCGCGTCGACCGGCCTGACCGCTGCGGTCGCACTCCCCATGGCGTACCAGGCGCACGCCGCTCAGGACGAGCGCGACAACCGGCCGCCACCCGCGGCGGTGCTCGGCACCAGCACCGTGCCCGACGGCCCCGCCGAGGTCTCCTCCGACGGCCTGCACTGGACGACCGGGGTCCCCGAGCTGCCCGCCGCGGCGCTCGCCGGCGCCGAGCTCGCCGAGCCCGTGCGGATCTTCGTGGACGCCCCTCAGCTCGTCCGGATCGACATCCGCCTCGGCGACGAACCGACGCGCAGCGACTTCGACGAGCCGTTCGAGCTGCGCGACGGTGAGACGCTCGACGCCGGTGCACTCGAACCCGGCGACCACACGGTCACCGCGACGCTCACCTTCGACGACGGTCGCACCGACCTGCGCCAGGCGACGTTCTCGGTCCCGCCGGGCTGAACGCGTACGATCCGTCCCGCAGGCGCACCCACGGGTGCGGACCACACGGGGGAACGCAGATGACACGGATCGAGGGCACGACGGCCGCGGGATTCGACGAGGTGCGCGACGTGTTCGCCCGCAACTTCGACGAGCACGGCGAGGTCGGCGCGGCGTTCGCGGTGTACCTCGACGGCGAGCCGATCGTCGATCTCACCGGTGGCACCCGGACCGACGGCGCCCCGTACGACGAGCGCACGCTGCAGATGGTCTTCTCGTCGACCAAGGGAGCGACGGCGTTGTGCGCGCACCTGCTCGCCCAACGCGGCGAGCTCGACCTGCACGCGCCGGTGATCGAGTACTGGCCCGAGTTCGGGGCCCACGGCAAGGGCGACGTGCCGGTGTCGTGGCTGCTCTGCCACAAGTCCGGCCTGATCGACACCGCTCGCTCGATGACCCACGACGAGATGCTCGACTGGGACACGGTGACCGCTGCGCTGGCCGACACCGAACCGCTGTGGGAGCCCGGCACCCAGCACGGCTACCACGCGGTGACCTACGGCTGGTTGGTCGGCGAGGTCGTGCGCCGGGTCAGCGGCCGCAGCCTCGGGCAGTTCTTCGCGGACGAGGTCGCCGGACCGCTCGGGCTCGACTTCTGGATCGGGCTGCCCGACGACCAGGTGGACCGCGTCAGCAGGCTGATCCCCATGGCGCCGCCCGACGGCCTGCCGATGATGATGGCCGAGGAGGGGGCGGCGTCCGGCGACGGCAGCGGCGAGGCGCCCCCGGGGCTGGTGCAGCTGCTCGACATGCTGCTCGGGCCGGGCAACCTCGCCGGTCGTGCGCTGTCGGCACCCGGCGGCGCGTCGGGCGACGAGAACGTCTGGAACGACCCGCGGACGTGGGCCGCGGAGATCCCCGCGGCGAACGGCGTGACGAACGCGACGTCGCTCGCACGCATGTACGCCGCGACCGTCGGCGAGGTCGACGGCCTGCGGCTCCTGTCACCGGAGTCGCTGAACGCGGCGATCGAACCGCAGGTCGAGGGCGCGGACGCAGTCCTGATGTTCCCGATCCCGTTCGGTCTCGGCTACATGCGCCACTCGGACTTCTCGCCGTTCGCCGGCGCGCGGTCCTTCGGCCACTACGGCGCCGGCGGATCGGTCGGCTTCGCGGACCCGGACCGACGACTCGCCGTCGGCTACACGATGAACCAGATGCAGTTCGGCATCGCCGGCGATCCGCGCACCGCGGCGCTCATCGAAGTGGTCGATCGCCTGGTGGGCTGATCGACCGGGCGAGGCAGCGACCGACCGACGCGAGTTGGCGATCGGCCGACACCCGCGGTTCCATTGCCGGGTGAGCTCACCCGCCGATCCTGCCGCCGAGGCATCACGACGCCGCACCTTCGCCATCATCTCCCACCCCGACGCCGGCAAGACCACGCTCACCGAGAAGTTCCTGCTCTACGGCGGCGCGCTCGGCCGCGAGGCGGGTTCGGTCAAGGCGCAGGGCGAGCGCCGCTCCGCCACGTCGGACTGGATGGAGCTCGAGCAGCAGCGCGGCATCTCGATCACCTCGACCGTGCTGCAGTTCCCGTACCGCGACTGCGTCGTGAACCTGCTCGACACCCCCGGTCACCGCGACTTCTCCGAGGACACCTACCGGGTGCTGACGGCCTGCGACGCCGCGGTCATGGTGCTCGACGCGGCGAAGGGCATCGAGCCGCAGACGCTCAAGCTCTTCGAGGTGTGCCGCAGCCGCGGCCTGCCGATCCTCACCTTCATCAACAAGTGGGACCGGCCGGGCCTGAGCCCGCTGGAGCTGATCGACGAGATCGAGTCGAAGCTCGGCCTGATGTGCACGCCGGTGACCTGGCCGGTCGGCATCGCCGGCGACTTCCGCGGCGTGATCGACCGACGCACCGGCGACTTCATCCGCTTCACCCGGACCGCCCACGGCGCCACCGAGGCCCCCGAGGAGATCGTGCCGGCGGACCGGGCGACCGAGGAGGAGGGCATCTCGTGGACCGAGAGCGTCGACGAGCTCGAGCTGCTCTCCGGCGCGGTGCACGACGAGGAGATGTTCCTCGAGGGCGAGTCGACGCCGATGTTCTTCGGCTCGGCGCTCACCAACTTCGGCGTGCGCCTGCTGCTCGACGCGGTCATCGACCTGGTCCCGAGTCCCAGCCCCCGGGTCGACACCTCCGGCGTGCCTCGCCCGCTCGACGCACCCTTCAGCGGGTTCGTCTTCAAGGTGCAGGCGAACATGGACAAGTCGCACCGCGACCGCATCGCCTTCCTGCGCGTCTGCTCGGGCCGATTCGAGCGCGGCATGGTCGTCACCCACGACCGCACCGGCAAGCCGTTCGCCACGAAGTACGCGCACTCGGTGTTCGGCCAGGAGCGCGAGACCCTCGAGGAGGCCTATCCCGGTGACGTCGTCGGCTTCGTCAACGCCACCGACGTGCGCGTGGGCGACACGCTGTGGGTCGACGAGCAGGTGACGTTCCCGACCATCCCGAGCTTCGCCCCCGAGCACTTCGCGGTCGCCCGGACCACCGACATCAGCCGTTCGAAGCAGTTCCGCAACGGCATCACCCAGCTCGACGAGGAGGGCGTCGTCCAGGTGCTGCGCGACCCCGACTTCGGCGACCAGGCACCGGTGCTCGCCGCCGTCGGCGCCCTGCAGTTCGAGGTCGCGAAGCACCGCCTCGAGAACGAGTTCGGCGCGCCGGTCGAGCTGGCGATGACCAACTACAAGGTGGCGCGCCGGACCGACGAGGCATCACGTCCCGAGCTCCGTGCGATGCAGGGCGTCGACGTCCTGACGCGCAGCGACGGCACGCTGCTCGCACTCTTCGAGTCGACCTACTGGCTCGACCGGCTCGAGGGCGAGCAGCCGGAGCTCACCCTGGAACGCCTGGTCGCCGAGGGCGAACTGCGCCAGTGACACCAGCGGCGGGGTAAGCGCGACCAACGGTCCTGTGTGGGCGATGATGGTGTCGTCATGCCAGGCCCCCGCTACGACGACTACCAGTTCCGCCGACAGCGCGAGCTCATCCCTCCGACGAAGGAGATCGCCCGTCGGCGACAGCTCCTGGCGGGCACGGTCACGTCGATCGTGGTCGTCGCGCTGGTCGTCGGCCTCGTGTCGCTCTTCGGCGGCGGAGGCGACGGCGACGAGCCGACCGGCGGCGGCGAGACCGCTGCCGATGTCGGCACCGACGGCGAGGACGGCGGCGAGGGCGAGGGCGAGCAGCCGCCCCCCGAGGAGGAGGACTCCTCGCAGGTGCCCGTCGAACGCATCGACGGGCAGCTCGTGAACCCGGCGAGCTCCGGGCACATGTGGTCCGAGGAGGTGCCGGGCATCCTGACCTTCCGCGGCAATCCGACACGCACCTACTACGGCCGCGGCGATGTCCCGAAGGCCCCGAAGGTCAAGTGGTTCACCCCTGCCGATGGCGGCCTGTGCTCGTCGTCGTCCGCGAAGGGCGTGACGAAGACGTGGTGCGGCATGGGCTGGACCGGCCAGCCCGCGGTGTTCGAGCGTGAGGGCCGGACGTGGGTCGTCTTCGGCGCCTACGACGGTGCCGTCCACTTCAAGGACGGGGTGACCGGCGAGGACATCCTCCCGCCGTTCCAGACCGGCGACATCATCAAGGGGTCGGTCACCGTCGACCCGGACGGCTTCCCGATCGTCTACTCCGGCAGCCGCGACAACTACTACCGGGCGATCGCGATCGACCGTCCTGGCGAGGCCGTCGAGCTCTGGAAGCTGTCGGCGAACGCCGTGTCGCCGACGCTGTGGAACAACGACTGGGACGGCTCCGGCCTGGTGATCGACGACTTCCTCTTCGAGGGCGGCGAGAACAGCCAGTTCCACATGGTGAAGCTCAATCGTGGATACGGCGCCGACGACCTGGTCACCGTCGACCCGACACTGGTGTTCAACACACCGAGCTGGGACCAGCAGGTGATCAACGACCTGGCGGGCAACCGGTCCAAGGAGATGTCGATCGAGGGTTCGGTCGCCATCACCGGCAACACCGTCTACTGGGCGAACTCCGGCGGTCTGGTCATGGGCTGGGACGTCGGTGACCTGGTCGCCGGGACCGGTCAGCCCCGACAGACGTTCCGCTTCTGGAACGGCGACGACACCGACGCGACGATCGTGATCGACGCCGAGGGCTTCCTGTACGTCTCGGCGGAGTACGAGCGCGGCAACCAGCGCGCCGCCGAGGTCGGGCAGCTGATGAAGCTCGACCCCCGGAACCCCGACGCCCCGCTCGTGTGGTCCTACGAGGACCGCGTCGCGGCGACCGCCGGATTCTGGGGCACGCCGGCGCTGTACAAGGACGTCGTCATCAACGCGACGAACGGCGGGAAGCTGCTCGCGCTCGACCAGCAGACCGGCGCCGAGCGATGGTCGATCAAGCTGACCGGTCCGACGTGGCAGTCCCCCGTCGTCGTCGACGACGTCCTGGTCTACGGCGACTGCAACGGCGTGCTGCGCGGCTACGACGTGTCGGACACCTCGGTGGCGCCGCCGCTGCTCTGGGAGGTCCGCCTCGGTGGCTGCATCGAGGCCACCCCCGCGGTCTGGAACGGCACGATCTACGTGGGCACCCGGGGCGGCAAGTTCTTCGCGTTGAGCGACGACGGCACCCTCGAGTCACCGACCGCGAGCCTCTCCGGCGGCGGCGGGGACTGACCCGGCGCAGGTCGACACCACCTTCCGAACAGCTCGTCACCGCCTGCCAGTCGGTTCGTGCGGCCCGCCCGGACGCTGCGTCGGGGCCCTCCGAGCGTGTGCAGCACTGGTCACACGGCCGAAACAGTGGCGCAATTGCAGCGTGACCTGTCGTTCGTAGCTTGCCGCTCCAAGAGGCAACTCCGCCCCTTGAGAGAGGACGAACATGAATCGACGAACGTCACGCTGGGTCATCGCGTCGACCGCAGTCCTGTCGGTCGCGCTGCTGGGATGCGGTGGCAGCGACGAGGCAGGCGGTAGCGGCGAGGGTGAGTCCGCTGCATCCGGAACCTGTGTCGAGGGCGACACCGTGAAGCTCGGCCTGTTGAACTCGACGTCCGGCCCCATGGCGATCAGCGAGCAGACCGTTCGCGACTCGCTCAACATGGCCGTCGAGGAGATCAACGCCGATGGCGGCATCATGGGCAAGCAGATCGAGGTCGTCGAGGAGGACGGCCAGAGCGAGCCGACCGTCTTCGCCGAGAAGATCAACAAGCTGCTGACCCAGGACGAGGTCGCTGCGGTCTTCGGCGGCTGGACCTCCGCCTCGCGCAAGGCGATGCTGCCGGTGGTCGAAGGCGCCGACGGGCTGCTCTTCTACCCGGTGCAGTACGAGGGCCTCGAGGCCTCGGAGAACATCTACTACACCGGCGCGACGACCAATCAGCAGATCATCCCCGCCATGGACTTCCTGGCGTCCGAGGGCGTGAAGACGCTGTTCCTGGCCGGATCCGACTACGTGTTCCCCCGCACTGCGAACAAGATCATCAAGCAGTACGCCAAGGAGCTCGGCATCGAGATCGTCGGCGAGGAGTACGTGCCCCTCGACAGCGACGACTGGACCACGCAGGTCGCCAAGATCGCCGCGGCCAAGCCCGACTTCGTGTTCAACACGATCAACGGCTCGTCGAACGTCGGCTTCATCAAGGCCTACGACGAGGCAGGACTCGGAGCGGACAACTCGCCGATCATCTCGGTGTCCATCGCCGAGGAGGAGGCACCCGCCATGGGCGCCGACCTCACCGGCCAGTACGCCTCGTGGAACTACTTCCAGAGCGTCGAGAACCCGGAGAACGAAGCCTTCATCGCGGCCTTCCAGGAGAAGTACGGCGCCGACCGTCCGACGTCCGATCCGATGGAAGCCGCCTACGTCTCGATGTACCTCTACAAGGAGATGGTCGAGAAGGCCGAGTCGTTCTGCGTCGATGCGGTGAACGGTGCGGCCGAGGGCACGACCTTCCAGGCGCCCGAGGGACTGGTGACCGTCGACGGTGAGAACCACCACATCGCCAAGACCGGACTGATCGGCCAGATCAACGCCGAGAACCAGTTCGACGTCGTGTGGAGCTCCGAGGAGCCGATCGAGCCCGATCCCTTCCTCGAGGGTTACGACTGGTGGGACCCGAACAAGGAGTGACGTCCTCACTCGCCCACGGCGAGACCCGGACACCCCCCGAGAGCGGGGTGCCGTGCTCGATCGAGCACGGCACCCCGCCCGGGTCCGGGAGCACCCTTCCCTTCCCTCCAGCACCGACCCCGAAAGCGCATGGGCCCATGGACGCATTCACCACCCCCTTCCTCACCGGTACCGCCATCGGTGCCATCCTGCTGCTCGCCGCGCTCGGCCTGACGCTCACGTTCGGCCAGATGGGCGTGATCAACATGGCCAACGGCGAGTTCCTCATGGCCGGCGCCTACGCGACGTACCTGACGCAGCAGGTCATCAGCAGCACCGGCCTGTCGATCCTGTTCGCCATCCCGGTGGCGTTCGTGATCGCCGGGCTGCTCGGGTTGCTGCTCGAGGTCTCCATCATCCAGTGGATGTACAGACGGCCGCTCGACACACTCCTGGTGACCGTGGGTGTGGCGATGGTCCTCCAGCAGCTCGCCAAGGACATCTTCGGTGCCCAGGGCGACCCGGTGACCCCGCCGAGCTGGATGCGGGGCAGCATCGAGGTGTTCGGCTACGCCTGGCCACACCGCCAGCTCTTCACGATCGTCCTGGCACTCGCATCGTTGGGTGCACTCGGCGCAGTGCTGAAGTACAGCTCCTTCGGCCGGCAGATCCGAGCGACGGTGCAGAACCGTGAGCTCGCCGAGACCATGGGCGTCTCGACCCGCAAGGTCGACCGCATCACCTTCTTCCTCGGTTCGGGACTGGCCGGCATCGGCGGTGTCGCCATCTCGCTCATCTCCGGGACCAACCCGACGCTCGGCACGACCTACATCATCCCGGCGTTCCTCGTGGTCGTCGCCGGTGGCGTCGGCCAGCTCAAGGGCACCGTCATCGCTGCCTGGGTCGTCGGCGTGCTCACCGCGTTCCTGACCGACCGGATCAGCGGCTCCATGGCGCAGGTGATCACCTTCGCACTCGTCGTCGTCTTCCTCCAGGTCCGCCCGCAGGGTCTGTTCACCGTCCGGACAAGGGGCCTGGCATGACGAGCACCACCACCGTCGAACCATCCGACACACCCGACGCGTCGGCGGATCCCGAGGGCGCGGGACGTGCGCCCAAGAAGTTCTCCGCGGCGACGCTCGTCGGCTCCTACGGCGGACTGTTCGCCATCGCCGTCGTGGCGGTCATCCTGCTCGTGTGGGCACCCGGCTCGCTCACCGCGTTCCGTCTGGGCAACCTCGGCAAGTACTGCTGCTGGGCCATCGCGGCGGTCGGCATCGGCCTCGCCTGGGGACGTGGCGGCATGCTCGTCATGGGCCAGGGCGTGTTCTTCGGCATCGGCGGCTACGCGATGGCCATGCACATGAAGCTCGAGGCCGCCGGCCCCGGCAACGTGCCCGACTTCATGGTGCTCTACGGCGACGCGACCATGCCGAGCTGGTGGGAGCCGTTCCGCAGCGGACCGTTCACGCTCTTCGCCATCGTCGCCCTGCCCGCGCTCGTGTCGTTCGTGCTCGGCTACGCCATCCTGAAACGTCGGGTGAAGGGTGCGTACTTCGCCATCCTCACCCAGGCGCTGGCGGTCGCCTTCGCGACGCTGCTGATCGCGACGATCAAGCAGACCGGCGGTTTCAACGGGTTGAACACCTTCACCACCGTCTTCGGGCACAACCTGTACGACCCGACGGTCAAGAAGAACCTCTACATGATCGCCGCAGGTCTGCTGATCGTCTGTCTGATCGTCGTCTGGCAGCTGTACCGGAGCCGCTACGGCGAGCTGCTGGTCGCCACCCGCGACGCCGAGGAGCGGATCCGCTTCCTCGGCTACGACCCCGCCAACATCAAGCTGGTGGCGTTCGTGACGGCAGCGATCATGGCCAGCATCGGCGGTGCCCTGTTCGCGCCGATCGCCGGCATCATCTCGCCCTCGAACGTCGACGCCACGGCGTCGATCATGCTGATCGCCGGTGTCGCGCTCGGTGGTCGGGCCTCACTGCTCGGCCCGGCGCTGGGCGCCATCGCCGTCGGCTACGGACAATCGACGCTCTCGGAGCAGTTCCCGACCCAGTGGACCTACTTCCAGGGCGGGCTGTTCATCGTGGTCCTGCTGTTCCTGCCGCTCGGCATCGCGTCGCTGTGGCCGACGCTGAAGGGTCTCTGGCCGGGCAGATCGGTCGATGCGGAACCGACGGCACCCGAGCCGACGTTCCTCGAGCCCGAGGTGGCGACATGACGACATCCTTCCTCGGCGAGGACTACCTCGAGGTTCGTGACCTGACGGTCGACTTCGACGGCTTCAAGGCGATCCAGGGCGTCGACGTCACCTTCATGGAGGGTCGGCTGCACTTCCTCATCGGCCCCAACGGGGCCGGCAAGACCACCTTGGTCGATGCGCTGACCGGACTGTCGCAGGGCACCGGGACGGCGATGTTCCGCAACCGGAACCTGCTCGAGATGACGTCGCACAAGATCGTGCACCTCGGGATCGGCCGGACCTTCCAGACCGCGAGCGTCTTCGAACAGCTCAGCGTCCTGCAGAACCTCGACATCGCCGCAGGCCTGCACCGCAAGGCGTGGGGTCTCCTCGGCCCCCGTCGCAGGGTCCCGGATCGGGTCGAGGAGGCGTTGGAGACGATCGGGCTGACCGCGCTGGCGGACCGGCCCGCCGGCATCCTCGCCCACGGCCAGAAGCAGTGGCTCGAGATCGGGATGCTGCTGGTGCAGGACGCGAAGGTGATGTTCCTCGACGAGACCGTCGCCGGCATGAGCACCGAGGAGCGCGACGAGACCGGCGAACTGCTGCAGCGGATCGTCGGCGACCGCACGATCGTCGTCATCGAGCACGACATGGAGTTCATGCGGAACTACGCCGACATCGTGACGGTCATGCACGGCGGCAAGGTGCTCGCCGAAGGCGCCGTCGCCGAGATACAGGCCGACCCACAGGTCCAGGCGGTCTACCTCGGGACCACAGCGGAAGTAGGGGCAGGATGACCGACCAGATGCTCGAGATCGTCGGCGTCACCGCCGGCTACGGACGGTCGATGGTGCTCTTCGACGTCGACGTGTCGATCCCCGTCGGTGGCGCAGCCGCCGTCATGGGCCACAACGGCGCCGGCAAGACCACGCTGCTGCGGGTCGCGGTGGGACTCGTGCCGGTGAAGTCGGGCAAGGTCCTGCTCGACGGCGAGGACGTCACGAGGATGGCGCCCAACAAGCGCGTCAGGCGTGGCCTGGGCTACGTCCCGCAGGGCCAGCTGTGCTTCCCGCAGATGACCGCGATGGAGAACCTGCAGCTGGTCTCGACGGTGCGCTCCGAGATCGACGAGGTGCTCGACACCTTCCCGGCGCTGACCGACCTGCTGGACCGTCCCGCGGGGTTGCTGTCGGGCGGTCAACGCCAGCAGCTCGCCATCGCCCGGACGCTGCTGACGAAGCCGAGGCTGCTGATCCTCGACGAGCCGACCGAGGGCATCCAACCGAACGTGGTCGCCGAGATCGAGCAGGTCATCGTGGAGCTGACCCGGCGCGGCGACCTCACCGTCCTGCTCGTCGAGCAGCACGTCGGCTTCGCCCTGCGGTCGACCGACAGCTACTACGTGCTCGAGTCGGGACGCATCACCGGCAACGGCGACGGCGGTGCCGGCGCACTCGACGAGGTCCGCGCCGCGATGGCGGTCTGACCCGCCGCCCGCGCGACGCGGTCCGGTCAGCCGGACTCCTCGATGTGGCGCCGCACCCGGTCACGGAACTCGACGAAGGCCGGCAGCGAGCGGGCGTCGTCGGGGCGGTCGTGCTGCCCGGCGAAGGGCGCCGGCTCGTCGAAGACGACACGGCCGGGTCGAGGGCTGAGCACGACGACCCGGTCGGCGAGGTACGCCGCCTCGTCGACGCCGTGGGTGATGAACACCACGGTCTTGTCGCCCGCCGCTCGCAGTCGCAGCAGCTCTCGCTGCAGTCGCTCGCGGGTGATGGCATCGAGCGCACCGAAGGGCTCGTCCATCAGCAGCAGGTCGGGTTCGTTGGCGAGCACACGGGCGATCTGACAGCGCTGCTGCATGCCGCCCGACAGCTCGTAGGGGCGGAGGTCGGCCGCGTCGCTCAGACCGACCAGCTGCAGCTGCTCGGTGGCGAGACGTCGTCGCTCGGCCTTGGCGACCTTGCGCATGCGCGGCCCGAACTCGACGTTGCCGCGGACGGTCAGCCACGGGTACAGGTTCGGCTGCTGGAACACGACACCGCGGTCGGGTGCCGGGCCCGCCACGCGCTCGCCGCCGACGAGCACCTGCCCGGCGCTCGGCTCGAGGAACCCGGCGATGGCCTGCAGCAGCGTGGTCTTGCCGCAGCCCGACGGACCGACGATGCAGAGGAACTGCCCGTGGTCGACGATCAGGTCGACGGGCTCGAGGGCGTGGACCGCAGTGGGGCCGTGCCCGTAGGTGTGCGCCAGTCCACGCAGTTCGATGTCGCGCCCGAGGGCGGGCACGGCAGAGCCGTCCCCGCCCTCGGCGCGGTCACCCAGAGAGGGTGCGGGTGAGCTCACCGCTCAGCCACCCACCTTCTCGGCCCACGTGGCCACGACGGCGTCCTTGTACGCCTGCTCGGGCTTGACCTCGTCGATCTCACCGAGCTCCTCGTTGAACTGCGCGGCGGCGTACAGGTTCGTCGCGAGCCCGCCTCCGAGGTAGTCGGCGCCGGCCTGCTCCTCGGCGGTCAGGAAGATGAGGTCGCCCGCCTGGGCCTTGGCCTCGTCCGCCGAGATGTTGAGCTCGGTGGCGATCGCCTCGACCGCGGCGGCCTCGTCGCTGCGATAGAGCTCGACGGCCTTGTTCTGCTGCTCGACCCAGGTCTGCACGGTGTCGGAGTACTGCTCCGCGAACTCGGTGCGCACCACGGCGAGGTCGTAGGTGGTCTTGCCGTCTGCGGCGAGGTCCTCGCTCGTGATCAGGATCTTGCCGCCCTCCGCGACGATGCTGGCCAGGTTCGGGTTCCACAGGTAGGCGCCGTCGATGTCGCCGCGGGTCCAGGCAGCCAGGATGTCCGGCGGCTCGGAGCCGATGATCTCGACGTCGGTGGCGGACAGGCCCTCGGCCTCGAGCGCGGCGAGCAGCGAGTAGTGGGCGGTCGACGCGAGCGGCGTCGCGATCTTCTTGCCCTTCAGGTCCGCGATCGAGGAGATGTCGTCGGTGACCACGAGCGCCTCGGCCTTGCCGATGACGTCGTGGATCCACGGCACCTGGTACTCGATGCCGTTCGAGATGCCACGCGACACGGGGCTCGAGCCGGCGAGCCCGATGTCGATGCTGCCGCCCACGATCGCCTCGTTGACCGCACCGCCGGAGTCGAAGAGCTTCCACTCGATCTCGGTGTCGGGCAGTGCCTCCTCGAGCCAACCCTGGTTCTTCACGATGAGGTCACCGTTGGGGATGTTCTGGTAGCCGATGATCAGCTTCTCGGGTGCGGACGAGCCGGACGCGGCCGTGCCGTCGGAGCCCGAGTCCGCGGCGTCGTCGCTGCTGCAGGCTGCGCCGAACAGGCTCAGCGCCGCGACCGCGGCGATCGCGATGGTCACTGCGCCTCGGCGGCGCTGATGTCGGTGCTGTCTCATGTGGGTGGTCCCTCTCAATTGGATGGTCTCTGGTGGATGGTCTCTGGTGGATGGTCTCTGGTGGATGGTCTCTGGCGCGGCGTGCGCGCCGAGCGTCGTCAGCTGGTCCCCCTCCAGGGGCCCCATCAGCTGGTCCCCCTCCAGGGGATGAGACGACGTTCCATGAACTTCACGAGCTGATCGAGCACGATCGCGGTGAGGCCGATCACGATGATGCTCATCACCGCGATGTCGGTCTGCTGGTAGCTCTTCGTGGTCCAGGCGAGCCCGCCGATGCCGGGCAGGCCGTTGACGGTCTCTGCCGCGACGACGGTGGTGAACGCGAACCCGATCGCCAGGCGCAGTCCCGTGGACAGCTCCGGCAGGACCGACGGCAGGATCGTGTGGACCAGCACCTGGCGGCGGTTGGCGCCGAGTGAGCGTGCCGAGTTGATGCGCCCGGCGGGCACGCCCCGGACGCCCGAGAGCACCGACAGGGTGATCGGTGCCACCGCAGCCAGGAAGAGCAGCCAGATCTTCGAGGTGTCCTCGATCCCGAACCAGATGATCAGGAGGCTGAAGTACGCGAGTGGTGGGATCGAGCGGATGAAGTCGACGAACGGCTCGGTGATGCGGCGGACCGGCTCGACGGTGCCCATGAGCAGTCCGAGGGGCACACCGACGAGCAGCGCGAAGCCGATGCCCTGGATCAACCGCCAGAGGCTCGCCCAGAGGTGCTCCCACAAGTAGTAGTTGCTGAGGCCCTTGCGCCCGTCGTGGATCGTGACCGACTCGACGAACCGTCCCCAGACGTCGCGGGGGTGCGGCACGAACACGGGGTCCCAGACCTCGAGCTCGGCGACGATCCACCAGAGCGCGAGGAAGGCGAGGATCGCCCCGAGGCTGAGCAGCCAACCGCGGTCCTTGCGTCGCGGGGTGACGGCCTCACTCATCGATCTTTCTCCACATTGCCGATCATGTTGGTCGGGTTTTCTACCGCAACGGTTCCCACGACGCAACACTCACATGTCGACGCCGCAGCGTGTTCGGTCCCCGGCCCAGGACCCGGTAGCATCGGGTCGCCCTCGGGGCGGTAGCTCAATTGGTAGAGCATCTGCTTTGCAAGCAGAAGGTCGTGGGTTCGATTCCCATCCGCTCCACCCCTGTCGGGTCGGGTCCCGAACGCGTTCGATGACCCGACCCGTACACCGGGCCGGGCCATCGGCTCCAGGGTCCGCTCAGGGGCGACTCAACGGACCCAGGTCTTGAACGGCATCGAGGTTCCCTCCCTCTCCGGACACTGACGAGGTCGACACAACCAGAACGGTCGTGGCGATGCATCGGGCAGATGCCCGATGCGTCGCCGGTTCGCCCGAGTGACCCACCCGTCGAGGGTGAGGCGCAGGCGGACCGTCGGGTGCGACACTGCGTGCCGGGAGAGCGTCCCCGTCGGGGTCGGAGGTCGAGCAATGCCCATCTCGGAGCGCACCACGTGGCTCGAACGCAGGGTTCCCGCTGTTCGCTCGGTGCGGCAGTACCAGCGCAGCTGGCTGCGACCCGACCTGGTCGCCGGGCTGGTGCTGGCCGCGATCCTGGTGCCCCAGGGCATGGCGTACGCCGAGCTGGCCGGGCTGCCGCCGGTCACCGGGCTCTACACGACGATCGCCTGCCTGATCGGCTACGCGATCTTCGGGCCGTCCCGAGTGCTGGTGCTCGGACCGGACTCGTCGGTCTCGCCGCTGATCTTCGCGGCGATCGTGCCGCTCGTGGCCGTCGACGACCCGGCGACGCGCGATCGCGCTCGCCGGCATGCTCGCGGTGCTCGTCGGTCTGATCGAGATCGGCCTGGGCCTCGGCAAGCTCGGCTTCGTCGCCGACCTGCTGTCGAACGAGGTGCAGGTCGGCTACATGAACGGGCTCGCCATCACGATCATCGTCGGGCAGCTGCCGAAGCTGTTCGGCTTCTCGACCGACGCCGACGGGTTCGTCGATGAGCTCGAGCAGTTCGTCCGCCACGTCGGCGACACCAACACCACGACGCTGGTCACGGGGCTGGCGGTGCTGGCGGTGCTGCTGGTCCTGCCGCGCGTCGTGCCGAAGGTGCCGGCGGTGCTCGTCGCCGTCGTCGCGGTGACGATCGCGTCGGCCGCGTTCGACCTGGCCGGCGAGGGCGTCACGACCGTCGGCTCGCTGCCCCGGGGCGTGCCCGACGCCGTCGCTGCCGTGGACCGAGCTCGGCGACGTCGTGCCGCTGCTGGTCGCCGCCGTCGGCATCACGCTGGTGTCGTTGACCGACACGATCGCCACCGCGACGAGCTTCGCCGCACGTCGCGGCGACGAGGTCGACCCCGACCAGGAGATGATCGGCATGGGCGCGGCGAACGTCGCTGCCGGTCTGTTCCAGGGCTTCGCGGTGTCGACCAGCGGGTCGAGGACCGCCGTCGCCGAACAGGCCGGCGCACGCAGCCAGCTGACCGGGGTCGTCGGCGCAGGGCTGGTCGCCGTGCTGCTGCTGTTCCTGAACTCGCTGCTCGCCGACCTGCCCCAGACGGCGCTCGCCGCGGTCGTCATCACCGCCGCGTTGTCGTTGGCCGACCTCTCGGCGGTCCGTCGCTACCTGGCGATCCGCCCGACCTCGTTCATGCTCTCGATCGTCGCGACCGCCGGCGTGGTGTTCTTCGGCGTGCTCCAGGGCATCGTCATCGCGATCGTGCTGTCGATCCTGCTGTTCTTCCGGCGCAACTGGTGGCCTCACGGCGCGGTGCTCGGCCACGCCCCGGGCGTCGAGGGCTGGCACGACCTGCGGACCTACCCCGACGCCGAGGAGATCCCCGGGGTCATCGTCTACCGCTGGGAGTCGCCGCTGTTCTTCGCGAACGCGACGGCGTTCCGCACGCAGATCCGCCGACTCGTCCGCGAGCGCTCGCCGAAGTGGGTCGTCCTGCAGTGCGAAGCGATCACCGACATCGACGTGACCGCGGCCGACATGCTCCGCGCCCTCGACGACGAGCTCAACGCCCAGGGCGTGCACCTGGCGTTCGCCGAGCTGCGACACCGCCTGCAGGACCTGATCCTGCGCTACGGCCTGTTCGACACGCTCGACCGGGAGCACTTCCACGACACCCTCGACGAGGCACTCGAGGAGATCCGCGCACTCGACGAAGAGGAGGGTCCACGTTGAACACCACACCGGGTGCCGGCCCGAACGGCCCGAACCGCCCACCGGTCGAGACCGGCACCGAGCGGCGCGTCGCGGCGATCGCCTCGCTCGGACTCGTGGCCCTGCTGGCCCTGCTGCTCGTCGCCGTGCTCTGGCGCAACGCGGCGACGCTGCTCATCGCGCTCGCCGGGCTCGCGCTCACCGCGTCGGGCGGCTGGTGGGTCGCCGCGCACCAGATGCCGCGCCGGGCCGTGGGGGCCGTCGGCGCGCTGATCGGCCTGCTCGTCATCGCGCTCGCGTTCATCGACGCGTTCAGCGACGCCGAGCAGGTAATCGTCCGATTCGTGATCGTCGTCGCCGTGGCGGTCGCTGCGGCGCTGTGCGCCCGGTTCGCCTTGCGCCCGGCGCTCCACTCGGACGCGGCGACCGGCGAGGCCCGGGTACCCCGCCACCCCGTGCTGCTCTGCAACCCGTGGTCGGGTGGCGGCAAGGTCGAACGCTTCGGCCTGGTCGAGCTCGCCGGCCAACTCGGTGTCGAGGTCGTGATGCTCGACCACGGACTCGACCTGGAGCAGCTTGCACGCGACGCCGTGGCCCGCGGCGCCGACTGCCTGGGCATGGCCGGTGGCGACGGTTCGCAGGCGCTCGTCGCGTCGATCGCGATCGAACACGATCTGCCGTTCGTGTGCGTCTCGGCGGGCACGCGGAACCACTTCGCACTCGACCTCGGCCTCGACCGCGACGACCCCCGAGCGTCCATGGCGGCCTTCGTCGACGCGATCGAACGTCGGGTCGACCACGCGACGGTGAACGGTCGGTTGTTCGTCAACAACGTGTCGCTCGGCATCTACGCGACGGTCGTGCAGCGCGACGAGTACCGCGACGCCAAGGCCGCGACCTTCGCGTCGTTGCTGCCCGAGCTGCTCGGCCCCGGCACCGAACCGTTCGACCTGGAGTTCGAGGAGCCCGACGGCCGCTCCGTCGACGGCGCCTTCCTGATCCTGGTGTCGAACAACCCGTACGTGATCGGCGCCGAGCTCGACAACTTCCAACGTCGTGACATGGATTCGGGTCGCCTGGGAGTGCTCGCCGTCGACGCACCGGGCGCCGCAGAGGCCGCCCGTCTCGTCGCCGCGTCGGCCGCCGGACTCCGCCGGCGAAGCCGGTACTGGCACGAGTTCACCTGTCCCGAGTTCCAGATCCGTTCGCGTTCGGGGAAGGCATTCGTCGGCATCGACGGGGAGGCACTCGAGATGGACACCCCGTTGCGCTTCGAGTCACACGCCGGCGCGCTCCGTCTGCTGGTGCCCGCCGGCAACCTCGACGCCGCCCAGCAGCGACGGGCCCGGGGCCGCCATCTCGGCGATCTGATGGACGCCGCCCTGGGCCGCTCCCGTTGATCGACCGGCACGTGCGTCCGTCGTCGATCGGCGGCGTGGCCGGCCTGCCGATCAGTCGAGCGCGGCTGCGCGCCCCTCGAGCGCGTAGCGGCGCAGCCGCGCCTGGTCCTCGACGCCGAGCAGCTCGATCACGTCGAACACCGGCCTGTCGGCACCTCGCATGACCTTCAGCGACTGCGCGCCGGCGGTCCCGCGGCCGGGAGCGTCCGTGGTCAGCAGCACCAGCGGCAACCGGTCGCCGCTCTCGTGCAGCACCGAGGCCTTGCCCAGCGCCTTCCAGAGGGTGTCGGTGCGGCGCAGCCCGGCCCGGTTCGAGGTGAAGGCGCCCGACACGTCGAACGCCCAGTCCTCACCCAGCTGGTCGGTGGCGACGAAGTTCAGCGTGATACCCAGACCGCGGGGCTTGACCTCGGTGCGCAGGTTCTCGAACCCGCACTCCTCGAGCAGGATCGCGGCGACCTCTCGAGCCTGGCGCCCTTCGCGCACGGCTCGGGACTGGAACTCCTCGTCATCGTCGAGCCCGGGCGACCGCCGGCAGCTCGACGCGGAACGGAACGCGGTCGGTGTCGACCTGAGCGAGCCGGTCGCGTTCGTCGGCGACGCGGCGTTCGGCGATCTCGATGTAGTCGGGGTCGGTGTCGAAGCCGACGTAGTGGCGACCGGTGCGGACCGCGGCGACGGCGGAGCTGCCCGAGCCCATGAACGGGTCGAGCACCAGGTCGCCCTCGTAGGTGTAGAGCTCGATCAGCCGGCGGGGCAGCTCGACCGGGAACGGCGCGGGGTGACCGACCCGCGTGGCGCTCTCGGGGCCGATCTCCCACAGGTCGGTGGTGGCCTCCATGAACTCGTCGCGCGAGATGGTCGCGGTCGACGGCAGACCGGACTCGGCACGCTTCGTCGGGGTGAGCGCCCGGTCGAAGCGACCCTTGCTGGCGATCACCACACGCTCGGTGATGTCGCGCAGGACCGGGTTGGAGGGACGTTGGAACGTGCCCCAGGCGCACGAGCCGCCCGCGGCGCGGCCCTTCCACCAGACGACCTCGCCCCGGAGCAGCAGCCCGAGGTCCTGGAGGATCTGCGTGATGTCGCCCGAGAGCGAGCGGTACGGACGGCGACCCAGGTTCGCGACGTTCACGGCGATGCGGCCGCCGGGCTCGAGCACCCGCTTGCACTCGGCGAACACGTCGTGGAGCAGCTCGAGGTACTCGAAGTAGTCGGCGGGCACGCCGTCGACACCGAGCTCTTCCTCGTAGGCCTTGCCGGCGAAGTACGGCGGCGATGTGACGACGAGTGCGACCGAGTTGGACGCGACCTTGGCCATGTCGCGTGCGTCGTGGGCGTGGATGACGTCCAGGTCCGACGGCGCAGCGACGGTCGCGTCGGTCGAGATCTCGGGCGCGACGAAGCGGTCGTAGAAGGCCGTGGCGTCGTGGCCCTCTCGACGTCCGGAGCCGAAGTTGGCCGTCGCCGTCGCGGCGCGAGCGCGACGGGCGGTGGGTGAGGAGCCGGCGGTCGGGCTCATCGTTGCACCCCGGTGGTGAGCGTCTGCTCCGCGCTCGGCAGCCGGTCGAGGTACTCCCCGATCGCTCGGGTCACGAGCAGGTTGACCGACACGTCACGGTCGGTGGCCGCGTCGTGCAGGCGCTGGTGCAGCGACTCGGGCAGGCGCACCGCCGTGGCGATGCGCGGTTCGTCGCAGACTCGTGGTCGACCCATCCCCGCACCGTACCCGTGGACACCGACACTCACGCGGATAGACGCGCGCAACAACGCGCGTTGTGCCAGGGGTCATCTCCGCAGCCATCGGGGCGGCCAACCGGGCGGTGATAGCGGTCGCACCGAGTTTCCTTCGCCCGAACCCGAAGCTCGGCGGTGGTGCTGCCGATCTGAGTGGTGACGGCCGACGACCCAGCGGCCCGGGACGAGGAGAACGACATGACGCACTACGACGAGGACAGCCTGATCGCCGAGGCCAGCGCGGTGATCGGTGACCGTGAGACCGTGCAAGGTGCGGGCGTCTTCGCTCCGGCAGACATGTCGATGGCCAGCGCCGCGGGCGCCGCCGTCGGTGGCAGCGCAGCGAGCGGCGCTGTGAACCTCCTGACCGACAGCGTCATGGCGGACACCGCTGGCAACATCGCCGGCGCGATCGCCGGGCGACACGCGCTGATGAACGGGGTCGCGGCCGAGGAGCACCTCAGCGTCCAGCTGCTCGTCGCCGTGACCGACGAGCACATCTACGTGCTCAACCGGAACACCTCGACCGGGCTACCGCCGATCGCGCGCGCCTTCGAGCGCTCCACCGCGCAGGTCACCATCAAGAAGTTCGGCGCCTCGCGGCGCATCACGCTCGAGGACCCCTCCGGACAGGTGGAGACGATCGAGGTCACCGGCGGCACCGCCTTCTTCGCCCCGACCGGCAAGGGCGACAAGATCGTCCTGGCTCTGCTCTCGAGCTGACGGCCCTGTCGAGCTGACGGGCCTGTTCGAGCTGACAGGCCCGTCGAGTTGGGGCCCGCTCAGGAACCGGCTCGGGACATGACGGCACCGACCGCGGCGACCGCTCCACAGCCCACGGCCAGCGGCCAGGTCGAACCTTCGGCGAAGTAGGCAGCCCCGCCGAGCCCGGCGGCGAACATGCCCCATGCGATCACGAGCCGGCGCGACGTTCGTCGCTCGTCGGTCAGTAGATCCTCGATCTCGCCCGGATCCTGCAGGGTGGCTCGGTGGTCCCGCCAGAAGCCGGTGTCGTCATGGACCTGCTCGATGCCGTGCGCCACCAGCTCGGCGTGCCCACGCACCGGGTCGTCGAGTCGGATCGCGATGCCGTCGAGCTGCACACCCCGACGGCTCTCGATCGGGCCGGCGACGTCGGTGTTGGGGGCGATGGCGACGACCGTCCGCAGGGGCGGCATCGTCTGACGCGTGCGGAAGAGGAGCACTGTGGTGGGGCGTGTGATCGGACCGGTGCTGAAGAGGTACGGGATCCGGAGCGGTTCCTCGAGGACCACCGCGTCGGTCGACGTCGGGGGCTCGCCGGTCACGTCGACGAACGCCAGCTCGTCGTACGGGACCTGCCACGTCCGACGACCGAACCAGTTCGACATCGCGACCGTCAGGTGTCCCTCCTCGAGCACCAGGCGAGGTCGCCGCGGGTTCAGCCGGTAACGCCGCAGCGGCAGGTCGGTCATATGGCCCGATCCTTGCAGCTGTGGCGTCGCCGTCGTGTAGAACGGGCGTCGATGTTCGACGACCTGCTGAACGCCAACCGCCGCTACCAGAGCACCTTCGTCGATCTCGGCCTCCGTGGCCGAGCGGCTCGTGAGCTGGCCGTCGTCACCTGCATCGACTCGCGGATCGACCCGCTCGCCATGCTCGGGCTGGCACCGGGCGACGCGAAGATCATCCGCAACGCCGGGGCACGCATCACCGACGACACGCTGCGCTCGCTGATCCTGGCGACCAACCTGCTCGGCGCGAAGCGCATCTGCGTCGTGCCGCACACCGACTGCGCGGTGGGTGGCTCCTCCGAGGAGCAGATGCGCGACAACGTGCGCCGGGCGACCGGGCACGACACCGGCGACTGGGAGTTCCTGGCGACCACCGATCAGGCCGCGACGGTGCGCAGCGACATCGCGAGGATCCGCGACTGCGACCTGATCCCTGCCGACACCCAGATCGGCGCGTTCATCTTCGACGTGCACACCGGCGCGCTGTCGCCGGTCGACCAGATCCGGCCGCTCGACGAGGCCTGAGGTGTCGACGCCTGACGTGCCCACACCCGAGGGACCCTCGGCACGTGAGGTCGCCGACCACCTGACGGTCTCGCAGCTGCAGAGCGCCTACGCAGACGTCATCAACCGCCGGGCCTGGGCGGAGCTGGCCGAGCTCTTCGTCGTCGACGCACCCGTGCGGATCGACACGGTGTCACGCGAGCCGTTCGAGCTCTCCGGTCCGGAGCAGGTCGGCGAGTTCATCGCCGGCGCGATCGAGCGGTTCGCGTTCTTCGAGTTCGTGATCCTCAACTCGCGCATCAACCTGGCGGTCGGCGGCGACGAGGACCGGGCCGCAGCGCGCATCTTCATGTGCGAGATCCGCCTCGAGACCGCGACCGACGAATGGTCGACCGCGTACGGCGTGTACCACGACCGCTACGTACGCACTGCCGACGGTTGGCGGTTCGCCCGGCGCGACTACCAGTCGCTCGCCCGGACCACCGGCGAGGTCTTCGACTTCCCGCACCACCTCGCCATCGACTGACACCCCGTCGCTCCATCGCGCTCGACGGAACGAGTCCTCGTCGCCGCCCGCCTACGGTCGCGGCCATGTTGATCACCACCAGCTTCGACTTCCCCGGCTACGAGATCACCTCGGTGCAGGGCGAGATCTTCGGTCTGACGGTCCGCGCCAGGAACATCGGTGCCGGCTGCATCGCCGGGCTTCGCTCCATCGGTGGGGGCGAGATCCCGGAGTTCACCAAGCTGCTGTCGCAGAGCCGCAGCGAAGCCATGGCGCGCATGGTCGACGAGGCACGTCGCCTGGGCAGCACGGCGATCATCGGCATGCGCTTCGACTCGGGCGCGATCGGCCAGTGGAGCGAGATCTGCGCGTACGGCACCGGCGTCACGGTCAACCCGTTGACGGAGTACGCCCGGCAGCAGTTCGAGCACATCATGACCACCGGTGGGCTGCCCCAGCAGGGCTCGTACCAGACGGCGGTGAGCGAGTGGGGACCCACGAACCACGTCCCGGCCCAGCCCGCGCACCCGGAGCAGCCCCCGGCACCGCCGCACGTCTGAGCGATTCAGCCACCGACTGGGTTGCAATGTCCGCTCGTCGGCACGCTGGCGCACCCCACCCCACCCTGCTGGGTTGCAACATCGCCTCGACAGCACGCCCATGCACCCCACCCAGCCTGTTGGGTTGCAGGGCCGGGCAAGGGACGCGCTGCTGCAACCCAGCGGATGACTGGCCGCCGTCACAGGGCGGGCGTGCCCGCCGATTCCATCGCAGGGGTGCCGTCGCCTAGAACGTCGGTGTGCTGCCCTCGCTCCGCCATCGGTTCCTGCTCGTCGCCTCGCTCGCCGTGGCGGTGGTCGCCGCGGGGTGCAGCGGCGGTGACGACGACACCGCGGCGGCGTCCGACGGCGGCGCTCGCAAGGTGACCGTGGCGGGTGACTCGATCTCGGTCGGCCTCGGCGCCGAGCTGCGAGAAGCGGTCGACGACGACGTCGAGGTCAAGGTGATCGGCGAACCGGGCACCGGACTCGCCCGGGCGGACTCCTTCGACTGGAACGCACGGCTCGACGAGCTCGCCCGCGACTTCCCGCCCGACGTGCTGGTGTTCTCGCTGGGCTCCAACGACGCCCAGGACCTGGTCGACGCCGACGGCGACGTCGTGGTCACGATGGCCGAGGACGACGCCTGGGACGAGGAGTACTCGCGTCGACTCGCCGCCGCGTTCGACGCCTTCGAGGACACCGGGACGACCGTCGTGTGGGTCGGCCATGTCCGCACCGAGGAGGACCGCGTCGGGCTGACGAACCGCGGCGTGCACCGGCTCGCCGCCGACGTGGCGGCGGATCGCGACTGGGTGGTCGTGACCGACCTGGCCGAGATGCTGGGCTCCGGCGAGGACGTCGCCGAGAACTGCCTCAACAGCGACGGCCTGCATCTGACCGTCGACTGCCTCGAGCGCGCCGCGGAGTCCCTCGCGAGCACGCCACCCATCGGCTGAGCGCCGACATCCGATCCGGTTTCGGGGCCATCGCCCCGAAATCGAGTCGGATTTCGTGAGAGTGCTGATCTGCGTGGGCGCTGATCCGCGTGGGGTGCTCGGTGCCGCGTGAGGGCGCTGGGCCGGTCAGACGCTGCGCAGCTCGACGGGGGTCTCGGAGAACTCGAAGGTCGCACCCGAGGAGAAGCGCGTGAGGGCGACGTCGGAGGACTCCTTCGCCGGCTCCTCGGCACGCCAGATCGTCCACGCGGCCAGGCCGTCGGGCCCCGGCTCGACCGACTCGGCCCGGTAGTGCAGGTCGACGCCCTGGACCAGCGTCGTGATCGCGTCGTCGTGCCCGGCCCGCAGCAACGTCAGCCAGTTGTGCTGATCCGGTTCGTCGACCGCGGTGCAGGGCCGCAGCTCGAGGCGGAGGGTGTCGGCGGCCTCGTCGAGGTCGACGGCGACATCGACGTAGCTGCGCGGCTGGAACGCCGGGTGCAGCTCGATCACCTGCGCGAGACCGGCGATCGACCCCTCGATGCCGAGTGCGTCACGCAGGCGCTCCGAGGTCAGCCCGACGCTGCCGGCGAAGTGGCGGGCGCCGATCTCGACGGCGTCATCGGAGCCGTGCCGACGACGCACCGACGCGGTGAGCGACATGGTGAGCAGGTGCGACTGCGTGGCGACCTCTCGGGCGAGCGCGACCAGGGCGGCCTTCGAGAACATCTCGAGGCGCAGGTCGGGGTCCATGGGCGCGGTGTAGTCGTGCCACCCCTCACCGACGGGATCGAACTCGGCGACGGGCGACGCCGCGAGCAACGTGGCCATGATCTCGACGGCCTCGGTCGGATCCGGCAACGGCTCGACATCGGCGTCGATCGTCGCGGTCCAGTGGCAGTGCGGGTGACGGTCGGCCGGCGACACGCGGCGGACGGTGGATCGGACGGATCCTGGCCCGACGGTTGGTGGCGATCGCCGTCGCGTCGAACGTCGGGTCCTCGATGGTGTGGCACATGGTGCGCACGTAGTCGTCGCCCATCGGCTCGACGTCCATGAGCGCGCCGCAGTGGTCGAGCCAGAACTCGCCGTGGGTGTCGTCGATGACCCGCAGACGGAAGTCCATGAACTCCGGCGGCGCGCCGATGTCGAGCTGCAGCCCCTTGAACATGGTGTCGATCGTGTCGCCCGAGTAGCCGAGCAGCTGCTGGACGCGCGTGGTGTAGATCGGGCTCGCGCCCATCCACTCCTCGATGGCGATCTGGCCCATCTCGTCGCGCCCGTAGCGGCTGATCAGGTGCGGCATGCCGGCACGGTCCATCAGCTGACCGGCGAGCAGGTACTCACGGGTGAGCACGGCGAGCTCGTCGCGGTCGAGCTGCGTCGAGACGGCGGATCGAGGTCATGCGTCCGGGGCGTCCAGGCCCGGAGCGTCCAGACCGAGGGCGACGCGCAGCTTCGACGCGGCCAGACGGGCGAGCGGCAGGTCGACGCCGAGCTCCTCGCCCATCTCGGCGGCGAGCTCCAGGTCCTTGCGGCCCAGCACCGCCGAGTGCTCGAAGATCGGACGCAGGCCGTCGTCGGGCGCCATGACCTGCGCGGTCGGACGGACCATGATCGCCCCCGGCCCTCCGGTGACGCGGTCGGAGTGGCGCACCACGTCGCCGAGCTTGCCCAGGTCGAGCCCGGCGGCCTCGGCGAGACGCTGCGCCTCGCCCACCACGGCATAGCTCGCGAAGGTGATCAGGTTGCGGGCGATCTTCGTGGTCGTGCCGGCGCCGACCGGCCCCATGTGCTGGACCATCGACGCGAAGTGCTCGAACACCCGTCCGCAGCGCTCGACGGCCTCGTCGGGACCGCCGACCATGACCGCGAGCGAGCCGTCGTGGGCACCCATCGCACCGCCGCTGACGGGGGCGTCGACGAGCGCGACACCCGAGGCTGCGGCGAGCTCGGCCAGGGCGATCGCACCCTCGGTGCTGATCGTCGAGTGCACCGCGACCACGGTGCCGGGCAGCGCGGTGGCGAGGATGCCCTCGGGCCCCTCGAGCACGCTGCGGACCTGCTGCTCGTTCTGGACCATGACGCAGATGACCGACGCGAGCGACGCGACCTCGGCGCCGTTCGCGGCGGCGGTCGCACCCTTGGCGACGAACGGCTCGAGCGCTGCCGGCATCGCGTCGCACACGACGAGACCGCCGGGGAAGTTCCGCAGCCGCTCCGCCATCGGAGCACCGATGTTCCCGAGGCCGATGAACCCGACGGCCCGCCGGGTCGAGAGATCCTGTGTCGCAGTCATGCTCGCACCACCTGTCCGCCGTCGACGTTGAAGATCTGTCCGGTGATCCAGCTCGACTCGTCGGACAGCAGGAACTTCAGCATGCTCGCCATGTCGCTCGGCGTGCCGCGCCGCTTGATGGCGAGCCCCTTCACGATGTCGTCCATGATCGATCCGGGCACGACGGTCCGGGACGCCTCGGTGTCGGTCGGTCCGGGAGCGATCGCGTTGATGCGGATGTTCGACCCGCCGAGCTCGTGGGCGAGCTGGATCGTCAGACCGTTGATGCCGGACTTCGCGAGCCCGTAGTAGTTCGCGTACATCCAGGCGGCGGTGGACGACTGGTTCACGATCGACCCGCCACCGGTCGCAGCCATGTGCTCCCAGCAGGCGCGGATGCACAGCAGCGCGCCATCCATGTTCACGCTCATGAAGCGCCGGTAGTAGTCCCAGTCGACCGTCAGCAGCAGATCGATCTCCATGCCCCCGAAGATCGCGGCGTTGTTGACCAGGTGGTCGATGCGCCCGAACTCGTCCACGGTCGCCGCAGCCATCGCCGCGGTCGACTCCGGGTCGGACACGTCGACCCGCAGGCCGAAGCGCCCGACCGCCGCCGGCGACGATGTCGTCGGCCACCTTCACCGCTCGATCCACGTCGATGTCCGCGACGACGACCGCGGCACCCTCGGCCGCGAGCGACCGCGCGTACTCCTCGCCGATCCCACCGGCGGACCCGGTGACGATGCTGACCTTCCCTGCGAAACGCTCCACGTCCACTCCTGTCACGCTGTTGCTGCTCATCGGCCGATCGCGATCACCTGCTCATCGGCCGATCGCGATCGCCTTGGTCTCGAGGTACTCCTCGAAACCGGCGACCCCCATCTCACGACCGATACCCGACTGCTTGTAGCCACCGAAGGGCATGTCGGCGGAGTACCAGACACCCCCGTTGATGCCCATCGTGCCCGTGCGGATCCGCGACGCCACCGCCAGCGCACGTTCCTCGTCACCCGAGAAGATCGTGCCGGACAGACCGAACGGCGAATCGTTCGCGATCCGCACCGCGTCGTCCTGGTCGTCGTAGGGGATCACGGTCAGCACCGGACCGAAGATCTCCTCGCGTGCCACCCGCGACGAGTTGTCGAGCCCGACCACCAGGGTCGGGTCGATGTAGAAGCCGCGCTCGAAGTTCGGCGACCGCC
>CAVPQM010000023.1:0-35331 GCA_963707555.1 uncultured Actinomycetota bacterium
CACGCCGGCGTCGCGCACCGCGCGGAGCCGGTCGGCGAGCCACTCGCTCTCCGAGCTGTCGAGCCCGGCCGCCGGTTCGTCGAGCAGCAGCACCGACGGTCGCCCGGCGAGCGCACGGGCGATCGACACGAGCTGGCGGCGGCCCTGGGAGAGCTCGCCCACATTGCGCTCCCGATCGGCGCGCAGGTCGAGCACCCCGAGCACGGCGTCGAGGTGCTCGGCCGAGGCAGCGGAGCCGGCCACGTACTGACCGACGACGACGTTCTCCTCGACGGTGAGGTCCTCGTAGAGGTCGAGGCCCTGGAAGGTCCGGCCGAGCCCGGCTTCGACGCGCCGGTGGGGCGCGAGGCGGGTGACGTCCCGCCCGCCGACCTGCACCTGGCCCTCGCACTGGGTGAACCCGCAGATGGCGTCCATCGTCGTCGTCTTGCCGGCGCCGTTGGGTCCGATGAGCCCGGTGATGCTGCCGGGCCGCACCGACAGCGAGACATGACTGACCGCCGTGACGCCCCCGTAGGTGACCGACAGGTCCGCGACCGACAGCGCATCACCACCGACCGACACTTCGGTGCCCGCGGCGTCGGTGTCGATCGTGGTCCGGCGGATCGGGTTGAGTGACAGGGGCTCGCTGACCGCCGCGGGGGCATCGGTGGGGGCTTCGGTGGGCGCATCGGTGGTGGTCGCTGCATCGGTCGCTGTGTCGCCGGCGGCCCCGGCCGACGCGGTGCGCAGACGTGCTTGTCGGCGACGGTCGAGGGTCTCGTGCGTGGGTCCGACGATGCCCTCGGGATTGAGGATGACCGTCAGGATCACACCGAGGCCCGAGAGGATCGCGTACCACGGGCCGATGTCGATCGCCCGGTCGAGGACCAGGAAGAAGATGCCCCCCGCCGCGATCAGGCCGGCGGTGATGCCACCGCTCACCGACGTGATGCCGGCGAGGTAGGCGGTCGAGAAGAGCGTCAGCCCGAAGAACACGCTGAACGTCTGGAACGTCACGTTCGTCTGCTTGTAGGCGAGCAGCGTGCCGCCGAGCCCGGCGATGAACGCGCCGATCGCGAAGCCGATCAACTTGATGCGCACGACCGAGATGCCGGCGCTCGCGGCGGACCGTTCGTTCGCCCGCACGGCGAGCATCGCGGAGCCGAGCCGACTGGTGCGCAGCGCGGCGACACCGCCTGCGGTCGCGGCCAGGACGACGAGGCACAGGATGCCGAACGCCGGTCGTGGGTAGAGCTCGCCCACGCCCACGCCGAGGTCGAGTCCGAACAGCTCGGGGTTCGCGATCTGGGCGCCTGCGGTGCCGCCGTTGAAGCTGTTGTTGCGGAACCAGAGCGCTTCGACGGTGACGGCGAAGGTGAGGGTCACCACGCCGACGAGCAACCCCCTGATGCGCAGCGCTGGTAGACCGACGAGCACACCGATGACGCTCGCGCCGAGCGCGGCGAGCAACGGTGCGATCGGGAACGGGATCCCCCACGAGTCGCTCAGCGTGCTGAGCAGGAACCCGGCGACACCGGCGAGGGTCAGCTGTGCGAGCGAGATCTGACCGCAGTAGCCGGTGACGACCACGAGCGACAGCGACAGCACGCCGTAGATCAGCGACGTGATCACCGCCGCGCGGTAGCTGCCCGTGGTGGCGAGCACGGCGAACAGACCGATCGCGGAGCCCACCACGAGCGGGACCTTCCACGAGCGCGGGCGCGGCGCGCGCCCGAGGCTCTGGACCACGAGCGTGCCGCGCGTGGGCAGCGGTTTGCTCCGCACCAGCAGCGCGACCAGGACGAGCACGAGCGGGATGAGCTCCGCCGCCCCCTGGTCCGGGAACCAGTCGTGGCGGCTCTTCATGAAGACCGCCAGCGACTGGAGCGCGCCGATGACGATGCCGCCGATGAACGCCGGGAGCAACGCCGAGAAGCGACCGAGCACCGCGGCAGCGAGCGCCGGCACGATGAAGAGGGTGTAGGTCCCGGGGATCAACGGCACCAGCGGAGCGATGAGCACTCCGGCAAGGCCGGCGACTGCGGCGCTGATGGCCCAGTTCGCCGTGGCGATGCGTTCCGGGGACAGACCGGTGACCAGCGCACCCACCTCGGTCTCGGCCGCCGCACGGGTCGCGATGCCGAAGCGGGTGAACCGGTAGATCATCGCGAGCCCGAGCGTGACCACGGCGATGGTGACCGCGAACCAGAGCCGATCGGTCACGATGCGGATGCCGCCGATCTCGAGGTTGTCGCGGGGGAAGATCGCCTGGACGAGGATCTGGTCGGGCCCTGCGCGCTCAGCGACGACGGCGGTCAGCAGGATCATCACACCGAGGGAGGCCACGGCCTTGGCGAGCGGGCGGGCGTTGCGCAGCGGCCGGAACACCGCCACGTAGAGCAGTACTCCGAGCAGCGCCTCGATCAGCAGGGTCGCGATCAACGCCGGCCAGAAGTCGATCGGTCCGCCGAGGTCGTAGGTCCTCGGTCCGAGCGGTAGCGGCGCGAGCAGCTCACCCCGACGCAGGAAGGCGTAGGTGTAGGCGGCGTGCAGGGACAACGCACCGGTTGCGAAGTTCAGGACCCCCGAGCTGCGGTAGGTGACGACGAGCGCCACGGCGAGCGCTGCGAACACCGCGCCGTTGCCCAGCCCGAGCAGCAGGAAGTTGAGGTAGTCGGTCACGAGGCGCCCGCCCCGGTGGTCGCCGCCGCGTCCCAGACGAGCGGCAGAGCGTCGAGGCCGTACACGCCGCCGCCGTGCTCGCGGGCCTGTCCGTCGGGATCGATCCGGTAGTCCGGGATCCGCCGGTGCCACTCCTCGAACGCGATGGTCATCTCCTGGCGGGCGAGGTGCGAGCCGAGGCAGCGGTGCGGCCCGGCGCCGAAGGCGATGTGGCGGCTGAAGCCCCGGTCGAGGGCGAACTCGGTGCCGTCGTCGAAGGTCTGCTCGTCACGGTTGGCCGACCCCAGCGGGAACACGACCATGTCGCCCGCACGCAACGGGCAGCCGTGGAACTCGGTGTCGGTGGTGACCTTGCGGGCCGTCTGCACGATCGGGAAGGTGCGCAGCACCTCTTCGACGGCGACGGGCACGAGGTCGGCGTCGGCGACCAGCCGTTCCCGGTCGGTCGGCGCGGTCGCGAGGTGGTGCATGCCGTAGGAGAGCTGCGCGGCCACGGTGTCGAGTCCGGCCATGAACAGCAGCAGCAGGCAGGACAGCAGGTCCTCGTCACGGACCGGTTCGCCGTCGATCTCCCAGTCGACCGCCGCGCTGACGATGTCGGTGGCGCCCTCGTCCCTGGCGGCACGACGTTCGCCGACCAGGCCGGCGAAGTACTCCATGACCTGCATCATCGTGGTGATCGCGCCGTCGGGTGAGGCGTCCTCGTCACGTTGGAAGATGCCGGCCTCCCACTCGAGGAACGTCGGCAGCATGTCGACCGGAGCGCCCAGGATCTGCAGGAAGATCGTGGTCGGGAACCGGTGTGCGAAGTCGGCGACGTAGTCGCAGCGACCGGCCACCGCGATCTCGTCGACGAGTCGTGCGGCGAAGGCACGCTGCTCGTCGGCCATGCGCTCCACCGTGCGCGGCGAGAAGTACGAGGCGAGCAGGTGTCGCCACTTGCCGTGCTCGGGTGGGTCGAGCATGACCGGGATCCACCTGTAGGGCGGATCGGGGACCTCGGGCACGATCACCGAGCTCGAGAAGGTCTGGGGCTGCTGGAGCCCCTCGACGATCATGTCGTGGTCGAGGAAGACGTAGTAGCCCGGCGGCGTCTCGGTGAAGAAGCGCGGACGGCTACGGGCGCGCAGCTCGTCGAGGCGACGGAAGTATGCCAACGGCTCGCGCCGAGGTCCGGCGGTGGAGTACTCCTCGACCGGGCAGCTCCCGCCCGGTCCCTCGATCCCGTCCATCCAGCCCCCTGTACGACAGCCCCCTGTACGACTACGGAGCCACCGTAGCAATTCAGGACACTCAATGCGTGGGAGTCGCGCCTGTTGCTGTCAGCCCTCGGGCCAGTACCGCAGGCGCAGTTCGCGCTTCAGCAGCTTCCCGGTCGGCAGGCGGGGCAGTTCGTCGACGAAGTCGACCGAGCGCGGACACTTGTAGACGGCGAGTGCGCCGCGGCAGGTGGCGATGAGCTCGTCGGCCAGCGCCGATCCGGCGGCCGAGGGATCAGCCGGCTGCACCACGGCCTTGACCTGCTCGCCCATGTCGGGGTCGGGCACGCCGATGACCGCGACGTCGGCGACCGCAGGGTGCATCGCCAACAGGTCCTCGACCTCTTGCGGGTAGATGTTGACCCCGCCCGAGATGATCATGTGCGAGATCCGGTCGGTCAGGTACAGGTAGCCCTCGTCGTCGAGGTGTCCGACGTCGCCGAGCGAGCTCCAGCGCCGCTCGTCGAACGCGGCCCGGGTCTTCTCGGCATCGTTGTGGTACTCGAACTCCACGCCGCTCTCGAACCAGATCTGACCGGTCTCCCCCGGCGCCAGCTCACTGCCGTCCTCATCGACGATGTGCACCGGCCCGCCGAGCGACTTCCCGACCGAACCCGGTCGCTCCCGCCACTCCTCGGGTCCGATGGCGCACAGGCCGTTGCCCTCTGAACCCGCGTAGTACTCGTGGATGATCGGGCCCCACCAGTCGAGCATCTGCTCCTTCACCGCGACCGGGCAGGGCGCCGCGGCGTGCACCGCGACCTGCAGGCTCGACACGTCGTGGGCCGCGCGCTCGGACTCGTCGAGCTTCAGCATCCGAACGAAGTGCGTGGGCACGAGTTGGGCGTGGGTGACCCGGTGCCGCTCGATCAGTCGGAGCGCGTCGACGGGCTCGAAGCGCTCCATGAGCACGACGGTGCCGCCGAGTCGCTGCACCGACGTGGACCAGCCGAGCGGCGCAGCGTGGTAGAGCGGCGCGGGACACAGGTAGGTCGCCTCGTCGGTGAAGCCCCACAGCAGCTGCATCATCATCGCCAGCGGCGGCGGGGCGGCGCCGAAGGGCTCGCCGCTCAGGGGACCCTTGATGCCCTTGGGCCGCCCGGTCGTGCCCGAGGAGTAGAACATCCAGGCGCCTTCGAGCTCCTCGTCGAGCGGCTCGTCGGGCTGGTCGGCCACCGCGTCCTCGTAGCGTTCCCAGCCGTCGAGACCGGCGCCGTCAGGTTCACCGCCGTCGAGATCTGCACCGTCGAGGTCACCGCCGACCACCAGCCGAGTCGACACCGCGCCCAGGTACGGGGCCATCTCACCGAGGACCGACGCCAGCGACACGCTGGTGACGAGCGCGGACGCGCCGCAGTCCTCGACGATGTAGCCGGCCTCGTCCGCCCGCAGGTGCCAGTTGATCGGCGTGAGGTGGAGGCCGCTGCGCTGGGCCGCCCAGAAGACCTCGTAGTAGGTCGGTTCGTTCTCGAGCAGGACCGCCAGATGATCACCGGGCCGCAGACCGCGGGCGTGCAGCAGCTGTGCGAGTCGCCGGGACCGCGACTCGAGCTCGCCGTGGGTGACGACACTGCCGGTGCCGCCCATGATCAGCGCCGGCTTGTCCGGTGGTGCGTCGAACACCGCTCCCCCCCTTTCAGGTTCGAGTCCCCCCTTCTTGTTCGAGGGATGTCAGATCGGTCGAGTGGCCAGATCGAGCGCGTCGAGGATCGCCTGCGGTGCGTAGGTCTGGTCCTCGCCCCAGCCTTCGAGGCCGTCCCAGGTCCAGCGGTAGAGACCGGTGCCGCTGGTGACAGGGTCCGCTCCGTGACGCGAGACCAGCTCGCCGGCCGCCTCGATGTCGCGGCCGTGTTCGTCGGTGGCCTCGATCTCGATGCGCCGGATCCAGCGGGTCGTCGGGTCGAGCCAGGTGCGGCGACGACCTGCGACCAGGTGCCCGTACACGCCGTCGCGCAACAGGTAGCCGGTCGACAGCTCGTCCGAGGCGACGTCGTCGACCACGGTCGGTCGGCTGTAGAGCAGCCACCCGTTGCGCTCGTCGGCGGTCGCGAACGGGTAGCCGACACCCTCGGGCGGTCGGCGCGCCGTGGTGGGCTTCGAGGCCGCGGCGTCAGGATCCGGCGGTGGCGTGCGCGGGTCCGGGCCCTGCGGGCGGGGACCCCACGACCGGTCGCGCACCGACAGGCAGTCGACGGCGAGCTCTTCGCCGTGCAGCGTGACCGTGCCGGTGACGTGCATCGGTTGGTCGAAGTGGCGACCACGCCAGAAGGGCGCCACGCCGATGGGGTGGGCGTTCGGCGCCATGATCCCGTCGAAGCGCAGGTCGGCCTCGAAACGACCCGGGTCCGAGCGGCGAAGGCGGTACGACATGAGCGGTTCGAGCACCTGCAGGTGGTTGCCGTTCGGTAGCTGCACGTCGCGCAGGTCGAGCTCGCACGGATCGGGGATGGACAGGCCCTGGTGGCGCACCGAGTAGAGCGCGTCGGCAGGCGAGTCGTCCCAGACCCACGCGCCGCCGTTGCAGATCTGCTGGGTGGCGAGCACCTGGTTGTAGAACCAGCCGCCGATGCGCAGCTCGGGGATGTTGAACGAGAACCACGCAGTCTCGGTCTCCCACCAGTGATCGCTCGCGGGGTGGAACCCGTCGTCGTCGGGTGTGATCTCGGGGATCGAGCCGACCGGCGGTCCGTCGGAGCCGGCGGTCGGCCGGTCGACCGGCCGGCCTGTCGACCGGGTGCTCATGGCCGTCGGCCGTTCGTCATCACGCCGAAAGAGTATACCGAATCACACCGGTCGGACCGGCCCGCCCGGCTGATCAGCTCCGCACTCGGAGACGCTCGTCACGTCGCACAGCGGATGCACGTCGTCGTCGCAGCGAGCGCGTGCAGGCGCGCCGCGGCGATCTCATCGCCGCAGGCCACGCACCGCCCGTAGGTCCCGTCGTCGAGTCGCTCCATCGCAGCCTCGATCTCCGCGAGCTCGGCACGCGCATCGCGGAGCAGACCGGCGATCTGCTGGCGCTCCCACGCGATGGTGTGCCCTTCGGGGTCGTGCTCGTCGTCGGTCGCGACGTCGCTCGCGGCCTCGACGATGTCGTCGAAGCTCGCGACCAGCTCCTGCACTCGCCGGGCCGTCACCGCGTGCAGCTCGTCGAGAAGCGCCCCGGGCTCGCTCGGGCCGTCAGCCGGCACGTCGCTCGGGCCGTCGCCCGGTCGTTGACTCATGGCCATCGACCGTCCGCCGCGATGGTCAGAGCCCCCGCGTCGCGATCGTCACCGCACGCTGGGACCGCCAGACGGCGCGGGGGGAGCGAGACCTGTCGGACCTCGTCGAGCTCGGCCAGCGTCAGCGACTCCACCGGGTGCGAGGCTCAGTCGGCCACGCGCGTCAGGGAAGAACTGCGAGCGCACCGTGTCGAAGCACCAGCTCCGCCAGCGATCCGGGGTCCACCCGCGCTCCTGGACCATGAGCAGGAACGTGTCCTCGCTGAAGACCGCGTAGAGGATCACCACGGCGTCGGCCACCGAGAGGTCCACCGCGAAGCCCTCCCGGCTCGCCAGCGCTCGGACGACCGACGAGTAGCCCTCGACCCGCAACCGCTTGTTGGTCGCCAGCACCTCGGCCACCTCGGGGTCCGACGAGGCGGCCCGGAGCGCCCCGAACAGCGGCGCAGCACGCTCGACGTTGTGCCCGCCGACCAGGCAGAAGCTGCGCAGCGCCGCCGGCCCGTCGTCGGCCTCGAGCACACCGCGGTACCAGTCCTGTTCGGGGATGTCCTCGTCGCGACCGGCGCGCAGCGCCGCGTCGAGCGTCGCCTGCAGGATCGCCGTCTTGGAGCCGAAGGCCAGGTACAGCGTCTGCACCGCCACTCCGGCCCGCTTGGCGATCGCCGCCATGGTCGAAGTGAGGAAGCCCTCGGTCAGGAACAGCTCGGTGGCAGCCACGACGATGCGTTCTCGCGTGGCGGCGGCCTGCTCGGCCTTGCTCGCTCGACTCTTCGCTCGGGATCCAGTGGCCATGCAGTCTCCTCGGTCGAGCCCTCGGCCCGCGCGGGACCTCACCTTAAATCCGTCTTGACTAGAACGTGATTACAGTATGTAGTTACATCACGAGCCTACAGGACAGGGCGCACCAGCGCCCCGGGGACTCCATCGGGGGAACGATCCACATGAGCGATGCACCTGCACTTGCGGGGTACCACCACCTGGGACTGACCGTGAGCGACGTCGACCGCAGCGAGGCCTGGTACGCCGAGACCTTCGGACTGGTCCGGGCGTTCGTCGAGCAGCACGACAACACCTCCGGGTACGCCGTCGTGATGACCCGGCCGGGGACCACGTTCTTCATCGGGCTCGACCACCACGAGGACGCTGACCGTCAGCCGTTCGCGGCGCAGCGCACCGGGCTCGACCACCTCGCCCTGGCGGTCACCAGTGCCGCCGAGGTCGAGGAGTGGGCCGCCCACTTCGACCGGCTCGGCGTCGCGCACGACCCGGTCGTCATCACCGAGGACCCGATGCCGTTGGCGCTGGTGCAGGTGCGAGACCCCGACGGCATTCCCATCGAGGTGATCTGGACCGGCGCGTGATGGGATCGCTCCCCATCCGGAGCGGCCCCCGCCCACGAACCAGCGACGACATCCCGCACCGTCAGCTCGATCAGCAGCCGCCCGATGCCGGGCACCTGGACGCACTGTTGGCGGAGGCGTCGACCTGGCCCGGGATCGTCGAGGGCCCGTCGGGCATCTCGGTCGAGGGCGCCCGCGCCCTGTCGATCGATGAGGCAGCCGTTGCCGGACCCGACGAGGCGTTCCTGGTCGGACGCGAGTTCGGCCACGGTCACGCCCAGGGCGACTTCAGCCTGCACGTGACCCTCCCCGTCGAGCTGGCCGCTCGTGCCGAGGCGGCGGGTTGGGCGGAACCGCACCTCTGGGTGCACACCGGGGCGCTGCCCCCGAACGTCGTGATGCTCTACGCGCCCCGCGACGCCGAGGAGCGGGACGTCACCCTCTCGCTGCTGCGAGCCGCCTACGAGTTCGCCCGCGGCGGCACCTCATCCCAGACACCAGCGACCTCCCCACCGACGGGGTCGTCGCGACCACACGACCCACAGGAGTCACCGTGACCACCACCACGACCACCACGACCGACACCAGCGACATGCTGTTGCTCCACCGCATGTTCCGGCGCGAGTTCTCCCGCATGCCGTCGCTGGTCCGCCAGGCCGCAGGCTCCCGCGAGCGCGCGGCGATCGTCGGTCCGTACGCACTCGAGATGCGGGGACTGCTCCACGTGCACCACCACGGCGAGGACGAGCTCCTGTACCCCCTGCTGCAGGAGCGGGTGTCGCTGCAGCAGGACCTGCTCGAACGGATGGATGCACAGCACCGGGTCGTGGGGGACGCACTCGACGTCATCGAGGCGGACCTCGAGACGTGGACCACCACCGCGGACCCCGCCATCGGCGAACGCATCGCCGAACTCATCGAGGAGATGGTGCCGGTGCTCGACGAGCACCTGACCGAGGAGGAGGAGCAGGTGCTGCCGCTGGCCGCGGTGCACCTCACCCAGGCGGAGTGGGACCGGATGGCCGAGCACGGCCTGGGTGCGCTGCCCAAGTCGCGACGACTGGTGATCCTCGGCTACATCCTGGCCGACACCACCCCTCAGGAGCTCGCCGACTTCTGCACGGTCCTGCCCACACCGGTGCGGGTGCTCTACAAGCTGGCGGGCAAGCGGCAGTACCAGAAGGAAGCCGCTCGCATCGCCGGGTGAACCGGAGCGTGGCCGTGGCGTCGGGGCGGCCACGACGTCAGACGCTCGACGCCACGATGAGGTTGCCGCGTGTCGTCCCGACTACGCAGCGGCGACTGCCGCGGCGACCTCCGCCCACTTCCCGAGGTTCTCCGGACGGCGGGCGATGTCGTCGACGGTGAGGTAGGAGATGACCCGTTCGGCCACCGAGCCGTAGCGGTCGACGATGCGGTCCGCGATCTCGTCCCAGGGTCCGACGACGGCGAAGGCGTCGAGCATCTCGTCGGTGATCGTGTCCGTCAGGCCGACCAGGTCACCGGCTTTGAGACAGTCGTCGAGCCGCGCTCGAGGTGCCCTCGAAGCCGAGGTCGTCGAACTGGAACGAGTAGTTCCTCGTCGACCCGTAGAACCCGATCTGGGTACGGGCCCGCTGCTCCAGCGACGCACGCTCCTCGGGAGTGTCACCCGGGACGATGAACACCGGCACGAGCAGGTCGACCTCGGACGGGTCGCGCCCCACGGACCCAGCGCCCTCGGCGACCGCGGGAAGGAGTCGCTCGTTCAGGTAGTGCAGCGAGTGCAACGGGTGCACGTGCACGCCGTCGGCCACCGCACCGGCCATCCGGGTCATCCACGGGCCGACGGCCGAGACGTCGACCAAGATGTCGCCGTGGTCGTGGGCCGGGGGTCGCCACTGTTCGGGCAGCAGGGACATCTTGTAGTACGGCCCGTCGTGGGCCAGGTCGGCCTCCCTGCGGAACGCCGCCAGGCTGTCCTGCACCGCTTCGAGGTAGTCCCGCATGCGCGGGCCCGGCGGGTCGAACTCGGCGCCGTAGCGCCGCTCGATGTGCGCCTTCACCTGACTGCCGAGCCCCAGGCGGAACCGGCCGCCGGTGTTGCCGGCGAGCTCCCACGCGAGCGACGCGGCGATCATCGGGCTGACCGCGAACGCGACCGCGATGCCGGTCGAGTACGTGAGCGACGGAGCCGCCATCGCCGCGGCGGCGATGCTCATCCAGGGTGTCTGGCCCGCCTCGGTGAACACCATGCCGGCGAACCCCGCGTCCTCGGCCGTGCGAGCGAGCGCCGCGGCGTCGTCCCAACGGCTGGGTCCCACCATCAGATCGAAGTGCATGCGGCTCATCCTTGCCGTTCACCCCGATGCCCTGCTCCGGATCCCGCCGCCGCGGATCCGTGCGGACCTCCGCGACTCAGAGCTCCTCGGCGTCCAGGTGGGTCCGCAGCGCGTCGAGCCGGTCGTCCCAGCGGTTGGCCAACGCGGACAGCCACCCGAGCGCGGCGCGCAGCGGCTCGGGCCGCGCCCGGTAGCGAACCCGTCGACCGTCGGGCTCGCCGGCCACGATGAGACCCGAGCCGACGAGCTGTGCCAGGTGCTTGGCGACCGCCTGTCGACTGATCGGAAGAGCGTCGGCGAGCTCGCTCACCGTCGCCGGTCCGGTGCGAGCGAGTCGGTCCAGGATCTCCCGTCGCACCGGGTCGGCCAGTGCTGTGAAGACCGCGACCGCCGCCGCGTCCGAGGACCCCTCCGGTGCGGCCGGAACCGGGTTCCGGTCAGCCACCTGCGAGGTAGGCAGCGATCGCCTCGAACTGCTCGCGCCAACCCTGGGTGTTGTCGACGATCTGCTCGGGGCCGTTGTGGAGCGTCGCGAACCCGGACTCGACCAACGTCAGCGTCGTGCCGCCGTCCGCGTTGGGCTCGAGGGTCCATTCGACGAGCGTGCTGTGCTCGGCGTCGAGCGGCTCTCCGTCGGAGCCCCAACGGAAGGCGAACCGGGTCATCGGCTCGACGATCACGATGACGCCGGGAGCGACGCCGTGCTGGTCGAAGTCGAGGCGCAGCGGCGCGCCTTCGCGCAGCTCCCACTCGGCGGTGTCGGCGAACCAGCTGCCGAACCGCTCGGGCTCGGTGAGTGCTGCCCACACCCGTTCCTGGGGGTGCGGTAGGTCGGTGGTGCGTTCGATGGTGTCGGGGATGGTGTGTGAGGTCATGGTTGCATCATGTGGCAACCCTAGGGTTGCCATCAAGATTCTTTCCTGGCCGACTCGCGCCCGTGCCAAGGACGCAGCGACGTCGATCGCAGGATTCACCTCATCGCCGGCCCCTGCGGCACCAAGATGTTGCCGACGCGGCGCCGGGGTGGGGCTCGCGTCGACATCCGAACGGGGAGAACCACATGGCCACGTCCAGCACTCGCGACCGGGTGAAGGTGTTCCAGGTCGCGACCGGCAACGTCGGTCGCGAGATGATCCAGCGCATCCGACACCAGCCCGACCTCGAGCTGATCGGGCTGCACTGCTACTCGCCCGACAAGATCGGCCGTGACGCCGGCGAGATCGTCGGCATCGACCCCATCGGCATCATCGCCACCGGCACCGTCGACGAGATCATCGCTGCGCAGCCCGACTGCGTGACCTTCCACGGCGTGTTCCCCGACGTGGAGCTGTACGTGCCGATCCTCGAGGCGGGCATCGACATCGTCACGACGGCGGACTGGATCACAGGTCACCACCGCACCACCAACCACCCGCACCCGTCGGGGCGCACCGAGCACGAGATCATCCAAGGGGCCTGCGAACGCGGCGGGTCGACGTTCTACGGCACCGGCATGAACCCGGGCCTCGCCCAGATCCTGACGATCGCCCATTCCGCGGACGTGACCGAGATCCAGCGGGTGCTGTGCAAGGAGTCCGTCGACGTGTCGTGCCACCACTCGGTCGACACCTGGGTCGAGGTCGGCTTCGGCCGACCCGTCGACGACCCCGAGGTGCCGGGCATGCTCGAGCAGTACACGCGGGTCTTCGAGGACGCGGTCCGGCTGATGGCCGACGCGTTCGACGTGACCCTCGACGAGGTGCGCTTCGAGTACGAGCTCGGCGCGTGCACCAAGGACGTCGACCTGGGTTGGTACCAGCTGCCCGAGGGCTCCCTCGGCGGCTGCTACCTGAAGTACGTCGGGCTCATCGGCGGCGAGCCGCGCATCGAGATGCACCTGGAATGGCAGATGACGCCGCTGACCCAGCCCCGTTGGGACATCCAGGCCTGCTACATCACCCAGATCGACGGCGACCCCTGCATCTACTCCAAGCACATGATCTTCCCGAAGCCGGGCACCGACTTCTCGTCGGTCGAGTCGTTCGCCCAGGTCGGCATGACCGTCACCGGCATGCCCGCACTGAACGCCATCCGCGCGGTCGTCGCGGCGCCGCCGGGCATCGTGACCAGCACCGACCTTCCGCTGCGGGCGTTCGCCGGCCGGTTCGCCGCGGAGGTCACCGGCTCGTGAGCGGCGTCGCCGAGCCGGGCGCGCCGACGGATCCCCGCCCGCCGTTCCCCGTCGGCTGGTTCGCCGTGTCGCGCGCCGACTCGCTCGCGCCGGGCGAGCTGTCGGAGCGGACGTTCCTGGGCGAGCAGGTCGTCGCGTTCCGCACCGTGAGCGGCCGGCCGGCCGTGGTGTCCGCGTACTGCCCGCACCTCGGCGCCAACCTGGCCCGCGGCGGCACCGTGGTCGACGAGTCGCTGCGGTGCCCGTTCCACAGCCTGCGCTGGTCACCCGACGGAGCGTGTGTCGGCTCCGAGTACCCCGGTGATCCCGACTACGCCGTGCGGCTCCCTGCGTACCGGACGATCGAGCGCTTCGGCTTCCTCTTCGCGTGGCACGACCCGGCCGGCGGCGATCCGACCTTCGACGTGCCCGACCTCGACACCGACGGCTGGACCGACATGCTCGTGACGACGATCCCGATCGACGCGCACGTCGAGACCGTGCACGAGAACGGTGTCGACGCGGTGCACTTCGGCGTCGTGCACGGCTTCCCGCTGTCGTCGCCGCGCTACGAGGACCGTGGCACGTCGTTCCACTCCGAGTTCCACTTCGCGACACCGAACTTCCTGCGCGAGGGTCCCGCCGAGATCACCACGTTCTTCGACACCGACACCCACGGACTGGGCTACGCGCACTCGCTCAACACGGCCGAGGAGGTGGGCCTGCGCTACCGCGTGCTGCTGCTCACCACGCCGACGACGGCCGGCAGCCTCGACTTCACCGTCGCCACGACGATCCAGCGTCCCCGCGACGGCGACCTGGTCGCCGGGGTGCCCGTCGACGAGGTCGCCGACTTCATGCACCGCGGCGCCATCGGCGGTGTCCGTCAGGACATCCCCATCTGGGAGGGGCTGCGCCACGTCGACCGTCCACGACTCGTGAAGGGCGACGGACCGATCCCCCGTTTCCGGCACTGGGCATCACAGTTCCGCCCGGGCTGATGCGTGCCTGGTTCAGGTCGGTCCAGCCGCCTCGGTCACGGTCCTGCGGCGGCGCGTCGACACCAGCGCGAGCAGCGAGCCGAGTCCGACCGCGAGCACTCCCAGCCGGAGGCTCGATCCGAGGTCGCCGCCGGTGAACGCCAGCCCGCCGGCACCACCGGTCCCGGACGGAGTGCCCGTGGGCGTGTCGGATCCGGTCGGGTCGTCCGGGGCGGTCGACATCTGCGGGCTGACCTCGACCCTGGTCAGGGTCGCGCACTCGGGCGCCAGGTCGCCCTCGGGACAGTTGGCGTCGGCGGAATCGGTGGCGACCGTGTTGCGCAGCGCCAGGTTGCCCCTGACCGTCGCGTCGACACGGACCGAGTAGGTGATCGTGGCGCGCTTGCCGACGGCGAGGGGACCGGTCCAGGACAGCTGCGGCGCCGCGTAGGCGACCACACCGGCGTCCGCCGCCGCGTCACCGACCCAGGTCGCGTCGTCCAGCACGTCGCTCAGGTCGTCGACGATGCTGGCCGGGTGGGCCGCGGTGTAGGCGACGTCACCGGTGTTGGTGACGGTGACCGTGTAGCGGAGCGATCCACCGAGGCTCACGGCGGCGTCGGACACCGACTTCGCGACGTGGAGCGCCTCGTCCGTCGGCGCATCACCGCAGGCCTCGGTGGTCCCGACGCCGGAGTCGCTCTGGAGCGCGGCCGTGTTCCGAAGGCCGGTGCCGGATTCTCCGCCGGTGATCGAGCAATCGGCGGCAGCGGCGTCGATGTCGAACGGAACCGACGCGACGACGGACACGGTGAAGCGGTGCACGGTGCCATCGGACGTGCCCGCGCCTGCGATCGGCTCAGGGCCGATGATCGAGATGTCACCCGCCGCGGTGCCGGTCCAGCTCGGGTTGGCAGGGTTGCCACCGGGCGTGTCGTTCACCACGGCTGCCTGCTCGATCGTGATGCCGTCACCGAAGGTGAGCTCGTCCTGGAGCGCGTAGGTACCGGGACCGGCACCGGTGTTGGTGACGGTCAGCGTGTAGCTCATCCGATGTCGTTCACCGCTGATCGGAGTCGGGCCGTCCGCCACGGTCTTGGCGACGGTGATGCCGGGAGTCGACGTGCAGCCGTCGTCGTCGATGGCGGTGCCGTTGGTCGTCATCGACGCGGTGTTGAGGAACCCCGTGCCGGTCTCGGCGCCCGACAGCGCGCAGTCGGAGTTGGTGGGTGTCACGGCCGCGGGGTCGACGTCGGCCACGACGGTCACGGTGACGACGTGGGACTCACCGTCAGCGATCGGCTGGTCGACCACGAGGCTGGTGTCGCCGACTCCGTCGAAGTCGGGGTTCACCGACGGCCCGGGCGTCGCGGCGGTCGCGGTCACATCGATGACGGTGGCCGCGGCGCCGAAGCGGATCGTGTCGGTCAGGTCGTAGGCGGGGCCGTCGCCGGTGCGTTCGACGGTGAGCTCGTAGGTCGCCACGTAGGTGCCGTCTCCACCGGGGACGACCATGACGAGTCGCTTCTCGAACGTGGTGACCGGGAGCGGAGCGCAGGCCGCTGCCTCGGACCGGGCGGTGCCGGCCTCGAGCGACGCACGGTTCGTCAGTCCCGACCCGGACTCGTCGACGTCGATCGTGCAGTCGGCGGCGGTCATCGCGAGCTCCGCCGGGACGTCGACGAGCACCGTGACGGTGTAGACGTGCACGGTCGGACCCGTCGCGGTGGCCCCGAGGATCGACTGGCCGGCAACGACCTCGGTGTCGACGACCCCGTCCCAGCCGCTGACCACGATCGTGCCCGGCGTCAGGTTCGCGAGTTCGGCCGAGAGCACGTCGATCCCGTCACCGAACGCGAGCTCGTCGGACAGGTCGTAGGAACCGGGACCGGCGGAACCGTTCGACACGGTGATCGTGTAGCCCACCTGGTAGGTCCCGTCACCGGCGGCGATCGGGCTGCCGGCGCCGACGGTCTTGGTGATCGAGAGCTGCGCAGGAACCGGAGCACATGCGGTGCCGCTCGAGGCCACGCCGTTGGTCGTCATCGCGGCAGCGTTCGAGAAGCCGCTGCCCGTCTCGGTCCCACCGATCGTGCAGTCGGTGTTGTCGAAGGTCACGGCGGCGGCATCGACGGACACCTCGACGGTCACGATGTACACGTGCGTCGCGCCGTCGGCGATCGATGCACCGTCGACGATGAGCGGGTCGGACGCTCCGTCGAAGCCGGGGTTGCTCGACAGGCCCGACGGCGGTGTGACCTCGACGTGTTCGACGGTGACCGCGTCACCGAAGGCGAAGGTGTCGTCGAGTCGGTAGGTCGGGCCGGCGCCGGTGCGCCGGACCGCGATGCGATAGGTCAGGGTGTAGGCCCCGTCCGGCCCAGGGGTGACCTCGGTGAGCGACTTGTCGATCGTCGTGATCGGGAGTGGTGCGCACGCGTCGTCGAGCGCCTCGCCCCAGTCGCCGGTGACCACTGCGGTGTTGGACACCCCGGTGCCGATCTCACCGGGCTGCAGCGAGCAGTCGGCGGCCGCGCTCGCCAGGGTCGACGCGGTCGCGACGACGACCGTCACGGTGTACACGTGCTCGATGACTGCGCCGGCGGCGGCGCCACCGATCGACACCCCCGTCGCGAGCGTCGTGTCGGAGGTCCCGTTCCACCCGGGGTTCGTGGCCAGCGTGCCGGGCAGCGTCGCTGCGACCTCGGCGTCGACGATGGAGACGTCGGCACCGAAGCGGAGCTCGTCGTCGAGGTCGTAGTCGGTCTGGCCCGAGCCGCTGTTCTGCACGGTCAGCCGGTAGGTGACGCGGTACTCGCCCGGGACACCCGTCGGCGTCGGGTCGCCCACGATCTCCTTGGTGATCGCGACGCCGGGGAAGTGCTGACACGCGACGTCGCTGACCGTGTCACCGTCGGACTCGACCGACGCCCGGTTCATCGCACCGGTGCCGGTCTCGCCGACGTCGAGCACGCAATCGGAGTTGGCCGGCGTCACCTCGGCGGGGTCGACCGAGACGACGATCTCGACCGAGTAGCGGTGCGTCGTCCCGGCGGTGATCGCGACGTCCTCGGCGATCATCGGGTCCGTGTCGCCGTCGAAGTCGTCGTTCGTCGTGATCGTGCCGGGTGTGACGTTGGCGGCCGACACGCTCTCGACGGTCACCGCGTCACCGAGCATCAGGTCGTCGACCAGGTCGTAGGTCGCGTCGGTGCCGACCCTGGCGACGGCGAGGTCGTAGCGGAGGGTGTAGGTGCCGTCGCCGTTCGCCGTGGTCGAGACCAGGTCCTTGGTGACCTCGAACGCGGCTCGGACGACCGGGTGGTCCTCGACCTCGCCGGCCGTCGCGAGCCCGATGGGTTGCGGATCCGCGACGACGCCGGGGAGCAGACGCAGTCGGACGTAGGTGTCGGTGGTGGCGGTCGCCGGTGGGAAGGTCACGACGAACGATCCGTCGGTCGTACCCGCCGGTACGGTGATCGGCGTCGGACGTTCGCTCGCCTCGAAGGTGCCGTCGCCGTCGAGGTCCATCCATGCGGCCAGGGTCGCGGGTGCACCGGTGGCGTTGGTCGCCGTCACCGTGACCGGTGTGCTGCGGCCCTGACGCGCGACGATCGGTTCGTCGACGCCGTCCTCGTCGTCGATCCCGTCGTGGTCGTCGCCGTCGGCTCCGCTCGAGGGCATCCCGTCGGACTCGAGGTCGATCGACGTCCCGAGCATGAGCGGCGAGGTGTCCGTGGATCTGTCGAAGTCGTCGACGAGGTGCCGTGCGCCGTCGCCGGCCGAGGTCGTGCCATAGCCGGCGGGTGCGTCCGCGTAGTCGATGAGCGGGTCGCAGATCACCGGGCATCCGGTGTCGGGGTCGAGGTCGGTCATCTGCTGCTGGAACGAGTTGAAGGGACGGCTGACGCCGTTGCTGCACTGCTGCGCCGCGTCGTCGAACGCCATCCAGTGCTGCGCCTGCGCCGCGGGGATCGTCAGGTCGTCGTTGACGTGCGTGGCGAAGTAGGCCTGCTGGTTCCACACGGGACGGGTGCTGGACCACGGGTCGCTCGCGGATTCGAAGGCGCGCAGCTGCGCCTGGTTGACGGTGCCGCTGGTGTCGCAGGTGACGAGGATGCGTGCCTCGCCACTGCCGTCGATGTCGGCGATGACGGGCATCTCGGTGCCGGTGTTCGATGCGCACGGGAACGTGGCGAGGTTGCTGGCCGTCGCGCCGGCACCGTCGATGATGCGCAGGTGCGTCTCGTCGCGGTAGACGAGCTCCTGGCGGCCGTCGTTGTTGAAGTCGAACATCGTGAGCGACGTCTGCGCCGAGGTGTCGGTGGTCGCGATGTTCCACTTGACCGACAGCCCCGAACCGATGACGTAGTCGAACGCGCGGAGACGACCGTTCTGGACGACGATCTCGGGTGCGCCGTCGCCGTCGATGTCGCCGATCATGGGCGCTCCGCCGCCGGTACCGATGCCGGTCAGCAGGCTCGACACGTGACCGGTGCGACCGTCCCAGACGTACACGACCATCGCGTCGGAGTTCGTCGGGATGCCCATGCGGGCGACGACGACATCGGGCCGACCGTCGAGGTCCATGTCGGCGACTGCGGTCCAGCCGTCGCCGACGCCGACGAGGTCGGGGTCGGCCTGGGCGGCAACGGTCAGGCTGTTGCCGGTCTCGCCGTCGGGGTCGGCGATGGTGACGTCGTAGACGACGTCACCGGCGACGAGCTCGAGGTCCCCGTCGTCGTCCATGTCGACGGCCGCGGTCTGGCCCCAGAAGCAGCCGACGCCGCTGCGACGGGCGCAGCCGGCGCTGCCGGCGGACGCTCCGGCCGCGAGTCGGACGCCGGTGCGCGCGTTGAAGATCTGGTTGCCGACGAACACTTCGGGGGTGCCGTCGGCGTTGAAGTCTGCGACCGCGAGATTGGCGCCGCCCCGTCCGTTGGCCTCGGCGTTGTCGTAGCGCTGGTCGGACACCCAGCGTTGCGCCCAGCTGGCGCTCGCGGAGTCGTAGCCGTAGGCGATGAGGCGACCGCGGTGTTCGATCGGCACGGTGCCGCTGTTGCTCGCCTTGAGGATGATCTCGCCGGTGCCGTCGCCGTCGATGTCGGCGAGTGCAGTCACTGCGTGGCCTGACCATGCGAAGCGAGGTGTGGAGATGGTGTCGAGCAGTGCGCCGTCGCTGGCGCGCACGATGCGGAGCCCGGCGGCGAGTCGCGTGGGGACTCCGGCGCCGGCGCTGTAGCTCAGGTTGCCCGCGACGACAGCGACGGGGACGCCGGTGCCGTAGAGGTCGCCGACGAGCGGGGTCTGGTAGGCGAGCGTGATGTTGCCGGAGCGCCAACGTTCCTGGATCTCGAAGTCGACCGCCTTGGGCTCGGCGGGCACGGTGCAGTCGACGAAGAAGTCCGGCAGCCCGCTCACGTCGTTGTCGTTGCAGGTGAGCGATGCGCACGCCGGTGGAGAGACCCCGGAGCTGGCGGTGATGTTACCGGCGCAGTTCTGATAGGTGCCGGCGACCGCAGCGGTGACCGCGACGGTGACGGTGCACGACACCTGGTCGGCGAGCAGATCACCGGTCGCGTCGATCGTCGAACCGCCTGCGCTCGCTGTGACGGTCCCGTTGGCGCAGGTGGTGCCGGCGAGTGCCGGCTCGGCGACCGTGACACCGGCGGGGAGCGAGTCGGTGAACGACCAGCCGGCCGCGGCCAGCCGATCAGCGGTGTTCTCGACGGTGATCGTCAGCGTCGACCGTCCGTGCACCGGGATCTCGTCGGGGCCGAAGGCCTTGACCAGCTGCGGGAGCGCGCCGGGCACCTCGAGGTCCGTCGACACGTCGACCGGCAGGTGGGCCCAGTGGTCGATCAGGCGGTCGTCGCCCCAGCTGCCGGCCATGTCGGGCGGGCAGCCGGCGGCGTCCCAGCCGTGCACACCGCCGTCGCTCGCGACGCCGGCGGAGCCGTCCACGACGGCGGGCTGCGTGCCGCAGGCGCTCGCGGCAAGTCCGGTGTCGTCCCAGTGCAGCGTCGACCGGCCGGGATCGGGGCCGTTGAGCAGGGTGAGCTCGACACCCCCGGCGAGCAGCTCGACGTCGTCGGCGACCAGGTGGATCTCGGCGGTCCGGTCGATCAGGACGCGCGCGGTGATCGCCCGGGTCACCGGGATCGCGTCGCCCTCGCCGTCGAGGCCGTCGAAGGCGACGCTCGCGGCGCCGTCGGTCGCCCAACCCGGCAGCGCGACGTCCGCCGGCCCGTCGAACACGCCGTCGTGGTCGGCGTCGACCTGCACCGTCAGCTGGCCGGTGAAGCCCGAGACGACGACGTCGATCGAGCCGCTGCGGCTGCCCGGCGTGTCGGGAGTGAACGCCGCGTCGGTGATGCTCGGGGTGGCGACCGCCGGGTTCACCCAGGTCGTCGTGCCGTCCCACGAGGTCGCGGTCGCCGGCAGATCGAGCGCCGGTGGTTCGAAGAAGACCTTGTAGGGAGCGCCGCACTCGTCGGCTGCGGCGAGCGAGCCGGCCGGGTCGGTCGCCGCGACGCTGCGGTAGGTCGAGAGGCAGGTGCCCGGTGCACGCACGCCGACGACATCGGCGCGGAACGTGGTCGCCTGGCCGTCGATCCCGTGGAAGGTCGACTCGTAGAGGTGTCCGTGCTCTCCCCGGTACCAGAGGGTGACGTCGTCGGCGGCGGCCTGGCGGACGGTGTGCCCGGTCGACCAGACACGACCGGGGATCACCGTCGTGCCGTCGTGCACGTCGACGGACCAGCTGACGGCCGAATCGGGTGACGAGGTGTGCTGGATCTCCCAGATGCCCGTCTGCGGCGCGACCTGGTCGGTCCACTGGCAGACCGTGCCGACCGCGGCACCCGAAGGGATGTCGCAGGTCGCGGCCGCCGCCCCGGGACGCTGCAGGGTGATCGTGACCGGACCGCCCGGCGCACCGGAGTCGACCTTGGTGAAGAGGACGTCGACGAGCTCACCGGCGGCGACGTACGCGAACAGGCTCTGCGGCGTGTCGAGCGTGGTGCCGGGCAGGTTCTCGACCGCGGCCGCCCGGTTCGCGCCCATCGTCAGGGGTGCGGCGACCAGGAGGACGGCCAGCAAACGAGCGACGACGACCCGCCAGCGACCTGCGGGCCGGGTCCCCGACCGCGTATGACCGGCCGACCTGCCGGGTTCGGAGCCACGCTCGTCAGGGGTTCGTTCGTCCACGCTCGTCCTTCCTCCGTCCTCGGGGGACGTGTGCACGTATCCGAGGCCTCGACAAGACCGTCGGCGCGGCAGCGACGAAGTTGAGCGAAGTTCAACGGGTGGAGGGCGCAACGCGAGGGTGTCGAGCGCTGCCGTCGACACGCCGCGCCGGACGAACGCCAGACTCGACACGGAAGGCGTCACCTCGGACCGAGCAGGAATCGAGAAGCGCCGGACGACCGGATCGTTCACGCTGGCGGTACGGACAACGATCGGAAGGACCCCCGATGAGCTACGCAGTGGACTTCGTCGACGTGTCGACCACCGGACTCGAATCATCACCGGTCGCGGACGCGCTCGCCGGACTCCGGGCGAACGAGGCCCGCTACTTCAAGAACAAGTTCGACGAGGAGTTCACCGTGCGACCGGCCGACGAGGCGAAGGACCTCGTCGAGTGGGTGACCCGGATCCTGAAGGAGGAGCGCGACATCGTCATCGAGTCGCCGCCGCTCGAAGCGGCCGTCGTCGACACCGACGGCGTGCTCTGGGTGTACGTGTTCTACGAGAGCGGCCTCGCGATCAACGTGCTCGACGACCCGAAGAAGCATGCCGTCGGGTTCAAGCTGTCCGACAGCATGGACGTCCCCGACGAGCTGAGCTCGTTCAAGTTCGCACGTCAGAAGTCGAAGCTCGCCGGCACGATCCGCGGCTCGTACTTCGTCATCAAGGGGGAGTACGAGCGACCCGTCTGACCGACCGGTGCTCGTCGGCGCACGCGGCCCGTTCGGTCGCCACCGATCACTCGGGTTCGACCGACACCAGGTGGAACTCGCCCGACTCGGTGTAGGTCGACTCGCCGATCGGGGAACCGGTGCTGACCTCGACCGAGCGCTCGTTCCGCACGGGCAGGCCGGTGTCGACCGCGTACCAGACCTCGGTGCGCTCGGTGCCGACCTGGGTGCCCGACATCGTCCGCTCCCGCACGAAGTGGTGTGTGGCGACGGTCGTGCCGCCGACGTCGAGGTCCTCGGCGCCGACGAAGCGGAGGGTGCCCACCGAGATCGACTCACCGTCGACCGCTTCGTTGGTGCCGACGCAGCGACCGTGCCACTCCTGGCCCACCGTCGGTTCCGCCGGGGCGAGCATCGTCGCGTCGTCGCACGCGAAGTCGCTCAGGTTGGTGATCGCCGTCGCACCGATCATCCATCGCTGCCAGGACTGACCGCCCGCCTCGACGAGGTCGTCGCCGTCGGGGCACTGCTCCCACGACTGCCAGTGGTTCGTGCTGAAGTCGATGCGGAAGGTCCAGCATCCGTCGTCGCCGATCTCGACCGTGCCGGGCATGGACGGCCCCTGGCTCTGCGACAGCGGTGGGACCGAGAGCGATGCGGTGCCCGACCCTTCGTAGCGGTACACACCGGGTTCGGGTCGGCGGGCGACCGGGGCGCCGTCCGGTGCCACCGATGACGTCGTGCGGGCCTTCGCCTCGTCGATCGCGACCGGTCGGGAGGTGTCGCGCACGGTCAGGAAGACCCCGACCCCGACCCCGACGAGCGCGATCACGGCGATCGACGCGGCGATCCATCTTCCTCGCATCCGGCGACTCTAGGTTCCACACCGACGACTGAGCCGTGCGAACGTCCGCCGCCGTTCAGGCCTCGGGCACGAAGGGCAGCGTGCGGTACCAGCGCACGAAGTTGCCCGGCGCGAACGTCGCCGTCTCGCCGTCGACGGCGAAGCGGGGACACCGTGCCATCAGCTCCTCGAGCACGACGCGACCCATGAGCCGTGCAGCCGCGGCACCGAGGCAGTGGTGGGCGCCGTAGCTGAAGGTGAGGATCCGCTGCGCCCGCCGATCGATGCGCACGACGTCCGCGTCGTCGCCGAACTCGAACGGGTCGCGGTTCGCCGACGCGTAGAGCAGGAGCACCTTTCGTCCGGCCGGGATGGTGGTCCCGTCGATCTCGACCTCGGTCGTCGTCGTGCGGGCGAGTCCCTGGACCGGGCTCGTCAGGCGCAACAGCTCGTGCACGGCGTCGTCGCTCAGACCACGATCGGCTGCGAGAGCAGCCTGCTGGTCGGGCGATCGGTGCAGCAGGTCGAGCCCGACGCCCAGCAGCCCGGTGGTGGTGTCGTTGCCGCCGGTGATCATCGTGAACGCGAACCCGAGGATCCGCATCGGGTCGACGCCGGACGCGTCGCCGGCGTGGACCAGGTGCGAGATGGTGTCGTCGCCGGGGTCGGAGCGGCGCACCTCGATCAGTGCCGTGAAGTACTCGAAGATCTCGGCGACCGTGTCGGACGCGTCGAGCACGTCGCCGGTCGCCGACGCGGCGACCACGCGGTGCACCCAGCCGTCGAAGCGGGCACGGTCGGCCTCCGGGACCCCGAGGTAGTGCGCCACCACGAAGGTGGGCAGCGGCTTGAGCAGCTCCGTCACGATGTCGCCGCCGCCGCGCTCCCGGAGCGCTTCGATGCGTTCCACCGCGAACGCCCGGACGGCCGGCTCGATCTCGTCGACCTGCCGCGGCGTGAAGCCCTTGGCGACCAGCCGCCGGAACTCGGTGTGCTCGGGAGGGTCGAGGAACACCATCGGCCGGACGGTCTCGAGGCCTGCGGTCGCGACGTCGTCGTAGAGGTGCGTCAGCCCCTGGGCCGAGGAGAACCGGTCGGTGTCGCGTGCGGCGTCGAAGACGTTGCGGTGTCGCGACAGCACCCAGTAGTCACCACGCTCGACGTGGTGGACGGGATCGTGCTCGCGGAGGTCGCGGTACATCGCGAAGGGATCGCGCCACCCCTCCTCGCTGCGGGGCTCGAACCCGACGGCTCCGGAAGCCGTCATCGGCGTGCACGCCGGGGACGAAGGAGCGCCGCCGCGACCGAGTCCATCTGGGCCAGGATCCGCTCGGTGGTGTACACGCTCGGGTCGGCCAGACGGAGCCGGACGAGCTCGTCGGCGACGACCTGCAGCATGCGAGCAGCGAGCTCGGGGTCCTCGGGCGCACCCGGTCCGTCCTCGAACGCCGAGATGCTGACGTCGCGGATCATGGCTCGGCCCCGAGCCAGGCTGGTGGCCAGCGCAGGTGGCCCGATCTGGGGAGCGACGAGGAACATCCGCCAGGTGGCGGGGTCGGCGTCGACCGCGTCGAGGACCCGTGACATGGCGGCGCGAACGGTCGGTTGACCGCCCGCTGCGGTGGCCTCGGCGAACGCAGCGCCGGCACGCTCGCTCGCCCGCTCGACCAGCGCGTCGAGCATGCCGTCGAGGCCACCGAACTGCTGGTAGACGACGGTGCGGGTGACCCCGCACTCGTTCGCCACCCGTTCGATCGTCGCGGCGTGGAAGCCCTCGAGGTCGACGATCGCAGCGCACGCATCGAGCAGCTGCTCGCGCCGTGCTTCGGCCGTCATGCGCCGACGTGGCGAGCTCATGGCGCGCTCGGCAGGAACGCGAACCGTTCGCGGAGCTCGTGCTCGTCGAGCCCGAAGTCGGCGGCGGTGTACCGGTGCGTGCCGTGTGCGTGCCGCGGGTGCGAGTCGTGGTACGCCTCGACGAACGCCGCCGGGTCCGCCGGAGGGTCGAGGTCCGCCGCGGCGTACACCCGGGAGATCGCGGCCACGGGGTCGCTCACCAGCATCCGGTAGTCCAGGTCGACGAACGTCGCGGCCGACGACGCCGGATCGGAGCGGAACTCCGTCGCCCGACGGAGCCAGAGCTCGGTCTGGTCGGCCTGGAACCGACCGACGTCGACGGCATCGACCTCGTCGCTGTACATCGAGCGGAACACCGCGAACAGGCTCGCACCCGACGCGACGGTCTCGACGATGTCGCGGTGCAGCTGCACGACCACGGCCCCCGGGAACGCCGACACCAGGTTCGGGAGCTCAGCGGTGTGCGGCGGCGCCTTCAGCACCCAGCGTCGCCCGTCGTGGCGGTCGAGTGCCTGGAGGACGTGCCGGTAGCTGACGTAGCTCGGCCCGAGATCCTGCCCCGCCAGCCAGTGCGAGTAGCTGTCGAGCCGGGTCGTCGAGGAGAACCCCCAGTTGCGCAGGTCGGCGCCCATCGCCAGACCGCACTCCTCGGGCAGGCGTGCCCCCGAGTCGTGGATCGCCCGCAGCTCGGGGTTGATCGCGTAGAGCATCTCGCTGCGGGCGACGCTCGCCTCGATCAGCGCCTCTCGCTCGTCGTCGGTCGTGTCCGCCAGACGGCAGGGGCTGCCGAGCTCGATGGGCAGCGGTGCTCGCAGCCGCGGGTCGGTCGCGAGCAGCCGGAACAGGAACGTGGTGCCGGTGCGCCAACCGCCGGTGATGAAGATCGGACGGTCCGGCGTCGATGCGACGCGTTCGGCATCGGCCTCGATGAAGCGCGACATCGTCGCGCCCGCCCGCAGCCGTGAGATCGCCGTCATGGAGGCCATGCCGAGCCCGAACGCGTGGAGCCGACCGTCTTCGCGGGCCGAGCCGAGGTACTGCTCGAGTCCTTCGCGCCAACCCGCTTCGAAGCGGTCCTCGTCGCCCGGGCGCTTCACGGCGGCCGCCGCGAGGTCGTCCGGATCGAGGCGGTACCGCTCCGGGCGCGCTCGACGGTCGGCCTCGGCCGCGTCGATCGCGGCTCGCGCCACCTCGTTCCGCGGTGCAGGGCGCCAGCCACTCATGTGTCCTCCAGGAGCTCGTCGACGCGGCACCGCCGAACCGTCGGGAGCTCGGGCTCGTGCTCGGGCTGGAGGAACCGGAACACGAACAGGCCGACGTCGCGGCCTTCGGTGTCGAGCCAGTCCCCCGCTCCCCCGGGGTCGGTCGCCGAGATGATCAGGCGGTACCGCCCGTCGACGAGATGGGCGCTGCCGTCGGTGAGTGTGACGGACCGGCTGCGGTGGTCGAGGGAGTTGAGGAAGCGGCTGTACAGCAGCACGTTCCAGTACCGGCTCGGCGGTGGGTGGCCCTCGACGACGAGCGCCTCGCCCTCGTCGAGCTGCCACGCCCCCCGCAGGTAGTGGATGTTCGGTTCGGTGAAGCCGGCGCCGCCGACCATCTCGGACCAGTGACGCACCTCGTTCGGGTGAGCCAGGTCGTCGCGGATCGAGGCGGCGAAGATCGCGGGGAACGCAGCGATGCTGCGACCCAGGCGCGTCAGGTGCCGCCCGAACGTGTCGGGTTCGATCCCGGGCGGCACGTCGAGCTCGTCGACGGGATCGATGCGGCACCAGCCGAGCCGGTCCCGTGCAGCGTCGTGGTGGAACTGGCGCACCCAGACCGACGTCGCCCCCTCGGGCAGGGGCAGCCAGTCGCCGCCATCGGCCGGGTCGTCCCCCGCATCGTCTGGCGACAACGTGACCGTGAACCGTCCGTCGGCGTCGATCGCCAGCGCATCGCTGTCGATCCGACTCGTGGCCGCCGCCTCCGCCCCGCCGGTCCGCATGTACACGGTGATCGATGTGTAGACGGCCCCGCCGACCGATCCCGAGATCCGGTAGCGCCTGGAATCCCGGATGTCGGCGACCCAGTACCGGAAGTCCGGGTTGTCCATGAACATCTTCTCGCGCCAGCCGTTGAACGGGACCAGCTCGGGCCGGTCACGATCGACCTCGAACCGGCCGAGCTGGTTGTTCAGCGCGCGCAGGAGCGCCGCGATACCCGTCCGCCTGCACCGACGGGCCGAGGTCCGCGGTGTCCGCGGCGAGCTGCTCCCCCGCTGCGCGGAGGCCGTCGACGAGCGCTTCCCATGCGTCGCCCGTCGTCGGGGTGTCAGTCGCCATCCAGCGAACTTACTGTTCGTAAGTAGTGGCAGCAATGAGTAGGTTGCAGGCGTCCGACCCGGGGGGCGGCGTCCGACCGGCGCAGCGACTCGGGCGACGATAGAGGATACTCTTTACTGGGTGGGGGTCAGGATGAGGTCGGCGGCAGGCGGAGGGCAAGGGTGAGCGAGCCGGCCATCGACGCCGCCCGAGCCGCCCGCGACGCGCTGCGCTCCGGCTGGAGGAGCGCGGGGTTCTACCCACCGATCACCATCGCCGACGCGATCGAGACGGGGGCCGCAACCTGCCCCGACGACGTGATGATCTTCTCGGCGGTCGACGGCGACGAGCACTCGGCGACGCTGTCCGAGATCCAGCGGGGCGCGTCGGGGCTCGCTGGTCGCCTGGCGGCCGCGGGCATCGGGGCGGGCGACGCTGTGATCATCCAGGCCGCCGCAGACCGTGCCGGCGTCGAGGCGCTCTCGGCGCTCTGGCGGATCGGCGCCGTCGTCGTCCCGGTGGTCGCGGGTGCGAGCACCGACGACGTCGCCCACGTCGCGGCCGAGACCGGTGCTCGAACGGCGATCGTGCCGGCGTCGTGGCGCGGGTCCGACATCGCGGCGCCGCTCGCGGCCGCGTCGGCGACCATCGGGCTGCAGCGTGTGCTGGTGCTCGGATCCGAGGTGCCCTCTGGGGCGACGGCGCTCGCGAACCTCCCGGAAGGCGTCGAGCCGGACCGCTCGGGAGTGCGACCCGACGACGTCGCGTGCGTGCTCTACACCTCGGGCTCCACGGCCGCCCCCAAGGGGGTGCGCCACACCCACGAGACGATGTTGTTCGGCCTCACCGTGGGCATCGGTGAAGGGCGGACGTTGGTCAGCTTCCCTGCGGGCCATGTGGCGGCAGTGATCGGACTGCTCCGACCGCTGTGCGTCGGCGGGCTGAGCGTCGTGCTCGACCGGTGGAGCGCCCGGGCGGCCGTCGAGGCGATCGAGGCGCACCGCATCACCTCGAGCTCGGGCACTCCGTTCTTCCTGGCGACGCTGCTCGACGAGGCGGAGCGCACGGGGCGAGACATCGGTTCACTGGAGCGATACCTGTGTGGGGCGGCGGCCGTACCACCGGCGCTGCTGGCACGCTCTGCCGAGGCGGGGATCGTCTCGTGGCGCACCTACGGTTCGACCGAGCACCCTGGCGTCTGCACCAGCGAACCGGACGACGCCCCCGAGAAGCGCCACCACACCGATGGGCGTCCGGTGATCGGGACCGAGGTCCGGCTCGTCGACGACACCGGCGCCGACGTGGCGCCCGGTGAGGAGGGCCAGATCCTCACCCGCGGCCCGAAGCAGTTCATCGGCTACCAGAACGCGAACCTCGACGCCGACGCCTTCAGCGGCACCTGGTTCCGGACGGGCGACCTGGGACGCTTCGACAGCGACGGTCACCTGGTGGTGACGGACCGGCTGAAGGACATCGTGATCCGCGGCGGCGAGAACATCTCGGCCTCCGAGGTCGAGGCGACGCTCGCCACGCATCCGGCGTTGGTCGAGTCCGCGGTGATCGCCGTTCCCGACCCGCTCTTCGGCGAGCAGGTCTGCGCCGTGGTCGTGGTCCGCGCAGGAGCGGTCACGCCGTCGGTGGAGGAACTGGCAGGTCATTGCGCACGGGTGGGGCTCGCCGGCCACAAGCGTCCGACGGTGCTCCGTGTCATCGACGCGCTGCCCCGGACGACCGCCGGGAAGGTCCGCAAGGCCGAGCTCCGAGCGGCCGAGCGCAGCGTCGACCTGCACTGAGGGCCGACTCGCCCGTCGCTCATCGATGCCCTGCACGACCCGGGGGCACCGTGCGACGATGGCTCGATGGCCCCCATCGCGCGTCTCACCACCTTCGTGTTCGACTGTCGAGACCCGTGGGCGTCGGCGGAGTTCTACTCGGCGTTGACCGGATGGGAGATCACCCGAACCGACGACGACTGGATCGAGCTCGCCGGCGAGTCGGGCCTGCTGCTGGCCTTCCAACTCGCGCCCGACCACCGTCCGCCGACCTGGCCGGACGCCGAGCACCCGCAGCAGGCCCACCTCGACTTCGACGTCGACGACCTCGACCGGGCCGAGGAGGCCGCCGTGGCGATCGGGGCGCGCAAGGCGGCGGTGCAGCCGCACCCCGACTACCGAGTCTTCCTCGACCCGGCCGGCCACCCGTTCTGCCTCTGTCGCGCTGGCGCTTGAGCACTGCCTGCCCGAGCGCCGCCTGACCGTTCAGCGGGGGTTCCCGCCGCGCCGCGCCGAGCGACGATGCTGTGTGCGTCCCGACGATGGAGGAACGACGGTGGGCAACACGACGAGCGACGGTCTCAGCGAGGCCGAACGCCAGGCGATCCGAGAGCGCGCGGCCGAGCGGCGCACCGAGGCGAGCCGACCGACCGGCAAGAAGGCCGAGCGCGAGCTCAACGACGTGATCGACACGATCGCGGCGATGCCCGAGCCCGATCGAACGGTCGCCCAGCGGATCCACGAGGTGATCACCACCACGGCGCCCGGACTCGCACCGAGGCTCTGGTACAGCCAGCCGGCCTACGCCATGGACGGCAAGGTGCTCTGCTTCGTCCGCAGCGGCGCCAAGGACGAGGTCCGCTACACGACGCTCGGGTTCAACGACGTCGCCCGGCTCGACGACGGCTCGTGCTGGCCGACGTCGTACGCCGTCACCGAGGTCACCGACGACGTCGCCCGACAGATCGGCGATCTGATCGGACGGGCGATCTCGGCGCCCGACGCCTGAGCGTCCCCGACCGGCCCGGCGCCGCCCCGATGGCAGCCGGGCGGCAGTACCGGTCAACTCGCGGGCAGGACCCAGTCCGGGCGCACCCAGTGGCACGTGTAACCCTGCGGGTACTTCTGCAGGTAGTCCTGGTGCTCGGGCTCGGCCTCCCAGAACTCGGTCGCCGGCTCGACCTCGGTGACCACGGGACCCGGCCAGATCCCCGACTTCTCGACATCCGCGATCGTGGCCAGGGCGACCTCTCGCTGCTCGTCGCTCGTGGTGAAGATCGCCGAGCGGTAGCTGCGGCCCACATCGTTGCCCTGCCGGTTCAGCGTCGTCGGATCGTGGATCTGGAAGAAGAACTCGAGCAGCTGGCGGAAGCTCAGCACCGACGGGTCGAAGATCACCTCGACCGCCTCGGCGTGGTCGCCATGGGCCCGGTACGTCGCGTTCGGGGTGGCGGGGTCGCCGGAGTAGCCGGCCCGGGTCGAGATCACCCCGGGCAACCTCCGCAGCAGTTCCTGGGAGCCCCAGAAGCATCCGTTGGCGAGGACCGCACGCTCGGTCGTCATGTCCATTCCTCCTCCGCGGCGACGGGTCGTCGCTGCGATGACCACAACACCGAAGCACAGCGGAAACGTCCCGTGTCGCTCTGGCATCCGGTGCCGTGAACGAGCCCGGCTGTACCGGGCGTTCGACGAGCTCCCGGTGTCCGTGATCCCCTGCTACCGGCGCGCCCACTACGGCAACCGAGCGTTCCTCGACACCGAGTTCCCGTCCGTCGCTCGACCACAGGAATCCTGAGCCGAGGTCCCGACCTCCAGTCGGACGGTCAGTCACCCCCGGCGAACGTGTGCACGCTCGGGTCGTACGTACCGGCACTCGCAGGACCCTCGACGGCGTAGGTCTGCACCGAGAGGCCACCCGACGTGGTGGTGACGTCGAGGGGTCGCAGTCCGATCGCGTGATCGGTTCGCTCGAACAGGCGTCGGCCGTCGCCGACGACGACCGGGGCGACGACCAACCGGAGCTCGTCGACGACTCCCGCAGTGAGCAGGGAGCGCCCGAGAGTGGTGCTGCCGTGGATCTGCAGCTCGCGCCCCGGCGCCGCCTTCAGCTCGGCGACTGCTGCGGCGACGTCACCCCGCAACACCGTCACGGGCCCCCACATCGCATCGGCGTCGCTCAAGGTGTTCGACGCGACGTACTTGCGCGAACCGTTGAGGCTCTTCGCCACCGGGTCATCGAGATCGGGCATGTTCGGCCACGCCTCGGCGAAGGCCGTGTAGGTCCGGCGACCGAACAGGTAGGCGTCGGCCGACTGCGTCCACCGCTGCACCATCGCGACGAAGGTCTCGTCCAGGTACGGCACGAACCAGCCACCGCGATCGAAGCCGTCGCTGGTGTCCTCGTCGGGACTTCCGGGCCCCTGGGTGATCCCGTCGAGCGACATGAACGTCATGAACACGATCCGCATCTTGCACTCCACCTCTGTCGGGTCCACCGCTGCCGGATCGACCTCTGTTGCCGGGTCCACCTCTGGCGACCCCGTGGGCTATCATACAACACAATGATTGTATCAGAGCAACTGGACCGCCGACTTCGAGCCCTCTCCGACCCGACGCGCCGCGACATCGTGGCCCGCACGATGCGCCACGACTGCGCCGTGAGCGACCTCGCCGCGGAGTATCCGATGAGCTTCGCCGCGGTCCAACGACACGTCGCCGTGCTCGAGGACGCCGGGCTGGTCGTCAAGCGCCCGATGCACCGACACCGGTTCGTGCGTGCTCACCCGGACGCGGTCGACGAGGTGCGAGCCGCGCTCAGCGACCTCCGGGACCAGTGGCACGAACGCGTCGAACGCATGCACGACGTCCTCGCCGACGAGCCCGGAGCCACCGGATGACCCCGATCGTCCGATCGCACGTCGACCACGAGCGACGGTCCGCCGTGATCACCACCGAGTTCGACCATCCGGTCGACGTCGTGTGGACCCTGTTCTCGGACCCGACGAAGCTCGCTCGCTGGTGGGGCCCGCCCGGCATGCCCATGACGGTCGACGAGCACGACCTGAAACCCGGCGGGACGGTCCACGTCACCGTCGCCACCGGCGGCGGCGACATCCGGGCACGCTGGACGATCCACGCGGTCGACGCACCCCTGCACCTCGCGTTCACCTTCGACAGCGACGGACTCGACCCGACGGAGATCTCCGTCGACCTCGCGGCGGCATCGGGCACGACGGCCACGATGACGATCACGGCACGCTTCGCATCACCGTCGGGCCTGCAGCACGCACTCGACATCGGGTTCGACGCGGGCCTTGCCCGTTCGTGCGCCGCGGCGCATCAGGTCGTCGCTGCCCGCTGAACAGGCCGGGGCTGGCGCCGCCAGAAGATGAGATGCGTGATGCCGCTCGGACTCGGCACGGACTCCATGTGGAACCGGTCGAGCAGCTCGTCGGATGACTCCCAGAGTCGTTCGCCCCTGCCCAGCTCGAGCGGCGCGACCGCGACGTGCATGGTGTCGACCAGGTCGGCCTCGAGGAACTCGCGGACGGTGTGCACGCCGCCACCGAGGCGCACGTCCTTGTCGCCGGCCGCGGCTTTCGCCCGGGCGAGCGCGTCGGCCGGGTCGGTGTCGATGAAGTGGAAGGTGGTGTCGGCGAGGGTGAAGCTCGGGCGGAGGTGGTGGGTGAGCACGAACACCGGGGTGTGGAACGGTGGCACGTCGCCCCACCAGCCCTGCCAGTCGTGGTCCTCCCACGGCCCGCGCTGGGGACCGAACTTGTTGCGGCCCATGATCTCTGCGCCGATGTTGTGGGAGAAGTCGCGGGTGAAGTAGTCGTCGAGACCGCGGGTCCCTCCGGGATCGGTGCGGTTCGGCCAGCTGGCCGTGGCACCGGCCCACGAGGCCAGCGCCGCGGGGTCGGCGTGCCCGAAGGGCCGTTCGAGCGTCTGGCCCTCACCGGAACCGAAGCCGTCGCGGGACAGCATGAAGTTCTGGACTCGCAGGAGTTGGGTCATGATGCCTCCGGTTCGGGAGCGAAACCGATCTCGGCGTAGCGGGCTTGTGCGGCGGCGAACTCGTCCCAGTCCCAGGCGATCGGCCGGCCGGCGAGCAGCGGTTCGAGCCGAGCGAGCGAATGATGCAACCCGACGACGTAGCAGTTCTCGATCGCAACGTCGGCGTCGGTGACGAAGTGACTGAGACGCAGGGTGCAGCCGGTGTCGGTCGGCTCGAGCTCCCAACGCATGAGGGAGTCGGGGTCGGCGTGGGTGTGCTCGAGCAGCATCGGCGCCTCGACCCGCAGGATCGTCATCGTCATCGTGATCGGCTCGTCGAGGCCACGACCCACGAAGACCATCTGTCCCCCTTCGCGGAGATCGACGGTGATGTCGGCGTCGAAGGGCAGCCACCAGTCACCCAGCCGTTCGGGGTCGGTGATCGCACTCCACACGTCGCGGATCGGGTACGGGAGCTGCCGTTCGAAGCGGATGACGCCCCCGTCGGCGGTTCGTTCGATGACGCCGTCGCGGGCCAGGTCGGTGGGTTCGTTCACGTCGTGTCCTTGCTGGTGGGGCCGACCGCAGTGGGGTCGATCGGGGTCGAGGTGCGCTGCAGATGGCGCTCGAGCGAGTCGAGACGGTTCGACCACTCGCGCCGGTACGGCTCGAGCCAGGCGTCGAGCTCCATCAGCGGCTCGGGGCGGATCCGGTACAGACGACGCTGCGCGTCACGACGCACTTCGACCAGTCCTGCGTCACGCAGCACCTTGAGGTGGCGGGACACGCCGGGCTGGTGCATGCCGACCTCGTCGACCAGCTCGCCGACCGAACGCTCACCGTCACGCACCGCGTCCAGGATCCGGCGACGGGTCGGTTCCGCGAGCACATCGAAGACGGTGGCGACCGGTGACATGCACCCAGCATATGCCTCTGGACATATATGCACAACCGCATTCATGGGCGATGTGCGCAACGACTCCGCGCGACGGTGCCGCCCGGGATCACCGCATCTGCCCGTCAGCCGGTCGGTCAGGTGGCCAGAGGCCGGTCGGGCGTCGCGTGGATGAGCACGTTGCCGCTCCGGAAGGCGGTGGTCCTTGTGACGGTGAGCCCGACCTTCCCGTCGAGGCCGTCGAGGAGCGGCTGGCCGCCGCCCAACAGGAGGGGGCCGACCATGATGCGCAGCTCATCGACCAGCCCGGCATCCACGAGGCTCGCCGTCAGCGTGGAGCTGCCGAAGATCGCGATGTCGCCACTCCCCGACTCGGCCTTGAGCGCGGCGACCCGCTCGGTCGCGGCGCCGCTGACGAGCTCGGTGTTGTCCCATCTCGCCTCGGTCAGCGAGCTCGAGCACACGACCTTGCGGAGGGCGTTCATGCGCTGCGCAGTCGCGGGGTTCGCAGCGGCGGCCTCGGGGGTCGGCCAGTAGGCGGCCATGTGCTCGTAGGTGGTGCGCCCGAACACGAGCGTGTCGATGTCGTTGAGCTGGCGGATCGAGAAGTCGTGGAAGTCCTCGTCGATGATCGGCCAGTCGAACTCGCCGTCGGGACCGGCGTGGTACCCGTCGAGCGACGTGTAGATGAACGCGAAGAGGGTTCGCATGGGATGGTCCTTGGTCTCGGGGCTACGGCACGATCAAGATACGCTTGCCCGTATATACGTGCAAGTCGATATACCCCTCGCGCCCTCCATCCATGGCGTGGGTCACGAGCAGCACGGTCGCGCCCGCCGGTCGGTCCAGGGATCCACACCGTGGACCCGGACGTTGCCGGCGTCGCCGATCACCAGACCGGCGACCGACTCGACCGTGGTGGACTTGCCGGCGCCATTGGGGCCGAGGATGCCGAAGATCTCCCCGGGCTGGACGTCGAAGGAGACGTCGTCGACGGCCACCATCGTGCCGTACGCCTTCCGCAGGCCGGAGACCTGCACCGCTGGTTCAGTCATGGCCTCAGCCTGACGGCGTCGACCGCAGAGGACATCGCATGAACGACCCCTCCTGGGGTCCACCGATCGGTGGATGCGTCCCGTTGCCCACGTCCCCCGGCTGAACATCGACGCCTACGCCCGAGGCCAGGCGACTGATCGGAGGTCCGGTGGATTCACCGACGGCCGCGACCCAGTGCGGGCGGGACTCGCCGGCGACTCGCACGATGGTGATGTGATCGAGGTGTGCCTCTCCCCGATCGCCAAGGGGTTCGAGCGCGGCGTTGAGCGTCTCACCGAGTGGCGTGAGCGAGTAGACGACGTTCGGCGGCACCTGCTCGTGCACCTCGCGACTGACGATCCCGTCGCGTTGGAGCTCCTCGAGTCGTTGGATCAGCACCTTCTCGCTGATGCCGTCGACCTCGCGGCGAGCGACCGTGCCGACAGTGATCGCGCTCGGCAACTCCTCCGCCAGCGGCGGTGAGCGCGGGGCCTGACGCCGTGAGGGGTCAGCTCGGTGGGTTGCCGCCGCCCAGCAGGAGCGCGAGCACCACACCGATCACCACGATCGGCCCGGCGAACTGGAGATAGGCGTTGACCAGCCCCTCACCCGCTCCCGGTCCGCATGCGGTGGCCGACACCACCAGCCCGGCCAACATGACCGCGAGCGCCACGCGCTGCACCGAAGTCTTCATCTCGTTCCCCTCTCCTCGCCCCGTCGTCGGAGGCTAACAGGCAGGCGTGTCGGGTGACGGGGCAGTGCACCGGAAG
>CAVPQM010000024.1:0-436043 GCA_963707555.1 uncultured Actinomycetota bacterium
GGTCCTCTTGGGGGCCGGTCATAGCGGATGCGGAATCGTTGTTCGACGGCGTCGATGATGCGGTCGCCGTTTCTAAAGTTTCGGTTGAGCCGAATGGATTGGCCATCCAACGTGGACGTCGGTTGGGTCCAGACAAGTCCAGCTCGCTCCCGTCGTGTTGTCTGGTGTGGGTCAACGAATACGGCGAACAGTTCGTTTGGGCCCACGAGCGACGAGAGGTAGGCGAAAGCGGGTTCCCACAGGTCCTGGGCCTCGTCGACGACGACGGCAGCAAAATCATCGCCGGATCGGGCGACTGCTGCGATCAGCGTGTCCCAGAACTCATCGCTTCCGAGATAGGCCCGGGACTGCTCGGGCTCAGTACTGGTCCCCATCAATTCAGCGACCTCGAGTGCGGCCTCGTTCGCTTCTGCCTCTGCCCTGAGAAACGGTTCCATCGCCTCATGGCCGGCGAGGCTGCACAGCAATTCCTCCGGGGTGAAGATCAGCACGGTGCCGTCGCCACCCTGATGTACCTCGCGGATCTCCTCCGCCAGTCGTGGCGAGTAGCAGATGTACAAGGACGGTCGCTCGGCAGACCGACTTCGCTGGAGACCGAGCTGGAGCGCCAGCACGGTCTTGCCCCGTCCCCAGCCGCACCTTCGACGTACAAGGAGTTGCGCCGTAGGACGTCGGCCTTGGCTGACATCGCCGCTTCAGCGAGCTGGTTCAGTGCTTCGTGAGAATCGGCGACGAACGCCGCCAAGCCAGAAACCCCTGCGTGTGGGAGCAAGGAGCTGGTGTAGCTGTGCGAGACGCGGAGCGGAGTTGTCCGTCTGCCGCTCCGGGATCGTGTTCGCACCGAGCAGTGCCCTCAACCGGTTCAGGAGCTGGACAGCCTCATCTTCCGAAGGGTGGATGGTCGGGCAGAAGGTGTCGCGGAACAACGTGAACCGCAACTCGTTTACCCAATCGGTCGTGTCGACCTCTCCACCTGTCAGATTTCCGAACAGGACGCCACTCCCTATACACGGCAGCGAACCTAGACCGAGGAGGCCATCATTCCGGAACCGCTGGAGCATCTCATAGAGCAGATACTCCTGCCGCTGCGCCTGGACGAAAGGCCCATCGCCGAGGTCGACCATCTGACCGCCAGCGCCGGGCCGACGCCAACGGCCGCGGTCATCGACTGTGAACCGCGTCCAGCCTTTCACCTCAAGGATCAGTAGGCCTGAGTTCGGAATGCCCACCACCACGTCGGCGTCGGAGTTCTCGCTCCTCGCGCAGCGGAATCGTGTTGAGAACCCACCACCCATCACCGTGACGCCCGGCAGCCGAAATGGCTGCCTCCAACGAGCGTCGAGCCTCAATCTCCGTTCCGCACATGAAAGATCCCCCTTCCAGTCGAAGGATCATAGATGGAACAGATCCTTGCTGACAGCCCTCGCGCCCGCAGATCCGGCGAGGGCAGGAAGTCAAGTCCCTCGACAACATCCGCCCCGATCGATGGACCTTCACACCCCGAGATACTCGCCCTGCTCGCCCGGCGACTACCGCCGAGACCTGGGGCCGATCCAGCCGATCCTCCACCCCTGCAACAGCGGCCGGATGCCAGCGTCGCTATCACGGCCTGCGCGACGATTACCTGGTGAACCAGAACCTGTGGGAAGACCGTGAGCTGCCGATCTTCCGCGCCGTCGCCGACACGGACGCCGCTGGCACCGGATCGGCTCGCGAGAAGTGGCCGGCGCGACCGGACTCGACGCCGATCAGGTCGACCGCGGACTCGCAGCGCTCATCGACGCAGGCCACCTCAGCGGCAGCGACGTCACCACCATGGACGACCCGGCGCCGCAGTACCTCGACCTCCGCATCCGGGCCACGGGTCGCGCCACCCTCGGCACCTGGGACCAGACACCGACCGCGACTCGCGACGACCGGCCCGCACCAGATCCTCGAGGTGCTGATCGCGTCACCGTCGGACACCACCGAGTACCGCGCAAGGTCGAACGAGCGATCCACGACTGGAACAGCGAACACACGATCGACATGGGCACCGCCCTGCTGCCGAGGCGTTGGGAACGAGACACACACCCGGGCGCTGGGCGCGCCAGGCTCGGCAGTTCGTCGACCGCAGCTCCATCCTCATCGGTGTGTTCTGGACCCGACTCGGCACACCTACCGACGCCGCAGACTCAGGCACCGCCGAGGAGATCGAGCGGTTCCACGCAGCCGGCAAACCGACACACGTCTACTTCAGCCAGCAGCCCGTCAGACTCGACTCCGTCGACCCCGCCGAGTTCGACCACGTCAAGGAGTTCAAGGCAGCGATCGAGGCCAAGGGCCTCATCGGATCGTTCACCGACAGCGACGACCTCTACACCCCAGTTGCTTCGCGTGCTCACCAAGGACGTCCGAGCCCGCTCGGCGTCGCCCGGCCACACCTCCAGCACCGCTGCGTTGGGATTCGAGTCGACGGTGCCACGACTGAGTGTCGAGACCAACAAGCTCAACTCCGGTTACGAGGTGATCGTGGCCAACAACGGCACCGTTGCGGTCGCCAACACGAATGCCACGCTCACCGGCGGGCTCTTCATGTTGAACTCCACGAGCGAACGTATCGGCGAGGGCGACTCGATGGCCGACTACGACGACGTCGGCACGCTGTCCCCAGGCAGCTCCCGCCGCTACACCGTGATCGTACCGCCTGGCAGACCCCGCCTCCGCGCTTCACCGTCACAGCAGACGGGCTCGATCCGATCCAGGTCGGCCTCTGAGGCGTCGAGCGACGACGAAGTCCAACGCACCGCAGCAGGGCATCGACGCAGCCGTCGATGAGTTCGTCGGCGGTGAACGTGTCGCCGGTACCCTCGACTGGACACCGGTCGAGAGGAACACATGGTTACGGGAGAGCTGAAGTCTCAGATCGGTCGGATCATCGCCACCCGGACGCTTGCGCAGGGTGAGATCGGCATGGGCCGCCTCGCACCGACCGGATGGCCGAGTACAGCTAGTGGTCCGTCGCGGAGTTGGTCTGGTGGGTGAGTGCTGCTCGGCCTCGTCGGACCTTGGCGAGGATCTCCTCGGCAGACTTCTTCCAGATGAACGGTTTCGGGTCGTCGTTCCAGTGGTCGACCCACAGCTCGATCGCGTCGATGAGTTGGTCGACGCTGTTGAAGGTGCCGCGGCGTAGCCGCCGTTCGGTCAACTAGTTGAACCACCGCTCGACGAGGTTGAGCCACGATGACTCGACGTCGGCATGAAGTGCAGGTGCCAGCGGGCCCGGTTCGGATGGGCGAGCCATTCGGCGACCGGCGGCGCCTTGTGAGCGGAGAGGTTGTCCAACACGACGTGGATGTCGAGGTCCCGGCGACGTGGAGATCGATCCACTTGAAGAACGCCAGCACGTCGGTCGGCGGTGTGCGGCTTGCCGGGTCGCGGTGAGGACCTCGCCGGTGGCGACGTTCAACGCGGCGAACAGATCGGTCGTGCCGTTGCGCTTGTAGTCATGGGTCATCGTCCCGCCGCGACCCGGCTTCATCGGCAACGACGGCTGGGTGCGATCCAGCGCCTGGCACTGGGTCTTCTCGTCGAAGGAGAACACCACCGCGCGTTCCGGCGGGTTCAGATACAGACCCGACGACGTCGACGAGCTTCTCCTCGAACAACGGGTCGTTCGAGATCTTGAACGTGTCGACCTTCCACGGCTTCAGCTCATGGTCACGCCAGATCCGCGCCACGGTGTCCTTGCCGATCCCGAGACGTGCCGCCATCGACCGGGTCGTCCAGTGCGTCGACCCGTCCTCGGGCTGCTCGCGTGCAGCGTGTCGTGCACGACCGCAGCGACCGTGCCCTCGGGCAGCCACGACTTGCGGCCACGACCCGGAGCGATCTGGCCGACACCGTCGACACCCTTCTCAGCGAACCGCTTCCGCCAGCGCCGAACCGTGTCCGGCGTGGTCAAGCACCGCCGGGCGATCTCCTCGTTCGCGACGCCATCAGCGGCAAGCAACAGACCTTTCGCCTGGACCACCTTTCGGTGGGGCAGCACCGACGACCGCGCCATCGCGCCGAGCTCCTCACGCTGCTCGGCGGTCATCTCAAGGGCAGGTGCGATCACCAAAGGCATCCTGCACCATAGCTCACCCCGCTATTTCAGCGACGCACCACTAGAGACCGAGGATCGTACGGAGCCGGTCGAGGACGTCCTGCTCGGAGGGCTTGACACCCTTCGAGGCATCGGCGACCGCCTGGCCGATGTCCATGAGCCACTGACGGACCTGCGCCGCCTCGTCCGCGGGCAGCACGGCGAGCACTTCGACGGCCTTGGCGACGTCGTCGAGCAATCCGTCGACGACGACGTTCGGCGTCGCACCCTTGTGCTGCTTCGCATCGTGGCGGGCTTCCTTGTTCCCCGCCTCGGGCACGATCTCGGCGATCAGCTGATCGGCCGGGCCGGAGTGCAGTGGGCGGGCGATCGCCTTGGCCCCGGCGGCGGACTCCTTCATCATCGAGATGGGCCCGTGCTCGCCGACCAGTCCGAGGGCGAGCAGGATCGCCACCGGCGCGTCGGTCAGGGTGTGCCACTGCTCGTCGGAGAACGCGGAACGGTCGGTCATCGGTGACTCCTCGTGCGAGCGGCTTCCGCCGGGGAGCGGTCCGCCCGAACTGTACGGGTGACGGAGCGCGCTCAGCTGCTGGGGAGCTGGGTGGACGATCGGGCGGACCGTGACCTTTCGCTCACACCGGTGATCTCGGACCGGCACGAGCGACCCGGCAATACTGACCCCTGTGCTGCGACGCCCTCCGACGACCACACGGACGACGCGTCGTCGTGATCGGAATGGGCGACACGGGAGTGCTCGTGTCGACGCACCTCGGACGATCGTTCGACGTGGTCGGGGTGTCGACGAAACCGGCCTTGGTCAGCGGCCAGGAGCTCGGCACCCGCCTCGCCGACCCCGACACGTGGCGTCGCAACTACCTGACCCCGCTCGACCGGTACCGGCGGCTCGACGGCGTGCGCGTCGTGCACGGCGCGGTTGAGGCGGTCGACACCGACACCAAGCACGTCGAGGTCGTCGACGCAGACGGTGCACTCGTCTCGCTGCCCTACGACGTCATGGTGATCGCGTCGGGTACGACCAACGGGTTCTGGCGGCGACAGCGACGATCGAGGACCTCGCCGCGGTCGAAGCCGGCATCGACGAGGTCGCGTCGAGCATCGATCGAGCCCGTTCGATCGCGATCATCGGCGGCGGCCCGACCGGGGTGAGCTCGGCGTACAACTTGGCGACTCGCCGTGCGGACCTCGACGTGCACCTGTTCTACGGGCAGGACGAACCGCTGCCCGGGTACCACCCGAAGACCCGTCGACGCCTCGCACGCGAGCTCGCCGAGGTCGGCGTGCACCTCCACCCGGGGCATCGAGCGTCGATCGCTGAAGGCGCACGGACCGACCGGCTCACGACCGACGCCGTCGAGTGGACCACCGGCCAGGACGATTTCGAGGCGGACCTCGTGCTGTGGTCGATCGGCGACGTGCGGCCGAACTCGAGCTTCCTGCCCGAGGAGATGCTGGACGAGCACGGGTTCGTGAAGGTCGACGAGCACCTCCGAGTGCCCGGGCACCGCGACGTCTTCGCCGTGGGCGATGTGGCGGCGAGCGATCCGGCGCGCAGCTCGGCTCGCAACTTCGGGTACCGGGTGGTGGTCCGCAACGTCCGCGCCGCGGCCCGCGGGTCGACCAAGCTGGCGTCGTTCACGCCTCCGAAGTACCGCTGGGGCTCGATCGTGGGTCTGCAGGACGACGGGATGGTCATCCACCAGCCGAACGGTAAGCGTTCCGAGTGCCGCGTTGGGCGGCGCAACGTGTGCTGATGGACGTGCTGACCAGGACCGCGATCTACGGCGGCGTCCGCCGCGAGCGCCGCAGCTCACGCTGAGACCGTCGCAGCGGCCCACGGCTGGGTGCGTCACTCCCGGCAGACGAGCGCTCCGTGCAACGCACGCCAGGTGCGCAGGTCCACGTCACCAGTCGATGGGACGAGCGTTCCGCGGTGGCCGTGGTTCAGCATCACCGCCAGGCTGGTCGGCGGCCAGTAGCCCAGCACGGCGCCGACGACCCAGGTCGGCAGGGCGTCGCCGGGTGAGTCGTCGCACATCGGGGCCATGATCAGGTCCGGCCCGCGGCCGATGAAGTTCGATGCGGGCTGCTCCGCGAGGCCGAGCAGGTCGCGCTCGACTCGATCCCGCAGCGCTCCGAGTCCGACCGTCGGGAGTGCCGCCGACCACCACTCGGCCAGGTCGTCGAGTGCGAGCAGCCCGCCGAGCGGTTCGCGCCGTGCGACCTCGACGAGCCAGTACGGAGGCGTGGCTGCAGCCGTCGTGCTCGACGTGCTCGATGTCGATGTCGCAGCCGTGTTCGTCGGCCACGTGCTGCCACCGTTCGACGACGTCGGCGTCGTCCGCTGTCAGCAACCCGACCGGCTTGCGGCGATGGATCACGAGGTGGAGCGCAGCCTCGCTGGGGTCGAGCCCGGCGAGACCCTGCGGCGTCTGCACGAGTGCGCCGGCGTTGGCGACTGCGTCGTTGATCGGCGACATGAGCGGCAGCGCCGGAGGAACCGGCCCGGCACAACGGACGGCGCTGCGGGGGAAGCCGTTGTTGGCGATGATCAGGTCGAAGGTCGGCTGGCCGGCGTGCGGGTCCGAACGAGCGGCTCCGTGCAAGCGGTCGCCGTCGTGGGTCAGCAACGGCCCGTCGGGCCCACGGTCGAACGGCCACGGTTCGATGATGCGTAGGTGCCGGTCGCCGACCCAGCTGGCCAGCTCGGTGATCTCGTTCGAGAGCTCCGAGCGGATCTCGTCGGTCGAGGTGCCGTACTGACGTGCGAGCACCGGGGCGTAGTCGTAGGCGGTCAGGTCATGGGTGAGGTGTGTCATGACCACAGGCTGTCGAGGCCCTGTGACGCTCAAGCAACGAAAGTCGCGTGACCGGGGAGCGGTCCCCGGTCGTCGAGAACGAGCGACCACTCGAGCGTCGATTGCCCAGGGTGCAACGCATCGAAGTCGGGCCGTTCGCGCACCGGCGTACAATCCTCGGAGCGTTCCGCCCTGTAGGCGGCGGAAGGCCCGCCCGAGTAGCTCAGTTGGCAGAGCAGCTGTCTTGTAAACAGCAGGTCAGGAGTTCGATTCTCCTCTCGGGCTCTGTTCAGGCCAGCCGAAGGCGCTGTGCCCGACACGCGACCGGCTTCGAATCCGCCGAGTGGAGGTGCCCTCAGCCGCCGAACCGCTGACCGGTCGAGGTGTCGTACAGGTACCTGACGCGAGCTGGGGTATCGCTCGGCGACGACCCACACGACCACGACGCCGGCTCCAGGGACCATCGCGGCGAACGCCGGGAGCTTCGTCCCCAGGACCGGCCTGGCGTCATCCCAGCGGCCTTCCGCGTCGCACAGGGCCATCAAGAACCGGATCACGTTCTCCCGGCGGTCGGATCCAGTTCGACGGCGAGCCATGGATCCAGGCTGTCCTCGAGCAGGGTCGGCTGGAAGCTCACCCGGCCGAGCGGCGGAGGCGTTCCTCGAGGTCTCCGGCGGGCTGTTCGCCAGCGGCATCGAGACGCTCCACCCCGGCGATGAACTCCGGGTCCTTGGCCAGGGCCTCGGCCACAGCTCCGGCGGGGTCGGTCCCGTCCTTGACAGCCCGCTCGATGCGGTGGCAGGTGATCTCGCTGCGAAGTGCCTTCTCGGCCACCTGCGGTGCGTCCTCGCCGAACTCGGCGACGAACTCGCGCACCACATCGTCGGACAGATCGACCGTGCTCATGGCGTCAAGGGTACGCCTCGACAGCCCGGTTCGGCGGCGAGTTGCCGGTGGAACCGCACTCACCTCGCTGCGTCGAACGCGTCGTGTACGGACGCCGGGATGCGGCCCTTCGCCGAGATCTCATGCCCGTTGGCCACCGCCCAGGCGCGGATCTCCGCGGCGGTCGGGGCCGCAGGCGCCAACGGTCCTGCAGACGGCAGACCTACCGCGCGCTCCGCTGCTGGCGCGTCCTCTGCATGGTGGGCGAGCGCGGCACCCAGGAACCGGTAGGTCCACTCCTGTGCCAGCGGTCGGGTCTCGCAGAACACGATCGGCACCGCAGGGAACCGGACCTGTGCTTCGGCCAGTCCTTCGACCAACACCCCCGGCGAGACGAAGCTCGACTTGAACACCGCCGAGTAGCGGTCCTCGACCACCAGCGCGGCACGTGGCAGCTCGTCGAGTGCAGCCAACAGGTAGCGGAGCTTGCCGGTCGTCAGCGTCGAGGACAGGTCGGCCAGGCTCTTGCGCTCGACGGCAGCCACGATCCGACCGTCGTGCTCGACCGCGTAGTCCCCCGCCGGCAGCGCCTGACGACGGGTCGTCGACTGCTGGGCGCTGAACTTCCACGGGTAGCGCTCGTGGCTGTCGACGAGGATCTCGAGCACCAGCCCCGACGCACGTCGGGTCGGTGTGCTCACCGCTGGACGGGCCTGCTTCGCGGTCCGAGCGCTCTGCCAGAAGATCACCTCGCGGCCGCGGGCCCGGGCGAAGACGAACTGCGACCGGTTCTCCCGGCCGCGGTCCAGCACCAGGTCGATCGCCGCGCCTCGTCGCACGCACGACCGCACCGGCACGCGTTCGACCACCTCGACCGAGTCGTCCCAGTCCTGCGACGGATGGCAGTACACCTTCGCGGTGCGAGGCCACGTGTCGCGCACCTTCAGCACCACGCCGTGCGGACCCAGCGGCAGCCGCACCAGGTACGGCAGCGCCGAGTCACCATCCGGATTTCGAGCGATGACGAAGTCCTCCACGGACGCCATCATCGCGTCTGCCGCTCCATCCGGTCCCCGTCTCACGGTTCACGTCCTCCGACCCTCAGCGCGCGCTCTCACTGTTGAGCAGCTCGCCGCCGCCACCGGGCGCGACCACGGCTGCCAGAATCGTCGGATGCTCGTCGTGCGTGGAACGAAGAAGCTCCGGGATCGGGTGAAGGCTCCGCTCGCTGCCGATGGCGAGACCTCGACGGGTGTGTTGGGCGACTGGTTCGCGACCGCGCTGTTCTGGAAGCCACAGGTGGCGCTGGTGGTGAACGCCCGGACGTATCTCCCGGTGTTCCTGCCGCTGGCGCCTGCGGGGAAGTTGCTCGAACGCATACCCGCCCGGATCGCCCAGATCCTCGCGCTCCACGGGGTGGATCCGGCGACGATCGATGCCGAGCTCGAGCAGATGGCCGACGCACGCATCGCCCCCACCAACGACCGCTCCGTCGTCGGCGTCTTGAACGAGTTCGCGTTCCTCGGTGGGCACTTCTTCGAGGGTGACCTCACCGACCTGTCGATGAGGATGGCAGCGACGCCCGTCGGCCCGCTCCGATCGAGCCACGGTTTCCCGGATCGTGCCCTGGCAGCACTTCTTGCCGACCGAGCCACAGGCTCGGAACGAGCGGAGCACACTGCGACGATCATTCCGTTCCGCGGGCGGTCCACCGCCGAGGCCGCCAGCGACACCAAGCCCGAGCCGCCGACGACCCAACAGCCCGACTCGCGCGGCTCGGTGTTCCAGCTCGAGGTCAGATTGCTGGACACCGAACCGCCGGTGTGGCGTCGGATCCTCGTCGACGGCTCGACCACGCTCGACCGCCTGCACGAGGTGATCCAAGCCGCGTTCGGCTGGTGGAACTACCACCTCCACGAGTTCGAGATCGGTGACACCCGCTACGGCGTGCCCGACCCCGACTGGGACGCCGGGCCACCGACGGTCGACGAGCGCACCGTCCGCCTCGACGCCGTCGCCCGCTCGGGCATTTCGTTCCTCTACACCTACGACTTCGGTGACGACTGGCGTCACAAGGTCACCGTCGAGCAGGTCACCCCGGCCGACACCGCCATGAGGGTTCCGGATTGCATCGATGGTGGTCGAGCTTGCCCACCGGAGGACTGCGGCGGCCCGTGGGGCTACCGGGACCTGCTCGAGTCTCTCCGCAACCGGCCTGGCGCCACCGACGCCCGGCTCGACTTCGTCGGCGCCGACTTCGACCCGGCTGCGTTCGATCCGAGTGACTTTGCGCTCGACCTGGCGATCCTCCGCGCAGCGACCTTCGACCGCTGAACGTCCACCTCGTCGACGCTGGGTCGCCGTGAGGTCCGAGGACCGTGCACAGCCGCCCAACTCAGGGCTGTCGGCGACCTCTCATGTCACCCACAGCCCTCGCTTGGCCGGAACCTCAGTCGAACGGATTGCCGACGAGCCGTGGCCGACCGTTGTTCTCGAGCAGCACGAACCGGTGCAACCGGCCCGCACGATGGTCGGGGTCGTGCCAGCGCACCCGATAGCAGTGGGCGTCCTCGCTGCTGTCCGCGATCGGGCCGAGGTGGGTGACCTCGAGCGCCCAACCCTGGTCGTCAGCCCGCTTCCAACCACGCGCCGCGGGCTCCCACGTCGAGCCGCCGTCGTCGGACTGCTCGACCATCACCAACGGTTCGTGCCAGTGCAGCCCACCCGGAGCGGTGTCGCGCCAAGTCTGCTCCCACACCGCGTCGTCGCGCTCGGTCGGGTCGACGAACGTCGCCGCACCGCTGAACCGGCGAGCCGGCGCGGCCCCCTCGGGTGAGCGTCGGCAGGTAGCGGTGGCTCCTCAGGTTCCACGTGCGATCCCCCGCGTCCTGGACGACACCGGCACCGACGGTCTGACCGGCCAGGCGCGCCGCCTGCGCGGACAGGAACCGCTCGGTCCGAGGTCCGTAGAGCGTGTGGCCACCCTCGTAGAACTGACGGCCGTACTCCTCCTCGGTCGCGACGTAGCCCCAGTACTCGTTCACCAGCGAGCACACCACGACGTGGTCGATGCCGTCGCCGCCGGGCGCCGCGCTGGCCGCATCACCGACCGCACCGGCGATCCGTCGTCCGGACTCGACGGTGATCTCGAACGGCAGCCCGACGAGCATCGCCCCGCCGATTCGGAACACCTGGACCGACAGCCGCCGCGGGAACGACTTCTTCCGCAGCACGATCGGCTGCAGCCAGCGGGACCCGAGGATCCACTTCGGGCCGTGCGCACCGGCCCTGCCCCAGCGGCGCGGGTGGCCGGCCTTGAACGGCGGGATCCGGTGCAGGACCGGCGTGTAGTTCTCGGTCGCGCCCGCCACCAGCGCTGCGCCGACGGCGGGTCGGTCGGGCAGCTCGATGCCGTCGACGCGACGTTCGGCCGCGCGGTCCAGGTCGACCTCTCGGAAGCCGGCGTCGAGCTCGATCGAATCGCTCAGCTGCTCACCGAGCCGGTCGTAGAGCGCGGCGGCCTCGCCGCCGATCGCCCGGCCGACACGGCGGGCCTCACGGTGCCCCGCCAGGCCCGGCCGCAGCGCTGGTGCGACATCCGCGTGGGTGCCCTCGGACGCGCCGACCACAGGTCGTGTGCCGTGCCCGTCCTCGATGCGGTGACCGAGCTCGGCGACCAGGTACGCCCACACGTCCGCGTTGTACTCGTGCGCGTGCTGGGGCACACCCGTGCCGTGGATCGAGAAGATCACCGCCGCAGCCAGCGGCTCGGTGACGCCCGTGCCGTCTCCTGCACCGCCGCCCTGGACGATCCGGTCGACGCGCAGCAGGTGCAGGTTCGGGTTCACCGACACCCATTTGCGCTGCGGGTCGAGGCGCTTGTCGCTCACCGTTCGGTTCTGGACGTGCGGGTCGAGCGAGCGGTTGCGGGTGAGGCCCCACACCTCGGTGCTACCGATCGCGACCTTCGCCGGTGCGCGGGTGTCGTGCGCCTCGATGACGGCACCGGCGATCTGGCGGACCAGGAAGTCGGTGTACGCCGGATCGAACCCGGCCCGGTTCGACGCGTGCTGGTTGTAGAAGTCGGTGCCGAGGAACTGCCCGGGCCCGGCGTGGGTGTGCGTCGCTCCGATCCACACCCCGGCGAGCGGGATGTCGGTGCGTGCCGCGATCGCGTCGGCGACCAGGTACTGCAGCACCGACGAGCCGGCCAGCAGGTCGACCTGCACGAGCGCGATCGACGACCGACCGGCGCGCAGGTGCGTGACCCGGGCCCGCAGCCGCGTGCGGAACCCATGGCCGTCGTGCGCGTTGGCCGAGTACCCGGCCTTGGGCATGCCGGGCGGCGGCGTGATGTCGACCTCGGCCGCACCGGCCAGCACCCCCTCGACGAGCGGCAGCTCGCTCGCGACGCGGGGTCGCACGGAGAACCGGCTGCGCCGGCTGGCGCCGTCGACGAACGGTGCCAACGGGGTCGGCCCCTCGAACCCTGTCGCTCCTGATGCTGTCGCTGATGTTGCTTCCTCTGATGCCACGGCCGGACGCTACGGGAAACGGCCTGGGGAACGGGGAGTCCGCCCGCCATCGGGGCCGCCCGATGTGCTGAAGTGGGGCGATGCACAGCGTCGAAGTGCTGCTCGAGCTCTACGGCCGGATCCCGCCACTGGTCGCCGCTGCGGTCGACGGGCTCAGCGCGGATGAGCTCGCCCGATCACCCGAGCCGGGAGCGAACACGATCGGCTGGCTGACCTGGCACCTGACGCGGGTGCAGGACCACCACGTGTCCGAGCTGCTCGACACCGAACAGCTCTGGGTCGCTGGGCGAACTGGGCCGCCGTGTCGGCGTCGAGCCGCGATCCCGACAACATCGGCAGGGCCGACCGGCGAGAGAGGCGCGAGACGCAGTGATCGATACTCGAGCGGTCAACGACTGGGCCGCTCGTGTCGGCGTCGAGCCCGATCCTTAATAAAATATTATTATAAATCGTGATAAGGTAGTATGAGATGAAATGAAGTAGATGATGTTAGAGAAATATGTAGAAACGTGAGTACAATTGCCATAGAATGACGGATCTCGACCGGAACGATTGATGGACGCGGAGTTGAGCGTGGGCAGACGTTGAAGCGAGGTACACGGTGACGACGGATGGAAGAGACCGAGATCGGCAAGAAGATGGAGTAGATGAGAAAAGGAAAGAATATATGTTATGGTATAAGTATACAGAATTTGAAGTTATTAGTGATATTAGAGAAAGAAAAAAATTGATGATATAATGTAAGGTAAGAATAGTATGAGAAATGTCAGAGAAGCATGAAGGCTATGATTAAAATAAGTGATGATGTTTGATCAATTGAAGAAGAACGAAAAAAAGATTGTAGTATGAAAGAAAGAATGGGATATAAGATATAAAGAGTTTGAGTTTAGTATATGAAGTAGGATAAAGATGCTGGAGATGTGAGTACGACAACACCGGCTACGGGCACGACCGCGCCGAGATGGAGGCGATCCGACTCTCACGCCGCGACCCCGACGGACCGCAGGTGCTGTGATGAGCGGTATATAGTAAAAAAATAAATATAAAAGATCGACTACCTCGACGCGGTCGATGCACGGACACGAGCGATGCTGAGCTCTCTCGGCGACGCTGACCTGGACCGCATCGTCGATCGTCGGTGGGACCCACCGGTCATGATGGGCGTGCGCCTGGTCAGCATCGCGGACGACTCGTTGCAGCACGTCGGCCAGGCCGCGTACGTGCGGGGACTGCTCGGGCGCTGAGCCACGCGTTCCGCCGTCGCGGGCGCATCGTCGGGGCGTACGGTGACAGAGATCGACCGTACGCCGCCGGCCCGTCCGAGCACGACGGTCGCGACTCGTCGCTCTGATCGGCCCGGTCGACCGGAGCACGCCGACGAAGGAGCACGCCATGCGAGGTGTCGTGATGTACGAACCCGGCGACGTCAGGGTCGTGGAGCGTGACGACCCGGTCATCGTCGAACCGACCGACGCCATCATCCGCGTGACCGCGACCTGCATCTGCGGGTCCGACCTGTGGCCGTACCGAGGCGTCGAGCACGTCGACCATTTGCTGATGGGCCACGAGTACGTCGGCATCGTCGAGGAGATCGGGTCCGCGGTGACGACCTTGATGGTGGGCGACTTCGTCGTCGGATCGTTCGTGATCTCGGACAACACCTGCGAGATCTGCACCGCCGGCTACCCGTCGAAGTGCGTGCAGGCCGAGTTCGTCGCCGGGACGATCGGCACCCAGTCGGACCGGGCCAGGATCCCGCTCGCCGACGGCACGCTCGTCGCGACGCCGGGCCAGCCCGACCCCGACCTGATCCCGTCGCTGCTCGCCGCGTCCGACGTGCTCGGCACCGGCTGGTTCGCGGCCGTCGCCGCGTCGGTCCGGCCCGGCTCGACCGTCGCGGTCGTCGGTGACGGTGCCGTCGGCCTGATGGGAGTGCTCGCCGCGAAGCAGCTCGGTGCCGAACGGATCATCGCCATGTCGCGCCACCCCGATCGCCAGGCGTTGGCACGCGAGTTCGGCGCGACCGACATCGTCGAGGAACGCGGTGACGAGGGCGCTGCACGCATCAAGGAGCTCACCGACGGGCTCGGGGCCCACAGCGTGATCGAGGCCGTCGGGACCGGCGAGTCGATGATGCAGGCCGTCCGGTCCGCTCGCCCCGGCGGCTACGTCGGTTTCGTGGGGGTCGCGCACGGCAGCTCCATCCCCGCGGACGAGCTGTTCTTCGCCGAGGTCCACCTCTTCGGCGGACCGGCGCCGGTGCGACGGTTCCTGCCCGAGCTGATCCAGCTGGTCTGGGACCGGACGATCGACCCGGGCAAGGTCTTCGATCTGACGCTCCCTCTCGAGGAGGCAGCCGAGGGCTACCGCGCCATGGACGAACGCCGCGCCATCAAGGTCCTGCTCACCGTCTGACGGTGCTCGGAGCGGGCCGTTGACGGCCCGCATGCAGCCCCTACGATCCCGAGGCACCGGTGCTTCGGAGGTCGGGCGGTGGCGATGACGGACACGGACACGACGGACGAGCGGTCCGAGCTCTGGGCGCTGTCGTCGTTCAACCCGTGGGTGCTCGCCCCCGCCGTCGCCGTGGTGGCCGTCCTGCTCGCCTACGCCGGTCGCTACGGGTTCCACCGCGACGAGCTGTACTTCGTCGAGTCGATGCGGCACCTGGCATGGGGCTTCGTCGACCACCCTCCCCTCACGCCGGCGCTCGGCTGGCTGTCCCAGCAGCTGTTCGGCGACTCGCTGGTGGGACTGCGAGTCGTGCCGGCGCTGATGGTCGGTGTGCTCGTCCTGGTCGTCGCCGCGATCGCCCGCGAGCTCGGTGCGGACCGACGGGCGCAGCTGCTCGCCGCTGCGATCGTCGCGACCTCGTCGTTCCTGTTCGCGGTCGGTCACATGCTGGCCACGCCGACGGTCGACGTGCTCGTCACCGCGCTGGTGCTGCTCGGGCTGATCCGCATCGTGCGCACCGGCGAGCAGCGCTGGTGGCTCGCCGTCGGCCTGGTGGTCGGCCTCGGGCTGCAGAACAAGTTCACGCTCGCCCTGGTCCTGGCCTCATTGGCGGTCGCCGCGTTGGTCACGGGCGGGTGGCGTCGGTTGTGGAGCGGGTGGGCGCTGGCGGGCGCCGCGATTGCGCTCGTCGTGTGGGCGCCGCACCTGTGGTGGCAGGTCGACCACGGGTGGCCGCAGTTCGAGTTCGCCCGTGCACTCGCCGAGGACGAAGGCGGCGAGAACCGGGTGATGTTGTTGCCGTTCCAGCTGCTCATCGTCGGACCGCCGCTCGTCTCGGTCGTGCTCGGCGGACTGTGGGCGCTGTGGAGCCGGCCGAACTGGCGCCCCGTCCGCTTCATCGCCCTGGGCTACGTCGTGCTGCTCGCGGTGCTGCTGCTGACCGGCGGCAAGGGCTACTACTCGGCCGGTCTGTTCGCCGCGATCGTCGCCGCCGGCGCGATCGCGACCTGTGACTGGATGGACGAGGGCCGAGCCGACCTGCGACGAGCGGTCGTCGTGTTCGGCCTCGCCGTGAACCTGATCACCGGAGCGATCGTGACGCTGCCGGTGCTGCCGGCCGCCGACGCGGGTGGGCCCTTGAGCGCGCTCAACGAGGACGCGCTCGAGACCATCGGCTGGCCGAGCATGGTCGAACAGGTCGCCGCGGCGATTCCCGCGTCCGAGCGTGACGACGCGGTGATCGTGGCGTCGAACTACGGCGAGGCCGGTGCGATCGACCGCTTCGGCGGCACCCACGGCCTGCCGCCCGCCCACTCGCCGCACAACTCCTACGCGGACTTCCGGCAGCCGGAGGGCACCGATGGTCCGGTCGTGGTCGTCGGCTACAGCGCGGCCATGCTCGACGACTGGTTCGACGGATGCACCCGGGTCGCCGAGATCACGACGCCGCACGGGATCGACAACGACGTGAACGGCACGCCGATCTGGCGCTGCGACAGCCCGGTCGAACCGTGGGAGCAGCTCTGGCCGCGGATGCGGCACTACAGCTAGGACCCGCGCCGCACTCCGGAACCAGCAACGGACCCTCGTCGTCGGATCCTCCGTACCCCGCACGGCAGCAACGACCAGCGCGACCTCTCGAGCGGTTCGTGCGTGTGTTGTGCTGAGATCATCGACGGGAGGGAGGACCGGGTGCACGGAGCGGACGGCTCGACGAGCGCCACCACCGCGGACGAACGCTTCGTCGCGCTCGTCGAGCGTGAGCATCGGGGGCTGACCGCGGCGTCGGTGATGATCGTCGGTGACCACGCGGTCGCCGAGGAGATCGTGCAGGACGCGCTCGAGCGCACCTACCGACGCTGGGCCAAGGTCGACACCTACGACCGCCCCGGTGCGTGGGTGCGGCGGGTGGTGCTGCACCAGTCGATCTCGGTCGCCCGACGATCGAAGAGCGAACAGAGCGCGCTCGATCGACTCCGCCGCCGTCGAGCGCCGGGCGGCGAGCCGTCCGAGCCGTTGCGTGAGATCTGGTCGGCCGTGCGCGACCTGCCGGTCAACCAGGCGACCGCCGTCGCCCTGCACTACGGCGCCGACCTCTCCATCGCCACGGTCGCCGACGAGATGGACCTGAGCGAGTCAGCGGTGAAGACGCTGCTGCACCGCGCTCGCAACACCCTGCGGACACATGACGTCGTCGAGGAGATGGCCAAGTGAACGAGCACGACGAACACCACGAACACCGCAGCCCGGGGATCGACGGACCCGACCCCGTCGACGCAAGGCTCGCCGCCACGGGCGCCGAGCTCCGAGACGGCAGCCCGGTGGTGCACGCGGACCGCATCATCGCGTCGGCGCTGCGAGCTGACGTCACACGCGCTCGCCGCCAGCGCACACTGGCCGCCGCGGCAGCGATCGTCGTGGTGGTCGCCGTCCTGGGCGCCACGACCGTGAGCCGTTCGACGGGCACGGAACAGGCGGCCGGGCCGTTCCTGCACGAAGGGTCCGCCGAGTCGATCGTCGACGCGCTCCCGCCGGAGCCGTTGGACCCCCTCGACGTGGAGCTCGTCGCGTCGGTCACTCGCTTCGACTCGTGCGAGGCGCTGCTCGACCGGCTGCATCGGGTCGGGGCCGCGCACGTGGGCAGCCACGGTTTCGGCGACAACCCGATGCGGATGAGCGGGTGGTCGTCGCTCGGGGACTCCGACGGCGCGTTCGACGCCGCGGAGTCGTCGGTCGGTGTGACGGCTGCCGCTGGCGGAGCTGCGCCGGGTGGCGAGACCCTCGGCACGAACGTCATCGTCGCCGGGGTCGACGAACCCGACACGGTGAAGGCCACCGACACGATCGTCGTCGACCTGCACGGCAACGAGCTGCGCGTCGTCGACACCCGGACCGCCACGCTCGTCGGCACGCTCCAGCTCGAGTCCAGCTCGGCGAGCGAGCGGCGCTGGGCGATGCCGTCGAGCCTGCTGGTGGAGGGACGCCGAGCGGTCGTATTCGGCTCGGAGTCGGTCGCCTCGGACCCGTTGCCGGACGACCCGTCGCAGTCCCGGCCGACGGTGCAGTACCTGACGGTCACGTTCGTGGACCTGACCGATGCGGCGAACCCGACCGTCACCGAGCGGGTACGGGTCGAGGGCAACCTGGTCGCGGTCCGTCGGGTCGGGGGCGAGGTCCGCATGGTCACCTCGTCGTCGCTCGCCGACCTACCGATGGTGCTGCCGACCTCACCGAACTCGGTGGCGCCGGCGCTCCGACAGAACCGTCTGGCGGTCGCCGGCTCGTCGAGCAGCGACTGGATCCCCGACTGGGACCGGGGCGACGGGACCGAGCCCTCACCGCTGATGGGCTGCGGTGACGTCGTGGTGCCCGACACCTTCGCAGGGGTGCAGATGACCTCGATGGTCGAGTTCGACATGGCGGGCGCCTTCGCCCCGCGGGCCACCGCACTGCTCGCCCCTGCCGAGGACCTGACCGCCACCGCCACCGACGTCGTCATCGGCTCGCACGTCTGGGTCGACCCCATCGACCAGCGCGGCGACTTCAGCGACTGGAGCACCGCGCTGCACCGCTTCCGCTTCACCGACGACGGCGCACCCGAGTACCTGGCCTCGGGAGCCGTCGACGGCTCGATCCGCGACGACTTCTCGCTCGCCGTGCTCGACGACGGCGTCGTCGGCACCGTGACGGCCGACGTGCTGCCGTGGGACCGGCGCGACGAGGCCGAGGTCACGGTCCGGCTGCTGCGCACCGACGAAGCCGCCCGGACCCTCGACCAGGTCGGATCGCTGGTGCCGGTGGACTCGGGCCAGGCCGTCTCCGGCCTGCGGTTCATCGGCAACCGGCTGCTCGTCTCGACCGGCTTCGGCGGCAACGTCGTGTCGTCGGTCGACCTGTCGAACCCGGCAGCGCCGGTCAGCTCCGGCACGGTGGATCTGCCCGGCACCGGTGCGTACTTCCAGCCCGTCGACGACACGACGGTGCTCGCGCTCGGCCAGACCCTCCGCAAGGACGGCGACGAGTTCATCACCGGTCTGCACGCCACCGTGCTGCAGCTCGACGGGACACCTCGGGTCGCCGGCACCTGGTCCCAGGAGCTCCTCTCGAGCAGCGCGACCCACGACCACCACGCCTTCACGTGGTGGCCCGGCAGGTCCCTCGCCGCCTTCGGCACCGAGCACCACCTGCACGACGGCAAGTGGCAGCCGCCGCAGGCGCAGTTCCTGTCGGTCGGCGCAGCCCAACCGACCCCGACCGCGGTCACGCCGCGTGAGGCCGACCTCGGGCCGCGCTGCCCCACGGATCGCCTGGTCGACCCGACGACCTGTGACAGCACCGGCCCACCGTCGGTGCAGCGCGTGCTCGTCGTCGACGGAGCACCGTGGCTGTACACCTCGGAGTCGCTGGAACGCCTGGACCCGCAGTCGTTGACGTCGACCGCGATCGTCGCGCTGCGCCCGTGACCGCGCCGGGTCAGCCGGCGACGTCGTCGAGCTGTCGCCGTCGGAGCACCTCGCCGGACGCGATCGTGCAGTGCGCCACGAAGAACCCGAACATGACCGCGGTGACGAACCGCTGCACGGCGAGTTGCTCACGTTCGTGCTCGGCGTCGGTCAGGCAGCGGTACTCGCCGTGGTTGTTCAGCACGTGCTCGCACACGGCCGGATCCTCGGTCGGCACGCCCGGCAGGCGGCCAGCGGTCGAACCCCACGCCCAGGGAACGAAACCGAAGATGATGACGCCGCAGAACAGCACCGCGGCCACCACGAGCGCCGGCCAGGGCAAACCACCGCGGATGTCACGAGGGCTGAGACTGCCGCTCCACCACCGGGGCGCATCGCCCGACGCCCGACGTCGATCGGCGGCGCGCCCGCTCAGGATCCCGATGGTCAGCAGTTGGCCGACGAGGATCAGCGGCATCGCTGCCGCGATCAGGATCCCGGCCACCAGATCCGGGACGGGTCCGACCATGAGCGTGTAGAGGAGGACGGCGCCAGCGACGCCTGCCGCGCACCCCGCGGCCACCGCCAGCGCCATGGTCAGCCATGCCGCCCACCCGGAGCGGAAGTCGACGCCCAGGTCCAGGCGACCGAAGCCGCTGCCCTTCGAGCTCGGTGTGTCGGGAGCAGCCGGCTCCTGGAGCGGCCCCCACGCGGAGCCGTCCCACCACCGCCATCCGCCACCTTCTGGGTCCTGGTACCAACCCGGAGAGGTCATCGGGTCACGCTATCGGCGACGTGTGGTCACTCTGCAGGTCGAGGACGGACGGCGAATCTGCAGTCCGCCGCCCGCCGCTCGACGCGCGGTCGCGACGATGCGTCAGTCTGGACGGGTGACCGAAGTCGGCGACCTGTTGTCGGCGACCGCGAGAGCGGCCACCGCGTACCTCGAAGGACTCGACGAACGCCCGGTGGGCGCGTCCGTCGGACCCGCCGCCTTGGCGGCGCGCATCCCGACGGACTTCCCGGATCTCGCGCTCGACGACGGCGACGTGCTCGACGAGCTGTTGGCGGTCGCCGAGGATGCCGTGCTCGCGACCGGGTCACCGCGCTTCTTCGGCTTCGTCATCGGCGGGGCGTTGCCTGCGGCGATCGCGGCGGACTGGTTGACCAGCGCCTGGGACCAGAACGGCGGGCTCTACGTCGCCGGCCCTGCCGCCGCGGCGCTCGAAGCCGCCGCGGGCCGCTGGATCATCGAGGCACTCGACCTGCCCCGCGACGCGTCGTTCGCGATCGTGACCGGCTGTCAGATGGCGCATCTCACCTGCCTGGCCGCGGCCCGTCACCAGGTGCTCGCGAACCAGGGCTGGAACGTCGAGCGCGACGGTCTCCACGGAGCGCCGCGGGTGCGCGTCCTGGTCGGCGCCAGCGGGCACGTCACCATCGCCCGAGCGCTGCGGCTGCTGGGCTTCGGGGTGTCCTGCCTCGAGACGGTGCACACCTCGGGCATGGGCGAGATGGACCCCGCCGCACTCGAACGCGCACTCGACGCGGAGGACGTGCCGACCATCGTCTGCGCTCAGCTCGGCGAGATCAACACCGGCGCGATGGACCCCGTGGCGGACCTGGTCGACGTGGCACACGCGCACGGCGCGTGGCTGCACGTCGACGGCGCGTTCGGCCTGTGGGCGCGGGCGAGCACCACGCTGCGTCCGCTCGCGGCGGGTGTCGAGGGCGCGGACTCGTGGGCGACCGACGGCCACAAGATGCTCAACGTGCCCTACGACTGCGGCATTGCCATCTGCGCCGACCGCGTGGCGCACCACGCCGCGATGAGCGTGCACGCCGACTACCTGATGCACAGCCACGACGAACGGCGTGACGGCCTGGACTGGACCCCTGATTTCTCGCGGCGCGCCCGCGGCATCGCCCTGTACGCGGCGCTGCGCTCACTCGGACGTCAGGGACTCGAGGAGCTGATCGACCGCTGCTGCACGAACGCACGGCGCATGGCTGCAGGGATCGCCCGCATCGACGGCGCCGAGGTGCTCAACCAGGTCGTCTACAACCAGGTGCTGGTCGGCTTCGACGACGACGAGACGACCACCGCGGTGATCGACCAACTGCAGCGCGGCGGCGTGTGCTGGATGGCCGGCACACGCTGGTACGAGCGAGAGGCGATGCGCATCTCGATCACCGGCTACCGGACCACCGCCGTCGACGTCGACCGAACCGTCGACGCGATACGCGAGGCCGTCGCCGCGACCGCCTGAACGCGAGCGCCCGTCAGGCGGCGAATCGCCAGGATTCCGTCGCGCCCGATCGAGGGGACACGCGGGAGCCGCGGCGCTCGCCCCGGTGACGGCCACCACCGCGTCGATGTCGGTGCGGTGACGCAGCACCACCAGCCGCAGCACGTCCAGGTCGTCGACGTCGACGAGAGCGCGGAGTCGGGCCGACGCGTCCGTTCCCGGATCTACCTCTTGACGGGCGAGAGAACAGGATTAAGTTTGCCTAACGCGAGCTACCACTCGCGGTTAACTGACGTTGCGTCCGCCACCGACGACTGAGAGGCGGCCCGTGTTCGCGAACTTCCTGATCGGGCTCCGGGAGGGCCTCGAGGCCGCCCTCGTGGTGGGCATCCTCGTGGCCTACCTGGTGAAGACCGGCCGCCGTGACCTGGTGCCGCGCATCTGGTTGGGCGTGGCCATCGCCGTGGTCATCTCGTTCGGCTTCGGTGCGCTGCTCACCTTCGGGCCTCGGGGTCTCACCTTCGAAGCGCAGGAGGCGATCGGCGGCACGTTGTCGATCGTCGCGGTCGCGTTCGTGACCTGGATGGTGTTCTGGATGGCCGGCCAGGCCCGCAACATCAAGGGTGAGCTCGAGTCCAAGGTCGACGTCGCCGCGGCCGGCGGGTTCGGCCTGACGATCCTGGCGCTGCTCGCGGTGGGTCGCGAGGGCCTCGAGACCGCGCTATTCCTCTGGGCCGCGACGAGGGCCACCGGCGACACCACCGCCCCGCTGCTCGGCGCACTGCTCGGCCTGGTCGTCGCGGTCGTGCTCGGCGTGCTGGTCTACCGCGGTGCACTGCGGCTCGACCTGCGCCGCTTCTTCACCTGGACCGGCGCGTTCCTGGTCGTGATCGCCGCCGGCGTCGTGTCCTACGGCGTGCACGACCTGCAGGAGGCGGCGATCCTGCCGGGCCTGCACAACGTCGCCTTCGACGTGTCCGAGACCATCCCGCCGGGATCGTGGTACGGGACGCTGCTCAAGGGCACGATCAACTTCAACCCGCGCACCACCTGGCTGCAGCTCGTCAGCTGGCTGCTCTACCTGGTGCCCACCATGACGCTCTTCCTCCTCAAGGTGCGCCGCCCGGCTCCGCCCGCCGCGCCGACCGAGGACCGCAGCTCGGCACGGCCGCCGGTCGACAGCACCGACGCCCCGATCATCACAGAAGGAACGTCTGCATGAAGCGCACGCACATCGATCGCGACCGCATGACACACGAATTCAGGGCACGTCGGCTGCTCGTGCCGTCACTCGTGGCCGTCGTCGCCTTCGCCGGCGCCTGCACCGACAACTCGAACGAGGACGCCTCGGGTTCCGACGGCGGAGTTGGCGGCAAGGGCGCGACCACGATCGAGGTCAGCGACACCGGATCCGACTGCGAGCTGTCGGCCACCGAGGCGCCGTCGGGCAACGTCGTGTTCTCCGTGACGAACAAGGGCAGCGAGGTCACCGAGTTCTATCTGCTCGCGGACGACGGCCTGGCCATCATCGGCGAGGTCGAGAACATCGGCCCCGGCCTCAGCCGTGAACTGGTGCTGCGAGCCGAGCCCGGCTCGTACGTCACCGCATGCGTGCCCGGCATGACCGGCGACGGCAACCGCGGCGACTTCAGCGTCACCGACTCCGGCGAGGACGACGCCACCTCGGCCGAGATGCAGGAGCTCGAGGCCGCCGCGACGACGCAGTACAAGGACTACGTCGAACAGCAGGTCGGGGTGCTCGTCACCGAGACCGAGAAGTTCGCCGCCGCCTACGCCGCCGGCAACGACGACGAGGCCCGTGCCCTGTACGCCCCGACCCGCGCCTACTGGGAGAGCATCGAGCCGGTCGCCGAGAGCTTCGGCGACCTGGACCCCCGCCTCGACCTGCGTGAGGCCGACCTCGAAGAGGGCCAGGAGTGGACCGGCTGGCACCAGATCGAGAAGCAGCTGTGGCCGCCTGCCGGCTTCACCGCGACGGACACCCCGGAGCAGCGCGCCGAGATGGCCGACCAGCTCGTCGCCGACACCCAGGAGCTCGCTGAGCGGGTGACGGCTGTCGAATTCAAGGCCGACCAGCTCGGCAACGGCGCGAAGGAGCTGCTCGACGAGGTCGCCACCGGCAAGGTCACCGGCGAGGAAGAGGCCTGGAGCCACACCGATCTGTGGGACTTCCAGGCGAACGTCGACGGCGCCCGTCTGGCGTACCAGGCGCTCCGCCCGATCGTGCTGATCAAGGACCCGGAGCTGGCCGACACGCTCGACGCCCAGTTCACCGCGATCCAGTCCGAGCTCGATCAGTACAAGACGGCCGACGGCTTCCAGTACTACACCGACCTCACCCCGGATCAGGTCAAGACGCTGGCCGACTCGGTCAACGCCCTGGGTGAACCGCTGAGCCAGCTGACGTCGGTCGTCGTCCTGTGACCGAGCCGGGTCCCGACGCACCCGATCCCGAGACAGCCGATCACCGCGCGGTCGATCACAGCGCATCGGGATCCGAAGGTCGGGACCCGGCCGCTCCGCGACCGGCACGGGCCGGCGTGCCGCGACGTCGGCTGCTCGGCGCCGGCGTGATGGGAGCGGTCGGTGTCGGCGCCGGGATCGGTGCCGCCGCGCTCGCGGGCTCGGAGCCGGGACGCTCCGAGAAGGACGTGCCCGAGGACGGCGGTGCCCGCGCGGGTGACGCCGTGGCGTTCCGCGGTGAGCACCAGGCCGGCATCGTCACGCCTGCCCAGGACCGGCTGCACTTCGCGGCGTTCGACGTGGTCACCGACGACCGCGACCAGTTGGTCGAGCTGCTGCAGCGTTGGACCGCCGCCGCGGCCCGCATGACCGAGGGCCGCTCCGCCGGCTCGGTCGGCGCGATGGACGGCGCACCCGACGCGCCGCCCGACGACACCGGCGAGGCGTTCGGGCTACCGCCGTCGCAGCTCACGATCACCATCGGCTTCGGACCGACGCTGTTCACCCTCGACGGCGTCGACCGCTTCGGCATCGCGGACCGGCGGCCGGCGGCGCTGATCGACCTGCCGCACTTCCCCGCGGATCGCCTCGACCCCGCCCGCACCGGCGGCGACATCTGCGTGCAGGCCTGCGCGCACGACCCGCAGGTCGCGGTGCACGCGGTGCGCAACCTGGCACGCATCGGCTTCGGTGTGCGTGTCGGTGCGCTGGTCGCAGCTCGGCTTCGGTCGCACCTCGTCGACGTCGACGGAGCAGACCACGGCGCGCAACCTGTTCGGCTTCAAGGACGGGACCGCCAACCTGAAGGCCGAGCAGCCCGAGCTGATCGACGAGCACGTCTGGGTCGCGACGGATGACGACCCTGCCGCGGCGTGGATGACCGGCGGGTCGTACCTGGTCGCGCGGCGCATCAGCATGCACATCGAGACCTGGGACCGCACCTCGCTGCGCGAGCAGGAGACGTTGATCGGCCGCGACAAGGGCGAGGGGGCCCCGCTGTCGGGCGGCGGCGAGTTCACGCCCGTCGACTTCGACGCGACCGACGCCGACGGTGACCCCAAGGTCGCGTTGAACTCCCACGTCCGCCTGGCTCACCCGGACCACAACGACGGCGTGCGGATGCTGCGCCGCGGTTACAACTTCACCGACGGCACCGACGGTCTCGGGCGCCTCGACGCCGGGTTGTTCTTCATCGCGTTCGTGCGCGACCCGCGCAACCAGTACGTGCCGATGCAGAACACGCTCGCCCGCGACGACCTGCTCTCGGAGTACCTGCTGCACACGGGCTCCGGCCTGTTCGCCGTGCCACCCGGGGTGCACGAACCCGGCAGCTGGCTCGGCAAGACCCTGTTCGCCTGACCGACGGTGCACCCCGGTGCCGCTGCGGGATCGTTGCGCCGCGCGCCCGGCGGGCGCGTCGCTACAGTGCCGATCACGGGCATCGCAGCGAGAGGACGGTGCACGATGAGCGTGACCCGAGGTTTCAGCGGACGCCGACGTGATCCACAGGGACGGCTGCCTCCGGGCCAGTACGACGCCGGCACGGCGTGGCCGGTCCTCAACGCCGAGGCCACGCCGAGGATCCCGACCGAGACGTGGACCTTCACCATCAGCGGCCTCGTGGAGCAGCCGACGACGTGGACCTGGGACGAGATCCACGCGCTGCCCCCGGCGAGCTACCGGGGTGACATCCACTGCGTGACGATGTGGTCGAAGTTCGGCGTGAGCTTCTCGGGTGTCTCGGTCGACGCACTGCTCGACATCGCACGGCCGACCGCGGCGGCGACCCACGTGATGGTGCACAGCCACACCGGCTACACGACCAACCTGCCGCTCGAGCACGTCACCGGTGGCCAGGCGTGGGTGGTGTGGGACTACGACGACGCGCCGCTGCCGGTCGAGCACGGCGGCCCGGCGCGCATGATCGTGCCGCACCTCTACTTCTGGAAGAGCGCCAAGTGGGTCTCCGGCATGGATCTGATGGACCACGACGAACCCGGGTTCTGGGAGCGCAACGGCTACCACGACCTGGGTGACCCGTGGAGCGAGCAGCGGTACCAGGGTGACTGACGGCGTCCGCACAGACGGCGTCCGGACCGTCGGCATCCGCTGGCAGGAGGCCGAGCTGGTCGCGGTCCGCCGTGAGACGGCGACGATCTCGGCGTTCCGCTTCGCACTCACCCACCCGGTCCGTCACCTGCCGGGCCAGCACTACATCCTTCGGCTGACCGCTCCCGACGGGTACAGCGCGTCACGGTCGTACTCGGTCGCCTCGGCCCCGGACGACTCCGGTGAGATCGAGCTGGCCATCGAGGCGTTGCCCGACGGCGAGGTCTCGGGGTTCATGCACGACGAGGCCCGCCCCGGCGACCGCTTCGAGCTGCGCGGACCGATCGGCGGCTACTTCGTCTGGACCGGGCAGCGCCCCGCGCTGCTCGTCGGCGGCGGCTCCGGTGTGGTGCCGTTGGTGTCGATGCTGCGCCACGCCCGCGACCTCGGACGCGAGGATCTGCTCCACCTGGTCGTGTCGGTCCGCTCCGTCGACGACCTGCCCTATGCCGACGAGCTCCTGGGGCCGCGCACCACGCTCGTCACGACACGATCGGCAGCGCCGGGATCACCCCGGCCTGCGGGGCGGGTCGCACTCGGCGACCTCCCGGCAATCACCGCCGACACCGACGTCTACGTCTGCGGGTCGAACGGATTCGCGGACGCCGTGACCGGACTGCTGCTCTCGTCGGGTGTCACCACTGCGGAGCGCATCAAGGTCGAGCGCTTCGGCGCGACCGGCTGAGCGGGCGCGGTGCCGTCACGGCGTCGACGAGCGCCACGATGCGCGAGCCCGCCACGCGCACCACGTCCGCGTCACGGCGCGCCCGGGCCAACATGAACGAGCCCTCGAGCGTGGCGATCAGGGTGGTGGAGAGCTCCTCTGCGTCACGCTCGTCGACACCCGCGTCGACCAGCCGTGAGCGCAGCGACTCGCTCCAGCTCTCGACGACCCGGGCCGTCGCGAGTCGCAGGCGTTCGTCGCTGCTCGCGACCTCGAGCGCCACGGTGCCGATCGGGCAGATGTCGATGAAGTCGGTCTGCTCCAGCACGTCGGCCGCACCGTCGAAGAACGCACGGATCGCCTCGGCAGGGGCGCCCGCGTCGTCGTAGATCGACTCGAAGAGCTGCTGGTAGGCGTCGCCCGACTCGATCAGGACCGCCTCGGCGAGCCCGACCTTCCCGTCGGGGAAGAAGTGGTACAGCGAGCCGGTCGTGGCATCCGCGCCGCTCACCACGTCCTTCAGCGACGTGCCGTGGTAGCCGCGACGGCGGAAGAGCTCGTTGGTCGTCGCGACGATCCGATCCCGTGTCCCGGCCATCCGCCCATTCTAGAACGACCGTTCCAATTCTGGAGCGAGTTCTCTAGAATGAGCGTTCTAGGACTCGCTCCACGACAGCCGATCCGGAGGCAGACATGTACAAGGCAACGGTGCGAGCGTTGGTCCGTCACGGCATCGGCCGGCTCAACGCAGGCGACCCCGAGTTCGTGTTGCGCCTCGCGGCGCCCGACGCGGAGCTGTGCTTCCCCGGCGACAACTCGTGGGCCTCGATGTTCCGACCTGTGGTGAAGGGCGGCGACGCGCACGTCACCCACCGGGGCGTCGAGGAGTGCCGTGCGTTCGCCGAACGCTTCGTCGACGAGGGTCTGCAGTTCACCATCGAGGACATCCTCGTCAACGGTCCGCCGTGGCGGACCCGGGTCGCACTACGTGCCGTCGACCGTCAGACCGAGCCCGACGACGGCGAGACCTACGTGAACCGGGTGGTCGCGTTCATGGAGCTGCGCTGGGGCAAGCTCGTGCGCTGGGAGGACTACGAGGACACCGAGCGCGTCGCCGCCTGGGACGCCCGCCGTCTCGCGGTCCACTGACGGCTCAGACTCGGCTCAGCCGCACGGTGACGGTCTCGCTCGGGTCGTCGGGCACGACCGTGACCAGGCCGGCGCGCTCGTCAGAGGTGACCGTGCAGTTGTCGACCTCGACCTCGTAGCCCCTCGGGTACGCGCGCGCCGGCACCGCGATCGACGTCGGCGCGTCGATCGACGCATCCGGCGTGAACGAGTACGAGAACTCACCTGTCGACGGCGCGTAGCGAAGCGTGCCGGGCGTACCCGCGGTCGCCTGCGGGTAGGGCCGGATGATCTGCGCTTCGACGACGTCCTCGATCGTCGAGTCGGTCGGACTCGTCGCAGGCGCCAGGTGCCAGTACATCCACGACACGTGGCGCTCGTCCGCGAGGCGGGTCACGATCGCCGCGTCCAGCGGGTTGCGTGACGCTCCGAACTCGTTGAGCACCGCCGGACCGCCGACCTGGCGTGACAACGTGTCGCCGGCGTCGAACCCGTTGCGCAGGCGTGTCTCGCAGAACACCCGCGTCGCGTCGTCGACGGGTTCCGGGCGGCCGCCGTCGGTGTCTTTGCAGTAGAGGTGCCACGCCACACCGATCTGCGCGGGAGCGCCCTCTCCGTCGATGGCCGGGCGGGGCAGCGAGGGCTGGGCGACGTAGCCGGTCGGAGCGAACGGTTCGATCCACAGGGGCAAGTCGGGCGCCACCGCGCGGATCGGCGCGGCCATCTCGGCGTAGCGGTCGCTGAGCTGACGGTCTCGCCCGGGGCAGCCCTGGGCGATGCAGTCGAGGATCGGATCTCCCGGGAACGGTTCGTTCAGGAGCTCGATGCCGATGACACGTTCGTTGCTCGAGACCCGGGCGGCCAGCGCGGCTGCAGCATCGCCGAGTACAGACGCGACGCTGCGGCCGTCGATGATCGGCTCGCCGGCGACGAACGAGTTCCACTGATTCAGCGACCGGTCGCTGAGGTACGCGGCGGCCCATCCGATGAACGAGAGCAGAGCGGGCGCCTCGTCCGACAGGGCGGCGGCGTCGGGCGGTGAGGCCCACTCGGGCATGAGATGGAAGACGTCCTGGTGGAAGTCGAGCTGCACCCACAGCCCGGCGTCGGTGAGGCGTTCGAGGGTGACGAGCACTCGATCGAGGTACTGCTCGTCGACGACGCCCGGTTCGGGCGCGAGGGCCGAGAACGCCACACCGAGTCGCACGACGTTGAAGCCGCTGTTGCGCAGGTACTCGAGCTCGGCGTCGCCGAGGCTGCCGGGTTCGTCGGTCGAGACGAACGGCGCCGACTTCGCCACGGAGTTCATGCCGCGCAGCAGCACGGTGCGGCCGTGCGTGTCGAGCATCCGGTCGCCGACAAGTCGCAGTGGACCGACCGTGTCGGGTGCTCGTGCCACCACGGCGCCGGGCACGGGCTCGTCGAGCTCGACCAGCGGCGCCTCGGGCGCACACGCCGCCGTCATTGCGACGGCCGTCAGCGTCGCGATCGCCGCGATGTGTCGTGTTGCCCGCCGTGTCCCCATGTGCTGCTCCCCCGCAGATGCCCCGACGCATCGTACGGGCGCTGCGGCGGGCCCGTCGGCCGAATGGGCTGCCCCAGGCCGGTCGCTCAGTCGGTCAGTGGATCAGCCGGTCAGTCGGGTGATGCCACGGCGACGACGTCGACGTCGTGTTCGTCGGGGACCGTGTCAGCCTCGCGCTCGGCTCGGCGACTCGCTCGGAGCCGGCGGGCCGCAGAGTCGACCGCCAGCCCACCGACGAGCAGACCGATCGCGACGATGCCGTCGAGCCACCAGTGGTTGCCGGTCGCCGCCACCACCAGGAACGTGATGATCACGTGGCCGAGGAACAACCATCGCCACCAGGCCGTCGTGACCGCGATGATGCCGAACGACACCACTGCGGCCCACCCGACGTGGATCGACGGCATCGCGGCGAACTGGTCCGAGACCCCGGTGCCCACCGGGCCGTAGAGGTCGAACCCGTAGCGCGTCGACAGGTCGATGTAGCCGAGCTCGGGCAGGAACCGGGGTGGCGCGACCCGCACGAACCGGATGATCAGGCACCCGGCGGTGAGCAGCACCAGACCGTTGCGCCAGTGCGGGTAGTCGTCACGATGTCGCACGTAGAGCCAGATCAGGAAGATCACCAGCGCCGGCACGTGCAGCACCGCGTAATAGGTGTTGCTCAGCCGGGCGAGCCAGTCGACACGGAGCACGAACTCCTGGAGGGAGAGCTCGCTGGGCAGGTGCAGCCATCGCTGCACGTCGACGATCTGGTACGCCCGCTCGATCGCACCCTCGTCCTGCGCGAGCGGCAGCTTCCGGGCGATGCGCCAGATCGAATAGAGCGACGCGACCAGGGCGAACTCCAGCGCCGCGGGTGCGGCCGAGGTGGCGGCACGGCTGCCGGGGCGGAACCGGCGAAGCCCGAACGCGACGAGGCAACTCACCACCGCCGCAGCTGCGGCTTGGTACCACGTCGGCCAGGACACGCCGTCGAAAGCCTGCCGGTGTCACCACAGGCCGGGCAAGCCGCTCCGGTGACCGGACGGTTCAGCGTCGGCCGCGACGCATCCGGTGCACGACGACGCCCACTCCGGCGGCGAGTGCGCCGCCGGCGGCCGCCACCGCGGCCCACCGTCGCCGTGTCCAGCGGGTGTCGCCGCTCGACGACACCGGTTGCACGGCGCCGACCTGGCGCACGACCGCCGGCGAGCCGGAGTCGACGGCCCACGTGGCGCGCAGCTCGGCGGCGGCGTCGGGGTCGCGCGCGTCGACGGAGTACCAGCGACCGACGATCTGCGTGCGGCTCACGTGGAGCGTCACGAAACCCCACATCTCCAGGTCCGACCAGCGGCGGCCCTCGACGCCGTCCTCGGCCATCCGGTCCGCGACGCTCCGCCAGCCCCTCGGCAGCTGACGACCGAGCGGCGTGGACGACACCCCGGGGCACACGAACTCGGGAGCCACCGCCCGCACTCCGGGGCTGAGCTCGCCGTCGAAGACCCACGCCGAGTGCACGTCGCCCGAGACGATCAGTGCATCACCGCCACGGTCGGCGAGCCATCGGGCGACCCGGCGACGTTCCTCGGGGTAGCCGTCCCACTCGTCGGTGCACATCGCCTGCCCGTCGACGACGCCGTAGCCCGAGGGCGCCTGGTCGAGCAGCGTCGCGCCGGGCGCGACCGGCAGGCACATCGGGCTGAGCACGATCTGCGTCGCGAGCACGCACCACCGTGTCGAGCGGTCGCGGATGCGTTCCTCGACCCACCGTCGTTGCTCGGCGCCGAGCAGCGAACGGCTCGGATCGTCGACCGCGAGCGCGCCGTCGTCGCCGGCCTGCTGGTCCCGTCCGACCAGACGGGCGTCGAGCACCACCAGCTCGGCGAGCTCACCGACCCGGAACGACCGCCACAGCCTGGTCACATCATCGGGGTCGGGCAGGCGCGCGGGGAGCCAACGCTGCCGTGCGATGGCGGCCGCGCGCACCCGTTCGGACCAGGGGCCGTGCTCGTCGGGGTCGTGCTCCTTCGCCCCGCCCAGCCACGCGTTGTCGGCCAGATCGTGGTCGTCCCAGATCGCGATCATCGGATGCTGCTGGTGCATCGCTCGCGTGGCCGGGTCGCGGCGCACCTGCGCGTAACGCCGGTGGTAGTCGTCGAGGGTCACGCAGTCGTGATCCGGTTCCAGCTCGCGCTCACCCTTGCCCGAGCTCTCGTAGATGTAGTCCCCGAGGTGCAGCACCACGTCGACCGCCGACGCGGCGACGTTGCGGTAGACCGACAGGTGGTTGATCGAGTAGTCCGCGCAGCACACCAGGGCGAGCTTCCACGCGGCCACGTCGTTCGACGGTGCGGTGCGGGTGTGCCCGACCAGTGAACGTTCGCCCTCGGCGGCGAACCAGTAGCGGTACTCGGTGCCCGGCGACAGCCCGTCGACGTCGACGTGCGCGCAGCCGTGCTCGGGGTCGACCGCCAGGGGGCCGGAGCGGGCCCCGTCGGTGTCTTCGGTGCCGTCGGCCGGCTCCAGGTGCCACGTCACCCGCGTCACGCCCTCGGCGCGCACCCAGAGGATCACCCGGTCCTCGGCGGGCTCGAAGCTCGCCACCCCGTGCGTGAACACGGCGCTGCCCACGGCGTCCGCTCCGACCGATGGGGCCGCCGAGGTGGAGTCGGGCAACTCCTCCGGTGCTGCTCGTTGTGTCATGACGACGACCTCCGATGCTGCTCGGGCTGACCTTCCCGGAGTCCTCGCACGTCACACCCGCGACGACTCCGGGTTTCGCTGCTGACCTGGCGAGGGTACCCACGAGCGTTCGTTCGACCGTCGTTCGACGAGGAGGAGCGCACCATGTCCAAGGATCCCAGAGGTCGAGTCACACAGCCGCCGGTTGCCCCCGGCGGCGAGCAGTACCGAGCCACGGCGACGCCGCCACAGCAGCAGTACGCGCCGCCTCCCGCCCAGCCGACCACCGGCTACGTCGACCCCGACGCGCGGGTCGTGCAGGAGACCCGGACGGCGAACCCGGCGCTGCGGATCTTCCAGGTGCTGACCGGTCTCGCCGGTGCCGCGCTGTTCGTGCTCGGACTCGTCGCCGTGTTCCGGGTCGACTTCGACGCCGGGTTCTTCAACGCGTCGGCCGCCGTGGCGGACTTCGCCGTGAGTCCGGCCATGGCCATCGCTGCCATCCTGCTCGGCGGCGCCACACTCGTCGCCGCGTTCGCCGCCCAGGACCGAGGCTCCGCGGCGTTCATCGGACTGCTCACGCTGCTGATCGGCATCGGAGCGCTCATCTTCGAAGGTGAGACGTCGGAGTCCATCGGCGTCGACCGTCGTTCGGCACTGCTGTTCGTCGTGCTGGGCGCGGTGATCTTCGTGCTCTCGCTCATCCCCTGGTGGTCCGGCCGTCGCCACACCACCGAGGTCCGCAACCGCTGACCGTCACCCACCCCTGGTCGACCCACCCACCCCCCCGGTTGACCCAGTCACGGTCCCGCCCTTCCGGTTGTCGCCGGTCGAGGGCGGGACCGTGTGCGCCACGGGTCCGGTGGGCCGTTGACCACGGCAGGGTGCATGCGTAGCCTCCGCTGCGCCGGACGGGGGACGACCGGCTCCATCGGGGAGGGCGGCGCTCATGCACGCGACCTGTCAGGGGTTCGATCGCCGGAAGGCTCGCCGCGCCGCCGTCGCGCTCGCGGCGCTGGTCGTCGCGGCGGCAGCCGTGGGCTGCTCGGCCAGCGACGACGACACTGGCGGCGGTGACGCCAGCGCGAACGAGGCGACGACCACCACCGAGGCGCGCCCCGCCGAGCCGGAGCGGTTCGACGGCTCGGTCGAGGAGTTCTACCGGGTGCCCGACCCGCTGCCCGAGGGTGGACCGGGCACCGTGATCCGCACGATGCCCGTCGACGCCTCCGACGGCACAGCAGCGTTGCGGATCATGTACGTCACGACCGACGAGGCCGGCGACGACCGGGCCGCGACCGGCGTCGTGCACTTCCCCACCGCCGAGGCGCCCGACGGGGGCTGGCCGATCGTCGCGTGGGCGCACGGCACCACCGGCCTCGCTGCGCAGTGCGCGCCCAGTCGCTCGGCGAAGCCGCCGCCCGACTACGGGATCGAGGGGGTCCTCGTCGCTCCCGACTACCTGGGCCTGGGTCCCGAGGGCGAGCTGCACCCGTACCTGTCCGCGGTCGCCGAGGGACACGCCGTCATCGACGCCGTGTCCGCCGCGCGGTCGCTGCCCGAGGTCCACGCCGGCGACGAGTGGGTCGTCGTCGGTGTGTCCCAGGGCGGTCACGCTGCGCTGGTCACCAACGAGATGGCCGCCGAGCGCCTGCCCGACGTGCGCCTGGTCGGGGCCGCAGCGCTCGCTCCCGGCGCGGAGCTCTCGACGAACTACGGCGATGAACTGCAGATCCGGGTGATCACCACGATGGCGTTGGTCGGGATGACCGCCGAGGACGACACCATCGCGCTCGAGGACTATCTGGGCCCCGAGGCCCTCGAGGCCTCGGCAGCGATCGAGACCGGCTGCGTCAGCGACGTCATCGACGCCATGCTGCCGGTGGCGGGCCTCGAGAACTACTTCATCAAGGAGCCGCGCACCGACCCGGTCGGTCAGGCGTGGTTGGACCGCAACGATCCCGGACAGGTCGTCGGGGCGGCGCCATTGCTGCTCGTGCAGGGCGGCGCCGACATCCTCGTGGTGCCCGCCAGGACCGCCGCGCTGCGAGCGCGTCTCTGCGGGATCGGCCAGAGCGTCGAGTCGATCGACGTTCCGACCGCGGATCACAACAGCGTCGTCGAGGAGTCGCTCACCGACGTCGGCGCCTGGCTGCAGGCACGACTCGACGGCGAGCCCGCCACCGACGGCTGCTGATCCGACGGGTGCTGACCTGACGACCGCTGGCCGGACGCGGGACGGCGCCTCGCGATCCCTGATCGCGAGGCGCCGTCCGAGAGCCGTACCGGCTACTTGATCAGCGGGTCGCGGGGCAGACCGAGCAGCCGTTCACCGATCTGGTTCCGCTTGATCTCCGAGGTGCCACCGGCGATCGACATGCCACGGTGCATGAGCACCAGCGAGTTGCTGATGGCCGCTTCACCGTCCATGAACGCCGCGTCGGGACCGAGGAGCACGGTGTAGAGGGCGGCTGCCTCGTGCATGTTCTCGGACAGGATCAGCTTCGCCATCGCGCCCTCGGGGCCGGGGCCACCGCCGGCGACCGCCCGGTTGGCACTGCGCAGGTTCAGCAGCCCCGCTGCCTGCACGTGGGCGATGTAGCGACCGATGCGGGCCTCGCCGCCGACGAGGCGCTCGGGGTGGGCGTCGAACGCTGCGACCAGCACCGAGCCGGGCAGCGTCATGCCGCCGTCGCCGCTGCCGATGCTGACGCTCTCGTTGCCGAGGGTCGCACGTGCGACGGTCCAGCCGCCGTCGACGGGACCGACCACGTCATCGTCGGGCACGAAGACATCGTTGAAGAAGACCTCGTTGAACTCCGAGTCACCGCTGGTCATCTTCAGCGGTCGCACCTCGACACCCTCGGCGTGCATGTCGATGACCATCATCGTGATGCCGTCGTGCTTGGGCACGTCGGGGTTGGTGCGCACCGTCGCGAAGCCGTAGCCCGACACGTGCGCCCCGCTGGTCCACACCTTCTGACCGTTGACGAGCCAGCCGCCCTCGACCCGCGTCGCCTTGGTGGTCACACCCGCCGCGTCGGAGCCGGCATCGGGCTCGGAGAACAGCTGGCACCAGATGACCTCCTGGTCGAGCGCCGGGCGGACCCAGCGGGCGATCTGGTCCTCGGTGGCGTACTGGACCAGCGTCAGGATGTTCCAGCCGGTGATGCCGTAGGCCGGGCGCTTCACCCCGGCGGCGGTGAACTCCTGCTCGATGACGAGCTGCTCGACCGCGCCGGCCTCACGGCCGAACGGCTTGGGCCAGTGCGGCATGACGTAACCGGTGTCGATCAGCTCGGTGCGCTGCTCCTCGGGGCTCAGGTCCTTGATGCGCTGCGCGAAGGCCCGCACCTCGTCCCTGATGGCCTCTGCCTCGGGCGGCAGCTCGATCGCCTTCTCGCGGGTCACGCCCCGGCGCACCAGGTCGGTCAGCTCGGTCGCGGCGGCATCGGCGTCGAGGTAGCCGAGCAGGACCGACGAGCGCCGCATGAACAGGTGGGCGTCGTGCTCCCAGGTGATGGCGATGCCGCCGTGCACCTGGGTGCTGAGGTTGGCGCACAGATCAGCGGCGGGAGCGGCCAGCGTCGCGGCGACGGCGGCGGCGTAGGTGAGCTGGTCACCGCCGGTCGACGCGGCTCGGGCGGCGTCCCACACCGCGCTGGTGGCGAGCTCGGTCGCGACGACCATGTTGGCGCAGTGGTGCTTGACGGCCTGGAACATGGCGATCGGCCGGCCGAACTGGATGCGCTCCTTGGCGTACTCGGCCGCCATCGTCGTGACCTCGCGGGCCATGCCGATCGCCTCGGCCGCCATGATCACGCGGGCCAGGTCGACCAGCGTGCGACGTGCGCCGGGCAGCACCGTCGCCGACGCACCGTCGAGCGTGATGCGGGCGCTCCGTCGTGTCGGGTCCATGTTGCGGGGCACGTCGACGGTGACACCGTCGCCCACCTCGATCACGGCGACGTCGTCGCCCGCGGCAACGAGCAGCACCTGGGCGAGGCCGCCGCCGAGCACGTTGCCGGCGTTGCCCGACGCCGTGCCGCCGGAGATCGTCACGTCACCCGCGAGTGCGACGGCACCGACGGTCGAGCCGTCGGCGAGTCCCGGCAGCAGCGCGTCGGCCTGCTCCCCGCCGACCGCGGCGAGCACTGCGCTGGCGATCACGGTCGGGACGAACGGTCCCGGTGCGACCGCCTGGCCGAACTGCTCGAGCACGACCACGAGCTCCTCGAGGGAGTAGCCCGATCCGCCCTTGTCCTCGGGCAGGTGCAGTCCGAGCCAGCCGAGCCCGGCGACCTCACCCCACCACGAGGGAAGCCCTTCGTCACGGGATTCCAGGAGCGCTCGGGCGTCCTCACGGGCCGACCGCTTGGTGAGGAAGTCGGCGGCCGTCTCGGCCAGGGCGCGGTGGTCGTCGGTGATGGCGATGGACATGGGCCGAAGGTAGCAACCCGCAGCGCGCCGCGAACGAGAAACTTGACCGAGCGGTCAGGTTTCTCAGGACGGCGATTCCGGGTCGCTGCCGAGCCGGCTCGCTCCGTACGGTGAGGCGATGGTCGGTGAGGCGATGGGCAGAGACGCGACGGGTGAGCCGACGAACACGGCTGCGAGGGGCTGGAAGAACGAGCAGCAGGTCGAGCAGTACCTCGACCGGATCGACCGTCTGGCGCAGCGGGCGGCCGGCGAAGCCACACTCGTGTCGCTGCTCCCGGATCGACCCCGGCGTGTGCTCGACCTGGGATGCGGCGACGGCCGGCTGACCTCGCTCGTGCTCGAGGCTCGTCCGGGTGTCGACCACGCGATCTGCACCGACCGGTCACCCGCCATGCTGACCCGAGCCAGGGAGCGCTTCGCCGACGACCCCCGGGTCGAGGTGGTCGACCGCGACATGGCCGACCCGATCGCGGAGTTCGGCGAGCTCGACCTGGTCGTCTCGGGCTTCGCGATCCACCACCTCGACCACTCGCGGAAGCGGGCGCTGTTCGCCGAGATCGCGACGCACCTCACGCCGGGCGGAATGTTCGCCAACCTCGAGATCGTCGCCTCGTCCACTCCCGAGCGACACCGCCAGTTCCTGGCGGCCATCGGACGCGAGACCGACGACCCCGAGGACCAGCTCGCGCCGGTCGACGAGCAGCTCGCCTGGATGCGCGACGCCGGACTGGCCGACGTGGAGTGCATCTGGCGCTGGCGGGGCTTCGCCCTGCTCGTCGGCGACGCCCGCTGAGCCACCGCGCTGCCCGATCGACGGACCAGCGCCGGACAGGGAACGACCCCGGCGCGTCCGCCGAGGTCGTTCGATGGGGTGATCCCCTGCAGGGTCAGCGAGCGGCGACGACCACGACCTCTGCCTCGGTGTCGGTCCGGAGCGAGATGGCACCATCGCCGTCCAGACGGACGCTTCCGGACTCGGCCCAACGCTCTGCGAGCTCGCTGCACCTGGTCGTCGTTCCCCGTGCCAGCCTCCCCGTTCGGCAGATCCACGCCGTCCAGGATCTCGCCGTTCGGGATGAACCCGATCATGGCGTCGCCGTTGGTGAAGGTCGTCGATGAGTCCGGGAGCGACACGGTGAGTGCGACCAGACCACCTTCACCGGCGGCGGGCATGACGACCTGGCCAGCGGCGCCCTCGGGCGAAGGCGTCGCAGTCCCGGGGGTGAAGCTCAGGCCACCGGTCATGTACTCGGGGACCGAGCCCGACGGATCGGTCGAGACCACCTCGATCCGTGCTGCGATGCCCGCCGCCTCGAGCTGGGCGAGCACCGCCTCGGGGGTCGCATCCGGGTCCTTGAGCCGGATCGTGGTCCAGGCGCCCTCGGTCTCGATCGCCACGGCCTGGTCGACCGCAGCAGGCCCGGGTCCGCCGACCACCGCGTTGACCCCGAAGAGGCCGGCGCCGATCATCGAGGCGGCCCCGATGCCCACGAGCACTCGCCGACCCGTCGAGGGGACGGAGCGGGCACGAGCGGCGCTGGGGGCGATGGCCGGCGAGTGACGGACCTCGTCGAGCAGGAACGAGCGCATCTGCTGGGCGCGTTCGGGGTCGAGGGTGGACGTGGAGGAATCGTGTGCGTTCATGTCAGTGCTCCGAGAGGTTGAGTGCGGCGGGCGTCGCTGGGGTGGCAGACGCTGCCTGTGCGGTCGACGAGGCCGGTGTGGCCGATGGGGTCGGGATGATCGAGGTGTTCGTGCGCGACAGCTGCGCGTGGGCTCGGGAGAGCCGGGACTTCACGGTGCCGCCCGAGATGTCGAGTGCTTCGGCGATCTCGGCGTGGGAGAGCCCCTCCCACGCCGACATGACCAGCACGTCGCGGTACCGCCGGGGCAGGGCTCGGACCCGTTCGAGCACCTCGGTGGACTCGGCGAGCGCTTCGGCGCGGCGTTCCACCGAGACGGCGTCGGACGAGCCGAGACCGTCGACCGTCTGCGCGGCCAACCGGGCGAGCGCCAGGTCGTGTCGGCGTCGGGACCTGCTCCAGTGGTTGATGGCGTTCGCCGCCACCCCGTAGAGCCACGGCAGCGCCGAGGGCTGGTGCAGCTCGACCTCGGCGCGTCGGCGCCAGACCTCGAGGAACACCACGGCGGTCACGTCGTCCGCGGTGTGCACGTCACCGGTGCGGCGCACGGCGTAGCGATGGATGCGTGCGCCGTGACGGTCGAACAGCTCACCGAACGCAGCGGTGTCGCCGTGTCGGAGTCGGCGCCAGAGGTCGGCGTCGTCAGTGTCGGGCATGGCCTCTCCTGGGAGTCGTCGGTCGGGTTGACGTCTCCCTATGCCCGCACCCCCGAAGAGGTTCCGAGAAATGTCGCGTCGCTCCCGGGAACGGAGCCGCAGCGGCTCGGTTCCGCTACTTCCAGGGAGCGATGAGCTCCGTGAGCGGCCCGACGAGCTGGCGTTGCAGGGTCGGGCCGAACGAGATGCGGTGCACGCCCATCTCGCGCACCTCGTCGAGCGATCCGGCCGACGACCCGTTGACGGGGTCGGCGACGACGTTGATCGGGGTGTTCAGCTCGGCGAGCATCGCCCGCACCGCCTCGGCATCGGCGAGCACCGGATAGAGGCAGCGTGCGCCGGCCGCTTCGCAGGCACGCATGCGTTCCATCGCCTCGGCGAGCGGATCGTCGAAGGTGCCCTGCGGCTTGATGAACACGTCGGTGCGGGCGTTGATCACCAATTCGACGCCGGCCTCGTCGGCCGCGACGCGGATCGCACCGACGTACTCGGCGTGCTCCTGCAGCGAGCGCATGCGGCCCTGGCTGTGCACGGTGTCCTCGACGTTGATGCCGACCGCGCCGGCCTCGAGCACCCGATCGACGAGCTCAGCGGCGGGGGTGTCGTAGCCCGACTCGACGTCCGCGCTGACCGGAACGTCGACCGCTGCGGTGATGTGGCGGATGCCGTCGAGCGCGTCGTCGAGGGTCATGCCCTCGTTGTCGGCCTGGCCGCGCGAGTCCGCCAACGGATGGCTGCCGATCGTCAACGCCTCGAACCCGGCGTCGACGACCGCTCGGGCGGACCAGGCGTCCCAGACGGTCGGCAGCACCAACGTGGTGCCTCGGTGGTGGAGCTGGACGAGCTGTCGGGCGAGCGCTGCGGTGTCGGCCATCTCCCCAGGCTGTCACCCGGGCACCGCGACCATGTCGGCCAGACGCCGCGCACCGCCCCCATCCCGTCCCTGAAATGACAGCTGTTCTCGATGCGATCGCATCGAGAACAGGTGTCATTTCGAGTCCGCGGCTGGTCAGTAGATGCGGTGGTCAGTGGCCGCGGTGGTCAGTAGCCGGCGCCTCGCATGGCGTCGGCGAGATCGGTGCGTCGCGAGATGCCGAGCTTCCCGTAGACCCGCTGCAGGTGGTTGTCGACGGTCCTCGGCGACACGACCAGCAGGTCGGCGATCTCGCGTGTGGTCCGTCCGGATGCGGCGAGCGCCGCGATCTCACGCTCGCGCCGGGTGAGCAGCGCCGCGTTGGTGCCGTGGGCGAGCATCGGAGTCCTCGGGTCGCCGCACTCGGCGACCCAGGACTCGCAGCGCCGACGCGCCGCCGTCGCCGACGTGGTCGATCCTGCAGCGCGGTGGGCGATCGACGCCTCGTTGGACGCCTCGGCGGCGAAGAGCAACCAGCCCGAGCCGGCGAACCCGGAGGCGGCGATGTCGAGCAGTGCGCCGTCGGCGGCGAGCAGGCCTTCGGCGAGCTGGACGCGAGCGTCGGTCAGCGGGCCGTCGACCAGGCTGCCGAGCTCGATGCTGCGTTCGCCGCCCCGGTCGAGCGCGCCGACCCGCATGAGGTCGTGTCGCAGCGTGGCCTCGATGCCGAAGCGTCGGTCCGCTCGGGCGACCTCGGCCGCAGCGGTGAGCAGCGACACCGCAGTGGGAAGGTCGTCGCGCGCCACGTGGACCCAGGCCCGGGCGCGCTCGACGTCCAGGTCGAGCATCCGGATCGGGGACGGCGGACGGGCGTCGGCATCGGCGAGCGCCGACTGGGCGGCGCGCACCTGGCCGCCGGTCGCGAGCGCGAGTGCGCACCCGGCGATGCTCGGCATGGCGAGCGGGTGCGACAGCTCGTCGTAGACGACGCCGGCCTCACGCGAGAAGCGCTCCGCGTCGCGCCAGCGACCGGCGGACAGGTGCAGCGTCGCGAGCGTGCGTCCCGCCCACGCCTGACCGTGGCGCGCACCCTGCGCCACCGCGGCGTCGTAGACGGGCTGGACCACGTCGAAGGCCCGTTCGAGGTGTCCGAGGCCGACCAGCGCGAGCGCCACCGACGTCGCGCAGGTGGCCTCCTCGGGAACCTGCGGGGAGCCGACGCGCTCGGCGCTGCGCGGCGAGCCCACGTTCGGCGACCTCGAGCGCCGAGGCGAACCGCCCGCGCTGTTGGCGCACCATCGCGACCGACAGCGCCGCGATCGACGCGACCACGGGGTCGTCGTGGTCGAGCAACGGTTCGGCCATGTCGAGCGCCTCGTCGAAGCGCACCTCGAACAGCGCGAAGTTCGCCAACTGCGCCGCGAGCAACGGCGCCACCTCGGCCTCGCCCGCAGCGTCCCCGTGCGACACGTCGGGGGTCGCGGTGGTCGACCGTGCGACCTCGACCGCGGCGTCGCCACGGCCCAACCCGCGGAACAGGTTGTCGGCCCGTGCGGTCGCGATCAGCGTGCGCTCGGCGTCGGTCATCCCGAGCGACTCGGTCGAGGCGAACACCTGCTCCGCCTCGTCGTGGCGACCGAGCCCGTCGAGCACACGGCCGTGCAGGTGCCGCGCCCGGACACCGGCGCCCGCCTGCACGGCAAGGCGCGCCAGTCGCTCGGTCAGCTCGAGGTCGTTGCCGAGGCCAGCGTCCTCGGCGGCCGCCAACAGCGCCGCGGCGTCGGCGGGGTCGCCGACGTCGGCCGCCCACAGGGCGTGGCGTCGCAGGTCCTCGCGACGACGTGCGCCGTTGCTCCGGATCCATCCGGCGAGGTGGCGCAGCAGCTCGTGGCGTCGACGGGTCGTGAGCGACCCGCTCGCCACGTGGCGGTGCACCGGGTGCGCCAGACGGATCTCGGTGCGACTGCCGGCGTCGCGCACCCGGACGAGTCGCGCGCGCTGCAGCTCTGCGAGTGCCTCGTCGAGATCGAGCGACGAGATCAGGCCCGGTGCCACCGGTTCGCCGAGCGCGATGAGGTCGACCAGCTCACGTCCGGCGGGAGTGAGCTCGCGGAGGCGCAGCTCGACGAGCTCGGAGAGCCGCTGGGGCACGCCCAGGGGTCCCAGGTGGATCCACAGACCCGACACCTCGACGAGCGTGCCGCCGCTCCGCAGGCCGAGCACGAGCTCTCGCAGCATCTGCGGGTTGCCCCCGGTCGCCACGTACATCGAGTGCGCGGTGCCACCCTCGACGGGGCCGCCGAGCATCGCCTCGAGCATCGCGTCGTGTGCGGCGCGGTCGAGCGGCTCGAGCTCGATCCGGGCCAAGGAGTCCTTCCAGAGCTCGACGAGCGCGTCGGGTTGCGGCGCGCCCGTGCGCAGCGTGAGCAGCAGCGCGACCCGGCGTGTCAGGCTGAGCTGGAGCAGGAGCGCCGCCGAGGCGTCGTCGAGCAGGTGTGCGTCGTCGACGTGCACGATCGCACGTTCGCCGTCGGGCACCCCGGCGACGATCGCGTCGGCTCCGCGCCGGAGTCGGACGTACGCGTCGCCGTCACCCAGGCCGTCGGCCGGAAGGAAGGCAGCGAACGCACCGAAGGGGATCGACGCGGCGGATCGTGTGGCGGGGACGTCGATCACCGCCAGGGTCGACCGTGTGACGAGCTCGTCCCCCAACCGGGAGCGTCCGAGTCCGCTCGGACCCAGGATGACGACGCCGGACGACGAGGGATCCTCGAGATGTCGCAGCGCGTGCGACAGCTCCTCGTCGCGCCCGACGAGAGGCCACTCGTCCTGGATCGCCGCCCCGTCCACGTTCGAGATCCTGCCACCTCCGGCTCTCCGCACGCGGATGTGCCGGTGCGCTGGAGCGTGAACTCCAGCACCTACGCTCCGCTCGATGGCCGTGAACAGGAGCCGGAGCGCCCGCGCCGCACGGAAGCGCAAGCGCCGCATGGACCGCGTCGAGCACGACCTCGACGACGCGGCAGTGGGTGTCGCTGCAGGAGCTGTGGCAGGGATGCGCGTACTGCGGGGCGTCCGACGGGTCGCTGCAACGCGACTGCGTGCTGCCGATCTCACGCGGCGGCCGCTACACGATCGACAACGTCGTGCCGGCCTGCAGGTCGTGCAACGCCAGCAAGTGCAACCACGAGGTGACGGGCTGGATGCGCCGCAAGCGGCTCGACGAGCGAGCATTCCTGCTGCGCCGCGTCGAGATCAGCGCGGCGCTGCTCAGCGTCGAGGCACCCGCCGACACCTGCGCCGACATCGACGGCCCGCCCACACCGAGCCTCGAGGGCTGACGCAGGGACCGCCCGGATCGGGCGGCGTCAGCCGAAGAGCATGTGGCGGACGGCGTCGAGCCATATCCGGTCGTACTCCTCGAAGTCGACCGACTCCGGATCGAGCTCTGCGACGACTCGACCGATCGCAGCTCCCGCCAGCCAGACGGCGAACATGTGTGGATCGAACCCGTCGCGCAACCAGCCGCGCCCGGCGGGCACCTCCAGGAGCTCGGCGATCTGGTCGATCGAGATGCGTTGCGTCGCGGCGACCGCGGTGGCGAGCTCGGGTCGCCCGTAGGTGCTGCCCAACACGTTGACCCGACGGGCTCGGGGCAGGCGACGTTCGACCGACATGACACGTGTCAGGACGGCGTCCATCAGGTCGCGGAACTCCTCGGCGGTGTCGGCGACGTCGAGCATCGCGTGGATCGCCGCCATCTCCGCGTCGAGATCCCGCCGCAGCCGTTCGAGCTGCGCCGCTTGGACCAGGCCCTCGCGGTTGCCGAAGTGCCGGTAGAGCACCGGGATCTGCACCCCTGCCTCGCGGACCACCTCCTGGACCCGCACGCCGACCTCGCCCTGTTCGTCGATCGTCGCGATCGCGGCGTCGAGGATCCGCTGTGCGACCGGATCGACCTCGGGCGTCGTCGAGGTCATCGCGTCGGTCGACGAACGCCGCGGACCTGCAACGCCACACCCAGCGCGACGAGCGCGAGCGCGAGGGCCAGCAGCGGGGTCGAGCCGGCGCCCGTGAACGCGAGGGCGGCCGGCCGGGACTCCGCCGGGGCCGTGCCGTCGGCGGCCACCTGCGTCAGGCCTCCGATGCCGGTGCGACTGGTCATTCCGTACATGTACAGATGGTGCTCGCCGACGGTTGCTGCGAGGGGGATGGTGACCATCGCGACTGCGACGCCGTCGCCGTCCGCGGCGACCTCGGCCAGCACGACGGGCTCGGACATCATGATGACCCGCACCGTCTCACCGGGGACGAATCCGGAACCGGTCACCGTGATGGTCTGGCCGGGTCGGACGAGCGGCGGCACGTCGAGCCCCATCGGCAGGGCGGTCAGGACCTGGGGCGACGGATCGCCCGGCGCTGGGGTCGTGGGCGCCGGGGTCGTGGGAGCGGCGAGTCCCGGTCCTGTCGTGGGCGGGACCGCGTTCGGCGGCGCTGTGGTGGGCGGCGCTGTCGTCGGCGGCGCTGTCGTCGGCGGCGCTGTCGTGGGCGGCGGGCTCGAGGGATCGGGTGTCACCGGGTCGCTCGCGATCGAGCTCCAGCTGTCGCCCCGGGCGTTCGTGGCGACGACCTCGAAGGTGTACGCAGTGCCGTTCGCCAGTCCGACGACGGGGCACGACGTGGTCGCCGATGTGCAGGTGGCACCGCCCGGCGACGCCGTCGCGGTGTAGCTGGTCACCGGGGAGCCGCTGTCGAAGCTCGGCTCCTGCCACGACACGGTGACACCGCCGTTGCCGGCCACGCCGGTGACGGTCCGGGGTGCGCGGGGGATGCCGATGACGTTGTCGGCCAGGTTCGTCGGGTTCGACTCGTAGATCGCGCCGGTGACGTCGCCGCCGAGGTTGCCGAACACGACGGAGTGCGAGACCAGCAGCTCGTCGGCCGGGCGGGGCAGACCCAGGCCGTAGAAGTCGCCGGTCACTCCGGCGCCCCCGTTGTCGTACACCAGGACGTCGTCGATCTGGATCGCGTTCTGGAAGTTGTCCTCGTCACCCCAGCTGAACAACTGGATGCCGTCGCCGGTGTTGCCGGTGATCGTGGTGGAGCTGACGTAGCTCCTGTTCAGGCCGCGGACGCAGAGCGCGTCGGCGTCGTTGTCGGTGAAGGTCGTGTCGACCATCTCGAGGAACCGCTCGGTCCGGACCACGCAGCTCGCGCTCTCGTTGTCCGTGAACGTGGTGTCCGAGATGTAGGTGCGGGTGGTGTAGCCGCTGTCCGCCACGGTGGTGAGCGGCGTGTTGCCGTGGTCGGAGTGCACGACGTTGCCGGTGTTGCCGGTGACGAGCGACTCGCGGATGGTCAGGATGCCGCCGGCCAGGTTGTGGATCGACGGCTCGCCCGAGTTGTCGGTGATCCTGACCCGGTCGAAGGTCGAGTTGCCGTGCTGCTTCAGCAGCAACCCTCCCTGGAGCGCGGGCGCGCCCGAGATGGTCAGGTCCGCGACGTCGAGGAAGCGGGTCGACCTCTGCGGTGCGGACAGCTGGAAGATCCGGTGGCCGTCGCCGTCGATGGTCGCGTCGTCCATGCCGGGTCCCTGGATCGTCACCGATTCCGTCGTGGCGGGCAGCGGTGACGTGAGCGTGATGGTGCCCACCGCGCCGATCTCGACCAGATCCTCGCCCGGCGAGCCGTTGGCCTGGTCCATCGCCCAGCGGAGCGTGCCGGGTGCACCGTCGTCCCCGTTCGTCGTCACCTCGAAGGTCGCCTCCGGGGCGGCGGACGCGCGTTGCAGCCCCGCCCCGAACGGGGCGGCGAGCGCTCCGCCGACGCCGATCGACACGGTTGCGGCGGCCAGGGCGAGCAGACGGGCACCCGATCGGCGGCGCCCGATGCGGGGGGATCGACGGGGAGTCGGGAAGGTCATGTCCCGAACATCGGCCGCAGGTTTAGGAACTTTATTCTTCGCGTCGAGTTCGCCCTCCGGTCACGGATGCCACCCGTGGGGTGACAACATCGCCGTCGTTCCGAACCGGAGGTCTTCCATGTCCGTGCACGTCAACGTCGACAACTTCGCCCGAGCGGAGAGCGACCGCATGTTCCACGATCTCGCACGTGCCGCCGGCGGTGTGAACCGCTGGACCCACGTCCGTCGACCCACGCCGCTCGACGGCCAGACGGTGATCCGCATGAACCGCGACACCCTCTACAGCTTCGCAGTGGTCGATCTGGCCGAGCCCGCTGCGGTGACGATCCCGGATGCGGGCGAGCGCTACCTGTCGGTGATGATCGTCAACCAGGACCACTACATCAACACCGTGATCCACGAACCCGGTCGCCACGAGCTGGACCCCTCGGTGGAGGGCACCCGCTACGTCGTGGTCGCGGCGCGCACCCTCGTCGACTCCTCCGATGAAGCAGACATCGCGGCGGTCAACGCACTGCAGGATGCGCTGCTGCTCGAGGCCGGCGAGGCGGCCCCGTTCCCCACGCCCGACCTCGACACCGCCAGCCTCGACGCGACACGTGGTCCGCTGCTGCGACTCGCGGGCGGCATCGAGGGATTCGATCGCACCTTCGGTCGCCGCGAGGACGTCGACCCGGTCCGCCACCTGCTCGGCACCGCTGCCGGCTGGGGCGGCCTGCCCGAGACCGAGGCGTTCTACGTCAACGTCTCACCGGAGCTGCCGGTCGGTGACTACACGTTGCGCGTCGAGGACGTGCCCGTCGATGCGTTCTGGTCGATCTCGATGTACAACGCCGATGGGTTCTTCGAGCAGAACGAGTACGACGCGTACAGCCTCAACGACATCACCGCAGCCAAGGACGCCGACGGCGCCGTCACCATCCGCTTCGGCACCGAGCCGGGTGATGCGCCGAACTTCCTGCCGATCACCGAGGGCTGGAACTACATCGTGCGGCTCTACCGTCCTCGACCCGAGGTGCTCGACGGGACCTGGACCTTCCCCTCACCGGTGGCGACGAACTGAACCGCGGCCGTCCGATCCGGCCGCGGACGCGCCGACGGGCGGGGCACTGCCCCGCCCGTCGACGCGCTGCACCGTGGTCGGTCACGAGGTGGGCATCAGCACCGAGTCGATGATGTGCACCGTTGCGTTCGCGGTCGGCACGTCGACGCAGACACCGGCCGCCGATCCGTTGACGGTGAGCGTGCCGCCCTCGTCGGTGATCGTCAGCTCGCCGCCCTGCACGGTCTCGACCGTGCCGGCGTCGATCAGGTCCTTCGAGCTCATCTTCTCGCCGGCGACGACGTGGTAGGTGAGGATCTCGGTCAGCTGCGCGGTGTCGGCGAGCACCGCGTTCAGGTCGGCCTCGGGGATCTTCGAGAAGGCTGCGTTCGCCGGGGCGAAGATCGTGAACGGGCCGTCGCCGTTGAGCGTGTCGACCAGACCGGCCGCGGTCACCGCGGCGACCAGGGTGGACAGCTCGGGGTTGTTCGAGGCCGCCGTCGCGGCGGGGTCCTGCGCCATGCCGTCGAAGCTGCCGGCACCATCGGCGGGCACCGTGGCGCAGGCCGGCCCGGAGGGCTCCATCGACATCGAGTCGGCGTCGGCCATGGTCGTGGTCGTCTCGTCCATGCCGGAGTCACCCATGGTCGACTCGGTGGTGGTCGGGTCGTCGGACCCCGAACTGCTGTCGTCGTCGCTGCTGCACGCCGACATGGCGAGGCTGGTGACGGCGAGCACTCCGACGACGATCGTGGCGGCACGGCGACGGGTGTGCGGTCGACGCGAGGGGTGTGTGGTTCGCTCGGACATGTGGAGCTCCTGGGGGATCGATGATGGGTGGACCGTGGTGACACCGAGCGGGTCAGTCGTCCACCAGCACCACGATCTGGTGGAAGCCCGTCGAGCCGCTCGGGATGGGTTCGGAGCGCTCGGCGCTCTGGATGGCCCCCGTTCCGTCGGTCGCTCGAACCGTCACCGTGTGCCGCCCGGGCGTGGCCTCCCACGGCAGCATCCACTGCCGCCACACGTCGTTGCCGAGCTGGTCGGCAAGGCGCGCTTCGGTCCAGCGACCGTCGTCCACCTTCACCTCGACCTTGTCGATGCCGCGCGTCTGCGCCCAGGCCACACCGGCGATGGCGGTCGGACCGGCGGGGATCCGCGCGAGTCCCTCGGGCGTGTCGATCCTGCTCGAGGTCTTGATGGGCGCTTCGACCGCCCAGCCCCGAGGCACCCAGTACTGGTCGAACGCGTCGAAGCGGGTGAGCTCGATCTGGCGCAGCCACTTCGTCGCGGAGACGTAGCCGTACAGGCCGGGCACGACCAGCCGGGCGGGGAACCCGTGGCGGACCGGTAGCGGCTCGCCGTTCATGGCGACCGCCACCAGCGCGTTGCGACCGTCGAGGGCGTCGACGGGGAACCCGCACGTGTAGCCGTCGACCGAGCGACCGACGATCTGGTCGGCTCGCTCGGACACGCCCACCTCGTCGAGCAGCGCGTCCAGGCGGACCCCGGTCCATCGGGCGTTGCCGACGAGCTCGCCGCCGACCTCGTTCGACACGCACGTGAGCGTGATGTCCGCCTCGACCATGTCGCGCGCCAGCAGCTGCGCATAGGTCAGCTCGATCGGCTCGTCGACCATCCCGTCGATCCGGAGTGACCAGTTCTCCGGGTCGACCTGGGGCACGCTCAGCGCCGTGTCGATGCGGTAGAAGTCCTCGTTCGGCGTGATGAACGGTGAGACGCCCTCGACATCGACGGCGGTCGTCGCCGGGATCGGGGCGAGGGGCCGCAGCGGACGCGGCAGCACGACCTTCGCCCGGGCGGCGGCGGCCGAGAACCTGGCGCCGAGCCACCGACCGCTCGCCCCTGCGACGACGCCGACGGCGACCAGCAGCGACGCCCCACCGAGGAAGGCCCGCCGTGTCGATGCGGCCACGACCGGGTCGCCGTCGCCGGGCACGTCCGGTTCGCCACGGCGGTCCGCGCGGGCGCCCGTCGCGCTGACGAACGGACCTGTCCCGGCGCGGTGTGCCGAGTCCTCCGACACCGACGTCGCCCCCGACCCGGCGTCACGTTCCGCGAGCGTGCAGAGCCACCACAGCGCGGCGGCGCCGGTGACGGCGCCGAGCAGGCTGGGCAGCACGGCGGTCACGGGACGGTCGTCGCGCGACCCGAGCGAGGCGAGGGCGCCGACCAGGCCGAAGACGGCGATCCCTGCCATGCCGAGCCGGCGGCGGCCCCGCAGCGCCACGATGCCGACGACCGCGGCGTAGATCGTGAGCACCACCCCGATGCCGATGAGCAGGGCCGTCTTGTCGGCGGTGCCGAACCAGTCGATCGCCAGCTCCTTGACCGGTGAGGGCACCAGGTCGACGACCCGGTCGCCGACGTCGAGCACGGGCGAGCGCCAGCTGGGCGAGAGCCCGGCGACGAGCTCCGCCGCGCCCATGGCGGCGGCCGCGGCCGAGATGCCGGCGACGATCCCCTGCAGGGTGCTCGTGGCGGCGGCGCGGCGCGCGGGGCGGCGATCGGGATCGGCGAGCGGTGGTGCGGTCATGTCGGAGGTTCGGAACCGGACGGCCCACGTATGGCCATCCGCAGGGCCGGGTCACGACGAACCATCGACGTGACCCCGATCCTGTCCCCCGAGCGTGCCATCATCGGCGAGGTGAGTCCTGACCGACCGTTGCGTGGCGTGGTGGGCGGGGACGATCCCGCACCGGCCGACACCGCAGCGGCGCTGATGACGCTCGTCGCACAGGGCGACCAGGACGCCTTCGCCACGCTCTACGACACGATCGCGCCCAGGGTGCACACGGTGGTGCTGAGGGTCCTCCGCGACCCGGCGATGGCCGAGGAGGTCACCCAGGAGGTCATGGTCGAGCTGTGGCGGCAGGCGCCGCGGTTCGAGACCGGCCGTGGCACCGTCGCTGGGTGGGCGTCGATGATCGCCCACCGACGGGCCGTCGACCGGGTCCGGTCCTCGCAGTCCTCTCGCGACCGGGACCAGCGCGAGCACGACACGACGGTCGCAGCGGCCCGCCACGACGACGTCGCCGAACAGGTCGAGGGTCGCCTCGAGCGCGACCGCGTCGCTCGCGCGATGGAGGCGCTGACCCCGGCGCAGCGCGAGTCGATCGAGCTCGCCTACTACTCCGGCTACACCTATCGAGAGGTCGCGGCGACACTCGATGTTCCCGAGGGGACCATCAAGACGCGGATCCGGACCGGCCTCATCCGCATGCGAAGCCAGTTGGAGGTGACCTGATGACCGAGGATCTCCACTCCCTCGCCGCGGCCTACGTGCTCGACGCGCTCGACGACGACGAGCGCCGACGCTTCGAGGCGCACCTGGCCGAGTGCGCCGAGTGCGCCGTCGACGTCGTGGACCTGCGCGACGCCGCCGACATGCTCGCGGCGGCCGAGCCGGCGATCGCCCCACCCGCGGGCCTGAAGTCCGACGTCCTGGCCCGGATCGCCGCGACACCTCAGGTCCCGGTCGAGCAGACGCCGGACGGCGTCTCCAAGGGCTCGGTCGACACGACGCCGACGCCGCCGCCGAAAGTCGCTGCGTCGGACCGACGAACGGGACCACCGGCGTGGATCACGCTGGCCGCCGCGGCAGTCGTGGTGGTCGTGCTCGGCGTCGGCGCGCTCATCGCGCTCGGCGGGGACGACGATCCGGCGCCGGATCCGACGGAGCTGGCCGTCGACGAGGTGCGCGAGGCCCCCGACGCGGTGACCATCGAGATGCAGGGTGACGGCCCCGGCACCGTGACGGTGACGTACTCCGAGGCCGAGCAGCGCGCCGTGCTCGTCGCGGAGGGTCTGGACGAGCCGGGTCCCGACCTCGCCTACCAGCTGTGGACGATCTCCGGCGACCAGCCGACGCCCTCTGTGGTGTTCACCCCCGACGGCGGCGAGCTGACCGAGCAGCTCACGATGACGTCGGCGCCGCCGGACGCCTGGGCGATCACCGTCGAGCCGACCGGCGGCTCGCCGTCACCCACCGGCAGCATCCTGTTCCAGGGCAGCCCGGCCTGACCAGGAGCTCGTCGCCCGAGATCACCTCGATCGCCGCCGGTGTGGAACGCTGACGGCGACGCTCCGCAGTCCACAGCACGGCCACGCCAGGAGCAACGACCGGGGAGTGCCAGATGTTGGTCCAGGCGATCGGTGAGCTCCTGCCCTACTCGGTCGGCGTCGCACTGAGCCCGATCCCGATCGTCGCGGTGGTCCTGATGCTCGGCACGACCCGGGCCCGGGTCAACGGCCCGATGTTCGCGATCGGTTGGGTCGTCGGACTGTCGGCAGCGGCGACGATCGTGCTCGTGGTGACCGGCGGGGCCAGCCGGACCGACGAGCGCGACCGCCGACTCGGTGAGCTGGGGGAAGCTCGCGATCGGCGTGCTCTTCCTGGCGATGGCCCGACGCAGCTGGCGCTCACGCCCGAAGGCGGGCGACGACCCCAAGATGCCGGCGTGGATGGCGGACGTCGACGGACTGGGACCGGTCAAGGCGCTCGGGCTCGGCGTGGCGCTGTCGGGTCTGAACCCGAAGAACCTGGCGCTCGCAGCGGCGGCCGCAGCGATCGCGCAGGCCGGACTCGATGCCGCCAGCGACACGGTGGGCATCGCCGTGTTCGTCGTGCTCGGCTCGGTCACCGTCGTCGGCGCGGTGCTCTTCTCCCTCATGCGCGCCGAGCACGGCCGCAGCGCCGCTGGCGTCGATCAAGACGTTCATGTCCGCCCACAACTCGGTGATCATGATGGTCATCCTGTTGGTGCTCGGCGCGAAGCTGATCGGTGACGGGCTCGGCGTGCTCAGCTGACCCCGGTCGAGTCGCTCGGGCTCAGCACTGCTCGGTCAGGAACTGCAGTGCGGTGAACTCCTCGGGGTCGACGCTCAAGGCCCACCGCGTCTTCACCGTCATCCACGGATCGCGTACTGGCACCAGTCGTTCTCGTCGATCGGCCGCCAGGACGCCGGATCCCGGTCGGACTTCGAGCGGTTCGACGACCCGGACACCGCCACGAGCGAACGAGGTTCGTCCAGGTCGTTCGCGAAGTCCCGGCGCCGGTCGGTGTCCCAGGACCACGCACCGCTGCGCCACGCCTCGGCGAGCGCGACCACGTGGTCGACGTCGAGATCGCTCGAGTTCGCCACGTGCGTACGGTCGTACACCGAGAACCACCGGCCGTCGGGGAGCTGCTGTCGGAGCAGCACTTCGCACGCGTGTTGCACCCGTTGCCGTCGGCGTCGATCCAGTGGTCGAAGAGGTCACGGTCGTAGCCGGGGGTTCGACCCCGTCGGCGACCGCCACCCGTGACAGCAGCGTCTCCACGATCGCTCGGGATCACCGCCGACCGGCACCGCGCGTCGTCGGGACCGCCGTAGTCGAGACTGCCGTCGTCGGCACGGCGGTGCTCGGCACCACCGCCGTGGGCAGCGCGGTCGATGCGGGGAGCGACAGCTCGTCGGGGCCGTGGCGATCGAGCCGCTGTCACGGCCGGTCTCGACGTCGATCGCAGCGTCGTCGACCGGGCCGCGATGCCGAACGGGACCACGACGCAGACCATGGCCGAGCACTGCTGCTGCGGTCACGGAGCACCGTCGAGAGCCTCTCGACAGGGCCCACACGATCGCTGCGACCGCGCAGCGCGAAGACCCACACCAGCGCCTGGACCCACCACGGCTGCTGCACGCGACGTCCAGCCCGTCCCGCGGCTACCCACAGCCGACGCCGTCGCCGTCGCGGTCGAGGTGCGGTGCATAGCCAGCTGCCCGCGGTGCACGGGCGCCGCACCGGCCGCTCGGGCGGCGGTGCAGTTCTCGTAGACGACACCGACCTCGACCGGAGGTGGCGCGACGACCGCCGGTGGCGGGGGTGCGATGGTCGGCGGCGGGGGCGGTGGCGTCGTCGGCGGCGGCGCCGGTGGTAGCGGAGGCGGAGGCGGAGGCGGCGCGACCGTGGTCGCCGGGGCAGCGGTCGTGGTCGTGGTCGTCGTCGAGCTCGAGGTGGGCGTCGATGACGTCGTGGTCGACCGGTGGCCGAGCTCGGCCGTCGATGGAGCCGCGTCGGCCGAGGTGTCGACCGAGTCGCGTCCCACGGCGACGGCGCCGAGGACGGCAAGGCGCGACGAACGAGGCGAGGCCGCCGAGTGCGACCGCGAGCCACGGCCATCTCGGAGGTCCTGGCGGCGCGGATGGGGGTGGCGCGTCCCATGGCGTGGGCACCGTTCCCCACAGCTGTTCGGGCGGGTACCACTTGCCGTCCGCCGCCCTGGCCCCATGCGTCGTTCAACGGTTGATCGCTCACCGCCCGAGGCACCCCCGGCCGCGGACCCCGACCTCGCGACCCACGGCGAGCGCTCCGGTACCCGGCGCCGATGGGCCGGTGAGGATCAGCAGCGGTGCCGGGCGAGCGTCCACACGGGTCAGTGTCGCAGCGAGCCCGGCGTCCAGTGGGGATCTCGGCCGTTCCACGCGACCAGGCGGTGGACCGTCGACGCCTCCGGAGCGACGGGCACGGCCGGCCCGAAGGGGTCCGACCACGGGTAGTCGGGCGGCAGCTGCGCCCTGGTCGCCTCCCACATCGGGGTGCGGTCCGCCGTGGGCAGCTGTGTGTGGATCGCGGCGAGTGCGAACTCGAGCGACGGCTGGTCCCACTCGGGCTCGATGCCGGTGGCGACGGCCAGGTCCCAGGTGCGCACGGCGACCTCGCTCCGTACACGCCGAGCACCTCGCTCGCCGGGAACACACCCAGGGCAGCTCGGTCGGTGCGGTCGAGCGCGTCCGTCGCCCCAGGCGGACTGCACGTCGTGGGCAGCGGCCCGCCAGGCAGCGGGCCGCTCGCCCTCGGCGACGTCTGCCGCGTCCATCGGCCAGGTCGAGGTCGGCTCGCCGCGGCCCGCTGCGGCGATGCGGACGCAGCACCATCACCAGGTGCTCCTGCAGCGGGCCGACCGGCAGGTCGGCGCACGGTGTCGGCGCCGCGTACTGGTCGGCCCGGATGGCGTCCATGACCTGACCGGCGATGGCGACGGGTCGCGGCGAAGTGCCGTCGGGGGTCCTCTGGGGCGAAGCTCGGATGCCGTCGGAGGGACGACGCTGGGGTCGGCGGTGGGGATGTCGGTGTTCGAAGTCATGTCGCCATCCTGACGGGGCAAACAGGCCACCTTCTGACCGGTTTGTCTGAGAAGCTCGTCCACATGCGTGCCGACCGGCTGGTGGCGATCCTGCTGATGCTGCAGACCGACGGGGGCAGGTCACCGCGGCCGAGGTCGCCGAGGAGCTCGAGATCTCCGAGCGCACGGCTCGTCGGGACCTCGACGCGCTGGGGGTGGCGGGCCTGCCCGTGTACTCCCAGCAGGGACGCGGCGGCGGCTGGCAGCTGGCCGGCGGCGGACGCACCGACCTCAGCGGGCTCACGTCGACCGAGGCCCGAGCGCTGTTCCTGGTGGCCGGCCCGGCGGCCGGCCACACCAGAGGTCGAGCCGCGCTGCGCAAGCTGGTGCGCGCCCTTCCCGAGTCGTTCCGCACCGAGGCCGAGGCGGCCTCGTCGCTGGTGGTCGACCCCGACACCTGGGACCCGGAACCGCCGTCCGGCGTGCCGGCCGCCGCACCTCGACCCGGTCCAGCAGGCGGTCATCGACGGCCAGGCATCGCTCTCGGCTACCCGGCCGCGGGGGTGCGGTCACACGGGTCGGTGCACCCGCTCGGCCTCGCCACCAAGGGACGCACCTGGTACCTGGTCGCCGACACCGATGCCGGCCTGCGGACGTTCCGGATCGACCGGGTGACCTCGGTCGAGCGCACGGGCGAGGCGGTCGTGCGTCCCGACGGGTTCGACCTGTCGTCGCAGTGGAGCGAGTTCGTCGACCGGGTCGACCAGATGCGCACGCCGGTCACTGCTCGAGCGGTCGCCGTCCCCGAGGCGTTGCAGTACCTGCGCGTGGTGTTCGGCGGGCGTCTCGCCGAGGGTGTCGAGTTCGTCGACCCTGCGGCCCGAGCACCGGCGCGGCGGATTGAGGCGCCAGGCGCCTCGGTGCGGTCGATCGCCACCGAGCTCGCCGGGTTCGGCGGCTGGGTGACCGTCGAGTCCCACCGAGCTGGTCGACCTGCTCGTCACGATCGGCGAGGACCTGGTCCGCACCCACCGCGAGCGGCGGCCATGAGGATCTCACGACGATGGGAACGACATCGATTGCCGACGCAGCTACCCTGGTCCGTTCCCAGGCCCCGGCGGCTGCCGCCGATGAGAGGACACGTGCCCTTCGCAGGTCCCAGAGCCACACCACGAGGACGAGTCGCCACGGTCGTTGCAGTGTTCACCGCCCTGGTGGTCCTGACCGGTTGCCTCGGTCCGGACGAGCACGATCCGACCGGCCAGGCGCCGATCGGACGGCTCGACGTGGTGGTGGCCGACGGTGCCTCGATCCGGGTCATCGGTTGGGCGCTGGACCCCGACACACGGGCATCGATCGACGTGATGGTCTGGGTGCTCGCGAAGCCCGTCGCACACCGGGCGTCGCTGCCGCGCCCCGACGTGGCGAGAGCGCACCCCGCCCACGGCCCCAACCACGGGTTCGACGTGCGGACCCCGCCGCTGGCACCCGGACCGAACGACGTGTGCGTCTGGGCGGTCAACGTGGCCAACGGCACCCGAGCACGCGGTGCGTCGGATGCCGCACGGTCGTCACCGGGACCGATTCGGCGGATCGGCTCGTTCGATGCCGTGGCCCAGTCCGGCTCGTCGACGGTCCGCATCGAGGGCTGGGCCTACGACCCCTATGTCGTGCCCGGTTCGACGACCGTCACCGCAACGGTCGACGGCGTCGCCCACCGGGTGAACGCCAACCAGGACCGTGACGGGTTGCGGATCATCTTCCGCAAGTCGGACGCACGGTCTACCGCGGATTCGCCGCGCCACGTCGGCACGACTGTTGGCGACGCCGCCGACAACATCGGTCTCGGTCGCCAGGCCGTTTCGCTCGGCTGCCGCAACGTCGTCGTCGCCGATCTGCCGACCCCGTTCGACGGCGGAGACGTCGCCGCAGTCGCCGAGGGTCGGCCCGCCCGCCGGCCACCCGCTGCGCGGGATCGAGCGCGACGCCGGCGTCAGCACGGAGCTGCGAGACTACGACGTTCTGGCTCTTCGGCGACTCCGCCGAATGGCTGCGCGGCGGCGGGTTCCGCTACTTCGCCAACAACACCGCAGCGGTCTCGACCCGCACCGACCCCGCCGTGACACGCGACGGTGTGATCGCCGGCAGCAGGCCTGCCACCTTCGTGACCCCGGCCGCGCCCGTCACCACGCCGTGCCCGTCGGGCTTCACCAGATCATGTGGCCGCTGTCGGCGACGTCGGTGCCCGACGGGACGTCGTCGCGTGACCGGGTGATCGCGGTTCTTCGGCAACGTGTGCCTCCGCGGGATGGAGCCCCTCAGCGGTGGCGTGGCGGTCGTCGAGTGGATCTCTACCGCGGCCTTCGCCGGCACCGCCCCCGTGGGCCCCACCATCACGGGACGGGTGCTCGAGCAGAACATGTTCCCCGTCGGCGCCGAGTACGGCACCGCGTCGCAGATCGTCGACGGCCTGCTCTACGCCTACGAGTGCGGCCGACCCGCCGACGGGCAGACCGAGATCCAGTGGCCCGACGACCCGGAGTTCTCGGGCTGCACGGCCGCCAGGGTCGACCCCGCTTCGGGTCGCCGACCGGACCGCCTGGCGCTACTGGAACGGCGGAGCGGACCACACCGCGGAAGTCATCGTGGTCGGCGTTCCCGGCGACGCCGCGCTCATGGACATCCCCGGCATCGTCGGCGACAAGCAGCTGCCGGTGAGCTCGCTCTCGCTCACCAGCGATCCGCACCACGGTCAGGTCATGGTGTACAGCCCGTGGCCGGGCTACACCGTCCGTGTGACCGTGCGCACCGCAGCGACGCCGGTCGGGCCGTGGAGCGCCGTGCAGCGCGTGGACCTGCCTGGCTGCGACGAGTGGGCCGACGGCTTCGGCCGCTACTGCTACGCCGGCACCGCGAGCCGCACCGCTCCTCGCCCACCCGGCTGGGGGTCGGCTGGTTCGACCAGATGGTCGCGGTCGACCCCGTCCGCGGTTCGTACCAGTCGGCGAACACCCCCTGGGGCGCCCCCGGCTGATCGCCGACACCCGGACGCGACGACGCGGGCCCGACCGCTGTCGAGCCCGCGTCGCCCTCGGCGGGACGGTCCCCCGCCGATCAGCGTGTGTGGCTGATGGGTGTCAGTCGCCGGAACCTTCGCCGTCAGGCGCCTCGGCGGGCGCGTCCGGGTGGGTGCGTCGTCCGGTGTCCCGTCGGGTCCGCCGCGTCGATGCTCCCCGCGTGCAGGCGGCGTCGAGTTCACCTTCTCGGTGACCCGGTCGGCGAGACCTGCGAGCTTCTCGTCGGCCTCCTCACGCGTCAGGTCACCCGCCGTCACCTCGGCCTCGATCTTCTCGGTCCGCTCGGCGACGATCGCTGCGATCACCGTGTCGATCGCGATCCCCTTCGACTCGGCGACCTGGGCGATCGACCGGCCGGCGCGCAGCTCGGTGCGCAGTTCGTCGACCGAGATGCCGAGCGCACCGGCCGCCGCGTCGCCACCGAACCCGCCGACGCCACCTCGCCGTCCGCCGTGCCCGCCGTGGCCCGGGCCTCTGCCGTCGGGCCGGGCCGCGAGCAGCGTCTCGATCACCTTGTCCGCCTGCTCTTGGGTGATGGTCCCGTCCTGGACGAGCGGTGACAACGTCTCGCCCAGCCGTGTGGAGGGATCCGGCCGTGATGCCTTGCCGGGTGCGTCCGACTCCGCCGGCACCGTCGTGGTGCTCTCCTGAGCTCCCGAGACTCCGCCCGAGCCGAGGATGACCCCGGCGACACCCCCGCCGAGCAACCCTGCGGTCAGCCCTGCGGCGACGACCGACTTCTTGATCCTGTTCATACCGACTGCTCCTTCGTCTGTCGTGTCCATCAGGAGTGTCGGCACCGAAGTTGAAGGATTCCTGAGAGGCGGCCACGAACACCCGCAGCGGGCCGGGTGTTCGTGTGACCTTGGACCCTGTCGGGAAGGAGCACCCATCCGTAGCGTCGGAGTTGCGGGGACACCACCCGAGAGACGCGAGGAGCTGCAGATGGTCGACACCGACACCACCACCGACAACACCACCGAAACGGGTGCGGACCCCGTCATCCCGCTGCGGCGCAGCACGATCGACCGGGTCCTGATCGGGTTCGGCGTGATCACCACCGTCGTGCTGCTCGCGGCCGGCGGCCTGCTCATGTGGGGCGCGAACTTCTCCGACGACTACGTGCACCGCGAGCTGTCGTCGCAGAACGTCTTCTTCCCGGACCGTGCCGCGCTCGAGGCCGAGGGGCGTGACGACCTCGTCGAGTACGCCGGCGAGCAGGTCACCACCGGCAAGCAGGCCGAGGCGTACGCGAGCTACATCGACGGCCACCTCGCCGGCATCGTGGACGGACAGACCTACTCCGAGATCGACGACCGGGGGGCCGCCGAAGCCGTGGCCGAGGCCGAGGCCGCCGGCGCGGACGAGGCCGAGATCGCCGAGCTGCAGGCGACCGCCGACCAGCTCAAGGGGCAGCGCGACACGCTGTTCAAGGGCGAGACCCTGCGGGGACTGCTGCTGTCGAGCTACGCCTGGGCCACGATCGGCACCATCGCCAGCATCGCGGCATGGGTCGCCCTGGTCGGTGCCGTGCTCATGGCAGCGCTGACCATCGCCGGAGTGGTCCACCTGCGCCGCATGACGGCAGCGGCTGCATGACCGCTCGCTGAACGTCCCGGACCACCTCACACCGCCGCCCGGCTCCGTCCGGGCGGCGGTGTCGCGTACCGTCGGCAGCGATCGTCGCGACTGCGACGACATCGATCCGACCCGGAGCCGGACCACGTGGACGCAACCCGCTCAGAGCGAACAGCCTCGACCGACCCGCCCGGTGGCGCGGCGCACGGTCACGCCGGACCCGCAGAGCTGCGCCACCTGCTCGACGCCGTCATGGTCATCGGCTCCGAACTGGACCTGCCGACGGTCCTGCGACGCATCGCCGAGACCGCGACCGCCCTCGTCGGCGCCGACTACGGCGCACTCGGCGTGCTCGACGCCGAGCGCATCGGGCTCAGCGACTTCATCGCCGTCGGCATCGATCCGACCACCAGGGCCGAGATCGGCGACCTGCCCCGCGGTCACGGCCTCCTCGGTCTGCTCATCACCGACCCCCGCCCGCTGCGGCTGCCCGACCTCTCCCGGCACCCCGAGAGCGGCGGCTTCCCACCTCACCACCCGCACATGACGTCGTTCCTGGGCGCCGCCGGTGCTCATCCGTGGCGAGGCGTTCGGCAACCTGTACCTGTGCGACAAGGCCGGCGGCGAGGGCTTCACCGACGCCGACGAGGAGCTGGTCGTCACCCTCGCGAGCGCTGCCGGCATCGCGATCGACAACGCCCGACTGCACGCGAGGGTCGCGGACGTCCTGGTCATGGAGGACCGCGACCGCATCGCTCGCGACCTGCACGACACCGTGATCCAGCGGCTCTTCGCGATCGGGCTCAGCCTCGAGAGCGTGGCGCGGCATCTCCGAGGACTCCCGAGCAGCGGAGCGCATGCAGGTGGCCGTGGACGACCTGGACACCACCATCAAGGAGATCCGCACCGCGATCTTCGAGCTCCACTCGAGCCGGTCACCCACCACGTCGACCCGGCAGGCGATCCTCGACCTGGTGGCCGAGGCGTCGCGGAACCTGGGTTTCGACCCCACCACCCGCCTCGACGGGCCGATCGACACCGTCGTCGTCGACACGCTCGCGAACCACGTCCTCGCCGTGCTGCGCGAGGCGCTCTCGAACGTCACGCGGCACGCGCAGGCGCGGTCGGTCGAGGTGCGAGTCACCGCGGGCAGCGATCGGATCCTGCTCGAGGTGATCGACGACGGCGTCGGCCACCCACCGACCCCGGGCCATCGGCAACGGGCTCCGAACATGCTCGACCGGGCGGTCGAGGTCGGCGGCGCCTGCGAGCTGCGACCCGGCGACGTCGGCACCGTGCTGCGCTGGTCGGCTCCGGTCCGTTGAGCACGAACTCACGACGGCGCTCGGGTCGCAGAACCCACACCGAGGACCTTCGACCCTGTCGCGGCCGGTCGAGCATGGTCCAAGCTGTCAGGGAAGGGAGTTCCCGACCATGACCGAGTCGACCATCCGGGTGTTCCTGCTCGACGATCACGAGATCGTCCGTCGAGGCGTGCGGGACCTGCTCGAGGCGGAGCCCGACATCGAGGTCGTCGGCGAGGCCGCCACCGCCGCACAGGCGCTCGACCGCGTGGCGCTGCACCGCCCGGACGTCGCCGTGCTCGACGTGCAGCTGCCCGACGCGAGCGGCGTCGAGGTCTGCCGCGAGCTCCGCTCCGCCCACCCCGAGATCGCGTGCGTCATGCTCACCTCGTTCACCGACGACGAGGCCCTCGTGCAGGCCGTCGTGGCCGGGGCCTCGGGCTACGTGCTCAAGCAGGTGCGCGGCTCCGCCATCGTCGACGTCGATCCGAACCGTCGCGTCCGGCGGTCCCTGATCGACGACGGGCTCGTCGAGCGGGTCACCGAGCGGATCCGCCGCGACGCCCAGGAGGACGAGCGCCTGGCGTCGCTCGAGCCCCCAGGAACGCCGGGTGCTCGAGCTGCTCGCCGAGGGCCACACGAACCGGCGGATCGGCGAGGAGCTGTTCCTGGCCGAGAAGACCGTGAAGAACTACGTGTCGAACCTGCTGTCGAAGATGGGCATGAGTCGGCGCACCGAGGCGGCCGTCTACGCCGCTCGGCTGCAGCGCGACGACGCCGCGCCGCGCCGAGAGTTCCAACAACACTGCGGGCGACCACAGGGCGGGCGACTACAGGGCGCAGCGGAAACGGTCGATACTGCTGTCACCACTCCGGCGGGCCCGTGGCTCGTCGAGACCGCCCCGGAGGCGACCCGATGACCTTCCGTTCCCGACGCCCTCTCCTGCTCGCCACGGCGGTCCTCGGGGCCACGCTCCTGGTCGCTGCCTGCGGCGACCAGGGAGCATCGGTGGCCGAGCAGGCGCGCAGCGCGCCGAGGGGCCAGGCCGCCGACGCGACGACGACCACGCTCGCCACCGCGGCGCCCGCCGCCGCGTTGCGCGGCGCGATCCAGCGGACCGTGGAGCAGCCGACCTACCGGATGACCATGGTGATGACCGCCGACGGGTCGCCGGTCGTCGACATGACGTCGATCACGACAGCGGACGGCAGCGACCAGGAGGCGACGCTGCACATCGAGCCGATGGGCGACGTCACCATGCGGATCGTGGACGGTGCGGTGTACTACGCCTTCCCCGGCCTGCCCGAGGGCAAGGAGTGGGTGCACCTCGACGCTCCGACCATGCAGGAGCTGACCGGCTTCGACCCGGCGGCCTTCGGTGAGCAGAGCACGATGGCCCTACGCGCGCTCGAGGAGATCAGCGACGACGTGGAGCACGTCGGGACCGAGGACATCGAGGGGGTCCCTGCGGATCACTACCGCTACACGATCGACGTCGAGGGCCTGATGGCCGACGCCATCGCGAGCGGCGGGCTGTCGGGCCCGACGGCGGATGCCGCGGAGATGTTCGACGACGAGACCGAGATGAACGTCTGGGTCGGGGCCGACGGCCTGATCCGTCGTGTGTCCTACGAGCTGGCCATGCACGGTGTCCCCGCGGGGCCGCAGGTCTTCCGCTACGAGATGACGCTCTCCGACCACGGCGTGCCCGTCGAGGTGACCGCTCCCCTGCCGGAGGTCACCATCTCGATGAACGAGTACATGATGGGCCTCATGACCGAAGGCTCCTGAGCGCGTCGCTCAGGCGGTTCCCGGCGCCGCCCCACCGAGCGCACCGCCGTCGCCCGCCGAGGCGTCGCCCGCGGGCCCGACGCCGGTGGCCGCCGCTCGGGCAGCCGAGGCATCGGACTGCTCGATCACCTCGTAGCTGCGACCGTAGGCACCGATGAGCGCGGTGATCATGCCGGCGACGGGCAGCGCCACGAAGGCGCCGATCGCTCCGAAGAGCGCTCCGCCGGCGAGTGCGGCGCCGAACGCGACACCCGCGTTCAGGCTCATCGTCCTGGCGCTGAGTCGGGGGCTGAGCCACGCGTTCTCGAGCTGCTGGTAGATGATCGTCCACACCAGGACGATGATCGCCTGTGCGACGCCGACCTCGGCCAGCACGAACACGAGCGGGATCGCCGCGCCGATGTAGGTACCGATCGCGGGGATGAACTCCGCGACGAAGCCGCAGAACAGCGACAGCGGGATGCCGTAGGCCACCGGGGTCCCGACCAGTGTCATCACGATGAAGAACAACCCGCCGTTGATCATCATGAGCAGCACGCGGGAGTAGAAGTAGCCGCCCGTCTGCTTGATCGCGACGTCCCAGGTCCAGAGGAACCGGCGCTGCTGCTCCGAGGGCAGACGACCGGCGATCGCGGCACGCACCTTGGGCGCGTTGGCGGTCAGGTAGAAGGTGAACAACCCGACGGTCAACAGGTTGAACACCAACGACAACCCGGTGGTGGCGATCGAGAACGCCGAACCGGCCGAAGTCTCGAACCAGTTCTTCACCCCGTTCGAGATCTGCGACGACAGCTGCTTGCTGGCGTCGTCGCTGATCAGGTCGGAGTCCTGTGCGACGCCGTCGATCCAGTCGTTGAACTGGTCGACCCAGTGCGGGATCGACGTGCCCACGTCCTGGGTGAGCTCGACGGTCAGCGGGATGAGCAACGCGATCATCACGCCGAAGACCGCGACGATGCCGGCGAACATGAGGCCGGTCGCAGCACCTCGCCGCATCCCGCGGTGCTCGTGCAGCCACGAGACACCCGGTTCGAGCGCCATCGAGAAGAAGAGCGACAGGGCGATCATCGCGACCAGGTTCGTCAGGTGCACGAAGCTCCAGTAGGCCGCGTACCCGAGGCCCACGGCCACCGCGACGCGTGTGATGACGATCGACGTGTAGGGCAGCAGCCACGGCGGGGCACCGTGCATCCGCTCGCGCACCGTCGGCCGGGCTGGGCGGACCTCGTCGTCGGCAGTGGGGACTGGGGTCGACTCGACCGCGCGGTTCCACTGCCGGTCGTGGTCCCGGCTCCGGGACCCCCACCTCACGATCGTTCTCCCGCTCGCAGACTCATCGTTCCCCCTTCGGCGGCGGCGTGCGGATCGTGAACGAACGCTCGCCGTTCCGACGGTAGCGGCGGCACCCGCACCGGCCGGGGACCGCGCCGGCGGTCCCGGCCGGGCGCCGTACGCTCGAGGCCGTGGGCGCTCACCGATCGAACCCAGGCACCGACCCACTCGACGCCGGCACCTATTCGGACTGGTGGCACGACACGATGGCGGCCATCGACGGCACCGTCGACGCCGACGTCCCGTGCGGCACCTGCACCGGGTGTTGCGAGGCGTCGCAGTTCATCCACCTCACACCCGACGACACCGACGCCCTGGCCCACATCCCGGCCGCGCTGCGGTTCCCCGCGCCGGGGCTGCCCAGCGGTCACCAGCTGATGGGCTACGACGAGCACGGCCGGTGCCCGATGCTGGTCGACGGCGCGTGCTCGATCTACGACCACCGGCCACGGACCTGTCGCACCTACGACTGCCGCATCTTCGCCGCGACAGGGGTGCAGCCCGACGGCGACCCGTCGGGAGCGATCGCCGAACGTGTCGGGCGCTGGAGGTTCCGGTTCGAGTCGTCCGCCGATCACGACGAACGGGCCGCGGTCCTCGCAGCCGCCGGGGTGATCGGACGTGGCGACGATGTCCTGCCCGAGGCGCTGCGAGCGCGTTCGGCGACACGACGAGCCGTCCTCGCGGTCGAGACCGCCGTCGCCTTCCTCGGCCCGGCGGACGCGGACGGGCGCCGAGCCGTCGTCGAGCCGTCCACAGAGGTCCTGGTCGCGATCGTCGAGGGACCCGCCGCGACGGATCGCAGCGCCGGACATCGCCGACGCGGCTGATCCCGGGGCGGCCGGCCGGCGTCATCGTTTACCGTCGCCGTATGTCGCACGAGGACATCTTCTGGGAGCTGCACAGCGGCCTCCCACGCCAGGGTCCCGGCTCCGCCGCCACCACCAAGGCCCTGCTCGAGCTCTGTCGGCCGCTGCCCGAACCGGTGCGGGTGCTCGATGTCGCGGCGGGTCCCGGCGCGGCGAGCCTGGTGCTCGCCTCCGAGCTCGGCGCCGCGGTCACCGCGGTCGACACCCACCGGCCGTTCCTCGACCAGCTCGAGGAACGTGCCGAACGCCGCGGTCTGCGGTCCTCGATCCGGACGCTCGCCGCGCCCATGGAGGCGCTGCCGTTCGAGAACGGTTCGTTCGAGCTGGTGTGGTGCGAGGCCGCGGCCTACATCATGGGTGTCGACGCTGCGCTCGACGCGTGGCGACGCCTGCTGGTACCGGGCGGTGCGCTCGTCGTCACCGAGTGCGAGTGGCGCACCGAGGAGCCGTCGCCGGAAGCCCGGGCGTTCTGGCAGGCCTATCCGGGCATGCGCACCGGCGAGGACAACCGGCGGGCGATCGCCGAAGCCGGCTACGAGCTGCTCGGCGCGATCGAGCTGCCGGAGTCGGACTGGTGGGACGAGTACTACACGCCCCTCTCGGAGCGCATCGACGCACTGGCCCAGGGCGACGACCCCGACGCCGCCGAGCTCGCGCCGGTGCTCCGCGAGGAGATCCTGCTGCGCCGCGACCACGGTGACGACTACGGCTACACCGGCTACGCGATGCGCCCGCTGCCCTGATCGGACGGCACCAGGGCCACGAGCACCGATCGGGCGGATCGCGCCGGAATATTCTTCGGTTCCGGGCACCTGCTGCCGATGGATCTCTCGTGGGAATCCTGACATCGAGGTCCGATCTGGGAGCGGGCACCGAGTACGCCATCCAGCGACTGACCGGCGAGTTCGTCGTGCCCGACACCGAACGTCGGTACCGTCGCGAGCTCCTCGAGGCGAACCGACTCACCTTCGAAGCGGTCACCCGCATCATCGCCGTGGTCCTGCCGATGTTCTCGCTGATCGACCTGCAGAGCCTGGGCTGGGGCATCCCGTGGGCCGCGCTGCTCATGGCCCGCTTGGCGACCGCGACCGCGATCTACGCGACGGGACGGCAGATCGCCCGACGGCCGGCGACCTTCGCCGACGGTGACGGCCGGATCATCCTCACCCTCACACAGCTCGCGGTGTTCTCGTGCGCACTGCTGGCGTGCGTGCTCCGCCCGCAGGACGCGGCGACCAACGCGATCAGCCTCACGGTGCTGATGCTGGCGTCGCTCGTGCTCGTTCCCGGCAGGTTCCGCGGGCAGATCACCCTGGCCTCGCTCTTCCTGGCCGGGCTCGTGGCGGTGTCGATCTGGCGCTTCCGCGATCCCTCGTTGCCGCTGGTGCCGCTCGTCGCCAACCTCGGGGTCGCGCTCGCGTGGGGCGGGTTCATGTTGTCGTTCAACAACCGGGCGCAGCGGCGCCAGTGGACCTCGACGCACCGAGAGGCCGCCACCGCGCAGCTCCTCAACGACGAGCTCGAGATCGCCGCTCGGCTGCGCAACGAGCTCCAGGTGCTCGCCCGCCAGGACCCGCTGACCTCGGCCGCCAACCGACGTGAGTTCATGCGGGTGTCGACCGATCAGCTCCTGCTGCTCGGTGACGGCGAGCTGTCGATGCTCGTGATCGACATCGACCGGTTCAAGTCGATCAACGACCGTTTCGGACACGCCACCGGCGACGCCGTCCTGGTCTGGCTGGTCGAGGTGTTGCGCGGTGCGCTGCGCGGCCAGGACCTGCTCGCCCGCATCGGGGGCGAGGAGTTCGCCGTGCTGCTGCCGGGCATGGACGGCGCGCAGGCGCTCGACACGGGCCGTCGCCTGATCGACGCGATCACCGCAGCCGGTGCGCCCGACGGGCTCGACGAGCCACTGACCGTCTCGATCGGTGTGGCGTCGGTGCGCAGCGGCGACGACGTCGGCGACCTGATGGCACGAGCCGACGAGGACATGTACGCGGCCAAGCGCCGCGGCGGCAACGACGTCGGTCGAGCCGCGCCGGGCGGGGTGACGACCGCCTGAGGTCGCGCCGGGCCCCCTCACGACGACCCGGCGACGAGATCGCTCCGCCACTCGCGGAACTGCGTCGCCGACCGGACCCGACGCCGGACAGACTCTCGTCCATGGACCAGGATCCAGCTCCCGCACCGAGCGAACGAGTCCGACTGCGCCGAGGCGCGGCTCGTGGTGACCACGACCCTGCCACCATCCGGGCGATCCTCGACGACGCACTGATCGCGCACGTCGGCGTGGTGACCGACGACGGCCCGCTCGTGCTGCCGATGGCCTTCGGGCGGACCGACGACCTGCTGTACCTGCACGGCGCGACGGCGAACGGGCTGCTGCGAGCCGCGGTCGACGTCGAGCTCTGCGCGACGGTCACCGAGGTCGACGGACTCGTGCTGGCGCGCACCCCGTTCCACAACTCGATGAACTACCGCAGCGTCGTGATCCGCGGCACCGGGCGGCGTGTGGACGACCCCGACGAGCACTACGAGGCACTCCGCCTGATCAGCGACCACGTCGTGGCCACCTGGGACCACGGTCGGGCGCCGACCGCGTCGGACCTGCGCCGCACGCTCGTGGTCGCCCTCCCGCTCACCGAGGCCTCGGCCAAGGTGCGTCGAGGTGACCCAGGGGACGAGCCCCAGGACCTGGACGGTCCGCACTGGGCCGGCACGGTCCCGCTCGGCCGGCAGTGGGGAGCGCCGCGGGCGCGGCCGCGGACGTCGGACCGGGCACCGTCGCGCCGCCCACCGTGGTCGAGCGTTTCGGGGCCGAGGTTTGACCTGACCCGTTCGTCGGTACCCGTGCCCGACCACCCCGACGAAGGACCACGATGACCTACTGCCTGGCGATGCGACTCGACGAGGGGCTGGTGTTCCTCGCCGACACCCGGACCAACGCCGGCATCGACGACGTCGGGACCTATCGCAAGCTGCACGTCATCCAGCCGGTCCCGGACCGCATCTTCGTGCTCGAGTCCGCCGGCAACCTGGCCACGACGCAGCAGGTCCTCGATCGCATCCGACAGGACCTGGCGGGCGCGAGCGAGCAGGAGAACCTCGCGTCGGTCACCCACCTGTTCGAAGCGGCGCTCTACGTCGGCCGACTCTCTCGAGAGGTCGCGGCGCAGCACCGCGACGCACTCGACCGGGTCGGAGCGGACGGCACGGCGACGTTCATCCTCGGCGGGCAGGTCGGCGCCGAGCCGGCCGACATCCTGATGATCCACCCCGAGGGCAACTACATCCGAGCGTCAGAGGAGCGCCCCTTCCTGCAGATCGGCGAGAGCAAGTACGGCAAGTTCATGCTCGAGCTCGCGGCACGGGTGGACGTCGACCTGGCGAGCGCGACCAAGATCGGGCTCGGCTCGATGATGAGCACGGCGCAGGCCAACCTCTCGGTCGGACCGCCCTACGACATCGGCATCTACCGATCGGACTCCTTCGAGCTCGACGAGTTCCGCGTCGAGGCGGACTCGCCGCTGCTGGCACGCCTGCAGCAGCTGTGGGACGAGCACCTGCTCCAGGCAGTGGCCGAGCTCCCGAACGTCAGTCGCGCCGAGTTCGACGACGACGCGCCGACGCGCTGACCGCGCGCCTCGCGCGGCGGCACCGGCGGCCGAAGCGGCACCGGACAACAGGCGCGTCCGACTTCGGGCCTCACCCGGCCGACGACATCACTACGATCCTTTGCCTGCGAAAGGGATCGCACCATGCACGACCTGGTGGGGCGCACCGGCGAGCTCGACCGCCTCGTGGCGGCCACGACCGCGGGCACCCACTCCGCCCTCAGGGGCGAGCCCGGAATGGGGAAGTCGCGGCTCCTGGGCGAGCTCGCCCTGCGCCTCGCGACCGAAGGGCTCGACCTGGAGTGGATCTACGCCTCCGCTCCCGACGTGGCGGTGCCGTTCGCCCCGTTCGCCCACCTGCTCGCGGATGACCTCCCCGTGCTCGAGAGCACGGACCTCATGGCGAGGGTGATGGCCCGCCTCGCTGCCCGGTGCGAGGAACGGCCGACGTGCGTGCTCGTCGACGACGCGCACCGCCTCGACCCGGGATCGATCGAGCTGCTGCACCAGGCGATGAACCAGCTCCCCATCAGCGTCGTCATCGCGTCGCGCACGGGCCCCGGGACCGACCCTCGCGTCCGGTCCGCCGTCGCCGCTGCGGACGGACCCGAGGTGCTGCTCGGTCCGCTCCTGCCCGCTGAGAGCGCCGAGCTGCTCACACAGGTGCTGCGAGGCCCGCTCGACGACCGCATCCACGACGAGGTACACCGCCTGAGCAGCGGGAACCCGTTCGTGGTGATCGAGCTCGCCGCGGCCGGCACGAGCTCCGGCGCGATCCGACAGGACGAGACCGGTCGTTGGCGCCTCGAACGACGCCTCGCTGCTCCTCCGCGGGTGCACGATCTGATCCTCGAGCGGCTCCGACCGCTCGACGACGCGGCGATGCAGGTGCTGCGGATGCTGGCGGTGACGGGTGGGCTGCCGCTCGCGACGCTGTTGACCCAGGTCGGCGTCGATCGTCTCGCCCAACTCGAGCAGTTCGGACTGGTCAGCCTGGCGACGCGATCGACGGACCGCTCGATCGTCCTCGAGCACGACCTGTACCGCGAGGTCCTGCTCGACGCCCCGAGTCTGCTGCTCGACGACGCTCGTGAGCAGGCCGTCCTGGCGATCGACGCCTGCGGCCAGGACGACGACGGGCTCGATCTGCTCGCCGCGCGACTCTCGATGGAGAGCGGGCGTCCGGAGCCGGAGCGACACCTGCGTGCGTCGCTCATCGCACTCCGGGCGTGGGACGGCGCGCTCGCGCTCGACCTGGCCACGGCCGCGGAAGCAGCAGGGGCCGGGCAACGAGCGACGCTCGCCAGGGCCACGGCACTCGGCCTCCTGGGACGCAGCGCAGAGGCCGCCGACCTGTTCGCCGTGCTCGAGCAGTCGACCGACCTCGATCTGACCGCCGAGGTCATCTGCGGGCGTGCCGTCCACCTGATGTCACGCGATGCCGACCCGGCGGCCGCGGTGGCGCTGCTGCGGTCGGGGCTGGAGCGTTGCGGCCCCCCGCACGACGCACCGGTCCGTGCCGCACTCGCCGGCACGCTCTTCTTCACCGGCCGGATCGACGAGGCGGTCGCGGCTGCCGAGCCGCTGGTCGACGCATCGGGTCGGTTCCCCGTGAACGCCGCGCCGGCGCTGCTCGGGGGCTGGGCGGTCATGGGACAACCCGCCGAGGTGCTCCGGGCCGCCGGCCACGTCTGGTCGGAGCTCGCCAACGGCACCGACGAGCAGGCGTACGTCGGCGTCAACATGGTGTTCTGTCGACTCCTCGCGCTGCTGCAGCTGGGCCGCCTCCCCGAGGGCGACGACCCGACGAGCGGCGTGCCGATCCGCTGCGACTGGCCCGGACGACGATCGTGGGTGGTGCGCGAGGCGATGCCGGCGACCCAGCAGTACCTGCGGGGGCACCTCGGCGACGCCGCCGAGAGCTACGGCCGCGTCGACCGCCTGCTGCGGTCCAGTCCGAGTCAGATCCGGGTGATGAACGAAGCCATCGAGGCCACGCTGCACGCCCAACGAGGTGACCCGGTCGAGGCCCGCCGGATGCTCGACAGCATCGCCACGGTGCCGCCCGGCGCGCTCGTCGTCTTCGAGTGGTGGATCGGCCGGGCGCGAGTGTGGCTGGCCGCAGCGGAGGGTTCCGTCGCGGGCGCCGTGGCACAGTCGCGCGCACTGGTCGAGCGCCACGCCGGGCAGCACTTCTACGTCACGACCAGCCTCCACGACATCGTCCGGCTGGGATGCAGCGACCTCGTCGTCGAGGAGCTGGCGGCGATGGCAGGACGGGACGGCGCGACCTGGCTCGACCACGTGTGCGCGGAGCACGCCCGGGCCGCCGTCCGACACGACGCCGAGGCGCTGCTGCGCGTGTCGGCCCGGTTCGAGGAGGGTGGGCTCGACCTGGCGGCACTCGAGTGTGCGGGCCAGGCGGCCGCCGCGGCCGGGGCCGACGGGCAGGTGGCTCGCTCCGCCGAGGCCGCCGTGCAGGTCGAACGCCTCGGTCGGGTCTGCGGCCCGGTGAGGACCCCGGCCCTGGTCACCGAGGAGGCCGCCCTCACCGGCCGCGAGCTCGAAGTCGCCCGACTCGCCGGCCAGGGCCTCTCCAACGCCGACATCGGGCTGCGGCTCGGAACATCGAGGCGAACGGTCGGGAACCAGCTGCAACGGGTGTACGAGAAGCTCGGGATCCACGGTCGGGACCAACTCTGAGCTGAGCGACGGGGGGCCCGGGGCGAGGCGGAGAGCCCCGGGCCCTTCCCGTCAGCCGGCGCGGGTGCTGTGGTGGGGGACCGCGCCGGCGATCTTCGCGTTCTCGTCGAACGCCATGTCGTCGACTGTTGTGTCGGCTGATGGTGTGTCGGCCGATGGTGTGTCGGCTGAGGCGCCGTTGTCGTCCGGACCGCAGCCGAGGTCGTGAGCGGCGGCGACCACGTCCGCCAGGACGCCCGCGAGGTCGTGGGACCTCGCCGCGGTCGCTGCGCCTCGGAGCAGCGACCGGGCGCGGGCGGCGTCACCGCGGGCGACCGCCACGCGGGCCAGGCCGAGCTCGGCCCACGCCTGGTGCCCCGGTGCGGACCACGCGCGGGAGAGCGCCAGGGCGACGAGGTGGTGCCGTTCGGCCAGCTCGTGGCGTCCGGTGCACGACGCCAGATCGCCGAGCGCCCGGTCGACGGGGCCCATGCTCCCCGAACCGAGCCAGCTCACCATGGAGGTGTGGCCCTTCAAACGGTCGTACACCGCTGCAGCGCGGCGCGCATCGCCGGTCGACGCCACCGCCATGCCGAGGGCGGTCATGCCGCCCGTCCAGATGTAGTCCTCGGGGAACGCTGCGAACGCCTTGGCGGACAGCGCGTCGACCTGCTGCAGGATCGTGTCGTGGTCGCCCACCTCGGCAGCAGCCAGTGCGACACCGGCGCGCCACGTCGGGATGCCCGGTTGCAGCTCGACCTGTGCGGCGAGCAGCTCCCAGAGCTCGTGGAGCCGGCCCTGCTGGTGGCGCATCGAGAACTCGAGGCCCGAGAGCACCGCCACGATCCGCGAGCTCGGCAGCCCCGCGTCGCTGCAGGCGGTACCGCACCGGGCGATCGTGTCGGGCAGCTCGTCGAGCTCGCCACGCAGGACCTGCAGCGTCCCGAGCTGGTAGAGCACGACGCAGCGGTTGAACGGCTCCGGAGTCGTGACCACCATCGACTCCATCAGCGACTGCGTGGCCGCCGCTCCGGCCGCCTGGCCTCGCAGCAGCTGCACCGAGAAGCGGATCCGCAGCCCTTCGAAGACCGACAGCTGCCCGTGCTCGCCGCCGAACCCGACGAGCTCCTCGCCGATCTCGGACCGCCGATCGAGCATCTCGAGGGTGTCCACCGTCCAGTAGGCGTTGGCCAGCACCTCGCCGAGCACGTCGTCGTCGCCGAGACGTCGGGCGATCACCTCGGCCGCGTCGAACAGCTCCCTGCAGCGGGTCTTGTCCGGCGACGCGGTGTGCAACATCGACGCAGCGGCGAGCAGCTGTGCGCGGGTGCGCGAGTCGTCCGGGCCGATCGCGTCGAGGCCCTCGTCCGCGATCGCGACGGCGTCCTCATCCAGGGCTCCTGCGGTCGACGTCGGCCCGGTGCGGCAGTAGGCCAGGGCGGCCTCGCCCATCAGTTCGCCGTCCCCGTCCCCGCGCGCCATGCCCGACGCCGTCGCCAACAGGTCCTGGTGGCGACGGTCACCGGAACGACGGCGGACGTCACCCTCCTCGATGAGCAGCTCGCACTCCTGACGCCGGTCGATCACACGGCGCTCGACGCCGAGGCGACGGGCGACCGCCAGGTGGTCCGCCGCCTGGGTCAGGTCGTGCGCGTCGCGTTCCAGCGCAGCCGCGTGTCGCAGCGCCCGGACCGCCCGCGCCGGATCCACATCGGACGCGGCGACGAAGTGACCGGCGATCGCCCCGGCCGAGCGCACCGGGTCGAGCGCCTCGAGCGCCCGTCCGATCTCGTCGTGCAGTCCCAACCGCCGCAGGGGCTGGAGCTGCTCACTGATCGACTGGCGGATGATGTCGTGACGGAACGACACGACGTGTGCATCGGCGTCGAGGGTCACCAGCCAGGCCTGCTCGGCCACCGAGCACCACCGCAACGCGCCGGGGACGACCGCCTCGAGCACTCCGATCGACGAGTCGGGCCCCGCCACGGCCAGGACCTCGAGCAGCGAACGGCACTCCATGGGCAGCCGCGCCACCCGGCAACGCACCACCTCTGCGATCGATGCCGGCGTGTCCGAGGTCCCGCCCAGCGTCGCGTCCGGCTCGATCAGGCCCAGACGATGCTCGAGCAGTTCCCGGACGAAGAACGCGTTCCCACCCGTCTGATGGTGGATCGCCGCTGCCGCTTCCGGTTCGGGACGGCCGACCCGTCGTTCGACGAGCTCCGCGACGTCGTGCTCGCGCAGTCCCGACAGCTGGATCGTCGACGAGCGACCTTCGGTGATCAGCTGCGACAGCCACCGGTCCACGGTCATCGTCCGCTCGCTCGCCGGGCGAGCCGCAGCGACGAACCGTGGACCGGCTCCGCCGGGCAGACAGTGACGGAGGAGCGCCACGGTGTCATCGCGTCCCCAGTGGACATCGTCGATCACGACGACCGCCGGCCCGTCCTCCTCGAGTCGTTGCAGCAGATCCGCCAGGGCGGCGAGCAACCGGTGGCGCCGGGCCTCGGGGTCGCCGTCCGGCGAGCGGCCCAGATCGGGGAACGAAGCCACCAGGCCCGCGCTCACCCGGGCGAGCTCCGGGGCGAGCGGACCGAGCAGCCCTGCCACCCTGGTGGCAGGTGTGCGGGCGACCCAGTCGTCGATCGCCGCGCTCAACGCCTGGTTCGGTCCGACGGGGTCCTCGGCACAGCGCAGCTGGAGGACGTGACCCCCGTGTGCATCGACCTGCTCGATGAGCGCTTCGAGCAGCCAGGTCTTGCCGACACCTGCCTCTCCCTCGACGATCACCATCGCCGACGACGTCGAGACACCGAGGGCGTGCGTGGAGAGCTCGGTGAGCTCCTGGGAACGCCCGACGAACGTGTGGTCCCCGTTCCTGCAGCGAACGCCCGTACCGGCCCGCCCCAGCCGCGGTTCGGCTCCTCGCGGTTCGGCTGTCCGCCATTCGTCCGGCCCCTGCTGGCCCGTCCCCTGCTGGCCTGTCCGGAGTTGACCCATCCGGAGTTGGCCGGTCCCCTGCTGGCCCGTCCGCAGCGCTGCCGGACGTGGGCCCGACGCGACGGTGCGGCGGGCTGCCGCCGTTGCCGACGAGGGGTCGCCGGGCAGGGCCGGACCACCGAGCGTCGGGTCGTCCGACGCGATGAGCGCCCCGAGCTCGCGGAGCTCCCGACCCGGTTCGAGGCCGGCCTCGGCGAGCTGACGGATCGCGTCGTCGATGACGGCCAGGCTGCGTCGGCGACGGCGCTCCCGGTGCAGTGCGAGGGCACGCAACCACCAGCGCCGTTCGCGGTATGGCTCGTCCGCGGTCAGTACTGCCAGCGTCGCCGACGCCTCGGCCGCCCGGCCCGACCGCAGCAACGCCTCGCACCTCGACTCCTCGATCGTCGCCCGGAGCTCGACGAGTCGGCGGCGGTCGAACACGGCTGTATCGAGGTGGTCGAGCTGCTGCCATGGGTCCCCACGCCAGAGCTCGAGCGCCTGGTCGGCCAGGTCGACCGCGACACGCGGGTCGGCGGATCCGTCCACCAGCGACATCGCCAGTCGGTCGAACTCCCGACGATCGTCGCTGTAATCGGAGGGATCCAGCCGGTAGCCGACTCCGTCCCAGCGGGGGCGACCGGCGCCGAGCACCGAGCGCAGCCGATAGGCGTGGTTCGCCAGGCTGCGCTCGGTCGCCGACGGCGCGGCGTCGGGCCACACCGCGTCGACGAGCTCATCGGGCGCCGGCCCCGACGACCTCAGCACGAGCAGCGACAGCAGCCGACGGACCGCCGGCGAACCGATCGTCGCCTCGCTCCCGTGCACGACCAGGCGGAGCGGTCCCAGCACCTCGATCCGCACCGGCGGTGCGACGTCGCTCGGAGGGTCAGGTCGTGACGACATCGGACGACGAGCACCTCCTCGGTCATCGGCGAGGTGGAGGAGCCGCCTCGCGCGTCGCCTCCATCGTCGGACGGCCGGGACCACGAACGCATGAGTCGCCCGTTACTCATCGGGGTCGACCGGCGCCAGGTGCGACAGCAGCCAGACGCTCAGCGCAGGCCCGCCGGCCTGGTGGAGCGTGGCCAGGTGTGCACCGGAGACCTCGTCGAGCTGGACGTCCATGCCCGCCGCAGCCGCCGCGGTCGCCATCGTGCGCGCCTCGCGGACGGGGACGACCTCGTCGACGGAGCTGTGCACCAGCAGCAGCGGTGGATCACCTGGGTCGAGGTAGCGGGTCGGTTCCCCGGCGCCGACCTCGCACGTGCCGAGGCTGATCCCGTCGCAACCTCCGTACATCCGCAGCGACACGTCCAGGTTGATGCTCAACCCGAAGAGCCCGTTGAGCACCACGGGTGCAGCGATCGCCACGACGCCACGAACGGCGGGCTCCCCGCCGTCGAGGGCCGGCACCCCTCGCGTGAACCCCGCCAGCATGGCCAGGTGGCCACCTGCGGAGTGGCCGGCCACGAAGATGTTCGACGGATCGAAGTCCCGTTCCTCGGCGTGGTCCGCGACCCAGGCGATGGCTCGCTTCACGTCCATCACGTGGTCTGGGTGGTGCGCCGAGGGCGACAGTCGGTAGTCGACCGACACGACGTCGAACCCCTCTGCGCGCAGCGCGACGATCCCGGCGGGCACGTCAGCCCTCGAGCCCATCGACCATCCGCCGCCGTGCACCCAGATCATCACGGGACGAGGTCCCTCGCCGACCGTCGCCGGGTAGATGTCGGCGACGTGCGACGCGGACGGCCCGTAGGGCACGCGGTGGTCACCGGGCGCCACACCCGGCGGGGGTCCTGCGGACTCGGCGACGCAGCCGCCCAGCAGAGCGACGAGCAACAGGGTCGGCGCGACCCGTCGGGGAATCGGTGATCTCATGTCGGTCCCGCTGTCCCGAACCCGACGGGCTCGTCACAACTGAACGTCACACGGAGGTGTCACCGACCGATCTCATCTCGATCACCGCAGTGTCACCCCGAGGGGTGCCGGCCCGCGTCAGCGCCGCGTCAGCGCTGCATCACCCGTCGCTCCACCGTCCAGTGGCGCCGGTCGGCGCCGGCCTGCTCAGCTGCCGAAGGAGACCTGGGGCGGAGCGCTGTGGCCGTCGGGGGCGTCGTAGAAGACGCCCTTGTCGACGCCGGACATGCCGGCGAACAGCGACCACGGGATGGTCACCATCGTGCGGTTCAGCGTCGCGCACGCGTCGTTGTAGTACTGCCGGGCGAAGGCGAGCTGGTCCTCGGTGCGTGACAGCTCGGCCTGCAGCTGCGCGAAGTTCGTCGACGCCTTCAGGTCCGGGTAGCCCTCGGCCACCGCGAACAGGTTGGCCAGGGCCTGCTGCATCTGGCCGTCCGCCGCAGCCTTCTCGCCGACGGTCGAGGCGCTCTGCGCGTTCGCGCGGGCCTGGGTGACCGCCTCGAGGGTGCCACGCTCGTGGGTCATGTAGCCCTTGACCGTCTCGACCAGGTTGGGGATGAGATCGGCACGTCGGGTCAGCTGCACGTCGATCCCGGCGAACGCCTCGTCGACCGAGACACGCTGACCGCGCAGGCGGTTGAGGGCCGTCACCGCCACGAGTCCGACGACGACGATCAGCACCACCACCACGATGATCACGATCAACATGCTCGGAGTCTCCTCTGTTCGTTCTGTCGCTTCGGTCGATGCGCCTCGACGCCCGGGGTGCCAGCGGTGTTCACCAGGACCCGCCGCCACCACCGCCGCCGCCGGATCCACCCGAGAACCCGCCGCCGCTGCCGCTGCTGACCTGGGAGGCAGCGTAGGCGGCGGACGCGCTGGCGATGGCGGCGTTGAAGGAGTCGCCCATGCGGTGGGTCGAGAAGCTCTGACCGGTGCCGCTCCAGAGGATCCACGTCGGCGTCGGCACCACGACCCCCTGGGACTCGAAGCGTCGCGCCCAGGCGTCGGCCGAGCCGAGCGCCAGCGCCCATGGCAGGTAGTGGGGGTACCAGTCCAGGTGCTTCGCCGCGTCGAACCGCGACTCGGCGGAGTCGGTGGTGAGGAAGCGGGCGAACCCGCCGGTGCGCGACCACACCTCGCGCCCTTCGGGTGTCCGCTTGGTGGCCACGCCGGGGTCGACGAGCATGCCCATCGACACCAGGGAGAACACCGACGTGAAGGCGAGCAACGGCCAGGGCCGCCACGCCTCGGTGCCGAACAGGTAGAACCCGGCGATCAACAGCGTGGCCAGGATGCATGCCCCGGACAGCAGCCGGACGACGCAGCCGGGGCCCGATGGGGCCAGGTAGCGGCGGGCCTCCTCGTCGACACCTCGGGCGAGCGCGGAGGAGGCCTCGCCGAGCACCCGCCCGGTGTCCTCGCTCTTGCTGACGACGAAGCTCGAACCGGCCGAGCGCAGCCCGAGCGCTGGACAGCATCGCGAGCTCGCCGTTCGACAGCGGTGTCGACGGTGCTTCCGCGAGGCGGTGCACGGACCACGACGAGTCGTCACCCTCGAGGCGCAGCACACCACGGTCGCCCAGGTCGTAGAGCGTCGCCTGGAACTCGTCGCCTGAGCGCTTCTCGTCGAGCACCTTCACGCCGACCGCAGGGGACACCCCGGGCGGCGGTTCGAACAGGACCGGGAATCCCGGTTCGCGCTCGTGGGTCGCCCGGTACAGGGCCACGCCGAGTGCGACGGCGAGGAGTGCGGCGACGGCCGACAGGCCGATGGTCAGCCAGGGGTCGTCGAGCGGCGCGGGGGTGGCGACCGCGTCCTCGGGGAACGCGACCCGCAACGTGACCGGCGTGAACGGCTCCAGCGGACCGGTGCTCACCCGTGAGGGTGGTGCCCTCGACGCTGGTGTCGCACTCGGTGTCCTCACCCTGGACGCACTCGACGCGGATCGGCTCGACCGGCAGATCGACGCGCACCTCGACGCGGTCCATCTCCATCTGCCAGCCGCTGCCGACGACGTCCCACCACCACAGCGTCTCGCCGTCGTCGCCGGGTTCGAACACGTCGGTGGTGCGGGAGCGGACCTCGTAGGTGTGCGCGCCCGGCTCCAGGATCACGGACTCCTCACCGATGCGGACGTTCCGCGTGCCCGCTGCGCCGTCGACGTCGGTGTAGGGCTCCGGTGAGCCGTCGCGGGTGATCGACTCGACCTCGACCGGGTGCTCGACGCCGGACCGGCGCGGATCCGTCTCGTCGAAGATCTTGAAGATGCCGCGCTTGCCGCTCGGCATCCACGTCTCGATCGTCTCGACGCTCGAGAGGTCCCCGTCGCGGGACAGCACCATGTCCACGTCGTAGTTCGAGATGCGCGCCGTGTCGCGCGTCTGGTTGCTCGCGACGAACGGCTGCAGGAACCAGACGGCGGCCACTGCCAGCACGACCACGATCCGCAGCGACCAGGCGATCGCGGACTGCGCGCCGCGCCGCTCCTTCATGGCTGGTTCCTGGTCGGCCTGCTCGCGGTCGTCACCCCTGGATCATGCCCCGTGCTGCGCCCGGTGGCGCGCCACCTCGTAGCACGCGACCGCTCCGGCGGAGGCCACGTTCAGCGACGCCAGGCGCCCGTGCAGCGGGATCGACGCGACCAGGTCGCAGCGCTGGGTCACCAGGCGGGAGAGGCCCTTGCCCTCGGCGCCGAGCACCAGGCAGACACCCGAACCGGCGACCGACAGCTCGTGCACCGAGGTCTCGCCGCCCATGTCGAGCCCGACGACCCAGATGCCGGCCGCCTTCATGGACTCGATGGCGGTGGGCAGCCCGCCCACCAGGGTCATGGGCAGGAACTCGACCGCACCAGCGGCCGCCTTGGTGACGGTCGGGGTCACGTGCACCGCTCGGTGCTTCGGGAGGATGACACCGGTCACGCCCGCGCACTCGGCGATGCGCAGCAGGGCGCCCAGGTTGCCCGGGTCGGTCACCCCGTCGACGGCGAGCAGGAACGGCGGCGGTTCGCCCTCGTGCGTCTCGCAGAGCTCCTCGAGCGTGCTCTCGGGCAGCTCGGCGGCACGGGCGACGATGCCCTGGGGCGCGTCGGTCCGGCTCAGGGCGTCGAGCTTGGAGCGGCTGACCTCGGTGATCGGGACCCGCAGCTCTGCGGCGAGCTGCTCGATGTCCTCGATGATGCCGGCGCGCTCGACCTCGTTCGACAGGACGATCTCGTAGACCCGCCGGCGGCCCGCCAGCAGCAGCTCCCGGACCGCCTGACGCCCCTCGACCTGGGTCCCGCCGAGCCCACGTTCCTTGCCCCGATGGTCGCCGGTCCTGCCGCCCGGTCGCGGCACCGGTCCGACCGTGGACCGCCGGCGATCGCGGGCCACCAGATCGCGGACTGGCCGGACGAGCCGGGGCCGGACGACCGCGACGAGCCACGACCTTGTCCCTGACCGCCCCTGCTGTCACCGCGGCCGTCGCCCTTGCCACCGCCGGACGACCCACCTCGGTCGGAGCGACCGCGTCCCGTTCCTCGACCGCCACCTCGACCGCTCACGCTGCACCTCCCGAGCCGCTCACGGCTCCGTCGTGGCCGACGGGCGCGAGCCTGCTCGATGAGTGCCGAGGCGAGACAGGCGATCCCTTCGGATCGTCCCAGCCCGCCGATGCCCTCGGCTCGCCGGCCCTTGATCGTGACCGGAGCCCCCACCACTCCGGAGAGCAGCTCCTGCATCTCGTGACGCCGGGGGGCCATCTTGGGCCGCTCCGCGATGACCGAGCAGTCGACGTTCACCGGTGCCCAGCCCTCGGCGCGCACCAGGCGGACGACCTCGGTGAGCAACACGATGCTGTCGGCACCTCGCCACCGCTCGTCGGTGTCGGGGAAATGGGAGCCGAGATCACCGAGACCGGCCGCCCCCAGCAACGCCTCGGCGACGCCGTGGGCCACGACGTCCGCGTCCGAGTGACCCACCAGCCCGATCTCGCCCTCGAACCGCACGCCGCCGAGCACCAGGGCGCGCTCGGGATCGTCGGAGAACCGGTGCACGTCGAATCCGTTGCCGATGCGGAAGGGCATCAAGGGAGTCTGGCCGACAACGGGCCATCGGGCGACCCGGGCGACCCGGGCGACCCGGCCGGGCCGGCGGACCCGAGGGCGACGAGCAGCGCCTCGGCGACGACCAGGTCGTGGGCGTCGGTGAGCTTCAGGTTCGTGGCGTTCCCCTCGACCAGGGTGACCGTGCCGCCCGCCGCCTCGACGAGTCCGGCGTCATCGGTCGCGTCCGGCTCGCCGGCGTGCACCGAACGCAGGACCGAGGCAGCGAAGCCCTGGGGCGTCTGGACCGCCCGCAGGTCGTCGCGGTCGACGACGCCGCCGCTGACGTGGCGGATGGTGTCGGTCACGGGGATCACGGGGATCGCGACGTCCGCGCCCGCCGCGCACGGCGGTCACCACCCGCTCGAAGAGCCCGACGTCGGCCAGGGGACGGGCCGCGTCGTGCACCAGGACGACCGCAGCCGACTCGGGCACCCGGGCCAGCCCTGCTCGGACCGATGCCGAACGGCTCGCTCCCCCGGCGACCACCGCGTCGGCAGCGGGCACCCGGGCATCGGCGAGGTCCGCCGCGGGCACGACGACCACCACGCCGTCGCACACCGCCGCCGCGGTCGCGACGGAACGGTCCACCACCCGTGCGCCGGCGAGGTCCATCCACTGCTTCGCGCCCCCGAAACGACGGCCGGAGCCACCGGCGACCACGATGCACCACACCGGCGGAACGCTCATCGTGAGGTGACCGCCGAACGACGGCAGAGTGACCCTGACACGTGGTCGACGCTACCCGCCGAAACGGTCTGTTACGGACGTCACTCTCTTTGTCGGTACGATGGTTCCGTGAGCGACATGGACCTGCTTCTGGGCGTCGAGCTGTTCGACCGGTTCGGCGACGATGACTACCGCCAGCTGGCCGACGCATCCGAGAGGATGGAGCTGATCCGCAGCGACGTCGTCTTCGGCGAGGGCGTCGAGGCCGACGCCTGTTACGTGGTCGTCGACGGTCGCATCGCGATCTCGAACAAGTCCTTCGACGGCCGCGAATCGATGGTCGCGATCATGGAACGCGGCGACCTGTTCGGCGAGATGGGCCTGTTCGACGGCCTGGGCCGTTCCGCCGAGGCCCGTGCCCTGGAGCAGTCATCGGTCATCCGGATCCCCTACGACGTGCTGCGCTCGGTCTGGGAGACCAAGCCCGAGCTGCTCTGGTCGGTCGTGCGCCTGCTGAGCCAGCGCATCCGGTCGACCGACGAGGCACTCGCCGACGCCTTCTTCCTCGACGTCACCGGCCGCACCGCCAAGCACCTGCTCGAGCTGGCGGGCGAGCACGAGGAGTTCGAGATCCCGATCACCCAGGAGGAGCTGGCCGGTCTGGTCGGCGCCTCCCGCGAGCGGGTGAACAAGGCGATCGCCAGCTTCCTGCGACTCGGCTGGATCGAGCAGAACGACCGCGCCTACCGCATCCTCAAGCGGCGCGAGCTCGAGATCCGCTCGCAGTAGCGGTCCTCAACCTCTGAGCAGCACGTCAGCGCTCAACCCCCGAGCAGCGCCTCAGCGCTCAACCCTTGAGCAGCGCGTCCGAGCGCGCCCACGCATCGGCTGCGTCGTCGGGCCGGTGCGCCGGACGGGCCGGGTCGTGCACGAACCCGTGGTCCGCACCCTCGTAGCGCACGCACTCCACGCCGAGCGCCTCGAGCGCGTCGACGTCGTCGGGCGGGGTGTAGCCGTCGACGGTCCCGATGATCGCCAGGACCGGCGTGTCGCCGCGTCGGGCGACGGCGTCGAGCGGCTCCCCCTGGCCCTCGCTCGCCCAGTCCGCGGGCACACGGATCATCCCGTAGAACGACACCGCGCGGTCGAACCGGTCGAGCGCGCTCGCCTTGAGCGCGTACATGCCACCCATGCAGAACCCGACGACCCCGACCCGGTCGACGCCGAGCAGATCGGCCGCAGCGACGGCATCGCCGAGCAGGCGTTCGTCGACCGTGTCCCGCAGTGCCACGGAACGAACGGCCAACGCGTCGGGCTCGGATGCCCGGGGAAGGTCCTGACCCGGGAACGGCTCGAAGGCGGCGACGGAACATCCGGTCCGAGCGGCCATGTCGTCGACCATCTCGTCGTACAGCGGGCGCAGGCCCCAGATGTCGGGGATGACGACGATGCCCCGGGTCGCCCCGTCGACCTGTTGGACCATGACCGGAGTTCCGCTGGGCAGTGTCGTCTCGCGCATGGACGTGACACTACCCAGCCCATTCCCAGGGCCTCGGCGCTCGTGCTGCTGGATGCTCGTCCGTCCGGGTGCTCGTGCGCCCGGGCCGGGCAGCCGACGATCAGCTCAGGAGTAGCGGTCGAGGATGCTCGACTCCGCGATGCGCGACAGCGCGTCCTTGATCGTCTCGGCCCAGTGCTCGCCGACGCCGTCGACGGCGGCCAACTCGGGCACCGATGCCCGGGTGAGCTTGTCGAGGGAGCCGAACTGGCCGACCAGCTTCTCGGCGACGTCCTCGGGAAGGCGGGGGATGCGGGCCAGGATGCGATAGCCGCGTGGCTCGATCGAGGAGTCGAGGTCGTCGGTCTGACCGGAGAGGTGCAGGGTCTGCACGACCTCTTCGGCGTCGAGCAGCTCGTCGATCGTCAGGTCCGACAGCGTGTCGATCGCCTGTTCGAGGTTCCAGGACATGTCGGACTGGAAGTAGTCGCGCACGACCAGGCGGCGCTCGTCCTCGACGCCGGCCATCATCTCTCGCAGCTGCAGCCGGACGAGCCGGCCGTCGGTGCCGAGCTCGGTCAGGTACTGCTCGATCTCCTCGGAGATGCGGGCGACCAGCTCGGCGCGCTGCAGCAGCGTGACGACGTCGCGCAGCGTGACGATGTCCTCGACCTCGAGTGACGTGAGGTTGGACGAGAACTCGTCGAGGCGCGACTTGTAGCGCTCGAGGGTCTGCAGCGCCTGGTTGCAGCGGCTGAGGATCGAGGGGATCGTCTCGAGCTGGTACCGCTCGTTCTTGGTGTAGACGGTCAGCACCGCCATGTCCTCGGAGACCGAGATCACCGGCACCCCGATGGACCGTGCGACACGTTCCGCGGTGCGGTGGCGGGTGCCGGTCTCTTCGGTCGGGACGTTCGGGTTGGGCACCAGGTGCACGTTCGCCCGGGCGATGTAGCCGGCGTCGGGTGTCAGCACGATCGCGCCGTCGGTCTTGGCGAGCTCGGAGAGGCGCTGGGGCGAGAACGACGGCGTTGACCAGGAACCCGCCCGAGGAGATGTTGAGCACCTCGGGGCCGTCGCCGATCACGATCAGCGCACCCATGCCGGCCTTGAGGATGCGGTCGAGCCCCTCACGCAGCGGACGTGCCGGGCGCCACGGCGGCCAGCGCGCTGAGCAGTTCCTTGCTGTGCCGCTCGGTCACTCGTCACCCCCTGTCGGACTCGGTCGCCCCCCGTTCGCACCGCTGGACGAGCCGGCGCAGCGTCGGGACGGGCGGAACATCGGCACAGTCTAGAGGCGCACTGCCTCGCCCGTTCGACGAAGATCGAGCAGGTCGACCGCTGCGGAGAGCGTCGGCACGCGCAGCAGCTTGATCGGAGCGTCGACGTCGGGGGCCGAGCGTGGCACGACCGCGGTGGTGAAGCCCATGCGCGACGCCTCGGCCAGGCGGAAGTCGAGCCGCCCGACCTGGCGCAGCTCGCCGCCCAGGCCGACCTCGCCCACCGCGACGAGCGAGGAATCGATCGGCCGCGACACCAGCGACGAGGCCAGCGACAGGCAGATCGCCAGATCGGCACCGGGCTCGACGACCTTCACGCCGCCGACCGCCATGGCGTACACGTCGAGCGGTTGGATCGCGACGCCGGCCCGTTTGGTCGAGCACGGCGAGCAGCAGCGCGAGCCGTCCGCTGTCGAGCCCCTGTGCGGAGCGCCGGGGCTGGGAGAGGGTGGAGTCCGCGACGAGCGTCTGGATCTCGACCAGCAGCGGGCGGTGCCCGTCGAGTGCGGGGGTGATGATCGTGCCCGGGATGCCGGGCCGGCGGTCGCCCAGGAAGAGCCCCGACGGGTCGGGGACGGCCTCGAGCCCGGCTGCGGCCATGGCGAACAGGCCGAGCTCCTCGGTGGAGCCGAAGCGGTGCTTGTGGGCACGCAGGAGTCGCAGCAGGTGGTGCCGGTCGCCCTCGAAGGAGAGGACGGTGTCGACGACGTGCTCGAGCACCCGTGGCCCGGCGAGCTGCCCCTCTTTGGTCACGTGACCGACGAGCAGCACCGTGACGCCCGACGTCTTGGCGGCCTGCACGAGCCGGTGCGCGCATTCGCGCACCTGGGTGACCGAGCCGGGCGCCGAGGTGTAGGACGGATCGGACAACGTCTGGATCGAGTCGACGACGCAGATCTCCGGCCGGAGCTCGGTCATGTGGTGGACGATGTTCGCGACCGACGTCTCCGAGGACAGCAGGAGCGACTCGTGCAGGGCTCCGAGCCGGTCGGCGCGGAGGCGGACCTGGTCGGCCGACTCCTCGCCGCTGACGTAGAGCACGGTGGACCCCGCCGCTGCTCTGGCCCCGAGCAGCTGCAGCACGAGCGTGGACTTGCCGATGCCCGGCTCGCCGCCCAGCAGGGTGACGCTGCCGGGGACGAGTCCCCCGCCGAGCACGCGGTCGACCTCGGACACGCCGGTGGGGACCGGGAGGCCGTCGGCGGAGCGCACCGCGGTGATGGGCACCGGGGCGACCGGCGGACCGGAGCGGGCGCTGACGGTGGGCTCGACGTCGAGCTCCTCGGTGAGGGTGTTCCAGTCACCGCACGCGGTGCACTTGCCCGACCACTTGGGCGCGGCAGCACCGCAACTCATGCACCTGAAGACGGTCCGGGTCCTGGCCATGGCGGGAACCTAGAGGGTGCCTGTGACAGCGGAGCGCTCGACGGTCACCGGTTGCGCCGGATGACGAGTCCCACGACGAGCGCGACGACCGCGCCGAGGCCGGCGAGCACGGCCACGCCGACGAACAGCCACATCGGCGCACCCGACGACGTCGAGGTCGAGGTCAGCTGCTCGGACACCTGCTCGCCGCCCGAGGCCGAGAACGACCACGTCGCCGCACCGTCGACCTGCTCCCCGTTGGTCGTCGGCTCCCCGCCGGGCAGGTCGACGACGACGTCGAGCGTGGCGGCATCAGGCTCGGTGGCACCTTCGGCGGCGAGCTCCTCGGCGCTCCGGGCGAGCGGCAGCCCGTCGAGGGCCGCAGTGAGCTCGGCGTCGGAGAACTGCTCGAGCGAACCGGTCAGCTCGACCGACGTCGTGAAGTCGTAGGTGGTCGCCGAGAACCCGTCGCTGACGGTGAGCTCGGTGCCGCGGAAGACGCCATCCGCACCACCGATCTCGGCGAGCACGACGCCGAGTTGGTCCGCCGAGGCGAACGTGCGTCGACCGACGAGGGTGAGCCCACCACCATCGGCAGCGGCAGGTTCCTCGACCTGCCAGCCGGCCTGGCGGAGGTCGTCGAGGCGCAGGGCCGTCGCAGGGTCACCCAATCGGGCGGCCGCGTCGCGGTCCAACGCCACCGTCACCGTCACGGTGCCGGAGCCGTCCTCGGACACGTCGATGTCGACCTCGGTGCGGATCTGGCAGGCGGCTGCGAGCACCACCAGGAGCGCGCTGAGCAGCAGGAGACGAAGCCGTGACACAGCGGCCGAGGTTAGTGGGGTCCCGCAGCGGTCCCGGCGGAGCCGCTCGGAGCACGACGTGCGGCAGCGAGCGCCTCCTCCATGCGGGTCAGCGCACGCTGCTGCGACGCCGTGGCGGCCCCTCCCCGCCGGACTCCCCCGCCGGGCTCCCCTCGCCACGAGCGAGCCACGGCGGACGGCCCGACGAGCCACAACAGGCGGGCGACCGTAGCCTCGTCGTCGATGTCCACCACCGGAACCGCCCTGTTCGACTTCGACGACACGCTTCGTCGACGCCCTGCCCGGGCTGTTCGAGCCGTGGCAGGCCGCGACCGCACCCTCGCCCGCACTGCTCGAGCTGAACGAACCGCTCGCACGGGAGCTCGGCCTGGACATCGAGCAACTCCGCTCCCCCACGGGGGTCGACGTGCTCGTCGGCAACACGACGCTGCCGGGCAGCTCACCGGTCGCGCAGGCCTATGCGGGGCATCAGTTCGGCAACTACTCGCCACGGCTCGGCGACGGCCGGGCGCTGCTGCTCGGCGAGGTGACCGACGGCGAGGGGCGACGCCGCGACCTGCACCTGAAGGGTTCGGGCCGTACGCCGTTCTCCCGCGGTGGCGACGGGTACGCGGCCGTCGGACCGATGCTGCGTGAGTACGTCATGGGTGAGGCCATGCACGCACTCGGCATCCCGACCACCCGAGCGCTCGCCGTCGTGGCGACCGGTGGCGTCGTCCGGCGTGAGACCGAGCTGCCGGGCGCCGTGCTGGTCCGGGTCGCGGCGAGCCACCTGCGCGTCGGCACGTTCCAGTACGCCGCCGCGACCGGCGACGTCGCGCTGCTGCGTCGCCTCGCCGACTACGCGATCGACCGTCACCACCCCGACGCCCGCGACGCCGATCAGCCCTACCTGTCGTTCTACGAGCGCGTGCTGGTCGCCCAGGCCGAGCTGGTCGCGCAGTGGATGCTCGTCGGCTTCATCCACGGCGTGATGAACACCGACAACGTCACGATCTCGGGCGAGACGATCGACTACGGGCCGTGTGCCTTCATGGACCGGTTCGACCCGGCGACCGTGTTCAGCTCGATCGACCACGGCGGCCGCTACGCGTACGGCAACCAGCCGATGATCATGCAGTGGAACCTCGCCCGGCTCGCCGAGGCGCTGCTGCCGTTGCTCGGCCCCGACGACGACACGGCGATCGCGAACGCGACCAGTGTGCTCGAGTCGTTCCCGGGGCACTTCACCCGTCGTTTCGACGCCGGCATGCGCGCCAAGCTCGGCCTGACCGGGCTCGACGTGGACGCGACGCTCGCCGATGAGTTCCTCGGGATGCTGCACGAGCAGGCCGTCGACATGACGTCGGCGTTCCGCTCGCTCTCGTCGGTGCTGCGGGGCGACGACGCGCCCGCACGGGCGCTGTTCAGCGAGCCGGACGCCTTCGACGAGTGGTCGCAGCGGTGGCAGGCGACGGTGTCCGAGCGCGGCCTCGCCGCCGACGCGGCGGCGGACGAGATGGATGGGGTCAATCCTGCGGTGATCCCCCGGAACCACCTGGTCGAAGCGGCGCTCGACGCAGCTACTGCGGGTGACCTGACCCTCGTCGACCGACTCGTCGACGTGCTCCGCGACCCGTTCGCCGATCCGGCGGACGACGAGCCGCTGGCTCGGCCGGCCCCCGACGACGCCCGCCCGCACGTCACCTTCTGCGGCACCTGACGCCCTCTGTCCGACCCCACGGTGGGTTGCATCGTCGAAGTCCGACCACGCTGCTGCACCCCACCGCACCGGCTGCGTTGCACGGCCGAGCCCTCAGCACCCTGCTGCAACCCACCACATCGAGTGGGTTGCACCACCGCGCCGTCAGCGCCCGGCTGCAACCCAGCCACGGACCGGCGATCGCGAGCGACCTGGCCCCGGACGCGGCTCGACCGGCCCGAAGGCCGGTCGAGCGCACTCTCTGGCGGTACGAGCGAGGGAGCTGGTCAGCTGTCGGTGGTGACGACGAGCTCCTCGATCGGCGGCGGGGTGAAGCCCTCGACACCGGTGAAGGTGAAGATCTGCTCGTTCTCGTTCTCCGGGTCAGGAGCGACGTCGACGAGGATCGTCTGACCGGCGTGGAACTCCTTGTAGAGCAACCGCTCGGAGACCGGGTCCTCGACCAGCCGCTGGATGGCACGACGCAGCGGCCGTGCACCGAGCGTCGGGTCGTAGCCCCGATCGGCCAGCAGCAGCTTGGCCGGCTCGGTGACCTCGAGTCCCATGCCCAGGCCGACGAGCTGCTCGGCGACCCGCTTGATCATGAGATCGACGATCGTCGTGACCTCGGGCTTGGAGAGCTCGTGGAAGACGATGACGTCGTCGATGCGGTTCAGGAACTCCGGGCGGAAGTGGGCCTTCAGCGCGTCGTTGACCTTCTCCTTCATCTTCTCGTACGTGACGGCCTCGTCACGCTTGGAGAAGCCGACGTTCGCCTTGCGGAGATCGGCGGTGCCCAGGTTGGAGGTCATGATCAGCACGGTGTTGCGGAAGTCGACCGAGCGACCCTGCGAGTCGGTCAGGCGACCCTCTTCGAGGATCTGCAGCAGCGTGTTGAAGACGTCCGGGTGGGCCTTCTCGATCTCGTCGAAGAGCACGACCGAGAACGGCTTGCGGCGCACTGCCTCGGTGAGCTGGCCGCCCTCCTCGTAGCCGACGTACCCGGGGGGCGAACCCACCAGGCGGCTGACCGTGTGCTTCTCCATGTACTCGGACATGTCGAGGCTGATCATGGCGGTCTCGTCGCCGAAGAGGAACTCGGCGAGCGTCTTGGCGAGCTCGGTCTTCCCCACGCCGGACGGGCCCAGGAAGATGAACGAGCCGGACGGACGCTTCGGGTCCTTCAGGCCCGCACGGGTGCGCCGGATCGCCTGGGAGACGGCCTTGATGGCCTGCTCCTGACCGATGACACGCTCGTGGAGCTCGTCCTCCATGCGCAGCAGCTTGGAGGTCTCCTCCTCGGAGAGCTTGTAGACGGGGATGCCGGTCCACAGCGAGAGCACCTCGGCGATGCCCTCTTCGTCGACCTCGTCGAAGAGGTCGACGCCGGCGGCCTTCATCTCGACGTCCTTCGCGTCCTTCTTGGCGAGCAGCTCCTTCTCGCGGTCACGCAGGGTGCCCGCCTCTTCGAAGTTCTGCGACTCGACGGCGTCCTTCTTCAGGCGGACGACCTCTGCGAGCTCGTTCTCGATCTCGCGGTAGTCGGGCGGCGTCTGCATGCGCCGGATGCGCAGGCGGGAGCCGGCCTCGTCGATGAGGTCGATCGCCTTGTCGGGCAGGAAGCGGTCCGAGATGTACCGGTCGGCCAGGTTGGCCGCGGCGACGAGCGCCTGATCGGTGATCGTCACCCGGTGGTGCTGCTCGTAGCGCTCGCGCAGACCCTTGAGGATCTCGATGGTGTGGGCGACGCTCGGCTCGTCGACGACGACCTTCTGGAAGCGACGCTCGAGTGCGGCGTCCTTCTCGAGGTGCTTGCGGTACTCGTCGAGCGTGGTCGCACCGATGGTCTGCAGCTCACCACGAGCGAGCATCGGCTTGAGGATGGACGCCGCGTCGATCGCGCCCTCGGCGGCACCCGCACCCACGAGGGTGTGGATCTCATCGATGAACAAGATGATGTCGCCGCGGGTCTTGATCTCCTTGAGCACCTTCTTGAGGCGCTCCTCGAAGTCGCCGCGGTAGCGGGAGCCCGCCACCAGTGCGCCCAGGTCGAGGGTGTAGAGCTGCTTGCCCTGGAGCGTCTCGGGCACGTTGTCGGCGGCGATCGCCTGGGCGAGGCCCTCGACGATGGCGGTCTTGCCGACGCCGGGCTCGCCCACGAGGACGGGGTTGTTCTTGGTGCGGCGCGAGAGCACCTGCATCATCCGCTCGGTCTCGCGGTCACGACCGATCACGGGGTCGAGCTTCTTGTCGCGCGCGAGCTGGGTGAAGTTCCGACCGAACTGGTCGAGCACCAGCGAGCCGGACGGCGTGTCGCTGGACGAGCCGGAGCCCGCGGCGGCCTTCTCGCCACCCTGCTGCGGCTGACCGGTGGCACCCGGGTAGCCCGAGAGCAGCTGGATGACCTGCTGGCGCACCCGCGACAGGTCGGCGCCGAGCTTGACGAGCACCTGGGCCGCGACGCCCTCACCCTCTCGGATGAGCCCGAGCAGGATGTGCTCGGTGCCGATGTAGTTGTGACCGAGCTGGAGCGCCTCGCGCAGCGAGAGCTCGAGGACCTTCTTGGCCCGTGGGGTGAAGGGGATGTGGCCCGACGGCGAGGAGCCGCCCTGACCGATGATCTCCTCGACCTGCTGGCGCACTGCCTCGAGCGAGATGCCGAGCGACTCGAGTGCCTTGGCGGCCACACCCTCACCCTCGTGGATGAGTCCGAGCAGGATGTGCTCGGTGCCGATGTAGTTGTGATTGAGGAGGCGCGCCTCCTCCTGAGCCAGCACGACCACCCGACGGGCTCGGTCGGTGAAGCGTTCGAACACGTTGCTGCCTCCCAGAAATGGATTGAGATCAGTGTAACGCCGGGGGATGTCAACGAGTTCCCGGGTTCCCGCTGCCCCGTCGGCCCGACCGGCGGTTCCCACAGGTTTTGCCGTGAAACACGGCACGATCCGCACCGCCCGATGGCCGCCGAGGCGTTGCGCGACACAACTATGCTCGCCGCCTTGGACCCGGGAGTGCAGGCGACGAACACCTACGAACCGGATCCGAGGCGGATCACGCTGTACGGAGCAGCGGTGACCTGCTGTCTCCTGGTGATCGGCATCGGGCTGGTGCTCGCCGTCCGGACGTCCGAGCCCTACTACGGCGACGCCTACCTGGTGAAGGAGACCGGCCTCGCGGTCGCCGTGGCGGGCCTCATCGCGCTGATGTTCGTCATGCTGCCGAACATGCACGGTGAGCGTGCCGGACGTCGTCGCCCCCGGCTCAGGATGTGGGAGACGACCGCGGTGGTCGAGATCCGACGGCCGCGGGCCCACGTCTGGCAGGTCGTCCTCGATCCGACCGCTGTCCACGGGATCGAGTCGGTCGTGGAAGGGTTCGCGATGGACGAGGGCCCCGTCGCGGTCGGCCGCCGACACGGAAAGGTCAGCCGACTTCCGAACGGCCTGCTCCACTGCGACATCGACGAGATCACCGATCTGGTCGATCAGCGTCACATCGAGGCCACCGGTCTCACCGGCTTCCCCCGGACCACCTCCTTCGATCTGCGCGACACCGCCGCCGGGACCGAGGTCACCATCACCCTCAGGCTCTGGGCGCCCCGCGGCGGCGGCACCGCCTCGCCCGCACAACGCCGACTTGACGAAGCACTGACTGCGAACGCAGACGCGCTCCGGCGGGCGCTCGAAGACTCCGGCGGGCGCTCGACGGCTCCCCCGCACGACGATCCCGCGCCCGAGACGGCCTGATCGAGGCGCCGGATCCGGCGCCGGACGACGCATGTCACCATCGCGGCGGGAGCCCGCATGCGGACTCTCGCGGCGGGACGGGTATCTTCGTGGCCGTGGCCGGAACCAACCCCCTGCAGGTCATGCCCTCGATGGCAGGCGATCTCGCCAGAGTCGAGGCGCAGCTGCTCGACTCCGTCAGTTCGCCGAACCGCTTCCTGACCGAGATCTCGAGCCACCTGATCGCGGCCGGCGGCAAGCGGGTCCGTCCGGGCTTCACCATCGCTGCGGCAGCGACCGCGCTCGCGGTCGACGCACCGGCCTCGGACGAGGCCGTGACCGGCGGGGTCGCGGTCGAACTGGTCCACCTGGGCTCGCTCTACCACGACGACGTCATGGACGAAGCCGAGGTGCGCCGCACCGTCGACAGCGTCAACGCCCGCTGGGGCAACCTCAAGGCGATCCTCGCCGGCGACTTCCTGCTGGCCCGTGCCTCCGAGCTCGCCGCGGGCCTCGGCGTCGAGGTCGCCGGCCTGCTCGCCAACACCATCGGCCGCCTCTGCGAGGGGCAGTTGCTCGAGCTGCAGCACTCCTTCGACCTGGGTCGCACCGAAGAGCTCTACCTCCGCTCGATCGACGGCAAGACGGCGTCGCTGCTGGCGGCGAGCTGCCGGATCGGCGGCATCGTCGCCGACCTGCCCCGTGCCCACATCGATGCGCTGACCACGTTCGGCTACAGCTACGGCATGGCCTTCCAGATCGTCGACGACGTGCTCGACCTGGTCTCGAGCGAGGCCGAGATGGGCAAGCCCACCGGTCATGACATGGAAGAGGGCGTCTACACGCTCCCCGTGCTCGAGACCCTGGCCGGACCCAACGGCGACGAGCTCGCCTCGCTGCTCGGCGGTCCCGTCGACGAGACCGCTCGTGACCGCGCCGCGGCGATCGTCCGCGCCGGCGACGGCATCGACGCCGCGATCGCCCGGGCGTCGGAGTACGCCGACACGGGTCGCCAGGCACTCGCCGAGCTGCCCGACAGCCCCGGTGTCGTCGGCCTGTCGGCAGCCGCCGACTACCTGCTCGCCAGCGTCGAAGCTGCCGCAGCGGTCTGATCGGTCACGACACCCCGGCAGCGCTCGCTCGAGGACTGTCGGTCACATCGGCAGCGCTGTCACATCGGCCGCCCTGTCACAGCAGCCGCCCTGTCACAGCAGCAGCGCCGTCACATCAGGCGGGACGACTCCGAGACGGTGTGCTGGTGCAGCTCGGTGCCGGTGACCGCCAGTCCACCCATGCCGACGAGGAAGGTCGCCATGTGGTCGGTGGCCATGTGCTCACCCATGACCTCGGGGGACGCCCATTCCTCGTAGACCCGGAAGACGCCCCGGGCGGAAGGGTCCGAGTAGAAGCCGTAGCTGAGGTTGCCGTCCTCGGCGCGCGTCGCCTCGACGAGCGGTGCGACGAGCTCGAGCATCGCCTCGTGGTCGGAGGCTTCGACGGAGATGGTTCCGGAGACGATCAGCATGCGCCGCAGCGTACCCGGAGCAGTCCGAACTGGTGCCAATGGTCACACAACTCACCTTCGCCCAGGACGTGATGGGGTCTGGACTTCTCTGGTTCAGGCTGCTTAACATCATCTCCGTGATCGTCTGCCACTGCTTCGGGGTGAGCGACCGCCGCATCCATGCGGAAGCGGGTCTGGGCGCCAGCGACCTGGACGACATCACCGCGCGCTGCGGTGCCGGCAGCGACTGCGGTGGTTGTGCCGATCTGATCGAGGACATCCTCGAGATCCGCCTGGTCGGCGAGCCCGCCGCCACCCAGCTCGCCTCGTGACCCATCTCGCGCCCTGAGGCAGCTCGGGTCCTGAGACGCGACGTCAGCGTCTCGCGGCAGCCCACGGAGCCGGCCGGCAGCGCGGTCAGCCGTGCTTCCGCGACTCCATGAAGCGTGCCGAACGTGGCCTGACAACCGCGGCATCCCGCAGACCCGCGCCGTAGCCTCGAAGAGGTACGACGACCAGGAGCTGACGCCATGCCGAAGGGCGACCCCGAGATCATCGACTTCCTCAACGAGGTCCTCACCGCCGAGCTGACGGCCATCAACCAGTACTTCATCCACGCCAAGATGAACGACAACTGGGGCTACGAACGACTCGCGAAGAAGTTCTGGGACGAGTCCATCGACGAGATGAAGGACGCCGACAAGATCATCGAGCGCATCCTCTACCTCGACGGCATCCCGAACCTGCAGCGCTACGGCACCGTCGCCGTCGGCGAGACCGTGCCCGAGCAGCTCGAGCTCGACCGCCAGACCGAGGTCGCCGCGATCGAGCGGTACAACCGCGGTGTCGCCCTGGCCGTCGCCAAGAGCGACAACGGCACGCGTGACCTGCTCGAGGAGCGCCTCACCGACGAGGAGAGCCACCTGGACTGGATCGAGACGCAGATCAGCGCGATCGAGGACATCGGCATCCAGAACTACCTCGCGCAGCAGCTCTACAGCTGACGCGCCACCCACCTCGACGAGCCCGCGGCCTCCCGGTCGCGGGCTCGCCCGCGCCCGGGGCAACAACTGCGCCCGGGGCAACAACTGCGCCCGGGGACGGCAGGCACCCTCACGGTCGGACGGCGACGGTGCCCTGAACGGGGAAGTGCACCGCTGGACCTCCGACGTAGCGAACCACCGCACGGTCGCCACGCTGCAGGATCGGCGCGGAGGCGCGCCGCACTCGCAGCTGCGAGCCGTCGACGGCGACCAGGTAGGTCGTGCCGTGGCCGACGTACTCGACCAGCTCGACGACGCCGCTCGTGGAGCCGGCCGCGGCGAGCTCCGTCGTGCGCTCGTCGCTGCTCGGCGCGGGGGTGATGTCCAGGTGCTCCGGACGGATCAGGACGTCGACGGCCCCCGAGCCGTCGTGACGCAGCGGCAGGTCGCCGACCGCTGTCCGCGCGGTCGAGCCGTGCGCCTCACCGGGGACGAAGTTGGCGTCGCCGACGAACCCGGCGAGCCAACGCGTCGAGGGTTCGGTGTAGATCTCGGCCGGCGTGCCGACCTGCACCACGTGGCCGTCGGCGAGCACCGCGACACGGTCACCCAGCACGAAGGCCTCGTCCTGGTCGTGGGTGACGAACACCGTGGTGATGCCCAGTCCGACGAGCAGCTGGTGGATCTCGGTGCGGACCTGGACGCGCAACGCGGCGTCGAGGTTGGAGAACGGCTCGTCCAGGAGCAGCACCGACGGCCGCGGTGCGATCGCCCGGGCGAGCGCGACACGCTGCTGCTGACCACCCGACAGCGTCGAGGGCATGCGCTCGCCGTACCCGCCGAGGCCCACCAGCTCGAGTGCCTCGTCGATGCGCGGCGAGACCTTCCGCTCGGGGCGCTCGAGACCGAAGCCGACGTTGCGGGCCACCGACAGGTGGGGGAACAACGCCCAGTCCTGGAACACCATGCCCATACGGCGTCGCTCGGGGACCACCAGCTCGCCGGGCCCGGTCAGCGTGCGCCCACCGACCACGACGGTCCCGCTGTCGGGGACCTCGAGTCCGGCGAGGATCCGCAGCAACGTGGTCTTGCCACAGCCGCTCGGCCCCAGCAGCGCCAGCGTGGCACCGCCGTCGACCGCGACGTCGACGGAGTCCAGCACGACCGTCGAGCCGTCGAAGCTCTTCGACACCCCGCTGACGGCGACAGCGACCGCCCCGCCGTCCTCGTTGCCGCCGACAGGGTCACCGTCGACAGGTCTGCTCGACGGAGCGTCAGGCACCCGCAGAGCCCTCTGAACCGGCAGAGCCCCCGGAACCGACAGAGCCCTCGGGTCCCGCAGTGCCCTCGGCACCGGGGCGCGGTTCGAGCTCCATCTCGGAGAGGTCCTGCTCGGGGCGCAGCGTCGGGAACAACACGATGTCGCGGATGGTGTGCACGTCGGCGAGCAGCATCGCGAGCCGGTCCATGCCGATGCCCAGCCCGACCGTCGGCGGCAGGCCGTAGTCGAGGGCCCGCAGGTAGTCGTGGTCGACGACCATCGCCTCGTCGTCGCCGGCCGCGTTCTGCTCGGCCTGGTCCTGGAACCGTGCGCGCTGCTCGTCGGGGTCGGTGAGCTCCGAGAAGCCGTTGCACAGCTCACGGCCCACGACGATGCACTCGAAGCGCTCGACCAGACCCGGCGCGCTGCGGTGCTCACGGGACAGCGGCGAGACCTCGGTCGGGTAGTCGATGACGAACGTCGGGTCCCACAGGGTGTGCTCGGTCGTCTTCTCGTACAGCTCGAGCAGGAGCTTGCCGGTGCCGTAGCTCTCCTTCCACGGCACGTCGTGGTCGTCGCAGAGCTGACGCAGCCGCTCGACGGAGGTGTCGACGTCGACCGCCTCGCCGACCTGCTCCGAGGTGAGCTCGGCCATGGTCGCCCGACGCCACGGCGTCGACAGATCGACGTCACGGCCGTCGAAGGTGACTGTCGTCGACCCGCAGAGCTGCTCGGCGAGCGTCGACACGAGCTGCTCGGTCAGCGTCCATGTGCACGTGGTAGTCGCCGTACGCCTCGTAGGCCTCGAGCATCGTGAACTCGGGGTTGTGGCGGTTCGACGTGCCCTCGTTGCGGAACACCCGCGCGATCTCGAAGACCTTCTCGAACCCGCCGACGACGAGTCGCTTCAGGTAGAGCTCCGGCGCGATGCGCAGGAACATCTCCTGGTCGAGCGCGTTGTGGTGCGTCACGAACGGGCGCGCCAGCGCACCGCCGGGGATCGGGTGGAACACCGGTGTCTCGACCTCGAGGTAGCCGCGCTCCTCGAGGAAGCGCCGGGTGAGCGACATCATCCGCGACCGCAGCTGGAAGGCGCGCCGGGCCTCGTCGGTGACCCACAGGTCGACGTACCGCTGCCGGTAGCGGGTGTCGGTGTCGGTGATGCCGTGCCACTTGTCGGGGAACGAGCGGCGTGTCGGCGCGAGCAGCGTCCAGCCGTCGACGCGGACCGACAGCTCGCCGCGGCGGGTCGTCATGACCTCGCCGGCGACACCGATCCAGTCACCCAGGTTCAACTCGGTGAACTGCTCGAAGTCCGGTGTCGAGGCCGACGGCGCGAAGAGCTGCACGCGGCCACTCGAGTCGGCGAGCGTGCCGAAGGCGAGCTTGCCCTGCACACGTCGCAGCATGAGCCGGCCCGCGACGCTGACGCGCACGCCGGTCTCGCTGCCCGGCTCGAGGTGGCCGAAGCGCTCGGCGAGCTCGGCTGCGGTCGCGTCGACGTCGTAGGTGTACGGCTGGTCGAAGCCCCCGGCCCGGTCGACGTCCGGCGAGGGACGGGCCTCGCCCGGCTCGGGCGACGGGGCGTCAGCGCCGGCGTCGGGAGGGGTGGCGTCGGGAGGGGTGGCGTCGTTGTCGGCGGGGGTCATGCGGTCTGGTTCTTCTCCCAGATCAGGCGGAGGCCGTGCAGGGTCAGCCAGGGCTCCTCGTGTTCGATCGATTCGGCGATGGGGGCGATCAGCGAGGCGAGCCCGCCGGTGGCGATGATGGTCGACTCGCCGATGACGTCCTCGATCCGGTCGCACATGCCGTCGACCATCGCCGAGTAGCCGTAGACCGCACCGGACTGGACGGACTCCATGGTGGTCTTTCCGATCACGCTGCGGGGTTCGGTCAACTCGACCCGGCGCAGCGCCGCGGCACGGCCGAAGAGCGCGTCCATCGAGATCTCGATGCCCGGGAAGATCGCGCCGCCCAGGTACTCGCCCTTGGCCGAGATGACGTCGAAGGTGGTCGCGGTGCCGAAGTCGACGACGATCGTCGGTCCGCCGTACAGGTCGTAGGCGCCCACTGCGTTCGCGATGCGATCCGCACCCACCTCGCGCGGGTTGTCGTAGAGCACCGGCATGCCGGTCTTCACACCCGTGCCGAGGATGACCGGCTCCAGGTCCAGGTACCGCTCGCACATGCGGCGCAGCTCGAAGGTCAGGCTGGGCACACCCGAGGACACCGCGACGCCCCGGATGTCCTTGGACAGGTCCAGGTCACGTGTCGCGAGCAGGTGGCGGATGAACAGCGCGAGCTCGTCGCTGGTGCGCTCCGCGCGGGTCGCCATTCGCCAGTGGTCGAGCAACTTGTGGCTGCGGTCGCCGGCGTCGTAGAGCCCGACGACGGTCTGGGTGTTGCCGACGTCGATGACCAGCAGCATGGTGTCTCCTCGGGCTCGGTGTCCGCTGGAGTGGCTCGCCTCGTCGGTCGGGCCCTCGCGGATCTGTCGGACCATGATGGCCCCTGACCGCCCACGGCGCACGTCCGTTCGCCCTGCGGGTCACGCCGGGCAGTTCAGGTGCGACGGGGCAGGTGCGGACGCTCCCGTGGAGGTCAGCCCAGGTCGAGGCCGATGTCGAGCGCCACGGCGGACTTGGTGAGCCGGCCGACCGAGATCATGTCGACGCCGGTGGCCGCGTACTCGCCGATCGTCTCGAGGGTCACCTCGCCCGAGACCTCGAGCAGCGTGCGACGCACCTGACCGCCCTGGCGGACCTCGGCCGCGGCGACGCACGCCTGGACCTCGGCAGGCGACATGTTGTCGAGCAGGATCGCGTCGGCACCGACGTCGAGCGCCTCGACGCACTGCTCGAGCGAGTCGCACTCGACGTGCACCGTCCGCGCGGGCCACAGGTCGCGCGAGCGGCGCACCGCGTCCGCGATCGAGATGCCTCCCAGGTGGTTGTCCTTGATCAGGATCCAGTCCGAGAGGTTGCCGCGGTGGTTCCGACCACCGCCGGCGCGCACGGCGGCCTTCGACAGCGAACGCAGGCCGGGCACGGTCTTGCGGGTGTCCCACACCCGGGCGTCGCCGCCGGCGGCTGCCGCGGCGGCGTACTGCGAGGTGAGCGTCGCGATGCCCGACAGGAACGACAGGAAGTTCAGCGCCGTGCGCTCGCCGGTGAGGATCGAGCTGAACGGCCCGCGCACCACGCCGAACACCTCGCCGGCGGCGAGCTCGGCACCCTCGTCGACCGACCACGACACCTCGACGCTCGGGTCGAGCTGGGCGAAGGTCTCGGTCGCGCAGCGGGTGCCCGCGAGGCGACCGGGGCGGCGGGCGACGAAGCGTGCCTCGCCGAGGATCGGTGACAGCAGTGACGAGGTGAGGTCGCCGAGGGGGTCGAGATCCTCGGCCAGCGCCCTGGCGACCGCGTCGGTGACGTCATGGCGCGGAGGGTGCATCCAGTCGGGGTGGACGCTCGGGATCGACGGGTTGGTGGAGCTCACGGCGCGAGCGTACCGACGACGAGACGTCGTGCCTGCGTGGGGTCGATCTCGGGGAAGTCCGTGCGGGCGTGGGTGCCACGGCTCTCGGTGCGGGCGATCGCCGCGGCGACCAGCACGCGTGCGATCACGGCCAGGTTGCGCAGCTCGGCGTACGCGGTGTCGGTGCCGTCGGGAGCGACGCGCTCGAGTGTGTGCTCGACGATGCGGGCGCACCGTTCGAGACCCTCCGCGCTGCGCACCACCCCGGCGTCGATCGACATGGACTGCTGCAGCTCGCGTCGCAGTCCCGCGACGTCGTCAGCGGAGAGCGCTACCGGCGACGCGGCCGGATCCGTTGCGGCGGCGAGCGCGGTCGGGCAGCAGCAGTCGGGTCCCGCCGATGTCCAGCTCGTCGACCTGGGGGACGTCGTCGCCCCGGCTCTCGAACACCGCCCGCATGGCGCCCGTCGGCGCGCACTGCGTGACGCCCTCGGCGATCGCCTCGACCGCACGCGGACCGAACACCATGCCCTCGAGCAGCGAGTTCGACGCCAGGCGGTTCGCGCCGTGCACGCCGCTGCAGCTGGTCTCCCCCGCTGCCCACAGGCCGGGCAGGTCGGTCGCTCCCGACAGGTCGGTGACGATGCCGCCGCACTGGTGGTGCGCCGCGGGTGCAACCGGCAACCAGTCGGTCGCCGGGTCGAGGCCGGCGCCGACCAGGTCGGCGTGGATCGTCGGGAACCGCCGGTCGAAGTGCTCGAGTCCGGTGGCGTCGAGCCAGACGTGGTCGTTGCCCTGCTCGACCATCGTCGACAGGATCTGCCTCGACACGACGTCGCGCGGCAGGAGCTCGTCGACGAAGCGCTCGCCGGCAGCGTCACGCAGCACGGCACCGTGTCCGCGCAGCGCTTCGGACAGCAGCGGCCGTGGGATGCCCGGGTGGTAGAGGGCGGTCGGGTGGAACTGGAAGAACTCCAGGTCGGCGACCGCAACGCCGGCGCGCAGCGCCATCGCCACGCCGTCGCCAGTGGCGACCGGTGGGTTGGTCGTGATCGCGAAGAGCTGACCGGCGCCGCCGGTCGCGAGCAGCACGTGACGCGATCGGACCTCGTGCACGACACCGGCGGCATCGACGGCGCTCACTCCGACGCAGCGGCCGTGCTCGACGAGCAGGTCGAGCGCGAAGGTGTGCTCGTGCAGCGCTGCCGCCGTGCGGCGGACTGCGGCGACCAGGGCCCGCTCGATCTCGGCGCCGGTCGCGGCTCCCCCTGCGTGCACGACCCGGGCGACGGAGTGGCCGCCTTCGCGAGCCAGCTCCAGGTCGCCACGTTCGTCGCGGTCGAACTCCGCACCGAGTGCGATGAGCTCCTCGACGCGACGGGGACCCTCGTCGACCAGGACGCGCACGGCGTCGACGTCGCAGAGCCCTGCGCCCGCGGCGAGGGTGTCGGCAAGGTGCAGGTCGATCTCCTCGGTGTTGCCCGACAGCGCGGCGGCCACGCCGCCCTGGGCCCACCTGGTGGTGGCCAGGTCGAGTCCGCCCTTGGTGATGACACCAGTGCGCAACCCGTGCGCGCCGGCCGCCTGGACGGCAGCCGAGAGTCCCGCCACCCCGGAGCCGAGCACGAGCAGGTCGAGCTCGCCCGGGTTCACGTGGGCGGACCTGCGGCAGGGTCGTCAGCCGCGAGATCAGCCGCACGCGGGATCGTCAGCGGCGACGTTGTCGATCAGTCGGGCCCGTCCGAAGCGCACTGCCGCGAACAGCCGAGCGGTCTCGTCCGCGATGTCGCGCGGCGCCAGTGTCGAGGCATCGGCCACCTCGACGTAGTCGAGCTCGCCATGGGGCGCAGCGTCGACGACCGCGGCGATCGCGTCACGTACCCGCTGCGCGTCGCGTTCGCCGGAGCGGACCAGCCCCGCGCCGGTCAGCAGGGCGCGGCGCAGCACCGGTGCGGTCGCCCGCTCCTCGTCGGTCAGGTACACGTTGCGGCTCGACATCGCGAGGCCGTCGGACTCCCGAACGATCGGACAGCCGATCACCTCGACGGGTGCGGACAGGTCGGCCGCCATCCGGCGCACGATCGCGAGCTGTTGGTAGTCCTTCTCACCGAAGTAGGCGCGGCACGGGCCGACGATGTTGAACAGCTTGGCGACCACCGTGCACACTCCGCCGAAGTGGGTGCGACGCGAGGCGCCTTCCATGACGCTCGACAGCGCCTCGACCGAGACGCCGGTGAGCACCCCGTCGCGACCGTCGGGATACATCTCCTCGAGGTCCGGCAGGAAGAGCCACGACGCGCCGGCGGCTGCCGCCTTGGCCGCGTCGCCCCCGGGGTCCCGCGGGTAGGTGTCCAGGTCCTCGCCGGCGGCGAACTGCAAGGGGTTGACGAAGATGGTGGTCACCACCACGTCGTTCTCGGCGGCGGCCCGCTCGATCAGCGAGACGTGCCCTGCGTGCAGGTAGCCCATGGTCGGCACGAGGCCCACCGTCCGGCCGGCACAGCGTTCGGCGTCCAGAGCACCGCGCAGCTCGGCGATCGTCGTCGCGGTCCTCACGCCGGGCAGCCTAGGACCCTCCGGACGGGTCCGGTCACCTGTCGAGCGGCGGCACGTCACGGCCCGCGAGCGCCGCCGCGGCGCGGACCATCTCGAGGTACGCGGCACGCTCGCCGGGGTCGATCGCGTCGAGGTGGCGCCGCACCGTGGCCCAGTCACCCCGGGCCACCGGTCCGGTCAGCGCCGCTGCCGGTCCGAGGGTGCCGACGTTGTCGAGCGAACCCGACGCGAGGGCCAGGAACGCCTCCAACGGCACGCCCACGTCCGCTGCGATGCGTTCGACCTGACCGAGGAGGGCGACCAGGTGGTTCGAGGCCACGACCGCAGCGGCGTGGTAGGTCGCACGGTCCTCGTCGGACACCTCGACGGAGCGTCCGCCGAGGGCGTCGACGACACGGCCCGCGACGGGGTGACCGCTGACGCCGAACCAGGCGCCACGCAACCGAGCCGCGCCCAACTCAGCCGAGGGCAACGACACCAACGGGTGGAGCGTCGCGCGGTCGGGGTGCGGGTCGAGCACGTCGAGACCGAGGGAGCCGGCGCAGTGGGCGACCACGGTGCCCTCGACCGGATCGATCGATGCGGCGACCGCGGCGATCTGCCCGTCGGGGACGCACAGCAGCACCAGGTCGACGCCGCTCGCCAGAGCGGCCGGGTCGACGTCACGTCCGACGACCTCGACGTGCCACCCGAGCTCGACGAGCGCTCGCTCGAAGGACCGACCCGCGCGACCGGCGCCCACGATCCGGACCCGGATCGGCGGCGGGCTCCCGGCCTGATCGGGCTCGGCGTCCGTCGATCGGGACTCGTTCACAGGTCGTCGACGCGGTGGACGCTGCCCTCGGCGAGCTGCAGGTCGCGCTCGCTGACGAGGTCCGGCGCAAGGTCTCGCAGCGGCGCGAGCACGAAGCGCCGGGACCTCCACCGAGGGTGTGGGATGGTGAGCCGCTCGCTGTCCATCTCGACACCGTCCATCCAGATGATGTCGATGTCGAGGGTCCGCGGCCCCCAGCGCACCTCTCTGGTGCGTTCGGCCGAGGCCTCGATCCGGTGGCACACCCCGAGCAGGTTCAGCGGGGTCAGCTCGGTGTCGAGCTCGACGACCAGGTTGAGGAACTTGTCCTGCGACGGACCCCCGACCGGGTCGGTCTCGTAGATCGGCGACACGGCGACCACGTCGGGGAGCGAGTCGATCGCATCGGCCAACAGCCGACGGGAGTCACCCAGGTTGGAGCCCAACGACAGGAACGATCGCACGTCGGGTCAGCTCGCCCTTCGGCGCGTGGCGCGCACTCCCGACGAGTCGAGCTGGTGCGGCACCGGGGGACGGAGCTTGCGGACGGTGACCGTCGCGGCGCGCACACCGGGATCGGTGGCGAGCACGGCCTCGCACAGCGCGACGGCGAGACGTTCGAGCAGCTGCGGACGTTCGACGTCGACCGTCGCCATCAGTGCGTCGCAGATCGCTCCGTAGTCGACGGTGTCGGACAGCGCGTCGGACGCAGCAGCGGCCGACAGATCGACCTCGATGTCGACGTCGAGCTCGAGCGGCTGGGCGCGTTCGCGCTCTTCCGGCAGCACGCCGACGATGCCCACCGTGCGCAGGCCCCGCAGTTCGATCCGATCGGGCACGTCGATCCGGTCCGGGGTGTCCGTCGGCCGGGCCGCGGACACGTCCACGGTCAAGCCTGCTCGACCAGCTTGGCCGCCTCGCCCACCAGCTGCCGGCCGTCCGCACCGATCTGGCGACCGGTGATGTGCTCCATGAGCGCCACGGCCTTCGGGGGCTCGGGGACCATGTTGTTCCAGACGAGGTAGCCGGCCAGGAAGCCGACGAGACGCTCGGAGAGCTCGTCCTGGTGGAGGATCAGCTTCTTGCCCTCGGTGAGCAGGCGCCGCAGCTCGGTGTAGGACTGGTCGAGGAACCGGGGTAGGTCCTCGGTGTGGGGGAAGGGCCAGTGCCGCCAGCTGATCGAGAGCTCGTCGTAGCTGTGCAGGTTGTTCGGAGCGGAGGACACCGAGAGCACCAGGTCGAAGCCCTGCTCACGGATCCAGATGATCTCCTCCTGCCGACGCACCTTGCGGTGGTTGGCACCGAAGCCACCAGGTCGTTCACAGATGGCGAGCTGGTCCTTGATGATCCAATGGAAGTGACGGGGCTGGATGCCCTGTGCCCATTTGCCCTTGGCTGCCATGTCGTCACCTCCTCGAGGGTCGTGCGGGGGGTTCGCCGCCGACCGGCCGCGCCGCCGGTCGGCGGGAATGGTAGAGGATCTCAGAGGGTCGGGAAGTCGCCCCCGACGACGACCGCTGCCTGAACGGTCTCCGCGACGTCGTGCGAGCGGATCATCTCGACCCCGGCGGCCATGCACCAGGTGGCGGTCGCGAGGGACGCCTCGAGCCGGTCGTCCACCGCTGCTGGCTGGTCGGGAGCGGTGCCGGAATCGGGTTCGAACGCCGGGTCCGACGGCGCTGCGACCGTGGGGTCGGCGAGTGTGTGGTCGTGGCGGATCCGGGGCCCGGGGCCCGCGTCGGACCGGGCGCTCAGCACGCCGGTGAAGCGCTTCCGGCTCGTCGCCACGAGCACCGGGAATCCCTCGGCGACGAGCTCGTCGATCCGGCCGAGCAGCTCCAGGTTGTGTTCGAGCGTCTTGCCGAAGCCGATACCGGGATCGACCCAGATCTCGCCGACGCCGGCACGCGCAGCGGTGGTCGCCCGTTCGACGAGGAACGAGCGGACGTCGTCGACGACGTCGCCGTAGACGGGGTGCTCCTGCATCGTGCGAGGGTCGCCGAGCATGTGCATGGCCACCCATCCGGCGCCGGTGTCGGCAGCGACGTGCCACAGCGACGCGCTGATGTCGTTGACGAGCGTGGCGCCCGCGGCGACCGCGGCCCGTGCGGTGACCTCGTGGCGGGTGTCGATCGAGATGCGGATCCCGTGTTCGCCGGCGAGCGGGGCGACCGCTTCGATCACGGGCAGCACCCGTCGGCACTCCTCGTCGGGATCGACCGGATCGGCGCCGGGCCGGGTCGACTCCCCGCCGACGTCGATCACCGAGGCGCCCTCGTCGACCATGCGCCCGAACCGTGCGACGGCGTCGCCCAGGTCGAGGTAGCGACCGCCGTCGGAGAACGAGTCCGGTGTGACGTTCAGCACGCCCATCACCTGGGGTCGTGCCCGCGTCGGTCCGTTCCCGGCTGGCACGGTCACCCGCGTTCGATGAAGCGCATGGCCTCGGCACGCGCCGCGGCGTCGGAGCGGAAGATGCCGCGCACCGCCGAGGTCACCGTCGACGCGCCGGCCTTGCGGATGCCGCGCATGGCCATGCACATGTGCTCCGCCTCGATCACCACGAGCACGCCGCGCGGCGCCAGGGACGCCTCGATCGCGTCGGCGACCTGCGTGGTCAACCGCTCCTGCACCTGCGGCCGGCGGGCGAAGCCGTCGACCAGGCGTGCGAGCTTGCTCAGACCCGTGACGCGACCGTCGGTGTTCGGGATGTAGGCGACGTGCGCAGTGCCGAAGAACGGCACCAGATGGTGCTCGCAGAGCGAGTACAGCGAGATGTCGCGCACCATGATCATCTCGTCGTGGCCTGCGTCGAAGGTCACCTTCAGGTGTCGGGCGGGGTCGTCGTGCAGCCCGGCGCAGGTCTCGGCATACATGCGGGCGACCCGTGCCGGCGTGTCGAGCAGGCCGTCGCGGTCGGGGTCCTCGCCGATCGCGGCCAGGATCTCGCGGACCGCCGCCTCGATGCGCGGCCGGTCCACCGACGGGTCGATCTCGGCGGGCAGCGGGAGCGGGTCCGGCACGTTCAGGTCCGGCGTTCCGGAGTGCTGGGTGTCGTGGTCGAGCTGGGTCATGCCAGTGGTCCTTCGGGTGTGACGGCGGCGAGCAGTTCGGCGAGGTCGTCGTCCGCGAGCGTCTCTCGCTCGAGCAGAGCCGAGGTGAGCACGTCCAGGGAGGATCGGTGCTGTTCGAGGATACGGCGCGCTCGGTCGTGCGCCTCGTCGAGCAGTCGGGCGACCTCTTCGTCGATCCGGGCGACGAGCTCGTCGGAGTGCGCGGCGGTGGCGGAGTGGTCGCGACCGAGGAACGGCTCGCCGTCACGCTCGGCGAAGCGTTGCGGGCCGAGCTTCTCGCTCATGCCGAACTCGGTCACCATGGACCGGGCGATGCGCGTGGCGCGGTCGATGTCGTCGGTGGCACCGGTCGTGATCTCACCGAAGACGACCTCTTCGGCCGACCGGCCGCCGAGGGTCATCGCGAGGGTGTCGGACAGCTCGGAGCGGGAGTGCAGCTGGCGGTCCTCGGTCGGCAGCATGATCGTGTAGCCGAGCGCGGCACCGCGGGCGACGATCGAGATCTTGTGGACCTCGTCGGTGTGCGGCAGCAGGTGGCCGACGAGGGCGTGGCCGCATTCGTGCACCGCGACGGTCCGCCGCTGCCGCTCGCTCATGATCCGGCTCGTGCGCTCGGGGCCGGCGAGCACACGCTCGACGGCACGGTCGAGGTCGGAGCGGGTGATCTCGGTCGAGTGCACACGCGCCGCGAGCAGGGCGGCCTCGTTGAGCAGGTTGGCCAGGTCGGCGCCGGTGAAACCCGGAGTCCGCCGGGCGAGCACGTCGAGCGACACGTCAGGGGCGAGCGGCTTGTCCCGTGCGTGCACCTCGAGGATGGCCCGGCGGCCACCGACGTCGGGTGCGTCGACGACGACCTGCCGGTCGAAGCGACCGGGCCGCAGCAGCGCCGGGTCGAGCACGTCGGGCCTGTTGGTCGCGGCGATGAGGATCACACCGGTCGAGGCGTCGAAGCCGTCCATCTGCACCAACAGCTGGTTGAGCGTCTGCTCGCGCTCGTCGTGACCACCGCCGACACCGGTCCCGCGGTGACGGCCGACGGCGTCGATCTCGTCGACGAAGACGATGGCGGGCGCCGCCTGCTGGGCCTGCTTGAAGAGGTCACGCACCCGACTCGCACCGACGCCGACGAACATCTCGACGAAGTCGGAGCCCGAGATGCTGAAGAAGGGTGCGTCGGCCTCTCCCGCGACGGCACGGGCGAGCAGCGTCTTGCCGGTGCCGGGCGGCCCGCAGAGCAGCACACCCTTGGGGATGCGAGCACCGAGGGCCGAGAAGCGCTCCGGGTCCTTCAGGAACTCGACGACCTCACGCAGCTCGTCGACCGCCTCGTCGGCGCCGGCGACATCGGCGAAGGTCACCTCGCGTTCGGCGTCGTCGGCGCGACGCGCGCCGGCCCGGCCGAACTTCATGGCGCGGCCACCGGTCTGCATCTGGGTGACGAACCAGATGAACACCCCCACCACGAGCAGCGTGGGCAGCAGCCCCAACAGCAGGTCGACGACCGTGGTGCCGTCGTCGGTGTCGGCCTCGGCCTCGACGCCTGCCGCGAGCAGGTCCGTGGTCAGCGTCTCGCCGTACGCCTCGGGGAACGTCACCCGGTAGCGGGTGCCGTCGTCGAGCTCACCCTCGACCGTCGAGCGCTCGTTGTAGATGGTCGCTGTGGCGACGTCGCCATCGGACAGGCGCTCGGTGAACTGATCGAGGCGCAGCTCCTCCGGGGGCGTCTCGCGCAGCAGGAGCGCGGCGACCACGGCGGCGACGATCGCCGCCAGGACCGCGACGGCCGTCCATGAGCGCAGGTAGCTCGCCAGCTTCGATCTCACCGACCCGCCAGGGTACCGAGGGCCGGTGTCAACGGGGCGGTGTCATCGGTGCTGCCGACGGGGCGGTCGACCGGCGCCGGCGTCGGCTCTCGCCTCAGTCGGCGTCGGGCTCGTAGACCGCCAGATAGCGCAGGTTGCGGTACTTCTCGGCGGCATCGAGGCCGTAGCCGACGACGAAGTCACCGGGGATGGTGAACCCGACGTAGCGCACCCCGAGCCCCTCGAGATCGGCGGACTCGCGGGCGAGGAGCGTGCAGACCTCGAGGCTCGCCGGACCCCGCGCCTCGAGGCTGCGTCGCAGGTACCGCAGCGTGAGTCCGGTGTCGACGATGTCCTCGACGAGGATCACGTCGCGGTCGGTGAGGTCGACGTCGAGGTCCTTGACCAGGCGCACGACCCCGGAGGTCCGCGTCGAGGAGCCGTAGGACGACACCGCGATGAAGTCGATCTCGACGGGCAGGTCGATCGCGAACGCCAGGTCGGTGAGGAACGCGTAGGCGCCACGGAGCACGCACACGAGCAGCGGACGACGATGGGCGTAGTCCTCGGTGAGCTCGGCGCCGATCTCGCGGATGCGCTCGGTCAGCTGCTGCTCGGTGAGCAGGATGCGCCCGACCGCCTCGTCGGAGGTGAGTCGGGGCTGCGTCGTGTCGGCGTCATCGCTCATCGACGGCCGACGATAGCCCTGTTGGGCAGGGGTTCCTCCCGATCCGACCCCGGGGGATCAGTGGCGGGACGAACGAGCGGACTCAGCGGACCAGGCGGAGCCGCCCGCCCGTGCGGCGCACCGTCCACCCGTCGGCCACGTCGCAGCCCAGCGAGCGTCCGGCCGCGACGTCCATGATCCGCGCGATGGCCGCGGCGTCGGGTGGGTGCGGCGCCCGCGTGACCTCGCCCCACCAGGCGCGGATCGCGGTCGCTGCGACCGGGGAGGGGGTGGCGGCGAGCTCGGCGGCGTCGGTCGGATCGATCGTGGTCGCGAGCGCAGCGAGCAGGTCGGCCTGTTCGGCGGACAGCTCCGCGAGCCGGCACAGCAGGGGCACGACGTCGCGTGCGGCGATGTCGTCGAGCAGCGGCAGCAGCTCGTGCCGGACACGGTTACGGGTGAAGCGCGGGTCCTGGTTGCTGGGGTCCTCGAACGGCGCGACACCGAGGTGGTCGCACACGGCATGGGTGTCGCCGCGCCGGAGCCGCAGCATGGGACGGCGTTCGGGTCGCATCGCGGCCAGGCCGGTCGGCCCGGTACCGCGCAGCAGCCGCAGCAGGACCGTCTCCGCCTGGTCGTCCGCGGTGTGCCCGAACAGCGCGTGGGCCGGCAGCGCGCCCATCCGGGCGGCGCGAGCGCGAGCTTCGAGGTCGCCGCCCGGAGCGACCGTCGCGGTGACCGAGCGACACGGCACCCCCCAGGCAGCGAGGACCGCCCCGACCCGCGCCGCCTCGCGCTCGGACCCGACTCGCAGGCCGTGGTCGACGTGCACGGCGTCGACGTGCAGTCCCGCAGCGAGCGCGAGCGCGACCAACGCGGTCGAGTCCGCGCCTCCTGAGACCGCGCAGGTCACCGTGGTGCCCGGCGGCGCGAAGGTGCACCGCGCCACCAGCGCGGCGAGCACCGGGTCCGACGGATCGACAGGACTCGGCGCGGCGTTCACGCAACCGTCGTGGTCGACCCCACCCGCGCCAGCCACAGCTCCGGCGAGCGGATCTCGGGCAGGGTCGGCAGGTTCTCCGAGCGTTCGAACGCTCGGTTCAGGAGCTCGGGGCCGCCCTCGTCCTCGACCGCCTCGATGAACTTCTCGCCCTGCTCGTACTGGGCCAGCTTCGCCTCGAGACCGATCAGCCGCTGCAGCAGCTTGGTGCCGACGCTGAGCTCCTTGCGACGCGAGCGCAGGACCCGGGCGAAGCGCGGCGCCGAGGGCACCTGTTCGAGTGCGGCGCGGTCCATCGTCACGTCGCCGTGGCCCTCGAGCAGGCTCATCAGCCCGCCGACCCGTTCCATCGCCGCTCGCTGGTCGGGGCTCGCGAAGAGCGCGACGACACCGCCGTCGTCGAGCGGGTTGGTCCGGGTGCGCACCGCCTCGGCGACTCGTCCGGCGGCGGCGTACAGGCGCTTGGGGTCCGGCTCGGCGGCACCCATGAGCTCCTCGACCAGGCCGAGGAAGTACTCGCGCAGCCACGGCACACCGGTGAACTGGGTGCGGTGGGTGACCTCGTGCAACGCGACCCAGAGCCGGAACTCCTCGGGCGGGAACGAATGCCGCTTCTCGAGGGCGAGGATGTTCGGTCCCACGTAGTAGACGAGGTCCTGGTCCTCGGGATCCTCCTCCTCGAGCACGAGCAGGTCGTACTGCCCGAGGACCCTGGTCGACATCCAACCGAGCAGGCCGCCGAGCTCGACCGCGGCGAACTTGCCCGAGAGCACGCTGGCCGGACCCCCGGCGAGTTCGTCGAGGCGGCCGAGCACCGGGCGCAGCAGCCTCTGGTAGCTGGCCAGGTTCGCCCGCACCCAGTCGTCACGGTCCACGACCTTGGCCCGCGCCTCACCGGCGAGCGACCGGAAGCCGGTCTCGGCCTCGACGTAGCCCTGGGCGCGCCGGGTGAGCACCTCGAAGTCACGCGCCATTCCGGCTGCGTGATACGAGCTGGCGAAGGGGTCGGACCCCGACAGCCTGGACGCGACCCTCGCCGCCAGATCCCAGTCGACGGCGTCGCTCATGTCAGTGGACCGAGTGGGTCAGCTGTCGTTGTTCGGGTAGCGGGTCTTGGTGACCCGAGCCGCGTAGAGCCCGAGCACCGAGACGACGAGCAGGACTGCGCCGGCCGCGATCGGAACGGCGAGCCAGTAGTGCCAGACCTTGTCAGCTGCGAACATGGCTCCATCCTATGGCCGACGCCGACGCCGGTCATCTTCGTGGCTCAGCCGGAGGACCTGCTGAGCGCTCGGTGCTCGCCGGTCGCGGATGCCGCCACCTCGTCCGCACCCTCGATGGTCGAGTAGTAGTCCTGCTTGCGGACCCATGTCCCGCAGTGATGACACCTACTGACAGCGCCTGCGCACAGACCCTCGCAGTAGCGGCACCCCGTTGTGCTGCTCATGCTTGCCTCCGTTGTCCGGGTCCGGGCCGCCGCAGCGATCTCGGACCTCGTTGTCCACATCCCCAGTGAAGCGAACTCGCCCCGGGGACACAACCATCATTTTGGCCCATTGAACGCCCGGTCGGGTGGCGCGAGACGTGCGTCGTCAGAGGACTCTCAGGGCAGCGCGGTCGCGAGCGTCCGCTCAGCGATCGGGGAACGCCCGATCGACGAACTGGCGACGACCCTGATCGAGCACCCAGTCGTGTCCCCACTCCACGACCGGCCTGGCGGTGCGCCCGACGACCCTCAGGATCGGCTGCGCGGGGGCCAGCGACGACACGAGTCGGGCACGTGTGCGGCCTTCTCCCTGCGGGTCGAGCTCGAGACGCGCCGAGCCGCGGATGTCACCGTGGACCGTGGAGTCGATGCTGCGGCACTCGTCGACCCGGTCGAGCTCGACGGTGAAGCGGACGACGTAGGGCAGGGGTGGGGCCACCTCGCAGCGCCATCGGGCGCCACAGGCGATGCCCGGCCCGGGATCGAAGCGGCGCAACCAGGGCCACCAGGACGCGTAGTCCTCGACGGTCGAGAGGCGTTGCCACAGCTCGTCCGCGGGCACCGGGAACTCCCAGGATCGGTCCGAATCGAACGTCGTGGGCACCCCGAGACTCTCTCAGGCGAGCAGGTCGCTCGCCAGGGGTCCGGTCTGTCGCATGGGTCCTGGCGGGCAGCGTGCGCGGGAGCCGGCGAGCGGTCAGCTGCGGCGGTCCGAGACCGCCCATGCAGCCGCGGCGCTCACGCCGGCGGCGGTGAGCACCGCCGGCCACGCGCCGATCTTCTTGGCGAGCGGGTGCGACAGCCCGAACGACGCGAGGTACACGGCGTTGAGGGCGACCGCGCCGACCGGCCCGGCCTGGGCCACCCAGCGGCGGGTCGACAGCGCTCCGCCGGCGAGCAGCACTGCGCCGCCGAGCGGGCGGATCTTCGTCTCGCGGGCGACGAGGTAGCCCCCGACGAGCGAGGCGGCCACGATCGGGGCAGTGGGGATCGGTGCAGTGGGGAGGGCCATGAGGACGACCCTACCGGCGGGTCGAACCGGCCCGAACCGGGCCGGTTCGAGGTCGCGGACTGGGTCGAGCGAGGGGGAACTGGCATCCTCGTCCGGTGAACGACCATGCCTCCATGAGCGAACGACTGCGCGAGGTGACCGACCTGCTCGAGTCCCTCGCCGCGGATCGCGAACCCATCAGGGCGCTGCCCGAGGCGGACCGGATCCGCTTCCTGAACGCGGTGGGCGACGTGTTCTGCCCCGACCCCGAGGAGCGACGTCTGCGGGTCAAGGCCCGCCGACGCGAGCAGCGCGCGGCGCGACTCCGACAGGACGAGTCGGTGCTCGACTCGACCGGGATCCGGGTGCTGCGGGCGAAGCCGGTGTTCACGACGCCGAACGTGTTCCCGCCCGAGGAGTTCGAGCAGCGCGACGTCGACGTGCCGGACTTCCGCGAGGTGCTCGAGGAGCAGCACTGCTACGTGTGCAAGGTCAAGTACCGGCAGGTGCACCACTTCTACGACCAGCTCTGCCCGGAGTGCGCCGAGTTCAACTACGCGAAGCGGACCGAGTCGGCCGACCTGTCGGGCCGGGTGGCGCTGCTCACCGGCGGCCGGGTGAAGATCGGCTACCAGGCCGGCGTGAAGCTGCTGCGGGCCGGCGCGGAGCTGATCGTGACGACCCGCTTCCCGAGGGACTCCGCCATGCGGTACGCCCAGGAGGCCGACTTCGAGGAGTGGGGCGACCGGCTCGAGATCTACGGCCTCGACCTGCGACACACGCCGAGCGTCGAGCAGTTCTGCCGACACCTCGACACGACGCGCAGCCGTCTCGACTACATCGTGAACAACGCCTGCCAGACCGTGCGGCGCCCGCCGGAGTTCTACCGCCACATGATGGAGCTGGAGTCCGGGCCGTTGCGCCAGCTCCCCTCGGACGCCGCGGCGCTGCTCGGCGGAGTCGACGGGTTGACCGGCTACGACCTGCTGAGCCCCGGCGACGGAACCGGCGGCGTCGCCGTCGAGCGGACGGGTGACGACGCGCTGCCGGACTCGGCCGCGCTGTCGCAGCTGCCGCTGCTGCCGGAGGACACGCGGCACGCCGGGCACCTGTTCCCCGGCGGTCAGCTCGACCAGGACCTCCAGCAGGTCGACCTGCGCGAGCGGAACTCGTGGCGGCTCACCCTGGCCGAGGTCTCGTCGGTCGAGATGCTCGAGACGCAGCTGGTCAACGCGGTGGCACCGTTCGTGCTCAACGCCCGGCTCAAGCCGCTGATGCTGCGGACGCCCGGAGCGGGACAAGCACATCGTGAACGTGTCGGCGGTCGAGGGGCAGTTCTACCGGCGCTTCAAGACGACGAAGCACCCGCACACGAACATGGCGAAGGCCGCGCTCAACATGATGACCCGGACCTGTGCGACGGAGTACGCCCAGGACGGCATCCACATGAACAGCGTCGACACGGGCTGGGTCAGCGACGAGGACCCGGTGCACATCGCCGAGCGCAAGACCGCCGAGCACCGGTTCCACCCGCCGCTCGACATCGTCGACGGCGCCGCGCGCATCGTCGATCCGATCATCGACGGCGTGAACACGGGCCAGCACCTGACCGGCGAGTTCCTCAAGGACTACCGACCGACGGATTGGTGATGCGTCACACCGGGTAGGGCGACCCGGCGAACCGCCACGGCGGTGGCGGCTGTGACCTGTAGCATTCCCGACGTCCCGATGCGGGGCGAGGGATCTGGCGACTGGGAGAGTTTCGAGCATGAACGCGCACACGACCATGAAGAGGTTCAGGACGGCCGCGCTCGCTGCCGTGGCAGTGCTCAGCGGCACGGCGCTGCTGGTCGGCGGCACGGCGACCGCCGGCGCCCAGGAGATCGAGGACGAGACCCCGCACATCACGGTCGTGGTCACTCCCGACGAGGTCCAGGGCGACTGCGTGCCCGCAGGGCTCGGATTGAGCTACGTCGTGTTCTCCGACGACTCGGTGTTCCGCCTCACGGTGACCGCAGCGTCGCCGCAGTGCACGCCGATCGATGCGTCCGCGGTGATCTACGGCATGCCGGGCAACGGCGAGGCGTGGCCTCAGCAGCTGCTCGAGCGTGAGCCCGTCCGGATCAGCGCCGCCGGCGTCTACGAGATCACGTTCCTCAAGGACTGCGACCCCGGTGCAGTTCGACGTCGTCACCGGCGTGACGCCGCAGACGATCACCCCGGGTGGCGTGTTCCACGGCCCGATGCTGTTCCCGTTCGACATCGAGACGGCCGAGCAGTACTGGGGTGACGCCGAGGGCTGCACCGCCTCCGTCGACCACCACGACGACCTCGACCACGAGCACCACGTCGACGACCATCGAGACGACGACGTCCACCACTCCCGAGGTCCTGGGCACCACCACGATCCCGGCCGAGGTCGACAGCGTGACCACCGTGCCGACGACGAACAACGTCGAGGTGGGCGGCATCTCCGAGACCCGCCAGCCGGCCGCGCTGGCGCTCACCGGCTCCGACGCAGGACTCGGCGCCGTCGGTGCGCTCCTGCTGGTCGCCGGCATGGCGCTCCTCGTGGCGCAGCGTCGCCGCTCCGCCTGAGCGTGACCTGAACAACTGGATCGAGGGGCGACCGCTGCGGCGGTCGCCCCTCGTCGCGTCCGGGCCCGGACTGCGCGCGTGCGCAGCTCAGCAGGGGCCGATCAGATCTGCGTTCGGCGGGACTGCGCCGCCCGGTGTCCCCGAGCCGTCGCCACCCGGCGTGGTCGTCGCCGTTCCCGCAGCCGGCGTCGGCCCGCCGTCGAACCACTCGACGACCGCGCGGTGGTCGAGCAGTTCGAGCACCGCGGCTCCGCCACGGTTCGCGGCCTGCACCGGCAGGTCGGTCGACGTGACGCGACCCGGGTCGATCGCTGCGGCCGAGCGGATCAGGCCGACGAGCTCGGCGGTACCGAGCCCGGCATCGACGGTCAGGCGCTCCTGCGCCCACCCCGCCAGTCGGTCAGCGCTGAACGGGGTCGGGACCTGGTCGCCGAGATCGGCGAACGCCGCCCACAGCAGTGCCCGCTGACGGCTCATCCGCCCGAGGTCACCAGTCGGGTCCCGGACCCAGCTGGTGCCGTCGAAGCGCTCGAGGTGGCGGGCACGGGCCAGGGCGAGGGCCTGCGGACCGTCGAGGTGGCGACAGCCCGGGGCGTCGATGGCGAGACCGGAGTTCGGTCACGCGGACGGGCGAGGTGATCGCAACGTCGATCCCGCCGATCGCGTCGACCAGGTCCCGGAAGCCGCCGAAGTCGACGATCGCGACGTGGTCGACGGGGACGCCCAGTCGGCCCACCTCGGCGACGAGGCCGTCGATGCCGTCCTCGGCGGACACCGAGTTCAGCCGCCGAACGGGTTGGCCGTCCGCTGCGACGTCCAGATCACGGGGCAGCGAGAGCAGTCGGATCGCTCCGGCGGCGGGGTCGATGCGAGCGAGCACCATCGTGTCGGTCATCGGGTGCCGGTCAGGCCGCTGCTCTCCCGGCGTCGCCGTCGATGCGTGGCGCGCCGTCCGTCCCGACCAGGAGCACGGTCACCGGTTCGGCGCCGACCGGCTCGGCCTGCTCCAGACCGGCGACGTCGAGCCGTCGCACGTCGTCGAGTCGGTAGGCCGCCCGTGCGGTGACTCCGGCGACGCCGAGCACGACCGCGCCGGCGGCGCCGCCGACCGCGAGGCGGCGCCGTTGCCGGCTCCGGACGCGGGCACGGACGCCGCGTCGATGGCTCGACCCGAAGGTCGGCGGAGTGGGGTCGTCGAGCTGATCGAACATCATCGGTCTCCTCGTGGCAGTGCCGGATCGGTCGGTGCGGGGTCGCCGGCGACGGGTGCCGTGCGGTCGGGGCCGGTGCGTTCGGGCCCGGTGCGGTCGGGCGCCTCGGGCTCGGTGGGTTCGTCGAGCCCTCGCCGCAACGCGACGAGCGAACGCGCCGCGTGCGCTTTCACGGCGCTCTCGCTCAGGCCGAGAGCGGTAGCGGTCTGTTCGACGCTGAGGTCACCGAGGTACCGGAGCACCGCGACCTCTCGTTGTCGTCGCGGCAGGCCACGCAACGCGGCGACCAGGGCGAGGCGTTCGGCGGCATCGGGATCCGCGGCGGCCCGCTCGGGTCCGGCGCCGTGTGCGCGTCTCGACCCGATGCGGCGCCACCGACCGATGACCAGGTTCGTGCTCACCCGGACCACCCACGCATCGGCGTAGCCGGCGACACGGTGCCACCGCAGGTAGGCGCGGGTCATCGCCTCCTGCGCGATGTCCTCGGACTCGGCCCGGTCACCGGTCAGCCGATACGCGACCTGGTAGCCGAGCAGCGAGAGCTCACCGAAGCGTTCGTCGTATCCGTCGTGTCGAGACATCCACCTCTCCAACGCGCCAGCGCCCCATCGGGACTACACACGACGACATCTCGCACCGAGATGGTGACAGGATCGTTCCATGAGCACCGACCGGATCGACGTCCAACGCACCATCGCTGCCCCGCCGTCGGCCATCTTCGAGGTGTTGTGCGACCCTCTCGGCCACGTGGCGATCGACAGCTCCGGCATGTTGATGTCCTCGACGGGGGACCCGGTCTCGGCGGTGGGCGACCACTTCGTGGTGCACATGGACCGGGAGGCGCTCAACGACTTCCCGATGGGCGAGTACGACGTCGAGGTGCACATCACCGACTTCGATGCCGACACCGAGATCGCCTGGACGATCAAGGGTGCGATCAAGCCGCAGATCGGTCACGTGTACGGCTACCGGCTCGAACCGACCGACGGCGGCACGTTGGTCACGTCGTACTACGACTGGTCCGACATCGACCCCGTCTGGAGAGAGGCCGGCATCTTCCCGATCCTCTCCGAGGGCGCGCTCCGGGCGACCCTGGGGATCCTCGCCCGGACGGTCACGAACGGCGGCGTTGCTGCCGGCGGCACGGACGGAGCAGCGTCATGAGCAGCGGCCACACGATCACGATCACCCCGTCCGACGCACACGTCGAGGTGCGGGTCGGCGAGCACCTGCTGGCCTCGACCGACCGGCCGGTGCTGCTCGACGAGACCGGGCTGCCGACGCGCTACTACCTGCCTCGCGAGGACGTGCGCATGGACGTGTTGATCCCGACGAGCTTCCACACGACGTGCCCATTCAAGGGCGAGGCGTCGTACTTCTCGGTCGGCCTCGACGGCGAGTCCCTCGACGGGGTCGTGTGGAGCTACGAGGACCCGATCCCGGGGGCAGAGGACATCGCCGGGTTGCTGTCGTTCTACCCGGACCGCGTCGAGATCACCGTCGACGGCGTGCGCGTCGACTGACCGATCCGACCACTGGGTTGCAACGTCGAGTCGTCGGCACGCTCCTGCAACCCACCGACCTGGGTGGGTTGCAACGTCGAGTCGTCGGCCGTCTCATGCAACCCACCGACCTGGGTGGGTTGCAGGAGCGAGTCGTCGGCACCCTCGTGCACTCCACCGACCTGGGTGGGTTGCAGGAGCGAGTCGTCGGCACCCTCGTGCACTCCACCGACCGGTGACGGTGCAGGCGGGGCAGCGCTCAGGCGAGGGCGGTGGGCACGGTGCCCTCGTCGGCCAGATCGAGCATCGACTGCACGAGCTGATCGGTCAGCTCGAGGCGCCGGGAGCGCCAGGCCGGATCGTGCCAGCGGTTGACGAGCTCGTCGGGATCCTCGGCCAGGTCGTAGAGCTCACCGTCGTCGCTGCCGGCGTAGACGCTGAGGCGAGCGGAGTCACTCACGAGCGTGCGCATGCGCAGCGGGCGCCGCAGCATCGCCATGTCGAAGGGCTCGTCCTCCTCGACCACGGCGACGTCGCGCACCGTCGCGCCCGGATCGTCGAGCAGCGGCGTGAGGTCACGGCCCTGCACCCCGGCGACCGGCTCGACGCCTCCGAGCGACATGAGGGTCGCCGCGATGTCGGTCGACGAGATCAACGACTCGGACCGGCGACCGTGTGAGTCGGGGCGGCGCGGATCGGCGACGACCAGCGGAACGCGCAGCGCGGGGACGTAGTGCATGGCGCTCTTCAGCATCAGCCCGTGATCACCGAACATCTCGCCGTGGTCGCTGGTGAACACCACGACGGTGTCGTCGGCGGAGCCCGACGCCGCGATCGCGTCGAGCACCCGACCGATCGCAGCGTCGATGCAGGCGATCGAACCGAGCTCCTTCGCAGCCGCCTCCCGGAAGACCTCTTCGGTCGGCGAGAAGGGCTGCACGGCCAGCTCGGGCGGCGGCTTGCCGCGACCTGCACGCCACCGCTGCAGGTGACGCGGCGACCCCGCGTGGTCGTCGTCGAAGGTCGTGGGCAGCACCATGTCGGCCGGGTCGAACATGTCGTGGTAGCGCCCGGGCGGCGTGAACGGATGGTGGGGGTCCGGGAACGAGACCTGCAGGAAGTACGGCTCGTCGCGCCCGCCGGCGTCGGCGACGAACGAGGCCCCCCGCTCCCCCACCCACGCCGTCGGGTACAGCTCGGCAGGCAGCGACGGGCGCCAGATCTGCCACCACGGGCCGTAGCGATCCGGTGATGCGTCCCGGCCCTGTGCCTGGGTGGGGTTCACTCCCTGCTCGGCGAGCCACTGCACGTAGTGGCCGCTCATCAGGTCCGCGTGGCCGACCGCCAGCTCGACGTGTTCGAAGCCGTAGTAGGCCTCGGGCAGCGCGACGGGGCCCTCGCGGTATCGGGCATCGTCCTCGAGCTGGTCCCAGCCGTCGGTCCGTCCGCGGTCGACGGCGTCTCGACGTGGACCGTCGCCGGTCACCAGACCGATCAGGTCGCGGCCCATGCCCATGTTCTGGAAGTGCGCCTTGCCGACGATGCCCGGTCCGGTAGCCGGCCTCTCGCAGCAGGCCCGGCACCGTCACCGCGTCGGGGTCGAGCGCGATCCCGTTGAACCGGGTGCCGTGCACCGATGGCATGCGGCCGGTCATCAACGTCGCACGGTTCGGCATGCAGATCGGGTTCGCGGCGAACGCCCGATCGACGACCGTGCCACGGGCCGCGAGCGCGTCCAGGTGCGGGGTCTGTGCCACCGGGTGCCCACCGAAGCCCGTGTGGTCCGGGCGGTGCTGGTCGGTGATGATCAGCACCACGTTCGGACGACGAGCCAGGGACCCGGCTCGGTCATCGAGGTCGCGGTCGCTCACGTCGCGCTCATCTCGGTCGCCTCGCTTCAGGGTGTCGGCACCCACGTCCCGTGGAACCCGAACGGTACGCGCACCGGCAGCTGCACCTCGGCCACGGGGCCCGCGGCGACGTCCTGGGCATCGAAGACGCCGAGTGACGAGCGGTCGGTCGTGCGGTCCCAGAGATAGGTCAGCACCCAGCCCTCGCCCTCGTCGGCATCGTCGCTGGCTGGCACGTAGTACGGCTCACCGCCGCGGATGTCGGGACCCGGCTCCCAACGATCCTCGCGCTGCGTCGCCAGGTCGAGGTGGCAGATCCCCGAGAGCTCGAAGCCGTGGGGCGCGTCGTAGGCGGTCGTCGTGACGAACCAGCCGTGGTCGTTGGGTCGACCGGTCAGCCGACGGTCGATCGCCGGCAGGTCGATCGCGTCGTCGTAGAGCTCGCGTCGGTCGAAGGTGAGCTGCTCACCGCCGGTGCCGATCCGGTACTCGGTGAGCCGCACCGGCACGTCGTCGCCCATCGGGCCGAACGCCTGGGGCACCTTGTGCACCCGGCTGACCACGTCGTCGCCCTCTCGGTGGGCGTTGAAGCCGTGGAACACGAACGAGGTCGGGATGTCGACCCAGCGCATCTGCGTGGCGGGACCACCCAGCGGCATGACACCGACCTGCGAGCGCCCCTCGGGATCCCAGTGGAAGGGGATCGTCGCGTCGGGGTTCGAGGGGTCCATCCCGAACACGACCGGGCCGACCCAGAACACGACGTCGGACTCGGTGATCGCGAAGTCGTGGATCATCGTGACGGTGTCGACCGGGATCGGTACCACCGTGTCGAGCACGCCGTTCGCGTCCGCCGAGTAGTAGGTCAGCGCCGGACGGAGGAACTCGTAGCCGAAGAAGTGCAGCCGCCCCGTCGCCGGGTCGATCTTCGGGTGGGCGGTCATCGTCTCGCCGAGACGGCCGTCGTAGTCCCAGGCGCCGACGGTCGACAGGTCGTCGGTCGACAGCTCGAAGGGCCAACCCGTCTCGCCCAGGCTGAGCAGCTTGCCCGCGTGGTGGATCACCGACACGTTGCTCTGGTTGTTGGCGCCACCCGGCACGCCCCCGAAGTCCATGAGGCCCTTGCCGGCCTGCTGCAACGGAGTCTGCACCCAGCGGTTGCGGTACCACAGGGCCTTGCCGTCCTCGAGACGGACTCCGTGCACCATGCCGTCGCCGAGGAACCAGTGCAGCGACTCACCCGTGGCGGTGTTCGAGCCGTTGCGGGCGAAGAGCCCGTTGAGCTCGCGAGGGAGTCGACCCTTGACCGTCAGGTCGGTGACGGTCTCCTCGACCGACACGGGAGCGAAGTTGCCCTGCACCCAGTACGGCTGGGACGGGTCGTATGCGGCCGGCACCACCGTCGGTCCGGTCGCCGCCGGCGCTGCGGTCGTGCTCGACGACCCACCGGCACCCTTCGCCGCGCCATCGGTGCCGCACGCGCTCAGCCACCCCGCCGTCAGCGCCGCGGCCGCGCCGGCCGAGATGCCCGTCAGCGCAGTCCTCCGGCTGACCATCGCGCTGCGTTCGGCCCCTGCTCTGCGTTCTGCCCCGTCAGCGGTCTGCACGATGTCCCCGTTCCCCCGTCGACGCGGCACCCCATCGCTCGCGTCAGGGCCACATCCTGCCGCATCGACGGCGCGACGGTGGACGTCGTGCCGCTCGGACCAGGGGGTCGCACATGGGGATGTCGGCGAGCGGATCGAGCCAGTGACCCGGGACGTGCACCGCGCCGGCCGCAAGGACGCCGGCCGTTCGCGGCAGGGCGCGTCGTGCCGACCCACCCGGGCCGGCACCACGCGGCATGATCTCCGGGTGCCCCGACGACCGAGCGTGCGATGACCGACTCCCCTGACGATCCGGTCGACGCGCTCTTCCACCAGGATCCCGTCGACTTCGTGCCGCGGCGTTCAGCGCTGGCGAAGTCGTTGAAGGCGGCGGGTGACACCGACGCGGCCGCGGCCGTCGCGAAGCTCCGTAAGCCGCCGCGCACCGCGGCTGCCCTCGGCGAGTTCGCGCGGTCCGACCCGGGAGCGGTGCAGGCGCTCTTCGACGCCGCCCGGGCGGTCGCCGACTCGTTGCGGACCGGCGGCGCCGACCTGCGTGCCGCGCAGTCCGAATACAGCTCGGTCGTGACGAACCTGGTGGAGCGGGCCGCCGATGCCGGCGACATCACCTCTGAGGCGATGCGCGACCGCATGCGCTCGACGCTGCTCGCCGCGGGCGCCGATCCGGACGGCGAGACGGCGCGCCAGCTGGCGATCGGCGCCGTGCGCGACGACGCGTCCGCACCCGGTTTCGGTTTCGGTGTGATCGGCTCGGTCGCCGAGGCCCCGGATGAGGGCGCGTCCGACGGCGAGAACGCCGCTGCCCCGCCCCGTCGGCGGCTGCGCTCGGTCCGCACCGGTCCGGGGTCGACCGGGCGCTCGAACCGGGCCGCCAGCGAGCAAGCCGACTCGGACGACACCGACGCCGGGCCGGTCGAGACGATCGATTCGGTTGAGACCGACACGGATGAGACCGAGCAGCTCGAGACCGCGCTGAGCGCTCGCGAACGCCGCGCTGCGGAACAGGCCGAGGCCGAACGCGAAGCAACCGCACGGCGTGAGGCGATGCGTCGGCGCCGCGGGATCGAACGCGACGTCGCACGCCTGGAGCGTCGGGCCACCCGGCTGCTCGAACAGGCCGACGAGGCCGAGGCCAAGGCCGCCGTCGCCCGACTGTCCGCCGACGAGGCCGTCGCTGAACTCGAGTCCGTTCGCGCACGACTCGACGACCTCACCTGACGCACCACTCGGTGCACGTCAGCGAGGGACCCGAGGGCTCACGACCGCGGATCCCGCGGCGGCCACGAACATGGCCCAGTTCGCCGTCGTGACCACCGTGAACACCGCCGTGAAGGGGATCGTCGCTCGCGTGGAAGCCTGTGACCATCGGGATCGCCCCTCAGATCGACCTGGGGGTCAACCGCAAGCGCCCGTCCTCGCTGACCACAGGGTCAAGGGCACGCCGGTGAGCGCTGCACAGAGACTGCCGACTGCGACGGGTCGGCCACACTGTTCCCCTCCTCGTCGACCAGGAGATGGACCTGGTTCGGGTCCGCGAGGACCACGGTGGACCCATCCGCACAGATCGTGGTCGGCGCGCTCGAGAAGTCCGTCGGGAGCGGATAGGTGCACGCCGCGATGAAGTCGTCGTCCGGGCGCGTGGCCCACTCCGCGATCGGGTCCTCACCGAGCTCTTCCAGCACCGCCTGCATCTGCCCCACCGTGGTAGCCGAAGCCGCCACCGATCCATCGTTGGCGGCGAGCTCCGGATTCGCCGACCGATGCTCCTGACAGATGGTCGCCGCACGATCCAGGCCCTCGCTCACCCTGGCGCGGTCCGGCATCTGTTCGCCCTCTGCCTCGCTGCTGCTGGTGTTGCTGCAGCCGAGCAACACGGTGAGCGCCACGACGACCATCAAGGTTCGAGCAACCACTACTTCTCCCCGTCGCGTCCCTCATGATCGCCCACCCAAGGCCTCACCCGGGGGTGCGGCCCGAACCTACCAACGACGAACTCACGTGGTCGTCGCTCCGAACGAAGAAGGCCGGATCCCCTCTGTTTCCAAGGGAATCCGGCCCTACCGAGCCCGAGAGGAGAATCGAACTCCTGACCTGCTCATTACGAGTGAGCTGCTCTACCGACTGAGCTACCCGGGCAACCGTGCCGGAGCACGTGGAGGACGAGCATATCGCCGCGGGACCGGCGGCCCACAACGCGAAGCGCCGGTACGATCCGCTCGTGGCGATCGACCCCGACAGCACCCTCGGCCGCATGGTCCAGGGCATGGCCGGCTCCAAGGCCTTCGCGAAGGTGGGACCCAAGGTGGTGCCGCCGATGGACCGCCTGGCCAGCCGGCTCTCAGGGGGCCGCTTCATGGTCAGCCGCATGATGCTGCCCTGCGCCGTGGTCACCACCACCGGCCGCAAGAGCGGCCAGCCCCGCACCACTCCCCTCGCCTCGGTCCCCCTCGACGGCGACCTGTACGTCGTCGGCTCGAACTTCGGCAAGCCGCATCACCCGGCGTGGTCCTGGAACCTGGTCGAGACACCCGCGGCGACGGTCACCTACTCGGGCGAGACCTTCCCGGTCACCGCGCACCTGCTCACCGCCGAGGAGAAGGCCGCGACCTGGCCACGCCTGATCTCGGAGTGGCCGCTGTTCGACCAGTACGTCGAACGCAGCGGCCGGGACCTGCGGGTCTTCCGGCTGACCCGCGACTGACTCGTCCGCGGCTGACTCGCTCGCTACTGACCTGTCGACTGATCGCCGACTTCCGTCTCGGATTCGACGTGATCACCCCGACTCCGAGACCGATTTGGTGATCGGGAGGGTCCAGCGCTGACAAGCGCTCTGGTTTCGGAGTGATGGCCCCGAAAGCGAGACGGATTTCGTGAGGGTGACGGAGGGCGTCAGCGGAGGCGGGGCAGGGAGACGAACAGCGCCTGCAGCGCCAGGGACTCCTTGACGTTGAACACCAGGCTGTCGGCCACGTCCTGCACCTTCGCCGCGGCGGTGACGAAGTCGTCCGCGGAACCGCCCGACGCCATGGCGTCGCGGTAGCGCGAGACCAGTACGCCCAGCCCGGAGCGCAGCTCATCGGTGCGCACCCGACGCTGCTCGCGCTTGTGGCGCTTCTCGAGCTTGTCCAGGTCGCCCTTCTTGACCTTGCCCTCGGCTGCCTCGAACCGGGCGACGAACGCCTCGAGCTCCTCGGCGTGCTGCTCGGCGAGCGGTTCGAGCACGCCGTCGATCAGACCCAGCAACTCGTCGACCGCCGCACACGCGGCCGCGCCGGAGCCGTCCAGGCGCTCCGGCGCCCGGTACCAGGCCTGCCGCCGCTCGGCGACTCCCGTGTCACGCGCCAGCAGCCGCGCCCTGGACAGCGAGCCGCCCGCACCCGACGCGGCCAGCTCTGCGAGCTCCGGGTCGATGCCCTCGTCGACCAGTCGCTGCCGCGAGCGCGGCGGCGGGCACCGCGGCGAAGTCGACGCGCACGCAGCGTGAGGCGATGGTGACCAGCTCCGGTGGCAGCTCCTCGGCGAGGATCACGAACACCGTCGTCGGCCGGCGGCTCCTCGATGCTCTTGAGCAGCTTCGGTGCGGCCACGCCGATCAGGTGGAAGTCGACCATCAGGATGACCTGGCGGTCACCTTCGGGCGGCGCGAGCGACGACTGCCGCACGACCTCGTCGGCCTGCTCGACGCTGATGGTGGCACCCTCGCGTTCGACGACGTGCAGCGACGGGTGCGCCTCGGTCCCGACCAGGTGCCGTGCCCGCTCGACACCCGCGTCGTCGAGACCCTGGGCGAGCAGCTCGGCGGCGAACGCCCGGGCTGCGGCCCGCTTGCCGGCCCCCTCGGGTCCCACCAGCAGGTAGGCGTGCACCGGGGCCGCCAGCGCGGCACGCAGCACCGCGACGGCGTCGCGCTGTCCGATCACCTCGGACCACAGGTCGAGGTCGATCCGGTGCTGGCTCACGGCTCGAATCCGAGCACATCGGCGACTGCGTCGAGCACACGCTGCTCGACGTCGTCGGGCGAACCGGTGCCGTCCACGACGACCCACGTCTCGGGCTCGTCCTCGGCCTGCGCCAGGAATCCCGCAGCGACCCGCTCGTGGAACTCGGCGCCGGCCGCTTCGATCCGGTCGCGTGCGCCGCCGGTGCGGCGCGCGGACTCGTCGGGCGGCACCGTCAGCACGACCACCAGATCGGGCCAGAGCCCACCGGCCGCCCAGCCCGACACGGCCCGCACGATGTCGATGTCGAGGCCGCGTCCGTAGCCCTGGTAGGCGACCGAGGACCCGATGAAGCGATCGCACACGACGTGACGTCCCGCGGCCAGCGTCGGTTCGATCAGCTCGTCGACGTGCTGGGCGCGGTCCGCTGCCATCAGCAGCGCCTCGGCCCGGTCGGACACCGCACCCTGGGATCCCTCCGCGTCGCCCGATGCGGACAGCACCAGCGCCCGGACGTCCGCGCCGAGTCGTGTCCCTCCCGGCTCCCGCGTCAGGAGGGCGTCGAGTCGCTCGGCGAGTCGGGCCGCCTGGGTCGACTTCCCGGTGCCCTCGCCGCCCTCGAACACGATGAAGCGTCCACGAGTCATGCCACACCGTCCTCGTCCGACCCGGGGTCCGCGGGCGGGGCGAGCGACGACGGCCTGCCGCCGGAGCGCTCGGCCGGCTCGGTCGTCATGCCAGCGGCTCGCTCGGTCGTCCTGCCGGCGGGTGTCTCGACGGGGCCACCGAAGGGCACCGTCCATGAACCCGAGGTCGGGTGGTTGGCCCGTCCGCCCTCGGTCCCTTGGCGAACGAGCGCGTTGCGCAGGTCGGAGCGCAACCCCATCCGCATGGACTTCGCGGCGAGGAACCCGGCACCGATGATGATGAGGGCCGCCAGCCACAACGTGATCCGGACCCCTGGGATCGCCAGGTCGAAACCGAACATCGACACCTCGGGGGTGGCCGCCTCGGGTGCGCCCGTCGCGGCCCGTGCGAACCCGTTGAACACGGTGGCGAGGAACGGGCCGAGCACCAGCGCGAGCAGCACGCAGAGCCGCACCACGGTCAGCAGCGTCGCGAAGATCCGCCCGCGCATGTCGTCCTCGGTGTGCTCCTGGAGCAGCGTGAAGCCGAGCACGTAGACCGAACCGGCGCACAGCCCCAGGAAGAAGATGCCGATCGCGGCGAGCCAGAAGCTCGACATCGACACCCCGGCGAACAGCGAGAAGCCGCAGCCGAACACCAGCATCACGAAGATCTGTTCCTTCGGCAGGCGCTTCTGCAGCACCGACAACATGACCACGCCCGCGGCGACGCCGAAGCCGAGCGCGGTGATGAACAGCGGGAACGTCGCCGGATCACCGATCACGTACCGGGCGAAGGTCGGCCCGAGCGGCACGAGCATCGCGCCGCCGATGATGCCGGTGGCCAGGCCGAGGTTCACGGCCCGCACGACCGGGTTCACGAAGATGAACTCCCAGCCTTCTCGGATCTCGTCCCAGGTACGGCGCAGTCTGGAGCGCTCCTCGGCGACCGGGTCGCGTTCGATCGGGGTCTCACCGTCGACGATCGAGGTGACGTGGGGGGCGTACACGTTCATGCCGGGGAACACCCACTTCCACAGGATGAGCGCCGCAACCACGAAGCTCAACGCGTTGAAGTAGAACGCCAGCGTCTGCACCTCGTCGGTCCCGGACCCGGCGGTGAACCCGAGGAACCCGAGGAAGCCGAAGCCGACCAGGCGGGCGTTCAGCGAGCTCAGCGCGTACTGGATCGGTCCCGCGATCGGCATCGTCGCGTAGGCCGCCACCAGGCCGAGCGAGTTCGCGGTGGTGAGCTTCTCGGGCGGCACCAGCTCCGGCGTCGTGGCCTCCTTGGCCGGCGACCACATCATCGTGAACACCTCGAGGATGAGGCTCGCGAGGATCAGTCCCGGCACGGTGCGCACCAGCGGCAGCAGCACGAAGACACCGGCGCGGACCAGGTCCGAGACGATCATCACCGTCTTGCGGTTGAAGCGGTCGACGATCACGCCGATGAACGGTGTGAAGAGCACACCGGGGGCGATGCGAGCCGTGGTGACCAGGGCGATCGCGGCCTCGGGCTGCGAGGAGATCGCGGCGGCCAGCGAGGTGATGGCGAAGAAGCCGACCCAGTCGCCGATGGCGGAGATCAGCTGGACGTTGAAGAGGCCGAAGAACTCCTTCGATCCGAACACTCGCTGGACCCACCCGACGTCGGGTGCGACGCCCGAGGTCGCGCCCAGTGCGTCAGTCACCCTCGACCGACTCCGCTCCTGCGGCGTCGTCCGTCGCAGCGGCAGACGCCGCCTTCTTGGCCGGTGCCTTCTTCGTCCCAGCGGCCTTCTTCTTCGCAGCGGCCTTCTTCGCCGGGGCCTTCTTCTTGGCCGGCGCCTTCTTCTTCGCCGCGGCCTTCTTCTTGGCCGGCGCCTTCTTCTTCTTGGCCGGCCCACGGGCCCGACGGTCCGCGAGCAGCTCGAGCGCCCGCTCCATCGTGAGCTCCTCGACCGAGTCGCCCTTGCGGAGGCTCGCGTTGGTCTCGCCGTCGGTCACGTACGGGCCGAAGCGACCGTCCTTGACCACGATCGGCTTCTCGGAGTCGGGATCGGGTCCCATCTCGCGCAGCGGACCCTTGGCTGCTCCCTGCCCGCGCCGACGCTTGGGCTCGGCGAACAGCTTGACCGCCTGGTCCAGGTCGACGGTGAGGATCTGCGACTCCTCTTCGAGGGAGCGGCTGTCGGTGCCCTTCTTGATGTACGGACCGAACTTGCCGTTGTAGGCGAAGATCGTCTCGCCGTCGTCGGGGTGCGGCCCGACCTCACGCGGGAGTGCCAGCAGCGGCACGACCTGCTCGAGGGTGACCGTCGCCGGGTCCATGTCCTTGAAGAGGCTCGCGGTGCGCGGCTTGAACCCGGTCTCGTCGTCGTGCACGCCCTCCTGGACGTACGGGCCGAACCGGCCGGCCTTGAGCTGGACGTCGAGTCCCGTCTCCGGGTGCGTGCCGAGGGACCGGTCGCCCGAGGGCGCCTCGATGAGCTCGATCGACCGCTCGATGGTCAGCTCGTCGGGCGGGATGTCGTCGGGGATGCTGGCCCGGTCGCTCTCCTCGCCGCGCACCCGCTCCAGGTAGGGCCCGTAGCGCCCGACACGGGCGACGATCCGGTTGCCCTCGGAGTCCTCGCCGAGCGGGATCGAGTTGACCTCTCGGGCGTCGATCTCTCCGAGGTTGCCCTCGACGAGGCGCTTCAGCCCGAGTCCATCGACCTCGCCGTTGGCGTCCGCGACACCGAAGTAGAACTTGGCGAGCCACGGCTCCATGTCGGCGGCACCGGACGGCGATGTCGTCGAGCTCCTCCTCCATCCGGGCGGTGAACGCGAAGTCGACCAGCGACGGGAAGTGCTGCTCGAGCAGCGTGATCACCGCGAACGCCGTGAAGCTCGGCACCAGCGCCGAGCCCTTCTTCCAGACGTAGCCGCGGTCCTGGATCGTCGAGATGATCGACGCGTACGTCGACGGGCGACCGACGCCGAGCTCCTCGAGGCGCTTCACCAGCGAGGCCTCGGTGTAGCGCGCCGGCGGCTGGGTCTCGTGGCCCGACACGTCCAGCGCGTCGGTGTCCATGGCATCGCCCGGCGCCATCACGGGGAGCACCTTGTCCTGGTCCTCGAGCGCCTCGTCCGGATCGTCGGACCCCTCGACGTAGGCCCGCAGGAATCCGGGGAAGAGGATGGTGCGCCCGGAGGCGGCGAAGACGGCCTCACGCTCGTCGGTGGCGGTCGCCGTCAGACGCACCTGCACCGACTCGCCCCGGGCGTCGGTCATCTGCGAGGCGACGGTGCGCTGCCAGATCATCTCGTAGAGGCGCAGCTCGGAGCTGTTCAGCGACCCGGCGACCTCATCCGGCGTGCGGAACACGTCGCCCGCCGGTCGGATGGCCTCGTGGGCCTCCTGCGCGTTCTTCGCCTTGCTCTTGTAGATGCGCGGGCCGTCGGGCAGGTAGTCCTTGCCGTACTTCTCGAGGATCTGCGTCCGCGCAGCGTTGAGCGCCGTCTCGGACAGCGTCACCGAGTCGGTCCTCATGTAGGTGATGTAGCCGTTCTCGTACAGGCGCTGCGCGGTCGACATGGCCTGCGCGGCCGACATGCGGAGCTTGCGCCCGGCCTCCTGCTGGAGGGTCGAGGTCATGAACGGCGGCGACGGCTTGCGGGTGTACGGCTTCGGTTCGACCGAACGCACCGTGACGGGTCGACCCTCGAGCGAACCGCGCACCGCGAGCGCCGCGGCCTCGTCGAGCACGAGCGGCCGTTCGCACCGTCGGCGGAGTCGGTCGAGGAGGACCTGGCGAGCAGACCCTCGGCGTTGAAGTCCTTGCCGGTCGCCAGTCGGCGGCCGCCGAGCTCGAGGAGCGACGCCGAGAACTGCGTCTGGTCCTGCGACGCCTCTGCGTGGTGCAACGTCGCCTGCAGGTCCCACCAGGACGCCGCGACGAACGCCATGCGCTCACGCTCGCGCTGCACGACGATCCGGGTCGCGACGCGACTGGACCCTGCCGGCGGACAGCCGCGGCATGACCTTCTTCCACAGGACGGGGCTGACCTCGTAGCCGTAGAGACGGTCGAGGATGCGGCGGGTCTCCTGGGCGTCGACGAGGCGTCGGTCGAGGTCACGCGGGTTCTCGATCGCGTGGCGGATCGCCTCGGGGGTGATCTCGTGGAAGACCATCCGCTTCACGGGCACCTTGGGGCTCAGCACCTCGAGCAGGTGCCAGGCGATGGCCTCTCCTTCACGATCCTCATCCGTCGCGAGGTAGAGCTCGTCGGCGTCCTTGAGCATCGCCTTGAGGTGCCGGACGTGGTCCTTCTTGTCCGGGCTGACGATGTACAGCGGTTTGAAGTGGTTGTCGGTGTCGACGCCGAGGCGCGCCCACTTCTCGCCCTTGAACTCCTTGGGCACGTCGGCAGCGTTGCGCGGGAGATCCCGGATGTGACCGATCGATGACTCGACCTGGTATTCGTCACCGAGATAGCGCGCGATGGTGCGTGCCTTTGCCGGTGACTCGACGATGACCAAGGGACTACCCACGGTGGACAGCTAACGAGCGGTCGGGGTCCGTGTCAAACACCCCCGACGGGTCGGAGTCCCCACGGGGCCGGTCGTCAGCCCAGGTCGTCGAGCGACGAGGCGACGGTCAGCACCTCGTCGAGTCGGCTCTCGGCGAGCAGCTCGCGGGGCCGTCCCGGCGGTGCGATCACTGCGAAACGGGCGCCGCGGCGACCGGTTCGGAGCGCGCCGGCGACCAGCACCCCGAAGGTCACGGGGTCGAGCAGATCCACACCGCTCAGGTCGAGTGCCACCCGGTCGCCCTCGACCCCGGAGAGCTCCTGGTGCAGGGCGGGCATGGTCGCCAGGTCGACATCGCCGACCACCGCGACGACCGTCCACCCATCTCTGCGCAGCACGCGGACGTCGAAGAGCATCCGGCAACGATAGGGCCGTCTGCCGACCCTTCCGCCGGCCCGCCCAGCCGACCCGTCGGTGTCACTGCGCTCCCGTAGCGTGGTGCGCAGATGACCGACACCGCTCCACCCGTCATCAGACACCGCCGACATCGGGGCGATCCTCGAGGAGCTCTCGTCCGACCCGCGGCTCGTCCACCTCCGGCACCTGCTCCCGCGCCCGGCGACCCACCGCCCCCTGAGCGACGCAGTCGCGCCGTGGTTGTCCGATCGGCTGCCGCCGCAGGGGCTCTGGTCCCACCAGGCCGAGGCGATCGACCTGGTCCGCGCCGGTCGATCCGTCGCGGTGGCCACCGGCACGGCATCGGGCAAGTCGCTCTGCTACCAGCTCCCCGTCGCCGAGGCGGTCGCGGCGGGTGGAACGTCGCTGCTCGTCTACCCGACCAAGGCACTGGCCCAGGACCAGCTGCAGGCGCTCGACCGGTGGATGCCCGACGGCTCGGTCGCTGCGACCTACGACGGCGACAGCACCGCCGAGGAACGCGTCTTCGTGCGCAGCAACGCGTCGGCCATCCTCACCAACCCCGAGATGCTGCACCACGGCATCCTGTCGAACCACGCCCGCTGGGGCTCGTTCCTGCACGACCTGCGCATCGTCGTGATCGACGAGCTGCACACGCTCCGCGGCGTGTTCGGCACCCACGTGGCGCAGATCCTGCGCCGGTTGCGACGCCTGGTGCTGCACTACGGCGGCGTCGAGCCGACGTTCGTGTTCACCTCGGCGACCGTCGGCGATCCCCAGCACCTGGCGTCGCAGCTCTGCGGGCGAGCGGTCCGGGCGGTCACCACCGACGCCTCGCCCCGGGGTCAACGGTCGATCGCCCTGTGGAACCCCGCCAGCGAGGAGCGCTCCGCCGGGTCCGAGGGCCGCTGGTCGGTGCACGCCGAGGCCGCGCTGCTCGCAGGGCGGCTCATCCGCGCGCGGACATGCGGACCCTGGTCTTCTGCCGGTCCCGCCGAGGCACCGAACTGGTCGCCGCCGACATCCGCCGGATCGTCGACCCCGACGACCAGGACCGCATCCGCTCGTACCGGGCCGGCTACCTGCCCGCCGAACGACGCGAGATCGAATCCGAGCTGTTCTCGGGCGCGCTCAAGGGCGTGGTCGCGACCAGCGCACTCGAGCTCGGTGTCGACATCGGCGGGCTCGACGCCGTGGTGCTGTGCGGGTACCCGGGCACCATCGCGTCGTTCTGGCAGCAGGCCGGCAGGACGGGCCGCACCGATGCCCCGTCGCTCGCGGTGCTGATCGCGGGCGAGGACCAGCTCGACCAGTGGATGATGCGCCACCCCGACCAGCTCTTCGAGCGAGCGGCCGAACCGGCGGTGATCAACCTGGACAACCCGCACGTCTACGTGCCGCACCTGGCGTGCGCGGCGCACGAGCTGCCCCTGCGCCACGGCGACGCCGCGTTCTGGCCCGACCAGCTCGACGACGGCGTCCGTCGGCTCGTGCTCTCGGACCGCAGCTCGGTGCGGCGCCGACGCGGCGGTCGTGTCGCGGTGTGGTCCGGCCGCGGTGCGCCGGCCCCGACGATCGGGCTGCGCTCGACCTCTCGCGGCGAGTACACGATCCTCGACGAGCTCGGCCGAGCCGTGGGCACCGTCGACGACGCCCGGGCCCACCAGGTGCTGCACCCCGGCGCCGTGTACCTGCACCAGGGGCGGGCGTGGTCGGTGCTCGACCTGGACCGCGAGTCGATGGTCGCCACGGTGGAACCGTCGCGCGGTGAGGTGTACACACAGCCACGCTCGACGACGTCGATCCGCCTGCTGGGCGTCGACGACCGCAGCACGGTCGGCCGTTCGGCGCTGCACCTCGGCGCGGTCGAGGTGACCTCGCAGGTCACGGGCTACTCGACACGCAGCACCTCGACCCACGAGCAGGTCGCGAGCGCACCGTTGGACCTGCCGCGCGTCCACGCTCGACACCCGCGCGGTCTGGTACGTCTTCGACGACGAGCTCGTCGACGACGCCGCGGTCGACGCCGAGCAGCTGCCCGGCGCGCTGCACGCCGCCGAGCACGCGGCGATCGGAATCCTGCCGCTGTTCACGATCTGCGACCGCTGGGACGTCGGCGGCGTGTCGACCGTCTGGCTGCCCGAGACCGGCGCGCCGACCGTCGTGATCCACGACGCGCACCCGGGTGGCGCCGGTGTGGCCGAGCTCGCATTCGCCGCTGCGCCCCGGCACCTCGCCGCCACGCTCGACGTGATCTCGTCGTGCTCGTGCGCGGCGGGCTGCCCCAGCTGCGTGCAGTCCCCGAAGTGCGGCAACGGCAACGAACCACTCGACCGCGACGCGGCGTCTGCCCTGCTGCGAGCGACGCTCACGACGGACCTTCGACCAACACGGTGAGCGTCTCGGTCAGCTCGGTCGCGCCGATCGCTCGACCGACGATCGGCACGCGGGTGGGCATCAGGCGCACGGTCACCGTCGCGTAACCACCGGCGTGCCGCTCGCCACCGACCCGGGCGGTGGCGTCGCCCGCCCGGCCCCCGATCGCGGCGAGCGCCACGCTCGCAGCGTGGGGGCTCGGGTCGACGATCACGGCCCGGGCGGCGACCCGTGCCGCGTGCACGGCCGCCAGACGGTCCCGCACGAGGCAGCCCGCCTGGAGCACTGCCAGCAACAGCACCACGACGAGGGGCAGGACCACGGCGAGCTCGACGGTCGCCTGCCCGCCCTGCCGGCACTGCCTACCCTGGCCGCGCGTCGAGGAGCCGCTCACGACGCCTGCCGCAGGATGCGTCCCATGACGGTGTCGAAGAGCCGCCCGATCATGTCCGAACGGGTGACCCACGCGACGACCACCAGGGCGATCGCCGCGGCGCCGAGCAGGATCAGCGCGTACTCGACGGTGCTCTGCGCTCGCTCACGGCCCGACGTGGCGAGTTGGATGCGGACGAACAATCGGGACATGGGATGCTCCTGGAGGGTCGGGGCGCAGGCGGGGGAAGTCGGCGGCGAAGGAACCCTGATCGGCGGTCGTGAGCGCGACCGGCACGATCGTGACGACCACGAACGCCGGCAGCACCAGCGCGACGAGCGGGGCGAGCAGGAGGACAGGCAGGCGACGGACCCGCTCCTCGGTCCGTCGACGGAGACGCCGTCGCTCGGCGTCGACCAGCCGCTGCAACGCCGGGCCGACCGCGGCACCCGAGGCCATGGTGGCCACGAGCGTCGTCACGAGCGGACGCAGCGGCTCACCGTGACGTCCCGGCAGCGCTGCGAGCTCCTCACCCAGGCGGCCACCGCGCTCGAAACCGTCGACGGCGGTGCGCAACGCGGCCGCGACCGGTCCGTGGGCCTCGGTCGCGACGGCGACGACGGCGGTGTGCAGCGAGTGGCCCACGCTCACCGACAGCGCGAGCAGATCGATCGCAGCGGGCAGGTCACGCTCCAGCTCGCGGAGCTCGGCCGTCCGAGCGCGGCGGCCGCGGTTGCGCCGGACTGGGTTGCGCCGGACTGGGTTGCGCCGGTCCGGGTCGTGCAGGCGGTGGCGACGTCGGACATGCCTCGTCCGCCGGACCGCCGACGAGCCGAGGTCGCCCTCGCTCGCTGCCCGCCCCTCGAGATCGGCGACCCGCCAGGGCCACGGTCGGACCGATCGGGCCCACAGCAGGACGGCGCCCGCAGCGACCGCTCCCCACAGTGCCGAGGTCATGCGACCGCGACCCGCACCAGCCGCGCCATGACCCACGCGGCCGACGCGTCGAGCAGCACGGCGACCACGATGCAACCGCGCCCGGCGGTGGTCATCGTGAGGGTGTGAGCGACCGACGGATCGAGCAGGCAGAACGTCGCGGCACCCAGCGCCGGGAGCGCGACGAGCACCGCTGCCGACGAGCGCGCCTGGCTGGTCATGGCGCGTGCTTCGTCCGCAGCGTCGCACGCGTCGAGCAGCGACACCGCGGCACCGTCCAGCGCGGCGGCCAGGTCGCCGCCGTCTCGGTGGCCGAAGCGGGCAGCCGCGACGAGCAGCCCCACCGACGGCGAGTGCGCCGTGCCCGCCCAGCGTGCGAGCGCGTCGTCCACCGTGACGCCGCGGTCGACGGCGCGCAGCACTCCACGCAGCTCGTCCCCGAGCGGTGGCGGTGTCGCCGCGGCCACCTCGTCGAGGGCGCCGAGCAACGTCGACCCGGAGCGGACGCTGCGGGCGAGCGACCCTGCGAGCGCCGGCAGCTCGCGGTCGCGCCGACGGGCGAGCCGGGGAGGACGCGGACGCTCGGGTCGGGGCCGGGCGGTCACGGCGCATCGGCCCGGACCATGGCACCGTCGTCGCGCACCGCGTGCAGATCCACGATCCGCCGGGTGCCGTCCTCGCAGACGCGCCACACCGACGAGCAGGTCGACAGCGGCGACGATCTGCTCGCGCACCGCGACCAGCGGCAGCTGCTCGTCCGCCATCAGGCACATCGTCTCGAGTCGACGCAGAGCGTCGCGGGGACCCGACGCGTGGCAGGTCGAGAAGCTGCCGTCGTGCCCGGTCGAGATCGCCCAGATCATGTCGAGCGCCTCGGGCCCGCGCACCTCGCCCACCACGATCCGATCGGGGCGGAGCCGGAGCGCCGCGCGCACCAGATCACGCACTCCGGCGCGCCCCACGCCGTCGGCGGAGCCGGGCCGGGCCTCGAGACGGACGACGTGCTCTCCCGGCAGGCGCAGCTCGGCGACGTCCTCGATGGTCACGACCCGTTCGTGCGCCGGCAGCAGGGCACCGAGCGCGTTGAGGAGCGTCGTCTTGCCACTGCCGGTCGACCCGAAGACGACGATGTTGTGTCGCCGCCGCACGGCGTCGACCAGCACCGACCGTTGGGCGGCATCCGCGAACGAGGCCAGGGGCACCGAGGTCGCACGATGTCGACGCACCGCCAGGACCGGCCCGTCGACCACGAGCGGCCCCATCACCACCGACACCCGGGTGCCGTCAGCCAGGCGCGCGTCGACCACGGGATGGGAGCGATCGGCCCGGAGGCCGAGCGGTCCGACCAAGCGCTCGACCGCCCGATCGATCTCGGCTCCGGTCAACGAGACCCCGGCACGTTCGAGCTGCCCGGAGCGTTCGACCCAGAGCTCCCCGGGACCGTTCACCAGCACGTCGCTCACCTCGGGGTCGTCGAGCAACGCCTGGATCGGCCCGAGTCCCACCAGGTCCGCGACCAGTCGGCGGGTCTGCCGTTCGAGCTCGTCGGGCGTCAGCAGCGGCCGCTCGTCGAGCAGCAGCGTCGCGATCCGTTGCGCCGGCCCGACCGCGGCCGGCGGGCACCTCGTCACGCCCGTCGTCGAGGTCGTCGTGCAGGAAGCGACGACGGACCCGGTCCTCGGCGGCGTCGGCGGGCTCGTTGCTCACGTGGACGCCTCGAGCACGCGCAGGATGCCCCGGTGTCGACGCTGCACGAGCAACCCTGCGTCGACCGCCGGGCGACGGCGGGCTCCAGCTCGAGTGAGGCGAGCACACGGGCGCCGAGCAGCCGTTCGACGTCGGCGGCGCCGAGCGCCCGCTCGGGCTCGCTGACGACGACGATGCCGTCGACGTGGGCGGTCACCTGCATCGCTCGTCGCAGTGCCAGGTAGCAGGGGCGCAGCACCAGGGTGGTGCGCCCGACGGCGGCGAGGGCGGCGAACAGCTCGACCCGGGGTCGCAGCCGTGCGGACGGGCGTCCACCACGCCGGCGTCGACGACCACGTGCCCGAGCGTCGCCAGCGCAGCGCCAGGTCGGCGATGCGACCCGGCGGCCAGTCGCACGCCGAGCCGACCGGCAACAGGCTCAGGTCGTCACGGACCTCGACCTGCAGCCGAGCCAGCGCCTCGGCGGCCCCGTCGGGTGCAGCCAACCAGTCGGTCCAGCCGGCGCTCCGCGGCTCGGACAGGCCGAGCGCAGCGGGCTGGTCACCGCACAGGTCGACCACGGTGGTCGGACCGTGTCGACGAGCGAGCGCCGTGGCGTACAGCGCCGCGGTCACCGTGACGCCGGACCCGCCCTTCACCGACCAGAACGTCTGCAGCACGACGCGCCACGACCTCTCGAACGGGGCGACGGCCGAGCCGTCGCCTTCCTCAGCGACCGGGGAAGTGGACGAGCGAGAACCTAGGGGCGCGGTCGGGACCGTCAGCGGGGACCGGAACCCGGTGTCCGAGACGCTCCTCGATCACGGCCGTTCCGAGTGCCACGCGACAGCCAGACGGTCCACCCCGGTGCGCAGTCGATCGACCGGCGCGGCGAAGGAGAGCCGCACGTGGCCGTCGCAGCTCTGGTCCACCGCAGCAGAGCTGCCCGGCAGGACCGACACGCCCCAGTCGGGTGCCCGCCGGGCGAGGGCGTCGCCGTCACCGTCGGGCAACCGACACCACAGCGACAAGCCGCCGGTGGGTCGGGTCCAGGTCCACTCGGGCAGCTGCCCGGCGACCAGGTCGCACAGCTCGTCGGCCCGATGCGACAGCTCGGTGCGCAGTCGAGCGGTGCGATCGTCCAGCCGCTCGAGGCAACGCAGCGCGACGAGCTGCCCCGCCACCGAGGCGCCCAGGTCGACCGCGGCGCGCAGGCGCGCCAGGTGCTCGGTGGTGGTCGGGTCCGTGCGGATCCACCCGACGCGCACCCCGGCCCAGACCTCCTTGGCGAACGAGCCGATCGTGATCGCTCCGTACCGACCGGACGTACGACGTCACCGACGGCGGCCGGACCGTCGGTGTGCAGCGGGGCGAGCGTCTCGTCCTCGATCAACCAGCAGCCCGCCGCGTCGATGAGCGCGGCGATCTCGCGGCGCCGAGCGACGGTCGTCGTCGCCCCGGTGGCGCTGTTGCAGGTCGGCACCAGGTACACCGCTCGCACGTCACCGCGTGCGAGCACCCGAGCGAGGGCCTCGACGTCGGTCCCTCCGGTGTCGACGGGCACGGTCACCAGGCGCGCCCCGGCGCGGGCGAGCACGTCGATGGCCCCCGGGAAGGTCGGCTGCTCGACGACCACCACGTCGCCCGGGTGCACGAGCAGCTCGGCGCTCAGCGCGAGGGCGTGCTGTGCACCGTGGGTGATCGTCACCTGGTCGGCGTCGGTCCCAAGACCCCGAGCGGTGTACCGGGCGGCCACCGCGGCGCGCAGCTCGTCGATGCCACTCGGGGCGTAGCCGTGCAGCGGCGACACGGCGGCCACATCGGCCGCGGTGACGCGGAGCATGGCATCGTCGAGCTCCCACGGCTCGGCCAGGGCGGACAGCCCCAGGTCGATGAGGTCGCCCGGGCGGGGGCCGAGCACCCGTGCGGTCAGTCGGCGGGCGCGCACCGCCGCGGCGTGCTCCTCGGACCCCACCGCACGGCCCGGGGCGACGTGGCATCGGGCGGGCGGCGCACCCACGTCCCGCTGCCGATACGTCGCAGCACCAGGCCCTGGCCGCGCAGCACCTCGTAGGCGGCGACGACCGTGCCACGCGAACACCCCGCCGCGCTCGACAGCGCCCGTTCCGACGGCAACCGGGCGCCGACGGGCAGGTCACCGCGCTCGATCGCCGCCGCGATACCGGCGGCGAGCGCACGGAACCCCGCTCCGGCGACGTCCGCGCCGACGGAGGCGACGAGCGTCGTCGCCCCGATGGTCCGACGCTCGCCCGTCGGCGCGCATCACCCCCTCAGGTCCGGCTCCGTGCGTGGATCCTGCCACGCCTCGTCGACCGCGGCAGCGAGCCGGGCCGCAGCGACGTCGAGCAGCGCCGGGGGAGGGTCGCGCAGCACAACCGGGCCGAGCGGCTCGGCCGGCTCCGGTGGTCGAACGCGGAGCCCGGAACGAACGCCACCCCGTGCTCGAGCGCTCGTGGCAGGAGCGCGTCGGTGTCGACCGGGCACTCGGGAAGCGTCGCCCAGACGAACATGCCGCCGGCCATCGGTTCGATCGCGACCCGGCGGCCGAGCCGGCCCGTGAGCCCCTCGACGAGCGCCCCGCCACGCCGGCGTGAGCAGCGACGAGCGCGCCGGTCCGCTGGTCGCGCCATCCGGGTCGACCCAGCAGGTCGAGCAGCACCCGCTGGGACAATGTGCTGGTGTGCAGGTCGTCGGCCTGCTTCATGGTGACCATCGCGTCGACGAGCACCGACGGAGCGTGGACCCAGCCGACGCGCAGACCCGGTGCGACGGTCTTCGAGAACGACCCGACGCTGACGGCCAGCTCGGCGGGCACGTGCGCGCGGAGGCGGGTGGGCGGCGGCCCGAACCCGAGGGTCGCGGTACGGGTCGTCGTCGATCACGACGAAGCGGTACCTGGCGGCGAGCTCGCCCAGGTGCCGGCGACGGTCCTCGCTCAGCACGGCGCCCGTCGGGTTCTGGTAGGTGGGGCACAGGTAGCAGAGCGTGGGGCGCGCGCCGACGACGCAAGAGGGTCTCGAGCTCATCGGTGCGCATGCCGTCGGCATCGCTGCCCACGTCGAGGATCGAGGCGGCGGCACGGCCGAGCGGCTGCAGCATCCCGACGTAGCTGGCACGCTCGACCACGACGACGTCACCGGGATCCACGAGCGCGTCGACGACCAGACCGAGCGCCTGCTGTGCGCCGTGGGTGACCAGCACCTGGCCCGGATCCGCGCCATCGAGCTCGTGCTCGGCGATCCAGGCGCGCAGCGCCGGCTCTCCTTCGGTCGGGCCGTACTGCAGCGCGTCGCCACCTGCTCCGCAGGAGCGCTCGACGGCCTCTGCGACCTCGGCCGCCGGGAGACCGGCGGTGTCGGGCAGCCCTCCGGCGAGCGAGAGGATCCGGTCGTCGCGCAGGATCGAGAGCAGGTCGCGGATCACCGACGACCCGGAGCGAGCGACCTCGCCGACAACACCACGCCCTGCGCAGCGGTGTCGCGGTCTGCGACCCGGTGCAGGTGGCGGACGGTGGCGTCGTGCAGCGATTGGGGTGCCATCGCTGCAGCATCGACGCCCACCAGCCGGCACGACAGGGCCAATGCGCGTCGATTGGCCCACCGCAGAAGCTGCGACGCGCTACGTTCCGCCCCACTGCCACCAGACCCCCCGGAGGGCCCAGTGACCGAGACCGCTCGTATCGACATCAGTGCCTCCACCGGCGACGTCTGGGCCCTGGTGGGCCAGTTCGGCGGCCTCGACAACTGGATGGATGGTGTCGATGCGTGCGTCGTCGACGGCGACCTCCGCACCGTGTCGACCATGGGAATGCAGATCACCGAACGACTGGTCGCACGCGACGAAGCAGCCCGCACGATCACCTACTCCATCGAGGGCGAGGGCGCGCCGGTGCAGTCGCACGAGGCCACCATCAGCGTGCTCGAGGCCGACGGTGGCAGCGAGGTCACCTGGGACGTGACCGTCGAGCCCGTAGAGGCCGAGGGCATGTTCCGTGACATCTACCAAGGCGCCCTGGACAGCCTGAAGTCGACCGCCGAGCGCTGAGCGGGGCGGCCGTCCGCTCAGGCCAGGCCGAGCGGACCGGGGCCGGGGCGGCGGGGATCCTGCAGACCGCGAGCAGGTCGCGTGCGCCGGTGTCACTCGAGGGGTGGCGCAGCTTCGACATGGCGCGCGCCTCGATCTGGCGGATGCGCTCGCGTGTCAGGTGGAAGTCGCGCGCCGACCTCTTCGAGCGTGCGCGGCTCGCCCCGGTCGAGCCCGAACCGCAGGCGGAGGATCTCGCGCTCGCGTTCGTCGAGCGGGGCGAGCAGTCGGGCGACCTCGTCGGGCAGGACGGCGACGGCCGCCACGTCGAAGGGCGACGCAGCGCCGTGGTCCTCGACGACATCACCGAGCTCGGCATCGCCGTCCTCACGCAGCGGCTCCGACAGCGACAGCGGCTCGCCCGCGTAGCAGAGCGCTTCGGTGACGCGCTCCTCGGTCATCTCGGTCTCGCGGGCGAGCTCTGCGACCGTCGGCGCGCGGCCCAGCGTCACCTCGAGGCGCGACCGTGACTTCTGCAGCCGAGCGAGGGTGTCGCCGGCGTGCACGGGGAGGCGGATCGTGCGACCCGTGTTCGCGATGCCCCGGGTGATCGCCTGGCGGATCCACCAAGTGGCGTAGGTCGAGAACTTGAAGCCCTTGCGCCAGTCGAACTTCTCGACGGCGTGCATGAGGCCCAGGTTGCCCTCCTGGATCAGATCCAGCAGCGGCAGGCCCGACGCCTGGTACTTCTTCGCGATCGACACCACGAGTCGCAGGTTGGACTGCACGAACGCCTGCTCGGCCTGCTGGCCGTGGCGGACCGCACGGCGCAGCTCGCGGCGGCGCGTGGGCCGGACGTCGACGGAACGGGCGAGCTCGTCCGCGGCCTCGGCGCCCGCCTCGATCGCCTCCGCGAGCCGGACCTCGTCCTCCTTGGTCAGCAGCGCGTGTTGACCGATGTCGGTGAGGTAGAGACGGACGAGGTCCTCGTCGTCCCGTTCACTTCTGTCCCTTGCCACGGTCCACCTCTCGATCGACGACGAGAGCACTGTGCGACTGGTTCCCATCCTACGGGTGACGTCAAGCACAGCACTTCTGTCCGCGTCATCGGCAGAAGCGGTGCGGAAACATGAGCGAGCACTCCCCATCCCAAGAATCGACCCCCAGGGGTGAGTCGTGGCGCCGGGGTCGCTGCAGCCCGGCAGCTTCGGAGCGGCGGCTCCCCGGACGGCGGCCTCAGACCGGCAGCAGCGGATCGCCGAGCACGAGGCGGTCGAGCGCCTCGCGGGACCCGGCGACTGCCTCGAGCTGGGCCTCGGTTCGCACCGCCTGCTCCAGCACCGACTCGACCCGCTCCCGCTCGTCGACGTCGTCGACGAGCACCAGTCGGCTCCAGCGGGCGACGGACGCGTCGGCGGCGACACCGAGCAGCTCCAGGGTGCAGCGATAGGCGTCGATGATCCGGGGCAGCAGCACCCGGCCGTAGCCGTCGAGGCGGACGAGCGACTTCGTCGGCCCGTCTGCGGCGTCGAGTCGGTCGAGCAGCTCGGCCACTCTCGCATCGGGCGGCCGGACACACGCTTCGACGTCGAAGCCGCTGAGCTCGGGCATGCGGTCGAACCACACCTGCGCATGCCAGCCGTGGCGGCGGCTGGCGTCGGCGAGGAACAGCGTCGCGGCCGCCTCGTCGGCCTCGACGGCCCACCGTCCGAGTGACTCGAACAGGCGCCGCTCCAACCAGACACGGCCCCCGAGCAGCTCGGCCATCTCGTGCAACGAGCGTGACGGAGCGGCAACGCGCGCGGGCGCACGACGCGCGGGCGGCAGACCCTTCGTCGGCGGGACGACGTGCATCGATCGGATCGTCCACCCGTGGCCGCCTCTCGCTCGTCGTCGGGCCTCCGTCGAGTCTACGAGCAGGCGACGTGACCCTCTGCCGATGACCTCGACGCCAACAGGCACATCGGGGGGTCACCTGAACACGTGTGCAGGGAAGTAATGTCAAGGGCTTATGGGGCAAACAAAGAAGTTGAACGATGCCGAGCAGTCCGCTTGGCGAGGGTTTTTGTTGGCACACGGTCGGGTTCTCTCCCGGCTCGACGCAGATCTCACTGCGGAATGCGACATGACCCTCGCCGAGTACGAAGTGCTCCTGCATCTGTCCGAAGCATCCGATCACCGCCTGCGCATGAACGAGCTGGCCGACCTGGCGAGGCTCTCGCCGAGTGGGCTGACGCGACGTTTCGATGCGTTGGTCCGGCGCGACTGGGTGGTCCGCGAACGCTGCGACGATGATCGTCGCGGGGTACTCGCGGCGCTCACCCCGGAGGGTCTGGCCCAGCTGAAGGCCGCGACGCCGGTGCACACCCGTGGCGAGCGCGAGTACTTCTTCGACGCACTCGACGCGAAGAGCCTGACGTTCCTCGGTGACGTGATGAACCGCATCGCGGAGATCAACGCGCCGTCCGGCGCCCTCGCCCGGGTCTGACCCACCGGCCCGTCACCGGGCCAGGTGCGGCACCCTCAGTACCAATTGGTGATCGGCAGGCGCCGGTCCCGGCCGAAGGACTTCGACGAGATCCTGAGACCGGGCGGCGCCTGTCGGCGTTTGTACTCGGCGCGGTCGACGAGACGGGTGATGCGCTCGACGACGTCGGGAGCGTGGCCGGCCGACACCAGGTCGGTCGCGGTCAGGTCACCGTCGACGTACGCGGCGATCAACGGGTCGAGCTCCTCGTAGGGCGGCAGGCTCTGGTCGTCGCGCTGGTCGGGCCGGAGCTCCGCGGACGGCGCCTTGGTCAGCACCTGCGTGGGGATCACCTCGTCGCCCGTCACGGCGTTGCGCCAGTGGCACAGCTCGTAGACGAGCAGCTTCGGCACGTCCTTGATCACCGCGAGACCGCCGGCGGTGTCGCCGTAGAGCGTCGAGTAGCCGACCGCCGTCTCGCTCTTGTTGCCGGTGGTGAGCACCAGCCAACCGAACTTGTTCGACAGCGCCATGAGCAGCACACCACGGATGCGCGACTGCAGGTTCTCCTCGGTCAGGTCCGGCTCGTGGTCCGCGAACAACGGCGCGAGCATCTCCTCGAACGCATCGTGCGCGGGTCCGATCGGGATCGTGCGGCGATCGATGCCGAGTCGATCGGCCAACGCCTCGGCGTCGTCGAGGGAGTGGTCGCTCGAGTACGCGCGACGGCATGAGCACGCCGTGCACCCGCTCCGCGCCCAGGGCATCGACCGCGATCGCGGCGACGATCGAGGAGTCGACCCCGCCCGACAGGCCGATCACCACGTCACCGAAGCCGTTCTTGGCGACGTAGTCGTGCACCCCGAGACACAGGGCCGACCACACCTCGCCCAGGCCCGAGTCGTCGCCGGGACCGACCGGTGCCGCAGCGCGCGTCGCCGCGAGGCCCAGCTCGGGACGCCCGTCGCGGCTGTCGGAGACCGCGACGACCCGCGAGCCGCGGAGTCGGCGGGCACGTCGACGTCGACGACCGCCTCGGCCTCGACGAAGCGCGGCAGCTCGCAGAGCACCTCGCCCGACGCGTCGATCGCGAGCGATCCGCCGTCGAAGACCAACTCGTCCTGACCACCGACCTGATTCACGTAGACGACCGGGACGCCGGTGTCCGCCACGCGACGCTGCAGCATCGCTCGTCGTTCGAGCTGCTTGCCCTGATGGAACGGCGACGCGTTGATGTTCACCACGATCGACGCCCCGGCGCGCGCCGCAGCCACCGCGGGGCCACCGTCGACCCACACGTCCTCGCAGACGGTGACCGCGACGTCGACGCCGCCGATGCGGAACAGCGGCTGGTCCGCCGGCCCCGGGTCGAAGTAGCGCTTCTCGTCGAAGACGCCGTAGTTCGGCAGCGCCTGCTTGCGGTAGCTGCCCACGATGCGTCCGCCGTGCAGGACCGCCGCGGCGTTCCACGGTCCGTCGTGGGGATCGTGGGGATCCGCTCCGACGATGCGGTGCCCCTCGACCCAACCGACGACCGCGGCGCAGTGACCGTCGACCAGCACCGCCAGCCGCTCGAGCTCGTGCTGGGAGTGCTCGACGAACGCGGGCTTCAGCACCAGGTCCTCGGGCGGGTAGCCGCACACGGCGAGCTCGGTGAACACCGCCACGTCCGCGCCGGCAGCCTCGGCACGTCGATAGGCGTCGGCCATGACCGCCACGTTGCCGTCCAGGTCGCCCACCCGGAGGTTCAGCTGGAACATCGCGACCCTGATGCGCTGGTGCCCTGAGCTCGGTTCCGGTGCGTTCGTCATCGGCGGGATCGTACCTGCGGGTCCGGGGAGCAGTGCCGCCGAGCGGGGCGCCGGTGAGCGGGGCGCTGACACGCGCTGTGGCGGCGAGAGCGGGGCCTGCGGGAGCTGGGCGTGCGGGAGTTGGGCCCGGACGCGCCGGTCGCCGGCGGTGACGAGCACCGCCGGCGACCGGGCACCTGATATCTGGGGGGGGGGAATCAGAGGGGGGTGAGCTCCGAGCACACCGTGTTGGTGATGAGTCGGGTCACGACGTAGGGGTCGATGTTGGCGTTCGGACGACGATCCTCGATGTAGCCCTTGCCGTCCTGGGCGACCTGCCACGGGATGCGGATCGAGGCGCCGCGGTCGGACACGCCGTAGCGGAACTGGCTGAAGTGCGCCGTCTCGTGCTGACCGGTGAGCCGCTCCTCGAAGCCGTGGCCGTACCCGGCGAGGTGCTCCTCGACCTTGCCGGGACCACCCATCGCCTCGCACGCAGCGATGATCGCGTCGTACTCCTCGCGCATGCGGTTGGTGGAGAAGTTGGTGTGCGCACCGGCGCCGTTCCAGTCGCCCTTGATCGGCTTGGCCGAGATCGAGGCGTTGACCCCGAAGTCCTCGGCGACCCGGTAGAGCAGGTAGCGAGCCATCCACAGCTGATCGCTGACCTCGAGCGGGCTGAGCGGGCCGACCTGGAACTCCCACTGGCCGAGCATGACCTCGGCGTTGGTGCCACAGATGCCGAGCCCGGCGTCGAGGCACGCCTCGGTGTGGGCCTCGACGATGTCACGGCCGGCGATCTCGACGGCGCCGACGCCGCAGTAGTACGGGCCCTGGGGAGCCGGGTAGTAGTAGCCCTCGGTCGGCCATCCGAGCGGACGACCCTCCTTGAAGAAGGTGTACTCCTGCTCGATGCCGAACAGCGGCTCCTGCTCGGCGAACTTCTCGGCGACCGGCACCAGCTCGGCACGCTTGTTCGTCTTGTGCGGCTCGAACGTCTCGGGCATCAGCACCTCGGTCAGGACGAGCACGTCACCGGGGTTGCGGAGCGGGTCCGGACAGCTGAACACCGGCTGCAGCACGCAGTCCGAGCTCGACCCGTCGGCCTGGTTGGTCGAGGAGCCGTCGAAGCCCCAGATGCCGGGCTCCTTGCCGTCCTCGATGATCTTCGTCTTCGAACGCAGCATCGGCACCGGTTCGGTGCCATCGATCCAGATGTATTCAGCCCGATACGCCACTTGACATCGTCCTTCGAATCACCGCCGGGGCGCCTGGCCCCGGCGTCTTCAGCCGTGCGGGGGGATCCTCGCAACTCTTGTCGGTCGTTGCCCGGAGCGGGGCTCGGGCGACCGACAAGCAGGCTCGTGCACCGCAATTTCGCCGTCGTTGCCCCATTGTGAACGGCGTGTGAACACGATGAACCCGGTTCGACCTGCTCTCGACGGACTGGTACCAAGTCCATCCGAGGCCGTGACTGCCAAGATGGAGCACGGAGCCGAGACGGAGTCACGGCCCAGATGGAGGCAGAGTGGATCACCAACAGGACTACGTGCTGCGGACCGTCGAGGAACGGCGGGTCCGGCTGGTTCGGCTCTGGTTCACCGACGTGCTCGGTCAGATCAAGTCGGTCGCCATCTCCCCCGTGGAGCTCGACTCGGCCTTCGAGGAGGGCGTGCAGTTCGACGGCTCCGCCATCGACGGGTTCAGCCGGGTCCAGGAGAGCGACGTGCTCGCCCATCCCGACCCGAACAGCTTCCAGCTCATGCCCGGCACCGACGGCGAGGAGCTGACCGCCCGCATCTTCTGCGACATCTCCGACCTGGACGGCGAGCCCTTCGAGGGCGACCCGCGGCAGGTGCTGCGCCGCAACCTCTCGTCGGCCGCCGCCGAGGGCTTCCAGTTCATGTGCGCACCCGAGGTCGAGTTCTTCTACCTGAAGGACGACGACGCCTCGGTCGCCCCGGTGCCGCTCGACAACGCGAGCTACTTCGACCTCACCACCTATGACGAGTGCTCCGACATCCGTCGCCGGACGATCCAGCGCCTCGAGGCGACCGGCATCCCCGTCGAGTACTCGTTCCACGAGGACGCCCCGTCCCAGCACGAGATCGACCTGCGCTACACCGACGGCCTGACCATGGCCGACAACGTGATGGCGTTGCGCATGATCGTGCGTGAGGTCGCCATGGGCTCCGGGGTGCACGCCACGTTCATGCCCAAGCCCATCGAGGGCGTGCAGGGCTCCGGCATGCACACCCACCTCTCGCTCTGGAAGGGCGACACGAACGCCTTCTACGACGCCGACGACGAGTTCGGCCTGTCCGGCACCGCCAAGGGCTTCATCGCCGGGCTGCTGCACCACGCGTCGGAGATCACCGCGGTCACCAACCAGCTGGTGAACTCCTACAAGCGCCTCGTCGCCGGCTTCGAGGCGCCGGTGCACATCTCGTGGGCCCGCAACAACCGCTCGGCGCTGGTCCGGGTCCCGGTCCCCAAGCGGGGCAAGGAGGACCAGGGCACCCGGATCGAGTACCGCTCGCTCGACCCGGCGGTCAACCCGTACCTGGCCTGGTCGGTGATCCTGGCGGCCGGCATGCGCGGCATCACCGAGGGCTACGAGCTGCCTCCGGAGGCCGCAGTCAACCTGTTCGACACCTCCGAGGCCGAGCGACGAACCTCCGACGACCGGCTGCTGCCGACCAACCTGGCCGCGGCGCTCGACGAGATGGAGGGCTCCGAGCTCGTCCGCGAAGCCCTCGGCGAGCACATCTTCGAGTGGTTCCTGCGCAACAAGCGGGCCGAGTGGGCGGCGTACCGCACCCACGTCAGCAGCTTCGAGCTCCAGCGCTACCTCCGGGTCTGGTAGGCGACACGTGCAACCGCTCTTGATCTGGCCCGACCCTCCGCCCGTCGACCTGGTGCGCGTGCTCGACATGGCGGGGCTGCCGTGGACCGCGGTCGCGGACGAATCCGCGGCGCGCGACAACGTCTGGTCCGGGGCCATCGTCGCGGCCGACGACCAGCCCGACGGCGGCTTCGCGCTGGCCCGGTCCCTCCGGCGAGGCGACCTCGCCATCGCTCCACTGCTGCTGTTGGTGCGCGGCAACCAGCTGGCCGACCTCGACGGACGCCACGACACCTTCGACGACTTCTGCGTCTCGCCGTTCCACCCCGCCGAGATCGAGGCGCGCCTGCGGCACCTGCTCGCCGCCGAGCCCGGTATCGCCGCCGGCCCGGAGCTCATCGAGTACGAGGCGCTGCTGTTGAACCTCGAGACCTATCAGGCGTCGATCGACGGACGACCCCTCGACCTCACCTACATGGAGTACGAGCTGCTGAAGTTCCTCGCCTCGAACCCGGGGCGCGTCTTCACCCGCGAGACGCTGCTCTCGCGGGTGTGGGGCTACGAGTACTACGGCGGGGCCCGCACGGTCGACGTGCACATCCGACGTCTGCGGGCGAAGCTCGGTGAGGAGTTCGCCGCGCTGATCCAGACCGTTCGGTCGGTCGGCTACAAGTTCGGCGAGTCCCGCTGGTCGAGCTGAGGCTCAGTGGTTGAGCTCGATGAGCTCGCTGCCCTCGTTCAGGTACTCGCCTTCCTTGGTCAGCGTGTGACCGAGCAGGACCGAGATCGCCGCGCCGGTGACGAAGAAGCCGACCGGCAGACCGACGAGCAGCACGAGGATGATGATGACCGGGCCGAGCATCCTCTGAGTCTGCCCCAGTCGCCGAGGCGTCTCCAACATTCCCGCTGCGGGAACCTCGGGGAGCCGGTGACGCGTCAGGCCGGGTCGTGCAGCCACGCCTCGATCTCGACCCGTGCGCCGAAGGGCAGTTCGGCCACGGCGACCGCGGAGCGCGCCGGGCGGTGCGCACCGAAGTAGTCGGCGTACAGCTCGTTCATCCGTGCGTAGTCGGCCATGTCGACCACGAACACGGTCGTCTTCGCGATCTGCTCCTTGCGGACGCCGTGCTCGCCGAGCAGCCGGTCCAGGTTCGTGAAGATCTGGGCGAGTTGGCCGTCGAAGCCGTCGACGAGGCCGCCGTCGTCGATCCCGATCTGGCCGGAGATGCAACACCAGTCACCCGCCCGGAACAGTGGGGTGTACGGCAGTGCGGCCATGGCGGTCCTCCTCGTCGGCGTGGGCGCAGCGTACCGGTCCCGGCGATGTGGATCGGCCGGCGCGCAGGGCTAGCTTCGTGGCCCGTGAGCACGCCGCAGCATCCCCACCACCACGGGCCGGTACGCCGCGACCCCCGGACCTCCGGTCGGTCGATCGACCGTCGGGCGCTGCTGCGTGGCGGCATGGGCCTGGCGGCGTTCGCCGGCATCGCGGCCGCCTGCTCCGACACGGGCGAGACGGTCACCGACGGCGTCTCGGCGGGCCCCGACCAGAGCCTCACCGCGCTGTTCCCACGGGACCTCGCCTACGTGGCGGCCGCCACCCCGACGCGCCTGCCGTACACCCTCAGCGACGCCGAGGGCATCCCGCTCAGCTCGATCAGCGGACCGCTCTCGTTCGAGGTCAGCATCGACGGCGAGCGCGTCGGCGACCCGATCGAGGTCGCCCCTCACGCAGACGGCGTGCCGCGCCCGTACCTGCCGCTCTACTTCGAGTTCCCCGAGCCGGGCATCTACGACGTCGAGGCCGACTACGACGGCGCTCGCCTCAACTCCCAGGTGCAGGTCTTCCCCGCCGCCCAGGTCGAGCAACCCCTCGTCGGGTCGCCGCTGCCGCCGGCCGACACCGCGACACTCCAGCAGTCCTTCGACGTCGACCCGATCTGCACCCGCACACCCACCTGTCCGTTCCACGAGGTGAACCTGGCGAGCGTCATCGGGACCGGCCGACCGATCGCGGTGCTGCTGGCAACGCCTGCCTACTGCCGCACCACGGCGTGCGGGCCGATCCTCGACATCCTGATCGACGTGGCCGGCGGGCGGGATGACCTGGTCGTCATCCACTCCGAGGTCTACAAGAACCCGAAGTCGGTCACGGACCTGTCCGAGGCGACGCTCGCACCGCTGCCCACGGCCTACAACATGACCTTCGAGCCGTGCCTGTTCGTCACCAACTCCGCCGGGGAGCTGGTCGTGCGCGGTGACATCGTCGTCGACCGCGTCGAGATGCAGGAGATGCTCGCCCTGGCCGTCTGACGGCCAGGCGCGGCCAGCTCGCGGCTGAGTGGTCGGCGTTCGGCGCACTCGTTGGCCTGTCCCGGTTGGCAGACGGCCCGCTCGGAGGGCGCCTCAGCGGAAGCGCGAGCGCCGACGACCACGAGCGGCGGGTGCACTCCCGCGCCGACTTGGAACGAAACCGGGCGGTCGAACCACCCCCGCTTCGTCGCAACTCGGCTTCAGGACACCCCCACGGACCGGCGCGCGCTGACGCACGACGCTTCCGCGGAAGCATCCGCGCGACGTGACGTCGCCCTATCGAGCAGAGGCCGTCAGCTGAACGACTGACCGCAGCCGCAGGTGCGCTGGGCGTTGGGGTTCGTGATGGCGAACCCGGACTGGTCGAGGCCGTCCTTGTAGTCGAGCGTCGCACCGGTGAGCAGCTGTGCGCTCGAGGGATCGACGATCACCCGCACGCCACCCTTCTCGACGGTGAGGTCGTCGGTGGCGACGTCGCTGTCGAAGAACATCTCGTAGGAGAAGCCGGAGCACCCGCCGGGGCGCACGGCCACGCGCAGCGCCAGCGCGTCGTCACCTTCGGCGGTGATGAGCTGCTTGACCTTGTCGGCGGCGGTGTCGGTGAGAGTGATCATGTGCGGGCCTCCACGCTTGTGCACGGCGTCGCTCGAATTCTACCGGCAATCACCGTGAGAAGGACAGCGCCCTCGGTCACCGGTCGGCGACGAGGCGCGCCTGGCACGGGACCCGGTCGACGAGGGTGCGGAACTCGACGACCTGGGCACCGCCGACGCCGTCGACGAACCCCTCGAGCAGGCCTCGGTGCAACGAGCAGACCAGCTCGGGCGACGTCGCGGCCATCTCCGCGAACGGGCAGTGGGCGAACGCGACGGTCGCCCCCGACTCCTCGACCACGACGGCGGGGTCGAAGCCCAACTCGTCGAGCAGCTCGACCGATGCGTCGATGCAGTCCTCGGGTGGGGTCGCCCGACGACGGGCGAGTCGTTCGCCCTCGTCACGACCGGCGCTGGCCGCTGCGTCGCCGTCCAGACCGGCCTCTGCGGCCATCGACAGCAGCATGCGGGCGAGCATCGGGAAGACCGGCGGCTCCAGCCCGAGCGACGGGGCATCCGCGCACAACGAGTACAGCTTCTGGGGTCGGCCCACGGCGCCGCTGGTGTCGGGGCGGGCGACCAGCAGGCCCACGTCACGCATGCGCTCCAGGTGGGGGCGCACCGTGTTGGGGTGCAGGCCCAGGGAGTCGGCGACCTCTGAGGTGGACAGCGGCCGAGAGGACCGGGCCAGGTCGAGGTAGATGGCGTAGCGCGTGTTGTCGCCCAGGGTCTTCAGCAGATCGAGGCGACGCTCCGCGGTGGGCACGACGCGAGCGTAGTCGTCGCGCTCGAAATAACACGGCCGAACCCGGTAAAATGGCTGGCGTGACCTTCAGCCCTGAGCGCACCGGCGACACCGAGCACGACCCTGCTCCTCTGCCGACCCCCGACGACGTGATGCCGCTGCTGCGCGGCGTCATCGACCCCGAGCTCGGCCTGGACATCGTCGAGCTGGGCATGGCCAAGGGCGCCGTCGTCTCCCCCGACGGCACGGTGCGGGTCACGATCGCGCTCACGACCAGCGGATGTCCGCTGCGCGGCGCAGATCATGAAGGACGTGCGCGCACGCGTCGGCGGCCTGCCCGGCGTCGCGAAGGTCAGCTTCGACTGGACCGAGCTGACCCAGGACGAGAAAGCCGTCGCGATGGACCGCGCTCGACGCAACATCGCGCAGCGGCCCGACCAGACGTCGCTGCCCGCCACCACCAAGGTCGTCATGGTCGCCTCGGGCAAGGGCGGCGTCGGCAAGTCCTCGGTGACGGTCAACCTGGCCAGCGCACTCGCGTCCGAGGGGTTCACCGTCGGGGTCATGGACGCCGACATCTGGGGCTTCTCGGTCCCGCGCATGTTGGGCATCGAGGGTCGTCTCGGCGGCGACGAGCGCAGCGCACGCATCCGCCCCCACGAGCTCGAGGTCGGCAACGGCCGGCTGCGGGTCGTCTCGATGGGCTTCCTGGTCGAGGACGAGGGCGCCGCGCTCGATGTGGCGCGGCCTGATGCTGAACCGGGCGGTCCAGCACTTCCTCGAGGACGTCGACTGGGGCGACCTCGACTACCTGCTGATCGACATGCCGCCCGGAACCGGCGACGTCCAGATGGGCCTCGCGAAGCTGCTGCCGCGCGCCGAGATGATCGTCGTCACGACACCGTCACGCACCGCGCAGCGGGTCGCGGTCCGCGTCGTCGACATGGGACGCAAGAACTACCTCCGCATCGCCGGGGTCATCGAGAACATGTCGAGCTACATCGACGACACGGGCAGGGAGCACCGCCTGTTCGGCCGCGGCGGGGGCGACGATCTCGCCGCCGAGGCCGGTGTCCCGCTGCTCGGACGCATCCCGATCGAACCCGCGGTCGCCGAGGGTGGCGACGAGGGCCGCCCGGTGGCCCTGGGCGAGGGCCCTGCCGCCGAGGAGTTCCGCCGCATCGCACGCGCCATGATCGACGAGATCGTGCCACCCGCGGACCTGGCCGGATGCTCGGCCCGGCTGCTCGGCGCGATGGACGCGGCCCTCGCCGCAGCCGCAACGCCCTGATCAGATCGACCCCTGATCAGGCGGGGTCGGGCGCGCCGCGCTCGGACCAGAGCTGCCAGATCATCCGGGTCGCCACGACGACCAGCAACGCGGCGAACAGCCCGTTCGACACGGCATCGGACATGTCGACCGAGATGAGTCCGGCCCCGAATGCCGACAGGACACCGGCCAGGCCGGCGACGGCGCCGATGCCCAGGTCGACGTTGCCCTTCCGCCAGTTCCTCCACGTCCCCATGAGCGCGGTCGGGATGATCACCGCGAGCGACGTGCCCTTGGACAGCGCCGCGCTCATGTCGAAGCCGACCACCATCACCGGCACCATGATGATGCCGCCGCCCACGCCGAGCAGCCCGGCGAGCACACCCGAGGCGAGTCCGGTCACGACCAGCGCCACCGCGCCGAGCACGCCGAGCGGTGATCGCCCCGCGGCGTCGGACTGGTCGACCACCAGCCGCAGGGCCGTCGCGACGAGCAGCGCCGCGAACGCCCAGCCCAGCACCCGCTCGGGCAACGTGTGCAGCAGCCTCGTGCCGAGCACCGCACCGCCGACGGCGCCCGCGGCGAGGAACCCGGCGACCACCCAGTCGACCTCGCCGGAGATCGCGTAGCTCAACGTCGACGACACCGCGATCGGCACCACTGCCGCGAGGGACGTGCCGTGGGCGAGTCGCTGGTCGAGGTGCATCACCATCACCAACGCGGGCACCATCAGGATCCCGCCGCCGACGCCGAACAGCCCCGAGAGGAACCCGGCGCCCAGGCCGACGAGCACTGCGCGCAGCAGCCGGTCACCGGTCAGGCGGTCGCTCGACGGGGCTGAGGACATCACACGATCATCGCCGGTCGCACGCGTCCTTTCGAACCGGCCGGCTCGACCGGCCAGCTCCGGACCGGCCGGGCGCTGCCCGGTCCGGCTCAGCAGCCGGGCGCAGGGCCGAGTCCGCGTCCGAGCACCTCGTGCACGGGGTAGGCGACGACGTCGCCCGTGCCCGGGTCCCTCGCGGCGACCAGTCCGACGACGTCGCCGGTGTCGGCGTCGACGACGGTGCCGCCCGACAGGCCCCCGCCGGCGGGTGCGTCGATCAGCAGGACCTGGGCGGTGCCGCCGTACCCGGAGCGGAGCTCCGAGGAGCGCACCTGCGCGGCCATCTCGACACGCGCTCCGTCCGGGAAGCCGGTGACGACCACGTCGTCGCCCACCTCTGCCGCGACCTGCGCGGCCGGCGGCGAGGCCGGGGCGTTGCGTTCGTCGTCCAGGCGCAGCACCGCCGCGTCGCGGCCCGGGACCGCCCCCAGCACGGTGGCGCTGCCGACGGTGCCGTCGTCGTGGTGGACGGTCACGGTGCCCGCGCCCCGTGCGACATGGGCATTGGTGAGCACGATCTGGTCGCCTGGCGGGCCGAGGACGGTCGCGGTCGCGCTGCGGTGCTCGCCACAGCCGACCGCTTCGACGCGCAGCGTGGCGTCACGGTCGAGCGTCCGCCCGGCGACCTCGGCGGACGGCGCCGGGCCTGCGCCGAGCCCGGTCGACCCGGCAGCGGGCAGCAGCGAGTGCGCACCCACGCCGATCACCGCGCCGAGGAGCACGGCCAGCGTGACGGCGCCCGCACCCACCCGCCGGGGTTCGCTCACGGTCATGCCTCGACCGAACCACTCCATGGCCGCCGGGGCAAGTGGCAGAAGTGCTCAGCCGCAGTCAGGTCGGGAGCGGTCGAGCCAGCCGCGCCGAGTCAGCCGCGCTGGCGGACGTAGAGGTCCCAGAGCTCGTCGACCGCCGCGGTCGCCGGCACGCGGCCGTCGCGGACCGCTGCTTCGAGCTCGCCCAGGCGGGCGACCAGCCGCTCGTCCGCCCGCAGGTCGTCTCGCAACCGGTCGTCGAGCATCGACCACATCCAGCGGACCTGCTGTCCACGACGCCGATCCTCGAGCTCGCCCGATGCGCCGAGCTTGTCGCGGTGCACCTGGATCTGGTGCCAGAGCTCGCCCAGTCCGGAGCCTTCCAGGCCCGAGCAGAGCACGACCGGGGGCGACCAGTTCGGCGACGCCGGGCTCATCAGGTGCAGCGCGGCGCGGTAGTCGGCCGCCGCGAGCTCGGCCCTGGCACGGTTGTCGCCGTCGGCCTTGTTGATGGCGACCATGTCGGCGAGCTCGAGCACACCCTTCTTGATGCCCTGCAGATCGTCACCGGCACCCGCCAGCATGAGCACCAGGAAGAAGTCGACCATGTCCGCGACGACCGTCTCGGACTGTCCGACTCCGACGGTCTCGACCAGCACGACGTCGTAGCCGGCTGCCTCGCAGACGAGGATCGTCTCGCGGGTCGCGCGGGTCACGCCGCCGAGCGTCGCGCCTGCGGGCGAGGGGCGGATGAACGTGTGCGGATCGACGGCCAGGCGGGACATCCGGGTCTTGTCACCGAGGATCGAGCCGCCGGTGCGGGAGCTGGTCGGGTCGACGGCGAGCACCGCGACCCGGTGGCCGCGTGCGGTGAGGTCGATGCCCAACTGGTCGATGAACGTCGACTTGCCGACGCCCGGCACGCCGGTGATCCCCACCCGGTGGGCCCCACCGGTCGAGGGGAGCAGCGCGGCGAGCACCTGTTGAGCGAGGCGACGGTGCTCGCGGTTCGCGCTCTCGACCAGGGTGATGGTCCGGGCGAGGACAGCACGGTCACCGGCGCGGACTCCGTCCACGTAGTCGTCCACGGTGAGCCTGGTCGCCATCGGTGCCGCACCATAGTTCCGTCGCCCGCGAGCACCGGTGCGCCACGGCACCGCGGCGTCGGCAACCGGCCCGGTGCTGCACCCGCCGTGTGTCACCACGATCCGTAGCCCGGTGCTCGCCCGTGGTGACATACCCTGTGGTGTCGTGAACGACCTGCGCGACCCAGCGCTCACTCGGACGTCCGCCAGCCGCCCGGCGCGCGGCGACGTCGCAACATGAGTCGCCGCACGAAGGACGAGCGCCGGGACGACTACCTCGACATCGGGGCGGCCCTCGTCGCCGAGTCCTCACTGTCGGGTGACGCCGACGCCGGACTGGCACTCGCCCACGTGAAGCTGGCCGACGTCGCGGACCGCGCCGGCGTGACCAAGGGTGCGCTGTACCACATCTGGCCCTCGCAGGAAGCGTTCTGGCGTGACCTGCTGCAGCACCTCATCGACACGAACCGGCTCTTCGGCGCCCAGCAGCTCGCCGCCATCGGCACGGAGCTGAACAACGAGCCAGAGGCCGAACCGACGCTGCAGGTGTACGGCAACGCACTGTTCGACTCCCTCGCGACGGACCCGACGTTCTTCGCCCGCATCAGCCTGTTCTCGTACCTCCAGGACGACTCGGTGCGCACCAGCCTCGACGCCGACTTCCGCCAGAGCGTCGAGGTCGCCCTGCCGGTCCTCGAGAGCGCGGTCACGTCGATGGGCCGCAGATTCGCCGACGACGACGCTCGTTGGGCGTTGGCGGTGTCGTTGAGCGCGGTGCTCGAAGGTCTGAGCCTGCAGCGCCAGATCGACCCGGGCAGAACCCCCGACCTGCCGCTCGGCGAGGCGGGTGAGCGCTGGTCGCTGTTCGCCGCCGCAGCCGAGGCACTCCTGTTCGAGTACACCGAGGCGACGGACCCTGCCACCACGGCTGAAGCGTCCGCGACGGAGGTCGGCTGATGCCCCGCCCCACCGCCGAGGACCGTCGTCGCGACTACCTCGACATCGGCGCCGAGATCGTCATCAACTTCAACGCGGACGAGTCGCGGGCGGCGACCGTCGACGCGCTCGCGAACGTGAAGGTCGCGGACGTCGCGGACCGCGCCGGCGTCACCAAGGGCGCGGTGTACCACATCTGGCCGTCGCAGGAGGCCTACCGCAAGGACCTGCTCGCCCGGTTGCTCGAGCACAACCGTCAGGCCGGCATCCGCGACATGGTCGAGATCCTCGCCGACCAGGCGCTGCACGGCGGCGACCCGTCCACGATCCTCGAGCGACACGCTGACTACGTCTTCGATCGGCTCAAGGACGACCCGGCGTTCTTCGCCCGCTTCAGCTTCTTCGTCTACGCGGCCGATCCCGAGGTGAACGAACTGCTCGCCCGCGGCGACGACAACCTGATCGAGGACTTCACGCCCTGGATCGAGCGCTACTTCGAGATCGTCGGCCGCCGCATCCGCGAGCCGTTCACGGTCGCACTGGTGCTCACGTCGGTGACCGCGCTGTTCCAGGGCCTCTGCCTGCGGTACCGGACCTCGCCGGATCTGGTGGACGGCACCGGCGAGGGCGGCGAGCGGTCGGGGCCGAGCATGTACGCGACGGGGCTCAAGGCCCTGCTGGAGCACTTCAGCGAGCCGGTCCCCGACGACGGCTCCTGATCGGCCCATACCGCGGGCCGGGACTGCTGCGCACGACAAGGACGCGTCCTGCCCGTCGCATTGTAGGATCCCTCGCCGTGAGCGATGACACGGTGAGTGATGGTCACATTGCGGAGAGCGACTCGACCCGTGAGCGGTTGATCGAGGTCACGATCCAGCTGCTCGACGAACGCGGCAACCACGCCCTCCGCCTGGCGGACGTGGCGCGGGAGGCCGGCGTGGCGGTGTCGACCATCTACGCGCACTTCCGCGACCGGACCGACCTGGTCGCCGCCGCCCGGCTGGTGCAGTTCAAGGCACACGCGGATGTCGCCCTGGAGATGGTCGAGCACTCGCTCGCCGCGATGAGCACCAGCGGCGACCTCGCCTCGGCAGCGCTCTGGCCGACGCTGCGCTCCCCCGACGACGAGCAGAGCCGATCACGTCGCTGGGACCGCATCGAGGCCATCGCGGACGCCCGCCACATCCCGGAGCTGTCGGCGCAACTCGAGGCGATGCAGTCGACGCTCACGGCGCGGGCGACCGAGCTCGCCCGTCGTGGGCAGGAGCTCGGCATGATCGACCCCGACCTCGACCCGGCGGCCATCGCGCTGCTGACCCAGGTGCTGCGCCTGGGACTCGCCCTGTGGGACCTGTCCGGCGACGCCCGGCCGTCGCTCGAGGCCTGGACCGGACTGCTCGATCGCATCGGCGGGATCATCCTCGTCGATCCCGCCGGCGCTCCGGCCTGATCAGCCCAGGTCGTAGCCGAGCTGCTTGGCCAGGTCGTCGAGCAGCGTGCTCGCCGCCTCGTGGATGACCGTGCCCGGCGGGAAGACCGCGACCGCGCCCGCAGCGAGCAACTCGTCGTAGTCCTGGGGCGGGATGACGCCGCCCACGACGATCATGATGTCGTCGCGGCCGAGCGCCGCCAGCTCCTGACGCAGCTCGGGAACCAGCGTGAGGTGACCAGCGGCGAGCGACGAGGCACCCACCACGTGCACGTCGGCCTCGACGGCCTGACGTGCGGCCTCGGCCGGCGTCTGGAACAGCGGGCCGATGTCGACGTCCCAGCCCAGGTCCGCGAACGCCGAGGCGATCACCTTCTGGCCGCGGTCGTGACCGTCCTGGCCCATCTTCGCGAGCAGCACCCGCGGTCGGCGACCGTCGGCCGCCTCGAACGCGTCGACCTTGGCACGCACGTCGTCCACGATGCCTCCCCCTGCTCCGAGCTCGCCGCGGTACACACCGGAGATCGATCGGATCTCGGCGCGGTGACGGCCGTAGACCTTCTCGAGTGCGTCGCTGATCTCGCCGACGCTGGCCTTGGCGCGCGCGGCCTGCACCGCCAGGTCGAGCAGGTTGCCCTCACCCGAGCCCGCCGCGTTGGTCAGCGCCTCGAGCGCTGACTCGCAGGCGTCGGTGTCACGCTCGGCGCGCAGGCGCTCGAGCTTGGCGATCTGCCCGGCGCGGACCGCCGCGTTGTCGATCTTCAGGACGTCGATCTGCTCGTTCATGTCGAGCCGGTACTTGTTCACGCCGATCACCGGCTGACGGCCCGAGTCGATGCGAGCCTGCGTCTTCGCAGCCGCCTCCTCGATGCGCAGCTTCGGGATGCCGGCCTCGATGGCCTTGGCCATGCCGCCGAGCTGCTCGACCTCGGCGATGTGCTGGAGTGCACGCCCGGCGATCTCGTTGGTGAGGCGCTCGATGAAGAAGCTGCCGCCCCACGGGTCGATCACCTTCGTCGTGTTCGACTCCTGCTGCAGGAACAGCTGGGTGTTGCGGGCGATGCGTGCCGAGAAGTCGGTCGGCAGGGCGAGCGCCTCGTCGAACGCGTTCGTGTGCAGGCTCTGGGTGTGGCCCTGGGTCGAGGCCATGGCCTCGATGCAGGTACGGATGACGTTGTTGTAGACGTCCTGTGCGGTGAGCGACCATCCCGAGGTCTGCGAGTGCGTGCGCAGCGAGGTCGACTTGGGGTTCGACGGGGAGAACGTCTCGGAGATGAGCTTCGCCCACAGCAGACGCGCCGCGCGGATCTTCGCGATCTCCATGTAGAAGTTCATGCCGATCGCCCAGAAGAAGCTGAGCCGGGGTGCGAACGCGTCGACGTCGAGCCCGGCGTCGCGCCCGGCGCGCACGTACTCGACGCCGTCGGCGATCGTGTACGCCAGCTCCAGGTCGAGCGAGGCACCCGCCTCCTGCATGTGGTAGCCGGAGATCGAGATCGAGTTGAACCGCGGCATCTCCGTCGACGTGAAGGCGAAGATGTCGGAGATGATCCGCATCGACGGCGCCGGCGGGTAGATGTACGTGTTGCGGACCATGAACTCCTTGAGGATGTCGTTCTGGATGGTCCCTGCGAGCTGGTCGTGGCGGACGCCCTGCTCCTCACCGGCGACGACGTAGAGCGCCAGCACCGGCAGCACCGCGCCGTTCATGGTCATCGACACCGACATCTGGTCGAGCGGGATGCCGTCGAAGAGCACGCGCATGTCGTAGATCGAGTCGATCGCGACACCTGCCATGCCGACGTCGCCCGACACCCGCGGGTTGTCGGAGTCGTAGCCGCGGTGCGTCGCCAGGTCGAAGGCGACCGAGAGGCCCTTCTGCCCGGCGGCCAGGTTGCGGCGGTAGAAGGCGTTGGACTCCTCGGCCGTCGAGAAGCCCGCGTACTGGCGGACGGTCCACGGCTGGTTGACGTACATCGTCGGATACGGCCCACGCAGGAAGGGCGCGATACCGGGATAGGTGTCGAGGAAGTCGAGGCCGTCGAGATCGGACGCGGTGTAGAGCGGCTTGACGTCGATGCCCTCGGGCGTGTTCCACGCGGCGTCGGCTGCACCGTCGCCGAACGGGCTGCCCGACGGCACGGGGCCGGTGGGAGCAGCGCCCTTCAGGGCGGCCCCGGTGACGGCAGGGTCGGAGAAGTCGGGGACCTCGAAGCTCATCGGGTTGCCTCCGTGGCGTTCCGGGTGGGGGCGGCGGGCGAGATCGGCGAGCTCATCGCGTGACCGTGCCGGTCGGGGTGCCGATGTGGTCGTGCGCTCGCTGGAGCACGTCGAGCACGTCGACGCCGACGTGCACGAACTCGGTGACACCGGCGGCGAGCTCGCGCTCACGACGTTCACCGGGGTTGCCCGCCAGGTAGATGCTGGTCAGCCCGGCGGCCGCGAGTGCGCTCGCCACGGACTCGGCGCGCTCGGCGTACACCGCGTCCGAGGAGCAGATGCACACCAGGTGGGCGCCGTCGGCGAAGACGTCGGCGATCGCGTCGGCCGGGTCGTCGAAGCCGACCGTCGCGCCACGCTCGCTGGTGACGGCCTGGATGCCGCCGGCCTCGAAGAAGTTCTTGGCGAAGGTGGCCCGGGCGGTGTGCACCGCGACCGGGCCGAGGTTCACCAGGAAGACCTTGGGTCGCCCACCGGTCGCGGCCAGGTAGGAGTCGGAGCCGTCGCGCAGTCGTTCGAACTGCTGGGCCCAACGGACCCGGGGCAGCGGTTCGCATTCGGTCGGCGTGTCACCGGCGGCGCGGGCGGGAGCCGGTCCGGCGTTCGAGGTCGCCCGGGAACGCAGCACTCGTAGGTCGGGCTCGGTGCGGTCGAGCGGTGCCTCGGCGATGTCGGGGAACTCGCTCACTCCGGTGATCGGCTCACGACGGGTGGCGACCCGGCGGAGCCGCTCGTCACGGACCTCGGCGATGCGGGCCGCGAGGCTGCCGTCGAGCAGCACGCCCGGCAGACCGCCCGAGGCCTCGAGCTCGCCGAAGAGCGACCACGCGGCGGTCGCGATCTCGTCGGTGAGCGACTCGACGTACCAGGAACCGCCCGTCGGGTCGACGACACGACCGAGGTTCGATTCCTCCTGCAGGAGCAGCTGGGTGTTGCGCGCCATGCGCCGACCCAGTTCGACCGGCTCGCCGAGCTCGGCGTCGAAGGCCAGCGAGGTGACCGACGCGGCGCCGCCCAGCCCTGCGGCGAAGCTCGCCGCGGTGACCCGCAGCAGGTTCACCCACGGATCACGTCGGGTGAGCATCCGCTCGGCGGTGCGGACGTGCAGCACGGGTGGCTGCGCGGCGTCCGAGGCGCCGCAGGCGGCGGTCATCGCGGACCAGACCCGTCGGGCAGCACGGAGCTTGGCGATGCCGGTGAAGACGTCGGCGTCCGCCGACAGCGTGACCTCGATCTGGGCGCAGGCCTGGTCGGCGTCGAGACCGACCGTCGAGAGCGCCCGGAGGTACGCGGCGCCGGTGGCGAGCATCACCGCGAGCTCCTGGACCTCGCTCGCTCCCGCCTCGACGTACGGCGTGGCGTCGACGCTGACGGTGCGGACGCCGGGATGGGTGCGTGACACCCGGGCGGCCAGCGACGACAGCTCGATCAGTGCCGGCTCGATGCCCTGGGGCAGGCGGCCGCTGGCGGCGAGCACACCGAGGGGATCGGCGCCGAAGCCGCCCCGCACGGCGGTGGGGTCGAGCTCGTGAGCCTCCCAGACCGCCATCAGCTGCTCGGCGGCACGGGCGAACTGGGCGCCGGGCTCCAGGTGGACCGGGGCCAGGTCGAGGAACACTCCGTCGAGCAGGGTCGCCAGGTCGTTCGTCGTGCCGAGCAGCACACCACCGACGCCGCCGAGCTCGGCGAACGCTGCGTCGTGCGGGGTCACGCCGGAGCGGAAGGCCTGGTCGAAGCGGATGGTCAGCTCCGTCGCGCCACGCTCGAGCTCGCGCAGGACCGTCTTGTTGGCGTCGGAGGGGTCCGGTGTGGTCACCAGCGTGCGGATGCCCCAGGCGCCGTCGGGGCGAGGCGCAGCCGACGCCCCCCGGGTGAACGGTGCGGCGCCGGGCAGTCCGGCCACGTCACCGCCGTCGGGCGCGTCGGCTCGGGTGTAGAGCGGATGCACCGGCAGACCGGCCGGGGTGCTCGACTCCAGCTTCGATCGCGGGGCCCCCTTGAGCACCTTGTCGACGAGGGCGAGCCACTGCTCCTCGGTCGCCGGTGGGAAGTCCCCGGCGAGAGTGGATTCGGCCTCGGTCGTCACGCCCATACCTCCGCGGGGTCAGGCTCCAGTGGTCCTGGTGCCGCCGCGAGGTTACCGGAGCCCTCGGCGGTCATTGGAAGCCGTCCCCGGCAGTGGTTCCTCGCTGCGTCCGCAGCGGCCTACGATCGCCGGCGATGGACGCGACGCAGTTCGACCTGATCATGCTGGTGCTGAGGGTCGTCGCCGGCCCGACGATCTTCCTCCACGGCTACAACAAGATGTTCCGCGGTGGCCGGATCCCCGGGACGGCCGGTTGGTTCGACTCGATGGGCATGAAGCCCAACGGCAAGGTGCACGCCTACCTGGCGGCCGTCACCGAGATGGGCTGCGGTCTCCTGATCCTGGTCGGCTTCCTCACCCCGTTCGCCGCTGCCGGCGTCATCGGCACGATGGTCGTCGCCGGCTGGACGGTGCACCGCCACGCCTTCTTCATCGTGAAGGAGGGCTGGGAGATCGTCATGGTGATGGGCGTCCTGTTCTGGGCGATCGGCGCCCTCGGCGCCGGCGGGTGGTCGATCGACGGCGCGCTCGACCTCACAGAGACCTTCAACGACAGCCTGCTCGGCGCGGCGATCGCCGCGGGGCTCGGCATCGGGGCCGGCGTGCTCACCCTGGCGGCCTGCTACCGGCCGCCGGCGAAGGACGCCTGACCGTCGTCGACCCCCGTCGCGCGGTCAGACTGTCGCCATGACCGCTGACCGCACCGCCGCGAACCCCTCCTCGACCGACCCCACCGGCCCGGCGCTCGAGGCCGTGCCCGAGGACTGGACCCGTGCGCTGGCCGTCGCCGCGCACCCCGACGACCTGGAGTACGGCGCTGCGTCGGCGATCGCCCGCTGGACCTCGCAGGGCAAGGACGTCACGTACCTGCTGGTCACCGACGGCGAGGCCGGGATCGATGGCATGTCACCCGCCGAGGCCGGCCCCCTGCGCCGCGGCGAGGAGATCGCCTCGGCGGCCGAGGTCGGCGTGCACACCGTCGACTTCCTCGGCCTGCCCGACGGACTCGTCGAGGCCGACCACCACACCCGCCGCGCACTGGCCGCTGCGATCCGGCGACACCGGCCCGAGATCCTGATCTGCCCGAACTTCCGTGAGTCCTGGGGCATGCCCAGCTGGAACCACGTCGATCACCGCCACGTCGGCGTCGCCCTGCTCGACGCGGCCCGTGACGCCGGCAACCGCTGGATCTTCACCGAACTGATCGGCGAGGGCCTCGAGCCGTGGGACGGCGTGCGCTTCGTGGCGTTCAGCGGTTCGCCCGAGGCCACCCACGCGGTCGACATCACCGACTTCCTCGACCGTGGCATCGCCTCGCTCGAACAGCACCGCGTCTACCTGGACGCGCTCCCCGAGGGGACGATGGGCACCGACCCGGAGGCCATGCTCCGCGGCTTCGGGGAGCAGACCGGTCCGCTGCTCGGGGTGGACCTGGCGGTCGGCTTCGAGGTCATCCCGGTCTGAGCGGGACACGACCGGAGCCTCCCCCATGACCCACACTGATCCCATGACCGACCCGCACCTCATCACCGACCCGGGCCTCGTCACCGACCCAGCCGTCCCGACGGACCCTGCCCTCCCGATGGACGCCGGCGACACGGGGTTCCTGGGCCTCGTCGCCGGTGACCGGCCCGGACGGTTCAGCTTCACGGTGCAGAACCACCTGGCACGCCAGGACGGCCGCCTCTACGGCGGCACGGCGATCGCCGTGTCGATCGCGGTCGCCGAGGCCGTCTCCGAGCGTTCCGCGCTGTGGGTGACGACGCAGTTCGTGTCGACGGCACCGGGCGGCGCCGAGGTCTCGGTGCTCGGAGAGGTGCTCGCCCCGGGGCGACGCACGAACCAGGTGCGCGTGACCGCGACCGATGCCGACGGTGCCGTCATGTTCGCCTCGTTGGGAGCGACCGGCCACCACCGCGACACCGGCGTGACCGGTTCGTTCGAGCACGCGCCGGAGGTCGCCTCCCCCGACGAGTCGGTCGACTCCGGAGGGCCGTTCGCCGCCATGCTGCGCAATGCGGGGGTGACCGACGTCCCCCAGATCCCGAGCGACCTCGGATTCGCGAGCGTCGTCGAGTTCCGGGAGCCATCGGTGCGCTCGCACCCCGACCCCGGCCCCGGACGCATGTGCATGTGGTGCCGGCGCCGCGACCGGGTGCCGCTGACGCCCGCGATGCTGGCCTTCGTCGCAGACCTGGTGCCGCTGTCGGTCGCCCACGGTGCGGCGGTGGTCGCCGGCGGGGTCAGCCTGGACAACACCGTGCGCTTCGCGGCGGCCGAGCCGACCGAGTGGGTGCTGCTGGACCTGCGCGCGCACTCGGCGCACGGCGGCTACGGCCACGGAACCGCCCACCTGTGGAGCGAGTCGGGGCAGCTCCTCGCCACGGCGAGCCAGACCGCGACGATGTTCGAGTTCGACGTCTCGAGCTCGCCCTGGGAACGCGACTGACGTCGACGCCGATCAGCGGGATCGGCACTACCGTCCCGACGATGTCGGATCAGACACCCACTCCGGAGCCGGTCCTGCGCGTGCTGCAGCTGAACGCCGGAACGCTGCTCGAGCACGGCTGGGAGGATCGTCGCCACGAGATCGTCGCCTGGATCGATCGCCTGCGGCCCGACGTGGTGTGCCTGCAGGAGATCTGGGAGCGCATCGACGACCCGTCGACGAACACCGCACGCTGGATCGCCGATCACGCCGAGGGCGACTGGTTCCACTGCTTCGGCGGCGACGCGTTCGACGAGGCCCTGTGGCCCGACGCCGGGGTGCACTTCGGCTCGGCGATCCTGTCGCGCTGGCCCATCGAGACCACGGGGCACCTGCAGCTCCCGGTCGAGGACGACCCTGCGGACCCGTTCCCCGGGCTGGTCCCGTGGGAGCTCGTGCACGCCCGGACCGCGGGCCTCGACGTGTTCAGCTGCCACCTGGCCTCGGCGCCGGTGCACGGCCACCACCGTCGACGTCAGGTGCTCGCGATCGACGACTACGTCCGGTCGGTGCGTGGCGACCTCGACGGCACGACGGCGACCCGCCGCCGGCGCGACGCGGTGCCGGCGATCCTCTGCGGCGACTTCAACGCCGAGCCCGACAGCGACGAGATCCGCTTCATGACGTCGCTGTGCGACCTCGAGGGCCGGCGCACCTACTACCAGGACGCCTGGCGCGTCGCCGGCGACGGCGGGCCCGGGTGGACCCAGCAGTGGCGCACCCACCCGATCGCCGCGGCGATCAACGTGCCGCGCAAGCGCATCGACTACGTGTTCGTCGGCGACGCCTTCAACCGGGTGGACGGCGCGGGCCGCGTGCTGTCCGCGCAGCTCGCGCTGCACGAGTCGCTCACCGGGGTGATGGCGAGCGACCACATCGGCGTGTGCGTCGAGGTGCTCTGGCCGCAGCGCCCCGGTCAGCCCGACGCCTGAGCGAACCGGTCGCACAACTCGACGAGCGCCGCTGCGTTCTGCGGGTCGTACATCGAGTGCCCGGCCAGGGGGTTCACGATGAGCTCCGCCTCGGGCCAGGCGCGGTGCAGGTCCCACGCGGACCGCATCGGGCACACCACGTCGTAGCGGCCCTGCACGATGCCCGCGGGGATGTGGCGGATGCGGTCGACGCCGTCGAGCAGCTGCGTCGGCGAGTCGAAGAAGCCGCGGTGGAAGAAGTAGTGGTTCTCGATGCGGGCGAACGCCTCGGGCCCGTCGGGGAACTTGCCCTCGTCGCTCGGCTCGAGCGTGCTCGTGGCCCGCTCCCACTCCGCCCAGGCCGCGGCGCAGCGCAGCAGCTCGGTCACGGTCGGTGCCGATACAGACGGCGGTGGTACGCGGCGATCAGGTCGTCGCGCTCCTCGGGCGGGATCGGTGCGAGGTAGCCCTCCCAGGCGTCGGGGAACAGGTGGCTGGCGCCGTCCTGGTAGAAGAACGCGAGCTCCTCGGGCCGCAGCATGAAGATGCCTCGCAGGACCATCTCGGTCACCCGCTCCGGATGCGTCTGGGCGTACGCCAGCGACAGCGTCGAGCCCCAGGAACCGCCGAAGACCAGCCAGCGGTCGATGCCCAGGTGCGCGCGGACCCGTTCGATGTCGGCCACCAGGTCCCAGGTGGTGTTGTGGTCGACCGAGGCGAACGGGGTGCTGCGCCCGCAGCCGCGCTGGTCGATCAGGACGATCCGGTACCGCTCCGGGTCGAAGAAGCGGTACTGCTTCGGCGACGGCGCCGCCGCCCGGCCCGCCGTGCAGCACCACCGCCGGCTTGCCGTCGGGGTCGCCGGCCTCGTAGACGGCGATCGTGTGGCCGTCACCGACGTCCAGGAACTCGGTGCGGCGGTGGTCGATCTCGGGATGCAGCTCGGTCACGCCGACATCTTGGCCGACCCCGCGACGGTCGTCGCGCCGCAGAGAGTTCTCCAGTTCCGGCCCGTTCCCGCCGACCATTCGCTTGGGCGTCCGACAGGATCGGCCCGACGGAACAGCAGCGGGAACGGCGGATGACAGCGGGATCAGGCAGATGACAGCGAAGCCCATCGAGGTGCAGCGTGCGGGGCTCAGCGCTGCGGTCGACCGGCTGTCGATCCACTCCACGGAGTGGTCCTGCGGTCGGGTGCTCGACGAGGGCCTGGACCTGATGCGCGACTGCTCCTGGGCGGACGCCTCGTTGCTCTACTCGGTCACACCCGAACGTGTGCTCGAGCTGTGCCGCCGTCCGCCGTCGGCCTCGACCCTGCCCGACGAGCTGCCGCTCGACTGGTTCCCCTGGGACTCGCGCCGCTCAACCCTCAGCGCTACCTGCTCGTCGAGGACGCCGCGGCGCTGCCGTCCTCACCGGACTCCGACCAGACGCTCGGCGATCTGGGGATCCGGTCGTGCCTGCACCTGCCGATCCTCGAACGCTCGGCGCCGGTCGGCGCGGTGCACCTCTACTGGACCGAGCCGCGCCTCAACTGGGACGACCAGCGCGGCCGTCTGCTGCGCACCCTCGGCAGGTTCCTGCTCGCCCGAGCCTCGACCTGAGCGCTCGCTCGACCTGAACGGGGTCGTCGGTCGGCGCCGGTCACTCGGCCGGCTGGTCCTCGTCGATCGGCTCGTTCCGACTCACGCGACGCAGGGCACGCCGGAACGCGGACTCTCCCTGTGTCGCCTCGATCTGGTCGAGCTTGGTCAACTCGTTCTCGATCACCTCGTGGCGGTCGAGGTAGGCCGACACGAACGCCTGGATGACCGCTGCGGCCGGCAGGGCGAGGACCGCACCCATCGGCCCGAACAGGCTGGCCCCGGCGAGCGCGGAGCCGAACGCGACGGCGGGGTGCAGGTCCATCGTGTGGGCCGTGATCTTGGGCGACAGCAGGTAGTTCTCGACCTGCTGGTAGATGAGGATCCAGGCCAGGACCCACAGCGCGGTGATCGGGCGGTTGACCAGCGCGACCAGCAACGGGAGCGCCCCGCCCAGGTAGGTGCCGACCACGGGGATGAACTGGCTGACCAGGCCGAGCCACACGGCGAGGGCGAGCGGTGACGGCAGCCCGAGCGCCACGAAGACGACCCATGACGTGACCCCCGCGACCGTCGCGAGCAGCAGGCGGGAGAACACCCAGCCGCCGGTCTTCTCGATCGACAGCTCCCAGAGGCGCAGCACCAGGTGCTGGCGGCGTTGGGGCAGCAGCGAGCAGACGTTGCGTCGCAGTCGTGGGCCCTCGGCGATCATGTAGTAGCTGAACAACATGATGGTGAAGATCTGGAAGACGACGGCGACTGCGGCGCCGGTCACCGAGAGCACCCGGCCGCCCATGTCGGTCGCCATGCGCGCCAGGTCGTCCTGGTAGTCGGCCAGCGTCTCGTTGAGCTCGGTCGAGGTGATCTCGGTGTCGAAGGTCTCGTTGGCCCAGTCGGTGACGTCGGTGACGTAGCCCGGAGCCTGATGCGCGAGGTCCGAGACCTGGCCGATGACGAGCCCGACCATCAGACCCATGAAGATGCCGCCGCCGCCGAACACGACCAGGAAGCACAACAACGTGGCCCGGCCGCGTTTCCACCCGCGGTCCGCCAGCCAGTTCACCGCGGGCTCGACCGCGAAGGACAGGAACAGCGACACGCCGATCAGGCTGAGCAGTCCCGTCAGTCGACCGAGCGCACCCCGGACCGCCATGAACGCGAGCACCGAGAACGCGACGGCGAGGATCGCCCGCCAGAACCACGGTGGCAACGACTTGTCGCCGACGATGCCGCCCAGCGCGCCCAGGTCGGGGGCCTCTCCGGCGAGCTCGCTCGGGAGCGCGCCCTGGTCGTCACTCACCGGTCAGCTCCAGCATTCCGCCACTCTCGCACGCCGCCGGTCGCGGTTCGTGGACCGGCGCCCGGAGTCGTGGGCCGCCGAGCACCGGCGCGGACCGACTCAGTGGCCGAACATCATCATCCACTGCTCGAGCGACGTCGGCCGGAACACGACGTTGTTCGCCCGGGTCTCGCCCAGTCGCTGCGGCGCTCTGCGGCGAGTACAGGTGGCCGGGGAAGCAGCACGGCGTCGTCGGGGACCTTGGCCAGGGTCTGGGTGAGGCTCGGTAGAGCGCCTCGGGGTCGCCGCCGGGCAGGTCGGTGCGGCCGCACCCGTCGAGGAACAGCGTGTCGCCCGAGACGAGCGCGCCGTTCACGAGGAAGCACTGGCTGCCCGGGGTGTGGCCCGGGCGTGTGCAGCAGCTCGATGGGGATCTCGCCGACCATCACGACGTCGCCCGCGCCGTGCGGGACGAGGTCGCCGCGGCTGCAGCTCGGTCACCTTCGAGCACCCACTCGGCCTCGTCGGCCTGGACTGCACGTGGATCGGCAGCCGAGCGCTCGAGCAGCTCGCGCGATGCCCTCGATCTGGAAGCCCATCATCGATGCCGCCGCAGTGGTCGGGGTGGTAGTGGGTGACCAGCGCGCCGGTGAGCGTCATGTCGTCGGCCTCGGCGATCGCCTGCAGCTCGCCCACGTCGTAGGCCGGGTCGACCACGACGCACTCGCGGGTCTGCGATCGCCGATCAGGTAGATGAAGTTGACCATCTGGTGGGCGATCCGGTCGTTCACGGCGAAGTCCCGGCCGGAGAGCAGCTGGTGGAAGTAGAAGCGTCGGTCCGTCGAGGCCGTGATGAGTCGTCACGTCGCAACGCTACCGAGTGCCGCCGCCCGGCTCAGCCGACCAGCTCGCGAGCAGGCGTCGACGGTACGCGCGTCGTAGCGGTCGTACTCGCGGCGCAGCGCCGGCACCGGGCCAGTCGCGCGGGGGAGCTCGTCGGGGAGCAGCGGGTCGGCCTGGAAGTGGCGGAGCACCGCGGCCGACACGCACGAAGCCCGGGCGCGAGGGCGTCGGCGTCGCCGTCCTCGAGCCGCCGCGGCGAGCGCCGCCATCGCCCGACGCAGCTCGGTCGGCAGCGGCGGCCCACCCGTCGAGGTCCCACAGCGACGCGGCGAGCGTCGGCGTCGTCGCGGTCGAGGGGCAGGTCGGGATCCGCGACGAACCACGTGCAGCGACCCAGCTCGTCGACCGCTGCCTCGAGCTCCGGGCGCCGCGGTCGCAGGTTGTCGGGACGCAGCCACACGCCCTCGCGCTGCTCGGCGAAGCGCAGCTGCGACCATCGCGGCGCCGCAGCTCGGCCCGTTCCGGTCGCGGCGCCGGGCGCCGGGCGCGACCACGCGCCAGTCGCCAGCGGCCCGACCACTCGCGAGTCGTCGGCCGCGCTGGCTGCGTCGCTGGCGGGCCTGGCGGGCGACCAGGTCGCCGGCGAGCGGGTACCAGCCGTCGCCGTCGTTGACGACCTCGCCGCGCGGCGACCATGCGGGACAGCGCCGTGCGCACCGTGCCCTCGGTCAGGCCGAACAGCTCGGCGGCCCGCACCAGGAACGGACCGGCAGCGCGGCGGATCGGTGCCGAGCAGCGTCGACAGCCACGACCGACCGGGCGTTGAGCGGTCGCTCGTCCCAGCGGTCATTCGGCCGTCCGGACATCCCCGGACCCTACCCAGTCGGCCGATATTACGACCGTGACTTCAGGCGTGTGATTCATGTAAGCGTGACGGTCATGACCTCGAAGGCGTCGACATGGCCTCGACGATGCGTCGGTCCGGGCACCATGCTCCCCGACCGACGACGCTGCTGCCCGACGTCCTGCCCACCGACCGCCTCGGCCCCACGGGACGCCCGATCGGCCCGCTGCCGCGACGAGCTGTACCGCATCCACGACCTGCGCAACGTGCTGCAACGTCGTCGGCGTGTGGGTGCAGTCGGTCGGCGTGCATCGTCGCTGGCGCTCGTGGATCCGGACCACCCGCTCGGCTGGCGTCGTCGCGCTTGCGTTCCTGCTGATGGGCCGGGCGTTCGCCCTGCTTCTCGATCCTCGGCCACGAGGCCGCCCACCGGCTGCTGTTCTCGAACCGCAGGGTCAACGACTGGGTCGGCGCGTGGCTCGTCGCCTACCCGGCGTTCGTCCCGCTCGACGCCTACCGGCGCAGCCACATGGCCCACCACAAGGACGAGTTCGGCCCCAACGAGCCCGACCTGAACCTGTACGTCGGGCTACCCGATCACCCGCGGCGTCGTGGCGGCGCAAGCTCGACCCGCGACGCGCGCGGCAACTCGCGGCTGGAAGAACCTCAAGGGCCTGCTGCTCGCGTTCCGCTCCGCGACCGGCCCGCCCGATCGCCCTGCGCATCCTGCGCCTGGCAGCTCGTGCGTCTTCGTCGGCTGTCGCGCTCGGCCGGGCTACCTGGTGGGTCTACCCGCTGCTCTGGCTGCGCCGTGGATGACGGTGTGGCGGGTGCTCAACCGGCTGCGGGCCATCGCCGAGCACGGCGGCATGCAGCGCGTCGACCGACCGCCGGCTCACCACCCACCACGTCCGCCAGGGCTCGTGGGCCCGGTTCTGGATGGTGCCGTTCAACACCGGCTGGCACCTGGCCCACCACGTCGACATCGGCGTGCCGTTCCAGAACCTGCCCCGCCTGCACCGCGAGCTCGAGGCGTGCGGCTACGTGCAGCCCGGGCCTGGAGTGGCCGACGTATCGGGCGCTCTGGCGCCACGCTCGTTCGCGCGACGAGGGCTGACCGTCGAGAGCGGTCAAGCGCCGCTGAGCCCGCCGCCTGCGACCTCGAAGGTGAGCGCTGTGCCGTCGTCGAGCACCAGCCGCAGATCGGTGTCCTGGAGCAGCTCGCCCGACACCACGTTCGGCAGCTGCTGGATCAGCTCGTACTGCGGCTGGGGCGTCGGCGGGTAGGTGATCGTCGAAGGCGTCCCCAGCGTGATGGTCACGTCGGAGCCGTCGATCTCGAAGGTGCCCGTCGCGGTGTTCACGCCGTCGTAGACCTCGATCTCGTCCTGGCCGAAGGTGACCACGGCCGGCACCTCGGCCAGCGTGGCGTTCGCGGCTCTCGGTCGCGGTGGCCACGTCGATCAGTCGCCACCGGGTGTCGCGCAGGTCGATCGCGGCGCGGCGACGGGCTCACCGACGTCGTACTGGAGTTCCCCGCTGGGGAAGGTGAGGACCAGGGTGTCGCCGCGTACGACGGCGCGGGTCGCGGTCTCGACGAAGCCGAAGATGGCGTGCTCCGGGAGCAGCGGCTCGGGATAGGCCTTCCTGGTCGCGGCGAGCGGACCGGCGGAGAAGTCCTCGCCTTCGAGGGTGTAGGGCCCACGGGCGGAGTTGACGCCGTCGTCGAGCACGACGGTGTCCTCCTCGAAGGCCAGGCGCGGGACCTGTGTGCCGTCGAACTGCGTCTCGTCGGACCCGACCACCATCGAGCTCAGGTGCCAGTCGGTGTCGACCAGCACGTTCGCATCGTCGCCCGTCGCCTCGGGGACCGCGCTCGCTCAGGGGGGCCTCGTCACCCCCGGAGCAGGCGGCCGCCACCAGCGCCCCGAGTGCGACGAACGACGTCAGCAGGTGTCTCATCCGGGCGATGCTAGGAGCCGAACTGCGTGTTCGAGGAGCGGCGCGGCCGCCGGTAGCCTCCGCGCATGACCGACTCGAGCACCGCCCCGTCCGCCTCGTCGCCGTTGCGCGTCGGGTTCCTCGGTCCGGTCGGCACCTTCACCGAGCAGGCAATGCTGCGCGAGCCCGACCTGGCGTCCGCCGAGCACGTCGCGTTCCCGGTCATGACCGAGGTGCTGTTCGCGGCCGCCGAGGGCTCGATCGATCTGGGGGTCGTCCCGGTCGAGAACGCGATCGAGGGAACGGTCAACGCATCGGTCGACACGATGGCGTTCGACGTCGACGTGCTGGTGCAGCGCGAGCTGCTCGAGCCGGTGTCGATGAACCTGCTGGTCCGTCCGGGCACCCGGCTCGCCGACGTGCGGCGGGTCGTGTCGATCCCCGTCGCGACCGCCCAGTGCCGCACCTGGCTCCGTGCGAACCTGGCCGACGACGTCGAGTACGTGGCGGCCAACTCGACCGCCGAGGCCGCCCGCACCGTGGCCGAGTCCGACGACGGCGCGACCGCCGGCATCGCGAACGCTCGGGCCGGATCCGTCTACGGCCTCGAGGCCGCCGGGTCGACATCGAGGACCACCCGGAGAACGTCACGCGCTTCGTCGTGGTGGCCCGCGAGGGTGTGCCGGCACCGACCGGCCACGACAAGACCTCGATCGTCGTCTACCAGCGTGCCGACCGTCCCGGGTCGTTGCTCGCCATCCTCCAGGAGTTCGCGGCACGCTCGATCAACCTGAGCCTGCTGCTGTCACGACCCGACCAAGACCTCGCTCGGCGACTACTGCTTCCTGCTCGACCTCGACGGCCACATCGCGGACCCGGTGGTCGCCGACTGCCTGCGCACGTCTGCGGGCGACCCAGGGCGGCGTGAAGTTCCTCGGCTCCTACCCCGCCGCCGGTCATGCGGGTCCCGCTGCCGCGCGCCGAGGCGGACGCAGGGATGGTCGAGGCGACCGAGTGGCTCCGGTCGATCACCGACCAGATCGGCCGCTGAGGGCTCAGGCCCCCTCGAGCGCCTCGGTGTCCTCGCTGCCGTCCGAGCGGCGGGTGCGGCGGATCTCGGCGCCGTAGAGCGACACGAGACGGGCGACCGCGGTGGCCAGGAAGATCTGGCCGGTCATCGCCTCGATCACCGGCGATGCGACGACCCAGATCGCTGTGCGCGACCAGGTCGCCGTAACCGACGGTGGTCAACGTGACGAAGCTGAAGTACGAGTAGTCCTCGTTCGTCACCGTGTGACCGAAGAGCGGTGCGACGGTGACGGCGTCGACACCGGCGTAGAGCATCGTGAACAGCAGACCGATCAGGAAGTAGACGCAGAGCGCCCCGAGGATGGTCTCGACGTTCACCCGTTGCTGATCGATGACCTGACGGAAGACCGCCACCAGGATCACCAGGTACAGGGCCGCGTTGAAGAACGCCACTGCGCCGTGCTCGGTGGTCGCGGCCGGTGGGCGACGACGGTGTACACCGCGTACCGTCGAAGCCGATCGTGAGCAGCCGACCACGATCGGCAGCCGCTCCGGTCTCGCGACCGGGTCGTCATGAACGCCACCGCGACCATCATCAGCTGCAGGATCGCTCGCGGTCGCCCTGGCCCAGGCGTACTCCGAGAACCCGCTCACGATGAAGGTCGTGACGAGCAGCGCGAACAGCGTGCCGAAGCGCTCGGTCAGCTTCGCGGTCGCGGAGCGCCGCTGCCCTGGGACCGGTGTCCACCATGCATCGCACGGTATCGGCGGCCTCGGCGGTTCCGGACCTGCGGACCGCCTGCGGACCTGCGCGTCGCCTGGTGGGATCGCCGTGGGGCGCCGATACCGTTGACACGAGGCACGATCGCCGCGAACGCGGCCGCCTGATCCGAGGTCGGAGCACATGAGATGCCCCACTGCGAAGCCATGATCGGCCCGACCGATCCGAGCTGCACGCGGCGTGCGGCGCCGCAGTGGTCACGGCACCTCGCCCCGGAGGCACCGCCGTCGGCGCTCGGCGATCGGCACTCCACCCGCGGGCCCGGTCGGGAGCCCACCCCGGCGCGCCAGCGACGTCGTCGGCCACCGGCCGCGCCGGCCGACCCGTGGGCGGTGCCGCCGCCGGGCGCGGAGTGGAGCGTCCCCGCGGGACCGAACCGACCGGCGTTCCAGCACCAGCCTCCCGCCCAGCCGTACGGCTACCCGGTGCGGACCGGCACCCGGACGGGCGGGTCGGCCTCAGCATCGCCGCGATCATCTGCGGCGCGGTGGCGTTGGTCTTCTGCCCGCTCGTGCTCGGGATCATCGGACTGGTGCTCTCGAGCCGAGCGAAGAAGCGCGGTGAGCCCCTCGCCGGCGTCGCCCGCATCGTCGAGCCTGGTCGGCATGGCGATGGGCATGCTCCTCGGCGCCGTGATCGCCGCGCGCTACTCGAGCTTCTGACGGTCCATCGCGGCTGTAGCCGATGGATTCCGGGCCGTACGGCACGACGCGTACGATGGCCGACGGAAGGATGGCAGAGCGGACGAATGCACCGGTCTTGAAAACCGACGGGCCTTCACGGGTCCCGGGGGATCGAATCCCCCTCCTTCCGCCAGACGCACAGGAACGAGCCCCGGTCGGCCTTGACCGGGGTTCGTCCGGCGTCGAGCCCGCCCCGAGGCGTTCGCCGGCCCGCTCGACCACTCGTTCCGTCCTGAGCGACACCCGACGCGCCACGACCCGTCGATTCCTCGCCCGGTGCGGGGCGACCGACGGGCCGTCGGCGTCACTTCTTCTTGTTCTTCTTGGACTTCTTCTTGCCGTTCTTCTTCTTCGAGGACTTCTTGTCGTCCTTCTTCTTGGACTTCTTCTTGTCGTCCTTCGTTCGATGCCTCTCTTCTTGGCCATCGCACTTCTCCTTGTTCTTCTTCTCTCGATGCGCGGGCGTACCTCCGTGCCCCCCGCACGTCGTCGCACCGTAACCGAGTCGCGCGATCGCAACGGCGCCTTCGACGGGAGCGACGTGCTGGAATGATCCGATGAGCTCGGCGACCCTGGCGATGCACCACCACGGACGGCAGCCGGCGACGCGCCGAGCCTCGTGTTGGTGCACGGCTGGCCGGACAGCGCCGCGGTCTGGGACCTGGTGCGTGCCGCTGCTCGCCGACCACTTCCACGTCGTCGCCGTCGACCTTCCCGGCGTCGGCCACGCTCCTCCTTCGATCGGCCACCGGCGCTACCGGCTGCGACGCGCTCGCACCGGCGATCGACGACGTCGTGCGCTCGCTGGACACCGACCGAGGCGTCCACCTGGTCGGTCACGACTGGGGTGGAGTGCTCGGGTGGGAGCTCGTGATGACACCCGCCGACGCGGCCGCCATCGCGTCGTTCACCTCGCTGTCGGGTCCGAGCCTCGATCACCTCGGGCTGCTCGCGCGCCGAGCGATCCGCGACGGCGCACCGCACGCGTCGTCGCGGACCAGCTGACCCGCTCCTGGTACACCTCGGCGCTCAGCGTCCCCGGGCTGCGAACCGCCATCTGGCGCCTGGGCGCGGACCGGGCGTTCCGCTGGTGGCTCCGCCGCACCGAAGGGATCGACGGGTACCCGGGCGACCGACTGGCGAACGACGCCGCCGCAGCGGTGCCGCTCTACCGATCCAACATCGTGCCCCGACTGGTCGCGCCACGACCACGGCCGGTCACGATCCCGGTGCACGTGATCATCGCCGAGCGGGACCGCTACGTCGCGCCGAGCACGATGCGTGCACTCGAGGAGTGGATCCCGCAACTGCACACCTCGTCACTCGACGCCGGTCACTGGTCGCCCCGGACGCAGCCCGAGCAGGTCGCGACGCTCGTGACCGAGTGGGTGCAGCAGCTCAGCTGAGGTCGGCGGCTCAACCCAGCTCGGTCGGGAAGTCGTCCGGGATCGGTGTGGCGTGCAGCTCCCAGCCCAGCCACCACTGGTCGGAGCCTTCGGGCGCCGGGAAGCCGAGCGCGACACGAGCCTCCACCGCGGGCGCGCACCGAGCCCTTCAGCTCCCGCAGTCGGTCGCGGTGCACGCGGTCGATGCGGCGCTCGTCGATGCAGTGCTGCTCGAGCTGCCACGCCGAGCTGCCGCATGGTCGTGGCGGTGTCGCTGGCCATCTTCACGATCGGATCCAGACCGGGGTCGAGACCGGCCGTGCACTCCTCGGCGCGCATGCGCCCGTAGTGGATGTCGATCCGCATGAGGCCGGGATGCACCTCGAAGGACCCCACCACCTCGATCGTCGGCTGGATCACGGTGTTGGTGACCCCGTCGGGCAACGGCACCGCCAGGTTCTCGGCCTGGGTCGACAGGTACCCGAGCGACTCCGCGGCCCAGAGCGACAGGCTGCGCTTCGGTGGCCGCACCGGCACTGCGACGAGGGTGTAGATGTCGGTCGCTCCCAGGTCGACCGGGCACGCAGGGGGATGTTCTGCAGGCGCCCGCCGTCGACGTAGTGGTCCCCCAGCCGAGCGAACGCGGCGGGAACACGCCGGGCACGCTGGCCGATGCGATGACGCCGTCGATCACGTCGACGTCCTGGGCGCCGAGCACCGTGGTGTGTGCGTCCGGTCCGACGAGCCGGCCCTCGTGGGTGACGTAGTGCGGTCTGACGCTGTCGCAACGCGGTGACCGCCAGGCGCAGCTCGATCCCGGGACGGGCGACGAGCGCCGGGTCGACCGTCGCGATGCCCACGTCGTCGCGCCGCCCTCGGATCGCCTCCTCGAAGGGCCCCAGGTTGAGCACCGCCCGCGGCAGGCCGTGCTCCAGCTTCCGCCCGCCGGCGAGTCCACGTGCGAAGACCGCCACCTGCTCGAAGTGGTGACGTCGGCGGCGGGCGGCCGACGTGGACGGCACATCCATCCCGTCGAGCACTTCGAGCGCCTCGGCCTCGAGCTCGTCCCAGTCGTCGTCCAGGTCGGGGCGGCCGTGCTGGGTCACCAGGCGATGGATCGTCTCCGACGCCGAGGTGCCGTCGAGCTGCGCCAACCACGGCTGCTCCGCGAAGACGACGTCGGTGCGCGTCATCGCCATCAGGTCGCCCTCGGCCTCGACGAGTCGACGACGGCACTCCGCGGTGTCCCTCCCCTGGCTCACGACGGTGCCCAGCACGGCGCCGGCCGAGGTGGCGGTGATCACCTGCGGCACCAGCGAGCACGTGCCGATCAGATGCTGCAGCGCCCCCAGTTCGAACGCACCCTTGAACCCACCACCCGCGAGAACGAAACCCACCGTCTCGTCGCTCATGACGCCTCCTCCGTGGCCACTCCCGCACCCGGTCCGGCGGGCGGCTCGACGATCATCCGTCAGGCGATTGTTGTCCACGACGCCGATCGACGCGCGGCGCCGGCCGGAACGCCACCCTGCGGCGTCCCGTGTCGGGGTGGCGGACACGCTCAGGAGCGCCGTCGGCGCGCGAGGACTCCTCTCGCTAGGGTGACCAGCGAGCGACCGAGCACCACGGGGGTGGGCCGGATGAGCATCGGGGACCTGATCAGCACGTGGCCACCCGCCCCGCAGGTCCCGGTTCGCGAATCACCCGCGCTCGGCGCGACACTCACGGAACGCTGATCCGTTGACCGCGCCGGACTCCCGCGTCGAGCCCGGACGACGGGTCCGGCGACGGGACGGAGTTCGGGCTCGTCCAGGTGTGCCTGGTCGCGGCGCTCAGCGCTGTCGCGGTCGGCGTCGTCGGCGGAACGTTCCGGTGGGGGCTCGACCGCGCGGCGGTGTGGCGAGTCGAGCTGGTCGACTGGACCCGCGACACCCCGGGGCCGGCGTGGCTCGTCCCGATCGTGGTCACGTCTGCCGCTGCGGCGCTCAGCGCGACGGATGGTGGACTTCGCTCCGGACGCCTCCGGCAGCGGGATCCAGGACGTCGAGGGCGTCTGGGACCAGCAGCTCCCCCGCCCCGGCTCCCTGTGCTGCCCGCCCGCTTCGTCGGCGGACTGCTCGCGCTCGGCACCGGCCTGGTCCTGGGCCGTGAGGGCCCGACGGTCCACATGGGTTCGGTCATCGGCGCCGAAGCGGCCCGACGGCTCCGGGTCCCTCCCATCGATGCACGGGTGCTGCAGGCGTCGCTCGGCGGCGCAGGGTTGGCGGTCGCGTTCAACGCGCCGATCGGCGGCGCACTCTTCGTCTTCGAGGAGGTCACCCGGTCGTTCCGCCCGAGGCTGGTGATGACCACGTTGATCGGCTGCGTCATCGCCGTGAGCTGCTCACGCCTGATCCTGGGGGACCGGCCCGACTTCCTGGTCGTGGCCCCGGAGACACCCCCGGCCACGCAGCTGTGGATCTTCGTCGCGTTCGGGCTGGCCGTCGGACTCGTCGGCGCGCTGTACAACTCCGCGGTCATGACCGGCCTACGGATCACCGACTCGATGACCCGAGTCGGTCCCGTCGCCCGGGCGGCGCTCATCGGTGCGGTCATCGGCGCGGCGCTCGTCGTCGACCCGCTGTCGGTCGGCGGCGGCGAAGCCCTCAGCCAGGAGTTGCTCGCGGGTCGGCAGCTGCTGGTCCCGGCGTTGCTCGGGTATCTGTTCGTCAGGTTCCTCGCGGGACCGCTGTCGTACGCGACCGGCGCTCCCGGCGGGCTCTTCGCGCCACTGCTCACCGTCGGAGCGCTGTGCGGCACGTTGGCGACGCCGCTGGTCGAGGTGGTGCTGCCGTCGTTCGGACACCGGGGAACGCCGTTGATGGCGGTCGGCATGGCGGCGTTCTTCGCCGCCGTGGTCCGGGCGCCGTTCACCGGCGTCGTCCTGGTCATCGAGATGACGGCGGTGACCACCCTGACCGTGCCGATGCTCGCCGCGTGCTTCGCCGCGACCCTGACCGCGACGCTCGTCGGGTCCGCGCCGATCTACGACTCGCTCAAGGAGCGGACCCTCACCCTGCGCCAGCTCCGCTGATCGAGGCCGACGTCCCGGGTGGCGCGACGCCCACCACGCCGTGAGGGCCAGCGCCACCACGGGCAGCGTCATCAACCAGGCGGCGCCGCCGAGCAGCGCGGAGATCGCCGCCGCCCCGACGTAACCCGACAGCAGCGATGCCAGCACCCGGACCACCCGGTTGCGGGCCGAGTGGTCCGACGCCACGCCGGCGGCGGGAGGCACCAGGTTCTGCCCCACGCGCACCAGCGAGCCGGTGCCGTAGGTGGTGGTCACCGCGATGGAACCGACCCGGCCGAGCGCTGCCGCCTGCATGCCCATGGCCGCGGCACCGACGCAGATCACGACCGAGACCACCGGCCACCCGTGTCGTGTCTCATCACCCGGGGTCACGAGCAGCACCACCGCCAGCACCGCCAGCATCGCCGCCTCGATCCCGAGCAACACCGGCGTCCGGCCGGGACCCGAGTACCTCAGGGGACGGCGGTTCAGCTGCGTGCCCACGGCGACACCCGCCACGAACGCGGCGATCGCTGCCGCAGACGGCCACACCTCGGCCCAGTTCGCCAGACCGACGAACATCCCGAGACCGATCAGGTTGCCGCTCATGTTCGCGACGAACACCTCGTTCACGTGCAGGTAGACATGCGCGTCGACCCATCCGGCCACCATCGACAGCGCCACCGCGACGGCGAGGGTGCCCGATCCCTGATCGGGAGGAGTCGGGCCCGGCGCATCCATCCGGTCATTCTGGACCCGGGATCGGAGCGACGACCATCGCCATCGTGCAACCCGCCGGCACCGTGCTGCGGAGTAGGTTGCCGATGGGTGCTGCTGGCGGGTGGACATGCGAACGACCACGTCGGTCAGCCGGGACACGTCCGGCCAACCCCGAGGAGATCCTGATGAGTACGGAGATGCTCCACCGGATCCAGTTCGGCTTCACCATCAGCTTCCACTTCATCTTCCCGCCCATGTCGCTGGGCCTGGGCCTGCTGTTGATCATCTTCGGTGTGCAGTCGGTCCGTACCAACGATCCGAAGTGGCGTCAGCTCTCGCTGTTCTGGACGAAGATCTACGGCCTCATCTTCGCGATGGGCATCGCCACGGGCATCGTGCAGGAGTTCCAGTTCGGTACGAACTGGTCGGTCTACTCCCGGTACGTGGGCAACATCTTCGGCAGCCTGCTCGCGGCCGAGGGCATCTTCGCGTTCATGCTCGAGGGCGGCTTCCTCGGGCTGATGCTCTTCGGAGGTCAACGCCTGGGCAACAAGCTCTGGTTGTTCGCGACGACGATGGTCGTCGCCGGCGCCACCATCAGCGCGACCTGGATCGTGATGGCGAACTCGTGGATGCAGACCCCGCGGGGCTACGAGCTGCGCGACGCGGGCCACGGCGAGCAGGCGTTCATGACCAGCTTCCGAGAGGTCGTGTTCACCCCGTCGTTCGGACCTCGCTTCTTCCACACGCTCATCGCCTCGTGGATCGTCGGGGCCTCGCTGGTGCTCAGCATCGCGGCCTTCTACCTCCTCAGGCAGCGCCACGTGGATCTGGCCAAGACCATGGTCCGGGTCGCGTTGCCGATCTTCACGGTGCTCGCGGTGCTCCAGGTGACGGTCTTCGGTGCCAACCAGGCCGAGTCGGTCGCAGTCCACCAGCCCGAGAAGCTCGCCGCGATGGAGGGCGTCTACGAGACGCGGGACTGCGCCCCGATGACGCTGTTCGGGTGGACGAACCCGTCGGCCGAGACCACCACCGGAGTGCAGGTCCCGTGCATGCTCAGCCTGCTGACGGGTCGGAGCACCTCGACGGTGATCCAGGGCCTCGACGACTTCCCCGCCGACGATCAGCCGAACGTGCCGCTGGTGTTCCAGGTGTACCACCTGATGATCAACCTCGGCATGCTGTTCATCCTCATCGGCGCCCTCGGCTGCCTGCTGTGGTTCTGGAAGCGGAAGCTCTGGACCACGCGCTGGATGCTCTGGATCTTCGTCGTCAGCATCGGGTTCACCCAGCTCGCGACGCTCTCCGGATGGTGGACCGCCGAGTTCGGCCGCCAGCCGTGGATCGTCTGGCAGCAGTTGCGCACCGACGACGCCTTCAGTCCCAACGTGACCTGGGGTCAGGTGGCGTTCTCGATCGGCATGTTCGTGGTGCTGTACGCCCTGGTGTTCGCCGTCTTCCTGTTCCTGCTCGACAGGAAGATCAAGGCCGGTCCACCCGACCCGCCCGACGAGGATCACATCGAGTCCCTGCCGGACTCCTTCGGCGAGATCTTCACGAGCCGTCACCGGGCGACGAGCTCGGGCGGCAGCGGCAGCAACGGAGGACGGTGACATGACGCTCAACACGCTCTGGTTCGTGCTCTACGTGATGATCATCGGGGGGTACGTGGTGCTCGACGGCTTCGACCTCGGTGTCGGCATGCTGGGCCCGGTCGTCGCGAAGACCGACGAGGAGAAGCGCTACCTGCTGAACAGCATCGGACCGGTCTGGGACGGCAACGAGGTGTGGCTCGTGCTCGGAGGCGGTGCGCTCTTCGCCGCGTTCCCGCTGGTGTACGCCTCGTTGTTCAGCGGTTTCTACCTGGCGATGATGCTGGTGCTCCTGGTGCTGATCCTGCGCACCGTGGCCATCGAGTTCCGGTCGAAGCGACCCGGCGAGACGTGGCGCGCCACGTGGGACTGGTTCTTCACGATCTCCTCGCTCGGCATCACCGTGCTGCTCGGCGTCGCGCTCGGCAACGTGATCCTGGGTGTGCCGATCGACGCCGACGGCAACATGTACATCGACCTGCTGCACCTGCTGAACCCGTATGCGATCGCGCTCGGCGTGACGGCGGTCGTCATGCTCTCCCTGCACGGCGCGATCTTCCTCACGCTCAAGGTCGAGGGCGAGCTGCTCGAACGGGTGAAGACGCTGGTGCCCCGTCTGATGACCGCCTTCTTCGTGCTGATGACCCTGCTCATCGTGTTCACGTTGCTGCTCGACAACCCGATCGCGGATCGGTACCGACATCGGCTCTGGATCGGCGTCTTCCCCTTCCTGGCACTGATCGCGGCGCTCGGCGCGTGGCGACAGATCCACCACCAGCGCTACCTGACGGCGTTCCTCGCGTCAGCTTCGATGATCGGCCTGCTCATGGCGACGGTCGCCGCCGGCCTGTACCCGGTGATGCTGCCGTCGTCGACCGATCCCGCCTTCGACCTGACGGTGCACAACGCCGCGTCCGCAGGTCCGACGCTGCAGGTGATGACGGTGATCGCGGTCATCGGCATGCCGTTCGTCCTGCTCTACACCGCGGGCGTCTACTACTTCTTCCGCGGCAAGGTCGTCCTGGACGACCAGAGCTACTGAGGGCGGCGCGATCCCCGAGCCCCGCACGATCCCCGCGAGCCCGACGTCCCCGCTGCGACTGCTGCGACGCGACCCGCGGGCGGCGCTGCTGCTGACCGGCTCGATCGCCGCGGGTGTCGTGGCCACCTGCTGCACGGTGGTGTGGCTGGTGCTGCTCGCCTCGGTGGTCGACGACGTCTTCCTGGACGGAGCGACGCTCGACCAGGTCGGCGCCCGGCTGGTCGCGATGGTTGCCCTGTTGTGCGTGCGAGCGCTGTGCAGCTGGGCGGTCGAAACCCTCGCGGACCGGGCGAGCGGGCGCTTGCGCTCGGCGGTGCGCTCCGAGCTGGTCGAGCACCTCTTCGCCGTCGGACCCGTCGGGCTGACCGGCGAGCGCACCGGCGAGGTCGCGAGCACCATCGGTCCGGGTGTCGAGGCGTTGCACGACTACGTCACCAGGTTCGTGCCCGCCGCAGCGCTCGCTGTCGTGTCGCCGCTCCTGGTCGGCGCGGCGGTCGCGGTGCTCGATCCGTGGACGACGCTGATCCTGCTGTTCACCGGGCCGATGCTGGTCCTGCTGCTCGCCGTGATCGGCGGGAGGACCCGGGAGCTGACACGCCGGCGTTTCGACGAGCTCGGTTGGCTGAGCGCCTTCTACCTCGACATGATCCGCGGACTCGGGACCCTCAAGGCCTTCGGTCGGTCCCGTGAGGGCGCCGACACGATCGAGGGGGTCAGCCGCCGGTTCGGCGACACCACCATGGAGGTGCTGCGCACCGCGTTCCAGACGTCGCTGGTGATGGAGTGGGCGGCGACTGCCGCGACGGCGCTGGCCGCGGTCGAGATCAGCTTCCGGATGATCGAGGCCGGGCTGCCCTTCGGCACCGGGCTCGCAGTGCTGGTCCTCGTACCCGAGTTCTTCGTCCCGTTCCGCCGGTTGGCCATGGAGTACCACGCCGGCCAGTCGGGCCGGGCTGCGGACGAACGCATCGAGGCCCTCCTCGCACTCCCGGCCACCGAGCCGCCCCGGGACGCGACGCGCACCAGCCGGCTCGCGCTGCGTCGGCACCGCCCACCACGACGGGCGAGGCCGCCCGCATCGAGCTACGCGGCGTCACCTACCGCTACCCCGGCACGGAGCGGCCCGCGCTCGACGGCGTCGATCTCACCATCGGGCCCGGCGAGACCGTGGCGCTCGTCGGACCGAGCGGTGCTGGCAAGACCACCGTGTCGCGCCTGGTGCTCCGCTTCGTCGAGCCCGACCAGGGCTCACTGCTCATCGACGGAGCCGACGCCTCGTCGATCGACCTGTCCGCCTGGCGTCGCCGGATCGCGTGGGTCCCCCAGGACCCGACGGTGATCGCCGGCACCGTCGCGGACAACATCCGCCTGGGCGACCCCGACGCGCCGATCGCTGCCGTGCGCCGCGCCGCCGCGCTCGCCCGGGCGACCGGGTTCGTCGAGTCGTTGCCCGACGGCTTCGACACGGTCCTGGGCGAGCGGGGGCTCCGACTCAGCGGCGGACAACGGCAGCGCCTGGCCATCGCTCGGGCCGCGTTGCGCGATTCGCCCGTCGTCGTGCTCGACGAGTTCACCGCCCACCTCGACGAAGGTGTCGAGGCCGAGTTGATCGAGGCGATGGGTGACCTGCTCCGTGACCGTACGGCGCTGGTGATCGCACACCGCCGACGCACCATCGAGTTGGCCGACCGGGTCGTCCGACTCGACCACGGCACGGTGCAGCCGACCGGGAGCGAGCCGTGACCTCGTCGACCCCGAGCGCCGATCGGCTCCAGGGCGCCACGCCGTTGCGTCGGGTCATCGGTGTCATGGGCACGCTGCGCTGGTGGATCGTCGCCGTCCGCCCTGCTCAGCGCCGTGACCTTCGCCGCGGCGATCGGGCTGATCTCGATGGCGGGATCGCTGATCTCACGCGCCGCGCTGGTCGACTCCACCGCCACGCTGACACTCGCGATCGTCGGGGTGCGCCTGTTCGCGGTGGTACGGGCGGTGGGCCGCTACCTGGAGCGCTACGTCGGACACCTGGGCACGTTCCGGATCCTCACCCGGGTGCGGGTCTGGTTCTTCCGACGGCATCGAACCACTCGCGCCGGCGGCGCTCGCCGATGCACGCTCCGGCGACCTGCTCACCCGGATCGTCGACGACGTCGAGACGCTGCAGGACCTCTCGTTGCGGGTGCTCGCACCACCACTCGCCGCGCTGCTGGCCGGCGGCGTCGGCGCGGCGGTGCTCTGGTCGCTCGAACCCCACGCTCGCCGCGGCGCTCATCGCGTTCATGGTCCTGACCGGCGTGGTGCTGCCGGTGTCGACACGTCGCCTCGGTCGGGCCGCCGCCGAGGTGGTGACCACCCGCCAGGCCGTGATCAACTCGGTCGCCGTCGAGTCGGTCGATGCGATCGCCGAGCTGGCGGCGTACGGCAGGGAGGACCTGCTCGGCGGTCGACTCGCAGCGCTCACCGACGAGCGCCGGACGCGCCGAACGTCGCCTCGCCACGCTACGGGGGCTGCACACGGGGCTCGCGACCCTGCTCGGCGGTCTCGCCGCGGTCGGCGCGCTCGCGCTGGCCGTCCCGATGGTCGTCGACGGGCGTCTCGACGGCGTGCTGCTCGCGGTCGTGCCGCTCGCTGCCATCGCGAGCTTCGAGGCGATCGCACCGCTCGCGAGCTCCTTCGAGCACTTCGACCGCAGCCGCGCCGCCGCACGCCGGCTGGTCGAGCTCGTCGACCAGCCACCCACGGTGGTGGACCGCTCAGGAGCACGACGTGCTGACGCCGTCGACGCGCCGGTGCTGTCGGGTGACGGCTCGGTGAGCTTCGACCACGTCGACTTCCGGTACCTGCCTGACCGGCCCGACGTGTTGCGCGACGCGAGCTTCACGATCCCCGCGGGCACCCGGGTCGCGATCGTCGGACCGAGCGGCGCCGGCAAGTCGACGATCCCGGCGCTGTTGCTGCGGTTCTGGGAACCGCAGGCGGGATCGATCTGCATCGACGGCGTCGACGTGCGCGACGTGCCCCTCGACGCCGCGCGCGCGTGCGGTCGCGGTCGTCGCGCAGCACGACCACTTGTTCGACACCACGGTCCGCGACAACCTGCGGCTCGGGGACTCACTCGCGGACGACGACCGCCTGCTCGCTGCGTGTCGGGCGGCGGCGCTCGACGACTGGCTCGACACCGTGCCCGATGGTCTGGACGCACGGGTCGGCGAGGACGGCGAGCGCCTCAGCGGCGGCGAGCGGCAACGACTGATGATCGCCCGGGCGCTGCTCGCCGAGTCGTCGGTCCTCGTGCTCGACGAAGCGACCGCGCACCTCGATCCCGACACGGAGTCACGCGTGCTCGCCGGAGTGGCGGCCTGGCGCCACGGTCGCACGACGGTGCACATCGCCCATCACGCCGCCACCCTCGCTGACGCCGACCTGGTGCTGCGCGTCGACCACGGTCGTGTCGTCGACGACACCCGATCGCCCGGGCGCACCGGGTGGACGGGGTTCCGGCAGACAGGGGGTCCGGTGGACGGGGCTCAGGTGGACGAGGCGCCGGGGGCGTAGACGTTCATGCGGTCCTGGCGGACGAAGCCGGCGAGCTGCAGCCCCGCGAGGTTCGCCGTCTGCACGGCGAGGGCCGACGGCGCGCTGACTGCCACGACCGCGGCGAACCCGGCGGCCCACGCCTTCTGCACCATCTCGAACGAGGCACGACCGCTGACGTACAGGGCCATGTCGGCGGTGGCACGACGGCCGTCGACGGGGTCGAGGCGCCCCTCGAGCAGCAGCGACCCGACGACCTTGTCGACCGCGTTGTGGCGTCCGATGTCCTCGCGCAGCAGGACCATGGTGCCGGACCGGTCGAACGCCGCCGCGGCGTGCACCGCGCCGGTGCGGGCGAAGAGCGGCTGATGATCCCTGGCCCGCTCGGGCAGGGCCAGGAGCAGATCGAGCGGGAAGGGCTCGACGCCCGTCAGGGGCTCGAGCCGGGCGGCGAGCTCGTCGATGGTGGTCGAGCCGCACAGTCCGCACGACGACGAGGTCGTCGTCAGTCGGGCCGTGGGGGTCGGCGCACGTCCGCCGGTGTGGACGGTGACGACGTTGTAGTCGGTGTCGTAGGCGGAGCCGGTGCCGCAGTACCGGCAACGCAGCACGGGTGCGCCGGCGAGCAGGCCGTCGGTGAAGCAGAAGCCGGCGGCCAGCTCGAAGTCGTGACCCGGGGTGCGCATGGTGGTCGCGACGCGCACGCCGTCGAGCTCGATCGCGAGCGGTTCCTCGACGATCAGGTCGTCCGGGGACCGGCGGGTCGTGCCGTCGGCCGCGTAGCGACGCACGAGCACCCGGTCGACCCGACCGGCGCGTGGCGGACGGGTGCGTTCAGCCTCGGTCGCCACTGATCGCCTCGAGCGAGGGCTCGGTGCCCGCACGGCCGAGCTGCAGCCCTCGCAGGAAGCACGAGATGGGCGCGTTGCGGCGGTCGCCGCTGTCGTGCGCGGCGACACCTGCCAGCGTGAGCAGCGCCTCGATCTGCGCGTCGTCGAGCGTCTCGACGCCGGCGGCCGCCGCGAAGTCGTCGATCCAGGCGGTGTCGAAGTCGTCCTCGGGCATGTCCCGGATGCTACAAGTGGGCGCCGTGGACCTGACCCCGGCCCCGACCCCGGCCCCCTCCCCGGCTGTCACCGGGCCGCTCCGTGTGGCCGGCATCGTGCTCGCCGGTGGCCGGTCGTCGCGCTTCGGTTCGGACAAGTCACGAGCGCTCCTCGGCGGGAGTCCGGTCCTGGAGCGCGTGGTGGACCGTGTCGAGGACCTGGCCGCCCGAGGGGTGATCGACGACGTGGTGGTGGTGGGTACGTGGGCGCCCGAGGGGACTCGCCTCGTGCTCGAACCCGAGCGGTTCCTGGGTCCGCTCGCCGGACTCGCGCACGCGTTCGACGTCACCGATGCCGACGTCGCGCTCGTGCTGGCGGGCGACCACCCGCTGCTGCGGACCGAGCTGCTCGAGTTGCTCGTCGAGACCGCCCTGCGCACGCCGGGCGCAGATGCCGTGGTCCCGATCGGACCGGATGGCCCCGAGCCGCTGGTCGCCTGCTATCGGCGTTCGGCCCACCCGGTGACCGTGCGACAGCTCGACCGGGGTCGGCGCAGCCTCCGCGGTCTGCTCGATGAGCTGTCCGTCGAGTGGATCGGCCGGCGGGCCTGGTCACGCGCGGACCGCACGGGCGCAGTCGTTCCTCGACGTCGACACCCCCGAGGACCTCCGCGCGCTCGAACAGGCCGCGCTGGAACGGCCCGACCCCTCGGCGTCAGGTCCAGAGGGGTAGCAGCTCGACCTCGGCACCCTCGGGGATCCGGGGTCGGTCCGCGGGCACGACGGCGAGCGCACCCGCCGCGGCGATGCCGACCAGGGCGTGCGAACCCAGCAAGGGGGTCGGCGACCAGGCGTCGTCGGCGTCGGCCACCACGGGGATCAGGTGGGTCTTGCCGTCGACGGGTCGCTCGAGCGCACTCGCCAGTCGCCCCTGCACGCGTGGCGTGGTCGCCGGATCGATGCCCCGGAGGCGTCGCAGCGCCGGACGCACGAACAGCTCGAACGCGACGACGACCGACACGGGGTTGCCCGGCATGCCGATGTAGGTGCACTCCCCGATCCGACCGAACGCGAGCGGTTTCGCCGGGCGGATGGCGACCTGTTCGAAGCGGACCGGGTGCTCGCCGAGCGCGGCGCGCAGCGGGTCGAACTCGGCCCCCATCGAGATGCCACCCGAGGTGAGGATCAGGTCGACCTCGGGGGCGAGCGCCTCGAGCAGCGCGCCGATCAACGGCGCGTCGTCCGCGGCGTGCACCACGTGTGCGATCCCACCGGCGCTCGTCACGAGCTGCTCGCTCAGGGTGCTGTTGGAGTCGAAGATCTGCCCGACGGCCAGCTCGCCGTGGCCGGGTGGGACCAGCTCGTCGCCGGTGGTGACGATCGCGACCTTGGGGCGGCGGTGGACGAGCAGCTCGGCCAGACCGGTCGACGCGGCCACACCCAGATGACCCGCCGTGAGCACCGTCGGCGCGGCGATGAGCCGTTCGCCGCTGCGGCCGACCTCGCCGCGGACGCGCACGTGCCGGCCCGGCGACACGGCCGTGCGCACCGTGACCACGTCGGTGCCGGCGTCGGTCTCCTCGACCGGCACCACGGCATCGGCACCCGCCGGCACGACGGCACCCGTGAGGATGCGCACCGCGGTGCCCGCCACCACCTCTGCGTCGCTGGGGTGCCCACTCGACGAGGTGCCGATGACCCGCAACGCGACGGGCGCGCCGTCCAGGTCACCCGAGCGCACGGCGTAGCCGTCCATCGCCGAGGCGTCGAAGGGAGGGGTGTCGAGGGTCGCCGTGACGTCCGCGGCGAGCACCGACCCGAGCGCCTCTGCGGTCCGGGTCAGCGCTGAAGGCAACGGGTGTACCAGCGCCAGAACGTCCTCGACTGCCTGTTCCAGGGGGATCATGGGCCCAGGGTATGGCCGCGACCGGGGGTCACATCGCTCACCCCCCGGCCCGGCGACGGGTCGAGGACCTGCGACGGCAGCGGGTCGAGGCGTCGTCAGCGACGTCGGACCAGCACGAGCGCGACGTCGTCCTCGGGGTCCGACTCGCCGAGGCACCGTTCGAGCACGGCGTCCGCCCGCTCGGACAGGGTGCCCGCGTCGCCGACCTCGGCGACCACCGAGACGAGGCGTGCGACGGACTCGTCGAAGGACTCGTCGCGTCGTTCGATCAACCCGTCGGTGTAGGCGACGAGGACCGCTCCCGGATCGAGATGGGCGGTGCCGGGTCGGACCTGCCCGACCGGCAGGCCGAGCAGCGACTGGCGCCCACCTTCGAGCACGTCGACGGTGCCGTCGGGGCGTCGCACCAGCAGCGGCGGGTGCCCGGCGTGCACGTACTCGACGGTGCCCTCGGCCGGGTCGACGATCGCCATCGCGACGCTGGCGGTGACGAGCTCCCTGCCGCCCACGAGCAGCCCGGTGGCCTGCGGGAACACCTCGCCGAGCGGCACGCCCCCTCTGGCCAGCGCGTTCACGATCGACCGGACCTGGATCATGTCGGCGACCGCGGTGATGCCGTGCCCGGCGATGTCGCCGATCACGATCAGGTACCGGCCGTCGTCGAGCACCGAGCCGTCGTACCAGTCGCCGCCCATCCCGACCGGCGAGGACGACGGCAGGTAGCGGTCCTCGACCTCGAGCCCGTCGATCGCGCCGAGCGGCAAGGTGACGCGGTCCTGGAGGCCGGCGACGACCTGGTGCTCGGCCTCGCCGAGTCGGACGCGCTCGAGGGTCTGGCTGCTGAGCTCGGCGATCGTGCGCAACGTCGACATGTCGGTCTCGCTGAACGCCGGGGCCTCCCGCCAGGCGAAGCCGATGGCGCCCAGGGGGGCCGAGTCCGCGCCGAGGAGCGGCAGGTGGATCGTCGCCGTCGCCCCGAGCTCGCGCACGGCGTCGGCGTAGCGGCCGGGATAGCGCTCGTCGATCACCTCGGGTGACTCCAGCACCACGGGCCGTCCCTCACGGATGGCCTCCATGCCGGGCAGGTCCTGTTCGAGGGCACGCAGGCCGAACTGGTCGACCCCCGCGATCGGGAACGGGGGCCGGGGTTTGACGACCGCCGAGCTGTCGTCGATCAGCGCGATGTTCGCGGCGGTCGCGCCCACCGGCGTGGGGGCGAGCTCGAGCAGCGCCGTGGCCAACGCGTCGACGGTGGCGACCCGGGCGAAGCTCTCGGCGAGCACCGCCAGGTCCCTGCTGTGCTGGGCATCGGCCGCCTGCGCCTCGGTGAGCGACGCACGGATGACCGATTGCGTCGCCATCTCCGCGATGGTCGACAGCGTCGAGCGCAGCGCGTCGTCGAAGACCCGCGGCGCCGACCAGGCGAACACCACCGACCCTATCGTGCGGTCGCCGTCCCGCATGGGGAGCGCTGCTCGGGCACCCTCGCCGAGGGGAGCCGTGGCGTCGCCGGTGTCGGGATAGCGGATCCGGTAGGCGTCCATGTGCTCGACGAGCACCGGCTGCCCGGTCCTGGCTGCGTCGGTGAACGCGAGCGACGTGTCGAGCGGCAGCCGGACGAACTGCTCGCGCACCCGGTCGACGACGGTGTCGCCGTGGTACACGTCGAGCACACCCGCCGCCTTGTCGATCACGCCCAGGCTCGCCGACGACGCACCGACGGGCAGACGGCCGTGGCCGGTGATGACCGACGCCACCTGCTGCAGGGTGGTTGCGCCGGCGAGCGCCTCGGCGAGTCGGGCCAGCCGGTCGGAGCGGACCGCGATCAGGTCGGTGACCGCGGCGCGCTGGAAGGTCTGCTCGCAGAGCTCGGCGAGCGTCTGGAGCGTGGCGACCATCGTGTCGTCGAAGCGCACCTTGGCCCACTCGATGTCGAGCGTGCCCGCCGTGACGCCGTCGCCGCCGTCGATCGCGAGCGAGGCGCGCCGCTCGTCGGGATAGGTGGTGACTCGGCCGTCCGTCACCCCTGAGGAGGTCGTCCCTGAGGTCGTCACATCCGCGGCAGTCGCATCGGAGACAGGCACATCGGCCACGTCGGACGAGCCGTCCTCACGCGCGCTCGGGTCGATCATCGTCAGCCGCGCGCTGGTCGCGCCGAGCGCGGGAGCGACGTCCTTGGCGATCACTCCTGCGACCTCCTGGACCGACGCCGCGCTGACGAGCTCGTGTCCGATCGCCGCGGTCGAGCTGACCAGGCCGACGACGCGGTCCATCGACCGGTCGTGCGCCGCGCTGCGCAACACCAGGATCACGAGCGCTCCGCTCAGGACGAACGTCAGCCCCAGCAGGAAGAACGGCAGGTCGTGGTCGACGCTGCGGCCGTCGCTCAGCTCGAGGCGCCAGGTTCGCCCGCCGACCTCGATCTCGCGTTCCAGCGCATCCTCGGTGGGGCCGGGCTCGGTGGTGGCGAGCACCTGCGTGCCGTCGCTCAGCCGGGCCTGCAGGTGTGGGTCGAGCTCGGTGAGACCGCTGAGCAGGTCGGCCCCGGAGTACGCACTCGCCACGAAGCCCACGTGAGCGGCTCTGCGCTCCTCGGCGGTCGCCCCCTCGGCGCCGGGGCGGTACAGCGGCTTGATGATGAAGAAGAGGGTGAAGTCGTCCGAGAAGGCGAGCGCCCGGGTCACGACGGTGTCGCCCGTGTCGACCGCGCGCGCCGCCTCGGGCGCCGAGAGCTCGCTCGCCGCGACGTCGACGCCGATGAGGAGCGACGTCAGCGGGTCCGCTGGTCCGAGCCACTTCACCGGCGAGTAGGTCGGCCGGTCCGGCGACGGCACCAGGCCCTCGCCGACCAGGTCGTGGATCTGTCGACCGACGCTGCGCTCGAACTCGGCTCGGGCGTCGCCCGGGATCACCGGGACGTAGGCCAGCGCGTCGAGCGACGACACCTCGGCCACATCGAGTCGGAACGCCTCGAAGGCACTCATGTGGACCGTTCCGTCCTCGGCCACGATGCCGGCCGCGCCGCCGAGCCCGGCGATGACGGTGTCGGCAGAGGCGGTGATCGTGGCCGCTGCCCGGTCCGCGAGGACCATCTCCGCGTGCAGCGCGTCGACCTCGGCCCGTTGCCAGGTGTACACGGCTGCGCCCAACCCCGCGAAGAAGAGCACGGCGACGAGCAGCAGACGGACCCATCGGTTGGACGCGCTACGACGCCGGAGGGACCCGTCGACGATGGGGTCGGTCAGCTGTCCAGAGATGGGGGCAACATACCGGACTGTCGACCGAACGGTCCCGAACACCGTGGCGAACGTGCCGTTCCGTCCGGAGAACGATCCAGTCCGTGTGTGATGAGCCCTTCCCGCGTGTGGCGGCCCGGCCGAGCGGGTACCGCTCCGTCACGGCCGTCGCCCGACGGCCCCGACCGGAGGTGCAGCCCGATGACCGGAGTGCTCGAAGGACGACGTGTGGCGGTCATGGTCGCCAACGAGGGTGTGGAGCAGGTCGAGCTGACCTCACCCTGGGACGCCATCGAGGGAGCGGGCGGCGAGGCGGTGCTCGTGGCACCCGAACAGGGCGAGGTGGCCGGCTTCCAGCACCTCGACCGCGGCGACACCTTCGTGGCGCAACTCAGCACGGCCGACGCTGACGTCGACGAGTTCGACGCTCTGGTGCTGCCCGGAGGTGTGGCCAACCCGGACCAGCTGCGCACCGATGCAGCCGCGGTCGAGCTCGTGCGTCGGTTCACCGACGCCGGCAAGCCGATCGCGGTGATCTGCCACGGGCCCTGGACCCTGGTCGAGGCCGGCGTGCTCCGGGGCCGCACCATCACGAGCTGGCCGAGCCTGCAGACCGACCTGCGCAACGCCGGCGCCGAGTGGGTCGACCGTGAGGTCTCGATCTGCGAGGACGGCCCGAACGTGCTGGTGTCGAGCCGCAACCCCGACGACCTGCCTGCCTTCTGCGACGCCCTCATCGATGCGCTCTCCTGACCGGACCCGACTCGGCCTGATCCGCGCCCGCGAGGCGTCGGTCGCTCGCCGCGATCGCGTTCAGGCGGGTGGCACGCGCTCGATCACCGGGCGGGTCCGACGTCCTCGGAACACCGGGTAGGCGTCGAGGAACTTCTGCTGCGCCGCGGAGTCGCCGATGACGACCAGCTGCGAGTCGGCCGGGATCGGCTCGTGGGGGTCGGGCGTGGTGACCATCTCGGTGCCGCCGACGTCGGTCGAGATCGCCACGATGTTGCAGCCGGTGCGCTGGCGCACCGCTGCGTCCGCGAGTGACCGGCCTGCCATCGCAGGGGGCACCGGGGTCTGGAACATGTCGAGCCCCTCGGCGAGCACGAGTGAGTCGTTCAGGCCGAGCACGTTCCAGAACGCCGTCGCGCCGAGCGATGCGTACGACAGCACCGCGTCGGCCCCCGCACGGTTGAGGGTCGCGACGTTCCGGTCGAGGTTCGCTCGGGCGATGATCTGCACGTCGGGCCGGAGCCGCCGGCAGTAGATGGTCAGGAAGACGTTCACGTCGTCGTCGTGGGTGGTGATGATCACCGCTCCGGCGTCCTCGAGGCCCGCCGCGTTCAGCACACCGATCTCGGCGGCGTTGCCTCGCACGTAGAGACGCTCATCGCGGATGCGGTCCTCCTGCTCCTCGATGATCCGGCAGTCGGCACCCGCGGCGTTCAACATGCGCGCCGCGGCGCGGCCCACCCGACCACCGCCGATGACGATCACCCGGTTGTCGAGGCCGTGGTCCTCGACACCGAACGCCGCGTCGTACGAGGCGAGCTGATCGGCCGAGCCCGCGAGGATGAGCACGTCGGTGTCGTCGACGACGGTGTCGGGCCCGGGCAGCTCGAAGGTGCCGCGCTGCCAGATGCCGGCCACGGTGACGTTGAAGCGGCCGCGCAGATCGACGTCGACGAGCCGACGTCCGACGATGTCGGTGCCCGCGGCCGACGCCTCGGCGACGAGCAGCTCGTCGAACGCGCCGACGACGTGCGAGCGACGGTCGCCGCCGAGCACCCGTCGGGCCAGGGCATGGCCGAGCAGCTCGCCCATCTGCAGCACGGTGTCGCAGCCGGCCAGTTCGAGCACGTCGACCGCCGCGTGGGTCGACGCGGTCGCGGCGATCGGCACGGTCGAGTTGATCTCGCGCACGGTGAACACGATGTTCGTGTTCGTCATGTCGGGCTGGCTCGTCGCGACGAGCGCCGCCGCGTCGATCCGAGCGGCCTTGTAGGTCGCCGGGTCGTCCAGGTCGCCGACCATCACCTTGTAGCCCTGGTCGTACAGGTTCAGCGCCTCGGTCAGGTCGGCCACGATCAGCACGTACGGCACGTGTGCGTGGCGGGCGCGGCGGATCAGCGCGTCGGTCACCGCGCCGAGCTGGGTCAACACGATGTGGTCGGCGGTGTCGGCCGGCAGCTTGCGCGGTGCCCGCGCCGCGTCACGGGCCGACATCCAGGGCAGGAACAGGAACTGGATGAAGGCGAACGGCAGCAGCACCAGGATGAACAGCGCGCCGCTGACGAGCACGACGACCGAGAAGATGCGCCCGGCGTCGGACTCGAAGGTGATGTCGCCGAAGCCGAGCGTCGACATGACCGTGAGGGTCCAGTAGACGCCCGTCGCCCAGCTGTGTCGCTGGCCCTCGTCCTCCATGATCACGTGGAAGATCACCGAGTAGATGGCGACCAGAGCGACCAGGGCGCCGACGAGCCACACGACGACTCGGGCGTTGCGCCGACGGAACGGGCTCGTCAGGGTCGTGACGATGGAGACGAGGGCCTTCACGGTGCTCCGAGATGCTCTTGGTGGGTGCCGGTGCAGTGACGGTACAGTGATCTGTTCCTGGAGAGGTGCCGGAGCCAGGTCGATCGGGCCTCCCTGCTAAGGAGGTGTGGGGGCAACCTCACCGTGGGTTCGAATCCCACCCTCTCCGCCAGATGCAACAGGTTCGAACCCCGGTCAGTGATGGCCGGGGTTCGTTCGTTGCGGCGTTGTTGGCAGGGCTCGGTTCGGCGGCTCCTCTGGTCAGGCTGACCGGGAGATTTGCTTGCGCGTCGCACTTCTGCGGCCCTCAAGGTTTCGGCTACGACGGTCGGTGCCACCTTCAAGCTGGCTGCGGGGCCGGCGTCCACGGGGGTGAGGGTATGTCGGAGTCATCGTTCGTCGATGTTCGTCGCGGGATCTGGGGATCGAGAGGAGTGGTCGGTCTCGCCGTTCTGCTGGTGGCCTCCCTCCTGGTGGTCGTCGAAGCGGACGAGGCTTCGGCCGGTACGACGCTCAATCCGGCGACGTTGACAAGCGGCTTCGTGCACACCTGTGCCATCGACAGCGGGGGTCAGGTGTTCTGTTGGGGCCGAAACCTCTACGGCCAGTTGGGCGACGGGTCGACGACCACTCGCACCGCTCCTACACCCGTGGTGGGTATTTCTGACGCGACCGCTGTCGTCGCGGGGCAGTGGCATACATGTGCCGTAGTGACCGGTGGAGCCGTGAAGTGTTGGGGCAACAACGACGATGGGCAACTCGGCAATGGCACGGCCGGGGCCGACGAGCACACGCCCGTTATTGTCTCAGGCCTCACGTCCACCATGAAGTTGACGGCGAGCTTCTACAACACCTGTGCCCTCGACTCGATTGGCCAAGTCCGATGCTGGGGCGAGGGTGCATCAGGTCAGAACGGCAATGGGTCGGCTCTGGTGCCTCGGTGACCGCACCCGGGAACCTGACCACGACCTATGGCTATGACGTCAACAGTCGAGTCATCACCGTCACCTCACCAGAAGGGAACGTCACGACCACGACCTACGACGACGTCGGCAGGGTCAAGACGGTCACCGACCCAGCAGGTGTCGTCACGACCAACACATGGTCGCTCCGTGGCGAGCTCCTCACCAAGACCACCTCGGGGGCAGGCACCGAGGAGTTCTCCTACAACGCGGACGGCACCCTGAACTGGGTGGACGATGCTCTCGACAACCGGACCACCTTCGGTTACGACGCCCGCGGCCGTCAGGTCACCCGCACCGACGCCAACGGTCAGACGTGGACCACCGGCTACAACGCCGCCGGGGAGGTCACCTCGCAGACCGACCCGCTGAGCCGTACCACCAGCTACACCTACGACGCAGCCGGGCGGCTCGCCACCACCACCGACCCGTCCGGTCGGACGGTGACGAACACGTGGAACCCCGACGGGCAGATCGCCGGGTGGACCGCGACCGACGGCACCAACAACCAAACCGCCGCGTTCACCTACGACAACCGCGGCTACCGCGACTCCGCAACCCTCGACGGTCGCACCTGGGGCTACGGCCACACCGCAGCCGGTGACGTGGCGTACATCGGACAGCCTGGTGGCCGCGACATGTGGTTCCACTACGACGCCGCAGGCCGGAGGGCAGAGAATCGAGCTTCCTGACGGGTCCGCGAACTACTACCAAGACGACGCAGCCGGTCGCCTCGACACGATCCGCCGTGTCTACATCCTCTCGGACAGCTTCACCGGAACTGATGGCTCGTCGCTCGACAACAACAAGTGGACCGTCACCACCGCCACCGGCGGAACCGCGGAGCTCGACAACAACACAGCGGTCCTCGCCGTGCCCGCCACTCCATCCGCGGCTGCTGCGATGGACGCGAAGATCGCTCCGGAGATGAACTCGTCGTCGAGCTACTTCTACAAGTTCGGCTCCGACGCGACACCCGTGACGATGCGGCTCTACCAGCGGTACCAGTCCGCAACGGAGCACTACCGCCTCGAGATCACCTCGAACAGCACCACCGCCCGCATCGTGCGAGCCGTCGGCGGCACCGACACCGAACTCGCCACGTTCACCGTGCCCGTCGACACCGACAAGCACCACGTCCGCTTCGAGATCAACGGCGACCAGGTCTGTGCAGTGGTGTGGCCCTTCGCCACCGGACAGCCCTCCTGGTCCTCCTGTGTCACCGACACCGCCGTGACCGGAGCCGGCGTGCCCAGAGTCGAGCTCACCGGAGCCACCGGAGCCGCGAACAACGTCACGATCGACGCGTTCTCCCGCTGGAACCCGATCTGGTCCGACGATGTACGCCGTCGACTACACGTGGGACGACGACGGCAACCTCACCGGCGAAGCCCTCGCCGGCGGCGGCAACCGGGCCTGGACCTGGACCGACGAACAACTCGTCCAACTCACGCAGTCCGGCATCCCCGGAGCGAATCACACCACCACACTCACCTACGACGCAGCCGGCCGCATCGCCAGCGAAGCCAAGGGTGGTGTGACCACCACCTACGGCTACGACAACGCCAACCAACTCCTCTCCGCCACCTCGACCAGCGGTGACGCGTCGAGTTGGACCTACGACGACCTCGGCCGTCGAACCACCCAGACCGTCGGCTCCGACACCACCACCTACGCCTACGACCACGCCGGGCAGCTCACCACCACCACACCATCGAGCGGGCCAGCCACCAGCCACGCCTACGACGCTGCGGGCCGCCGCACCAGTGACACCACCGGCACCGACGTCACCACCTACACCTACAACCCCACAGGGCAGCTCGCCGAGCTCGCACTCCCCGGCGGTGACACCCAGAACGGGCCTACAACCCCGACCAGGCACTCGACACCATCACCAACACCACCGGAACGGATGTCGACACCTACCAGCTCGACTGGGACACCAGCAGCGGACTCGCCGAACTGACCGGCTTCAACCACCAAAGCACCAGCGGCGGTACGACCACCAACGCCAACACCCTCACCATCCGAGGCCCCGGAGACCCGTGGGCACTCAGCCAAGAAGGCGCAACCCTGGTCGACCTCGCCGTCGACATCCACGAATCACCCATCACATCCACGGCGAACACGCTCGCCCAAGACGACACCTACACCGCCTGGGGAGAACCCGACCGGGCCCCCACGCTCCCGGTCAAACTCGGCTACCGCGGCGAAATCGCCACCAGCAACCTCGTCCACCTCCGAGCGCGCGACTACCAACCAGCCACAGGCCAGTTCACCACCACCGACCCACTCGACGGAGTTGATGGCACCACGGTTCGGAACTCGCCGTACCACTACACCAACAACAACCCACTCAATTTCACCGACCCCACCGGTGCCCTGCCTACCGAGTCAGTCCTGTTCGGGGTCGCGCCAATTCTAGTGCCAGCGGCACCCTTTGCTTGGTGGGCCGCCGCCGGAGCAGCTGCGGGTGTCGCAGCGGCACTCGCAGCCATCATCGCTTGGGGTGATGATCTGCTGAACGCCTTCCGGCAGTTGATCTCTCTGATCTCCTCCCCTATCGATCCGAACTTCAGGGGCACGCCCACGACGAGAGATCAACATCTCTACGAAACGGCCCCCCGAAGCGTGCCGCTCGTTCCGCCGCGCCGAGGTGAGTGCAGCTCTGACGAACAGATCGCCCACTTCCTCAAGCGCACCAGTGGCCAGGCCTTCCGGGACGGTGTAGCCCGCTCGCGACCGCCGCAGACTGCGACTTGGGAAGCCCATCACATCGTGGCGGTCCAAGAGCCTGAATCCCAAGCCTCCCGGGTGATCCTCGCGACCCACTGCGTGGATATCAATGATCCCGCGAACGGGGCACCGCTCCCTGTGAGCGAGGCCGACCGATCCGCAGCAGGAGCTACGGCCATCGCCCACCGCACGATCCATCAGTCCTCACGACGGGGCAATTACCACAGAAACGTGTTCCTCCGCCTCCAGGGGGTCCAGACAGCGTCAGCAGTCCGCCAACAGCTCCGGATCATCGGCGATCAGCTCATGGCTGGCACCTTCCGGTTCTAGCTAGGATCCAGAGTTGATGGACGACACCCGTGCGATCGAAGCCAACGCCGCACTCGATGATGACGACCCAGTCGCACTCAGTGTTGTAGTTCCCGACAGTCTCGGACTCGAGGAACGTCTCGATGACTGGGCAGATCGGTCAGTCCTCATCGCTGCAGCAATATCTGGGGCAGAGCGTTGCGTCCACTACCTACTGGACGCAGGGGCTGAAGTCGAAGGGAGCTCGCGACATGGTGATACAGCACTGATGGGTGCCAGCGCCTCTGTCGAGGTCACCCGACTGCTCCTAGAGTTTGGCGCGGATCCGAATGCGCAGACAACTATCAATGGGCACGACTTGACTCCGCTTTGGGCCTGCCTGTTCCATCCAGCGAAGAACGCCCAGACGTTCAGGGCACTTCTCGAAGGTGGTGCTGACCCATTCTTGCCGGAGGTACGCTTCGGTTCCCCCGCGCAATATGCCAGTGGGTCCTTCAAGCAAGTCCTGGACTCTTATGTCGAGAGAAATCCTGATATCTTTGACATCTAAGGAGTTCTGTCAACTCCGAGACAAGCCGAAATCCGCAACGAGCGCTACCTCGCACTTTCGTGCTTGGTCAGCGACTCGCTACGGGTCAAGCCAACGTAGGTCGTCCAAGGGAGTCCTCCCTCTCTTCGGGGACCGGACTTTCGATAGCGGCGGGCCGTCCCGGTCGTTCCGCTTCGAAGCGTTCATCGCCGCGCATCCCGAGCTCTGCCTAGGTGTGATGAGCGAAAACGTTGTCCCTGGGCGGGTGGTGTCGGTGATCCGTTGTTGAAGTGAGCCCTCCGGCGAGGCTGTGGGTCTTCCACAACTCACCGACCTCGCCAGGAGGACTCATGGCTCACGCTAGAAGCCAGCACCCGAACGCGCCGCTGACCCCGACCGGACGACGCCGAATGGTCGACTGCGTGCTCGACCAGGGCTGGACGGTCAAAGCCACAGCGGAGCGGTTCCAGGTCGACGCGAAGACCGTGCGGAAGTGGCGTGACCGGTTCCTCGCCGAAGGCGAACCAGGCCCGCTCGACCGCTCGTCGCGTCCGAAGCGATCGCCGAACCGGACACCACGACGGATCCGCCGCGACATCGTGGGACTCCGCAAGAAGCACCGTTGGGGCGCGGACCACATCGCCCACGAGCTCGGCCTCGCCGCGTCGACCGTGCAACACATCCTCCACCCCGGAGGGCTCGCTCTCCTCGACCGAGTCGACCGCGCCACGAACACCGAGCCGGTGCGCCGCTACCAGCGCGACACCCCCGGGTGAACTCATCCATGTCGACGTGAAGAAGATCGCCGGGATGGATGCCTGACGGCGGCGGCTGGCGCACCCGCGGACGCGGCGACCGAGGTGATTACGAACGGGGTCGAATAGTCGGCTACCGCTACATCCACAGCGCGCTCGATGACCGCACCCGACTCGCCTACTCCGAGATCCACACCGACGAGAAGGCCGGCACCGCCGCCGCGTTCTGGCACCGCGCCGCAGCGTGGTTCGCCACCCAGGGCATCCACTGCGAGCGGGTGATCTCCGACAACGGGGGCCTGCTACAAGTCCGGGCTCTGGCACCGGGCATGCGCCGAGACGAACACGACCGTGAAGAAGACCAGGCCACGCCGTCCCCAGACGAACGGCAAGGTCGAACGCTTCCACCGGATCTTGCTCGAGGAGTGGGCCTACATCCGGCCCTGGACCTCAGAGAACGCCACGCCGGCTATGACGCGTTCATCCACTTCTACAATCACCACCGATCCCACGGCGGACTCGGATGGGCCTCACCAGCAGCGACCCTCGCCACCTTCAAGGACAACCTCCCCGCGGAACACACCTAGGAGCTAGGACAGCATTGAGCTCAGTAGAGCGTCTCATCCAGCTCGTGCGTCCGCCCTTGTCGTTGCGAGAACTGGGTTATCGACCCGACTGGGAACATGTCGAGTCGCAGCGCGGCACCCGACTCCCTACGAACTACAAGGAACTGGCGGAGGCCTACGGCTCAGGCGAGTTCTTGGAGCCGTGTCGCACTCTTGGACCCTCCAACTACCCATTTGGGTGGTTATAGCCGGATCGCACTCGGTCACGGGCAGGGTGTTGCAAGAATCGGGCTCAGTGCACTCCAGAGGTCAACGGAGTTCGAACGATGTACCACCATCCCCGCCAGATGCAAACACGCGACGAACCCCGGCCCGTGCGGCCGGGGTTCGTGCTTCGTCGTGCTCTGGTCAATCTGAGGGGATCAGCCCGCAGATCGTCACGGGTGTCGGACCGGGCAGGATCTCGACCAGGTGTTCCGTCGCGGCGATGTCGAGCCAGGTCGTACCCGCCGGCAACGCGAAGCCCCGCGTCGCTGGGAGGGGCGCTCCGCTCGGCGTTCGGAGGCGCACCGCCATCTCCGTGTAGATGTCCGTCGCCACGCTCAGCGATGACGGGCTTCGGGCGCTCAGGAGCATGGCGCCGTCCGCCTCGAGCGGGGTGACCGTCACGCAGCCCGCTGCTGTCGCCATCAGCTCGAGGCCCGTCGTCCGCTCGATCGAGAGCGCGGGGCCGACCTCGAACAGCGGGGCGTCCGAGCTGAGACCGATCTGGTTCTGTAGTCGCACGATGCCCAGTTCCGGCTCCTGGAGTGCGTCGGCTGTCGGCACCCACCCTTGGTCGAGCAACACGACGAGGTCCGACATCAACACGTCGAACGAGAGCTGCGGTTCAGGTGCCGAGTTCGCGATGTAGGGCCGGCCCTCGCGGATCTGCGTCGCCGCGCCCACCACCCGTCCACCCAATGTCTGCTCGATGATCGCTTGGTCTCGCGCCAGCGTCCTCAACTCCACGAGATTGGCGAGCACCAGCGCGCAGATCAACGCGAGCAGCAGCGGTACCGCGACTCGATGCAGGCCGGCGACACGGCGGACGGTCGAGTCGAGCGCGACGATCGTCAGGGGGAGCAGCAGCGCACCGGCGACGTAGAGGTACCTGGCCTGCAACGGATCATCGGCGTCGGACGTGGAACGAGCCACCGCAGCGAGCACGAAGAAGAGGATTCCGGCGACTGCCGCGGCCGCAGCCCCGGCGCTCGCTCGGACGAGATCCCGCCGGTGCGTCCAGCACCACCAGCCGACGAGCACCGTCAGCGCGACGGATCCCAGCGAACCGACGAGGAAGGGTGCGCCCACGGCTCCGCTGAGGCCCCGCGCCACGAACATGAGTGACGGACCGAGGATCGACAGCGAGAGCTCAGGGTGGATCCCCACCGCGTCGTTGCCCGGTATCGGGTGGCGTCCGACCAGGACGAACCACACAGCGAAGGCACACGCCGCAGGGAGGATCAGGAGCACGTACCGCCGACCGTGTCGGACGGCGAGCAGCAGACCGATCGCGACGAGCAGGGGCACGGCGATCGAGGAGAACGTCATCATCACGGTGGCGAGCACGGCGACCCCCCACTTGCGGCCGCGCTGCAACTCGCCCGTGTGCTCCGCGAGCAACAGGACCAACAGACCGATCGCGATCGTTCCGTTGAACGCGATCTGGAACGCCCAGAACGCGTTGTAGCCGTTGGACGAGGCGACCATGAACAGCGCCGCGAGGGCCGAGCTCACCCACGCAGAGGCACCACCTCGCCGTGCGAGGCGCCAGATGAGGTGGACCACCGCCAGGTGGAACATGACGTTGAGCGCCATGAACGGCACGTAGGAGTGGAGCCCGAAGACGCTCAACAGAAGGCGCCAGATGAGGATCGGGCCGGTCGACCAGTGCTGGGTGTGGGGGACGAAGAGGCCCAGATGGGGATCGCCCATCACGCCTCGTCTGGTGACGAACTCCCAGTCGTCCGCGAAGAACCAGTGGTGGCGTCCGATCCAGAACAGGACCAGCCCGCCGATCACGAGCGACGCGTAGTGCGCACGTACACCCCACCACTCGCCGGACGGGTCGAGCTGCAGCGATGCCCGGCTCCTGCCGTCCGACACGCGGCGTGACGCACCTGTGCGCACGGTCTCGGGTGGGTTCACCGGACCTCCGGTACAGAGCGACGCCCTGGAGTGCGCGACCGAGCTCACCACCCAGGATCGTCGGCCAAGTCTATGCGCCCGCGAGGGCTGTCGACGGGTTCAGCGCTGGGCGAGCAGGTCGCTGCAGAACGACACGACGGCCTGGGTGAAGCGGCCGGGCGCCTCCCAGGGCACGAAGTGGCCGACGTCGCGCAGCAGGTACGGACCGACGTGGTCGGGCAGCACGATCGCGGCCATGCGATCCCAGTCCTTCGAGATGACGTGGTCCGACGGCCCGAACAGCAGCAACGTCCGCAGCGACGGGTTCCGGGCGATCATCGAGCGACCGCTGCGTGCTTCGGGGTCGAACACCGACTCGTAGCAACCGAAGCTCGCCCGCAGTTTGTCGCCGTCGCGGAACGGCTCGGCGTGGAACGCGATCGCGTCGTCGTCGAACGCTCCCGGGTGCGCCCAGAAGCGTGACGAGTAGAACGTCGCGACGTAGCGCTGCCGGGCGTCCTTGGTCGCGAGCTCGGCGAGCAGGCCGTCGCCGTCGAGGCCCTGGCGCATGAAGTAGTCGTGCGCACCGGTGGCCATTCGCTCCATGCCCGCCATCTCCTCCGCGAGGTACGGCAGCGGTGAGTTGAACAGCACGAGCCGGTCGACCCGCTCCGGTGCACGAGCGGCCAGGTCCTGGGCGATCGCGCCGCCGAAGTCCCCCGCCGCCAACACGACTCGCTCGACACCGAGCTCGTCGAGCAGCGCGAGCAGGTCGAGGCTGGAGGCAACGGTGTCGTGCAGCCCGTCGGGTCCGACCTCGGAGTCGCCGTAGGCGCGCAGGTCGGGGGCGATGACGTCGAAGCCCGCCGCGGCGAGCGGCTCGACGACACGCCACCACACCCGCTTGGTCTCGGGGAACCCGTGGATCAGCAGCAGCGGCACGCCGCCGGCGCCCTGTCGCACGTACGCCTGCGAGAACCCACGGGCGCGGCACGTCTCAACGGCGAAACGATCCGCGTCGAGGTCGGCGTCGTTCACGAGGGCTCCTGCTGCTCGGGGTCGAGTCCGTCGGCCAGCGTCTCGCAGATGCGCCGGAGCTGGCGGACCTGTGTGGGGCTCAGACGGTCGAACACCTTCGCACGCACCTCACGCACGTGGCCGGGCGCAGCCGTGGCGAGCGCCTCGAGCCCCTCGGCGGTCAGACACGCGGTCTGGCCGCGGCGGTCGGTCGGGCACACCGAGCGCCGCACCCAGCCGCTGCGCTCCATCGACGACACCGCGTGGGTGAGCCGGCTCTGCGAGTAGCGCAGACGTCGGGCGAGCTCGCTCATGCGCAGCGACCGCTCAGGTGCCTCGGAGAGCGTGACCAGCACCGAGTAGTAGGCGTGCGGCATGCCGGCGTCGCGCTGCAGCTGGCGGTCGAGCGCCTGATCGAGCAGCTGCGAGGTCAGCAGGAACGCCCGCCAAGCACGCTGCTCCTCGTCGTCCAACCACTCGGCCATACGGACGATCGTACTCGGGATTGAACGCTCAAGTACTGGTGTTAGAGTGAGTTGAAGGTTCAACTACCAGGCGCAGGCAACTGTGCTCCCGGAGGCCACCATGCCCGTCACCCGACTCAACCACGCCGTGCTCTACGTCCGTGACGTGCAGGCCACCCGTGACTTCTACGAGCAGGTGCTCGACTTCCGCACCCTCATCTGGATGCCCGGGCAGGCCGCGTTCTTCCAGGCTCCCGCATCGACGAACGATCACGATCTGGGCGTGTTCCAGATCGGCTCCGGCGCGGGGCCGTCCACCGCGGGCCGCTCGACGGTCGGGCTGTACCACCTGGCCTGGGAGGTCGACACGCTCGCCGAGCTGCAGCGCATCGGCGGCCTGCTCTCCGAGCGCGGCGCGCTGGTCGGCGCCTCGGACCACATCACGACCAAGGCCCTGTACGCCCAGGACCCCGACGGCATCGAGTTCGAGGTGTCCTGGCTGGTCCCTGCAGCGCTGATCACCGACGACGTGCGAGCCCAGGTCGACAGCGGCGACATCCGCCCGAGGCCCCTCGACATCGAGGCCGAGATGGCCCGGTACGGAGCGGAGACCCCCGGCGGCGTCGGCGTGTCGGTGGCCCAGCACTGGCCGCCCGGCGCACCGGTCACGGCCGGCGACGCCTGACCGCGGGTCGCTCCGGCTCGACCTCCAGGACGTCCACCCCTTGACCATCTGAGCCGTCGTCGTTACGTTTTCCGACATGCCTTCGGAAAACGTGACACCGACGGACCGACGCACTCGCAAGCGCGAGGAACGCCGGGCGCGCCTGTTGGACCTGGCCGCCGACCTGGTCGAGCGCGACGGCGTCGACGGGGTGACCATGACGGCGCTGGCCGAGGCAGCCGACTACGCGCCTGCGTCGCTCTACACGTACTTCCCGTCGCGCAGTGCCCTGCTCGCGGCGCTGCAGCAGCGGGCGCTCGCCACCCTGGCCGACGTCGGGTCGACGTCGCTCGCGGCGTGGCGGGCCCGGCTGAGCGGCGACGACCCCCAACTCGACGCGCTCACGCTGTTGTGGGCGTTCTCGGACCTGTTCGTCGCAGCGCCGCAACGCCACCCGCGCGAGTTCCGCCTGCAGCAGCAGCTGCTGGTCACCCCGGGGGTCGAGGAGGTCGGCGACGCCGCAGCGGTGGTGCCGGCAGCGATGAGCGTGCTCGACCTGCCGCGTCGCCTGCTCGCCGAGGCGGCCGCGGCCGGTGCGCTCGAGACCGCGCCGGCAGCCGACGACCCGGTGGGCTCGCCCATCGACGGCGACCTGCTGCGCACGTTCGCCTGGGTCGTCGCCCTCAACGGCGCGCTGCTGATCGACGGGCTCACGACGGGCGCACCGTCGACCGGCGCCGCCCTCGGCTCCGAGATCACCGCCACGCTGCTGAGGGGCTGGGGCGCCGACCCGACGCGCAGCCGAGCCGCCCGTGAGCGGGCCGCCGCACTCGACGGCCCGGCCGACGTCGGCAGCGAGAAGGGGGAGGTCACTCGATGAGCACCATCGGATCCGTCGCGACGTTCGTCGCCGCGCTCGCGTTCGGCGCGGCGCTGTGGACCTTGGGCGAGTACGTGCTGCACCGCTTCGCCATGCACGCGCTCGACGGCAAGGGGATCATGAGCCGCGAGCACCTGGAGCACCACGTGCACTCGGCGTGGCACTTCTCGGTCACCCACCTGCTCAGCTGGGCCGGCATGCTGCTGGTCGGGTTCGGAGCGTGGCTGCCGCTGACCTGGTGGCTGGTCGGACCCGTCGCCGGGTTCGGCGTCGCGATCGGTTGGGCGCTCGGCTACTTCACCTACGAGTACGTGCACGCGGTGGCGCACCTGCGCCCACCGACCGGGCGCTACTCGCGCTGGGTCCGGCTGCACCACTTCCACCACCACTTCGGGCACCCGAAGTCGAACCACGGCGTGACCACACTCGTCTGGGACCGGATGTTCGGCACGCTCGACACGCCCGAGGTCGTGCGAGTGCCACGTCGCCTCGCGCTGCCGTGGTTGGTCGACCCGAACGGCGACCTGCGGCCCGAGTTCGAGGGGCAGTACGTGCTCGTCGGAGCGGCGGACCCGTCGGCCCGCCTGGCCGGCATCGACCGGGCCCGGGCGTTCGCCTCGCTCGCGCCGGTGGACTGACCGACGTCCGCGATCCCCTCAGACGGGTTCGCCCGAGATGGCGTCGTAGACACCACCGGTGCCCTCGGGGTCGCCCGGCAGCACCAGCCGGATGCCGCCGCCCTCGTCGCGCAGCATGGGCAGGATCGGCTGGACCTGCTCCTGGCTGGCGGCGTGGGCCAGGGCATCGGCCGCGGTGTCGAAGCGGCTGAGCGCGACCATCGTGCGGACCGTCGGGAAGATCATGGTCATCGCCCCGGACTCGTGGTCCTCGAGGGCCTGGGCGGGGGTCAGCCACGTCGTGGCGATGACCTCTCGGTCGTCGTGCAGCGCCACCTGGCCCTCGGGCGCGGCCGCCACGAAGAAGCGGGTGTCGTAGCGGCGCGGCGCACCCAACGGCGTGATCCACCGCGAGAAGTAGTGCATCGACCCGACGTCGAGCTGCAGGGACTCCTCGTGGCAGACCTCGAGCAGCGAGCGCTGCGCGGTGTCGACCGCACGACGGTGCACCTCGAACCGGTCGGACACCGACGGCTCCTCGAACGAGATCACCGAGCCCGACCCGTCGCGTGCGAGCAGGACGCCCGCCTCCTCGAAGGACTCTCGGATCGCTGCGACCCAGAACGCGAGACCGCCCTGGTCGACGCCGACCAAGCGTGACGCGTCGGCATCGGTGCGGCCCCGGGTCACCCGTTCGAGCGCGCCGTCGGAGTCGCCCGGATCGACGCCGCCGCCGGGGAAGACGTACGCACCGCCGACGAAGTCGGAGTTCAGGTTGCGGCGCAGCATGCAGACCTCGAGGCCCCGGTCGGACTCCCGCAGCAGCATCACCGTCGCGGCGTCACGCAGGGGGACGGACTCGGGGTCCGGGTGCTGCCGAAAGCTCATGGTCGCCACCGGGGCGACCCTAGATCCGCTCAGCGCAGCTCATCGCCGCCGTCGACGTCGATGACGCCCGGTCGCGGACCGGTGTTGCGGGGCAGTTCCGGCGGTGCGTCGCCGAGCTCCCAACCATCGGAGTCGACCACGTCACCGAAGCGCGTCGACTCGGTGCGGACCCGACCGTCGGCGTCGACGACGCTGTGCACGAACACGCCGCGCACGGCTCCGGAGCGGGCGGCGCGCGCCGCTCGAGCGGTGAACCAGGCGAGGATCGCCGGGCGCAGCAGCGCACGCACCGGTGGCAGCAGCAACAGCAGGCCGAACACCCCGGTGATGAACCCGGGCACGACCAGCGAGACGCCACCGATGAGCACCAGGGCGCCGTCGAGCAGCTGGGTGGTGGGCGGTCGACCGGCGGCCATCTCCTCGGTCGCCCTGCGCCACGCAGTCGCGCCCTCACGCCGGAGCAGCACCACACCGAGCGCGCTCATGGCGAAGATCAGGAGCAGCGTCGGGAACCCGCCGATCAGCCCGGCGACCTGGATCGCGACCCACAGCTCGAGGAACGGCAACACGAGGAAGAACGCGAGCAGCGCCGGGAGCATGACGTCCACGGTAGCGGGGTGACGGTGCCTGCCGTCCGCACGAACGGGCTGGGTATCAGCGCCTTCTCAGGCGGAGACCTCGGTGAGCGCTCGGCGCTCGTGCTCGTTCAGGCCGCCCCAGATGCCGTGCGGTTCCTTGATCTCGACCGAGTAGTCGAGGCATTCGACCCTGACCATGCACTCCGAGCAGATCGCCTTCGCGCGACGCTCGCGCTCGAGGCGGTCGGCCTTGCGTTCGAACTGCGGCGGTGGGAAGAACACCGCTGCCTGCGGACCACGACATGCGGCCTTCGCCTGCCATGCTTGCGGAGACTGTTGTGCGCTCACCGTGACGACCCCCCGTTTCGGTGTTGGCCGCACGATAGGCACCGCCTCGCGATCCCGACAAGAGATGATTTTGTGAGCGTTCTGCTTACTGCAGTGAGCGCCCGTCGCCCTCGTCGTCGGACGCCTCGTCGGCAGCGTCGTCGGACTGCTGATCAGCGGTCCCGTCGGCGTCCTGATCGGTCGAGCCCTTGCGACGATCTCGCATCTCGCGGTAGTCGATCGCGCCGCCCTCCTCGGGCTCGACCTCGAGCACCAGACCGTCGATCGCGACGACGCGGACCCGGTCACCGGCCACCACCGGCGTTGCCCGGTTGGTGCGTGCCGCGCCACAGCGCCTCACGGATCCGCACCATGCCGTCGGGGTCGACGTCCGCGGTGACGTCACCGATCTCGCCGATCATCCACTCGCGCCCGATCGTAGGGGTGGCGAAGCGCGTCCGGATCATCGCCGGCATGCCGGAGAACACCGTGATGCCCATGCCGAAGATGCCGACCGCCCAGGCGATCCACGTCGCGTGGAAGTCGGTGAAGAGGAACACCGTCCCGACGCTGAACGCGGCCATCCCGATGATGGTCCACAGGCGCGGAATTCCGGTCTGCATGTCGATCGCGAACGCGAACATCGAGAACAGGATCAGCCCGAGCGCCCATCCGTTCGACGGCAGCGCTGCCACGCCGTAGCCGCCGAGCACCACGAAACCGGCGCCGACGACACCGGCGACGCCGATGCCCGCGGTGAAGAACTCGAAGAGCAGCAGACCCAGACCGATGACGAGCAGGAGGTAGGCGACCGACGGGCTGGCGGCGGTGTGCAGCAGCTGGACCTGCAGCGGCAGCTTCGAGAAGCGGGGGATCTGCAGCGGTCGCAGCTCCTCCTTGCCGTCCTCGGACTCGACTCGCTCGGTGTCGACGACGTCGAGGGTCGAGATGTGCTCGACGATCGTCGGCGAGAAGCGGGTGACGAGGCCCGCCTCGACCGCCTTCTCCCCGTCGAACGTGCGGCTCAGCGCCTCGGCCTGCTCACCCTCGAACAGCCTGCCGAACTCGGCGATGTCGAGTCGTTGCGAGCCGACGTCACCGATCTCCGAACCCGGCGTGATGCCCGAGGAGTCGGCGATCTGGACGAGCTCGGCGGCGCCGCCGAGGGCGTCGGAGCCGGATGCGCCGATCCAGATCGACACGGGGATCCGCGAACCGGCGATCACCGAGGCGACCTCGTTCAGGCGGGCGTCGGAGACGGCCACACCGGGGCTGTCGAGCTGCAGCACCACGGCCACGACATCGCCGGCGGCGTTCGCCGAACCGACGCTCTCGATGATGAAGTCGGCCTCGATCTCGTCGATCACGCCGTCGACCGCGACGACGTCGACGCAGCCGTGCTCGCCGCAGGTGCTCTGCGCACCCGCGCTCGGGGCGAACACTCCTGCGAGCGCGACGATGACCCCGAGGGCGAGCGTCACGATCGATGTCAGCCGCAGTCGGCTGGGTAGTGTGCCCACAGCACAGCCTCCGAGGGGACAGCGTGGATCCTGAGCAGTTCTTCACTGCATCCGGAGTGATCATCGTCGCCGGGAAAGGCGGAGTCGGCAAAACCGCCGTCACCGCGGCAATGGCCATGGCGGCCTCGATGAGCGGCGTACGGACCCTCGTCGTCGAGGTCGAGGGCAAGTCCGGACTGGCCTCGCTGTTCGAGTCGCCGGACTTCACCTACCACGACCTCGACCTGGTCGAGCCGTCCGAGGTGCACGCCGGCATCACCGCCCGCACGCTCACCCCCGACGACGCGCTGCTGGACTACCTCCGCGACCACGGGCTGCAGCGGATCTCGAAGCGACTCGTGTCCGCAGGGGCGGTCGACCTGGTCTCGACCGCGGTCCCCGGCATCCGCGACATCCTCGTGCTCGGCAAGGTGAAGCAGCTCGAACGCTCGGGCGAGTTCGACCTGATCCTGCTCGACGCCCCGGCCGCAGGTCACGCGATCAGCTTCCTGCGCTCGGCGTCTGGACTCGCGGACGCCGTGAAGGTCGGGCCCATCAACGCCCAGGCCGTCGACGTGCTCGAGCTGCTGAACGACCCGCAGCGCTGCCGGGTCGTGCTGGTGACCTCGCCCGAGGAGACCCCGGTGAACGAGCTGATCGAGACCGCGTACGACCTCGAGGACGAGGTCGGCGTCGCACTCGGACCGGTGGTCGTCAACGGCGTCTTCCCCGTGCTCGACGGGTTGTCGGTCGACCCGGCACGCGCCGCTGCCGAGGCCGGGGTGACGCTGCTCGAGGGCGAGGCCGAGCTGCTCGAGGCCTCGTCCGCGTTCCGTGCCGCTCGCACCGAGCTGCAGCGCACGCAGCTGGAGCGCATGGCCCACGAGCTGCCGCTCGCGCAGCTGCAGCTGCCGTACCTGTTCACCTCGGATCTCGGTCGGCTCGAGCTCGACCTGCTCGCGGAGCGGCTGCTGAGCTGCGTCGAAGCGCTCGCCGACCATCGCGGCCCCGACCAGCAGGACGCCTCATGACCGCCTCGATCGGAGAGGTCGTCGCCGCCAGCCACGTCGTGGTGTGCTGCGGATCCGGTGGCGTCGGCAAGACGACCACCGCCGCGGTGATCGCCCTCGAGGCGGCCCGACAGGGCCGCCGCACGGTCGTGGTCACCATCGATCCGGCCCGGCGGCTCGCCGACGCGCTCGGCCTCGAAGGGCTCACGAACACCCCGGCGCGCATCGACCTGGCGGGCGCCAGCGGTTCGGGCGACAGTGGTTCGGGTGCAGCCGCGGGCGGCGAGCTGTGGGCGATGATGCTCGACACCAAGGCCACGTTCGACGGTCTGGTGCGCCGCTACTCGGCCGACGAGTCCCAGGCGCAGCGGATCCTCGCCAACTCGTTCTACGAGAACATCTCGGGCTCGCTGTCGGGCACCCAGGAGTACATGGCCTCGGAGAAGCTCTACGAGCTCGCCGTCGAGGGCGACTACGACCTGGTCGTCGTCGACACGCCCCCGACGCGCAACGCACTCGACTTCATCGAGGCCCCCAAGCGCCTGGCCCACTTCCTCGACCACCGCCTCTACCGGATGCTGGTCGCCCCGACCCGGGGCATCGTCAAGGCGGTCAACGTCGCGGCCCAGACGCTGGTGCGCAGCCTGTCGAAGGTCGTGGGCGGCGACGTGATCGCCGACGCGCTCGACTTCTTCGCCGCGTTCGACGGCATGGAGCAAGGGTTCTCGGAGCGGGCACGACGGGTCGACGAACTGCTCTGCGAGCGCTCCACCTCGTTCGTCCTGGTCGCCTCGCCGAAGGCCGACACCGTCGCCGAGGCGGGGTACTTCGCCGACAAGCTGCACGACGCGGGCATCGACGTGCGCGCCCTGGTGGTCAACCGCATGCAGCCGAACTTCCTCGACACCGCCAGCAGCGCCGCCGGCGTCGACGGCACCGGGATGCGGGATCGTCCGGCGGTCTCGCCCGCCGCGCTGCGCGCCCGGGCCACGTCGCTCGCAGGCGCAGGGGCCGCAGCGCTCGCCGACCACTACACGGCGCTCGCGGATTCGCTCGTGCTCGCCGCCGGTGAGCACGAGCACATCGCGGGCCTGAGCTCGCGGGTCGCGCCGGCGCCGGTCGCCGAGCTGGCCGTGCAGCCCTTCGAGGTCACGGATCTTGCGTCGCTGTCGGTGCTCGCCGATCTGCTCTTCGACGGCGGGGAACGGTAACGTCGCCTCGTGGTCACCGCAGCACGCACCATCCTGATCGCCACCGACGCCGACGAGGTCTTCGCCGAGGTCGACGCCGCTCTCGGAGAGACCGGCACGACCATCGCCCGGGTGCACGCGGGCCGACAGGTGCTCCCCGCCGTCCGAGAGCTGTCGCCGGATCTGGTGGTCCTCGACCTGCAGATCGGCAACATGGGCGGCGTCGCCACCTGTCTCGGGCTGCGCAACGAGGAGAGCTTCGACCGCATCCCGCCCCAGAACGTGATCATCCTTCTGGACCGCGACGCAGACGTGTTCATCGCCCGTCGAGCGGATGCCGACGGGTGGCTCGTCAAGCCGCTCGACGCGTTGCGCCTCCGGGCTGCTGCGACGGCCGTGCTCGCCGGCGAGCGCTACTCCGAGGGCGGGCAGCGGCCGACCCTCGACGCCGCACCGGCAGCCGACGAGCCGGACGACGAGGCCGTCGAGGAACAGCCGGCCGACGACGTCGCCAGCTGAGCCGACGACAGCTGACGCATCGCATTTTCCGCACGACCGGGCGGACCACTACGATGCGTCCTTCCACGGGTGGTGGCGCAGCTTGGTAGCGCGCCTCGTTCGGGACGAGGAGGTCGGGAGTTCAAATCTCCCCCACCCGACAACATGGTCCGCTCGACGGGCCGTCCCACATCGAGCCCCGGGACTGCGTCAGCAGCCGGGGCTCGATGCGTTCTCCGGCCAGCAGCCCAGCGGCCTCCGCCGACGCGGTGTCCGATGTCTCGCAAATTGGTGTCGGTGAAGGGTCAAGGTCCTTCCGGAGCCGTTCGATAACTCCTGCATGGCTGTGACCACCCTTCCGAGCTCCACGCCACGCGCCCGCCGTCGTCGTCCCTTCGCCGCGATCGTGGTCGCCGCGATGGCCGTGCTGCTGCTGAGCAGCACTCTGACGTCGTGTGAGACCTCCGCACCCGACCGCAACGCCGTCGTCGCCGAGATCAACGCCTCACGGGCCGCCGCCGGGCTCCCGGCGCTGCAGCAGCACTCCCAGCTGAACGTGAAGGCCGATCAGTGGGCCTCGACCCTCCGTGACCGGTGCAAGATCTCCCACTCCCGCCTGGCCGACGGTGCGCCGTCGAACTGGCGTCAGCTCGGTGAGAACGTCGGCCGGGGCGGCAGCATCAACCAGGTCCATGTGGCGTACATGAACTCCTCGGGCCACCGGGCCAACGTGCTCGACGGTTCGTACAACTACGTCGGCGCAGGCGCCGTGTGGGGCACGTGCAACGGGCATCGCACGGTGTTCACCGTGCAGGTCTTCATGCGGGCCTGATCAGCGCCGGCCCCGCTCCCGGAGGGGCCGTGTGGCTTCCCGTGCGGCCGTGCGCCCTCCGTCGGATCGTGCGGCCTCCCGTAGGGTCAGGCGCCCTCCCATAGGGTCATGCCATGGAGATCACGGCGTTCCAGGACCTGATGGAGCAGCTCTACGGCGCGGCCGACCGCGACCGGGGTGTGCCCTCGACGGTGGCCTGGCTCTGCGAAGAGGTCGGTGAGCTCGCGCAGGCGGTCCGCAAGGGCACTCCTGAGCAGCAGCTGCACGAGCTCGGCGACGTGTTGGCGTGGCTCGCCTCGCTCGCCAACCAGATGGGCCTGTCGCTCGACGACGCGGCCCGACGCTACGTCGACGACCCCCCGCTCTGAGCGGACCCGCCCAGCCCCCACGCCGAACCGGGTGCGAACGTGCCGGCTGCGACCGGTCATACCGCACCCAGAACCAGGGGCTCGGCCGAACCGGGTGCGAACGTGCCGGCTGCGACCGGTCATACCGCACCCAGAACCAACGGCACAGCCGGGCCCGGCACGATCGCGCCGGGTCCGCGGACGCGGCGATACCGTCACGGTGTGACCTACGAGGAGATCATGGACGTGGTGGTGCGCACCGTCGAGGGCGGCGGCGTGGTCGTGCTGCTCATCGGCGGACTCGTCTCGTTCTACGGCTACGCGCAGGACATGCTCGACACCGCGGCGCGTTCGCTCGCCTACCCGCGCCTACGTCGGAAGCTCGCCCGCGTGATCCTGCTGGGCCTCGAGGTCCTGCTGCTCGCCGACATCATCCGGACCATCGTGGTCGAGCCGACCGCCGAGAGCGTGCTGGTGCTCGGCGCGATCGTCGTCATCCGGATCTTGCTGAGCTTCTCGCTCGAGGTCGAGATCGACGGCACGTGGCCGTGGAACAAGTGGCGCACGCGACCCCAGGACCACGACGCCACCGCCCTGTGAGCCTCAGCCGCGCTGCGAGCCGGGGCTGACCTGCGCGGCTCAGCCGCGTGCGAGCAGCTCCTCGGCGATCTGGATCGTGTTGAGCGCCGCACCCTTGCGCAGGTTGTCGTTCGAGACGAACAGCACCAGGCCGTGCTCGACGGACTGATCGCGTCGGATGCGTCCGACGTAGGACGGGTCCTTGCCGGCGGCCTCGAGCGGGGTCGGCACGTCGCTGAGCTCGACGCCGGGGGCCGCCGCGAGCAGCTCCCGGGCACGTTCCGGTGAGAGGTCGCGGTCGAACTCGGCGTTGATCGACAGCGAGTGCCCGGTGAAGACCGGCACTCGCACGCAGGTGCCCGACACCCGCAGCTCCGGGATCTCGAGGATCTTGCGGCTCTCGTTGCGGAGCTTCTGCTCCTCGTCGGTCTCCTCGGAGCCGTCGTCGACGATCGAGCCGGCGAGCGGCACCACGTCGAAGGCGATCGTCTTCGGGAACTTCGAGGCAGCCGGGAACTTCACGGACCCACCGTCGAAGGTGAGGTCGCGCACGTCGCCCACCAGGCCATCGACCTGGCCGGCGAGCTCCTCGACACCAGCGAGCCCTCCGCCGGAGACGGCCTGGTAGGTGCTGACCACCAGTCGGCGCAGACCGGCCTCGACCGCCAGGGGCTTCAGCACCGGCATCGCCGCCATGGTCGTGCAGTTGGGGTTGGCGATGATGCCCTTCGGGCGGTCGTCGAGCGCGTGCGGGTTCACCTCTGCGACGACGAGCGGGACGTCCGGATCGAGGCGCCAGGCCGAGGAGTTGTCGACCACTACCGCACCCGCGGCGGCGACCTTCGGCGCGAACTCGCGTGAGCTCGCGCCACCGGCGGAGAACAGGGCGATGTCGATGCCGGCGAAGTCGGCGGTCGCGGTGTCCTCGACCACCACCTCGCCGTCGCCCCACGGCAGCGTCGTCCCGGCGGAGCGGGCGGACGCGAAGAACCGCACGGACGACGCCGGGAACGAACGCTCGGCGAGCAGGGTCCGCATGACGCTGCCGACCTGGCCGGTGGCGCCGAACACGCCGATGGTGGGGTTCGAGGGGAGGGTCATGCCCCCGAGGTTACCGGCGGCCCCTCGTGGACCCCCAAGCGCTTTCGGACACCGCCGAGCCCCTCGCAGCGGGGATCCGGCCGCCGTCTGCGACGATCCCGCGGTCTGCGACGATGGGGACGTGTTCCCGACCGACCGCGCCGACGAGGTCGCCGCCACGCCCTTCGGCATCTACGTGCACGTGCCGTTCTGCGAGCGGCGTTGCGGCTACTGCGCGTTCACGACCGTCGCCGTCGGCGATCCCGAGGGTGCCGAGACCTCGGCGCGGATCGAGCGGTACGTGCGCGCCGCCATCGACGAGGTGCACACCGCGTCGTCCACGCTCGGCGGCGTGGCGCCACCGTTGACGAGCGTGTTCTTCGGGGGTGGCACGCCGACGATGCTCTCCGCCGAGCAGCTCGGCCGGGTGCTCGGCGCCGTCACCGAGTCGTTCGACGTGCGCGGCGACCTCGAGGTCACCGTCGAGTCGAACCCGGACGGTCTGCGCCCGGGCCAGCTGGCGGCACTGCACGAGGTCGGCGCGACGCGGATGTCGTTCGGCATGCAGAGCATCCGCCGCCGCGTGCTGGCGCTGCTGGACCGGACCCACGACCCCGAGCGAGCGCTGGCTGCGGCCGCCGAGGCCAGCGGAGTCGGCTTCGAGCACGTCAGTCTCGACCTGATCTACGGCACGCCGGGAGAGACCGCGGAGGACTGGGCCGCCACGCTCGACGCGGTCGTCTCGGCGGATGTGGACCACGTCAGCGCCTACGCGCTCGGCATCGAGTCGGGTACCAAGCTGGCCGCCCGGGTGCGCTCCGGTGAGCTCGCCACCCCCGACGACGACGTCGCAGCGGACCGCTATCGGCTCGCCGACCGCGTGCTCGGACGTGCCGGGTTCTCGTGGTACGAGCTGTCGAACTGGGCACGGGACGACGATGCCCGGTGCCGCCACAACCTGTTGTACTGGCGCAACCAGAACTGGTGGGGCGTCGGTCCCGGTGCGCACTCGCACCTGAGCGGGCTGCGCTGGTGGAACGTCGGCGACACCGAGAAGTGGGCCGCCAGCGCGAACGACGACACGCTCACGTCGGCGCGGATCGGCGGTCACGAGTTGCTCGACGCCGAGCAGCGCGAGCTGGAGCGTGTGCTGACCGGCATCCGCCTCGCCGAAGGCCTGCCGCTGGGCGAACCGCTCGCTCTCGACGAGCGTGTGGGTCACCTCGTCGAGGTGCACGACGGGCGCGCGGTGCTCACCGAGCCGGGTCGCCTGCTCGCGGACGAGGTCGTCCGCGCCCTCACCTGAGCGACGCTTCGGTGTGACATCCGACGATGGGGAGTGCTCCCCCTGTGCGGCGCGAGGTTGACGTGGCAACCTGCGAACAGGGCGAGAGGAGGATGTATGACGGTGGTGTTCCACTCGTCGGAGAAGGTCCCGCACGGGGTCGCGGACACGGGCACACGATGGCGGCTGCTCGGCGCGTGCGGAGGGCTGGCCCTGCTGGTCGTCGTGACCGGCGCCGACGCGTCGAGTCGCCGCGACGGGTACGACATGAGCCGGCACTGGATCAGCCTGCTGCAACACGGTGACCGCGGTTGGCTCGCGACCGCAGCGTTCGGCGTGACCGGTCTGCTGGTGCTCGCATCCGCACCGGCGTTCCGCGCCGCGCAGTCCTCCGGGGGGAGCGGAACGCCGCGCCTCGTGGCCGCGATCCCGGGTCTCGTCGCCGTACTCGGCCTCGCGCTCATGGTGCTGGCGATCTGTCCGATCGATCCGAGCATGGAGTACCCGGTCCGAGCAGACACCTACGTCGTGTCGACAGCCGGTCGTGTCCACAGCGTCGCCGGCGCCGTGGTGCTCGCGTCCTACGCAGCACTGTGCTGGTGCATCGCGGCAGCCGCACAACGGCGACCGGGCTCCCCGGCGTGGGTCCCGGCGCTGGCCCGGGTCTCCGCGGCGGCGATCGTCGCGGCGTTCTTCGCGTGCTCCACGCTCGTCGTGCTCTCCGAGGCCGGCAGCTGGGAGGCCGCCCGTGCCGGTGCGTTCCAGCGGGTCGCGCTGCTCGTGGGCGGAGTCTGGCTCGGTTGGTACGCACTCGTGTCGGCGACCGACCCACGCGAGGGGCCAGCGACGGACCAGACGCCGGCGACGGACTGAACCCGCTCAGGCGAGCTCGAAGTCCGACAGCGCGGGTTCGCGGGTCCAGCGCCAGTAGTCGACCAGTCGCCACGGCGACAGGATGTAGATGCGTCCCTCGTCGTTGCGGTACCAGCTGTGACGGATCGACGGGTGCGACCACACCATCCGGGCGAGCTCGGCCTGCAGCCGCTCGTTGTAGTCGTCGTGCACCTCGGCACGGCACTCGATCGAGCGGTGGGTGCCGTCGAGCACCGCCTCGAGGCAGCCCATGATGTAGGTGATCTGGCACTCGGAGTGGAAGATCAGGCTGCCGCCGTGGGCCAGGTTGGTGCCGGGTCCGTACATGCAGAACAGGTTCGGGAAGTTCGGCACGGTGATTCCCAGGTAGGCCGTCGGCCGGTCGCCCCACTGCTCGGACAGCACCACACCGTCACGTCCGACGATCTCCATCGGCCACAGGTACCGGTTGGCGTGGAAGCCCGTCGCGTAGATCACGACGTCGAACTCACGCCGCTGCTCGCCGTCGGGCCCGATCGTGACGATGCCGTCGGGCACGATCCGGTCGATCGGGTCGGTCACGAGCTCGACGTTCGGGCGGGTCAGCGCCCCCAGCCAGCTGCCGTTGTCCTGCAGGGTGCGCTTGCCGAGGCAGACGTAGTCGGGCACGACCTTGGCGGCCAGGTCCGGGTCGTCCGCGACCTGCTCGACCATCCACGACGTGAAGAACTCGCGAGCCGCGTCGTTGAGCTCGCTCACCGCTCGGTCCTGATGCGGGTAGTCCGGGTCGACGACCATGGCCGGCAGGCCGCCGTCGCAGGCGGGCCAGAACAGCAGGAACCGGTACCAGCGCCCGTAGTACGGCAGGTGTCGCAACGCCCAGCGCACACCGGGTCCGACCTGCTCGTGGTAGTTCGGGTTCGGGAACATCCACGGGGCGGTGCGCTGGAACACCTCGAGGTGCTCGACCTGCCCCGCGATCGTCGGCACGATCTGGAAGGCGCTCGCACCGGTGCCGACGACCGCGACCCGCTTGCCAGCGAGCCCGGTGCCCTCGACCCACTGCGCGGAGTGCATCGCCTCGCCGGCGAAGGAGTCGCGGCCCTCGATGTCGGGCAGCGACGGACGGTTGAGCTGTCCGACCGCGCTGATGACCGCTGTGGCCCGCAGGTCCTCGACGGTGCCCTCGGCGTGGCGCACCCGGACCGTCCAGGTGGCGGACGCCTCGTCCCACGCCGCGCGCTCCACCTCGGTCGAGAACCGGATGTGCTCGACGACACCGAACTCGCGGGCGCAGTCCTCGAAGTAGCGCTGCAGCTCGGGCTGGCGTGCGAAGAACTCGGTCCACTCGTCGTTGGGGGCGAACGAGTAGCAGTAGAAGTGGTTGCCGACGTCGACGCGGCACCCGGGGTAGCGGTTCTCGGTCCACGTCCCGCCGGTCGCGGGGTTCTTCTCGACGATCGTGTACGGGATGCCCGCGCGACCGAGGCGGATGCCGGCGAGGACGCCCGACATGCCCGCACCGATGACCACCACGTGCGCGTCGCGGCGGGCGTCGTCGGCGATGCGGTCCTGCCAGCCGTGGTCGCGCACATCGGCGCCGTCGAGCTCGAGCTCCTCGAGCACCAGCGGCACGTACTCCTCGGGCACGTCCTCGGCGACGAGGAAGCTCATCATGCGGTGCACGTCGTGTGGCGAGGGAGGCGGTGGCAGCACGCTGCCGCCGTCGCGGTACTCGGCGATGACCCGCAGCGCCCACTCGCGCACCGCGGCCTGGTCCTCGGGCGACATGAACCCCTGGACCTCGTTGAGGTAGACGCCCGCCGGGCGCAACGGCCCGTCGAGGATCGAGACGTCGCCCGTCATGTGCACCATCGACAACAGCAGCGTCGGGATGCTCACGTCCTCGAGCGCCGCGGCGATCGTCTCGTCGTCATCGGTGATGACCTCGCCCGCGTAGCGACCCCGTGCCGCTCCCGGTCCAGCCCCCTGCTCCCCCACCCGGCACTCCCCTGCTTTCGTCGGGCCCTGCTTCCGCCGGCCCTGCTTCGGTCGGGCCCCTGCTTCGTCGGACCCACCCGTACTTCGTCCGTCGCAGCGTCACGGTACTGCGCGACGATGTCGGCCCGGCCCGCCGTCGTGGCGGACCACGGGAGGGGGAACGTGGCACATCCAGGCATCGAGACGATCTCTGCGTTCCTGTCCGGGTCCGACGTCATGAGCGGCAGCGTGCTCGAGCGGCGCGAGAAGATGGCCGCCGCGACCGCGGGGGTCGTGGCGCCCGACGGCGTCACCGCCGAGGGGGACACCCTCGGAGGACGTCCCGCCGAGTGGCTCGTCCCCGGTGATGCCGGGCGGGACAGCGTCGTGTTGTACTTCCACGGCGGGGGCTACTGCGCCGGGTCGCTCGACAGCCACCGGGAGTTCGTCGGTCGCCTCGCGCTCGCGAGCGGCGTGGCGTTCGTGGCGCTCGACTACCGCCTCGCTCCCGAGGACCCGTTCCCCGCCGCACTCGACGACGCGCTCGCCGCGTACGCCGACCTGCTCGGCCGTGGCATCGCACCGGACCGGATCGCACTGGCGGGCGACAGCGCCGGCGGCGGCCTGGTCGTCTCGACGCTGCTGTCGATCCGCGACGCCGGGCTGCCTCGACCGGGCGCCGCGGTCTGCTTGTCGCCGTGGGTGGACCTGACGCAGACCTCGCCCTCGTGCAGGGACCTCGAGACCTTCGATCCAGTGCTGTGCACCGACGACCTGGTGCTCATGGCCGACGCGTACCTGGGCGACACCGAGGCGACCAACCCGCTCGCCTCGCCGTTGTTCGCTGCCGACCTGTCGGGGCTGCCGCCGCTGCTCGTCGAGGTCGGCGAGGACGAGGTGCTGCTCGACGACGCCGCCTCGCTCGCCGGGCGGGTCGGCGCGACCGGGCTCCGACGTCACGCTGAACATCTGGCCCGAGATGGTGCACGTGTTCCAGGTGTTCCCCGGATCGATCGTGCCCGAGGCCGACGAGAGCATCGCCGGCATCGGGCGGTTCGTCGCGACCCACCTGTCGCCCAGCAGGGCGCCCATGACCGAGGGGGTCGACCATGGATGACTGGACGGGACGGGTCGCCGTCGTCACCGGCGGCGGCAGCGGCATCGGTCGAGCGCTGGCCCTCGGGTTCGCGCGGCGGGGTGCACGCGTCGCCATCTGCGACGTCGAGGCGACGCCGATGGAGCAGACGTGCGGTCTCGTGCTCGACGCCGTGCCCGGCGCCGAGGTGCTCACCCAGGTCGTCGACGTGTCCGACGCCGCGCAGGTCGACGCGTTCGCACGGCGCGTGTTCGAACGCTGGGGCCAGGTCGACGTGCTCTGCAACAACGCCGGCGTGTTCGTCGGCGGGTTCCTCTGGGAGCGCCCCGAGGCCGACTTCGAGTTCGTGCTCGGCGTGAACCTGCACGGCATCCTGCACGGCATCCGGGCATTCGTGCCGCGCATGATCGACCGTGGGGCCGAGGCGCACGTGGTGAACACGGTGTCGATCGCCGGGCTGCTCAGCTCACCGTTCGCCGGGCCGTACGGCATCTCGAAGTTCGCGGCGCTCGCCGCGACCGAGTCGCTCGAGGGCGACCTTCGGGCGATCGGCTCGTCGGTGCACGCGCACGCGCTGTGCCCCGGCATGATCCGCACCGGCATCGCGCAGTCCGACCGGAACCGCCCGGCCGCACTCGCCGCTCCCCGGACCGGCGACCAGGACGTCGTCGAGGGCTTCCTGCGCGACACCGTCGAGTCCGGCAAGGACCCCGCCGAGGTCGCCGACATCGTGCTCGACGCGCTCACCCGGCCCGAGCAGTTCCTGATCCTCACGCACCCCGAGTTCGCCGACCAGGCCGCCGCTCGCGGCGAGTCGCTGCGACGACTCGAGCTGCCCGACATGCCCGACTTCGGCTGACGCCACTCCCTCCGCCCAGGCATCGCTCACCACCGACACCGCCACGCCGTCTCACGAAATGACACTTGTTTTCGATGCGATGGCATCGAAAACAAGTGTCATTTCGGATGGTCGGCCGCGCTCACTCGGGGTCGGGACGCCGTCCTCGCCGCTCCTTCGCCGTCTCCGGTCCCGCGACGTAGCTGTCATGCACGCAGTCCCGTCATGGGAACCTCAGAACTCGGTGCTCTCCAGCTCGAAGACGTCGTGGAGGATCTGGACGGCCTTGTCGGCGTCGTTCTCGGCGACGACGCACGAGATGCGGATCGCCGAGGTCGAGATCATCCCGATGTTCACGCCGTTGTCGGCGAGGGTCTCGAACATGGTGGCGGCGACGCCCGGGTTCGACTTCATGCCGGCACCCACGACGCTGACCTTCGCGATGCGGTGCTCCGAGGTCACGTGGTCCGCGCCGATGTCGTCGGCCTTGCCCTGGCAGATCTCGAGCGCCGCGGGCAGCTCGGAGTGGGGCACGGTGAACGAGATGTCGGTGATCCCGCCCTCGGATGCGTTCTGCACGATCATGTCGACGTTGATGTCGGCGTCCGCGAGGCGGCGGAACAGGTTCGCGGCGATGCCCGGGCGGTCGGGCACGCCGCCGACGGTCACCTTCGCCTCGGACAGGTCGGCGACGACGGCTCGGATGACGGCCTGTTCCATGTCGGGATCCTCCTCGGTGACCCAGGTGCCGACCTCCCACGTGAACGCGGAGCGCACGTGCAGGGGCACCCGTTGGCGGTGTGCGTACTCGACGGACCGCATCGCCGGCTTCGGGCAGCCCGCGGCGGTCATCTCGAGCATCTCGTCGAACGAGATGCGGTGCATCTTGCGGGCGGTGTCGACCACGCGGGGGTCGGTGGTGAACACGCCCGACACGTCGGTGTAGAGCTCGCAGGCATCGGCCTCGAGCGCGCTCGCGAGCGCCACGGCGGTGGTGTCGGAGCCGCCGCGACCCAGGAACGTCACGTCGTTGTCGGTCGAGACACCCTGGGAGCCGGCGACGACCGGCACACGACCGGCCTCGACCGCGGCGCGGATGCGGTCGGCACGGACCTCGACGATCTTGGCGTTCGTGTGGTTCGTGTCGGTCAGGAAGCCGGCCTGGGAGCCGGTGTAGCTCTCGGAGTCGACGCCGACCGCAGCGAGCGCCATCGACACCAGGGCCACGGCCTTGCGCTCACCGGCGGTGATCAACATGTCCATCTCACGGCCCGGGCGGATGTCGGAGACCTCGCCGGCCAGGCGCAGCAGCTCGTCGGTCTCCTTGCCCATCGCGGAGACGACGAGCACCACCGAGTCGCCGCGGCGACGGCAGCGGGCCACGTGATCGGCGACCTCTCGGATGCGTTCGGGGTCGGCGACGGAGGTGCCGCCGAACTTCTGGACCAGGAGAGCCACGGCCGAAAAGGTAACACCGCCCTCTCGTCACCCCTCAACCGCGTTCCGGCTCCGCGAGCGGTCCACTGCCGGCACCCACCCGCTCGACCGCGTTCGCTACGCTCCGGCGCCGTGGGAACCAACTCCGAGAAGCACGCCCGACAGAAGGCACACCGGGACCGGCTCGACGCCGCCCGCAGAGAGGTCGAGAGCAAGCAGCGACGCAACCGCATGCTCGGCATCATCGGTGTCGTCGTCGGTGTGCTCGTGATCATCGGGGGGATCGTCGTGCTGACCGGCGGTGACGACGACGAGACCGTCACCTCGGGCGACAGCTCGACGACCACCCCTGCCGAGGCCGAAGGGGCCCTCCCGGAACCGCCGCCCGGCATCACGCTGACCGACACCACGCCGTGTCCCCCCGTCGACGGCTCCGAGGAGCGCGTCGCCAAGTTCGCCGGCCCGCCGCCGGACTGCCTCGACCCGGCGATGGACTACACCGCCACGTTCACCACGACCGAGGGCGACTTCACCGCCACCCTCGACGCCCAGGCTGCGCCGTCGACGGTCAACAACTTCGTCGTGTTGAGCCGGTTCCACTACTACGACGGCGTGCCGTTCCACCGGGTCGTGCCGGGCTTCGTGATCCAGGCCGGCGACGGCGACGGCGCCCCGTGGGGCAACAACGACCTCGGCTACTCGATCGCGGACGAGCTGCCGGCCGACTCCACGGCCTACACCGACTACTCCCTGGCGATGGCCAACTCCGGGCCCGACACCAACGGCAGCCAGTTCTTCGTGGTGCTGCCCGGTGGCGGTGCCCAGCTCCAGCCGCTCTACTCGTTCTTCGGTCAGGTCACCGAGGGCCAGGACGTCGTCGACGCGATCGGCGCCCTCGGAGGTGCGTCGGAGGAGCCGTCGAAGAACGTGGTGATCGAGTCGCTGACCATCACCGAGACCCCGAAGGGCTGATCCCTCCCGGAGCTGCTCAGACCTCGAGCAGCGGGTTGAGCACCGGCGGCAGCGCACTCAGGTCGGCGCGCCGCCCGTCGACGAAGACGTGCACGTCGCCGGCACCCTCGACCCGCCATGAACCGTCCGGCGAGTGGATCAGCGCCGTGGCCTCGTCGATACCGACGACCGGCAGCCCGGCGTGGGCGAGCTCGACCGTGCGGTGCCACTTGTCGGTGGACCACTGGTTGTAGCGAGGGATCAGGGTGACCGTCGTGAGCAGGTCGAGCCCGACGGTGTAGGCGCCGCCGCGGCTGTCGACCATGTGGGAGCAGAGCACCGACACGGCCTCGCCGGCCGCGGCGATCGTCGCGCCGCCGAGCCACCCCTCGACGAGTGCGTCGAGCAGCGGTGTGTCCTTCAGCACCGAGCGCAGGTGCATCGGCGAGCCGCCCACCAGATAGGTCAGCGTCGAGGCCGAGGCGGCCTCGACGACGGACGGCTCCATGGCGTCGGCGCGTCGGTACACGTCGAGCACACGGACCTTCGTGCCCAGATCCGCGAACCACGCCGTCGCACGGTCGATCGCCGCACCCGGGTTCTCGTAGGCCAGCGCCGAGGGCAGCAGCAGCACCTCGTCGACGCCCTCGGTGAGCCCGGCGTCGAAGCTGCAGCCGTCGGTGAACTCGCGGCCTCCGACGAGTGCGAGCGTTCCGTTCATCGTGTGGTCCTGTCAGTCGGTGGTGGGGACAGTCAGTCGTGGGGTCAGTTCGAGTGGTCGGTCCCAGCGGTCCCGACCCCGTCCACGCTACGCAGTTCGGGCGAGGTCCCCCGCACGCAGGACTTGCGACCCGCTTGTTACCACTGAGTAACCTCGCGCCCCATGACGATCCAAAGAGTGGGGATTCTCGGGTCGGGCATCATGGGTTCTGGCATCGCCGAGGTTGCGGCGAAGTCCGGATTCGACGTGGTGCTCCGGTCCCGCAAGCAGGAGACGGCCGATGCGATGGTGACGTCGCTCGAGAAGTCGCTGGCCAAGCAGGTCGAACGCGGCAAGCTCGACCAGGCCACCGCGGACGACGTGCGCGGCCGTGTCACGGCGACCGATCACATCGGTGCGCTGGCCGACTGCGATCTGGTCATCGAGTCCGTGGTCGAGGACCTCGAGGTCAAGCGTGCGCTGTTCGCCGAGCTCGACGGCGTCGTGAAGCAGGACGCGATCCTGGCCACGAACACCTCGACGCTGCCGGTGATCGAGATGGCCGTCGCGACCCAGCGTCCCGACAAGGTCCTCGGCGTGCACTTCTTCAACCCGGCGCCGGCCATGTCGCTGGTCGAGATCATCGCCCCGCTGACCGCCTCGGACGAGACGGTCGCCGCTGCGAAGGGCTTCGCCGAGGCGTGCGGCAAGAACGCCGTCGAGGTGAAGGACCGCGCGGGCTTCATCGTGAACGCCCTGCTGTTCCCGTACCTGAACAACGCCGTGCGCATGCTCGAGTCGGGCACCGCGTCGGCCGAGGACATCGACACCGCCATGAAGGGCGGCTGCAACTTCCCGATGGGGCCGCTCGCGCTGCTCGATCTGGTCGGCCTCGACACGTCGCTCGCGATCCTGGATGCCCTCTACGAGGAGTTCCGGGACCCGAACTACGCGGCGGTGCCCGCCCTGCGTCGCATGGTCAGCGCCGGGCAGTTCGGCCGGAAGTCGGGCCTCGGCTTCTACGACTACGCCAAGAAGTAGCCGGCGGCGGTCCTCCCCACGGTCCGTGAGGACCGGCGGGCGGTGACCGAACACGAACGACCGAGACACCCGGCGCACCTGCGCCGGGTGTCTCGCGTACGGACCTCGCAGGTCGCGTCCTACGATCCTGCGCCGTGAGGATCGAACCGCCGCCCTCGTCGTGGGTCTTCCCTCCCGTCGACGGATCGGACCCCGATGGACCCGTCGCGATCGGCGGTGATCTCGAGCCGGGCACCCTGCTCGCGGCCTACCGGGCCGGACTCTTCCCGATGCCGCTCGGGCGCCGCCGCCAGATCGGCTGGTGGTCGCCCGACCCCCGAGGGGTCCTGCCCCTCGATGCGCTGACCGTGTCGCGCTCGCTGCGGCGTTCGTTGCGGCGCTACGAGGTCCGCATCGATTCGGCGTTCGTCGAGGTCGTGCGTGCCTGTGCGGATCCCGACCGCGAGCACGGCTGGATCGACGGCGACATCCTCGCTGCGTACTCCCGTCTGCACGACCTGGGGTGGGCGCACAGCGTCGAGACCTGGGACGGCGACCGGCTGGTGGGCGGGCTCTACGGCGTGAGCATCGGCTCGTTCTTCGCGGGCGAGTCGATGTTCCACCATGCGACGGATGCGTCCAAGGTGGCGCTCGTGCATCTCGTCGAGCTGCTGCGCGCCGGAGCCGATCCGCTGCTGGACGTCCAGTGGTCGACGCCGCACCTGGCGTCGCTCGGCGTGGTCGAGATCCCCCGCTCGGACTACCTCCGGGCAGCCCGTCGGGCGATGGCCGGACCCACCCCGACGGGGTTCGACCGGCCCGTGGGTCGATTCACCCAATCGGGGCCGGACGATTGAAACGGGCTCATCAACTCTGTATCAATCCATGCAGCAACACGAAGCAGCACATCGGGGCCGCAATGAACCGCTGTCATCGTCTGGTCGCTCAGACAGCGGGGAGCGAATAGCGAAACCACCCCCACTCGTTCCGGACCGCTGGGGGTCCTGGGGTGGCGGGCGAACCCACCTGTCCTCTGCACCGGATCGACGTCGACTCCGTCGGCGGGAAATCCTGGGAAGCACTCGAACGGGGAGACCGACCACGGTCTCCTCGTTCCGCGTCCGGGCCGACGCGAGGCCTACCGGGTGTGCGGGGCGATCAGCCCGCTGCGGCAGCCTTGCGCTCGGCGGCCTGCGCCTTGATCGTGCCGGAGCGTGCCCGCCAGATCAGGAACGTGATCATGCCGATGAGCACCTGGGGGACCCAGCTGGCCGCACGCCACAGCAACGTCGCGGCGAGCGCGTCGTCGCGTGACGCTCCGAAGGCGATGAGCAGACCGGTGAGTCCGGCGTCGACGGTGCCGAGACCGCCCGGCGTGATCGGGATGAACCCCGCGAGTCGGGCGAGTGCGAACGCGGCGAACGCCGCGGCGACGGTGACCTGCGTGGACTCGCCGCTCTCGGTGATGCGCAGCGCCACCATGAGCACGCCGAACTGGGCGAACTGCTGCAGGAAGTTGGTACCGGTGAGCAGCGCCCAGCGCTTCGACACGACATCGACGGTGGACTCGCGGAACATCACGATCTGATCGGTGATCCCGGTGGGCGGCGCCTTGTGGATGACGCCGAAGACCTTGGCGGCGATGCGTTCGAGCAGGCCCCCGACCTTGCGGGCGGTCTGGTCGCTGCGGAGGATCGCGGCGAACACCCCGACCATGACGAGCACGGCGGCCAGGCCGCCGAGCGCACCGACGACCTCCTTGGTCTGGGCGCCACCGGCGAAGAGCAGAGCGAGCACTCCGAGCACCGGCAGGGCGAGGGTCACCATCAGGTTGAAGACGCTGGTGATGCCGATGGCCGACGTCGCGGCCGCGCCGCTGAATCCCGCCTGGGCGAGCATCCCGTACTGGACACCGAGCCCGATCGCGCCACCCGCGGGCACCGCGTTCGAGATGGTGAACGACGTCTGACGGATCATGAACGCCGGTCCGTAGTGCAGGCCCGGCAGGGCGGCCTGGAACGGGAACACGTAGACCACGATGCTGAACACGACCGAGAACACCAGGACGCCGAGCTGCGCGAGCGACATCTTCTTGATGGCTTCCCACGCCTCGGCGTAGTTGCCCATCTTCGGCAGCAGCAACGCGAAGACGATGACCAGCACCACCAACGTGACGACGCCGGCGATGACCTGCTTCTTGCGGTCGGGCGGGGCCACGGCCAGACCGTCGGTCGCCTGCTCGGACGTGCTCATCTGATCCCTCTGGGGTGTCCTCGCCGGGCCGTGGTGGCGCCGGTCACGTTCACGCTACCGAGGCAGGTCTCGGAGACGGTCGATCGTTGCGGTGGTGAGGGCTCGCCGGTGCGCCGCGCGTCAGGCGGACCGATCGGGCACCGCCGCCCTGATCGCGTCGAGCGCCTCGATTCGCTGCGCGCCGTCGCCGAGCAGGCCGTCGGGAACGATGACCTCGTCGACGCCGGCCTCGGCCCACTGGGCGACCAGCTCTGCGAACTGCTCGGCGGTGCCGGCGAACGCCGCGCGGGGACCGGCTGCCTCGACGACGCGGCGGGCCCTGGCCGCGTCGTCGGTGAGGCGCACGAGCGCCTGGGCTGACCGACGCACCGTCGACGGGTCGCGGCCGAGGCGCTCGCACGCCTCGTCGAGCACCGCGCCGCGCCGCGCGATCACATCGGGCAGGCCCCACATGTTCCACTCATCCGCGTGTCGGGCGACCAGGCGCAACATCCGGTCGCCCTTGCCGCCGATCAGCAGCGGCAGGTGCGACTGCACCGGCTTGGGCTCGCTGTGCGCGCCGCGCAGCACGTAGTGGTCGCCGTCGACGTCGGCCCGGCCGTCGTCGAGCAGACCGCGGATGACCCGGCAGGCCTCGTCGAGTCGCTCGATGCGCACGCCCGGTGGGGGCAGCTCGATGCCGTACTGCTCGTGCTCGTTGCGCTGCCAGCCGGCACCGAGTCCGAGCACGGCACGCCCGCCGGTGATGTGGTCGAGGGTGATCGCCCAGTTCGCGACCACTGCGGGGTGGCGGTAGGTGTTGCCCAGCACCAGCGGGGCGACCCGCAGCCGCTCGGTGAGCGCGCCGAGCGCGGCGAGCGCCGCGGTGCTCTCGAGGGTCGGCACGGTCTCGGCGCCGAACTCGCCGCCGTCGCCCATGAAGTGGTCCCAGAGGTAGACCCCGTGCCACCCGGTGCGATCGGCGTGCTGGGTCACCTCGACCAGCTCGCTCCAGGTCTGCTGCGCACTCGGCCAGATCGACAGGTCCATGTGGTCGAGTCTGGCCGACCCCTCCCACGACATCCGCCCCTTCCCCGAATTCCGATCTCGTTTCGGGGCGATGACCCCGATTCGAGATCGGAATTCGGGAGGGCGGCGCTCGGGGGCGACGACTCCCGATCCGGACGGATGGGGCGGCCGAGCCAGACCGTGCGCAGCCTCGGCGTCGCCCAGCCGGCCAGCACGAGTGTCGCCAACCACAGCGAACCGATCGCCCAGCCGCACACGACGTCCGAGAACCAGTGGACGGCGAGGTAGATCCGTGACGTGCCGACCATCAGGGCGATCGCCGCCGCCGAGACGAACAGCAGCGCTCGCCACGCGGTCGAGCGGACCAGCACGAAGCCGATGACGGCGATTGCGCCGTAGCACGCCACCGACTGCGTGGCGTGTCCAGATGGGAACGAGGGGCCCCATGCCTGTCCCAGCCACAGCGCGGTCGGCGGTCGGACCCGATCCAACGCCTGCTTGGTGACCGACGAGGCCACGGCGGCGCCGGAGGTCGCGAGGATCATCAACACTCCGAGGTGGAACTTCCGGCACACGATGAGGGCGATCGACACCACGGCGGTGAGTGCGACGATGACCAGCGGGTCCCCGAGATGGGTGACGGTGCGGAACACCGTCGTCCACGCCGACGTCCGGTGTTCGAGCACCCAGTCCAGCAGCCGGCGGTCGACGACGGTGACGCCGTCGCGCTCGCTGACGTCGTCGACCAACGTGGCGATCAGCGCTCCGCAGACACAGACGACTGCGAGCCCGACGGCGGTCCCGGCCACCAAGCGGCCTTCGCCGGAGAGCATCCGTCGCAGGTCCTCGGCGCGATCACCCACCCGTCGAGCGGAGGCTGCTGTCCGAGTCTCCGGGGCTGATGCTCGCTCCGCGTCGTCCACTGGCACGAGTCTTCCAGCGTCGGCGAGCTCCGGTCGGGCAGCGGAGCCGGACAGGGCGCGAGACCGCGTCGGTCAGTCGGTGACGCCGCAACCGGCAGCCCGGAAGTACTCGTCCGCGTACTCGGTCCGCAGCACTCCGGGGATCTGCTGCAGCGCGTCGACGTCGAGCGATGCCAGCTCGGCACCCGGCACACCCCGGAACGAGGTCGGCAGGTCGTCGGGGCTGACCGACTCGACGAACTGCGGCTGGTCCGCGAAGAGCCGTTGGAACTCCGCGTACGTCGTGGCCTGGTCCAGGTACTCCCACTCGATGCCGGGAGCGAGGTCGGCCAACTGCACCCTGGCAGCCTCGACCTGCTCGGGGGTCGCCGTGGGCTCCATGTAGACGTACATCTGCGGCGCGCTGCAGACAAGTGCGGTGCTCGTCGGCGTCGACGCCGACGAGTCGTCGTTCTCGGTCGGCCCGGTACCGTCTGCGGCCGAGCCGTCCGCGGCGACGGTCTCGCTCGGGGCCCGGTCGGCCCAGCCGGACACCAGCACCGCGGCCACGACCACCGCTGCTGCCGAGACGACGGCAGCCGCCGCCCAGCGACGGGCCGGCCGGGCGACGGGTGCACGGTGCAGCTCACCGAGCGAGCCTTCGACGTCGACGCTGTGCTCGACGGAGCTCCGGAGTCGTTCGAACGCGTCCGTCGAGCGCTCGTCGTCATGGTGCTGATCGGTCATGACCGTCCCTCCTGGGTCGGATTCGTGTCGGTGTCGTCGGTCGGCGTGTCGGTCGGTGTGTCGCTCGGTGTGTCGCTCGCCGGCGAGAGCTGCGCGGCGAGGGCGGCGCGCCCGCGGGAGAGATGGACCTTGACGGTCCCCTCGGCGATGCCGAGCAGCTCCGCGGTGTCGACCACCGACAGGTCCTCGAGGTAGTGCAGCGCGAGCACCGCTCGTTGCTGGGGCGCGAGTGCCCTCAACGCCTCACGGAGCTCCGGGTCGAGCCCGCGCTCCGACGTCGACGCCCCATCTCTGCCCGCGACTCGCCCACCCGCGACCGCCCGCAGGTGCGAGCGTCGCTCGTTGGCCCGCTTGCGGCTGACCTTCATGGCTCGTTGGATCACCACACGACGCACCCACGAGCGGGGCGCGTCGTAGCCACCCACCCGGTCCCAGCGTCGGTGCGCGTCGAGCATCGCGTCCTGCACGACGTCCTCGGCACCGGCGCGTTGACCGGTCACCGCGACGGCCAGCACGACGAGTCCGGCGAACGAGCGGCGGTAGAACGCGTCGAAGTCCTCGATCACCGCGTCGTCCACCCGACCGTCCCCTCCCACGGTTCCAGTCTGCGCCTCTGCGGCGAGCACGACATCCATGCCCACCTACAGCCCCGAGCGGGGCTCGAGGTTTACACGAGCATCACGTGCGGTCCCGGCCGAGCCAGGAGCCGGGCAGCTTCTGGTCGCCGAGCAGCTGCGCGGAGTAGATCCCGCGGTGCGACGAGAACACGTAGGCGATCACACAGACCACCGCGAAGTAGGCGACGGCACCGCCGCCGAACAGCTCGACGCCCATGATCGTGCAGGCCAGCGGCGTGTTCGCCGCACCTGCGAACACCGCGACGAACCCGAGCGCCGCGAGCAGCGGCACGGGCACGTCGAGCACCCCGGCGAGCGTCGCACCGAGGGTGGCGCCGATCACGAACAACGGCGTCACCTCGCCGCCGACGAAGCCGCTGCCGAGGGTCGCCGCGGTGAACACGAGCTTCGCCAGGAACGCCCACGTCGGCACCGGACCGCCGAAGAACGACAGCTCGACCAGGCCGGTCGACAGGCCGTTGTAGAGGCGGTCGCCGACCGCGAGCGTCATCGCCACGACGATCGCACCGCCGATCAGCGGACGGGCCGGGGACCAGGCGACGAGCCGCGCCGCCACGTGCTTCACGGCGTGCGTCGCGGCGGTGAACGCGGACCCGACCAGACCGAAGGCGACGCCGGCGAGCGCCACCTTGCCCAGCAACGCGGCGTCGAGCTCGATGTCGCCGAGGTGCGGCGTGAGCTCGTGCTCGATGCCGAGCCCGAGCACGACCATGTCGCCGACGACCGAGGCGACCAGGCACGGCACGAGCGCCTCGTAGCGGAGCCGACCGACGGACTGCACCTCGAGCGCGAACACCGCGCCGGCGAGCGGCACGCCGAACACGGCACCGAAGCCACCCGCGATCGCCGCGACCAACATGATGCGGCGGTCGTCGGGACGCAGGCGCAGCACTCGGTTGGCCACGTCGGTCAGGCTGCCGCTCATCTGGATCGCGGTGCCCTCACGGCCGACGGATCCGCCGAAGAGGTGGGTGACGACGGTGCCGACGAACACCATCGGGGCCATGCGCCGGGGCACCCACTCGGTGGGCTCGTGGATCTCGTCGATGATCAGGTTGTTGCCCTCGACCGCCCGCCCACCGCCGTAGTGGTAGGCGAGGCCGATCGCGAGACCCGCGAGCGGGAGGCCGTAGAGCAGGTTCGGGTGACGGGCGAACTGCCGGGTCGCCCACTCCAGCGACGCCAGGAACGCCGCCGAGGACAGCCCGGCGAGCACACCGACGAGCGATCCGAGCACCAGCCAACGGGCAAGGCGCACGACGAGCTCGCCGTAGTCGCGCAGCCGCTCGGTCGCAGTGCCCTCGCCGGGTTCGAGGCCGTCGGTCACGACTGCGTGTCTAGCGGTCCCGACCGAGGGGTGCGATCCGGTGCATCGGGGGCGACGAACGAGGTAAACAGTGTTCACCACGCCGTGAGCACTGATCGGGACGTGGTGACGATCGGACCGGGGGTGGACGGCATGGATCGACGGATGTTCCTCAGAGGTGCTGCGGTGGGTGGCGCAGCGATCGCGGTCGGCACGGGCGCTGCCGCGTGCACGCCGGTGCCGAGGCCCGACGACCCGTTGGGCGCGGGACCGCATCCCTTCCCCGACCCGACCACCGGGCGCGACCGGTGGGCGCGCATGCCGGCGGCGTTCAACCGGCGGGTGACCGCCGAGACCTCGACGACGGGACTCCGCCTGCTCGACGGCGCGCTGCCGAGCGATCTGGCGGGCCACGTGTTCTTCCAGTCGTTGGCCCTGCAGCCCACCGACGCCGGCTTCAGCGGCGACGGTCTGATCTGGCGCGTCGACCTGGGTGGGGCGTCGCCGACGGTGACGTCGCGGCTGCTGCGCACGACCGACTACCTCATGTCGCAGGCGTTCGCGGACACCCGCTACCGCTTCGAGTCACGCGGCATGACCCGCATGGGGCCGCTCGGGCTGCAGAACCAGCCCAACACCGCGCTGGTCGCGCTCGACGGCAACCGCTTGATCGCCACGGTCGACGGTGGGCGGCCGTGGGAGCTCGACCCGGCGACGCTCGATCCGGTCGGCCCGATGGGGCGCCTCGACGACTACCGGCCGATGCTCGACCTGCCGTTCAATCGGTTCCTCTGCCCGATGACGATCACGAGCGCGCACCCGCCCTACGACGCGCAGACCGGTGAGTACTACGGCATCTCGTTGTCGATCGTGCCGTTGCCGGGCATGGCGTACACCGAGGTCCTCGCATGGAGCCCCGACGGGGCGGTCAAGCAGGTGCCGGTCCTGACGCCCGACATGCAGCCGCTGCTCATCAGCCAGAACGCCCACCAGATCGCGGTCACCCGCCACCACCTGGTGCTGCTCGATGCGGCCGGCACGATCGAGTACTCCAAGCTGCTCAACCCGCCGAACTCCGCCGAGTCCGGCGAGGCCTGGCCGCCGCGTCCCGAGTCGTACTTCTACGTCATCGACCGCGACGACCTCCGCCGGACCAACGGTTCGGTCGTCGCACAGCGGGCGGTCATCGCACGGGAGTCGGGCCACTTCATGGTCGACTACGAGAGCACCCGTGAGCGGCTCGTGATCCACAGCGCGCACACCTCGGCGTCGGACTTCGCGGAGTGGATCCAGCCCTACGACGTGCACCCCGACTCGGGGGCTCCGGTTCGCCCCGAGCTCGTCAACGCCATCACCCCGGTCAACTACGACATCGGCGTCGTGGGTCGCTACGAGGTCGACGCGCGCACCGGCGCGGTCCTCGACCAGTCGACGTTCTACGACGACCACACGTGGGGCACCGGCGGACTCGTGGCTCGCAACCCGCTGACGTCGGCGGCCACGCTCGGCGACGTGTTCCACGCGAACTCGGGCATGCCCACCGACCTGGCCCTGCAGCGCGTCGCGAAGGGGTTCGACCCCCACCCGTATCGAGTGGTGCCGATGGACGAGCTGCCCTGGGAGGGTGTGCCCTCGAGCCTGGTCCGCATCGACCACGACGCCGGCCGGGTGGTCGACGCGTACTTCTACCCGGGCGACCGCTTCGGCTGGACGCCGACGTTCGTGCCACGCCGGGGGGCGGCGACGGGTTCGGCCGACGGGTACCTCGTCGCGGTCGTCTACGGCGACCAGGTCACCGCGGACTCCGCCGGCACCGAGCTCTGGGTCTTCGCGGCGGACGACCTGGCGTCGGGTCCGGTCGCGCGGCTGGGGGCCCCGGACCTGCAGGTGCCGCTCACGCTGCACTCGCTGTGGCTCGACTCGACCCGGTCGACCCGTCCCGACAACCACATCGACGTCGCGGGCGAGCTGCTCGACCGGGCCGCCACCTGGCACTTCGACCCGGAGGTGGCGGGCACGCTGCGCTCCGAGGTGCTGCCCGCCTACGAGGCGCTGCTGCGCTGAGGGCAGCTCACTCACCGCCAATTCCGCTCTGGATTCGGTGCCATGGCACCGAATCCAGAGTGGAATTCGGGGGTGGAGAGGTGGATGGGGCCCGGCTGGTCAGTCGAGGTGGTCCAGGACCTCGACCCACCCGCCGTCCATCGCCGCACCGATCACGTGATCGGCCCGTTCGAGCGCCGCGGGGTGCGCCACCTTGGGGACCAGGCGCACCGCCGAGTGGTCGAGCAGCTCGATGTCGTTCGCGCCGTCGGCCAGGCACAGGACGCGTGACGGGTCCAGGTGACGGGTCGCGCAGAACGCGAGCACCCCGTCCCACTTGGACTGGCCCTTCGGCGCGACCGTCAGCGACGCGCCGCCGAGGTACTCGATCGAGCGGTCCAGGTGGCTCTCGGCAGTCGTGCCGATCGCCCGCTCGATCCGGGCACCCGCGGCGTTGTCGATGCCCAGCAGGCTGAACCCGAGCACCGTCTCCTCGGCCACCACGCGGTCCAGGTCGTCGAAGCAGGCGACGGGCCGCAGCGCGTCGACGTGATCGGGGTGCGTGCCCGGCGTCGTGCTGAGGTACACCTCGATGTCGGGGCGGTCGACCTGGATCACGGGGTCGAGACCGACGCTGCGGCACGCGGCGAGCACGGCCGTCGCCTGATCGCGTTCGTAGGGGGCGGTGTGGAACCGGGACACTCCGTCGGCCTCGACGCCCAGGGCGCCGTTGAGCACGACCATCGGCAGTCGAACCCCGACGCGATCGAGCGGTCGGGCGGTCGACGCGAGGCGGCGACCGGTCGCGACCAGGAGCGGGACGCCGCGGCGCTCGACCTCGGCGATCGCGTCGACGACCTCGGGGGCGATCCGGTCGTCGGTGTGCCACAACGTCCCGTCGAGATCGGTGACGACGACGCTGGGCGGGCCGGTACGACTCATCGACGGAGTCTGCTGCGCCGACCGCAGGGCCACAAACGGATTCGCGGCGTTCGTGCCCGTCGGCGGACGGGCCGGCCGATCGCCCCTCAGCGCGGGATGAGCTGTGTGGCGACCGGGGTCGGAGCGGGCACCTCGGTCGGACGGATGCCGACGAGGTGGGCCGGCAGGTTGCGGAACTCCCGGGCGATCTGCGGCAGGAAGTCACCCGACACGCTCGTCTCGCGCCAGAACATGGCGAGGTGGCGGCGAGGGACGGGCTCCGAGAACCGCAGCAGGACCATGTCCTCGGAGACCGCGACGGGCGGCTGCACGGCGAGCTCCGGCAGCAGCGTCACGCCGACGCCGGCGGCCACCATCTGGCGCAGCGTCTCGAGGCTCGTCGCCCGGAAGCCGGTGCGCTCCGACGCGCCGACGAGCTGGCACACCGACAGCGCCTGGTCGCGCAGGCAGTGGCCCTCTTCGAGCAGCAGGACGTGCTCGCCGGTGAGCACCGACGGGTCGATCGGCCCGTCGGAGTCGGCCAGCGGATGGGTGGTCGGCACGGCGAGCACGAAGTCCTCGGTGAACAACGGCTCCATGTGCAGTTGCTCGTCGGGCACCGGCAGCGCGAGCACCCCGGCGTCGAGCTTGCCGTCGCGGAGCCGCTGCAGCACGACCTCGGTCTTCTCCTCGACGAGCAGCAGCTCGAGGTTCGGGAAGCGGGCGTGCAGCTGCGGCACGACGTGGGGCAGCAGGTACGGGGCGAGCGTCGGGAACAGCCCGATGCGCAGGCTGCCCGACTCGGGGTCGATCGCCCGGCGTGCGATCTCGGCGATGTTGTCGGTCTCGCCCAGGATGATCCGGGCGCGCTCGACGATGCGCTCCCCCGTCTCGGTCATCAGCACGTGACGGGGGTTGCGCTCGACGAGCTGGACGCCCAGCTCACGCTCCAGCTTCTTGATCTGGGTCGACAGCGTCGGCTGGCTGACGAAGCAGGCCTCGGCGGCGCGACCGAAGTGACGGTGCTCGGCGACCGCCACCAGGTAGCGCAGATCCCGCAGGTTCACCGGCGCGTTCCGCCCATGGTCAGACCGTGACGGGCTCGGCCGGTGCCGCGTCGGCCGTGGCCGGCACGTCGGTGCGGATGAGGTGGTCGAAGGCGCTCAGCGCCGCGGTCGAACCGGCGCCCATCGCGATCACGATCTGCTTGTACGGCACGGTGGTGCAGTCGCCGGCGGCGAACACCCCGGGCACGGAGGTCGCGCCCCGGTCGTCGATCACGATCTCGCCGCGTGGCGACAGCTCGACGGTGCCCTCGAGCCACTCGGTGTTCGGCAGCAGGCCGATCTGGACGAAGATGCCGTCGAGCTCGACGGTGTGCTCGTCGCCGGTGGTGCGGTCCTCGTAGACCAGGCCGGTCACCTTCTGGCCGTCGCCGAGCACCTCGGTGGTGACAGGGCCGTGACGATGACGTCGACGTTCGGCAGGCTGCGCAGCTTGCGCTGCAGCACCTCGTCGGCGCGGAGCTGACCGTCGAACTCGATGAGGGTCACGTGCGCGACGACGCCGGCCAGGTCGATGGCGGCCTCGACGCCCGAGTTGCCGCCGCCGATGACCGCGACCCGCTTGCCCTTGAACAGCGGGCCGTCGCAGTGCGGGCAGTAGGTGACGCCCTTGTTGCGGTACTCGTCCTCGCCGGGCACGTTCATCTGACGCCAGCGGGCACCGGTGGAGAGCACGACGGTGCGCGACCGCAGCGAGGCGCCGTTCTCGAGCTCGACGGTGACCAGTCCTCCCGCTTCGGTGGCGGGCACGAGCTTGGTGGCCCGCTGCAGGTTCATGACGTCGACGTCGTACTCACGCACGTGCTGCTCGAGCGCGGTGGCCAGCTTCGGCCCCTCGGTGTAGGGCACCGAGATGAAGTTCTCGATCGACATCGTGTCGAGCACCTGACCGCCGAAGCGCTCGGCGGCGACACCGGTGCGGATGCCCTTGCGGGCGGCGTAGACCGCAGCCGCCGCGCCGGCGGGACCGCCGCCGACGACCAGCACGTCGAAGGCGTCCTTGGCGCCGAGCTTGGCGGCCTCGCGCTCGGCGGCTCCGGCGTCGAGGCGGCCGACGATCTGCTCGAGGCTCATGCGCCCGGACTCGAACATCTCGCCGTTGAGGAAGACGGTCGGCACGGCCATGACCTGGCGCTCGTCGACCTCGTCCTGGAACAGGGCGCCGTCGATGGCGGTGTGGTGGATGTTGGGGTTGAGCACGCTCATCAGGTTGAGGGCCTGCACGACGTCGGGGCAGTTCTGGCACGACAGCGAGAAGTAGGTCTCGAAGTGGTACTCGCCCTCGAGGTCGCGGACCTGCTCGATGACCTCGGCCGCGGCGTTGGAGGGGTGGCCGCCGACCTGCAGCAGGGCGAGCACCAGCGAGGTGAACTCGTGGCCCATCGGGATGCCGGCGAAGGGGACCGACACGTCGGTCCCGGCACGCACGATGTCGAACGACGGTCGACGCTCGTCGGCACCGGTCCGGTCGACCGTGATCTGCTCGGAGAGCGAGGCGATCTCGTCGAGCAGCTCGAGCAGCTCGGCGGACTTGGGACCGTCGTCGGGCGAGGCGACGAGCACGATCGGCTGCGTCAGCTTCTCGAGGTGGGTCTTCAGTTGGGAGGAGAGTGCCGGATCGAGCATCGGTGGGCTCCTGGGGAGAAAGGGGGGAGGGACGTCTGGGGAGGCGACGGACAGGCTCCCCGGGGCGCGGTGGAGCAGAGGGAGGGTTCGGTCGGGGCCCGGGGGTCGCCGGGCCCCGACCGAGCCGGATCAGATCTTGCCGACGAGGTCCAGCGACGGGGCGAGGGTCTCGTCGCCCTCTTCCCACTTGGCGGGGCAGACCTCGCCCGGGTGGCTGCGCACGTACTGCGCGGCCTTGACCTTGCGGAGCAGCTCCGAGGCGTTGCGGCCGATGCCTTCGGCGGTGACCTCGAGGAACTGGATGACGCCGTCGGGGTCGATCAGGAAGGTGCCGCGATCGGCGAGGCCCTGACCCTCACGGAGGACGTCGAAGTTCGTGCTGATCTCACCGGTCGGGTCGCCGAGCATGAAGTACTGGATCTTGCCGATGGTGTCGGAGGTGTCGTGCCACGCCTTGTGGGTGAAGTGGGTGTCGGTCGACACGGAGTAGATCTCGACGCCGAGCGCCTTGAAGTCCTCGTAGAGGTCGGCCATGTCACCGAGCTCGGTCGGGCAGACGAAGGTGAAGTCGGCCGGGTAGAAGAACAAGACGGACCAGCCGCCCTTGAGCGTCTCGTCGGACACGTCGACGAACTCGCCGTTGTGGAACGCAGTCGTGCTGAAGGGCTTGATCTCGGAGTTGACCAATGGCATGTCTGAAACACCTCATCCTGGTAGGGGTCGACGATCACCCTACATCAACGCTGACTATCGTATTGCCCACCGCCGATTGATTCTGTGAATGCTGGCAATAGGTCCCACTGATGAGCCCCGCCCCGCTCCGCCACGAACCGGGGGCGATCATGCCGGCCAGGACCGGCATCTCTGCACCCAGAACCAGCGCTCGCACGAACCGGGGGCGATCGCGCCGGCCAGAACCGGCATCTCTGCACCCAGAACCAGCGCTCGCACGAACCGGGGGCGATCGCGCCGGCTCAGCGGGTGATGACGACGACGTCGGTGGCCTTGACCGAGGCCCACACCGGCGCCCCTTCGACCAGGCCCATCTCGGCGACCGACGCCGGGGTGACCTCGGCGACGAGCTCGACCGCACCGCCGAGCCGGACCCTGACGTGCTCGCCGAGCAGGTCGAAGCCGACCACCTCGAGCCGGAAGCGGTTCCGGGCGCTCGACTCCGGCTCGTGTCGGTGCAGCGAGATCGACGTCGCGCGGATCAGCACGAACACCGGCCCCTCGACGCGCTCGCCGACCGAGACGACGACCGGCCCGGGGGCGGCAGCCTGCCCCTGGCGCTCGTCGAGCACCACCTCGATGCCCCGACCGGTGCCCCGCAGCAGGTTCAACCCGAACAGCTCCGCGACGTAGGGGGTGCGGGGGCGGGCCGCGACCTCGGCGACGCTGCCGCGTTGGCTCACGACGCCCTGCTCGATGACCACGACGTCGTCGGCCAGCGCGAGCGCGTCGAGCGGATCGTGGGTGACCAGCAGCGCCACTCCGTCGAAGGCATCGAGGTGACGGCGCAGGTCACGTCGCACCGCGGCACGGGTGCTGGCATCGAGCGCGGCGAGCGGCTCGTCGAGCAGCAGCAGCGACGGATCGGTCACCAGCGCACGGGCGAGCGCGACCCGCTGCTGCTGACCTCCGGAGAGCTCACCCGGCCGTGCTCCGCACTGCGCTCCCAGACCGACCCGTTCGAGCCAACCCCGCGCCTCGGCGTCGGCCCGACGCCGAGGCACCCCGCGCGCCCGCGGCCCGAACGCCACGTTGTCGAGCACCGAGAGGTGCGGGAAGAGCAGGTGGTCCTGGAAGAGCACGCCGACGGACCGCTCCTCGGCACGGACGTGCACCGCGCTCCCGGCGTCGGGCGCACCGGCGTCGTCCAGCACGAGCCCGTCGAGCACGACCCGGCCGGCACGGATCGGCTGCAACCCGGCGAGCGCCCGCACGAGCGTCGTCTTGCCCGCGCCGTTCGGGCCGAGCAGTGCGACGACACCGCCGTTCGGCACCTGCAGCGACACGTCCAGCTCGAGCGTTCCCAGCCCGACGGTGATCGACGCGTCCAGGCCCCGCGGTGCGACCGGGCCACCCGTCACCGTGAGCCGCCCAGCCAACGGTCGCGCAGCGACACCACGACGCCGAGCGAGACGACCATCAGCACCAGGCTGAGCGCGACCGCGGTGTCGGGGTTCGCATCGAGCTGCAGGTACACCGCGAGCGGCAGCGTCTGGGTCCGACCGACGATGTTGCCGGCGAAGGTGATGGTCGCCCCGAACTCGCCCAGGGCACGCGCCCAGGCGAGCACGGAGCCGGCGACGAGCGTCGGCAGGATCAGCGGCAGCGTGACCCGACGGAACACCACGACCGGCGACGCGCCGAGGGACACCGCTGCGTCCTCGTAGCGGCGGTCCATCGAGCGCAGTCCGGCCTCGACGGTGAGCACGAAGAACGGCAGCGCGACGAACGTCTCGGCGAGGATCGCTCCGGCGGTGGTGAAGGTGAGCTGCAGGCCGAACCAGTCGTAGAGGTGCTCGCCGACCACCCCTCGACGGCTGAACGCGCTCAGCAGCGCGACGCCCCCGACGACGGGCGGCAGGACCAGCGGCAGCAGCACGAGTCCGCGCACCAGTGCCCTGCCGCGGAACGGCACCCGGGCGAGCACCCACGCGAGGGGCATGCCGAACAGGACCGACAACGCGGTCGCGCCCAGCGAGCAGACCAACGAGAGCCGGAGTGCCTCGAGGGACTCCGGCGCGGTGATGTCCTCGGCGAGCGTCGACCACGAGGTGCGCACGAGCAGACCGACGATCGGCAGCGCGAAGAACGCGACCGCGACGCCAGCGGCGACCAGCACGACCACCGGCACCCGGGGTGCCCGGGCCGTCGTGTCAGGGCGCGAGGAATCCGGCATCGCTCAGCAGCCGCTGTGCGGCGCGGGACAGCACGAACTCGGTGAACGCCTCGGCGACCGCGGTGGACCCGGTGTCGGCCAGCACGGCGATCGGGTACTCGGCGACCACGTCGTCGACCGCGGGGATCTCGACGCGCGCCACGGCGTCGCCCGCCGCGACCGCGTCGGTGAGGTAGACGATGCCCGCGGCGGCGTCGCCCTGGGTCACCGCCGTCAGCGTCGAGCGCACGTCCTGGCCGCGGGTGACCCGGTCGGTCGGGATCGTCACCCCGGCCGACTCGAGCGCCTGTGCCGCGAACGTGCCGCACGGCGCGGTCTCCGCGCACAGCGAGACCACACCCACGTCGCTCAGGTCGGCGAGCCCGGCGATGCCCTCGGGGTTGCCGGGTTCGGTGACCACGACCAGCTGGTTCCTGGCGAAGATCGTCGGCTCCGCGGCGAGCAGACCGGCATCTGCGAGCGAGTCCATGGGTGCGACGTCGGCGAAGGCGGCGACGTCGGCCGGTGCTCCGTCGCGGATCTGGGCGGAGAGCTGACCGGAGGAGCCGACGTTGACGGTCACCTCGACATCCGGGTGGGCGGCGACGAACGCGTCACCGATCTCTGCGAAGACGTCGGTCAGCGATGCCGCGGCCGACACGACGAGGCTGCCCGACAGCGCGTCGGCCGGCGCCGGTGCTCGCGCACCGGCGGCTCCGGGACCGTCGGAGCCGCACGCGGTCACGCCCAACAGGACCGACGCCAGCAGGACCGCCGGCGGGAGCAGGGCAGCTCGGCGCTGCGTCCTCCAGCGGCGCTGTGTCCCGGCCCTCACGGCAGTTCGACGACGACGTTCGTCGACTTCACCGCAGCGGTGGCCAGGTCGCCCGGCTGCAGGTCGAGCTCGTCGGCGGCCTCGCGGGTCATCATCGACACCAGCCGGTGCGGCGGCGAGTGGATCTCGACGATCGCGACGAGGGTGTCACGCTCGACGCGCGTCACGACGCCGGTGAAGCGGTTGCGTGCGGACTGCGCCTTCACCGACTCCGGTTCGAAGGCGTCGTCACGGGTGCGCAGGTAGGCCGCGAGATCCGCGCCGTCGATGGTCCGTCCGCGCCCCTCGCCCGAGGACGTCAACCGGCCCTCGTCGCACCAACGCCGAACGGTGTCACGACTGACGCCCAGCAGATCTGCGACCTCGGCCACCCTGTAGGTGCGCATCTGCGTCACTTTACCGGACTGGTCCACGCATCTGCGCTCAGGCTCGGGTGCTCGGCCGAGGGCGCCGCCCGCGATGAGCTCGCCGTGGAACGTCCCCGGCGAGACGCAGCGGGCGCGTCACCTCAATTCACGAGCGGATCCGCCGATTGCATCGACATGTACGATCGTTGTTCGCTCCCGAACATCCTGCCGGCACTCAGCCCCCCGCGTGCCACCGCCGAGGTCGCCCGATGAGTCCCTCCGACCACGTCACCCTCCGCTGTGCCCTCGTGGGCGCCGACAGCCTGCTGATCGAATGTGGAGAGGCCCTGCTCGGCAAGGGGCACGAGATCGTCGCCGTCGCGGCCGGTTCGGCCCGGGTCGCCGAGTGGGCACGATCGAAGGACCTGACGGTGATCGACGCCTCGGGGCCGGTCGCCGGCTGGGAGCCCGAGCTGGCCACCCACCGCTTCGACTGGCTCTTCGCCATCACCCACCTGTCGCTGCTCCCGGACAGCGTCATCGCGCTGCCCACCCAGGGCGCCATCAACTTCCACGACGGCCCACTGCCCGGCTACGCCGGCCTGAACACGCCTGCGTGGGCACTCGTCAACGGTGAGCCGTCGTACGGCATCACCTGGCACATGATCACCTCGGGCATCGACGAGGGCGACGTCGTCGCGCAGTCCCGCTTCGACATCGCCGAGGGCGAGACCTCGCTCTCGCTCAACACCCGCAACTTCGAGGCGGCGATCGAGTCCTTCGGCGTGCTCGTCGACGACCTGGCGGCGGGCACGCTGCAGGCCACACCGCAGGATCCCGCCGCACCGCACCGCACCTACAGCCGTCACGACCGCCCGGACGCGATGGCGGTGCTCGACTGGCGTCGTCCCGCCGTCGAGCTCGACCGGCTGGTCCGTGCGCTGACCTTCGGCCCGTACCCGAACCCGCTCGGTGTGGCGAAGCTGCTCGCCGGTGGCGACGCGGTCGCCGTGACCACCGTCGGGCTCACCCCCGACGACGAGACCGGCGCCGCTCCCGGCACGATCGTCGAGATCTCCGACGACGCCCTGCGCGTCGCGACCGCCGAGGGCACGCTGTCGCTCACCGGCTTCACCACGCTGCGAGGCGCCGAGCTCGGCGTCGCGGAGGTCGTCACGCGCCTCGGCCTGGTCGAGGGGCAGCAGCTGCCGCTGTTGACCGACGCCGATGCCGACGCGTTGAGTGAGCTCGGCGGCGTCCTGGCACGCCAGGAGAGCGCCCACCTGCGTCAGCTGTCGCAGCTCGAGCCCGTCGAGCTGCCGTGGGCATCGACCCCGACGGCCCAGCACGCGACCCGCCACGCCGTGCTCCCGCTCGACGTGCCCGCCGCGCTGCGCGACGACGAGGGCGCCGTGGTCGCGGCGTTCACGGTCGTGCTGTCACGCCTGGTCGGCAAGGACCGGTTCCACGTCGCGCTGCACGACAGCGCCTGGTCGGCCAGGACCGCCGCGGCGCACCAGCTGCTCGCCGACGCCGTTCCCCTCGAGGTCGACATCCGGGCCGAGGAGCGCCTCGACGACGTGCGCGCGGATGTCTCGACCGCGCTCGCCGCGGCGAAGGAACGACTGCCGTTCGCGCAGGAGCTCGTCGCACGTCATCCCGAGACCGTCCGCAACCCCGACCTGGTCGCCGGTCGCCTGCTGCCGATCTCGATCGCCCTGGGCGCGCCGTCACCGACGATCGACGGCGTGGTCGTCGAGCTGTGCCACCACGACGGCGCCTGGGAGATCCGACACGACGACACCCTGGTCGCCTCCGACGACGCCGCGCTGCTCGCCGCGTGCATCTCGACCGTGCTCGACGCGGTCGCCGACGGTGGTGACCCGCCGGCCGCGCAGGTCGACCTGCTCGGCCCCACCCTCCGCCACCGGGTCCTCGTCGACTGGAACGACACCGAGCGGCCACTGCCCGCGACGACAGTGCACGAGCTCATCGAAGCCCGAGCGGACCTGACCCCCGACGTCACCGCCGTGGTGTTCGAGGACGCGTCGGTCACCTACGCCGAGCTCGACGCCCGGGCCAACCGGCTGGCGCACCACCTGATCGAGCTGGGCACCGGCCCGGATTCGCTCGTCGGGGTGCACGTCAGCCGGGGCATCGACCTGGTCGTCGCCGCGGTCGCCGTGCACAAGGCCGGCGGCGCCTACGTCCCGCTCGACCCGGTGTACCCCGCCAACCGCCTCGAGCACATGATCAGCGACAGCGGCTGCGCCGTCGTCGTCACCGAGTCACCGCAGCTTCCCACCCTGCCGCTGCGCGACGACCCCCGCATCACCGTCGTCGTGCTCGACACCGACGCGGCGCAGATCGCCGAGCGGCCCTCGACGCGCCCCGGCGTGTCGGTCGACCCGGCGAACCTGGCGTACTGCATCTACACCTCGGGCAGCACCGGGTTGCCCAAGGGTGTGCTCGTCGAGCACCGCAACGTCGTCAACTTCTTCGTGGGCATGGACGAGCGCGTCCCCCACGACCTGCCGGCCACCTGGTTCGCGGTGACCAGCCTGTCGTTCGACATCTCGGTGCTGGAGCTGCTCTACACGCTCACCCGCGGGTTCTCGGTGGTCGTGTACCTCGACCGCGACCGCGCCGACGGCGACGAGGGTGCCGACTTCGTCGAAGCGCACGCTGACGTGCCGATCGACTTCTCGCTCTTCTACTTCTCGGGTGACGCCGCCGAGGGCGCCGGGCGTGACAAGTACCGGTTGTTGCTCGAGGGCGCGAAGTTCGCTGACACCCACGGGTTCGAAGCGGTCTGGACCCCGGAACGTCACTTCCACGCGTTCGGCGGGCTCTACCCGCAGCCGGCGGTCACCAGCGCCGCGGTCGCCGCGATCACCTCGAACGTGAAGGTGCGCGCCGGGTCGGTCGTCATGCCCCTCGAACACCCGATCCGTGTGGCCGAGGCCTGGAGCATCGTCGACAACCTCTCCAACGGACGCGTCGGCATCTCGGTCGCGTCGGGCTGGCAGCCCAACGACTTCGTGCTGCGCCCGCAGAACTTCAAGCAGGCCAAGCAGGCCATGTTCGACGGCATCGAGCAGGTCCAGCGGCTGTGGCGCGGCGAGACGGTCACCTTCGAGGGCGCGACCCCCGACCCGGTCGCGGTCACCACCCTTCCCCGCCCGGTCCAGGCGGAGCTGCCGACGTGGATCACCTCGGCCGGCAACCCCGAGACCTACATCCAGGCCGGCAAGATCGGTGCGAACGTCCTGACCCACCTGCTCGGACAGTCCGTCGAGCAGCTCGCCCCCAAGATCGACGCCTACCGCCAGGCTCGCGCCGAGGCGGGCTTCGACCCGGACGCCGGCGTCGTGACGTTGATGCTGCACACCTTCGTCGGCGACGACGAGGACGTGGTGCGCGACGCGGTCCGAGAGCCGCTCAAGGCGTACCTCGGCGAGTCGTTCTCGCTGCTGCGCGAGTACGCGTGGAGCTTCCCCGCCTTCCAGCGGCCCGAGGGCTCGACCCCGAACGACGGCGATCTGTCCGACGACGTGTTCCGCGACCTGGGCGCCGAGGACCTCGACGCAGTGCTCGAGTTCGCCTTCCTGCGCTACTACGAGACCAGCGGTCTGTTCGGCACCCCCGAGCGCTGCCGCGCGATGGTCGACTCGCTCAAGGGCATCGGCGTCAACGAGGTCGCGTGCCTGATCGACTTCGGCATCGACACCGACGAGGTGCTCGACAGCCTCCCGCTGCTCGACCGCATCCGCCAGGAGTGCAACGCCGGCGTCACCAGCGCAGCCACGTCGAGCCCGGCCCCCGGCGGGTCGCTCGACCAGTCGGTCGCCGCGCAGCTGGAACGCCACGGCGTGACCCACCTGCAGTGCACCCCGTCGATGGCGCGGATGCTCTCGCTCCAGGACTCCTCACGCGCCGCGCTGGCCGAGGTCGAGCACCTGTTCATCGGCGGCGAGGCCTTCCCGGTCGCACTCGCCGAGGACCTGCGCGCCGCGTCGCGCAGCGGCAACGTCACCAACATGTACGGGCCGACCGAGACGACCATCTGGTCGAGCACGTGGAAGCTCGAGGGCTCCCTCGACGTGATCCCGATCGGTACGCCGATCGCGAACACGCAGATGTACGTGCTCGACCGCAACCGCCAGCCGGTGCCCCCGGGCGTCGCCGGCGAGCTCTGGATCGGCGGCGCGGGTGTCGTGCGCGGCTACCACGAGCGTCCCGAGCTGACCACGGAGCGGTTCATCGAGAACCCCTTCGTTCCGGACGAGCGCATGTACCTGACCGGCGACCTGGCGCGCTGGCGTCAGCTCGACGACGGCTCGGCCCAGCTCGAGTTCCTCGGACGCATCGACCACCAGGTCAAGATCCGCGGCTACCGGATCGAGCTCGGCGAGATCGAGACCCAGCTCGGCCGCTCCCCGGGCGTGCGCGAGTGCGTCGCGGTGGTCCGCGAGGACACCCCCGGCGACCAGCAGCTCATGGCGTACGTGTCGCCCGCAGAGGGTGCCGCACTCGAGCCCGCCGCGCTGAAGGATCACCTGCGGGCCACGTTGCCCGACGTCATGATCCCCGCGCACGTGCTCGTGCTCGACGACCTTCCCCACACGCCGAACGGCAAGATCGACCGCAATGCACTGCCGTCGCTGGCCGAGGTCCTCGGTCGTCGCAGCGCTGATGCGCCGACGGTCGGCGCCACCAACGACCTCGAGCGAGAGGTGCTCGACGTCTGGGAGCAGACGCTGGGGCGCACCGGCATCTCGATCGACGACAACTTCTTCGACATCGGCGGCCACTCGCTGCTGATCGTGCGCATGCACCGTCAGCTCAAGGAACGTCTGGAGCGGTCGATCGCCCTGACCGAGCTCTACCGCTTCCCGACGGTACGTTCGTTCGCCGCGTCGCTCGACGAGGACCACGCCGCGGCGACCAAGCAGTCGAGCATCGACCGCGCGGCACGCCGGCGCGAGAACCTGGGTCGCCGTCGGGCACGGCGCTGACCCCACGACCGCACACGACCGCACACGACCCATCGCACCCCACGACGAACACGATGACGGCCGACGGAACGACACCGTCGGCAACCGAGCTGAAGGACTGACGAGGCACCAGTGGCCGACACCGACATCGCGATCGTTGGGCTGGCAGCCCACCTGCCCGGGGCACGTGACGCCACGCAGTACTGGCGCAACCTGACCGACGGCGTCGAGAGCGTGCGCGAGCTGTCCGAGGAGGAGCTGCTCGCCGCGGGGGTGACCCAGGAGCACCTGCGTCGGCCCGGTTACGTGCGCGCCGCGGCGACCCTCGACGGTGTCTACGACTTCGACGCCGACTTCTTCGGGCTGTCGCCCAAGGAGGCGGGGATCATGGATCCCCAGCACCGCCACTTCCTGATGGCGTCGTGGGAGGCGCTCGAGGATGCCGGGCACGTGCCGGAGTCCTTCGAGGGAGCGATCGGCGTGTTCGCGGGCTGCGGCATGGGCAGCTACTTCATGCGCAACCTGATGACGAACGCCGACCTGGTGCGCGACGTCGGCACGTTCCTGCTGCGTCACACCGGCAACGACAAGGACTTCCTCTCCACGCGGGCGAGCTACATCTTCGACCTGCGCGGACCGTCGGTGAACGTCCAGACCGCGTGCTCCACCTCGCTCGTCGCGACCCACCTGGCCGTCCAGCACCTGCTCTCGGGCGAGTGCGACCTGGCCCTGGCGGGCGGCGTCACGATCGAGGTCCCCCACGGGCAGGGCTACCAGTACCACGAGGGCGAGGTCCTCTCCCCCGACGGCCACTGCCGGGCGTTCGACCGCGAGTCCCAGGGCACCGTCTTCGGCAGCGGCGTCGGTGTCATCGCGCTGCGCCGCCTCGACGACGCCATCGACGACGGCGACCAGATCTACGCGGTGATCAAGGGCACCGCCGTCAACAACGACGGCGACCAGAAGGTGGGCTACCTCGCTCCGTCGGTCGACGGCCAGGCCGCCTGCATCACCGAGGCGCTCGCCGTCGCCGACGTCGAGCCCGAGACGATCCGCTACGTCGAGTGCCACGGCACCGGCACACCGATGGGTGACCCGATCGAGGTCGCCGCGATGACCCAGGCCTTCGGCGCCGACCCCGACGAGCCCGGCTACTGCCGCATCGGCAGCGTCAAGACCAACATCGGCCACCTCGACACCGCCGCGGGCGTCGCGAGCGTGATCAAGGTCGCGCTGTCGCTCCGCCACGGCGAGATGCCCCCGAGCCTGAACTTCGAGTCGCCGAACCCGAACCTCGAGATCGACGCGAGCCCCTTCCGGGTGAACGACGAGCTGACGCCGTGGCCGGCCGACGACGGCGACGCACCCCGGCGCGCCGGGGTGAACTCCCTCGGCGTCGGCGGCACCAACGCGTTCGCGGTGCTCGAAGCGGCACCGGAACCCGAACCGCGCCGGTCCTCCGACGACGACACCTGGCGGCTGCTCACACTCTCGGCACGCTCCCGGGGCGCGCTCGACGACGGCGCGTCACGGCTGGCCGCGCACCTGCGCGAGCACCCCGAGCCTCGCGCTGTCCGACGTCGCGTGGACACTCCAGGTCGGTCGCGCCCACTTCCCGGAACGTCGGGTCGTCGCGGCGAGGACACCCGCCGAGGCCGCAGACCTGCTCGAGCAGGCCGACGCTCGCCGCACCCCGACCCACACCGCGGCGACGGGCGAGCACACGCTCGCCTTCATGTTCCCCGGAGGCGGCGCGCAGCACGTCGGCATGGGCGCGGACCTGCACCGCGAGGAACCCACCTTCGCGAGCCACGTCGACGAGGGGCTGCGACTGCTGCGAGAGGTGCACGGCCTCGACCTGCGCCACCTGCTGCTGCCCGATGGCGAGAGCGGTGCAGCAGCCCTCGGGGCGACCGCTGACGAGACGACCGCGGAGCTCGCGCTGATGGCGCACCAGCTCCCGCTGATCTTCATCGTGGAGTACGCCCTCGCGCAGCTGCTGATCGAACGTGGCCTGACCCCGACCGCCCTGATCGGGCACAGCCTCGGTGAGAACACCGCGGCGTGCGTCGCCGGCACCATCTCGTTCGCCGACTGCCTCGGCCTGGTCGTGCTGCGCGGACAGCTCATGGACCGCGTCGACGGCGGAGCCGTCTCGGTCACGCTGCCGCCCGAGGACCTCGCCGAGCAGATCGAGCGGCTCGGACTCGACCTGGCCGTGGTGAACAACCCGGAGCTGACCGTCGTGTCCGGCTCGATCGACGCGCTCGACACCCTCGAGGCCGAGCTGCGCGCGGATGGCGTCGAACCGCTGCGCGTCCCGGTCACGACACCGGTCCACAGCCGGTTGCTCGACCCGGTGCTCGACGAGTTCCGGGCGTACCTCGACGGCATCGAGCTGCAGGCGCCGTCGATCCCCTGGGTGTCGAACTCCACCGGGAAGTGGATCACCGCCGAGCAGGCGACCGACCCGGGCTACTGGGTCGACCACCTTCGCCACACCGTCAGGTTCTCGGACTGCATCGCCACGCTCGCCGAGGACCCCGGCCGCATCCTGCTCGAGGTCGGCCCCGGACGGACGCTGTCGTCGTTGGTGCGCATGCACCCGGACCTGAAGGCCTCGCAGGCGGCGATCGCGATGATGCGCCACCCCGACGAGCAGGTCGACGACGACGCCGCGCTGCTGACCGCGATCGGTCGCATCTGGGCCGCGGGCGGCCCGCTCGACGTCGACCGCCTGGTCGAGGGAGCCGAGCCACGTCGGGTCGGCCTGCCCGGCTACGCGTTCCAGACCCAGACCTTCTTCATCGCTCCGGGCACCCAGACCGCAGCCGCCGGCGACGACGACGTGTTCCTCACACGCGAGCCCGACGAGGAGCGCTGGGCGTGGAAGCCGGTCTGGTCGAGTCGCGACCACGAGGAACCCGTCGACGAGTCGATCGACTGGCTCGTCGTCGCGGACGCCATCGGGTTCTCCGACGACGTCGTCGCTCGACTCCGCGCCCGCGGCGACCGCGTGGTCGTGCTGCGCAGCGGGGACTCCTACCGGGCGATCTCCGACGAGGAGTACCTGCTCAGCCCGGAGCTGGGCGAGATGGGCTACGACCAGCTCGTGCGCGACCTGGTCCGCACCGGTCGGGCGCCGGACCGTGTCGCCCACCTGGGGCTGTTGGCCACCGACGACCGGACGTTCCGTCCCGGCAGCAGCTTCTTCCACCGGAACCAGGAGCTCGGCTTCCAGAGCCTGGTGCACTTCGCCCGTGCCTGGGCCGACGCCGGTCTGCAGCGACCGCTGCACCTGAGCGTCGCGACGATGGGTGCGCAGTCGGCCCCCGGCGGTGGCGCGCTGCGGTGGCCGGAGCAGTCGACCGTGCTGGGTCCGGTGCAGGTGATCCCCCACGAGTTCGACGAGGTCACCGCGTCGACGTTCGACCTCGACCCCGACGAGCTGCGACGCTCGCTCGACGGCCGCACGTCGCGCAACGGGTCGCGACGCTGGGACCTGGCCGACCTGCCGACGAGCCGGGACGACCTGGTCCGGCTGCTCGCGGACGGTCCGACGGTCGACCTGGCCGGCGAGGTGCTCGCCGAGCTGCTGCAACCGGCGAGCAACGAGATCGTCGCGATCCGCGGCGACCGTCGCTACGTGCGCGACGTGCGCCACGTGCGGCTGCCGGAACACGCCGCGCCTCGCCTGCGTCGCGACGGCGTCGTGGTCATCACCGGCGGCCTGGGCGGCATCGGACTGAGCGTCGCCGAGGAGCTGCACCGCTCCTCGAACGCACGCCTCGCGCTGCTGAGCCGCACCGAGCTGCCCGACCGCTCCCAGTGGGACGAGCTGGTCGGACGCCTCGGCGAGGCACACCCGACCTCGGAGCGCATCGCCCGCGTCCGCGCACTCGAGGCCGCCGGCGCCGAGGTGCTGCTGCTCGGTGCCGACGTCACCGACCCGGCCTCGGTCGGCGCCGCGCTCGACCGGGTGCGCGCCAGGTTCGGCGCGGTGCACGCGGTCGTGCACGCCGCCGGCGTCATCGACGACGGGCTGATGGTCACCAAGACCAGCTCGCAGATCGACGACGTCCTGGCGCCCAAGCTGTACGGCACCCTCGTGCTCGAGACCGCGACCGCCTCGGATCCCCTCGACCTGTTCGTCGTGTTCTCCTCGACCAGCACCGTGACCGCACCCATGGGCCAGGTCGACTACGTCGCCGCGAACGCGTTCCTCAACGCCTTCGCCGAGTCGCGGGCGGCCCGCGGCGACCGCCACGTCATGGCGATCGACTGGGGCGTCTGGAACGAGGTCGGCATGGCCGCGGAGGCGGCCCGAGACGACGCCGCGGAGTCCACCACCGACTCGCAGTGGGAGGCGACCCACCCGTTCTACGAGGCCGCGATGCGCACCGTCGACGGCACGGTCCGCATCACCGCACGTTGGGAACCCGAGCGTGACTGGGTCTTCGACGACCACCGCACGGCCGCCGGTGAGGCACTCCTGCCGGGCTCGGCCTACCCGGAGCTCGTGCGCGGAGCGCTCGAGGAGCTCGGGGTGACCCGGGCGTTCCAGCTCCGCGACCTGACCTTCCTGCGTCCCCTCGCCGCGCACGGCTCGGACCCGGTGACCGCTCGTGTCACCCTCACGCCGAGCGAGCGCGGCTACCGCGTCGACGTCGCGGAGTCCGTCGAGGTCGAACGCACCACCGCCGAGGGCGGCGCGGCAGCGGGGGCAGCCGGCTGGCGTCGCACCGGCGAGGCCGAGGTGCTGCTCTACGAGCAGACCGCACCCGACGACCTCGACCTGGACACGATCGCGGCGGCCTGCCCGCGACGCGCCGCGGTGCGGACCCGCCAGCAGGACCACCTGCGCTTCGGACCGCGCTGGGACGTCGTCGACCGGGTCCAGTACGGCGACGACACCGCGATCGCCTGGCTGCACCTCGACGACGAGTTCGGCGACGACCTGGAATCGGTCGGCCTGCACCCCGCGCTGGTCGACCTGGGCACCGGCTTCGCGATGGACCTGGTCGAGGGCTACACCGGCGATCGTCTGTGGGTGCCCGTCAGCTACCGCCGCATCACGGTCCACGACCGTCTGCCCGCGCAGGTCGTCTCGGTCGTCTCGGCCCGGCCGAGCAGCTCCGAAGCGACCGGACTGGCGACCTTCGACGTGACGATCTGCGACCCGAGCGGTCGTGTGCTGGTCGTCGCCGACGGCTTCACGATCAAGCGACTCGACGGTGCCCTCGAGCTGTCGTCGAACCGCCGTGCGCTGGCGGTCGAGGTCGAGTTCGACACCGGGAACGAGCGGGAGCGTCAGTCCTCGCTGTCGGAGCTCGCCTTCCAGCAGAACCTCGCCCAGGGCATCACGCCGGACGAGGGTCGACGCCTCTTCGCCCGCGCCACCTCGGCCCTCGACCTGCCGGTCGTCTACCTGACCTCGCTCGACCTGCACGACCTGCGCCGCCAGAGCAATCGGATCGCGGCGTCGCAGGTCGGATCGGGCTCGTCGGAGTCGAGCGCCGTGTTCGCCCGTCCGCAGCTCGACTCGGAGTACCTCGAGGCCCGCAACGACGTCGAGGAGCAGCTCGTCACGATGTGGCAGGACCTGCTCGGCATCGACCGGATCGGCGTGCGCGACGACTTCTTCGACCTGGGCGGCCACAGCCTCATCGCCGTGCGCCTCTTCGCTCAGGTGAAGCGCACGTTCTCGGTCGACTTCCCGATCTCGCTGCTGGTCGAGGCGCCGACGATCGAAGCCGTCGCGGCCCGGGTCGCCGCGGCGATGCCGGCCACCGAGGGCGACGGCGGCGGCGATGGCGACGCCACCCTCGCCGAGGCGCCCCCGCGCTACCGGCACCTGGTCCCCATGCACCCCGGTGACGGAGTCAGCGAGACGCCGTTCTTCCTCGTCGCCGGCATGTTCGGCAACGTCTTGAACCTACGACACCTCGCTCACCAGATCGGCGCCGACCGGCCGTTCTACGGCGTGCAGGCGCGGGGTCTGTTCGGTGACGACGACCCGCACGAGACGTTCGAGGAGATGGCGACCGACTACCTCCACGAGGTCCGCTCGGTGCAGCCGCACGGCCCCTACCTGCTCGGCGGCTTCTCCGGCGGTGGCATCGCGGCGCTCGAGATGGCCCAGCAGCTGCACGCCGCAGGTGAAGAGGTCGCTCTGCTCGTCATGCTCGACACCCCGGTGCCCTACGAGACGCCGCTCACCGCGCGCGACCGTGCCCAGCTGCAGTGGCAGAAGCTCCGTGAATCCGGCGTCGGTTACGTCAAGGAGTGGGCGGTCAACCGGGTCGCGTGGGAGAAGGAGAAGCGACGTCGCGCCGAGGGCGCGGCGGCCACCGACGAGGGCGCCCTGCACTCCGAGGTCATCGAGTCCGCGTTCTACCGGGCACTCGAGCGCTACCAGCTGCAGCCGTACCACGGCGTGGTCACGCTCTACCGCCCAAAGCTCAACACCGCGCACGTGCTCGGACCCGACCGTCAGATCGACATCAACCGGCGCTTCCTGCAGCACGACAACGGCTGGGGCCCGCACTGCGACCGGGTCGAGGTGACCGAGGTGCCCGGTGACCACGACTCGATGGTCCTCGAGCCGTCGGTGCGCGTGCTCGCCGGCCACATCCGCACCGCGATCGAGGAAGCGGACGCCGGCCACGCCGCGACGCGAGCGGTGCGGTCGTCCAGGGGCACCTGACCCGACCGCGCCCGACCCGATGCACGCCGCTGATCCCACCGGCCCTGCTGGTCCCACCGGCCCTGCTGGCCCCACCACTGTCGCTGCGATCGGCGCGTGCCTCGACGCGCTCGTCCCGGCGGAGGTCTCGACCGGTTCGATCCCCGTCGATGGCGCACACGTCGAGCGGCTGCACCCCGACGAACGCGCCGCGGTCGCTCGCGCGGTCGACTCGCGCCGCAGCGAGTTCGCCACCGGGCGAGCGCTGCTGCGGCGGCTCACCGGCTCCACGGCAGCCATGCCCGCCGCGCCGAACCGCTCGCCGATCCTCCCGCCGGGCTGGGTCGCGTCGCTCGCGCACGCCGGCCCGATCGTCGTCGCCGTCGCGTCGAGCGCACCCGGCATCCTCGCCCTCGGTGTCGACCTGGAACCACTGGGTCCGATGACCGACGCCGAGACGGCACTGGTGCGCCGCGACGACGACGCCCGGCTCGACGGACGGGCCGTCCTCGTCCTGAAGGAGGCCGCCTACAAGGCGTGGAGCGGCATGGGTGGCCCGCTGATCGACTTCCACGACGTCCGGGTCGAGGTCGACGAGGGTTCGTTCACCGCCGTCGCTCCCGGGGACACCCGCCTGCGCGGGCGGTGGACCTCGGTCGCCGAGCACTGGGTCGCCGTCGTCACGGTCACGCGCTGAGGCGCGTGCAGCAGCGTCAGCGCCCGTCGTTCAGCTGCGCTGACGGGCCTTCGGCCGTGGCGGCGATCCGTTGCCGCCGCTGCGTCGGCCCTCGTCGCTCCGGGCCGTCGACGACGCACGGTCACCCGAGGAGGTCTCGGTCGACGTCTTCGCCGGACGACCGGAGCCCGCGTCGTCGGTTGCGACGGCGAACGCCTCGTCGGTCGAGTCCGAGGACCCACCGGAGCGAGTCGACGCCTTGGCGTCGACCGGGACCCACACGGGCAGGAGGTGGTCGCGGGACCGCAGCTCGTGCGAGACGGTCTCGAGGCCGCGGATGCTCTGGCGCCGCGGGACCGACAGCAGCACGACGTCGCACGCCCGGGTGAGCTGCACCGTGGAGGCGGACCCCATGAGCGCGCCGCCGTCGACGATGACGACGTCCGCGTAGGTGCTCGCGACCGAGAGCTGCAGCTCTGCGTTCGGGCGACGGTCGCCGCTGAGCGCCGAGGCCAGCGTGGTCAACCCGGCCAACGTGACGAACTGGAGGTTCGTCACCGTGGTGTCGACGACCTCGACGTCCGCGCGGCCTTCGGGGCCGGCCAGCAGCGAGGTGACCTCACGATGGTGGCGGTCCGCGTCGACCAGCAGCACCGAGACCTCGGGTGAGGCGAGCTGCAGCGCGAGCGAGGTGGCGAGCGTGGTCGTCCCTGCGTTGGAGCGGACGCCGCAGACGACGGCGGTGACGGTCCCCGTGCCGTGACCGACCGCCTCGACCCGGACCCCGAGGGCGTCGAGGAACTCCGCGATCTGCGGGGACGGCGGTTCGAGCAGGCGACTGCGGTCCTGGACGACCTCGGGCCAGTCGGGCATGGTGCCGACGATGTCGTGCCCGAGGATCTCCTCGGCCTGGTCGTCGTCGAGCACGCTGCGCGACAACCGGGCGACGACCACTGCTGCGAGGAGTCCGAGGAAGCCACCCGCCACGGCGCCGACGAGCACGAGCATGCGGCTCGACGACGCGAGCGGCGCGGACGGCAGGTCGGCCTCACGAACGACGCGACTGGCGACCCGGAGCCCGGACGCCAGCTCGCTGCGGGTCGCCTCCAACTCGTCGTAGCGGGAGATGAGCGCCGCCTTCTCGGACGCGAGCCCGGGTGCGAGCTGCTCGATCGTGGGGAGCACCGTGGCACCCGAGTTCGTCCGCCGGAACTCGGCGAGCGCTGACTCGATCTCTGCGTCGACCGCGCGGAGCTCGCCCTGCACGGCCTCGATCTCGGTCACGACCTCTTCCAGCGCAGGTGCCTGCGTGTCCTTGAGCTGGGCCCGGAGGACTTCGAAGTACTGGTCGGTGTACCCGTCGGCGACGTCTCGGGCGAGCTCAGGTGATGCGGCCTGGGCGACGACGACGACGACGTCGGTGAGCGGCTGTTGTTCGAAGGTGACCGTCGCTCCCAGGTCGGCTGCGGAGTCGGCGCCGAGGGAGTCGGCCACACGGTCCGACAGCGACTCGAGCACGCTCATCTCACCCGCCACGTAGCGGTCGGGGTCGCCCTGGTAGTTGCCGCCCGCCGTGCTCCGCACCTGCGTGGGCGGTGCCATGAGCAGCACGGCACGGGACTCGTACAGCTCTTCCGAGGTCAGCGAGGACAGCAGTCCGGGCAGCGCTCCCAGCACCGCACCGAGTATCACGATCCAGAAGTAGCGCCGGACCGCATGGGTCAAGAACGCGAGCTCCATCACTCTCCGTTTCCGCGGCAACCGAGCTGCCCGTGGGTCGCGACCCGACCGGTCGTCGATCGCACTCCGAGGCTAGCGGCCAAACCCCCCGATCCCTCGGGCGGATTCGAGCTCCCCGCAGCTTCCTCAGCTGCGGTAGCGAGCGCGCATCTTCGCCATCGGCCGATCGACGAGGCGATCCAGGATCTCGGCGAGCACGAAGGTGACGACGAGCGCCAGCAGCATCGCCGCGGGCAACGGCAGCGAGAGGTTCCGCTCGACCGCGTCGATCACGATGTAGTGCCACAGGTAGGCGCCGTAGGTCATGCGACCGGCCCACTTCACCGCCGGGTGGTTGAGCCACCGCAGGGTCGGGTGGTTCGCCTGGGTGATGACCAGGATGAAGATCGGGACGAGTGCGAGGCCCTGCAGCGAGTACCTCAACGTCTCCCTGAAGGCGTCCGAACGGACGACGAACGTGACGGCGAGCACCACAGCAGCCAGCGGCACCGCCCACCTCAGCCATCGGACCCGGACCGGCCGGTCCAGCACGGGGTTGCAGAACACCGCCAGCGCACAGCCGAAGAGGATCGAGTCGATCCGCGTGTCCGTGGCGTAGTAGATCCGCTCGACGCTCACGTGGAGACCGAAGAACAACACGCACCGCCACAGCAGGACTGCGCCGCAGAGCACCGCGATCACCTTCGCCTGGGTGGCGCCCCGCGACCAGCGACCGACGATCGCGACGAACACCACCGGGAAGATCAGGTAGAAGTGCTCCTCGACGGCGAGGGACCAGTACACCCCCGTCCCGGCCGGCTGCCCGGCGGATCCGTGGAAGATCTGCCAGTAGTTGTTGAAGTAGAAGAGCTGCGAGAGCGTGCTCCCGAGCGTGACCCGCCCGCCGATGAGCCCGACGGTGGTCGCCAACATCGCCAACGCGAAGACCAGGTAGTAGCTGGGCAGGATGCGGAAGGCGCGACGCAGGTAGAAGAAGCGGTAGTTGATCGCACTCGTGTTGGCGATCTCGACCCGCATCAGCGTCGTGATCAGGTAGCCGCTCAGGAAGAAGAAGATCGTGACGCCGAACCCGCCGGGCACGATGTGGCCCAGGCCGGCGTGGCCCAGGAAGACGATCATGAACGAGACGGCTCGCAGACCGTCGAGCGACGGGATCGAGGGGCGCGCCAGCACCGTGGGTGCCACCGATGGGTCCAGGGGCTCAGCGCCCTGCTCGCCCATCTCCCTCCTCCTCGGTGCTCCGGTCGTCATCTCACGTCCGGTGCAACCTACCGGCGGAGACGCCGACTTCAACCCCCGACGACGCCCCGACGGAGTCGGTGCATCCGGGAGCTGGGGTCAGTAGAGGGCGGTGCCGTCACCCAACAGGTTCATCTGACAATCACGACCCTGGCGATAGCAGTTGTCCACGACCTTCTGGAACACCGACTGATCCCAACCGTTCATCCAGTCCGCATGCCCCGAATACCCCGCAGGACCCTCGTACATGTCACTCGAGAGCCGCCACGTCGCCATCCCACCCGCAGGCACCCGATACCGGAAGTTCTGCGTGATGCTCGCCAACGGCACCGGATGCGACGACGGACAACCCTTGTCAGGCCAACCCGCCCCATAGGCCATGTGCGACTTGTGATCCGGAGAATCCAGGTTCACACCATCCCAACACTGCGGAAAATCGACGCTCATGATGAACAACTGACCCGGCGCACACCGCGGGAACGACGCCTGCGGATACACCGCCGGCCCACCCGGACCATTGCACGCATAGGCCACACGACGATCCTGCGGCGACGTCGACGACGCCGAACCAGCGATCATCCGCAACCCCACCGGGAAGTTGTTGATCGTCCGCGGCAACACACCGTCGTACCCGCTCTTGTAATACACCTGCAGGAAGTTCTCACGATCCGTCGCGTTCGCCTGCGACATCACCGGAGCACCCGTCGCAGTATCGATCACCGCCGGCGCCCAATACGCCGTCCGGTTCGCCGTCCCACCCGTGCACGTCGACGAACCCGTCGTCCGCACCGACTCAGGCGTCGAGAACGCATCCACCGCCGAGTTCCCGAAGAAGATGTGCAGATGCGTCGCACCAGGACGCCCCGGCATCACCAACGGATCATCGAAACGCATGTGCGAGAACGAACAATTCACACGGAACGCCGCCGCATCAGAAGTCGGCACCGGCTGATACATCGCCGGACCCACACGAGCCGACGAGAACGCCGACCCATCACCCGGGATCAACCCACGATTCACGAACAACCCCGACGAACCACCCGACGGCGGCACCGACGTCACCGGCGGGGCACCGAGGTCACCGGCGGCACGGTCGTGTCGGACGGCTTGGACGGCTTGTTCGGCTTGGAGGGAACCTCCGGCTTGACCGATGACTCCGGCGGTGGTGCCGCAGGGGTCAGGTTGCAGGCCGCAGCGAGCAGCACGAGCGCGGCCAGGGCCACACCGAGCCTCCCGGTCTGCGTGATGGTTCGGGTTCGCATCGTCGTCCGCACGAATGGTCCATCGGACCTATATGCGGACAACTTGAGGATCCTTCCGTCGCGATGGTCGACCGACGTGGGACCCTGCGACCCCGAACTCGCTGATCCGGGCGGCGTACGCGGCGGCGTGATCCCGACTCGGGCGCCCCGACGGGACGGGTCAGCTCGCGGTCAGCCAGCGGCCGGGTTCGGCCGCCGATCGATACGGCTCGTGCTCCTCGTTCGGACTGGGCGTCACCGGCACGCCGAGTCGCCGGGCGTACTCGTCGATCCCGACCAGCTCGTCGCTCCCGGCGCAGGTCCAGCCCAGCGCGTCACACGATTCCCCGGCGGCCGCGTCGGCGTCGAGCGCACCGGTCCAGTACACGACCCGCTCGACACCCGCGGCGGGCGCGCAATCCGGCGAGCTGTCGTCGGGCACCGGGTCGTCGATCACCGCACCGACCAACCTGCCGTCGAAGTCGTCGCCCGTGCACACGAGCGCACCCACGAACGCCGCGCCGTTGCTGAACCCGTGCAACACGACCGACTCGCAGCCGGCACGGTCGACGGCGTCGACGAGGATGTCCAACGCCTCCTGCAGCGACTCCTCGGTGTCGTAGATCCACACGCCGCCACCGCCGCTGTACGACTCGTTGCTGTCGGGTGAGATGACCGCGTAGTCCTCGAGCTGCTCAGGGGGCGCGCCGACGTCGCTGCGTCCGTGCACGTAGACGAGGCACCGTTCGGCCCGGAACTCGTCGGGAAGCGTCGTGGTCGAGCGTTCGGCGGCGCTCTGGGAGTCGTCACCGCACGCGGCGAGCAGGAGCACCACGGCGAGAAGGCCACCGATGAGTGCTGTCGGATGCTCGCGGAGGGCTCCGGGCGCGACCCGGTGTCGTCGACTCACCCGACGAGCCTAGGCGGAACCGGCCCGGCGGCCGTCGGAGCGCGCAAGGGACCCGGTACCCTTGATCCCGATGATCCGCACCGACGGTCGGCGACCGCGGCGCCCGACGGCGCACCGAACTGCAGCCCTCCTGGCAGCGCTCGTCGTGGTGGCCTCGTCGGTGCTCGCATCGTGCGCTGACGACGGTGACGCCGCGACGGACGCGCCCGATTCGTCATCTGCGTCGTCGTCCGCGTCGACCCTCGACCGAGCCGTCGGCAGGGTCGACGGGTCAGTGCGAGCAGACCCATGCCGGCCACTCGGCGATGATGTGGAACCCCACGATGGCCGACGAGATGGTCGACGCCGGTTGCGGCTGGCCCTACGAGCCGTTCGCCGTCAGCACCGAGGGCGGCGAGGACGATCCGGAGCTCGACGCCCCGTTCGAGGTCCGTCGCTACTCCGAGTTGTGGAGCACGATCACGGCGTCCGGCCTCGGCGTCTGCTCGGTCGGGGTGCTGCCCGACGAACGACCGGGCATGGCATTCGGATTCGCCTACATGGTCGGACCAGCCGGTTGCCCCGGGGCGAAGAGCACCGGGACGATCGATGTCGGCGAGTTCGGGACCGAGGCGCAGCGCGACCTCGCCGCCCACGTCGCCGCGGAGAACGGCACCGCGTACGTCCTCGGGCGTTGGGTGGTCACGCTGGACGGCTCCGCGACCGAGCTCGGTGACACGCTCGTCGAGCTCGGCGCCCAGCCGGTCACATGACCACGGCGATCGACCGGTCAGCCGACACCGCGACGCGCAGGACGCTGTTCGTCGACATCGCCGCGCCCGGGTTCATCGTCGCGTACCTGACGGTCGCGCTCGGTCCGCTGCAGGCCCTGATCATCCCGCCCGGCTCGCTGTCGACGACCGTGCTCCCCGCCATGGGCCTGGTGATCCTGGCACTGACGCCGACCGACCGGCTGCGGCGCATCCCGATCAGCTTCGCGTTCCTGGGCTTCGCGCTCTGGTGCGCGATCAGCGTCGCGTGGAGCAACTCCCCGGCGTCGACGACCTACCTGACCCGCTACGAGCTCGTGCCGATGCTGATCGCCTTCTTCGTCGCCGGCACCATCCGCCCTCGTGTGCTGGCCACGACCTTCCTGTACTTCTGCATCGGGGTCTGCGCCTGGAGCATCCTGACCTCGCTGGCGCTCCCGAGCTACCGCGTCGCCGACCTGGGCGAGGGCATGGGTGAGCAGCTCGGCTTCCGCGGGATGTTCATCCACAAGAACCAGCTCGGCACCTTCGGCGTGATCACCCTCGCCGCGGCGCTGCCGTTGCTCCACGTCCGAGGACGCCGGGTCATCCTGCTGCTGCTCATCGGCATGGTGCTCGCCACACGATCCGCGACCGCCGGCAGTGGACTGCTGACACTGGGGTTCGTCTGGCTCTGGGCGCTCACCATCGACCGCGGGCAGACCCGCAGGGACCGGCAGCTGCTGCGAGCGGTGTCGACCGGTCTCGCCGGCGTGGCCCTGCTCAGCGCCTTCCGACTCCTCCCGGTCCTGCTCGCCCTCTACGACAAGGACATCACGTTCTCGGGCCGGACCATCATCTGGTCGGGTGTGCTCGAGACCGCCATGGAGCAGCCGCTGCAGGGCTTCGGCTTCGCCGGGGTCTGGACCGACCAACCGACGAGCCTCATGGTGCACCTGTGGCGGCTCATCGGATTCGAGGCCGCGCACAGCCACAACGCGGTGGTGGAGCTGTTGCTCGAGGTGGGAGCGATCGGCCTGCTGCTCGGGTTGCTGATCATCGCCAGCATCGTCCGGCGGTCGATCAGGCTGCGGACCCGCGACGACACCCGCGACTACGGGCTCTGGGGCTACCTCTTCGTCGCGTCGTTCTGCGTCATGTCGCTGGCGGAGCCGATGTTGAGCGGTCCCTACGTCGGTATCGTCGCCGTCATCCTCGCCACCCTGTCGAACCTCGACAACGAACACGTCCACAGGTTCCGACGTCCGTCGGCCACGAGTCTCTGAGAGCCGATGCGCGTCGCCTACCTGCTGAACCAGTATCCGATGCCGAGCCAGACCTTCATCCGGCGCGAGATCGCCGCGCTCGAGGCGCTCGGTCGACCGGTGACGCGCTACAGCATCCGCTCAGGGGTCGGAGAGGTGGTCGACCGCGACGACCACGCCGAGCTCGACCGGACCCGTGTGGTGCTCGGCCGGCGCGCGTCGTGGACACTGCTCAGCGCGCTGCTGAGGACCTTCGGCCGTCGTCCCGCTGCGCTGTGGAGCGCCGTGAAGGAGTCGGTGGCGATCGGTCGCCGCAGTCAACGTGGGCTGCTCGTGCACCTGGTCTACGTCGCCGAGGCGTGCGTCATCGCCCGGTGGTGCCGACGCGACCGCATCGACCACGTGCACTCGCACTTCGGGACGAACGCCCCGTTGGTCGCCATGCTGGCGGAGCGCCTGGGCGGTGCCCCGTTCAGCTTCACGGTGCACGGACCCGAGGAGTTCGACCGCCCCGAGGCGCTGCACCTCACCGAGAAGATCCGAGCGGCGCAGTTCGTCGTCGCCATCAGCAGCTTCGGGCGGAGCCAGCTGATGCGCTGGGCCGAGGTGAGGGACTGGCCCAGGATCCAGGTGGTCCGATGTGGGCTCGACGCCTCGTTCATCGGGTCCGAGCCGGCGCCGGTGAGCGACACCTGCCAGATCGCGTGCGTCGGTCGGCTCGCCGAGCAGAAGGGCCAGCTCCTCCTGCTCGACGCCGTCGCCGAGCTGATCGCCGACGGGGTCCCCGTACGTCTCGTGCTCGCCGGTGAGGGCCCGCTTGCGCGACGAGCTCGAGTCGCGCATCGCTCTGCACGGCATCGGCGACTCGGTCACGATCACTGGCTGGCTCTCGAACGCCGAAGTCCGCGAGCTCGTCACGGCCTCACGCCTGCTGGTGCTCCCCAGCTTCGCCGAGGGCCTGCCGGTCGCGATCATGGAGGCCCTCGCGCTCGGGCGGCCGGTGATCACGTCGTCGATCGCCGGTGTCCCCGAGCTCGTCGACGCGTCGTGCGGTTGGGTCGTGCCCGCGGGCTCGTCCGATGCGCTGGTCGACGCGCTGCGCGCCGCGTTGGCCGACACCCACGGCCGAGCTCGACGCACTCGGACGGGTGGGCCGGGAGCGGGTCCTCGCCATGCACGACGCCGACACCGAGGCGGCGCTGCTCGATCAGCTCTTCGAGGACACCGCGCCGGTGAGCACGCCCCCCGTCCTGTTCGTCACGACGTATCCGCCCGGCGAGGAGCACCTCGGCGGCGGCGGCTGGATCGACCGCCGCGTGATCGGGTCGTTGCGCGACGCCGGGGTCGACATCGAGGTCTACGCGGTCACGGGCCCGGAGGGCACCTGGTCCCACGACGGGATCACCGGCCACTCGGCCGGATCGCTGCCGCTCGAGATCCGCAACGACCGCTCGGCGCTGCTCCGGGTCGGTCGCTCCATGGTGACCAGCACCCAGCCGTACCTCGCCAGCAAGTTCTCCGCCTTCGACGGCTGGGACCGGGCGAAGGACGGACTGCGACGCGCCGCCGAGGGCCGGGCGGTGATCACCAGTCAGTGGCCGCCGATGTTGTTGACGGCCGCCGCCGGCGTCGACATCCGGGTGCACATCGCCCACAACGTCGACACCGTCATCGCCGAGCAGCACGCTCCGCGTCCGCTCCGAGCACTCGGCGAGGTGCCCCGGCTCCGCCGACTCGAGCGTCGGCTGCTCGCGACACCCGAGCGCGTGCTCACGCTCTCGCGCACCGACGCCCACCTGCTCGACGAGTGGGGGGTCGCCGCGGAACCGCTCCTGTTGCCGCTGCGCCCCGTCGCCGACGCCTCGAACCACCCGAACGGCGCAGCGGTCCGGATCGGCTTCATCGGGAAGGCGACCTGGCCTCCGAACGCCGAGGCCCTGGACGTCCTGCTCGGGCCGGTCGACGAGGAGCTCGGCGCCGTCGGCAGCCACGCCGAGTTCGTGCTCGGCGGCACCGGGACCGAGGTCTTCTCGGAGCATCCACGGGTCGCCACCGCAGGGTGGGTCGACGACGTCGACACCTTCTACGACGGGCTCACCGCGATCGTCGTCCCGCGGCTCGGGGTGAGCACCGGGGTGAGCGTCAAGATGCTCGAGGCGGCCGAGCGCGGGGTTCCGGCCATCGTTCCCGCCGCCCTGGCCGAGGCGGTCGACCCGGCGGGTCCGTGGTTCGTCGCGGATGACCCCGCAGAGATCGTCGAAGCGGTCGGACGCGTCACCGTCGCGGACGGCGCACGGGCGCTGGAGTGGGCCGGTGCCCAGCGGCCGGCCCGCACCGCCGCCCAGCTCATCGACCAGCTGGTCGGGTGACGTTCAGCCGATCGCGATGAGCGACTTCGGGCACCCCAGGACGCGCTCGGCCAGCACCGTCGAATCCGGGAAGAGGAAGCGCATCTCCTTCGGCCCGATCAGTTCGGTGCTCAGGACCTCCTCGACGGCCTGGCGACCCTGTCCTCGGTAGTACCCCAGCGGCCACCGCTCGGTGATCCAGGCGCGGGCACCCACCGGCAGGTACTGGAACATCGGGAACAGCCAGTGCGGCTCGATCGGGAAGTACCGGTTCGGCGTCTGCACCCAGTGCCGGTCACCGAGTCTGGTGACCACGTCGGCCATCTCCGCACGGCGCTGGTGACCGCCGACGTGCTCGAGCACCGAGTTCGAGTACACGAGGTCGAAGGTCTCCGACTCGATCGACGGCGGAGGGCTGCACGCATCTCCGACCGCGACGACGACCGAGTCCGACGACGACTCCTGCGCGAACAGGTTGAGCACCGTCAGCGAGGCGGGCCTCACCGGGCAGTGCTGCCAGTGCTCGACCGTGCCGCCCAGGTCCAGGACCCGCATCTCACCCAGGTCGGGGAAGCGCTCGAGCACCTGGTTCCAGCGGCGTTGACGCAGCCGAGCGGCGACGGAGCCAGGATGCTCCGAGTCTGCGAGACGACGGCGCGCACCGTCAGCGATGCCGTGCACGTTCAATGGCTCCTGCTCCCTCTCAGTGGCCCCGTCCGAGGGACCGAGCCTACCAAGACCCCACCCGGATCCGACCCTGGGTCTGATCGACCCGTCCTCACGGGTCGATCAGATCCAGTCGGCGCATCCGGGTTCGGGGTCAGTAGAGGGCGGTGCCGTCACCCAACAGGTTCATCTGACAATCACGACCCTGGCGATAGCAGTTGTCCACGACCTTCTGGAACACCGACTGATCCCAACCGTTCATCCAGTCCGCATGCCCCGAATACCCCGCAGGACCCTCGTACATGTCACTCGAGAGCCGCCACGTCGCCATCCCACCCGCAGGCACCCGATACCGGAAGTTCTGCGTGATGCTCGCCAACGGCACCGGATGCGACGACGGACAACCCTTGTCAGGCCAACCCGCCCCATAGGCCATGTGCGACTTGTGATCCGGAGAATCCAGGTTCACACCATCCCAACACTGCGGAAAATCAACGCTCATGATGAACAACTGACCCGGCGCACACCGCGGGAACGACGCCTGCGGATACACAGCCGGCCCACCCGGACCGTTGCACGCATAGGCCACACGACGATCCTGCGGCGACGTCGACGACGCCGAACCCGCGATCATCCGCAACCCCACCGGGAAGTTGTTGATCGTCCGCGGCAACACACCGTCGTACCCGCTCTTGTAATACACCTGCAGGAAGTTCTCACGATCCGTCGCGTTCGCCTGCGACATCACCGGAGCACCCGTCGCAGTATCGATCACCGCCGGCGCCCAATACGCCGTCCGGTTCGCCGTCCCACCCGTGCACGTCGACGAACCCGTCGTCCGCACCGACTCAGGCGTCGAGAACGCATCCACCGCCGAGTTCCCGAAGAAGATGTGCAGATGCGTCGCACCAGGACGCCCCGGCATCACCAACGGATCATCGAAACGCATGTGCGAGAACGAACAATTCACACGGAACGCCGCCGCATCAGACGTCGGCACCGGCTGATACATCGCCGGACCCACACGAGCCGACGAGAACGCCGACCCATCACCCGGGATCAACCCACGATTCACCCACAACCCCGACGAACCACCCGCCGGCGGCACCGACGTCACGGGGGGAACCGAGGTCATCGGCGGCACGGTCGTGTCGGACGGAAGCGACGGCTTGCCGGGTGGCGGCTCGGTCACCGGAGGAGCCGAGGTGGTCGGCGCCTTCACACCTCCCGTCCCGAGTGCCGGGGGCTTGGCGATCGGCTTGGTGGTGTCGTCGGCGGCGCCCTCGGACTGCTCGGTCGGCGTGGCGGCGCAACCGGCGAGGAGCAGCACGGCGGCCCCCGCGACAGCAGCGCGGCGCAGGGTGGTACTTCGGCGAGTTCTGGAGGTCATGTGACGATTCCGTGACGTTCGGGAGCGGGAGACCTACATCCTACCCCTCGAAGCAGCGGATTTGTCAGGCCGAACCGCAGATCAGGTCGTGACGGTTCGATGACGACAACAATTGCGATGGGTACCGAATGCCCGCGATCCCCGCTGTTGCAGGCGTTCCGCAGCGTCGGTTTCGGCGACCACGCCGATACCATCACCTCCATCGCGCAGCCCCTCGCGCCGGGGCCGGACGGGCTCCGCGCCCGGATCGTCGGATCACTCCAGGGATGACATGTCAGTACCTTCACCACGCGCCCGAGACCGACGGCTCTCGATCCGCGGCAACTCCGGATGCACGGTGTCGGTCGTCGAGACCCACCGGGGAGCGGTCGTGGTGAAGTCGGCGGCCGGACTCCAGACCGACCGGCTGCGCCTCCAGATCGACAAGCAGCGCGAGGCCCGGCGGACGAGCTGCCTGCCGTACGTCCGGGTGCCCGCGATCCTCGACGAGAACACCGACGCCGACTCCTACGAGGCGACGATGGAGTACGTCTACTTCCAGAGCGCTCCGGAGTTCTTCGACCGGTCGTCGATCACCGACATCGAGCGGGTCGCCGAGCACATCGTGGGCTTCGTGCAGGACGAGCTCGACCGCTCGACCATGACGACGCTGTCGATCGACCCGGTCGTCGCCAAGCTCGAGTCGATCGAGTCCTCGCTCGCGCCCACGCCGTGGTCCGAGCACTACCGGCCCCACCTGATCCGGCTCCGAGCACAGGCGAACGACTTCGGCGCCATGGAGCTGCCGATCGGTCCGTGCCACGGGGACCTGACGATGTCGAACATCATGATCGCCAGCGACTCGAGCGCGATCGCCCTCATCGACTTCCTCGACAGCTTCGTCGAGTCGCCGCTGATCGACCTCGCGAAGCTCCGACAGGACACCCGCTTCCACTGGTCCGCCCTGATGACCGAGACCGAGGTCGACCGTCTGCGCTACCGCCAGGTCATGGGCGCGCTCGACGACCGGCTGCAGCAACCCTTCGCAGGGTTGGGATGGCACGCGGACTACCTAGGCTTCATGACCGAGCTCACGTTGCTGCGCATCGCTCCCTACGCCACCGGGCCGGACGTGCACGACTTCATCCTGCAGTCGCTCTCGCGCTCGACCCACCCGCTCGAACCCTCTCCCACTCGACACTGACAACCAGGAGCGACCACCGCACCATGACGACGCTACTGCTGCCCATCGCGGGCCATTCCAGCCGCTTCCCCAACCTGAACCCCAAGTGGTCCTTGACCCACCCGCTCGGCGACATGATGGTCATCGAGGCGATCAAAGGACTCGACCTGACCAACGTGGAGCGGATCTGCTTCATCGGGCTCGAGGAGCACGACGAGCGCTTCCAGCTGGTGAACGCGCTCTCGCCGCAGCTCGAATCGCTGGGGCTGCTCGACCGCACCGACTTCGTGCTGCTGAAGGAGCGCACCAGCTCCCAGCCGGAGAGCCTCGCCGCGGGCATCCGCCAGGGTGGCGTGACCGGTCCGATCTACGTGAAGGACTCCGACAACTTCTTCCGCGACACCCCCGACGACACCAACTGCGTGGCGGGCTTCGACCTGCACGACCTGGAGCGGGTCAACGCACGCAGCAAGAGCTACTACGAGGTCAACGCCGACGGCCTCATCATCAACATCGTCGAGAAGCAGATCATCAGCAGCCGGTTCTGCGTCGGCGGCTACTCCTTCGCCGACGCCGCTCAGTACCTCGAGTACTACGACCGCTACGACGGCACCGCTGCCGAGCTGTACGTCTCGGGAATCATCTTCGGGATGATCCTGGACGGCACGGCGTTCACGTCGCGCACCGTCGAGGACTACCTCGACTGGGGCACGGTCAAGGAGTGGCAGGCCTACCGCAACCAGTTCTCGACGCTGTTCGTCGACCTCGACGGCGTGCTGGTCATGAACTCGGGCCAGTTCACCCGGCCGGGCTGGGGCACGACCGACGGCATCGACGACAACGTCGCGGTGCTCAACCGGCTGCACGAGACCGGCAAGGTGCACCTGGTGATCACCACCGCTCGCAAGGAGGAGTTCCGCGACGTCACGATCGAGCAGCTCGAGCGCATCGGCATGCGCTACGACTCGATCGTGTTCGGACTCCCCCACGGCAAGCGCATCGTCATCAACGACTACGCGCCCTCGAACCCGTTCAAGAGCTGCGACTCGATCAACATCAAGCGCAACAGCACCGAGCTCAAGGAGATGCTCGAGGACTCCATGGGCCTGCACCTGGACCCGGCACTGTCGATCACCGACTGATCATCCGGACGCACCGGCCCGGCCGATCAGGTCGGGCCGGGCGGGTTCAGGCGGGCGGGTTCAGGCGGGGCGGGTCAGGCGAGGTCGGCGCGCGCCGCGCTCGAACAGCGCACCGTCGGAGGTGTCCATGCGCCCGGCGGCGTCCGCCTCGATGCACTCGAGCACCTCGGCCTCGCCGAGCGGGCTGACCTCCTGCAGCGAACCGAACTTCATCGGGGCGCGACGCACATCGATGCCGTGCACCCAGCACACCTGTGCCAGCGACGAGTGCCCGGACAGCTCCTCGGGGCACTGGTACAGCCCGGCGGCGGCCAACTCCGGGTAGAGGGAGTAGGTCCGCGAGTAGATCGCCATCGCCTCGGGTGACCCGATGGCGAACTGGTCGCCGATGACGAGCTTGGCGTAGTGCACGCCGCTCGGACCATCCGCGAGGATCGTCGCCGAACGGGTGCACACCTCGAGCAGGTCGCGCCACGCGAACGCGGTGAACACGATCGGCTTGTCGGGCCGCACCCGGACGATCAGGTCGTACTCCTGCCCGCTGTTCGTCACCAGCTCGTGGGCCGCCTGGATCTTCCAGTGCATCTTGTCCTGGTTGCTCCAGTCGTCGAAGGCCTCGGTGCGGTCGTCGTCGACGACGACGTGGTCGGTGCCGTAGAACGCGGACAGCTCGGCGGCGTCGACGTGCTCGCTGCGCTCGAGTCGGGCGAACAACGTCGGGTAGCGGTCCTTCACCTCGTCGAAGCCGACCGCCAGCGCGACGCTGCGGTACGCGTCGCTGAACCCCGCGCCGGCGAAGGGCAGGGTCGAGCGGAAGCCCTCGGCGCTGGAGCGGCCGACGTTGGACCAGGTGTGCACGTACAGGTCGCAGTCCGCCGCGGCGAGCAGCGAACGCTCCCACGTCTGGTGCGCCGCTCGATAGCCGCGCAGCTGCCCCGAGACGCACACCGCCACCCGGGGCGGTCGAGCGCGGCAGCCTGGTCCGCGGCAGGTGCAACGTCCGAGCGGCCATGGACGCCGCGCCGTGCACGGCCATCCACTTGCGGTCCTCGAGTCGCTCCGCGGCCGACGACCGGGACGGGTTGCCCTGGGGCAGCGTCGCACGACGGGCCCTGACCGCGTCCTTGAGCGCAGCGGTCCCGTCGTCCGGGGTGTGCGATGCCCCGGACCCTCCGAGTCGTCGCACTCGCAGCGAACGCCGGGCACCGGCCTCCTCCGCAGTGTGATCGGCGGCGGTGGGATCGTCGCCGGTGGGATCGAGCGGTTCGCCGGTGAGCCACTCGGCCACCAGACGATGCACGTCGGACAGGCCGGCCACGAACTCGTCACGCCGCGCAGGATCTCTCAGCACCGCCGCGATGTCGTCCCGGTTGCGGTCGTAGAGGTGGGTGAACGCGCAGCTGTAGGGCAGCGAGAGGTCCCCCGGGGTGAACGCCGCCACGGTCGCGAGGTGCAACCGGGTCACGTCGGCCTGGTCCACGCCGAGCGCTGCCGCATGACGCAGCAGGACGACCATCAACACGGCGTTCTTCTCGACCGACGGCCCACCGACGAGCTCGCGCAGCAATGGACCGAGCTGCTCGGCGGCACGGTCGATGATCTCGGGGTGACCGCCCGACTGGTGGTTGGCGATCACGGTGTGCAGCGCCGGTGGGTCGACGTCGATCTGCGCCTGGAGCACCAGAAGGCGGCCCAGCCGTTCGAGGCGGTCGTGGGAGCAGCGACGTGCGAGCGTGCCGTCCCCGAGCGCGACGACGTAGCCCCGTGCGACGAGCTCGACGAGCTCGGGGTCGGCGTCGCCGCCGAGCAGTCGATCGACCGCGACGAGCCAGTCGTCGACCTCGTCGCGCACCACTGCATCGGTCATCGCTGATCCCCTCCCGTCGACGCGGACCTCTCACCCGTCGCCGCTGCGGTCGCCCCGCTCGGCGCAGTGTCTGGCAGACGTTCGTAGCCGGACAGCCATCCCTGGGCCTGCACCAACCAGTCGTGGGGCACCTGGGCGCGGCGCCGACGTCGGGAACGCTCGGCGAACCAACGTGGCGCCAGGGCGACCAGCACGCAGCGCCGCGCCGCGGCCGGCGACGGCCCGCAGCGGAAGGCCTTGAGCGCCCTCGACACCGCCGGTCGACGTCCCGCGAGCAGGTCTGCGCTGAGGAGGCTCTGGTGGATCGCCGCCCAGTCGGGGGTGGTGTCCTCGCGGGCGTACGACGCCGCGTGCCGTTCGGTCACGACGCGGATCGCGCGCTCCATGCGAGCGGTGTCGGTGCTCATCGACTCGAAACCGGTGCGGTAGCCGACCAGCGGTTCGTCGAGCATGTGCCCGTCGGTGACGGCGGCCAGTCGCAGCACGTAGTCCCAGTCCTCCGCGGAGTCGAGCGACTCGTCGTACGGTCCCACCTGCTCGGCCAGCGCCCGCTCGACCAGGAGGCCCTGGCCGGCGGAGGGCAGGACGTTCGACCGGAGCAGCACCGGCAGCAGCGGGCGCTCCGACGGACAGCGCACATGGCCGATCACGCGGAGCTGGTCGTCGATGTCGACCCGCCCGGCACACGACCAGCGCAGCGCACCGTCGCGCAGCGCGACGAACTGGCGGGCCAGCCGGTCCGGCGCGGTGAGGTCGTCGTCGTCGATCCAGGCGACGTACTGCGCGGTCGATGCCTCGAAGCCGGCATTGCGAGCACCGGAGAGCCCGCGGGGTGGGTCGTGGCGCAACACCCGCACGCCGTGTTCGGCGGCGTAGCGCTCGAGCAGCTCCGGCGTGGTGTCGCTCGACCCCTCGTCGACGACCACGATCTCGTAGCGCACGTCGCCGTCGAGGGTCACGAGTCGACCGAGCAGGCGGTCGAGCAGCGCGGCACGGTTGCGCGTCGGGACGACGACCGACACCTCCGGGCGCGGCCCTCGAGCAGTTCCATCGTCGTCGGGCGACACCCTCGTCTCCTCGCTCATGTCCCCTTGACGGTATCGGCGCCGAGCGGTCGGACGTCGCGAGGACGCCGGTAGCCTCGGATCATCACGACTCCGCCGACACCGATGCAGCCACCGACACGACACCTCTTCGACTGCGACTTCGTCACCGACGTCGAGATCGGCGACCTCGTCGCACTGCTGCGCGCCGAGGACGGGCCGAGCCAGACGTGGCGGTGCACCGTCACCCCGAACGTCGACCACCTGGTCCGCTACGAGCACCACCCGGTCGAGGCCGACGTCGCGCGCCACGCCACGCTGATGCTGCCCGACGGGATGCCGATCGTGTGGGCGAGCCGTCACCTCGGTCGTCCGCTCGCCCGACGGCTCGCCGGCAGCGACCTGTTCGCCGAGTTGTGGCCGTCGCTCGCCCGCGACGGCGTCCCGACCGTCGTGCTGGCATCCAGCCAGGACGTCGCCGACCGCCTCCTCGCGGAGCATCCGGCGGCGACGGTGATCGTGCCGCCGTTCTTCGAGGTCACCGACGAGGCGGCCGTGACCGCCGTGGTCGACGAGCTCGACGCCGCCTGCACCTCGAGCGACGCGCACTTCCTGTTCATCTGCGTCTCGATGCCGAAGCACCACCTGCTCGCCTCTCGGCTGCGCGAGCGGTGGGACGGGCGTCGCAGCCCGCACGTGCTGCTGCTCGGCGCGTCGCCCGACTTCTACCTGGGACTCGCTCGCCGCGCCCCGAAGTGGATGCAGACCGCGGGACTCGAGTGGGTGCACCGCCTGTTGAGCGAGCCCCGTCGCATGGCGCGCCGCTACCTGGTCGACGACCCCGAGTTCGTCCGCCTGTTCCTCCGGGAACGACGCGCGCTGCGTCGCGAGCAGCGCGACCGCGTCGACGCATGAGCGCTGACGCAACCGATCGCGACGCGCTCGCGGTGGTCATCTGCACCCATCGTCGGCCCGACGCGCTGGGCCGCCTGCTGGACCGACTCGTGGAGTGCGCCGACGACGCCGCCTCGGTCGCGGTCGTCGGAGTGGTCGTCGTCGACGACGACCCCGATGCGTCGGCCCGAGCGACCGCCGAATCTCGTGCAGGTGCATTCGAGCTCGGACTCGACTACCGGGTCACCGGCTCGGGCAACATCTCGGTCGCCCGGAACACGACGCTCGAGGCGGGCGCGGCGATGGCGCCCTGGGTCGCCTGCACCGACGACGACTGCATCCCGGCGGTCGACTGGCTGTCGCAGCTCGTCGCAGTCCGTCGACGCACCGGTGCCGACGCGGTCTGCGGGGCCTGCGACGAGCTCGCTCCTCCCGGAGCGCCGGCGTGGCTCGTCGACGAGCCGTTCCTCGACGAGCTCACCACCGGCGTCGACGGCGAGCGCACGGTCGAGGGCCACGTGAAGAACCTCCTGCTGTCGACCGAGTTCGTCGCACGGCACGGTGTCAGCTACGACGAACGGCTCGGGCGTGCCGGCGGTGAGGATGCCAAGTTCCTGCACGACCTCGACCGAGCGGGCATCGACCGCCGCTTCGCGTCGCACGCGATCGTGCGCGAGGAGCTCACGGCGGCTCGGGCGACGCTCCGCTACCAGCTCCGCCGACGGTTCTGGTTCGGCAACACCGAGTCCGTCACGTCGATCGAGAACGGCAGGGCGTCGCGGGTCCGCATGTTCGTCAGTGGTGCCCGGCAGTGCCTGCGCGCCGTGCTCGGCCCGTTCACCCGCCTGGCTCGCGGAGGCTCGCCCTGGTGGCGGTTCGCCGCGTCAGAGCTCCTCCGCGGCATCGGCCGCATGCTCGGGGCGGTCGGCATCGTCATCGACCACCGCTAGGTCGCGGTCGGCGGCTCGCTGGCACACCACCAGCGCGGTCCAGGTCATCACCACCGACAGGACCTCGCCGACGAGCGTGCCGATCGCGGCGCCCTCCCAGCCGTAGCGGGGGATCAACACGATGTAGAGGACCATCGCCATCGCGGCGTTGATGGCGAGCAGGATCGTCCGCAGCGTCACCTTGGACAGGCCCATGAGCCCGTTGATCGAACAGCTGCCCACCGCCCGCAGCAGCACGATCGGCGACAGCCACCGCACGATCGTCACGGACTCCTCGAACTCGTCGCCGAGCACGACCGGCAGCAGCGGTGCGACCAGCGAGATGCCGATCGCGAACACGACGCCGTAGACCGCTCCGAGCGACGCGTAGCGCAGCGCCCGGTCCAGGTGCTGGCGGCGCACGCCCTCGTCGTGCTGCAGGAACCGCGCGTGGGTCGCCTGGATCACGCTGCCGACGGGCAGCAGGCCGAACTGCACGATCCGGTAGGCGGCGGCGTACAGACCGGTCTCGACGACCAGGCCGTTCGCGGCGAGCACCAGCTTGTCGCCCTCGTTGCCGAGTGCGTCGGCGGAGATGCCCCCGGAGTACGCCAGGTTCGACTTCATGTGGTGCCAGTGCACGGGACCGGGACGGAACGCGAAGTCGTAGCGTCGCCCGACGACCACCAGGAACGCCACGCCGGCGAGACCGGACACCGCGAGCATCGTCAGTCCGAGCGACATGATCGACAGCGTCGACGTGAGGAACAGCGCGGTGAGCACGACGATCCTGGCGCCGAGCACGACGAGTCGGAACGGCGCGGACGCCGCGAAGCCGGACTGCGCCTGGACCGTCGTGGCGCAGAGGTGCACCAGCGGCATGGTCACGAACTCGGTCGCGAGGATCGCGATCATCGCGACCGGCGCGACGCCCTCGACGATGAACGTCGCCGCGACGTAACCGACGACGGTCAGCAGCCCGCCGAGCACGAGCGACAGCGTGAGACACGAGCGGGCGGTGACCTCGAGGCCCTCGCGGTCACGCACGACGTGCTGGAGCAGCGACAACGTGACACCCGACGCCGCCAGCGTCACGAGCGGCCCGACGATCGCGTAGAGGGCGGCGTACCCGCCGTAGCCGTCGGGGCCGAGGGAACGCCCGAGGAACGTGAAGGACAAGATGGTGCCGACCATCGTGACGGACTCGATGGACAGGCCCCAGACGGACTCGGCGGCCGCGCCTCCACCACGGAACTTGGCGACGGTCTTGGTGACGAGCGAGCTGATGGGTTGCACGATATCGGTCGCCGGAAGCGCTCCCTCCCCCCACTCGTCCCGTCTCGAATCCAACGAGGTGCCGTATGCTTGTGGCTGCAGTCGTACGGGCGCGCAGGGAGGGGCACGTCCGTCACGCACCTCATGGGTGCTCCGGGCCATCGCTGACTCCTCCGCCCTGACCAGCACCCCGAGGACGAACCATGACCGTCGAAGACCTGCACGACGTCCCCGACGGGACGGTGATCGAGGCGTCGGTCTGCGTCGTCGGCGCCGGCCCGGCCGGCATCGCGGTCGCCCTGCAGCTCCTCGACGCGGGGATCGACGTCGTGCTCGTCGAGAGCGGCGGCGAGACGCCGGATGCCGCGGTCGACGACCTCAGCGAGATCGTGAGCACCGGGTTGGCCCGAGCCCCTCAGGACGTGACCCGCGCCCGGGGCATCGGCGGCACGTCGTCGTTGTGGACGGGCCGTTGCGGCGTCTTCGACGAGATGGACCTGGCGAGCCGCCCGTGGGTGCCCTTCAGCGGCTGGCCGATCTCGACCGACGACCTTCGTCCCCACCTCGACCACGCCGCAGTGCTGCTCGGCCTGGGCCCGGGCCGCTTCCGGGGCGCTGCCGCCGACGAGCTCGCGGGTGACCCCACCCGCCCGTGGGATCCGCAGCTGCTGCAGCCCCTCGTCTACCAGTTCAGCCTGCACGACCCGGCGGCCGCCGAGGCCGTACGGTCCTCGGCCGCGCAGGGTCCCGACGACGCCGCGCACATCGGTGCCCTGCAGCACGCGGGCGCGCCCCGGCCGGTGCACTTCGGCGAAGCGCACCTGGCGACCTTCCGTGCGTCGCAGGCCATCCGGGTCCTGACCCACGGCTCGGTCACCGAGGTGGCCACGACCGAGGACGGCGAGCGTGTCACCGGCGTCGAGGTCGCCACGTTGCAGGGTCGACGGGCACGGATCGTCGCGGGTCACGTCGTGCTGTGCTGCGGGGGCATCGACAACGCACGGCTGCTGCTGGCGTCGCGCAGCGCACGGCCCGAGGGTGTGGGCAACCGCCACGACACCGTCGGCAGGTACCTGACCGACCACCCGCTCGCCGTGATCTCGAGCTTCGACGGCCACGGGGACGCCGCACTGCGCCGCCGGATGGGACTCCGGTGGATCGACCACGCCGGCGCCCGTCACGTGTACTCCATCGGCGCTCGCCTCAGCCCTGAGCTGCAACGGCGAGAAGGCCTCCTCAACGCCTCGATCCACGTCGTCGAGTACGGCGACCGTGACGCCGCTGCGGCAGAGCTGCGTTCGGCCGTGCGCCGGCTGGCCCAGGACCGCTCGGACCTCGACGCCGTACGGGCCGTCGCCAGGGTCGGCATGCGGCCGGATCGTCTGGCCGGCGCGACGTACGACCGCTACGTCCGCCACCGTCCGTCGCTCATCCCCGCCGAGCGAGTCGACTTCTGCTGCGTCGTGGAGCAGGTCTCGGACCCTGCCAGCAGGATCACCCTGGGGAGCGCCGTCGACGGGCTCGGGATGCCGCGCGCCGAGGTGCACTGGCGGGCCCACGACGACGAGTTCCGCACGCTGCTGCGCGCCGCGGAGCTGTTCGACCGCGAGACCGCACGGCTCGGGTACACGCCGCCGGATCCGGTGCCGTGGCGCGACCTGGGCGCCGATGCGTGGCGGGAGAGCATCCACGACATGGCCCACCCGATGGGCAGCACCCGCATGTCGTCGGACCCGCGCCACGGCGTGGTCGACGCCGACTGCCAGGTGCACGGGGTGCGTGGGCTGTACGTCGCCGGCGGCTCGGTGTTCCCGACGAGCGGCTACATGAACCCGACGCTGATGATCGTCGCGCTCGCGCTGCGGACCGCTGCGCACATCCGCGGCGAGCTGGGCCGCAACGAGTCGGGCCGCAGCGGGTTCGGCCGCGGCGACGCGCCGACACCGAAGGTCACCGCACCGCGGCATCCGCGACCCTCGCGCCTCCGGGTCGGCCTGGTCGGAGCCGGCCCACGCATGACGTCGTTCCACCTGCCGGTCCTGCGAGCACTCGAGGACCGCTACGAGGTCGTCGGCGCGGTCGGCGGTCCCACCCGGGCCCTCGACGAGGTCGCCGCCGCGACCGGGGAGCGGCCGTTCGCCGACGCCGCGTCGCTCGTCGCGGAGCAGGCCCCGGAGCTGCTGGTCGTCGCGGTCGCACCCGGCGCCGTCGACACGGCGGTGCCACCCCTGGTCGGCCTGGGCGTGCCGCTCCTGATCGAGACGCCGTTCTGCTGGGACCCGCTGATCGGACGATCGACCCTCGCGTGCATCGAGGAGTCGGGGCTGCTCGTCGGCGTGTGCGAGCAGACGCCCTTCATGCCGACCGAACGGCTCCGCCGGCTCGTGATCGACCAGGGGTTCCTCGGCGCGGTGCACCAGGCCGACAACGACGGGTTCCTCTACGACTACCACACGCTCGCCGCGCTCCGGACCCACCTGGTGGGCGAACGTCGACCGGTGCTCGCGACCGCTGCGGACTCTCCGCTCGACCGGGGGGCCGCGACGAGCGTGTGCACCGTGGTCCACGGTGACGGTGCCCTGCTACGGCACCGCTCCGGCGACGGCCTGCCCGATGCCGGCTCGATCGGCACCCGTCTCGAAGGGACCTCGGGGGCGTTCCGGGGCGACACCCTCGAGGTGACCTCGTCGTCGGGTCCACCGTGGACCTCGACGATCGAACGGATCGAGTGCGACGGTCGCCTCGGCGAGCTGCGCCTCGCCGTGCCCGGCGGTCAGGTCACGTGGCGCAACCCGTACGCCGCGCACGACCTCGACGACGAACGCATCGCGATCGCGACGGTGCTCGACGGCATGCGCTCAGCGGTCCTCCACTGCACCGATCCGCTCTACACACCGGGACGGGCGCTCATCGACATGGAGTTGCTGGCCGCGTTCCGATCCGCGCTCCGCAGCGGCGCTGCCGTCGAGCTGCCGCTTCGGCCACGACGTGAGCAGCTGCGCCAGCTGTCGCCGAAGATGGTCGCCGGCACCGCGGCACGCGCCGCCTCGCGTCTGCAACGCGACTGAACCCGGTTGGATCGCCCGGATGGGGGTTCGGTGAGCGGCCCCCGTCAGCGACCCGCGCCGGAGCGCAGGCCCTGGTGGAACGCCCTCCACTTGCGTGGGTGCCAGACGTCCTGATCCTCTCCCCAACACACCTGTCCGTCCAGCGTCCAGCGGACCAGCGAGTTCCAGCAGAACATCGACGGGTACGCGGTGAAGACCTGCCTGCTGGTGACGACACCCCTGGCTTGGACCTCGCGTCCGTCGGCGTCGATGGCGTCGATGTGGATCTCGGCCGGGCGTCCGGCATCGTCTCGCACGACCGACCGGTTCCCGTCGGCCAGCCTCGACCACTGACCGTCGCGCATGAGGTACCCGTTGATCACCCGGTTGCCCTCCCCGCGGTCGATGGAGATCGCCAGCAGCCCGCTCTCCGACGACGCCGTGGCATACGCATAGCCGACCTTCTGCTGCCGACCGTCACGCCGCGGGCCCCAGGCACGGTCTCGCATCGCGAAGCAGTCGACCGCGATCTCTTCGCCGTGCAGGACCATCGCGCCGGTGACACGACCGGGTTGGTCGATGTGTCCCGTCGTGAAGGGCGGGTCGCTCCGCGAGATCAGCGGCTGGAACAGCGCCTCGTAGCGGAGCTGCAGCTGGACGTCCCTGTGATCGAAACCGAGCTCGTAGGTACGGCCCGGATCGACGCACCGCAGCGTCATCCCGTTCGCGAGTCGGGCATCGCGCAGGTCGAGGGCATCGGGGATCTGCTGATGCCAGTCCCAGGCGAACACCGGGAGCTCCCACGGCAGCTCGCCAGAGCCGTCGACGATGAGCACGCCGCCGAACTGCACTCCGATGTTGGGCCGGAAGACCGGGTAGAAGTAGCCGAGCAGATCGCGCTCGGGAACCATCCAGGCGAACCACACCGTCTCGGTCCACCACGGATCGTCGGTCCGCTCGTGGAACGTGTCGTCGTCGGTGCCCAGTCCCCAGCTCGACAGGTCCGTCATGGTCGCGCCTCCGTCTGCAGGTGCTGGTCGCGCAACTCGCGCTTGAGGATCTTGCCGAGCGAGTTCCGGGGCAGCTCGTCGACGACGGCGATCTGCTCGGGGATCTTCTGGTTCGGCACTCCCAGCTCCCGGAAGTGCGCGGCAACGTCGTCGAGGGTCGGCACCGACCGGCCGGGTGTCGCGACGATGACGGCGCACGCCCGCTCGCCGGTCCGCTCGTCCGGGACGCCGATCACCGCAACCTCGGCGACGTCCGGATGCTGGTCGAGCACCGTCTCCATCTCGAGCGCCGACAGGTTCTCGGCGTTGCGGATGATCACGTCCTTGGCGCGCCCGGTGATGCGTACGTGCCCGGTGGGTTCGATCACGCCGAGGTCGCCGGTGCGGAGACGCCCGAGCGGATCGAACGCCTCGGCATCGAGTCCCGGGTCGACGTACCCGAGGCACATCTGGGGACCGGTGAGGACGAGCTCACCCTCCTCGCCCGGCGGGAGGTCGACACCATCAGGTCCCACTGCCACGGCGACCACCCCGGGGACCGGTCGCCCCTCGGTGCTCGCGACCTGCTCCTCGGTGTCGGAGAACGCTCCCATCGCGGCGATCGGGAACTCGGTGAGCCCCCACGCACTGAGGATGCCGCGCCCGCCGAGGGTCGCAGCCACACGTTGGTGCAACGCGAGCGTCCGTGGTGCACCGCCGTTCAGGCACGCCCGCAGGTGCGGGAAGAGCGGCTCGGCACCAGCTCGTTCCTGCGCCGCCAGGTAGGCGCGGAAGAACGGGATCGCGGAGCCCAGCAGGGTGGCGTCGACCGATGACATGAACTCGGGGCTCGTCTCGGGGTGGAACCCGTCGGAGAACGCGAGCAACGAGCCGGTCATGAGCTGGGCGGTCAACGCCGACATGCCGCCGATGTGCGCGATCGGAAAGGCCACCGGGTAGACGTCGGTGTCGGCCATGCCGAGCACTGCGATCATCCCCGTTGCGCCGTGCATGACGGTGCGATCGCTGTGGCGCACACCCTTCGGCTCTGCGGTCGTTCCTGACGAGTAGTAGATCCAGCTGACGGTCCTCTCCGGTCGAGCCGGTCGTTCGACTCGCAGCGGCTCCGCGGCGGGGCCGGGTGCCGAGGAATCGACACCGGGGAGCGCGAGGCCGAGCTCGTCCCGGGCGCCGTCGACGTGGTCGACGACGAGCGCGTCGCACCCCACGTCAGCAGCGATGTCCGCGGCCATCGCGGGGAAGTCGAACCCTCGCCAGTGTCCTGGCACGACCAGCAGCTGGGCGCCGACCTGCTCGGTGATGAACCCGACCTCACGGCGACGCAGCATCGGGATGACCGGGTTCTGCACTGCCCCGATCTTCGCGAGAGCTCCCATCAGGACCGCCGCCTCGAGCGTCGTCGGCAACTGCCAGGTGACCACGGTGCCCTGACCCACACCGAAGCGCGACTCGAGAACGGCAGCCAGCGTCACACAGGCGTCGGCGTACTCGCCGGAGGTGAGCGAACGGCCCATGTCATCCACGAGCATGCGCGCATCGGGGGTGAGCGCCGACCGTTCCTCGATGAGCTCCCAGAACGTCGGCGGGAACTGCGGAACCGAACCTGCGGAGTGCCGCTGTGGGTCGACGGCGGTCATCGTGCTCGTAGCTCGTCGCGGGGCGCCCACCGCACCACGAGCCGCGTCAGCACGCCGATCGCAAGGCTGAACGCCAGGCCCATCAGGGCGACGGCGACGATGCCCACGTACATGCGGTCGGCCAGGAACAACGTCCACGACTGGAAGATGAACTTGCCGATCCCGTCGTTGCCCTGGGCGAACTCGGCACCGACCATCATCAGGACGGCCACTCCGGAGGACAGGCGCAAGCCCACGAGGATCTGCGGCAGCGTTGCCGGGACGGTGACGTGGCGGATCATCTGCCACCGGCTCACCCTGAACGCATCGGCCGCTTCGCGGTAGCCCGGCGAGATGTCGGTGACCGCCGCCATCGACGACAGCCACATGAAGAAGAAGACGGTGATGGCGATGAGGATGATCTTGGGGGCCTCACCCGCGCCGAACACCAGGAGCAGCAGCGGCAGCAACGCCAGCTTCGGCACCGTGTACAACGCCGAGAGCGTCGGCTCCAGCGTCGCCCGCACGGCGCGCAACGACCCGCACACGTAGCCCATCGCGATACCGGCGACGCTGCCCCAGAAAAGACCCCACCAGACGCGCTGCAGGCTCACCCAGATCTGGGTCCACAGCGTGCCGTCCTCGATCAGCAGGCCGGCCTCCTCGACGATCGCCGCGGGCGACGGGAACAGGCGGGCGTCGATCCACTCCTGCGAGGCGGCCAGCTGCCACAACAGCAACAGGAGCGCGGGGAAGCCCCACGCCAGCGCGCGGTACGTCCAGCGCAGGCGGCGGGCGTAGCGCACCGGGTTCTTCAGCCGGGCGGGAGGTTCGATCTGGTAGACGGCACCGTTGCCAGGTTCCGCCGGTCCATCGGACGGGCCGGGCGTCGGACCGGGCGACGGGGATGTCGTTGTCGTCACGTGGTCCTCCTCAGGTCTCGTTCTCGGACTCGATCGTCTGCTCGACCTCGGCCCGCAGGTGTGCCCACAGGGTCTCGTGGAGGTCGGCGAACGCTGCGGCACCGCGGATCTCCGGAGTGCGAGGTCGTTCGAAGGGCACGTCGACGATCTCGAGCACCTTGCCGGGCCGCGAGCTCATCACCGCCACCCGGTCCCCCAGGAGCAGGGCCTCCTCCAGGGAGTGCGTGACGAAGATGACGGTGCGGACCGTCTCCTGGCACAACGCGAGCAGCTCCTCCTGGAGCAGCGTGCGCAGCTGGGCGTCCAGCGCCGCGAACGGCTCGTCCATCAGGAGGATCTGCGGGTCGGTCGCGAGCGCCCGCGCGATCGACACCCGCTGGCGCATGCCGCCCGACAACGTCGCCGGGTACGCCTTGGCGAACGCTGCGAGACCCAGCCGCGCCAGCCAGTGCGCGGTCCGCTCCTTGGCGGTCCTGCGATCGACGCCGGAGACGTCGAGTCCGAACCGGACGTTCGCCTCGACGGTCTTCCACGGGAAGATGCCGTAGTCCTGGAAGACCATGGCCAGGTCCGGAGGCCCCCCGTCATCGGTCAGGATGCGGACCACGCCGGCGCTCGGAGGTTCCAGGCCGGCGAGGATGCGCAGGAGCGTCGACTTGCCGCAGCCGGACGGTCCGACGAGGCAGAGGAACTCGCCGTCACGGACGTCGATGTCGAGCGGGCCGAGCGCATGCACTGCGACACGACCGACCCCGAAGACCCGCTCGACGCCTCGTGCAGAGATTCGCACAGCGCGCTCGCAGGAGGCCGCGGACGCCGTGGGAGTCGTCGAGCGGGTCAAGGGATTCATCGCGACAGCGGCTCGATCAGCGAGGTGTCGACCCAGTCGTCGACGGGGATCGGCTCGTCGAAGCTGAGCACGCCACCGATGCTGATCCACGCCTTCTGGACCTGGTCGACCCACGACGGGTCGACTGCCAGGGTGGGGTCGAAGAACAGCGCCTCGGTGTTGGTCAGCGTGTCCTCGGGGGCGCCGGTCACCTCGGACAGAGCTGCGAGCACGTCGGGGTCGTCGTGGTAGTCGCCCTGGAGGTACGTCTGCGTGGTGCGCCCGACAGCCCGGAAGAAGGCTTCACCGGCCTCGCGGTTGGTGTCGCGGAGGTTCGGGCCGACGAAGATGCCGTTGTACATGGACCCCTCCGGGTACGACAGGAAGAGCTTGCCGAAGCCGCCTTCGACCGCCTGCTGGTACACCGGATCGGCGAGCACCGCCCCGTCCAGCTCACCCTGTTGGAGCTGGGTCAGTGCGTCGACGGCGTTGAAGGACTGGATCTCGATGTCGTCGGGGCTGAGGTCGTTCTCCTCGAGCCAGTCGTAGAAGAAGCCTGCGGCGAGGTCCCCCCATCCGCTCGGCCCCAGCGCGATCTTCGCTCCCTTCAGGCTCTCCGGGTCGACGGAACCGTCGGATTCGAACAGGTCAGGGGAGAGGTAGAGGCCGGTCGGCGAGTCCGGGCCGAACTTGTTGGCTGCGGCGGCCCACCGCACGTCGAGACCCTGGCTGACGGCGTTGAAGAACCCTGCGACCGGGGATCCGACGTGGACGTCGGTGTCACCGGCGTTCAGCAGGACGAGCGCCTCCGAGGTGGGCGTGTCGCTCACCTCGAGCGTGATGTTCTCCTTCTCGAGCTCTCCGAAGAAGTCCGCCAGCAGCGGCTGCGAGAACACCTCGATGCGCACCGGTGTGGTCATCCTGATCGTGTACGGCTCGTCGAGGGGCCGCGGGGCGAACGGGTCACCGGAGTCGGCGGTGTCGGATCCGCCCGAGGACGCAGTGGTCGTGGTGGTGTCGGCGGCGTCGCTCCCGCCACACGCCGCGACCACGAGCCCCATCGCCATCGCGATGCAGGCGGTCAGCCACCGCACCCGTCGATCGTTCCTGTTCATCATCTGTGGTGTACCCCCTCAAGTGCGCCGCGGAGTGCGGCGGTGTGTGTCACGAGCCCAGTCCGATGGACTGGGCTCGCCGGACGCGTCGCACGGCGGGCGGCGATGCCCAGCACCAGCGGTCCGCGTCGCGAGCGATGACGTCGACCAGCGCCGCGAGCTCGTTCGTCGGCGCGGTGTCGATCGCGTGGCGGAGCTCGTCGACGCCGAGGCCCAGGTCCTTGCGGAGCTGGTCCACGAAGCGGTCGGTGGCCCACTCTCGCATGGAGCCGGCGAGCTCGAACTGCTCCAGCAGGATCGTCGACTCCTTGCCCTGCTGGACGACGAGCTCGGAGAGACGCTCCGCCAGCCGACGTTCAGGGGTGACCCTCGGGTCGGGCTCCTCGGTCAGGAGCGTGAGGGGCCGACCTGCGAGCTTCGCGAGGGCCGAACCCAGCAGCGCTTCGTAGGTCACCAGCAGGACGTGCTGGGTCAGCACCAGGCGTCCGCCGCCCGGGCGCTGCAGACGCTGGCGGATCGCGATCACCGTCTTGAACATGACGAAGGCGACGTGCCACTCGACGAGCGACTCGTCGACGGTGCACCCGGCAGCGGACTCGTACTCCGTGAACCGGCGGCGGGGGTCACCGAACTCGGTGTGCGCTCCGCGCATCCACAACCAGGCCAGGTCCTCGTGCGGGTCGCCGAGGTGTGCGAGCTCCCAGTCGAGCACCGCGCTCACGCGGCCCTCGTGGACCAGGAAGTTGCCGGGCCCGACGTCACCGTGCACCAGGCTGGGCGCGCCGACCGTTGCCGGGCACGACTCGGCGAGCAGACGCGCAGCCAGACGCACGAGGGGCCGGTCGATCACGCTCGAATCCTCGGCTCGACAGGTCCACCACGTCAGGTCCGCCCGGACCGCCTCGTCGGTGGTCGAATGCCCCGCACCGATCTCGGCCGACAGGTCGAGGGCGTGGATCGCGGCGATCCAGCCCATGTACTCCGCCCCGATGGAGTCGACTTCCGCCGGATCGACCCGCGCCGATCCCGGAACGAACTCCATCAACGTCGCCTGAGGGTCGTCGAACGTGGCGAGCACCTCGGGCACGAGGATGCCGAGCTCGCGTACGCGACGCAGGATCTGCGCTTCGCGCCGGAGGTCGAAGTGCGTGTCGCTCATCCCGCTCTCGCCGTCGTCGAGTCGGAGGAACGCTGCATGGGTGTCGGCAGCGGTCTCGACCCTGAAACCCGCTCGCGACCCGCCGTTCGACTGAGGGACCAGTCGCACCTCGTCGACGCCGAGTGCAGCGGCGACCTCGGCCGCCATCGCCTTCGCCTCGGTGCGTGCCCCCATGTACTCCATCCCCCTGTCGTCGGCGGCCCAGAGCGGTCCCCAGCTGCCGGTGGAGCCAGCCAACAACAGAATTGAGAGAGTGTCAACTATTTCTGACACCGTCTCAATTCAATGCCGGTACAGTGGCCCGCAACGATCCGGTCGATGCGTTCCGGAGCGCCGGACGACCCAGGATGCAGACGATGACGCACGCAGCGACGGACAACCGGATCCTCACCGCCACCGGCAAGGTGCCGGGCCGCAAGGGCATGGAGACCCGTCAGCGTCTGTTCGAAGAGGTCGAGCGGCGCTGTCTCGCGGCGCACCACAGCACGATCACCGTGCTCGAGATCGCGGCAGCGACGGACACATCCGCGTCGACCTTCTACCACTACTTCCCTGACATCGCCGTGGCTGCGGCCGAGGTGGCCAGCAAGCACCTCGAGGAGTTCGACGAGGTGCTCGAGCTGGCTCGGACCGTGGTCGAACGCGGCGGCGAGTTGGACACCTGTCGGTTGCTCGTCGACGCGTTCTTCGACTTCTGGGAGCCGCGACCCGGATTGATCGAGGCGATCGTCGTCGCCTCTCGGGTCGAGGACCCCCGCTTCTTCAAGGTCCTGCTCAACGCACTGGTCGAACTCACCCAGATCCTCGCCGAGGCCGTCGACGAGGGCGATCCCACCGGAGTCGCCGGGTCGCTCGTGATGATGATCAGCCAGGCGGCCACGCGGCGCGACGGGTTCGCCCGCGACGGCGTGCCGCTGGACACGTTGGCGGATTCCCAGGCGCGGATCATGCACGCGTCGCTCGGTCGTCGGAGCTGACCGGAACCGGACTCGTCCAGCTACAGGTGGTCGTCTGCGAACCGCGACATCGCCTCGAGCGTGTCCCGGGTCCTGGACCACGGCTTCACGACGAGCCGGTCCACCCCAGCTCGACGCCATCGCTCTACGTCGTCGGCGCTCGGAGACGACAGCACGCAGCTCGTGATCTCGAAGTCCTCCGGGTCGCGGCCGCGCTCACCGAGCAGCGCGTCGAGGCGGTCGACCTGCCGACGGACCGTTTCCGGCGAGTCGTGGGGCATCGACATCCATCCGTCACCGAGGTCGGCAACGCGGCGCAACGCTCGGCCGGACTCACCACCCACCAGGATCGGTGGCCCACCGGGTCGAGTCGGCTTCGGATCGAAGCGAACGGGCCCCCACTGCCAGAACTCCCCGTCGTGGGCGATCACGTCATCGGTCCACAGCCGGCGATGCACCTCGATCGCCTCGTCGAGTCGAGCGCCTCGTGTGGCGGGGTCGTAGCCGACCGCCTCCCACTCCCCCTCCAGCCACCCGGCGCCCACCCCGAGGAGGAGACGACCCGACGAGAGCAGGTCGGTCGTCGCGAACGCCCGGGCGCTGACGAGCGGGTGACGGAGACCGAGGAGGTACACGTAGGTGCCGACCCGGATCTGCTTCGTCCGGGCGGCGAGGAACGTCAGGTACGCAGGCCAGTCGTACAGGGGCGTGTCCGACGGAACGGGAGGTGGACCGCCGTCCTGGTAGGGGGTGCCCGCGAGATCCACCGGGAACACCAGGTGGTCCGGACACCACAGCGACTCGAAACCGAGCTCGTCGGCCAGGACTGCGACCTCCTCCCAGATCGAGGTGTGCGTGTGAGCCAACGCAAGACCGAACTTCATCGCAGCACCCCTCGTCAGCGGAGAATTGAGAGTATCTCAATTCCGTCCTCGCCGGCAGGCCGACCAGCGCAAGGCGTCAGGACCGATGTAGCCGTGGCTGACGCTCCAGCGCCAGCGGGTCAGACGCCCTTGGCCATGTTGGCGAACAGGGTGCAGTAGTCGAGGAACACCAGACGGCACACGCCGGTGGGGCCGGCACGGTGCTTCGCGACGATGAGCTCGGCAGTATCCTTGTCGGGGCTGTCGGGGTTGTAGACCTCGTCGCGGTACAGGAACATCACGACGTCCGCGTCCTGCTCGATCGAGTTGTGCACGACGATGCCGTTCGCCACGAAGTTGTGGGTGCCGAGCACGGTCGCGTCGTAGACGTCGCGCTCGCCGACCGGCGTGATGCTCAGGACTTCGTCCCAGAACACGTCGGAGTTCGCGAGCGCCGAGAGCACCTTGGAGTCGGTGGCCTCGGCGATGCGCTCGAGACGAGCCCGGCTCGACGCACGCGGTCGTGCCTCGGTGCCGAGCAGGTACCCGCCGCAGTACTGCTCGCCCAGCGCCGCCGCCAGACCGCGTTGGGTCATCGAGGCCCGAGCCAGCTCGTCGACGACCAGGTCGCGGACCTCTCCGGGGATCGTGTCGACGTTCGGGTTGCCCTCGATCCCCTCGAGCGCGGCGATCGCCTCGGGCACGGCACGACCGCGTTCGCCGGCGATGCCGACCTGGGTGAGGAACCGCCGCTGCTGCTCGACGCCGTGCACCCACAGCCGCCAACGCGACCGGTTCGGGCCGACGTCGGTGATGCGTGACAGCACCCCGACTCGCAACAGCAGCAGCTGCAGGTCGTCGATGAGTCGGCGCTTGGTGCTCGTCGCGGTGACCCGGACGTTCGGTCGGCCGCGCAGCTCACCCACGCCGAGCGAACCGATCCGCCCGAACAGTCCTGCGAGCACGGTGCCGAGCTGGTCGTCGGGCAACGAGAACACCTGCGGGTCGACCGCCCCGGCGTCGAGCGAGGCATCGACGAGTGCGTCGAGCACTGAGGGTTCGACCCGGGTCAGCACCTCGGGTGCGGCCACCGCACACGGCGTCGCGATCCGGCTGCCCGGGGCGAGCTCGTCGAGACGACGCCACCCACCGAGTGTGCGGAACGGGTGGTTGGCCGTCGCGGTGACACGACGGCCCGAGGCCATGACCAGCTCGAAGGCCTCTTTCCTGCCGCTGGGGAAGGCGTGCGTCATCGTGGCCGGCACCATCGACCAGTCGTCGGCCAGCGACCACACGGGCACGTCGCGCTCGCCCGAGGCCATGAGCTCGCCCAGGGTCACCTCGACGTTGGTGTCGGCGCGCAGCACGCGGGTCTCGGCGGTCAGGCAGCCCGACTCACGCAGGTCGGCGAGCATCGGGCGCTTGTCGGCGCGCTGCTCGAGGCTGCGTGACAGCTGCGACAGCGCCATCACCGGGCACTGCAGCTCGCGGGCGAGCACCTTGAGACCACGGGAGATCTCGGCGACCTCGACCTGGCGGCTCTCGGCGGAACCCCTGCCGGACATGAGCTGCAGGTAGTCAATGACGATGAGGCCCAACGGCTGGTCGAGACGGTCCTGGAGACGCCGGGCCTTGGAGCGGATCTCGGTGACGGTCAACGCGGGGTTGTCGTCGATCCAGAGCTGTCCCTCGCCCAGGCGGCCCATGGCCTTGGTGATCTTGGTCCAGTCGGCGTCGGTCAGGCGTCCGGTGCGGAGCTTGGTCGCCTCGATGCGAGCCTCGGCCGCGATGAGTCGCTGGGTGAGCTCGAGATGGCCCATCTCCAAGGAGAAGAACAGCACCGGTCGCTGCTCGCGCACCGCGGCGTGCGACGCGATGCCCAGCGACAGCGCGGTGTTGTGCACGAACATGTCGGCGGCGACGAAGTTGTGGTCCCCCGGCACGGTCAGGTCGTACACCTGATCGAGCCCGTCGAAGGTGATGTCGACGATCGTGTCCCACCACACGTCGGAACGAGCGAGTGTCGAGACCGCCGAGGAGTCGTGGCCCAGCTCGTCGAGACCAGCGGCGAACGTCCCCAGACGACCCCGGCCGATGTCGCGCTGACCGACGTGCAGGTTCGTCGACGGCCTGCCCGCTGCTGCGGCGAGCGACGCCCACGACGTCGATCCCTTCGCCGCGGCGAGCACGTCCCAGGCCGAGCGGGGCACGGTGTCGTTGCCGGGATGGAGGCTGCGCTTCGAGCGCACGGACGCGACGACACCCTCGAGCGCCGCCTGCTTGCCGAGGATGCCGATCCGATCGGCGAAGCTGATGATCGACTCGCGGTGGGTGACGATGAGCTGCCAACACCACCGACGCTCGCCCGCGTATGCCACCGTCTTGCGGCGAAGCGACGCCACCACACCGAAGCGCAAAAGGAGGTGTTGCACCGACCGCGCCAGATCCTCCGACACCGACGCGTAACCGATCTGGTTGCACCCTGTCGCAGACGTCGACGCCCAGCCGTCGGTGGCGAACAGTCGGTTCAGGAACAGCGCGACCTGCTCCTCGGGCAGGGTCATGATCGCCTGGGGCACGTGCTTCGAGTACGAGTTCGTACCGGCGAGGCCGTGCCGGCGGACCAGCTCGAGCACGCCGCTGGTGCGTGGCGCGCAGCCACGCCCCGCGCTGAACCGGTACTCGCCCGGCCGGCCCGATGCGTTGAGCGCGCAGCCCAGCAGCTCGGCGCAGCGAGCGGCCTCTGCGACGATCTCCGGGTTCTGGTTGGTGAACCGGATCGAGCCGTAGCGGTGGTCGCCGACGGTCAGGGTGCCGTCGCCGAGCAGCAGGCCGAGCAACGAGACCTCGTGCTCCGGGAGCGGGTCGGAACCGAACACGGGCAGCTCGCGGGGAACGGCGATTCGGTCGCCGACCGAGAGCTCTCCGAGCGGGTGCCACCCGTCGACGGTCCGGAACGGATGCGTGAGCGTGCAGCGCACCGTCTTGCCGAGCGCGGTCGTGACGCGGAACACCGGCTTGATGCCGTCGTCGATGTGGTCCGACGGGACCGAGGTCGCCAACCGGAGGTCGTCACCGAGGGAGAACACCGGGTGCGACACACCGGCGACGCCCTCTCGGTGCAGCTCGGCGATGGTACGGATCTGACCGGTCTGGGGATCGATGATCGGCGAGTCCCACGCCAGGCACTTGCCCATGGCCGGTCTCGCACCGACGACGATCAGCGCGCCCGGCTGCAGGCCGGCGAGCTGGGTGTCGAGGTCGGTGTAACCCGTCGGTGTGCCGGTGATGGCGTCGCCGCGCTCGTAGAGCGCCTCGAGCTGTTCGAGGCTGGCGTCGAGCAACGGGGCGAGCGCAGCCATCGAGTCGGTGTTGCGACGCTGCGCGACGGCGAACATCATCGCCTCGGCGGAGTCGATCGTCTTCTCGATGTCGTCGAGCGGCGAGTAGCCCAGGTCAGCGACGTCGTTCGCGGTCGTGATGAGCTTCCGCAGGAGCGCCTTCTCCTCGACGATCTTGGCGTAGTGCAGTGCGTTGGTGATCGCCGGGGTGCGGGCCTGCAGGGTGACCAGCCGGGCCGACCCGCCGATCGAGTCGAGCACCTCGGCGCGGCCGAGCTCATCGGCGACGGTGACGGGGTCGACGCCCTCGCCCGACGCGTAGAGCGTCTGGATGGCGTCGAAGATGTGGCGGTGCGCCGGCTTGTAGAAGTCCTCGGCGGTCACGACGTTGGTGACCGCCGAGATGGCCTGCTCGCTCAGGAGCATCGCCCCCAGCAGGGACTCCTCTGCCTCGATGCTCTGCGGTGGGACTCTGAGTCGCGACGAATCGCCGGTGGAGGGGGGTTCGGACATCGGTGACCATCCTCAGCGGGAACGCCTGTGAATCGATAGAGGAACAACTCGGGAATCTCCGGGGATCCTCTGTGGACAACCCCGGGGATCGATCGCCCCCACTGTGCACAACTGCAGGGACAGTGTGGACAGCCGCACGACCACAGCCGCGCGGTCCCACCAAAACGACTCGAGCGCCACCGGCGGACCGGCAGCGCTCGAGGACACGATGGCTCGTGGGGCGACCGACTCAGTCGGCGGCGACCACCTCGAGCGAGATCGGGAACTGCACGTCGGCATGCAGGCGAGCGGTGGCCTGGTGCTCGCCGAGCTCCTTGATGTGCTCGTCGAGGTGCACGTCCTTGCGGTCGAGCTCGATGCCGGTCTGCGCCAGCACGGCCTCGACGATCTCGGTGGTCGTGACCGAACCGAAGAGACGGCCGTTGCCGCCGACCTTCGCCTGGATCTCGATCTTCTTGGGGACGAGGACCGTCGCGATCTGCGTCGCGGAGTCGCGATCACGCGCATCCTTGACGTCACGGGAGCGACGCATCGCCTCGGCCTGCTGGAGCGCACCCTCGGTCGCCGCGATCGCCAGACCGCGGGGCTCGAGGAAGTTGCGCACGTAGCCCTTGGAGACCTCGACGAGGTCGCCGCGCTTGCCGAGCCCCGACACGTCGGAGCGGAGGATGACCTTCACTGCGCTCACTGCTCACCCCCGGTGGTCTCGGTGCCCACTGCAGCGGTGTCGATCTCGGCGAACTCGGTGGTCGCCTCGGCGGGAGCCTCGGACGAGGTGTCGGACGACGCCTCGTTGCGGTCCGGACGCTCGCGACGACCACGGTCGTCGCCGTCGCGGTCGCCACGGCCACCACGGCCGCCGCGCTGGGTGGTGACGCGGTTCGCGTAGGGGATCAGCGCCATCTCACGGGCGTTCTTGATCGCACGGGCGATCTCGCGCTGCTGCTGCACGTCGTTGCCGGTCACCCGACGGGCGCGCATCTTGGCACGGTCGGACACGAACCTGCGCAGCAGGTTGACGTCCTTCCAATCCACGTACTCCACGTTCTCGGAGTTGAGGATCGAGATCTTCTTCTTGAACTTGCGTCCAGCGTCCTTGCCCTTGCCCTTCGGGCCACGCTTCATCTGCGGCTTTGCCATCAGAACGGCTCCTCATCATCGTTGTACCCGCCGGCAGGGGGTTCCTGCGGGAGTGGGGCGGACTCGAACCCGCCGCCTCCGCCGCCCTCGCGGCGCTCTGTCTTGGTGACCTGCGCGGTTGCCCACCGCAGGCTGGGGCCGATCTCGTCGGCGACGACCTCGACCTTCGAACGCTTCTCGCCCTCCTGGGTGTCCCAGGAACGCTGGTCGAGGCGGCCGGAGACCATCACGCGGGTGCCCTTGGTGAGGGACTCGGTGCAGTTCTCGGCGAGCTCGCGCCAGCACACGACGTCGAAGAAGGACACGTCCTCTTCCCACTCGTTGGTCTTGCGGTTCATCCAGCGACGGTTCACCGCGAGGCCGAAGTTCGCCACGGCGGCACCGCTCGGGGTGAAGCGCAGCTCGGGATCACGTGTGACGTTCCCGATCAGTTCGACTGTGTTTCCGTTGGCCATTGGGTCCTCCTACGGGCTCAGCCCGCCTCGCTGAGGAGTCCGCGGCGTGCAGCCTCGGCATCCGGCAGGCGGATCAGCTTGTGGCGGACGACCTCGTCCGCGAGTCGGAGGTACCGGTCGACCTCGTCGAGGTTCGGTGCCTCGGTCACGATCTCGAGGACGGTGTAGACGCCCTCGTTCTTGTGGTTGATCGTGTAGGCGAAGCGGCGACGACCCCAGTGGTCGACCGTGGGAACGGTGCCACCGTCGGCCTCGAGCATCTCCTTGGCACGTGCGATGACGGCCTTGCCGGTTGCATCGTCGACGTCCTGGTCGATGATGATCATCAACTCGTACACGCGAGTGATCACGTGGAATACCTCCCTTTGGACCTCGGCCCTTCGGCCGTCAGGGTCCTGCGATCTGCAGGACAGGGTGTTGCTGTGGCCGCGCCCGGATCGATCGGATGATTCGACCCCGGCAGCACGACCGCACGAGTGTAGTCGCGGCACCGGGGTCGGCCACCAGACGGGCCGGGCACTCGACACGGCGGTCGAGCTGGTTCGAGGTCTGGCGACAGTCTGCCGACGGCCTGTGACAGTGCGCCGCCCGCAGCGGTCCGCTGCGAGCGATCGCGCCCGGCAGACGGGTCAGCTGGAAGGGGACCCGTAGAGCGAGAGCGCTTCGGCCTGGTCGCTGCTCAGGTGGTAGCTCTCGTCGGCTCCGGGGAACGCACCGGAGCGGACGTCTGCTGCGTAGCTCGAGATCGCGGCGACGGCGTCCTCCTTGAGCGAGGCGTAGCGGCGCACGAACTTCGGGGCGACGCGGTCCTCGATGCCGAGCACGTCGTGGAACACCAGGACCTGGCCGTCGCAGTGCACGCCGGCGCCGATGCCGATGGTGGGTACGTCGAGGGCATCGGTGACCATGCGGGCGACCTGGTCGGGCACACCCTCGAGCACGATCGCGAAGCACCCGGCGTGCTGCAGCGCCTTGGCGTCGGCGACGAGCTGCAGCGCGGCCTGGGAGTCACGACCCTGGACCTTGAAGCCGCCCATGGCGTGCACCGACTGCGGCGTCAGGCCCAGGTGGCCCATGACGGGGATCTCGGCGTCGACGAGCGCCTCGATCATCGGCACCCGCTTGCGGACCCGCCCTCGAGCTTCACCGACTGGGCGCCCGCTCGGATCAACTGGGCGGCGTTGCGGACCGTGTCCTCGACCGACACGTGGTAGCTCATCCACGGCAGGTCGCCGACGATCAGCGCAGAGGGCTTGGCCCGGGCGACCGCGGCGGTGTGGTGCGCGATGTCGTCGATGGTCACCTGCAGGGTGTCGTCGTAGCCGAGCACGACCATCGCGACGCGAGTCGCCGACGAGGATCAGGTCGACGCCCGCCTCGTCCGCGATGCGGGCCCCGGGCGCGTCGTACGCGGTGACCATGACCAGTGGATCGTCACCCGAGCGGACCTTGCGGTGGCTCACCATGGGAACGGTGGTACGAGTCGCTGCAGCCATCTCTGGCCTCCTTGTCAGGTCCAGCGCCCTGTAGCTGCCGGCCGTCGCCACCGACACTACGGCAGCGCCGGGGCCGTGCCAAGGGGCTGGATCACCCGCCCACCGAGGGGCGACCCAGCCGGCGACCGTCCCGTCCGAGCGTGCGCTCCGACCGGTCAGGGGCCTTGGGTGCCACCGGTCTGCGGGGCGACCGGAGGTGCCGAGGTGGGCGGCGCGGCCGTCGTCGTCGTGGCCGGCGGCGCGGCGGTCGTCGTGGTCGTCGACCGTGGTGCGGCGGTGGTCGTCGTCGACGAACGCGGCACCGAGGACGACGTGTCCGCGTCGGGAGCGGTCGTGGTCGTCGATCGGCGCGACGGCACCGTGGTCGTGGTGCGCGCCCACTCGAGGTTCTCGTTCACCAGCCGCTCGCCGACGTCGGTCGCGGGGAACTCGCAGTCGGTCTCGTCGTCCTCGGTGGCCTCGTCCATGAAGTCGTGCCAGATCCGCGCCGGCCACGTGCCGCCGGAGACCTCCTCGCCCTTGAACTCCTCCATGGCCTGGGGCTGCTCGTGTCCCATCCACACCGCGGCGGTCAGGGTGCAGGTGTACCCGACGAACCAGGCGTCCTTGGAGTCGGTGGTCGTCCCGGTCTTGCCGGCGGCCACGCGGCCGATGTTCGCGCTCGCCCCGGTGCCCTTGATGAGCACGCCGCTCAGCACCGAGTTCACGGTGTCGGCGACCGGTTCGCTGATGACCTGGTCGGGCTTCACCTCGGTCGAGGCGTCGAAGAGCACCTCGCCATCGGCGTTCTCGACCCGCCGGATGAAGTACGGCTCGGTGTGCTTCCCGCGGTCCGCGAAGGTCGAGTAGGCCGACGCCATGTCGAGCACCGACACCTCGTTCGTGCCGAGCACCAGCGCGTAGTCCGGACGCAGCTCGGCCTCGACGCCCAGCCGGGTCGCCATCTCGGCCAGGCGCTGCGGCGTGATCAGGTTCACCATCCCGGCGTAGACGGTGTTCGACGACTTCCAGGTCGCCTCCTCGACGGTCAGCACGCCCTGGTCGGCCTTCTTGAAGTTCCGCGGCGACCAGAGCTTGCCCGGTTCGGTGTAGACGCCGGGGAACTGCGTGGTCGGCGGGGACTTGTAGAGCGACTCCGTCGAGTAGCCGTCCTCGACGAACGCAGCGAGGGCGAAGGGCTTGAAGGTCGAGCCGGGCTGGCGGCCCGAGCCGCCACCCTGCTTGCCGAGTGCGAGGTTCACCTTGTTGTTGGCGAAGTCGGTGCCGCCGACCATGGCACGGACGCGGCCCGCGTCGTCGACCGCGACCAGCGAGCCCGAGGGGCCGTCCTCACGGTCCAGGTTGCTGGTGACGGCGTCGTAGGCCTGGGCCTGCATCACCGGGTCGTAGGTGGTGTAGACCCGCAGACCCTGGGTCTCGGCGCCCGCACCGAAGCGCTCGCGGAGCTGACGGCGGACCAGGTCGATCCAGTACTCCGAGCCGTGTTCGGCGTCCTCGACGACACCCAGGTCGGTCTTCTCGGCAGCCTTCGGCAGCACCGTCATGATCTGGGGGGTGCCGTCGAGCGCGGTCGGCTCCCACACCCACGGCACCGACTCCGCGGCGTCGGCCTGCTCCTGGGTGATGTACTCCTCGGCGACCATGCCGGCGAGCACGGTGCGACGGCGACGCGATGCCTCGTCCGGGTCCTGGGTCGGGTCCGCCCGGTTCGGCGACCGGATCAGGCCGGCCAGGTAGGCGGCCTGGTGCAGCTGGAGGTTCTCGACGCCGATGCCGAAGTAGGTGCGGCTCGCCGCCTCGACGCCGTAGGCACCGCGGCCGAAGTAGATCTCGTTCAGGTAGCGGGTGAGGATGTCGCGCTTGTCGAGCTCGCCCTCGAGCTTCACCGCCAGGACCGCCTCACGCAGCTTGCGCTCCATCGAGCGCTCCGAGGTGAGGTAGGTCAGCTTCACGTACTGCTGGGTGATGGTCGAGCCACCCTGCTGCGACGCGCTGTCGCCCAGCACGGACTGGTAGAAGGCACGCCCGATGCCGACGGGATCGATGCCGCTGTGGTCGAAGAACTTGCGGTCCTCGCCGGCCAGCACGGCCTGCACCAGGACCGGCGGCAGGTCGTCATAGTCGACGTTCACCCGGTCCTCGGCGGCGGAGAGGTGCGCCATGGCGTTCTGGAAGTCGCACTGGCCGTCGCCGACCTCGATGTCGCAGACGAAGGTCGTCTCGGCCGACCGCTTCGCGGGAGGTAGGTCGATCGTGTTCAGGGCCATCCACAGCCCACCGACGGCCACGACCGCGAGCACGAGCACGACGTACCCCAGGCGACGAAGACGCCAGAAGATGCTGCGACGTCGTTCGGCCATCGAAACATTCTGGTCCGTCGCGGCCGCCGCGTCCCAGCGACGCTGAGCGACGCGTCAGTCGTGGAGGTCAGCCGCGGCTGTCGGCCCCCGACAGCGGTGCGACCTGCAGCAGGTGGTTCCACCGGCACGACGTGCACACCTCGACGGTGTAGCAGCGCCTGCCCGCGGCGCCGGTCGCCAGCTTGCGCAGCTCGGCGCGGGTGGCGACGGGCCGGCCGCCCGGTGGGAGCTTCGGGCCGAAGACGAACCGGACCACGCGCAGGGTGCGCTCGCCGCAGACCGGGCACGCCGCGGTCGAACCCTGCGAGCAGTTCAGCGCGATCCGCATGAGCTCGATCTGCGCGTCGCAGACATCGCCCCGCGTCAGTTCGCCCGCCCGGTAGCGGTGCAGGAGCCGACGACGCGCGAAGCGGTAGTCGACGCTGCCCGGGGATCGTCCGGGTCGCCCCGGGGACTCCGGCTGCAGGAACGGCACGGTGCGTCAGGCTACCGCCGGGGCTGCCAGGACGGACCGCGACGTGTGATCGACGACTCCGCTGGGATCCACGATCCGGACCGTCGGTTGGATCAGACTTCGCAGCGATGTCCGACTCGATTCCGCACCTCCAGGCTCCCCGTCGTCACCCTTCGGCCGGCAACCTCGACGCACGGCCGACGCTCGTCCGCGCAGGTGCCGCGGCCCCGCAGCTGCCCGCCGCCAGTTACCCCCACGGTGCGGACCTGCCGACCGACGTGGTGCAGTTCGGACCGGACCTGGACGACGCGGCGATCGCCAGGCTGACGGCCTCGGCGGGCGACATCGAAGGCCGCCGGGTGCTCGACCTCGGTTGCGGCGCAGGTGCCGGATCGGTCGCGCTGGCTCGTCGTGGCGCACGGGTGATCGCGGTGGAGTCCTCGACGGCGCGCCTGGCCCAGGCCCGTCACGGCGCCGACATCGCCGGGGTGAAGGTCGAGTTCCACCACAGCGACCTGGCCGACCTGGCCTTCATCCGCGCCGACAGCATCGAGCTGGTGATCGCCGTCTACTCACTCGGCGGCGTCCAGGACCTGGGACGCGTCTTCCGTCAGCTGCACCGGATCATGAAGCCCGACGCCGCGCTGGTCATGTCGCTGCCGCACCCGTACTCGATGATGCTCGACCTCGACGGCGACGAGCAGCAGACGCCGTACCTGACCCGCACCGCCTGGAGCGAGCACCCGCACGCGTGGCGCGCCGGGGGCGACGAGGGCGTCACCCACGTGCACCAGATCGGCGACGTCTTCACCACGCTGATCCGCTCGAACTTCCGCGTCGACACGATCGTCGAGCCGGCACCCGAGACCGATCGGCGCAGCATCCACTCCTCGCCGATCGCCGACTGGGTCCCGAGCACGCTGATCGTGCGGGCCCGCAAAGAGGGCACCTGAGCGTCCGCCCGGGGGTCACCGGGGGCACCCGGGGCACCGACGGAGTCGGCCGGCCCCACCGGCCCGGCGAGCGTGCCCCGAGGCGTCCTACTTGCGGACGACCACGACCGGGCAGAGGGCGTGGTTCACGACATAGGTCGTGACCGAACCCATCAGCAGGCCCAGGAAGCCGCCGTGGCCCCTGGCGCCGACGACCAACAGGTCGGCGTCCTCGGAGAGCTTGATGAGCTGCTCCCCCGCGTGTCCCTCGAGCGCCTCGGTGACGATGTCGACCCCGTCGAGCGCACCGGACTCGCGCACGGTGTCGAGCGCCGCGCCCAGCATCGTGTTCGACGCGGCCGCCAGGTCGGAGGGGTCGGGGCTGGCGACCTCGTAACCGGTGCTGATGATCGACGCCGAGAACGAGGCGACCACCCGCAGGGTCACGTCGCGGAGCTTGGCCTCTTCCGCGGCCCACCGCAGCGCGTCGACCGAGTGCTCCGACCCGTCCACACCGACGACGATTCCAGCCATGTCCAGCTCCTCCCGGACCCGTCGTGGCGACGGGCGCTCTGCGTGGCTCCCACGCTAGGGGACGTCGGGACCGGATCGGTCCGTCGGCTCCTGGGAGCGCCGCTCCCACCACCGGGCCAGATCGTCGAGCTCGTCCGCGGCATCCCTGGGACCGCACTCGATGCGACGCTCGGCCAGGTGGTCGAGCGCGGCACCGACGTCGGGACCGGGGCCGATCGCCAGTCGGGCCATGACCGCTGCACCGTCGGCGCTGGGCGAGATGCGCTGCAGGTCCTCGGTCTCGGACAGCACGGACAACCCCGACACGACCTCGTCGACGCGCCGAGCCAGGTCAGCCGCCCCCATGCCGTCCTCATCGACTTCGGGCTCATCCACCGCGAGCCGAGCGGACGCCTCGGCCCGGACCACGTCGACCACCGCGTCGAGCGCCGGCCCGGCTGCGACCGCGAGGCGGCGCAACGACGGCTCGGTGCGCTCCTCGAGCGCGGCGTCGAGCGCGCCCTGGGCGCGCACCACAGCCGACACCGATGTCGTCGTGTCGTTGCTGAACCTCAGCGAACGCAGCCGGCCGACCAGGCCGTCGTCGGACGCGGCGACGGCTGAGGCGCCGGGCGCGAGCGATGCAGGGTCGGCGAGCAGTGCGACCAGTCGTGCGTCGTCCGACGGGGGTGCCGCGGCGACCACCGCCAGGACGTGCGCCAGCGTGTTCGCGTGACACCGCCGCGGTCGACCACCTGCGACCTCGCTGCGATGTCGGACAGCACCACCTCGAGCAGCCCGGTCGCGACCAGGAAGTCGAGTCCGGCGGTCGGGTCGGGCAGTGCGAGCAGCTTGACCAGCTCGTCGCGGATCCGCTCGCGCGACACGATCGACATGCGGTCCCCCATGTCGGCCACCGCGGCGGTGAGCTCCGCCACGGGTCGCAGCTGGAACCCGGCGACGAACCGGGCGGCGCGCAACATGCGCAGGGGGTCGTCCGAGAACGACACCACCGGGTCGATCGGTGTGCGGAGCACGGCCGCGGCCAGGTCACCCGAACCGTCGAAGGGGTCGATCAGCCGAGGTGACGCGCTGGTCACCTCGATCGCGATCGCGTTGATGGTGAAGTCACGCCGCGACAGGTCCGCGACGACGTCGTCGCTGAACTCGACGGTCGGCTTGCGGGTCTCACCGGAGTAGCGCTCGGCACGGTGGGTCGTGATCTCCAGGTCCTGACCGTCGACGATGCAGCCGATGGTCCCGAAGCGCTCGCCCTGGGTCCACAACGACGAGGCGACGGGCGCGACCAGCTCCTTGACCGTCGGCGGTTCGGCGTCGGTGGTCAGATCGAGGTCCTGACGCCGCACCGGTCGGCCCGCCAGCAGGTCGCGCACGATCCCGCCCACCAGGTACAACCGGTGGCCGGCGGCTGCGAATCGTCGGGTCACCGGGGCGACCGCGTCGATCGCCGGGGTCACGGCGTCGGGGAGCAACGGGACGTCGGTCGGCATCAGTCGAGTCGATGGCGGATCGCCGCGACGTTGCGCAGCGATTCCGAACCGGGTCCGCCCGAGCTCGGTGCCTCGGGGTGCAGGCGGTCACCGAACAGCGCCGCGACCGTCGCGGCGGTGGAATCGGCCACGGCGCGCAGCTCGTAGCCCCCCTCGAGGACCACCACCACGCGACCCGGCTCGACGAGCTGCACCAGGTCGAGGGTCAGGTCGGCGAAGTCACCGGAGGTGAGCGCCAGGTCGGTGAGCGGGTCGTGGACGTGGCCGTCGTAGCCGGCGGAGATCACGAGCCAGTCGACGCCGATCCGCGCCGCGTACGGGGCGACGATCTCCTCGACGGACCGTCGGTAGTGCTCGCCGGTCGCACCCGGCGGCATCGGGAGGTTGAGGGTGTGCCCGACGCCCTCACCGGTGCCCCACTGCTCGGCGTGGCCGGTGCCCGGATAGAGCGGATCCTGGTGCCACGACACGTAGGTGACGTCGGCTCGCTCGTAGAAGATGTCCTGGGTGCCGTTGCCGTGGTGCGCGTCCAGGTCGACGACCATGACCGTGCCGCCGCTCGCCGCGATCGCCGCCGCACAGACCGCCGCGTTGTTGAACAGGCAGAAACCCATCGACCGGGTCGCCGTGGCGTGATGTCCCGGGGGCCGCACCGCGAGGAATGCGGCGTCGGCCTCGCCGGCGATGAGTCGTCCGACGGCGTCGACGCCGCTGCCCGCCGCCAGCCGGGCGATCTCCGCGGACCGCGTCGAGACCACCGTGTCGGCGTCGAGGTGTCCGCCGCCGCCCTGCGCGAAGCGCTCGATGCTCGACACGTAGCGCTCAGGGTGGACCCGCTGCAGCTCGTCGTCGGTCGCCGGACGCGGCGTGACGCGAACGACCGCGTCGGCCAGACCGTGCTCCGACAGGCCTGCCTCGACCGCGCCGATCCTGGCGGCACGTTCGGGGTGGTGCGGCCCGGTGTCGTGCTCGCGGAAGCGATCGTCGGTGTAGAGGAGCACCGCCATCGGCGAGATGGTACCGGTGCCCGACCGCGCGACCCACGCCAGTTCCCCACAGGGCCCAGCAGTTCCCCACAGGGCCCAGCAGTTCCCCACAGGGCCCAGCAGTTCCCCGCGAGGTCCTGGCAACTCCCTCCGCGGGTCCCGGGCACGTCCCGTCCGGTCCGGGGCACTGACCTAACCTGAACCGCGTGGTCGGGACCCCGCTCCTTCCCGGGTCGCCCAGCGGCCGACCCGATCCGCCCAGGTGCAGGAGACTCCGGACGACACCATGAGCACGCGCCAGACAGTGACCCTCGGCAGCGAGCGGTTCCGGGTCGGTCCGTGGCACGCGGACGCCGCCGTGGCGTATCTGGCCCTGCTCCCCGGCCAGCCCCGACCGAGCGTCGAAGGTCTCCGCCGCTGCTGCGAGCGACTCGCAGAGGTCGGGTACTCGTCGGTGATCACCTCGGCGCTGCACACCGTCGAGGCCGACCCGTTCCTCGAGGCAGGCTTCGCCGAGTACGACCGGTTGCGGGTCCTGGCGCACGATCTGCGGGTCGTCCCCGCCGAACCGGCGAGGGGCACCCCCGACGGTCTGCGCCTCCGGCGGGCGCGTCGACGCGACCATGCGCTGGCGCTCGCTGTCGACGACCGTGCGTTCCCCGGGTTCTGGCGCCTCGACCGCACGGGTCTGGACGAAGCGGTCGAGGCCACGCCGCGCAGCCGGTTCCGCATCGCCGAGATCGGGAGCGAGGTCGTCGGCTACGCGGTCACGGGCCGGGCCGGTGACCAGGGCTTCCTGCAGCGACTCGCAACGGAGCCGACACGTTCGGGCCAGGGGGTCGGCAGTAGCCTCGTGCTCGATGCGCTCCGCTGGGCACGACGACGACGGGTCAGAAGGATGCTGGTCAACACCCAGTACGACAACCAGCGTGCACTCGACCTGTACGTCGCCCTCGGCTTCGAGCTGACCCCCACCGACCTCGTCGTCGTGTCGAGACCGATCCCGTGACGCGGCGTGTCTCGCTGCTCCTGGTGATGGTCGCCACGCTGTGCGCGCTCGTGCCCGTGCGCGGCCTGGGCGCGCAGGAGCCGGCGGGGCCCGACGGCGGCCGGGTGGGGTTCGAGATCACGTCGGTCAGCCCGTGGGTCGAGGCGGACGGCGACTTCGACGTCGCGTTCGCCCCGACGTCCACGGTCCCCGCCGACGCAGAGCTGACCTGGACCATCCATCAGTCCCTCGTACCCGAACGCGACGCGGATCTCCGTCAGCAGGTCCGCAGCATCATCGACGGCGAGTCGGCCGGACGCATCCTGCAGAGTTCGGTGACGGTGCCGGTGGCCCAGCTCGGCGACCCCGCCGCCGGTGCGACGCTGCGCATCCCGATCCGTGCGGAACGGTCGAGCTCGGACCGCGTGCTGCTCCCGAACCCCGGCATCCACCCCGTCGACCTGGTGCTCACCGCCGCCGACGGCACCGTGCTGTGGACCGAGGTCGTGTTCCTCAACCGACTGCCCGATCCGACACGCGGCCGGATCGACCCGTCCGTGGAACCGCTGCGCGTCAGCCTGCTCCTGCCGATCGAGTCGCCGCCAGCGATCGCCCCGGACGGGTCCGCGACGTTCTCCGCGTCCGACCGCGAAGCGATCCAGCGCGCAGGATCGCTGCTGGAGCAGTCGCCGGACGCACCGCTCGTCGTCGGGGCCCGGGCGAACACGCTCGACGCGCTCGACGCGGTCGACGAGCACTGGGCCGACCGCGTGCTCGGCACGCTGCGCGCCGAGGAACGCTCCTCGACCGGGCCGGGCACCGGCGCCGCGGTCGCCAACGAGCTGCTCAACCGGCCCTACGTCGGCGTCGACTCCGGCGGTCTGGTCGCCTCGGGTGGCGAGCAGGAGCTGGGACGCCAGCTGCTGCTCGGGTCGGGCACCGTCACCGACCTCACCGGCCGGATGCCGGTCCGAACCACCTACGCCCTCGACGACACCGTCAGCCCCGAGAGCCTGCCGATCGTCAAGGGCGCCGGCGCCGAGTCCCTGCTCGTCCCCCGGTCACGACTCGACCTGGGCAGCGCCGCCGAGCTCGACGAGCAGGACGCCGTGACCACCCCGATGACCGTGCTCGGCGGCGACGGCATGCAGGTGCTGGCCTACGACGAGGACCTCGCCGCACTGCTCGGCACCCCCGACGTCGACCCGGCCATGCGCGCGCACCAGGCGGCGTCGGTACTGATGTCGTCGTGGTTCTCGGCGCGTGAGGACGGTGTCGCCCGCCGTCGTGCCGCCGCGATCGTGCTGCCCGCGTCGACCGACCCGGAGGTGATCGACGCCCTCACACCTGCGCTGACCGTCGACGGCGGGCCGCTGGTGGCGGACCCCGCCGGCACCGCGCTGTCCGCGCCCACCCCGGACGATCCGGGCGTAGAGATCGCGCTCGCGCCCCGATCTGCGCCGGACCAGGAGCCTGCGCTGGTCGCCGTCGCCGAGTCTCGTCGACAGCTCGAGGCCTACCGGTCGATGGGCGGCGGCGCCGATCCGTCGCTGTCGATCTGGGAGGACCTGAACGACGAGAGCCTGGCCGCCTCGCTCGACGCCACCGAGCGCGAGACGCTGCATGCCACGATCCGCGCCGGGATCGCGGGCAACCTGGCGGCGATCGAGACACCCCGGGCCCGCAGCGTCGTGGTGACCAGCCAATCGAGCGTCATCCCGCTCCGCTTCCGCAACGGGCTGCCCTTCGACGTGACGCTGACCTTGAGGGCACGGTCGCCGCGACTCGAGATCGAGGGCCCCGAGACCCGTGAGATCGTGCTGCAGCCCGGTGAGAACCGGATCGACCTGCCCGTCGAGGTGCAGGCCCCCGGTGAGTCGCTGCTGCGGATCGAGGTGTCGGTCCCCGATGGAGGGTTGACCCTCCCGACGACCGCGATCCCCGTGCGTTCCACCGCCGTGTCAGGGGTCGGCGCCGCACTGTCCATCCTGTCGATCCTGTTCCTCGCCGGCTGGTGGCTGCACACGAACCGGCGCTCCCGTCGCGAGCGTGCGGGCAACGCCGGCTCGCACCCGTCGGGCACCGGCGACGCCGACGACGTCCCCGATAGCGTGGCCGCAGGTGGCTGAGGGTCGAGTGCCGCAGAACGACGACATGACGAGGGTGCAGCCGTCCCCCGTCCAGGGCCTCGCGGGTCTCACGTTGTGCGACCGCTACCACCTCGACCACCTCATCGGCTCGGGCGGCATGGCCCAGGTGTGGGCGGCCACCGATGAGGTCCTGGGACGCCAGGTCGCGGTCAAGGTGCTGCACCCGCACCTCGCGGGCGACCAGGCGTTCGTGGCGCGGTTCCGTCAGGAGGCCGTCGCTGCGGCGCGTCTGAGCAACCCCGGCATCGTCGGCGTCTACGACACCTGCTCCGACGGTGTGCACGAGGCGATCGTGATGGAGCTGCTCGACGCCGCGACGTTGCGCAGCCACCTCGACGACCACGGCCCGCTCGACGCGGACACCACGGTGCGCATCGCCCTTCGCCTGCTCGACGCGCTCGAGGCCGCGCACCGAGCCGGGCTGGTGCACCGCGACGTGAAGCCGTCGAACGTGCTGCTGTGCCGTGACGGCAGGGTGAAGATCGCCGACTTCGGCATCGCGAAGGCCGACGACCAGACCGAGCTCACCCAGGAGGGCACCCTGGTCGGCACCGCGACGTACCTGTCGCCGGAGCAGCTGCTCGGCAACCCCGTCGACGGACGCGCGGACCTGTACTCGCTGGGCATCGTGCTCTACGAGTGCCTCACCGGTCGCGTGCCCTTCCACGGCGACACCGGGGCAGCGGTCGCGATCGCCCGGCTGCACAGCGATCCGATCGATCCGAGGCGCGTCAAGGCCGACGTGCCGCCGCGTGTGGCGGCTGCGGTGATGAGGGCGCTCGAACGCGAGCCCGATGACCGCTTCGACTCGGCCGCCGACCTGCGCGCCGCGTTGCTCGACGCCGGGATCGACGCCGTCGTGCCGGTGCCCGATCCGGTCGTCGTCGAGGAACCCACCACCGAGCAGCCGGCGTCGTTCGCTCGCTCCGAGCGGGGCTGGCTCGTGCCCGCGCTGTTCATCCTGCTCGTCGCGACGGCCCTGACGGTGGCCGGACTGCTGCTGCGCGAGACGACGGTGAGCTCGGACGGCACGGACGACACGACGTCGTCCGAGGTCACGACCGCCCCGCCTGCGCCACTCGCGCCGAGCCGAGCGGTGGCATTCGACCCCTTCGGCGGCGACGGCGAGTACGACGACGACGCCGGCAAGGCGATCGACGAGGACGCCGAGTCCGGTTGGACCACCGAGGGCTACGACGCGCAGACGTTCGGCACCAAGAGCGGCGTCGGCCTCGCGGTCGAGCTCGCTGCTCCCGCTCAGGTCACCTCGGTGCAGATCGACTCCTCCGCCAACGGCTGGAGCGGCGAGGTGTTCGTGCTCGACGAGTCCATCCCGCTGGACGACTTCGACCCGGACACCGCGACCCCGGCCGCGACGCTGCGCGACGTTCGGTCGTCGGAGCAGGTGACCCTGGACGCCACTGCGGTCACCTCGGGCACCCGTGTGCTGGTGTGGATCACCGACCTGGGTGACGCCTCCGACGACGGACGCCACCGAGTGGAGCTGCGCGAGGTCGGGGTGCTCGGCACGACACCCGCGTCATGACGCCGCCAGGCCCCGGCGACCGGCTCGAGGGCTGCGCCGACGTAGAGCTGGTGGAGCGGTCGACGGCCGGTGACCGGCGCGCGCTCGAGACGCTGTTGCGGCGACACCACGACCGCATCCACCTGCTGTGCCACCGCCTCTGCCGTGAGCGCGGGGACGCCGAGGACGCGACCCAGAACGCGCTGCTCGCGATCGTGCGCGGCCTGCCCGGGTTCGACGGCAGCGCTGCGTTCAGCACCTGGAGCCACCGCGTCGCCACGAACGCCTGCCTCGACGAGTTGCGCCGACGAGGGCGCCGGCCGGTCACGCTCATGGTCGACGACGACGGATCCGCCGCCGACCGGCTCGTCGCACCGCCCGACGGCGCACGCTGGAGCTCGAACGGCGCAGGCACCGGCCGCAGCGACGGCCTGCACGCCGACCCGGCGGACCGGGCGGTCGACGCCGAGCAGCGCACCCGTCTGCAGGCGGCGCTCGCCGCCCTGCCCGACGAGTTCCGGATCCCGGTCGTGCTGCGAGACGTCGGCGAGCTCGACTACGCCGAGATCGCCGAGATGCTCGGGCTCGCGCCGGGCACGGTCCGGTCCCGCATCTCGAGGGGTCGGCGGAAGCTCGCGGGGATGCTGGGCACCGATGTGACGTCCGACGTCGACGCAGCCGGGAACCCGTCGTCGGGGTCCGACGTCAGAGAGCTGGAGTCCTGATGTCCGAACCCGACGACGCCGACCGCACCGAACCACATCCCGAGATCACCGCCATGCTGCCGCGACGAGCCGGTCGCGGTCGACCCCGTGCGTCGCGAGGCGGCCATCGACGCGGCGCTCGAGCTGGGAGCGACGCTCTGGCCCGCCGAGGAGCCCGTCGACGAGCTCGCCGCACGCCGACACGTCGCGCCGGTGCCCACGCCTCGCCACGCGTCGAGCGGCGGGCCACGTCGGGTGGCACTCGTCGCGGCCGCGGTGGCAGTGATCGCGGGCATCGGGATCGCCGGCGTGGTCGCGATCCAGGGTGACGGCGACTTCATGGCCGTCTCGGTCTCGGGGGACGAGAGCGCCGACTCCGGTGGCTCGGCAGCGGAGTCCGCCCCTGCGGACGCCGACGGCAGCGGGTCGGCCGATGCCGGTGGCGCCGACTCGAGCGCGCAGGCGGAGGACCGTGGCCAGTTGCCCGACGAGCTCCTCACCACGACCGCGCCACCCAGCGTGGGCGCGTCCGCCGACCTCGGATCGTTCGAGTCCGTCGAGGCACTGCTCGACTCGTTGGTCACCACCGGTTACCGCAGCGCTGCCCCCGGCACATCGAAGGATGACGCAGCCGCGTCGCTGTGGCAGGGCTGCACCGAGCTCGGGGCGAGTGGGCTGACGGTGACCGGACGGGCGACCATCGCATCGGAGCCCGTCCTGATCGCCGTGGCGGGATCGGACCCCTCGACGCTGGTGGTGCTCGACGCCACCACGTGTGCCGAACTCGGCCGACGCTGACGCCCCCGGGCCGCGTCACCGCGTAGGCTCGCCCCCATGACCGACCCCGTCGCCGGAGCAGCCTCCGTACCGGACAGCTCGATCCCCCCGGCCGCCGCGCCGGGTCCGTCTCCGGTCGCGGGTGGCACGCCGGCTGCGGCGAACGAGCCGGACTGGACCGACCAGGTCACCGACCTGATCGTCGACACCGTCGACAAGGTCAGGGACAGCACCACCGGCAAGGTCCTGCAGGCGTCGCGTGTCTCGGTCCACGCCGTCGTCGCGCTGATCCTGCTCCTGCCGATCGCCGTGCTGGCGCTCGTCGGTGTCGTGCGGCTCATCACGTACTGGGTGGGCGAGGTGTGGATCACCTACACGATCCTCGGGACGCTCTTCGTGCTGGTCGGTGTTGTCCTGTGGTCCCGCCGGCGTCCGTCGACGACCTGACGGCCGGTCCACCTCCGTCCACCGCTCCCCCTGCCGCCGCAGGAGCCCACGCCACGCGGGCGACTCCTGTGCGGCTCCACACCAACGAGGAAGAGATGCCCGACATCCGCAACGTCGTGATCATCGGATCAGGTCCCGCCGGCCTCACCGCCGCCATCTACGCGGCTCGGGCGAACCTCGATCCGCTGATGATCGAGGGTGAGCCGTCCTCGACCAGCGATCAGCCCGGCGGGCAGCTCATGCTCACCACCGAGGTCGAGAACTTCCCAGGGTTCCCCGACGGCATCATGGGGCCTGAGCTGATGGCCAACTTCCGTGCCCAAGCGGTGCGCTTCGGCGCCGAGATCGTCACCGCCAAGGTGTCCAAGGTCGACTTCTCCGCACGTCCGTTCAAGATCTGGGTCGGTGACACCGAGGCCGAGCCGACCCACCTCGCGCGGTCGGTCATCGTCTCGACCGGTGCCCGCTCGCTGATGCTCGGACTGCCCGCCGAGCAGCGGCTGATGGGTCACGGCCTGTCGACGTGCGCGACGTGCGACGGCTTCTTCTTCCGCGACCAGGACATCGCGGTGGTCGGCGGCGGCGACTCCGCGATCGAGGAAGCCGTCTTCCTCACCCGCTTCGGCCGCTCGGTCACGATCATCCACCGCCGCGACTCCCTCCGTGCGTCGAAGATCATGCAGGACCGCGCCCACGAGAACGAGAAGATCAAGTTCCTGTGGAACACCGTCGTCGAGGACATCGTCGGCGAGACCTCGGTCGAGGGGCTCGTCCTGCGCAACGTCGAGACCGACGAGGTGACCACCAAGGCGTTCAGCGGCATCTTCGTCGCCATCGGCCATCGACCGAACACCGACCTGTTCCGTGGTCAGCTGGACCTCAAGGACAACGGCTACCTGCTGACCGACGGCAAGACCTCACGCACGAACGTCGAGGGTGTGTTCGCCGCCGGCGACGTCCAGGACGACTGGTACCGCCAGGCGATCACCGCCGCCGGATCCGGCTGCATGGCGGCGATCGACGCCGAGCGCTGGCTCGAGGAACAGGGCGTCTGAGCCGGTGGACCGGTGGGACATCCGCACAGGAATGTCCCACCGGTCCACCGAGTTGTCCTTCCTGGTCCTGCGGCGACGGCACGTCGCAGCTCCCTCCAGCTCCCCCTCCCCCATTCCGCAGCACCAAATCCCCATCGAGAGGTCGACACCATGCCCGGTTCCATCAGTCAGCTGAGCGAGGCGACGTTCGCCGAAGAGGTGAACAGCTCCGACGAGCCCGTGCTCGTCGACTTCTGGGCCGAGTGGTGCGGACCGTGCAAGACGATCGCGCCCATCCTCGAAGAGGTCGCGACCGAGCAGGACGGCAAGCTCCGCATCGCCAAGGTCAACGTCGACGACAACCAGGGCCTGGCCCGCCAGTTCGGGGTGCAGAGCATCCCGACGATGATCGTCTTCAAGGACGGCGTCGAGGCGCACCGCATCGTCGGTGCCCGTGGCAAGGCGCAGCTGCTCGAGGACCTCAGCACCTTCATCTGAACGCACCCTGACCGGGCCCGGGGATCGAACACACGTTCGATCCCCGGGTTTCTTCGTCTGAGGCGCAGGGGTAGCATTCTGAGCCTCACGAGCGAGACCGCTGCGTCCGCTCGACGTCCAGGATCCCGACACCGTCCACCCTCGACCTCGGAGCGCATCATCGCCCTCGCGTCCCTCCCGCTCCGACCCGGTGCCCACGGCTCCGACGTCGCCGACCTGCAACGGCGTCTCGCCGCGGCAGGGTTCCACTCCGACGACGCGTCCGGCGAGTTCGGCCCCGCGACGCTCGCGGCGGTGGAGGCGTTCCAGCGCGCGTCGGGCCTCGACCCCGACGGAGTCTGCGGATCCAGCACCTGGTCGGCGCTGATCGAGTCAGGTTTCGGCCTCGGCGACCGACTCCTGTGCCTGCGCTCTCCCATGATGCGCGGCGACGACGTCTCCGAACTGCAGCTGAGGCTCGGTGCGCTCGGTTTCGACGCCGGACGGGTCGACGGCATCTTCGGCCAGACCACGCAGCAGGCGGTCGGTGACTTCCAGCGCAACGCCGGACTCGTGGGTGACCAGGTCTGCGGTCCGGAGACCGTCAGCTGCCTGCGACGCCTCGAGGGACGCGGCGGCACCGCGACCGTGACCGGCGTGCGCGAACGGGAGCAGCTCCGACGGCGTGTCGGCTCGCAGCTCCGGGTCGCGATCGGGACGCAGGGAGTCGCGCACGCCGCGGCCACCCACATCGTCGCCGAGCTGCGCCACTCCGGTGCAGAGACCCTCTCGCTCGACGGTGAGTGGTCCGACCAGGCGGTCGCGACGAACGAGTTCTCGGCCGATCTGTACCTGGCGATCGTCGTCGCGGACACCCCCGTCGTCGCAGCGTCCTACTTCTCGGTCCCCGGCTACGAGTCCACGGGTGGTCGTCACCTGGCCGAGCAGCTCGTCGCCGAACTGCCCGCTGCGCCGGGCTGGGGCATCGGTGAGGTCCGCGGCATGCGGCTCCCGATCCTCCGCGAGACGCGACCGCCGGCCGTGGTCCTGAAGCTCGGCGACGACCGGTTGATCGAGCAGAACCTCGACCTGGTGGTCGCATCGGTGCACCGCGCCGTCACCGCCTGGGCCACCGAGCCCCGCTGAACCGGTCCCACTCCCCCACGATCGTCCCCCGGCGACGGCACCGCACACGGTCGCCGGGTCCGGTCACGTCACGCGTCCGCCGGCAGCTGCCTCCTCGACCGGACTGTGGACAGGTCGCGCCTCCTGTGGAGGTCGAGAGTCGCGAGTTCCCGCTGATCGAGGCCTCATTCTGCACCTCAGCTTCGGTTAACCACAGACTTACGCACAACCTGTGGACAACGCCGTACGCCTCGACCATCGAGTGAGACATCAGGCCCAGGGGCTGGGCCGCGGGCCGCCGCCAGTCTCCCGACGGTGGAGCAGAGCGACTCGGCACCTCGGGCGCGCGCACTCGTCGGGCCGGTGGTCGGATGCAGGGTCGGCTGGAACCGCTACTCGATGATGAGACGGTAGATGCGCTCGAGATCCTCGAGGTTCGCGAAGTCGATGGTGACCTTGCCGCGTCGGGCACTCATGGCGATCGAGACCCGGGTGTCCAGCCGGGACGCCAGCAGCTCCTCGAGCTCGAGCAGACCGGGCGGGCGCAACCGGCGCTCACCGTCATCGTCCTGGCTCGGCGCCGGAGTGTCGTCCGCCGCCGGTTCGGCCGTCGTACCGCTCCCGTTGCCCAGGCCGGCCTCGAGGTCGAGACGCTCCTTCACCAGGCCTTCGACGTCACGAACGCTGAGCGCCTCGGCCACGGCACGCCGGGCCAACAGCTCCTGGTAGGAGCGGTCCGGGTGGCTCAGCAACGCCTTGGCGTGTCCCGCCGACAGGAGGCCCTCGCCGACGAGCTTCTGCACCGCGGGCGGCAGCTGGAAGAGTCGGAGGTGGTTCGTGACCGCCGAACGGCTCTTGCCGACCCGCTTGGCGACCTGCTCCTGGGTGAGGCCGAAGTCCTCGATCAGCTGCTGGTAGGCACCGGCCTCTTCCAGGGCGTTGAGGTCCTGGCGGTGCAGGTTCTCGACCAGGGCCTGCTCGAGCGAGGCCTCGTCGTCCGCGGTGCGCACCACGGCGGGGATCGTCGGCAGTCCGGCGCGCTTCGCCGCACGCCAACGGCGCTCTCCGGCGATCAGCTCGAAGTCGTCGACCTCGTTGCCGCACGAGGATCGGCTGGAGGACGCCGAGCTCCTTGACGCTCTCGACGAGGCCCTCGAGGGTCTCCTCGTCGAAGACGCGTCGTGGCTGCAGCGGGTTCGGTTGCACCGAGCCGATGGGCAGCTCGCGCAGCCCGCTCTCGGAGCCGGTCGGGCCCTCCTCTGCGGCGGGGATCAGTGCGGTCAGTCCACGACCGAGTCCACCCTTACGAGCCACCGCTGACCTCCCGTGCCAGCTCGCGGTACGCGACGGCGCCCCGTGAGCTCGGATCGAACGTGTTGATGGGCTTACCGAACGACGGTGCCTCGGAGAGGCGCACGTTCCGGGGGATCACGTTGCGGCACACCTTCGCACCGAAGTGGGCTCGGACCTCGGTGGCGACCTGCTCTCCGAGCTCGGGTCCGGGCGTCGTACATGACCAGCACGATCGCCGAGATCTCGAGATCCGGGTTCAGGTTGCGCTGGATCAGGTCGACGTTGCGCGTCAGTTGCCCGAGGCCCTCGAGTGCGTAGTACTCGCACTGGATGGGCACCAGCACCTCGGTCGCAGCCGCCAAGGCGTTGACGGTCAGCAGGCCGAGTGACGGGGGACAGTCGATCAGGACGTAGTCGTAGTCGTCGATCACGTCGGCGAGCGCTCGCTTGAGGCGGCTCTCCCGGCTGAGCGTCGAGACCAGTTCGACCTCGGCGCCGGCCAGGTCCAGGCTGGCCGGTGCGACGAACAGGCCCTTGACCTCGGTCGGCTCGATGCACTCGTCCAGCGGCACGTCGTTCAGGAGGATGTCGTACATCGTGTACTCGAGCGTCCGGGGGTTGATCCCCAGGCCCGTGGTGGCGTTGCCCTGCGGATCGAGGTCGACCACCAGCACGCGGTAGTCGAGCTCGGCGAGCGAGGCACCCAGGTTGACCGTGGTGGTCGTCTTGCCGACGCCGCCCTTCTGGTTCGCGACCGCCATCACCCGCGGCAACGGTCGGACGACATCGCTGACCAGATCCGGGGACGTCACCGACGTGGGCGGTGCCGGAGCGCTCGACGGCGCGACGGAGGGCGCCGAGGTGCTCGTCTCGACAGGTGCGTCGCCAGCGAGGGGCTGGACGGACTGCTCGGGCTGGACAGGCTGGACAGGCTGGACGGCGGGTGTCTCGACCGGCCCGGTGCCGCCGGATCCCGCGGCGACCAGAGGCGTCGGTGCGATCGTGGGGCCGGGGGGTGATGCCGGAGGGGGAGCCTGACCCGACAGCGGCTCGGGGGAGCCGGACGGTGCGCCCGACGGATCCAGCACTGACTCACGCGCCGACGATGGACCCAGTCCGCTCGCCGAGGCGACCTCCGGGACGGACCGAAGGGTCCCATCCGGACGGATCTGCTGGGAATCGGGCTCGTGATCCGGCTCACCGGGGGATGGGACGTCGATCATCCATTCTCCCTGCTCAGACACAGCGGTGGCGCTCGACGACCGCGTTGCGGGTTCACAACACTGGCCGACCACGACGCTGCTCGAACACAGCAATGCTGCGGAACACAGCAAGTGCGACGAGGTGTCGCAATGCATGCCATCCTTCCGCGCCGCGGTGCCAGGGTCAAGCACCCTCGACATGTTCCACGTGGAACACGAGCTCCGGGCCTGATGGCGGGGCCCACAGCACACCTGGCCTCGGACGCCGGCACACCGCGCCGCACGAGCGCCGTCGGCCCCCGTGCGACGACCTCAGAACAACGGGCGTTTGGCGGGCACGCCGACCCGCCTCGGGAAGCGGTCGGGCACCAGCGACGCGACCACGAGCTCCTGGATCGTGCCGCCGCTCCCGTGCGTGCGCTGCCCACGCTCCAGACCCAGTTCGGCGAGTCCTGCGGCCGGCCAACGCTGCTCGCTCCTCGCTGCCTCGGGCGGCTCACTGACCAGGAGACGTGCGCCCGGCCCCTCGAGGAATCCCACCGCACATTCCGCCAGCACTGCCGGCGCACCGAAGGACCGAGCGACGACGACAGGGAACGAGCGCCGCAGCTGCGGGTCGTGAGCGAGGTCCTCGGCGCGCCCGCAGCGCACCGTGACACGATCGTCCAAGCCCAGCTCGTGGACGGCCCACGTCAGGAAGTCACAGCGCTTCGCCATGGCGTCGAGCAGGACGAGCTCCGCGTCCGGGAGGTCGTCGGCCAACACCAGGCCTGGGAGTCCTCCGCCGCTCCCCAGATCCAGGAGGCGTGACGCCGTACCCAGCGGTTCGAGGAAGGCACGTGCGTGCTCACGATGCGGGGCGATCGGCCCGGGCCCGAGAAAGCCCAGCTCCCGGCTGCGGTCGAGCACGACATCGAGCGGATCCCTCGCGGGCGAGTGGGAGCTCATCGAGCAGACAGCGTAGTCGGCTCCGAGCACCGTCCGTCCTGGTGGGGGATGTTCCACGTGGAACATCCCCGGCCTCGCCGCTGTGAGCTGCGCGTCGGGGTGGAGCGCTCCTGAATGGCAGGGCTCCGGCTGGGTCGACCACAGAGCCGTCGTCGTCGCACCGTCGTCCGACGGATGTCCTGGTCGCCAGCGGAGGAGAACACCCAGTTGTCGCAGGTCCGGTCGTCCGCGGATGCCCTGGTCACCACCGGAGCAGAGCACCCAGCCGTTGTCGCAGGGCGAGGGCGCGGGGCTCGGCGCGCCGCCGGTTCGACCTCCGCCGAGTCTGACCGACGATGATGTTCCACGTGGAACATGACGGGCCGCGGAACGACTCCCAACACGCGGAACGGGCGCCCCGAAGGGCGCCCGTTCTCGTGTCTCGTCGTCCTCGGCGCCCCTCGGGCTGATGCCGTGGACTGCCGTGAATCGGCGTCAGTCCTTGCGCAGCACCACTCGGCGGCGGGGATCTTCTCCCTCCGACGCCGAGCGGACCCCGTCCAGATCAGATGCCACGTCGTGGACCTGCTTGCGGTCCACCGAGGACATCACCTCGAAGACCACGACTGCGTCGTCCTCGCGCACCTTCTCGGCTGCACCGGTCACGAACTCGGTCAGTGCCGCCGTGCGCCGCTGACGGATGTCGGCGACGTCGACGATCACCTTCGCGTACTCACGGCCGGCCGCCTGACGCTGCAGCGCGTTGCGGCCGATCTCCTGGATGGCGTCGAGCGTGGCCAGTCGAGGACCGACCAGCAGGCCCAGGGACTCGCCAGCGAGGTTCACCCGCAGCTCTCCGTCCTCGAGCGTCGAGGACGCCGTGGCCTCGAGCCCGAAGTCCTTGGCGAGCTCCACCAGGAACTCCTCGAGCACGGCGATCTGCTCGGCGCCGTCCATCTGCTCGCGAGGCGCGTCACGATCCTCACGGCGGCCACCGCGGGGGGCACGGTCGTCGGAGCGCTCGTCGCCGTTGTCCGACACCGAGGCAGCAGGTGCCTTCTTGGCGGGGGCCTTCTTGGTAGGCCGCGCGTCGTTGCGGGCGGTCTCCGCCGGTGCAGTGGTGGAATCACCGCCGCCTGACGTGCCGCTCTCGCTGCCGACCTTCTTCGGACGGCGGCGACGCTCGGTCTTCGGGCGTGGCGTCAGAGGCGAGACACGGGCCCGCACACGCGCCACGCCTCTCGTCCGGCCGAAGAGCCCGCTCTTCGGCTCCTCGAGCGTCTCGAACTCGGCCTCGCTGGCGTCGACGCCAAGCTGGTCGAGCGCGAGCTCGCGCGCTTCGTCGATGGTCTTACCGGTTGTCTCGACCCACTCCACTGTGGTCCTCACTTCTTCTTCGATGATTGGGACCCACGACGGGATTCACCAGACCGGCGCGGGTTCAGAGATGAACCACCGCCTCCGTTCGACGAGGTCCCGCTCGTCGAGTCCGCTCCCGATGCCTTGCGATGAGCCGCTTGGCTCTTTGCGCTCTTGCCCGGCCCACTCGACGCGGGCGATGCGTCCTTCTTGTTCGAACCGGCCGCGACGGCCTTCTTCGACGACGCGCTCTTGGTGCCCTTCTTTTCGGTGGCCGCTGCCTCGATGGCTGCGTCCTCGTCGTGCTCCTGCTTGTACAGGCTGCGCGTGATGTAGGCGTTGGTGCCGATGCGGCACAGGTTCTGCGTGCACCAGTACAACGCGAGGCCCGCCGGGAAGCCGAAGGAGAAGATCGGCAGGAAGAAGGGCATGACCTTCATGATCATCTGCTGCTGCGGATTGACGTTGCCCGACGTGTTGCGCGCCTGCATCTGGCGGTTCTGGAACAGCCCGGTGCCCAACATGATCAGCAGCAGCAGGAAGTACGGGATCGCGATCAGCAGGCCGATGCGCAGCGCCTGCGCCGCCGACAGCGACAGGTCCATTCCGAAGAAGTTCATGTCGTTCGTCGAGCTCAGCGCCTTGTACAGCGCCGTGCTGGGGTTCAGGTGCGCCGGCTGGAAGAACTGATCGGTCAGGATCCAGGGCGTCGTGGGCTTGTTCAACGTCACCTGCGCGAGCGCCTGACCCGCACCCGAGCCGAGTCCGCCGTCGCGTTCGGTGAGACCGTGCAGCAGGCGGTACATGATGATGAAGACCGGCATCTGCGCCAGCAAGGGGAGACAGCCACCCAGGGGATTGATCTGATGCTCCCGGTAGAAGGCCATCAGCTCCTGGTTGAGCGTCTCGCGGTCGTCCTTGTACTTCTCCTGCAGCCGCTTCATCTCCGGCTGCAGACGCTGCATCTGCAGCATCGAGCGGGTGCTCTTCACCGTGAGGGGAGTGATGAGGACCATCACGAGCACGGTGAGGCCCATGATGGCGAAACCGAAGCCGAAGGTCGGCCGCAGCCCCTCTGGCACCAGGGTGTAGATGAAATTCAACACCGACGCGAGTGCGTCGAAGAACCCTTCGAACATCAGTTGACCTCACGGTCTGGGGGAGTGGGGCGGTCTCGGGGGGTCGGAACGGGGTCGTAGCCCTGACCCCCCCATGGGTGACAACGAGCGAGGCGACGGGTGGCCAACCACGACCCGCGGACGGCGCCGTGGGCCTGGAGCGCTTCGAGCGCGTACGTCGAGCAGCTGGGGGTGTAGCGGCACGGCGACGGGCGACCGGCACGGGCTCGCTGGTACACGTCGACGCACCAGATCAACGGGCGAGCCGCGATCGAGCGGTGCGTCGCGGCGGGGTCAGCGGCACCCGGTGTGCCCGACACACCGTCGTCGTCGGGGACGGACGGATCGGTGCGGATGTCGGACACCACGGCGGAGCTCACCGTGCCTGCCGCGCCGGCGGCGCGCCAGCGGTCGCCTGCTGCACTGCACGCAACAGATGACCACGCAGCGTGGTCATCGATGCTCCACGTGCCGGTGGTCGCACGACGACGAGGTAGGTCGCCGGCGGAAGGAGCTCGTCGCGCTGCAGGTCTCGAGCGGCAGCTCGCAGCTGGCGGCGCAAGCGATTGCGGACGACGGCCGTGCCGACCGTCCTCGGCAGAGCGAACGCGACTGAAGGTCGCTCGGCCTCGCCGAGCAACGCGACAACCACGGTGAGTGGTCCGCTTCGTGCGCGAACACCGTCGGCACGAAGGCGACGGAAGGCGTCACGTCCGCTGACCCGATCGATCAAGCAGACAGCTTGTGACGGCCCTTGCGGCGACGGGCCTTGATGATGGCCTGGCCGGCGCGGTCCGACATGCGGTGGCGGAACCCGTGCTTGCGGCTGCGACGCCGCTTCTTCGGCTGGTAGGTGCGCTTCACTGGAACTCCAAGGGAAAGAGGACGGAACCGGTTCCGCCCGAGACCCGGTCCCCGTCGAAAACCCGTTGACAGATAGTCAACAGATCGGGGCAGGCGCCTGTCGTGGCCGAGCGCCGACGGTGCGTCACCACCAGGTCGAACCAGGTGGTCGTCCACCGGGTCATCACAGGATCGAACGCGTAGAAGTGCCCCGGTGAGTACCGGAGCGACCAGCGTATGCGGTGGGATACATGCCCGCCAACCGACCGACGACACCCGAGCGATGCAGCGCCCGGGACCACCGGCTCACGCGTCGAGGTCCCGGCACGGACAGCGGTCGTCAGGGGCTCGGGTCCACTTGCACGAACGTGGATGCGTGAGTACGTTCCGATGCTCGCCCGAGCACCCGAAGAGTTGTCCACAGAATGTGGATGCAGCTGTGGATCATGCCGGAGGCGGAGGAGGAGTGCGTCCGTGACTGCCGACGCAACCCAGGTCTGGGACGAGACGGCGAACGTACTCGTGCAGCAGGTCAGCGACGCCGTCTGGAGCTCCACCTTCCAGGACGTGCGCGGCAAGGAGTTCGTCGACGGCGTGCTCACGTTGTCGGTGCCGAGCCAGATGGTGCGCCAGCGGATCGAACAGCGCTACCTCGGGCTGATGGAGGCCTCGCTGGCCGATGCCGGGCACGGTTCCATCTCGCTGGTGATCGAGGTCGAGATCGACGACTACCAGCCCGAGCCCGACCTTCCCCGGGGCCCCTCCGCATCGGTCGGCACCGCCGAGTCCACGACCCCGGGCACATCCGGCGGTCCCGCGAGCGTCGGGTCCGACCCCCTGCCCGACAGCGGCAACCGGCGCTACACCTTCGAGTCCTTCGTCACCGGTCCCTCCAACCGCTTCGCCCAGGCGGCTGCGCTCTCGGTCGCCGAGACACCTGCTCGCAGCTACAACCCGCTGTTCGTGTACGGCGGCGCCGGCCTCGGCAAGACCCATCTGCTGCAGTCGATCTCCCACTACGTGCGCGAGAACTACCCGACGTACCGGGTCCGCTACATCTCCACCGAGACGCTGTTGAACGAGTTCGTCGACGCGATCCGGAAGAACTCCCAGCCGGAGTTCAAGCGCCGGTACCGCGAGATCGACGTCCTGCTCGTCGACGACATCCAGTTCATGGAGGGCAAGGAGCAGCTCCAGGAGGAGTTCTTCTACACGTTCAACTCGCTGCACGAGGCGCAGCGCCAGATCGTGTTGTCCTCGGACCGCCCGCCGGACGCCATCGCCACCCTCGAGGACCGTCTGCGCAGTCGCTTCAAGATGGGCCTGATCACCGACATCCAACCACCCGACTTCGAGACGCGCCTCGCGATCCTCCGCAAGAAGGGCGAACACGCCGGCTCGCGGGTCCCCTCGGACGTGCTCGAGTTCATCGCCGCGAACATCACCTACAACATCCGTGAGCTCGAGGGCGCGCTCATCCGCGTCAGCGCGTACGCCGCGCTCAACGACGCCGATCTCACCGTCGCACTGGCCGCCGAGATCCTCGCCGACTCGATCAGTTCCACGAAGCCGCGACAGATCACCGCGGCCTTCATCACCGAGCGCACTGCCGAGATGTTCGGCCTCGAGGTCGAGCAGCTCCGCGGCAAGAGCCGTACCCGAGACCTGGTGCACGCACGCCAGGTCGGGATGTACGTGTGCCGCTCGCTCACCGATCTGTCGTACCCCCAGATCGGCAAGGAGTTCGGTGGACGGGACCACACCACGGTCATCCACGCCTACGAGAAGATCGCGAACCTCATGCAGGAGCGCCGCAAGACCTACGAGGACGTCACCGCCCTCGAGGCGCTCATCCAGCAGCACGCGACGGGCTGACGCACACATGATGCCGACGCGGACGACGGCGTCCTCTGTGCACAACCGGTGGGACAACCGTGCTCGCGGCCCGGGTGAGATGGGGGTCGCGACCGCGATGGGAGCGGGATCGCGCTGTGATCGACCGACCCCTCGTCGCGTCCCGTGCACAGACATCGGTGTAGTTCCATCGATGTGCAGTGGATCACCGGAACGGCGTGTGGACGAGCAACCCTTGCCAGCGTTGGCCTGCGCTAGGTTTCCCACAATCCACAGGCCCAACTACTACTTCCACTGGTTGAACAACGAACACAGCACCAGTAGTGGGGAAAGCGAGAAGCAGTGAAGTTCCGCTGTGAGCGTGACGTGCTCGTCGAAGCACTTGCCACCGCTCAACGAGCCACGTCCAGTCGCGCCACGCTGCCGGTGCTGTCGGGGCTTCGGCTCTCGCTCGCCGGCAACACGCTGCGACTGACGGGCAGTGACCTCGACCTGACCATCACCACCGAGATCGAGGTCTCGGGGGGCACCGACGGCGTTGCCGTCCTGCCCGCGAAGATGGCCGTCGACATCGTCCGATCCCTCGAGGGCGGCGCGATCGACGTCGAGACCGACGGCGACGAGGCGCGCATCAGTGGAGGTCGTTCCAACTTCCGCCTGCACGCGATCCCCGCCGACGAGTTCCCGAACCTGGTCGATCCCGTCGGTGAGCAGGTGACCCTGACCGCCGCGGATCTCGCCGAGGGCCTCAAGCAGGTGGTGCGTGCCGCGTCGACCGACGAGTCACGACCGATCCTCACCGGTGTGCTGCTCGCGGCCGAGGGTCAGGGCTTGCGCATGGTCTCGACCGACTCGTACCGGCTCGCCGTGCGGGACCTCCCGGGCACCGCTGCGCTCAAGGAGGACCAGACCGTCCTGGTGCCCTCACGGGCCCTGAACGAGCTGGCTCGCGCGCTGCACGACGACGAAGACGTGACGCTGATCCTGGGGGAGCGCGATGCCTCCTTCCAGGTCGGTGCGCTGCACCTGACCACCCGCCTCATCGAGGGTGAGTTCCCCAACTACCGCGGCCTCATCCCGACCGCGCAGCCGAACCGCCTCAACGTCGATCGTCAAGCACTGCTCGACGCGGTGCGCCGCGTCCGCCTGATGGCACGCGAGAACAGCCCGGTCCGGCTCACCATGACGACCGATCAGCTCGAACTGCGCGCGGTCACGCTCGACGTCGGCGAGGCCTCGGAGCAGCTCGACGCGTCCTACCAGGGCGACGAGCTGACGGTCGCGTTCAACCCGGAGTACCTCGTCGACGGACTCGAGGTGACCCCCGGTGAACAGGTCTCCCTCGAGACGGTCGACTCGCTCAAGCCGGCGTTGCTGCGTCCCCTCGACAGCGAGGACTTCCTCTACCTGCTCATGCCGGTCCGGGTCTCCTGACCCCGACCGCCTGACCCCGATCGATGCGAGTGCGCGTCGAGCGCCTGTGGCTCAAGGACTTCCGGTCCTACGAAGCCCTCGAGATCGAGCTCGTCGACGGGCTCTGTGCCGTCGTGGGTCCCAACGGCGTCGGCAAGTCGAACCTGCTCGAAGCGGTCGGCTACCTGTCGCTGCTCGAGTCGTTCCGAGGCGCCCCTGCCGAGGCGTTGATCCGCGCGGGTGCGCCCGCGGCGGTCGTGCGTGGCCAGATCGTGGCCGACGGTCGCGAACAGCTCATCGAGGCCGAGCTCGTGAGCTCCGGTCGCAACCGGGTGCTCCTGAACCGTCAGCGCCTCACCCGCAACCGTGACCTGCTCGGGGCGCTGCGCGTCACGGTGTTCTCTCCCGAGGACCTGGCGCTGCTCAAGGGTGGACCGGCGCTCCGGCGGACCTACCTCGACCAGCTGCTCGTCGGGCTCGACCCGCGACACGACGCGATCCGCTCGCAGTACGACAAGGCGCTGCGACAGCGCAACGCGCTGCTGAAGCAGACCCATGGGCGCCTCGACGAGGCCGCCGAGTTCACCCTGGCGGTGTGGGACGACAAGCTCGTCGAGGCGGGGGAACGACTCGCCGCGTTGCGCGACGACCTGGCGATCCGACTCGAGCCGATCGTCGTGCAGGCCTACGAGGACGTCGCCGGTGACCACCACCGGATCTCGCTCACCTACGTCGCGCCCTGGCGGGACCAGGGTCTGCGCGACGCGCTCGTCGCGGCGCGGCCGCGACGAGTTGCGTCGCGGCCTCACGCTCGTCGGGCCGCACCGCGACGACCTGGCCGTGGTGCTCCAGGGGATGCCGGCACGGACGCACGCGTCGCAGGGTGAGCAGCGCTCGCTGGCCCTGGCCCTGCGGCTGGCCTCGCACCGGTTGCTGCACGACGTGACGGGTGCACCGCCGGTCCTGTTGCTCGACGACGTGTTCTCCGAGCTCGACCCCGACCGCTCGGCGGCGCTGCTGCGGAGCCTCCCTGCCGGACAGGCGCTGCTGTCGACCGCGAGCGGTCTGCCCGACGGCGTCGAGGTGGCGCAGCGCGTGAACGTGAGCGCCGGGGCGACCGGCACCGACGCGACGAGCTCGCTCGCCGGCGGCTGAGCCGTGACGCCGGCGAGCGGCGTAACGTGTGGCCATGGCGTGGGAGCCCCTCCCGGGCACGACCGAATCGATGAAGCCGGTCGGATCGGCGTTGAGCCACCTGCACCGGACCCTCGGCCTCGCGCGGCCCGACACCGTGCGCCTGCTCGAGGAACACTGGTCGGCGATCGTCGGTGCGCAGCTCGCGCCACGCTGCGCGGTGGAATCGGTCCGTCACGGCGAACTGGTCGTTGCGGTCGACGACGCGGCGCTCGCCGAACACCTTCGTTGGAGTGCCCGTGACCTGGTCGCGGCCGCCGACGCGGTGTGCGGCGGCGGGGTGTTGGAGTCGTTGTCGGTGAAGGTGCGTCGAGCCGCTCGCTGAGTGACCGCGGCGGGGTGTTGGAGTCGTTGTCGGCGAAGGTGCGTCGAGCCGCTCGCTGAGTGACCGCGGCGGCCTCACGTCGACCCTGTGGGACCGGGTCGCGGTCCCCCGGCGGGTGGCCGGGGAGGACCCCTGCAGGTGGTACCATTTCGGACCGACGTCGCGCGGGTCTCCCACCTCTGGTCCACAGGTTGTCCACAACCATCACGGGGGAGTCATCCACCGTGGCGACGACTCAGAGGCTGCTGTCCGGAGGCAACGCTTGACCTCAGAATCCACCACGTACGGTGCCGACGCGATTCAGGTGCTCGAGGGCCTCGAGGCCGTCCGCAAGCGTCCCGGCATGTACATCGGCTCGACCGGTCCCGCCGGACTCCACCACATGGTCTACGAGATCGTCGACAACTCCGTCGACGAGGCGATGGCCGGCTACGCGACCACGATCGACGTGCGCCTGCTGCCCGACGGCGGCTGCGAGGTGCGCGACGACGGCCGTGGCATCCCCACCGGCCAGTCGACCCAGTACCCGGAGTTGAGCGCGGCCGAGGTCGTGCTCACCGTGCTGCACGCGGGCGGCAAGTTCGGCGGCGGCGGGTACAAGGTGTCCGGCGGCCTGCACGGCGTCGGCAGCTCGGTCGTGAACGCCCTCTCCACCCGCCTCGAGGTCGAGATCGACCGCGAGGGCAAGACCCATCGCATGGTCTTCACCGACGGCGGTGAGCTGGTCGAGCGCCTCGAGCCGGTCGCCGATTCACCGCTGGGCCCCGACGGCGAGCCCCGCACCGGCACGATGGTGCGCTTCTGGCCGGATCCGGCGATCTTCGACGAGACCAACTTCCGTGCGGCCACCCTGACCGAGCGCTTCCAGATGATGGCCTTCCTGAACGCCGGGCTGCAGATCACCTTCGTCGACGACCGCCCCGATCACGACCACGAGCCGACCGTCTATCGCTACGACGGCGGCATCAAGGACTTCGTGCGCCACGTCAACGCCGCCAAGGAAGCGCTCTTCAGCGACGTCGGCTACCTGGCCCAGGAGGAGTCCGAGGGCGACAACTCGATGGCGGTCGAGGTCGCGTTCCAGTGGAACACGGGCTACAACTCCGACGGCCTGCACTCCTTCGCGAACGGCATCTCGACCATCGAGGGCGGCATGCACGAAGAGGGCTTCAAGAAGTCCCTCACCAACACGGTCAACCGCTACGCGCGAGAGCACCAGTTCCTGAAGGAGAAGGACCCGAACCTGCAGGGCGAGGACATCCGAGAGGGCCTGACCGCCATCATCTCGGTGAAGCTCACCGACCCCCAGTTCGAGGGTCAGACCAAGGCGAAGCTCGGCAACGTCCCGATGCGTTCGCTCGTCGAGCGTGCCACCAACGACAAGCTGTCCGAGTGGCTCGAGGAGCATCCCTCCGAGGCGAAGCGCATCCTGCAGAAGTCGGTCCAGGCGGCCCGCGCACGTGAGGCCGCCCGCAACGCCCGTGAGGCGACCCGCCGGAAGTCCGCGCTCGACGGCGCAGGACTGCCCGGCAAGCTGGCCGACTGCTCCTCGAAGGATCCGCGCGAGTCCGAGCTCTACATCGTCGAGGGCAACTCCGCCGGTGGCTCCGCGAAGGACGCGCGCAACCCGGCGACCATGGCGATCCTGCCGATCCGCGGCAAGATCCTCAACGTCGAGCGGGCCCGTCTCGACAAGATGCTCAAGAACACCGAGGTCCAGGCGTTGATCTCGGCGGTCGGCGCGGGTGTCGGCGACGAGTTCGACATCGAGAAGATCCGGTACCACAAGGTGGTGCTGATGTGCGACGCCGATGTCGACGGCTCGCACATCCGGACGCTGCTGCTCACGTTCTTCTTCCGTCAGATGCGACCCCTCATCGAGGGCGGGCACATCTTCATCGCCCAGCCGCCGCTGTATTCGACCGAGGTCGGCCGCAACAAGATCTACCTGAAGGACGACGCGGCGAAGGCGGCGTTCGTCGCCGAGCACCCGAACCACAAGAACGAGTTCCAGCGACTCAAGGGCCTGGGCGAGATGGACGCCGAGGAGCTGTGGGAGACCACGATGGACCCGGCTCGCCGGACCTTGCTGCAGGTCTCGGTCGAACAGGCCGTCATCGCCGACGAGGTGTTCTCGATCCTGATGGGCGACGACGTCGAGAGTCGCAAGCACTTCATCCAGACGAACGCCTCCGACGTCCGGTTCCTGGACATCTGATGGCGACGGCTGGACATCCGAACGAGCGGAGCCGCACCACATGAGCGACGACACCCCCACCGGTGGCAACCCTGCGGACGAGGTCCCGGAGGGCGACGAGTCCACGCCGGACGTGCCCGTCGAGGGCTCCGAGGTCTCGACCAGGTCGGGCACGATCGAACCGATCGAGATCCAACAGGAGATGGAGCAGTCCTTCCTGGACTACGCCATGTCCGTCATCGTCGCCCGTGCGCTGCCCGACGCGCGCGACGGTCTCAAGCCGGTGCACCGCCGCATCCTGTGGGCCATGCACGAGGCGGGGCTGCGCCCCGATCGCAACCACCGCAAGTGCGCGACCGTCGTCGGCGACGTGCTGGGCAAGTATCACCCCCACGGCGATCAGTCCGTGTACGACGCCCTGGTCCGCATGGGCCAGGACTTCTCGCTGCGTCATCCGCTGATCGACCCGCACGGCAACTTCGGGTCGCCGTCGGACCCCCCGGCCGCCTACCGCTACACCGAGTGCCGCCTCACGCCGCTCGCGATGCACATGCTGGCGGGCATCGACGAGGACACCGTCGACTTCTCACCGAACTTCGACGGCTCCACCGAGGAGCCGAAGGTGCTGCCGGGTCGGTTCCCCAACCTGCTCGTCAACGGCAGCCAGGGCATCGCGGTCGGCATGGCGACGAACATCCCGCCCCACAACCTGGGCGAGGTGATCGACGCGACGTTGCACCTGATCGACAACCCGGAGGCCACCCCCGACGACCTGATGGAGTTCGTCAAGGGTCCAGACTTCCCGACGGGAGCGCAGATCATGGGCCGCGCGGGGCTCATCTCGGCGATCCGCACCGGGCGCGGTTCGATCAAGATGCGCGCCAAGGCCGAGATCGAGGAGGGGCCGCGCGGCGACCGCATCGTCGTCAGCGAGATCCCGTACCAGACGTCGGTCGAGGTGATCGAGGAGAAGATCGCCGAGCTCGCGAACGCCCGGGTGCTCGAGGGCGTGCGTGAGATCCGCAACGAACGTTCGCGCGGCTTGACCCGCCTGGTGATCGAGCTGAAGAAGGACACCGTCGCGAACGTCCTGCTCAACAACCTCTACAAGCACACGCCGCTGCAGACCACGTTCTCGACCAACTTCGTGGCGCTGGTCGACGGCGTGCCGCGCACGTTGAACCTGCGTGACGCGCTGGTGCACTACATCGACCACCAGGTCGAGGTCATCACCCGGCGCACCCAGTTCCGGCTCGACAAGGCACGGCGTCGTGCCCACATCGTCGAGGGCTTCCTCAAGGCCCTCGACCTGATCGACGAGATCATCGCGGCGATCCGCGCGTCCGCGGATCGGGCCGCCGCGATCCTCGCCCTGCAGGGCGAGGGATTCGAGTTCAGCGAGATCCAGGCGACCGAGATCGTCGACATGCGCCTGTCCACCCTGACCCGCCTCGGTCGTGAGCGTCTCGAGGAGGAGATGGCCGCGCTGCGGGAGACCATCGCGTTCCTCGAGGCGATCCTCGCCGATGACGCAGTGCTGCGTCAGGTGATCAAGGACGAGATGATCGAGATCCGCGACGAGTTCGCGACGCCTCGCCGCACGACGATCGAGCACGACGACGGTGACCTCGAGATCGAGGACCTGATCGACGACGAGGAAGTCGTGGTCGTGATGACCGCGCGCGGGTACATCAAGACCGTCGCGGCCGACGCGTTCAAGTCCCAGGGTCGAGGCGGCCGCGGCGTCGCCGGCGCGCGCCTCAAGGACGAGGACTACATCACGCACCTGGTGCACACCTCGGCGCACGCGTTCCTGTTGTTCTTCTCGAACCGTGGCCGTGTGTACCGCCTGAAGGCGCACCGCATCCCCCAGCGCGACCGCACCGCGCAGGGACTCGCGATCGTGAACCTGCTGCGACTCCAGCCGGACGAGAAGATCCAGACGATCATCGACACCCGCGACTACGAGACCCACCGCTACCTGTTCTTCGTGACGCGCAACGGCACCGTCAAGAAGACGATGTTCAACGCCTACGACAACTCCCGCCAGGACGGCCTCATCGCCATCAACCTGCGTGACGGCGACGAGCTGGTCCGGGTGATCCCGACCTCGGGTGACGACGAGATCCTCCTGGTCTCCGAGGCCGGCCAGGGCATCCGCTTCTCCGAAGAGGACGTGCGCCCCATGGGTCGGACCGCCGGTGGTGTGCGCGGCATGCGCCTGCGTGAGGGCGACGGCGTCGTCGGCGCCGACGCCATCGCGCCGGACCTGCGGCTGCTCACGATCACCGACGCGGGCTATGGCAAGCGCACCGAGGTCGACGAGTTCTCGATCCAGGGACGCGGCGGCCAGGGTGTGCGCGCCCACAAGCTGCACGCGGACCGTGGACGTGTGGTCACCGGCTTCCTGGTGGGCGAGGACGACGACCTGCTGCTGATCAACGACGCGGGAGTGCTGATCCGCACCGGCGTCAAGGACATCTCGGTCCAGGGTCGCGGCGCGACCGGTGTGCGGGTCATGCGCAACGACGACGAGACCAAGGTCGCGGCGGTCGCCAGGGTGCTCTCCTCTGAGGAGGCCCCGAACGGCGACGTGGACCTGGACCCGCTCGACGGCACCGACTCCGACGGCACCGACTCCGACGGCACCGACTCCGACAGCACCGACCCAGATGGCTCCATCTCGGACAGCACCGGGACCGACGGCTCCGAGGCCGACGGAGCGGGTGGCACCGACGAGGGGTGACCGCCGAGCCATGACCGGCGCGGCCTCGCTGCTGGTCCTGGCGGTGGTGGCGGTCGCGGTCGGACTGGTCGCCGCGATCGGGCACTCGACGCCGGTGCTGGTCGACCAGGCGCGAGCCGACGCGGTCGCTGATCTGGCCGCGCTGGCCGGTGTCGGCGGAGGTGACGCGGCGGCCCGGACCGTCGCGGAGCGCTCCGGGGCGACCGCCGTCCGGGTCGACGGCTCGCCACCCGGCGCAGCGCCGGACGCCGTCGTGGTCTCGGTCGTGGTCGGGGGCCGCAGCGCCGTCGCGACGGCGGCGCCGAGTGGGTCGGACCCCTTCGATGAGCCCGTGGGCGGACCGTGAGCCCCCTAGGATGTCGACCGTGACATCGACGCCGTCAGCGGAGGAGACCGCCGTCAGCGCTGGCGGCGGCCAAGCCGGCAGCCCTGGTTCCGCCGATCCCGCCGACGCACGCCCGACGCGTCGACAGGCCCGCACCGAGACGCCCGCGGCGGCCGCCGGGACCCCCGCCAGGGCGGTGTCAGCGGACTCCCGCCCGAGCGAGCCGCGGCGAGTCCTGGGCTACGGACGTCAGCGCTACGAAGCGCGCAAGGTGCGCCGTCTGGTCCGCCACCTCGACCCGTGGTCGATGCTGAAGCTCTCGCTGCTCGTCTCGCTGTGCATGTGGCTCATCGTCATGATCGCCTCGGTGATCCTGTGGACCGTGGCCCGCAACGCGGGCACCATCGACAGCCTCGAGGACTTCGTCAACTCGTCGTTCTCGTTGACGGACTGGACCCTCGACGGAGATTTCATCTTCCGGCAGTTCGGCCTGATCACCCTGCTGCTGTCGTTGGGCTTCGCTGCGGCGGTGGTGATCGCCACCCTGGTGTTCAACCTGATCAGCGACATCATCGGTGGTGTCTGGGTCTCGGTGATCGAGGAGGAGACCGCTCGACCGGTCGCCGAATCGAAACGAGACCGGTCCGTCGGGTAACGTGGTCGGCCGCTGCCGGTGGCGCATCACCGGCGGAGCGGGGCTATAGCTCAGTTGGTTAGAGCGCACCCCTGATAAGGGTGAGGTCGCTGGTTCGACTCCAGCTAGCCCCACGGACCGCTCCCACAGGCACGCTCCCACAGGAGACGACATGCGAGGACTACGTCGTGCAGTGCTCGCGGTGGCGCTCGGAGCGCTCGTCGGTGCGGTGCTCCGGCTGAAGGGCGCCGATCCGAGTCCGCTCGAGCGAGGCGGCTGGCGAGAGCTCGACGGCAACGACCTCCGATGAGCCACCCCCGATGAGCGATCGACCTCTGAGGACCGACGCGGCGAGTGCGCCTGCCGTCGGCCGGATCGCGGTGGTGGGCGCCGGCATCCTCGGGGTGCGGATCGCTCGTGAGCTCCTGACGCCCGGCTCCGATGCCCGCCCGACCAACGACGGGATCACCGTGGTCACCCGCCGCCGTGAGCGTCGGACGCAGGTCGCGGCGGCCTTCGGTGAACAGGCACGGGTCGTGCTCGAGCGCGACGGTGTCGAGCGGGCGCTGGCCGCTGCCGACGTCTCGACGGTCGTCGTCGCGAGGGAGGCGGGGGCTCAGCTCGATGTCGCCAGGGACCAGCTCGACGCGGGTCGACACGTGGTGTGCACCTCGGACGACGCGGACGAGGTGCGGGCACTGCTCGACCTCGACGACCTGGCCGCGGCACGAGGGGTCCGGTTGTTCGTCGGTGCCGCGATGTCACCGGGGCTGTCGTGCCTGCTCGTGCGTCACGCAGCCGGGCGAGCTCGACATCGTCGACGAGATCCACGTGTCACGGCATGGTGCCGCGGGGCCGGCCTGCGCTCGTCAGCGTCTGCCGCGCGCTGCGCGGCACCGCGGTCGACTGGCGGGACGGCGCCTGGGTGCGACGCCCCGGGTTCTCGGGACGCGAGCTGAGCTGGTTCCCGGATCCGATCGGGGCACGGGACTGCTACCGCGCCGATCTGGCCGAGCCCGCCCTGCTGGTGCAGCGGTTCCCCGGGGTGCAGCGGGTCACGGCCCGTCTCGCGGCGTCACGCCGGGACCGAGCGTTCGCGCCGTTCCCCGTGCTGGTCCCACCCCCGGACGAGGGCGGCATCGGCGCGATCCGCGTCGAACTGCGTGGCGAGCTCGGTGGAGAACGTCGTGCGGTCGTCTACGGAGCGCTGGATCGCCCCGCGGTCGCGGGCGCGGCGGTCGCCGCGGTCACGGCCCTGCACGCAGGGAGCAGCGGGACGGGGGCGAGTGGTCTGGCGGGCGTCGACGACCCGCTGCCGGTCCTCGTGGAGCTGGCGCGACGCGGTGTCGCGCGCGGCCGCGTTCGAGCCCGAGACCTGAGTCTGCGGATCGGCTCAGCTTCGGCGGATGCAATTCGCCCGAACTGTTCAGATTTCCCCGCGAATCGCCGACATATCCCACAGAGAGTGATATTCTTCGTCCACTGAATCGCACTGAGCGTGTCGGTGGAGGTCCGCTGGGGATTTTCTGGAGATTTCGCTCAAGTTCTGCGCGCCCGCGTGCCGATATCTCTTCCTGGCCGACGTTCGGCCAGGAGGAGACGCTGTCATGGGCAAGATGCGAAGCGATGCGACGACGGGGATCGACGAGACGGGCGACGAGCTCGACGGTCCCGAGGTCGCCACGATGCCGGTGGTGAAGCGCACCCAGGCCGAGGTGACAGCCCTGGTCGAGGAGCACCTGCCGCTGGTGAACCACGTGGTGTTCCAGGTCGCGGTGCACTTCCCCCGCCACGTCGATCGTGACGAGCTGGCCCGGGCCGGCGCCCTCGGTCTGGTCGAGGCCGCGAAGCGCTACGACGAGTCCCGTGGCGTGCCGTTCAACCGCTTCGCGGCCCAGCGCATCCGTGGGGCGATCATCGACGCCGTCCGCGCCGCCGACTGGGCGCCCCGCTCGGTCCGCGCCCTGGCCCGCCGGCTCGACCAGGTCGAGCAGAACCTGGCCAGCCGGCTCGGTCGGGTGCCGTCGCTGACCGAGACCGCCGCAGCGCTCGAGATCTCCCGCGAGGAGCTCGACCGACTGCGTGACCGCCTGTTCCGCTCGGTCGTGCTGGCGTTCGACTCGCTCGTGGGTGACGCGGACGACGACGAGCTCACCTTGGTCGACGTGCTGACCGACCGCTCGGTGATGGAGCCCTCCGAGGAGCTCGAGAGCCGCGAGCTGCACGCCTACCTGCGTGACGCGGTGCAGCTGCTGCCCGAGCGCCATCGTCTGGTGGTCGTCGGCTACTTCATCGAGGAGCGCACCTCGCAGGACCTGGCGCGGTTCCTCGGTGTGACCGAGTCGCGGGTGTCGCAGATGCGCACCGAGGCGCTGAACATGCTGCGACAGGGCATCGAGGCGCAGTACGAGCCGGCCGCCGAGCGTGTGCCCGCCGAGGGTCTGGTCGCCCGCCGCCGCGCGGCGTACGCAGATGCCATCTCCGACGCCTCCGGCTGGGGTGATCGCATCTCTGCTCGTGGATCGTCGGACCAGGACGCCGGCATGTTCGAACGGGCGCTCGTCGCTGCAGGCTGACCTGCGGGAGCTGCAGGCTGACCGGGCAGTTCCGGCGTGAGGGTCGGGTTCGGTCGTTCGGCGACGCTGTGCGAGACTGATTCTCATGTCCGCACGGCCGACGTCGGCGATCCAGACCCGCTCGCTCGTGCTGGCTCACGGCAGCCACGTCGCGGTCGACGGCGCAGATCTGGACCTTCCCACGGGCACGATCATCGCCTGCATCGGGCCGAACGGCAGCGGCAAGTCGAGCTTCCTCGACGCCGTCGCCGGGCTGCTCGGTCCCCGGTCGGGCACGATCTCGGTGCTCGGCGGCGAGCCGGGTCGCGGTCGGGTGGCCTACGTGTTCCAGTCGACCGAGACACCGGCACACCTGCCGCTGACGGTGGTCGAGGTCGTCACCATGGGTCGCTACGGGCGAGCCGGGCTGACGGGCCGCCTGGGCGCCGCCGGACGCGCCGAGGTGCACCGGGCGATGGAGCGCGTCGGTGTGACCGACCTGGCGCACCGTCAGCTGCTCGAGCTCTCGGGCGGGCAGCGTCAGCGGGTCCTCGTCGCGCAGGGGCTGGCCGCCGGCGGCCGACCTGCTGGTGCTCGACGAGCCGATGACGGGCTTGGACATGACCTCGCGCGAGCGGATCCTCGAGGTGATGGCCGAGGAGCGCGCCGCGGGACGGACCGTCGTCTTCAGCACCCATGACCTCTCCGAGGCGGCGGATGCCGACCGGGTGGTCCTGCTCGCCGGGCGACTGGTGGCGGCGGGCACCCCCGACGAGGTGCTCGTCGAGGAGCACCTGATGGAGGCCTACCGGGGACGGGTGGTCGACGTGGCGGGTGTGCGCATCATCGACGATCCGCACCACCACGGCGCACGATCGGACCGCCACGACGGACACGACCACTCACATGATCACTCACACGACTGATCAGCCGTTGAGCACGGCCACCAGTTCGTCGTGGAACCGTCCGTTGCTGGCCACCGCCGAGTAGAGGCCGTCGGCACCGGGGGAGAGGTCCTTCGATCCGTGCCACGTGGTGAGGGTGCCGCCGGACTCGGGCACGATGACGGTCAGCGCGGCGATGTCCCACCAGGCCAGGATCGGGTCGGTCATCGCGTCGATGCGACCGCTGGCGACCAGCGCGTACCCGTAGGCGTCACCCCAGGTGCGGATCTGCGCGCCGGCGTCGACGAGCCGACCGAAGAGGGCGCCGTCCCACAGCTCGAACGCGGTGCTCGACACGTACGCACCCTCGACGCGGTCGTGGTCCGACACCGAGACCGGAGCGCCGTCGAACCTGCAGCCGAGCCCACGTCCCGCAGCGACGTTCTCGCCCAGCGCCGGCAGGTTGATCACGCCGATCGCAGGACCTTGCTCGTCCTCGAGGTAGAGCAGGTTCGAGTAGGTGCCGACCCCGTGGGTGAAGGCCTTCGTGCCGTCGATCGGGTCGATCACCCAGCGGCGGCCGGAGGTACCCGGCTTGTCGGCCTCCTCCTCACCCTGGATCGCGTCGTCGGGGTACGCCGACTCGATCATCTCGCGCAGCAGTCGCTCGGCGGCGCGGTCGGCCTGCGTGACCGGCGACCCGTCGCGCTTGGCGTCGACGGTCAGCTCGGTGTGGTTGAACCAACCGAGGGTGAGCTCACCCGCCGCACGGGTCCATTCGACGGCTTGGTCCAGCAGGTCGGGATCGACGTTGGTCATGGCCCGAGTCTCGCGGAACGCCACCGTCGGCCGCACCATCGGGGCCGGCACGGACAACCGGGCGGTCCCCGGCGCGAGAAGCTGCCATGATCACTGTGCGACACCGCCGCCGACCCGGGCGGCGACACCCCTCGACCGCTGGAGGATCGTGGATCTCCGTACCATCCTGGACCTGGCCGACCATGGTCCCGACATGTACGTCGGCATCGGACCGCACTACCCGTGGGGCGGCCTCTACGGCGGCCAGATCGTGGCCCAGGCGCTGCGGGCCGCCGCTCGCACCGTCGAGGACGACGAGCTCCACGTGCACTCGCTGCGTGCCTACTTCATCCGCCGGGGCGACCACGACGAGCCGGTGCGCTACGAGGTCGACCGGATCCGCAACGGACGATCGTTCGCCACACGCCGGGTCGTGGCCCGCCAGGCGGTCGGCGCCATCCTCAACCTCGAGGCGAGCTTCCAGCGCGCCGAGCGCTCGGCCGACATCGAGCCGCTCTCGCTGCCGCCGGACGTGCCCCATCCCGACGACCTGACGCTCGACTCGTGGAGCCCCGTGTTCGAGCGGGCGTTCGTCCCCGCGGACGGCCTCGCGCTGGCCGGTCGTGACGGCTCGGGCCGGGCCGCCGCGTGGTTGCGCGTCTCCCAGGACCTGCCGGACGACCAGATCACCCATGCAGGAGGACTGGCCTACCTCTCCGACGACCTGCCCACCGACGCGGTCGTGCGGGCGCACCCGGTGCGCCGCGAGCCCGACGAGGTGCTCCACAAGGTGCTGTTCACCGCGAGCCTCGACCACACGATCTGGTTCCACCGCCCGTTCCGTGCGGACGCGTGGCAGCTGCACGACTTCACCTGCCACACCTTCGTCGGCGGGCGCGGCCTGTCGCTCGGCCACGTCTTCGGCACCGACGGCAGCCACATCGCGACCATCGCCCAAGAGGTGCTGCTGCGCGACACCCGGGAGCGCGACTGATCAGGTGATGCCGCGGTCGACCGCCCAGCGCACGAGCTCGTGACGCCGGGTCAGGTGCAGCTTCGCAAGGATGTTCCGCACGTGGTTCTCGACCGTCTTGGGTGAGATGAAGAGCGTCTTCGCCGACCTGCGCGTAGGTGTGACCGCGGGCGACGTGGCCGAGCACCTCGCGCTCGCGTGGCGTCAGCGTGCGGACCGCGGCGTCGGCCTGGTCGGCGGGATCGCTGCCGCCGGCCATGCGACGGAACTCCGACAGCACGAGCGCGGCCAGCTGGGGCGAGAAGACCGGTTCGCCGCCGCGCGGCCCGGCGCAGCGCGGCGCGCAGCTCGTCGGGACGCGTCGACTTCACCAGGTAGCCGACCGCACCCGTCGCGATGGCGTCGAGCAGGTCGCGCTCGGCCTCGGAGACGGTGATGATGACGATCGGCGTCTCGGTCGCGCAGGCCCGCACCACCGCCAGTCCGCCGCCGCCGGGCATGTGCAGGTCGACGAGCGCCAGGTCCGGTCGGGTCGCTTCGATGACCTCGATCGCCGCGGCGGCGTCCTCGGACTCGCCGACGACGTCGAACCCGTCGCCCAGGTCGACGCGCAGCCCGGAACGCCAGATGTGGTGGTCGTCCGCGATCACGACCCGGATGGGATGATCGTCGTCGGCGCGACGGTCGGCGCGGGTCGGGCGATCAGCTGCGGGTTCGGCCATCACCGTCGAGCGTATCGGCGCCCAGGACAGCGGCCTCGATGCTGTCGCAGGTCAGCGACGGCCGGCGGCTCCGACTCCGGCTGAGCACCAGGAACCCGGCGCCCAACATGAGCAGTGACACGGCGAGGGGCAGCGGGAGCTCTGCGCCCGTGAGCGCGAGGCCTGGCGCCACGGCCGTGGAGAGCACCTCGACAGGACGCATCGAGGTCTCGGAGCGGCCCGCCACCTCGGTGGCCGGGCCCGCCTGCTCGTCGTCGGTCTCGTCGGTCTCGTCGGTCTCGTCGATGTCGGAGGGAACTGTCGTGGTGGTGCCCTCGGAACCTGGCACGGTGGTCGTGGTCGGGCCGGGCAGCGTGGTCGTCGGCTCGCCGCCGGGCGGCACGGTGACGGGAGTGCCGCCCTCGACGTTGACCACGTCGCAGCTGACCTTCTCGCCGACGTCGACGTCGCTCAGTCGGAACCCTCCCGGGACGAGCGTGTGGGCGATCGGTGAGCGAGCACCGTCCTTCGCTGTGACGGTGCAGTCGATCGGCCCGAGCGACCATCCCGGGCGCTGCGCCTCGACCACCGTGATGCCGGAGGTGACCCGTCGCGTGACCCAGGTGAAGGAGGCCCGGCCGTCGTCGCTGGTGCGCAGGGTGCGCGTCGCCGGTGCGCCGGTGGTCGGCACGAGCCATCGCACGGGCACCTCGGTGGGGGTCACGGTGAAGTCCCAGCCGCCCCCGGCGGTGCGGTTCGTGCCGCGCTGCTCGAACTTGTTGACCGTGACACCCGTGCTGCACGCCTGGGTGCCGATGAGAGCCAGTGCGTTCTCGAGCATGGTGGCGTCGTCGTAGGTGACGTAGTCGGACGTGGCGAGCGTCGCGGGATCGCCGTCCCACTGGGTCGCACCGGCGACACGGGCCATGGAGAAGGTGCCCTCGGCCTGCAGGTTCACACCGACGCCGAACAGGCGGGTGCCGCGGCCCTTGAGGTAGTTCGCCTCGTCGACGGCCTCGTCGACCGCCGGCGCCGTCGCCACCGGCGACAACAGCCCGTTGGCGCCGCTGCGATCCTCGGCGACCTCGGCCACGAAGGGCAGCCCGGGCCACTGGTAGCGCTTGTTGGCCTCGCCGTCGGTCAACATGATGACCAGGTCGGGCACGAACGAGCCGGACTGGGCGGCCAGCCGGACCTCTTCGAGTCCCGCCTCCCAGTTGGTGTGGTACTCGCCGGTCAGCCCGCGCATGCGCGGGTTGTAGTCAGCTGCGATGTAGTTCTCGAAGATCTGCTGGTTGCCGTCGATCGGGGTGGGGCTGATGGCCGTGTTGCCGTTGTCGGCGAACTCGGTCACCAGCATCGACGAGTTGGTGCCGGCCAGCGCGCCGACGAGCTTGCGGAAGGCGTCGCGGACCTGCGGTGTGAAGTCGGCCCGGTTGGGGTCGGTCGGCCCGAAGAAGCCGCCGATGGAGCCGGACTCGTCGAGCACCACCGCGACCTTGATGCCGCACGCGACGTCGAGCCCGGGATTGGGGACCGGGGGTGCGGGCTGATCGGCCGAGACGACTGCGGTGCCGAGCGCCGCGCCGGTGACGGCGATCGCCGCAGCGGCCGCCATGATGCGACGTCGCGTCGGACGTCCTCCCACCCAGCTCTTCCGCATCTTCGCCCCCGCCTGTTCGATGCCGCCGTGTTCGTTGCCGATCGCGGCGCCACCGCGAACCGACCCCACATCGATCCCTCGCCGGAAGTCTGCCAGGTTCGACAGCGGCGAGAAAGGGCGGTCCTACCCAGGTGGTCGAGCGGGCAAACCTCCGTCGCGGACCCGGGGCACCCGCAGCTCGACCTCCACGCCGTGACGACCGTCGGAGCGGACCTGCACGGTGCCGCCGACCTGCTCGATCCGGCCGCGCACCGAGCGGCGCAGCCCGGTGCCCTCGGCGGTCCCGGCGACGTCGAACCCGCCGCCGTCGTCGTTCACGGTGCAGACCAACGTCCGGTCGACGACATCGAGGCAGACCACCGCCCGGCTCGCGCCGGCGTGCTTCACGACGTTGGCGAGGCACTCGGTCACCGCGCCACGGACGGCCTCGACGACCTCGGGACCCAGGAGCTCGGGAGTGTCGACCACGACGAGCTCGCACCGGAGCCCGTGCACGCGCTCGGTCTCGGCGAGCGCCTGGCGCAGCGCGGCGACAAGGTCCGTGCCCCTTCCCCCCGATCGGCCGAGGCGTGGGGCGAGCACGGCGGATGCCGGGTCCTCATCGCTGATGTACGCCCGCAGGTCGAGCTCCTGGTCCCGGGCGAGCGCCACGAGGTCCGGATCCTGGCTGCGGCGTTGCACCACCGCCAGCGTCTGGAGCACGCCGTCGTGCAGGCGGCGAGCGACCTCTTCGCGTGCGGCGGCTCGAGCCTCGGCGGCATCCGCGCGTCGCAGCACGACGGTGACGAGGCCGGCGAGCACGCCGGCGACGACGAGCAGCACGACGGTGCCCAGCGTCGAGGTCCAACGACCGTCGAGGCCGTCCGGTGCCGCCAGCGCCGTGCCGACCCCGGCCGACACCCCGATCAGCGCGCCGGCGACGCCACCGGCCACGTGGCCCCGCAGCAGCCCTGCGACGACCGCCGCGCTCATCGGCCAGACCGAGGCGAACGTCTGGGGATGCGGCCCCTCGTAGACGACGTGGTCGAGGCCCGCGACGATCGCAGCGAGTCCGACGTCGACGACCACGAGCCAGGTCGCGCCGAGCAGCTCGGGTCGTCGGCGCACGCTCGTCGCCAGGCCGGCGGTCCATGCCACGAGCACCCCGAGCACGACGACGGCAGGCCCTGTGCGCAGCTCCGTCACGCCGTTCGCGTCGATGAGGAGCACGATCGACGCCCAGGCGAGCGCCGCGAAGCGGAGCAGCACGACGGCCCAGAGCAGGCCCACGGTCTGGTGGTCGGGTGCCCGGGTCGGGCTCGACGGGCGCAACGACATCACCACAGTCCACCACGCCCCTGCGACGCCGGGGCGACATGCCGCGCCGTGTCCGCCGTCCCCGACGTGCACCGATCGTGTGCGACGCTCACGGCCGCTCGTCGACGGGGTCGCTCGAGAGCGCCGAGATCACCAGGTTCGACCGCCGCCACTCGCGGAAGCTCCAGAGGAACATCGGGATCGACACGGCGAGGGACAGGCCCACCTGGGCCGCCGCTGCCGCGGTGAACTCCCCGGAGCTCGCCCCGGTCAGCGTGGCGATGGCCGCGAACACGTAGTGCAGCAACCGGCCGATGCCGACGAGACCGGTGCACAGGGCGAGCGTGCCGTACCAGCCCCGGCGGGCGCCGGACCACATCACGAACGACGAGCGGGACTCGACGCGTCGCGCGGCGCACCCGACCACGACGGCGATGGGGGTCGCGATCAGCCACATCGTGAGCATGCAGGTCAGCAGCACGGGATCGGGATTGCCGTCGACGATCAGGTGCGCGGAGGTGGCCGCGCCCAACGCGGCGAGCCCGGCCGAAAGGGTCAGCGCGGCGTAGGTCAGCGTCTGGCGGTCCGAGGAACGGAGGGACCTCAGCGAGATCCGGGCCGCGCCGTCAGCGTCCCAGCCGGCGCCGACCAGCTCGGCCGCGATGGCATCGGGCCGCACGCCGGCGTTGCGGCGTTCGGTGAGCCAGCGCTGCAGTCCGAAGGGGTCCCAGGGTGCGGCGTCGTGCGGCACCGGGGAGTGGTGGGCATCGGTGATCGACATGTCGGTCCTCCTCCGGCCGGACGCGACGTCCGGCGCTCCTTCCACCTTGGGGCCCGTGCGCCGCGCGCGGTATCGGGCCGATCCCTCAGATCGTCCTGGGGGCCGTACGGGGGCGTCGCGTGCGCCACCCCGGCCGCCGTGCGACGCTGTTCGATCCGTCCACGAGGCGGTGATCCGTCCCGGAGGTGCACGTGACGCGACTCGAGCTCCGCTACGACCTGCGCAACCCCGCGCTCGCAGGGGTGTCAGTGGCAGATCGCTACGCGGCCGCCCTGGAGCAGATCGCGTGGGGTGAGCAGCACGGGTTCCGCACCGTCACGCTCTCCGAGCACCACGGCACGGCCGACTCGTACCTGCCCTCGCCCTTCGTGTTCGGCGCCGCGGTCGCCGCGCGCACCGAGCGCATCCGGATCCGCATCGCTGCACTGATCGCGCCGTTGCACGACCCGCTGCGCATCGCCGAGGACGCCGCGGTGCTCGACCAGTTGAGCAGGGGTCGCCTGGAGCTCGTGGTGGCGAACGGCTACGTGCCCTCCGAGTTCGCGATGTTCGACAAGGAGCTGTCGCAGCGGGTGCCGGCCGTGGTGGAGACCATCGAGACGCTCCAGGCCGCCTGGACCGGCGAACCGTTCGACTTCCGCGGTCGCCGGGTCACGGTCACACCTCGGCCGTACCGCGAGCCCCGTCCGGGCATCTTCCTCGGTGGCTCGTCGGCGGGCGCGGCGCGGCGCGCCGCACGCATCGCGGACGTGTTCTTCCCCTCCGACGGCACCCACTGGGACGCCTACCGCGCCGCCGTGGTCGAACGCGGCGGTCCCGACTTCGGACCGATGCCGCCGATCGCGCCTCGGTTCATCCACGTCTGCGAGGACGTCGAGCAGGGCTGGGCCGACGTCGGTCCGTACGTGGCGAACGACCGGAACTCCTACGGCACGTGGGCGGCCGAGGCAGGCCTCGACACTGGGCACCGACCCGTCACCGAGGACAACGGCCTCCGGGACGACCCCGAGTACCGGGTGCTCACCCCCGAGCAGTGCGTCGAGCTGTTGGTGGACCTCGGCCCGTCGGCGACCTTGCCGATGACCCCGATGATGGGAGGCGTGCCGCCGGAGATCGCGTGGAGCAGCCTGCGCCTGCTGGTCGACCGGGTGGTGCCGGAGCTCTGAACCCTGCCGGTCCCGAAGAATTGCCAGGACACTGTCACAGGCGTTCGTTATGGTGCTCGACGTGCCAGCAGTCATCGCAGAAGGACTGGTCAAGCGGTTCGGTGAGACCGAGGCACTCAGGGGCGTCGACTTCGAGATCGAGCGCGCAACAGTCCTGGGTGTGCTCGGTCCGAACGGAGCCGGCAAGACCACCGCAGTCCGCATCCTCACCACCCTCCTCAAGCCCGACGCGGGCCGGGCGATCATCGACGGCATCGACGTCGTGGCCGACCCGCGTGCAGCCAGGGCCCGCATCGGCCTGACCGGCCAGTACGCCGCGGTCGACGAGCGGCTCACCGGCTTCGAGAACCTGCAGCTGGTCGGGCGGCTCTTCCACATGCGCACCGCAGAGGCCCGCTCCAGGGCCCGCAACCTGCTCGACCGGTTCAGCCTCGACGAGGCCGCCGACCGCGTCGTCAAGGGCTACTCAGGTGGCATGCGCCGTCGACTCGACATCGCCATGAGCCTGATCGCCAACCCGTCGGTGCTGTTCCTCGACGAGCCCACCACCGGGCTCGATCCACGCAGCCGCCTCGAGATGTGGGACGTCATCGACGGCCTCGTCGCCGAGGGCACCACGACGCTGCTGACCACGCAGTACCTGGACGAGGCCGAGCGCCTGGCGAAGGAGATCGTCGTGATCGACCGCGGCTCGGTCATCGCACGCGGCACCGCCTCCGAGCTCAAGGCGTCCAGCGGCGGCGAGCGGGTCGAGGTGACCGTGACCCAGCGCGACGACCTGGTCGCCATCGCCGCCCTGCTCGCCGACTTCGCCCTCCCGGGTGTCGCCGAGACGATCGACCGCGCCGCGGCGACGGTCACGGTGCCGGTCCGCACCAGCGAGCACATCGTGCCCGCCGTCGTGCGCACCCTCGACGACGCGGGCATCGACGTCACCGACGTGGTGGTGCGCCGCCCGACCCTCGACGACGTGTTCCTGCAGCTGACCGGCCACCGCGCCGAGGACGAGACCGACGACGCCGTCGAAGGAGCCTCCCGATGACCACCGCATCCGTACCGGCCACAGCCGCTCCCGCCACCTACGAGGTGCCGAACGGCCCGATGTGGCTCGTGCGCGACACCTGGACCGAGGCCAACCGGCACCTCATCGCGACCGTCCGCAATCCCGACCTGCTGGTCTTCGCGGCGATCCAGCCGATCATGTTCGTGGTGCTGTTCGTGTACGTCTTCGGCGGCGCGATCGTCGGTACCGGGCTACTCGAGCTACGAGCAGTTCGTGGTGCCCGGCATCTTCGCCCAGACCGTGGTGTTCGGTTCGGCCTTCACCAGCATCGGCATCGCCGAGGACATGCAGAAGGGCTTCATCGACCGGCTCCGCTCGCTGCCGATCTATCCGTCCGCGGTGCTGATCGGCCGGACCTTCTCGGACCTGCTCCGCAACATCTTCACCTTCGTGATCATGTTGGTCGTCGGCATGCTCGTCGGCTTCCGCCTCGAGGGCGGATTGCTCGACGGCATGATCGCCACGCTGCTGCTGCTGGCGTTCGCCTACGCGTTCAGCTGGATCCAGGCGCTCATCGGCCTGTCGGTGAAGTCCGTCGAGGCGGCCAACTCCGCCGGGTTCATCTGGATGTTCCCGATGACGTTCATCTCGTCCGCGTTCGTGTCGACCGAGACGATGCCGCTCATGGCTGGCCAGGATCGCCGACGCGAACCCGTTCACCGATCGTGACCAACGCGACCAGGGCGCTCTACAGCGGCAAGGACCCGGGCATGGACGTCTGGTGGTCGTTCGCGTGGGCGGTCGGGATCACCGTCGTGTTCGCGGCGCTGTCGTTCCGGAAGTTCTCCTCGACGTCACGCTGAGCCGACCCGAACGGGGACCGCCCGCGTCAGGGCCAGATCCGCACCGGGGTGCCGGCCGGGACCAGCTCGGCAAGGCGCACCATGTCGTCGTTGTACAGGCGCGGGCAGCCGTTCGACATCGCACGACCGACGCTCGCCGGGCGATTGGTCCCGTGCAACGCCAGCACCGGCGCGATCGCGTCGGGGGCGCCCTGGCCGCTCGCGCCGACATCCGATTCGCCGGCGAACGCGTCCATCACTTCGGAGTAGCCGTTGAGCGCGAGCGCGACGGGTCCGTAACCGCCGGCGGGGTTCACCGACGGGACCACGTCGGTCACGTAGAACTCACCCGTCGGGGTCGGTGTCGACGGTCGGCCGATCGAGATCGGCGCGCTGAGCTCCTCGACCGGACTCCGCGCCGGGCGCGCCGGCACGCACCACCCGGACCCGACGCTCCGAGAGGGAGACCACCACCGACAGCTCGGTCCGGGTGACCGTGGCAGCGGCGGCGGCCAACCATCCGACGGTGCCGTTGGGTCGGACCGGGACCAGCACCTGGATCCAGTCGCCCTGTCGCTGCACGACCCCGAACACCAACGGCTGCGGCGGCGTGAACGTCGTCGGGTTGGAGAACGTCCATCCACCCTCGGCGACGTGGCGACCCGAGATGGGAGCGTCCGGTGACGGCAACGCGACGCGGCCCAGGTCGAGGGCGCTGCGCGGCGGTTCGGGGTCCGTCGAGGTCACCACCGGCGTGAGCGTCTCGTCCCACTCCGGTGGTGGCGTCGCCCGCACGGTCACGTCGTCGATCGTCGGGTCGACCGTCGCGACCTCGCTGACCCCGGTGGGCAGCGTCTCGTGCACCACCACGATCGATGTCGTGGTGGGAGTCGTCGACGTCGTCGACGTGCTCGCGACTCCGGCGACCCGGTCGGTCGCGGGTTCCTCGGTGTCGGACCGCAGCACCAGGACCGCAGCGACCACGACCGCGACGGCGGCGACCAGCGTGGTCAGCGCGAGCATGGTCGGTGTCGGACGCCGTGTCGGGATCACCGTTCAGGTCGTTCCGAGGTGCTCGAGGACCGCCCGGGCGAACGCGTCGGGCGACTCGACCATCGGGTAGTGGCCGACCCCGTCGAGCAGGGTGACGGGTGTGTCGGGTCGGGCGCCGCCGGAGCTCGTCGGTCATGGCGACCACCGCGACGGGATCCTCGGTGCCCCAGACCACGCCGACCGGCGAGGGGTGTTGCTCGATCGCCCCGGTGAAGCGACGCTCCTCGGCGCGGCGGTCCTCGAGGTAGCGGATCGTGCGCGGCAGCAGCCGCTCACCGTGCTGGTGGGACGCGGCGATGCGCACCTGTTCGATCTCGTCGGCCGAGGCGGGATGCTCCGGTGAGAACGTCGCCGCGACGCCGGCGGCGAGCGCGTCGGCGTCGATCAGGTCGATCGGGGCGTCGGGCAGGTCGCACAGCAGCTGCTGTCCCGTCGTCAGGTGGGCCAGGTCGAGGTAGATCGAACCGTTGGTGAGCACTCGACGCCGGATCTCGACCGACAGGTCGCCGTCGAGGTCACGAGCGAGCAGCTCGCCGCCGACGGTGTCGCCCATGTCGTGGGTGAGCAGGTCGATCGTTCCGATGCCCAGGTGCGACAGGACCTGTTCGGCGGTCTCCGCGTGCAGGCGGATGCCGTAGCGGCGGTCCGGCTTGTCGGACCAGCCGAAGCCGAGCTGGTCGAACAGCACCACTCGGCGATGCCGGGCGAGCGTGTCGAGCACGTGGCGGAAGTCGAGCGACGACGACGGGAAGCCGTGCACGACGAACAGGGGCGGTGCGTCACCCGGCTCGTCCGCCGGCCGATCGAGCACGAAGACCTGGCCGTGCTCGGTCGCCAGGATCGACCCGGCCGCGCGCCACTCGTGTGCTCCCATGACGTCCCGAACGCTCATGGAGGTCATGGTAGGAACCGGCGGGGGTTCGTGCAGCGTTGCTGCAAGAAACCCCCGCCGGCGCAGGTCCCACCCGGCGGCCGCCAGGTCACTTGTAGCGGATGACCCCGCGGATGTTGTTGCCCTCGAGCATGTCCTTGAAGCCCTCGTTGATGTCCTCGAGGGCGTACTCGCGGGTGACCATGCCGGCCAGGTCGAGCTGGCCGCTGCGGTACAGGTGCATCAGTCGAGGGATGTCGGACTGCGGGTTCGCCGAGCCGAAGATCGTGCCGACGAGCTGCTTCTCCATCAGGGTCAGGTCGCACAGCGAGATGTTGATCGAGCCCTCGTCCGCGGGATGGATGTTGGTGACGACCACGCGCCCGCGCTTGGCGGCCAGCATCATGATCGACGAGATCTGCTCGCCGTCACCCACGCCGACGCAGCAGATCACCTTGTCGCACATGCGTCCCCAGGTGAGCTCGTTGATCATCTGGTGCGCCTCACCGATGCTGTTCGCGGTGTGGGTGGCGCCGAACTTCAGGGCCTGCTCACGCTTGAACTCGACCGGGTCGATGGCGATGATGTTGCGCGCGCCGGCCAGGCGGGCGCCCTGCACCGCGGCGGCACCGATGCCGCCGACGCCGATGACGGCCACGTTGTCGCCCGGCTTCACCTCGGCTGCGTAGACCGACGAGCCCCACCCGGTGGTGACACCGCAACCGACCAGGCAGGCCAGCTCGAGGGGGATGTCCTTCTCGATCTTCACGCACGACATCTCGTTCACCACGGTGTGGCGACCGAAGGTGCCCAGGCAGACCATCGTCCAGATGTCCTGGTCGCGGGCGTGGTGGCGGCTGGTGCCGTCGAGCTGCGCGCCGACGAGCAGGGCGGCTCCGTTGTCGCACAGGTTCGAGTGGCCGTCCGCGCACGACGGGCAGCGCCCACAGGCGGGCACGAAGCTGAAGACGACGTGGTCGCCGGGCTCGACCGAGGTGACGCCCTCGCCGACCTCCATGACGATGCCGGCGCCCTCGTGGCCGCCGATCAGCGGCGTGATGGCGGGCAGGTCACCCGTGCGGGCGTGGTCGTCGGAGTGGCACATGCCCGAGGCGACCATCTCGACGAGCACCTCGCCGGCCTTGGGCGGGTCGAGCTCGATCTCCTCGACGCTCCACTGGCCGCCTGGCTCCCAGAGGATGGCTGCTTCGGTCTTCATGTGGTCCCCCTGCTCGGGCGACGGCCCTGGTGGGCCGCCTCGATCGTCAGCAGGATAGGGACAACGAGAACGTGTTCTCGAAATCAGCCGCGGTCGACGACCTCGGACGCGCTCGTCGAGTGGGCACCGACCACTTCGATCGCCAGGTCGTCACCGCTTCCCGTCGGAGAGGCCCGCAACTCGGCGGCGCAGTTGATCACCACCGCGGTGACGGGCACGGCGAGGAGCACCCCGACGAAGCCGAACAGCGAACCGCCCGCGGCGATGACGATCAGGATCACCGCAGGGTGGATCTCGAGCGCCCGGCCGTACACGAGCGGAGCGAGCAGGTCGCCGTCGAACTGCTGCACGACGAACGCCACCACCAGCACGATCAGCGCCTGTGTCGGGCCCGCGGTGACCAAGGTGACGAGCACCGCCACGGCTCCTGCAGCCACCGCACCGACGAGCGGCACGAAGGCGGCGGCGAAGGTGAGGATCATGATCGGCGCGACGAGCGTGCCGCCGACGGCCCACACCGTGACGCCGATCGCGATGGCCTCGACCGTGCCCAGCGCCGTCGAACCGAGCAGATAGCCCCCGAGGGTCTGCCAGATGCGTCGACAGAGCCGATCAGCGACCCCACGTCGACCAGCGGGCAGGAGCGAGCGGCCCCACGACAGCGCCCTCGTGCCGTCCTTCAGCATGAAGAAGCTCAGCAGCAGCGAGAGCACCGCACCGGCGGCGATCGACGCGAGCAGGAACGCCCCGCTGGTCAGCGCGGACGACGACGAGCGCAGGAGATCGGCGCCACGTTCGACGGCCCACTCGCGGGCGTCGTCGATGTCGCCCTGGGTCAGGTCGAAGGGGCCGTCCTCGACGAGCCAGGTCTGCAGGTCGTCGATGCCCTCGGTGACGGTCTCGCGCACGTCGTCGAACTGGCCGGCGACGGCCGGCACGATGAACCAGGTCGCGACGCCGACGACCAGCAGGAACCCGAGCACGACGGCCAGCGAGGCGAGCGCCGGCGGGAGGCCCCGATCACGCAGCCACGCGGCGACGGGTTGCAGCGCACGCGTCAACAGCAGCGCGACCGCGATCGGCAGCGCGACCACGCTGAGCTGGCCGATCCCCCAGAGCACCACGGCGAGCGCGGCGCCGATGACCAGGAAACGCCAGCTGTAGGCGGCGAGCCGGACGACGGTGGGGTGGATCGGACGCTCGGTCACACCCAGAGCCGTACCCCGCGGGGTGAGGGCCAAACGACGGCGACCGGCCCTGCTCAGGCCCCTGGATCGGCGCCGTGCAGCGCCGCGAGTGCCTGCACGGCGTCCTGACCTCGCGCCGCCGGCACGAGCAGGTGGTCGTGGAAGTAGCCGGCGACGACGTTGCAGCTGATGTCGTGGGCGGCGAGCGCGGTGGCCACCGCAGCGGTCAGGCCGACCGCCAGCAGCGACGAGTGCACGCGCAGGGTGATCCTCGACATCGGGGGTGGATCGTGCGGCGTGCAGCCGAGTGCGACCGCCTCGTCCCGGCGCTGCGCGTCGATGATCACGGTGGTCCCCTCGTGCTCGACGACCGTCGCGACGGGATCCAGGGCGCGGGTGTCGAGTCCGCGTGGACCGGTCATGACGAGATACGTGGAGTCGTCGAGCAGCGGGTCCATCGACGCGAGCAGCTCGGCGAGGCCCGTGCCGCCGGTTCCGCCCGTGCCGGTTCCGCCCGTGCCGGTTCCGGCAGCCTCGTCCGGCCCGGTCACGCCGTGACGCCCACCGGCACGATGCCCAGGTCGCGGTAGGTGAACACCGGCAGGTAGGTGACGCCGTGCTGCTCGAAGTAGGCAGCCGCGATGTCGCTGCGGTCGACGAGGGTCACCGCCGCGACGACCGTCGCGCCGGTGTCGACGACCTTCTGGTGGGCCTGCTGGGCCGAGCCCCCGGTGGTGACGATGTCGTCGACGAGCAGCACCCGGACCCCGGGTCCGAGCTTCGCGCCCTCGACCAGCTGGTTCGTGCCACGGCCCTTGGGCTGCTTGCGCACCACGAACCACTCGTGGTCGTCGCGCAGATGGGTGACGACGCCGTGAGCGAACTGATCCGCGCCCAACGTGAGGCCGCCGACGGCGTCCCACTCGATGCCGGCCGCGGCGACCTGGTCGGCGATCACCCGGCAGGCCAGGTCGAGGGCCGAGCCGCGCGACAGCCCGGCCTTCGCGTCGATGAAGTCCCGGCTCATCTCGCCCGAGGAGAGCTCGCGGGGCTCGTCGAACTGGATGAGCGCCCGGGACCGGACGATCTCGAGCAGGTCCGCTCGGTCGGAGGCGTGTGCAGCTGCATCGGGGGCGTCGACGTCGGGGGCCATGCCGTGGATCGTAGACGGGAGCCTCGAGCCCCGATCAGGCCGACGAGGCCCGGTGCATCACGACGGGTCGTCGAAGAGCTCGGTCAGGCGGTGCAGGCGACGGTCCCACGCTGCGCCGGTCTCGTCGATCCACTCGACCGCGCTGCGAAGCGGTACCGGGTCCGCCCGGTACTGCGTCTCGCGACCCTGGCGCTCGGCGACGACGAGCCCTGCTCGGTCCAGCACGCCGAGGTGCTTCGAGACCGCCTGGCGCGAGATCTCGCGCTCCGCGGCCAGACGTGTCGCGGTGGTCGGGCCCAGGTCGGCCACCGCGCGCAGCAGCTCGCGCCGCGTGCCGTCCGCGAGCGCGGCGAACACGGCATCGACGTGGGGTGAGCCGACGTGGGATGCGTCGACGGGAGGTGGGTTCGAGTGCCCCGATGCCGCGCGGTCGGTGCTCACACCAGGACGAGACGGTGCTGCTCCAGCACCGCGCCCAGGGCGAGCAGGCAGCGGGTCCAGCGGTCGCCCGACGACCCGTGTACCGATGCGTCCACCCGGTCACCGGCGCGGGACCCGCCGGGCAGGTCGAGGAGGGTCTCACGGATGACGATCTGTGTGCCGGCCTCGTGGTCCTCGAGGTGCACGACGACCTCGCTGCACTGCTCGGGATCGTCGACGGGGGACCAGCTCCAGCGCACGCCGCCGTCGGGCTCGATGCGGTGGTCCGACACGCGCCGCGTCACGCCGTCGTCGGTGACGACGCGAGCGTGGCCGTCGCCGAGGTCGGTCCAAGGGCCCAGCCACGCCGAGAGCAGCTCGGCGTCGAGCAGCGCCTCGCGCACCGTGTCGAGGTCGCCGGGGACGAGAGCGGATCGTTCGGTCTGCATACGTGCAACGTAGCGGTTGCGTGTCGTCATGTGAACTCGTACGCTCGAACACGCAACCAATGGGTTGCGCTCAGATACGGAGGTCCCATGCTCGTCCCCACCGTCCTGTTGTCCGGCCCCCAGGGTGAGCGGGCCTACGACCTGTACTCCCGGTTGCTGTCGGACCGCATCGTCTTCCTCGGATCCGCCATCGACGACCAGGTCGCCAACCTGGTCGTCGGCCAGCTGCTGCACCTCGACGCCGAGCAGCCCGATCGGCCGATCAGCCTCTACATCAACAGCCCCGGCGGCGAGATGACCGGGTTCTTCGCGATCGCCGACACGATGCAGTTCGTCTCGGCACCGGTGTCGACCATCTGCGTCGGCCAGGCAGCCTCGGCCGCGGCGGTCCTGCTCGCCGCCGGTGAGCCGGGTCACCGGTACGCCCTGCCGAACTCACGCGTGCTGCTGCACCAGCCGCACGGTGGCGCGCAGGGGCAGTCGGTCGACATCGAGATCCAGGTGCGCGAGATGGTCGAGATGCGCGAGCGCATGGTCGAGATGCTCGTCGCCGCGACCGGCCAGGACGCCGCCCGGATCACCGCGGACCTCGACCGTGACTTCATCCTGCGCGGCCAGCAAGCCGTCCAGTACGGCGTGATCGACCAGGTGCTGCCGTCCCGCCGGGTCGGAGGGCAGCTGGCCACGGCGGGCTGAGCCCGGCGGTCTGACCCGGCGGGACGGTCCCACCGGCGAGCTCAGCGAGGCACCGGGGCGCAGGGCAGCGCTTCCGTGGCCGCCAAGCGCCGGAAGGTCGCGACCTTCGTGGCCGCCGCGTCGCCCACGAAGGTGCCGCGGTCGGGCCCGTCGATCCTGAACTGACCCCCCTCGTGACGCTCCCCGGGCGTCTGCCACGACGCCGGGTTCCCGTCGACGATCACCCAGACACCGTCGAGCTCGAACGCGCGACAGCGGAGGTCGACGTCGACGTAGTGCTCACTGCCCACCGACAGGTCGACCGGCGCGGCGCCCGGACCCGGGGCGACGCCCGGTCCGGGCGGAGGAGCGGTCGGGTCAGCCGGCGTGCTCGTCGAAGGAGCAGCAGTCGTCGACGGATCCGACCCGTCGACGACCCGCAGGCAGCTGTCGCCGCCCTCGAAGGACACCTCGAGGGTCACGGTCCGGCCGGGTGCCACGTCGACGGTCACCGAGCAGGGCAGGTCGCCCCTCAGGTCGGGGATCGATGGCGGCGGGCCGGCGCCGACGTTCGCCTCGGCGCGGACGACGACGGGGCCGGCGGGCACCGTGCGACTCAGCACCCCGTCGTAGTACGCGTCGATGTCGGTCCTGCCGGCCTCGGCGAACTCCTCGGTCCACTGCGCCGCGTGGAGGGTCTCACCCCCGACGGTCTCGAACCGCAGCCCGACCTCGAAGCCCTCGATGAAGATCCCGCCGGTCTCTTCGAGGCGGACGTCGATCTGGCCGGTCCCGACGGCCTCGTCGCCGCCTGCTGCCGGCCCGTCCGCCGTCGCCGGCGCAGGATCCGCGTCGACGGTCTCGACGACCTCGTCGCTCCCTGCGAGCCACACGCCGAGGGCCACCGCCACCGCGGCGAGGGCAACCAGGACGAGGCCCGGCACGAGCCACCGGCGTGGGGTCGGTCCCGGATCGCCCGGCGTCGGTGGGGAGGAGTCGTTGCGGTCGGGGTCGTGGTCGGTGTCGCCGGAGTCCATAGGCCCGTTCTGACGACGAGTCTCCCCGCTCGGTTCCCACGAGACGCGGGTTGCCGGGAGATCGTGTGCTCAGGCGCGGTAGGGCCGGAACGGTGTGAGCGTCGCGAGGGTGAGCGAGGGGTCGACACGTCGCACGTCGTCGACGAAGCCCGACACGTCGATGTTGAGCGACAGGCCCATCGGCGCGTCGATCGGCGCGAAGAAGTCGTCGAGGTGGTGCGGCACCACCAGCGACGGGTCGAAGGTGGACAGCATGCGCGGCGTGAACTGCCGGGTCATCGAGCGCCCCGCGATGCAGCACAGCAGCAGGTCGACCGGACCGAGCCGGTACTCGTCCTCGATCAGGTCCGCACTGCCCAGGTGGTAGATCGTCGTGCCGCCCACCTCGATGTGGATGCCGTACACCTGGCCGCAGCGATACGCGCTGCTCGACAGCGAGTCCAGGGAGTCACACGTCAGCTCGCCGTCGGAGGGCACCGCGAGCCCCAGCACGAGCTTCGAGTGCCGACTCGGCACGAAGCGCACGGTGAACGGACCGATCTCGTAGACGGCCTGGGGGTCGACCTCGACGGCGGTGTCGGCCAGGCCGTGCAGCCCCAGCAGGCGCACCACGTTGGACGACCCGTAGACGGCGGCGCCCCGGCGGGCGAGCTCGGGCACGTCCATCGCGTGGTCGAAGTGGCAATGTCCGATGAGCACCGCGTCGGCGTCCGGCGCCAGCCGGGCCACCACCGCGGGGTCGGTCCGCACGCTCGGCGAGCCGAGGGTCTCGCCGAGGCCACGACGTGTCAGGAACGGGTCGATCAGGATCGTCGTGCCCTCACAGCTCAGCCGGAACCCGGCCGTGCCGAGCCACTCGATGCTCGCGCCCGTGGGCAGCACCTGCTGGCCTGCACGCAGCAGGTCGAGCTCGGCCAGCACCGAGCGATCCTCGGCGGCACTACGTCCCGTCGAGTGCCGCGCGTAGAGCGCGTCGAGCGCCGAGAACAGCCCGTCGCGCAGTCGCCTCGTCGACCGCGCGGGTGGAGTCGACGCAATGGGTTCCGGCGCGGTGGGGTTCGGCGACATCTCGGTCCCCGGGCGCTCAGTCGGACGCGCGCTTGCGACGGTGATGATGGTGCGTCGACGCGGTCACCTCGGTCGGCGCGGCACCGGCCAGGTCGAAGACGAACCGCTCGCCGACGCGCTGCAACCGTGCGATGGCGCAGTCCTGCACGGCTCGGTCGGTGACGACCACCACCGAGATCTTCCGAGCGTCCGCGCAGCGCACCGCAGCGGTGATGAACCCCACGTGGCCGTCGCGGGTGCCGGCCGGCGCCAACACGATGCGCTGGTGGTTGATCTCCTCATCGAGCAGGGCCTGGTCGCCCGACGACAGCGCCCACTTCGAGCGCGGGATCGCCCACGATCGCGACCACGGAGCCAGGGGCCTGGGCGCGCAGGTCGGCGACCGCGGCGCTGAGCTGCTCGAACGACGGGGTCACCCGCCGCCAGCCGGCCACGGTGTCGGCGTCGACGATCACGACATCGGGATCAGCCATGCGTGCACGCTACGTGGTCGGGCCGGTGGCCCTGGTCACTCGATCAGTTCGGGCTGGTGCGGGGCGGGCTGGACCGAGGTCGACGGGAAGTCCTCGAGCGGGCCGAGCCGTTCGGCGTCCCACTCCGAGAACGTGAGCGGCGATCGGGCGTAGGCCAGCAGCAGCCGGGTCAGCGCCACGATCCCGTCGATGTGGGTGCGCTCGTGGCCGTGGGTGCCGTCGACACCCACGCCGATCAGCGCGGCGCGTGTCTCGGCACCCGCCTCGAGCGCCGCGGCGGCGTCGGAGCGGTAGTGGTCGAACACGTCGCGACGGTGCGGGATGTCGGTACGTCGGCACAGGGCGAGCAGGCGACGTGTGAGGTGGTAGTCGAAGGGACCGCTCGAGTCCTGCAGCGCGACGGTGACGGCGTCCTCGCGAGAGGTCTGGCCGGACGCCACCACCGCGGTGTCGATCGAGATGAGCTCGGCGACGTCGCCGTCGAGTCCGTGCGACGCCCCGTGGCCGACCTCTTCGCTGACGGTGATCAGCACGTGCAGCGGAACGTCGAGCGGATCGCCCTGGGCCTCGAGCACGGCGAGCATCTCGAGCAGTGCGGCGAGCGCGGCCTTGTCGTCCAGGTGACGGGCCACGACGAACCCGCTCGAGGTGATCGTCGGTTGCGCGTTGAACGCGACGTGGTCACCGACGTGGATGTCGAGCGCCTCGACGTCGTGTGCCGACTCGACCTGCTCGTCCAGGCGCAGCTCCACGTGGTCCCAGCCGACGCCCTGGGTGTCGACCTCGTCGCCCCAGCGGTGGCCGCTGGCCTTCAGCGGCATCACCGTGCCCGAATAGGTCACCGCGGGGTCGTCGACGAAGAGGGTGACCCGGGCGCCTTCGGCGAACCGGGCGCTGTGCGTGCCGATCGGTGTGAGTCGGAGGCGGCCGTTCGGCTTCACCTCACGGACCATCGCTCCGATCGTGTCGGCATGCGCCACCATGGCCCGAGCGGAGCCGGGCGGGCAGCCCGTCGGGCGGACCGAGATCGCCCCGCGGCGCGTGAGCTCCGGCGACAGACCCAGCTCGACGAGCCGGTCGCCGAGCACCTGGACGACCTCGTCGGTCCGACCGCTCGGACTCGGGATGCCCAACAGCTGCAGGAGGGTCGCCTGGAGGCGGTCGACGTCGACGGTCTCGCTGCCGGTTCCGTTCGGGTGGCCTGTCACGATCGCCGCCTCAGGGTCGGGAACAGCAGGTCGACGAACGCCTCGGCGGTCGGCTGCGGTTCGTGGTTGGCCAGGCCGGGGCGTTCGTTCGCCTCGATCATCACGTAGTCCGGCCCGGTCACGTCGGGCACCAACAGGTCGAGTCCCGTGACCGGGATGTCCAACGCACGAGAGGCGACGACGGCCGCGTCGGCGAGCGCGGGGTGCAGCTCGTCGGTGACGTCGTGGATCGTGCCGCCCGTGTGCAGGTTGGCCGTGCCCCGCACCTCGACGCGTGCTCCCCCGCAGGGCACCGAGTCGAGGTCCAGTCCCTGATCGCGCAGCACTGCGAGGGTGACGTCGTCGACCGGGATGGTCGACTCTCCGCCGGTCGCCGCGGCACGGCGGCGGCTCTGCGCGGCGATCAGCTCTCCGACGGTGTGGCGGTCGTCGCCGACGACGGCGGCGGGCCGTCGTACCGCAGCGGCCACGACGCGGTGGTCGATCACGACGATCCGCAGGTCGTCACCGGCGCAGCGCTCCTCGATGAGCACCCGCTCGCAGACCTGTCGGGCCCGTGCCACCGCGGCGGTGAGCTCCCGCGGGTCCTCGACGCCGACGGTGATCCCGGCGCCCTGTTCGCCACGTGCCGGCTTCACCACCACCGAGCCGAACCGGTCGAGCGCCTCGAGGTCGGTCTCGTCGCCGGACGCAACCAGCGCGTCGGGCACGCGCAGTCCCGCGTCTCCCAGGATCCGTCGGGTGACCCGCTTGTCGTCGCAGCGGCTCATCGCGACCGCCGAGGTCAGCTCCGAGAGCGACTCGCGGGTGACGATGCTCCGCGCGCCGGAGGTGAGCCGGAGCTCTCCCCACTCGGCGTCGAGCACCTCGACCTCGACACCTCGCCGCAGCGCAGCGTCCGCGATGATCCGCGCGTACGGGTTCAGCTCGTCCAGGCCCGGCACTGCGCCCGGCACGAAGAGCGGCTCGTTGATCGGGTTCTTCCGCTTGATGCAGTACACGGGGACGCGCCGGAAGCCGAGCTTCTCGTACAGGCGGATCGCCGGGAGGTTGTCGTGCAGCACGGAGAGGTCCATCGAACGGCGCCCCAGCGTGAGGAACCGCTCCGCCAGCCCGCGGGCCAGCGCCTCGCCGACCCCGGGTCGTGACGAGTTCGGATCGACCGCCAGGCACCAGAGGCTGGTGCCGCCCTCGGGGTCGTCGAAGGCCTCGACGTGGTCGACGCCCATGACCGAGCCGATCACCCGGCCCGACGCGGCGTCCTCGGCGATCAGGTAGGTGAACGACGCACCCGCCTGGTTCTCGACGATGCGGTCCTCGGGGGCGGTGACCATCGAGTTGAGCAGGTACAGGTGGTTGACGGCGCGTGCGTCGTCGAGCCCCGCCACGGGTCGCACCGTGATGCCCTTCAGGGCGCGACGACGCGGTCGGTACCCCTCGAACTCGAGCCGGTAGGTGTGGGACGGGTCGATGAACAACTCGTTGGGCGCGTGGCCCACGACCACGTGCGGGTCGCTGGCGTAGAGGCAGATGTCGCGGCTGCCGGGCTGTTCCGCACGCAGGGCGTTCGCGACCGCCGCGGAGTCGGCGAACGTCTGGCCGAACACCAGGCGACCCCATCCGCAGTCCACGGTGGCGGCTTCGCGACAACGACCGGTGATCGTGGGCGTGAGCTCGGTCCAGACCTCGTGGCGAGCCTCGCCGGGCGGACGTTCGACCGAGGACCGCGTCACAGGCCGTGCTCCTGGAGCCAGAGCTCGAGCAGCGCCATCTGCCACAGCGAGTTGCCCTTGAGCGGGGTGATCGATCCGTTCGGATCGTCCAGGTGCGCTTCGATCGCCTCGGTGCGGAACAGGCCGCGCTCCTTCGATGCCGGAGAGCGCAGCACGTCGGTGACCATGTCGAGCACCGGGCCCTCGAGGTGGCTCAGCGCGGGCACCGGGAAGTAGCCCTTGGGACGGTCGATCACCTCGGTCGGCAGGATGGCGCGGGCGGCCTCCTTGAGCACACCCTTGCCACCGTGAGCCAGCTTCAGCGCAGCCGGCACCGCGGCGGCGAGCTCGACGAGCTCGTGGTCGAGGAAGGGGACGCGTGCCTCGAGCCCGTGCGACATCGTCATGTTGTCGACCCGCTTCACGGGGTCCTCGACCAGCATCACCTGTGTGTCGATGCGCAGCGCCCGGTCGATCGTCGCGGTGGCACCGGTGCGACCGAAGTGCTCGCGCACCAGGTCGCGGGTGACGTCGCGTTCGACGAGGTGGGCCGGCTCGACGAGCGTCGACATGGCCGCGTGGCTGCGGTCGAAGAACACCGCCGCGTAGGCGTCGACCGCCGCGTCGAGGTCGCGAGGGGAGCCGTGGGCCCCGAGCTCGGCAAGCGGTGGGTACCAGCGGTACCCACCGAAGACCTCGTCCGCGCCCTGGCCGGACTGCACGACCTTCACGTGACGCGCCACCTCGGCGCTGAGCAGGTGGAAGGCGACCACGTCGTGGCTGACCATCGGCTCGCTCATCGCGCCGATCGCGTTCGCGAGCGCGTCGGGCAGGGCGACCGAGGGGATACGGATCTGGTGGTGGTCCGTGCCGAAGGTCTTCGCGACGACGTCGGAGTACCGGAACTCGTCGCCGTCGATCGAACCGTGGGATTCGAAGCCGATGCTGAAGGTCTGCAGGCCTCGCTGGCCGGACTCCGCGAGCAGGGCGGTGATCAGGCTGGAGTCGAGCCCGCCCGAGAGCAGGACACCGACCGGCACGTCCGCGACCTGACGTCGCTCGACCGCGGTGCGCAGTGCGGTGAGCACGGCGTCGGTCCAGTCCTCGGCGGACCACCCGGCGGGGTGGTCCGCTGCGTCGAAGTCCAGGTCCCAGTAGCGACGCTCGGTGCGCGTGCCGTCCGCTCGGATGCGCAGGATCGTCGCCGGCGGCACCTTGCGGACGTCGGCCAGGATCGTTCGGGGCGCGGGGACGACCGAGTGCAACGACAGGTAGTCGTGCAGGGCCACGGGGTCGATGCGGGACGACACGCCGCCGCCGGCGAGCAGCGCGGGCAGCGTGGAGGCGAAGCGCAGCACGCCGCCGGCCTCGTGCACGTACAGCGGCTTGATGCCCAACCGGTCACGGATCAGCACGACCTCGTCCGCGCGGGAGTCGACGATCGCGACGGCGAACATGCCGTGCAGGTGGTGGACCATGTCCTCACCCCAGGTCCGCCAGGCCTTCAGCAGCACCTCGGTGTCGCCGTGCGAGACGAAGCGGTGGCCGAGTGCCGCGAGCTCCTCGCGCAGCGCCCGGTAGTTGTAGATGCAGCCGTTGAACACGATCGTGAGGCCGAGCTCCCCGTCGACCATCGGCTGGGCGGCGGCATCGGAGAGGTCGATGACCTTCAGGCGCCGATGGCCGAGGGCCACTCGACCATCGGTCCAGAGCCCCTCGCCGTCGGGGCCTCGCGGCGCGAGGGTGTCGGTCATCCGAGCGACGGCGTCGACATCGGGCGTACGTCCGGGTGCGGCGATCTCGCCGGCAATACCGCACATGTGGGATCACATCCTTGGGGGGCGCGTGACGCCGCGGTACCCCTCGATGTGCCGGCCCGAAACGCCGTGCGCCGAGGGTCACCCGTTGCAGCGGGAGGGTTCCAGGGCGTGAGCCGATCCCAAGATTCGATGTAAAGAGGCCTTTACATCCGATCGTCCACCGTTCTACAGTCATCGACGAGTCGGGAGGGAGTTCGGCGGCCACCGCGATGTGGTCTGGCGGTCATCGTCGCAGCCGCCGAACTTCTCCTGATCACCGCTGATCACCGCGCGCCGACGACGTCGTGCCGGATCGGCGTACACGTCGCGTCGGGCGGGTGAGGGGGTCGCCTCTCCCGCCCGACCGTGACGCTGCACCGTCGGCTGTCAGTCCCGCTCGGTGGTGTGGATCGCCCGCGCTCGGAACCGGAGCGGCTGTTCCTCGAGCTCCTCGAGGTAGTGCGCGACCCACCCGGCGACCCGCGCGATCGAGAACAGCGCCGGCATCGCACCCGGGTGCGCGCCGATGGCGCTCGCCAGCGCGGCGAGCGCGAAGTCGATGTTCGCGGCGGGGAGGCCCTGCCGGGCCGCGGTGTCGACGAGGCGCTGGACCAGCGCGCGGTGCTGGGAGTCGCCCAGGCGACCGACGAGGTCCAACAGGCACGACGCGCGTGGGTCGCCGTCGGGATACGCGCCGTGTCCGAAGCCGGGCACCGATCCCCACCGGCGCAGCGCGTCGCCCATGGCGATCTCTGCACCGTCGCTCGACGCGGCCCGCAGCAACTCGAGCGCCACGTCGCTCGCCGCGGAGTGCAACGTGCCGGCACTCGTCCCGAGTCCTGACAGCACGGCGTCGTAGACATCGGCGCGGGTCGACGCGGCGACCCGGACCGCGAGCGTCGAGGTGGCGAGCTCGTGGTCGGCGAGCAGCACCATCGCGGCGTTGACCGCCGCGGTCACCTCGACGGGATCGAGGCGCCTCTCACCAGTGGTCAGCGAGCCGGCCAGTGCGACGGTCAACCGACCGGCGAGCGAGTGCTCGATGCGGGTGCCGTCGGCGAGCACCAGATCGGCCACGTCGAGCGGTCCGTCCGGGCCGCACGGCGCCGGGCCGAGCGAGGCGACGAGCGTCGCCACGAGCGTCCGAGCGGCGCGCACCACGGCGGTAGGGCGCAGGTCGGCCCGGAAGGGGTCGTCCGCCCCCGACATGACGGTGGCCCACGGCAGCCGGTCCCGGGCACGCAACTGCACCGGGACGTCGAGGGTGCGTGGCGTCCAGTCCGCGACGTCGTGGTCCTCCGCCCGCCACAACGCCCCGGCCACCTGTTCGAACGGGGCGGTCCTGGCCAGTTCGGTCGCGGCCCGACCGCGGTACACGGGGCCGCGCTCATCGAGCAGCGTGATCGACGTCGTGACGACCGCGAGCCGACTCTCGACCCGGCGCCCGCCCCTCGACCTCGCCGCGAGCCGTTCCACGTCCTCGACGGCGAACAGGCTGCGGCGCGAGCCCGGATCCGGGTGCGACTCGAGCAGGCCACGGCTGACGTACACGTAGAGCGTCGTGACCTTGACGCCCAGGCGGCTCGCCGCCTCCTCGCTCGTCATCATCCGCGCCATTCGGCCTCCTGGTGCTGGTCGACGCCCGCACATCGTCGCATGGTGCCGACCACAGGTGTCCGACACGTTGACACGATCAACATATACATGATCAACGTTTACTACGCCGACGATGCTCCGTACGCTCGAGAGGTGAGAGCACCACCTGCAGGCCCGAGGGTCGGGCCGACGTCGATGACGAGGAGTCCGATGAGAGACACAGCAGCCAGCACCACCCGAGAGGGCCTCGACGGCGTCGTCGTGGCGAGCACCGAGGTCGGTGACGTCCGAGGGCGCGAGGGCTACTACCACTACCGGCAGTACTCGGCGGTCGAGCTCGCCGAACGGCGCAGCGTCGAGGACGTCTGGTACCTGATGGTCCACGGCGAGCTGCCCGACCCGGCTGCATCGGCCGAGTTCACCCGCCGGGTCGCCGGACTGCGAGCGCTGCCCGACGGGCTCGACGCCACCGTCGAGCTCGCCGCCCGGCACGGCGACACGCTCGCGGCTCTGCGAACGGTCGTCTCCGACCTCGGTGTCCGCGAAGGGTGGGCGCCGACCCACGACATCGACGCGGACGAGGTCCGCCACCAGACCCTGGTGCTCGGCGCGGTCGTGCCGACGATCCTCGCCGCCGCCCACCGGATCCGGTCGGGGCTCGAGCCGATCGCCCCACGTGTCGACCTCGGCCACGCCGCCAACTACCTCTGGATGCTCACCGGCAGCGTGCCGGCGCCCGAGGTGGCGCGTGCGGTCGAGCAGTACTTGATCCTGACCATCGATCACGGCTTCAACGCGTCGACCTTCACGGCCCGGGTGATCACCTCGACCGGCGCGGATGTCGCGGCGGCGATCTGCGGGGCGATCGGCGCCTTGTCCGGACCGCTGCACGGCGGTGCACCGAGCCGGGCGCTCGACATGCTCGACGACATCGGGTCCCCCGAGCACACCCGGGACTGGGTGCGAGCGGCGGTCGAGTCGGGCGACCGGATCATGGGGTTCGGCCATCGGGTGTACAAGACCGACGACCCACGATCAGCGTTCCTGCGCGACGTCGCCCGCCGCCTCGGCGGTGAGCAGGTCGAGTTCGCGACGCAGGTCGAGCGCACCGTGGTCGACGTGCTCGCCGAGCTGAAGCCGGGGCGCGAGCTCTACACGAACGTCGAGTTCTATGCCGGCGTGGTCATGAACAGCTGCGGGATCCCCCGTGAGATGTTCACGCCGACCTTCGCCGCAGGCCGGGTCATCGGCTGGTCCGCCCACGTGCTCGAGCAGTCGTCGTCCAACCGGATCATCCGGCCCTCGGCGCACTACGTGGGCACCCCGCCGCCGGTCGAGGTGCCGCTCCCCGGCTGAGGCCCCCGTCCCTTCGCAGATGCGTCGTCAGGCGCTCCCTCCGGCAGCGCGCTGAGGCACAGTCGAGCTCGTCGGTGGGGCACGGGTTCGTGCCGTGCAGCCGAGGTGCAGTGGAGTGTCAGTGGCTCGATCTAGCGTGTCGTCGGACCGGTGATCGCCGGTCCGACCACCCTCGACGGGAGCACGCATGGCCTTCGGGCAGGCATCGGGGCCACCGGCCTCGGCCAGGCAGATCCAGGAGCTCGCCGACCTGTTCGAGGCGCGCGGCTTCGACTCGTTCAAGGAGGCTCGCCACCCGTTCGGGCTGACGCAGCGCCAGGCGGGTGGCAAGTTCACCGTCGACGAGGCCACCGAGCTGATCGAGCGCCTCGCCGCTGACGACGACGGCGACACCGCGCAGGTCCCGGAGTCCGCCGCGCCTGCCGGCCGGGTCGACACGGTCGCGCCGCGAGCGCCGCGACGCGCGGACAGCGAACGGGTCGCCGCACGTGCCCTGCGCCGACAGGAGGACGCCGCGGTCGAGCTGCTCTCCGAGGTGATGGCGACCGAGCTCACCAACCGCGGCTGGTGCTGCATCCCTCCCCCGGACGAACCGCTCGGCTGACGCCGCGCCGCTCGCTGAGTCCGTGCCGTTCGCCGTCGGGGTGGGGCCCCTCACGGACCGCACGGGTCAGGGTCGGGCGAAGTTCCGATCCGGATCTGCCGGGGGTGACAGGAAGCCCTCACCCGGACGCCAGCCGCTCTCCCGCAGGTCCTCGAGCACGTGCACCATGTTCAACAGGTCCTCCTCGTAGGAGAACTTGCCGTCGCCCGCGTAGACGAGCGTCGAGATGCCGGACTGCTCGTAGCGGCTCCCGTCGGCGCGCGCGCCGGGCAGCTGCTGGGTCCACTTCACGACGACCGTCGTGCCGTCGACGGCGGTGAACTCGATCGGGAAGTCCCAGTCCTCGAGGCCGCGCATGCTCTCGTCGAAGAACTCGCGCAGCGCGTCGATGCCCTGGATGCGACCCCAGGCGGGGTCGATGTACACCGCGTCGTCGGTGAACATCGAGGCCAGGTCGGTCCAGTGGGCGTCGCCCGCGGCAATGCGTCCGCGCAGCGCCACGTAGGCGTCGACGGCGGACCTGACCTCGTCCGGCGAGCTCTCGCCTGCCGTGTTCTGGTGGGGGGTGTCGTTGCTCATCGGGGGGATCTTCGCGGCTGAGGATCCTGAGAACCACCGGGAATACTTGAGCGCTTGAGCGTGCTGCCCTCCCGATGCCCGGACCGACTCCGGGCCGACCGCTGGAGTGCACATGACCGATGCCGACGGGACCAACCCGTCAGATGACCGCTCCGTTCCCGGAGCGGACGACCTGACCGCCGATGACCGACTGCCCGCTGATGACCGAGTGCTGGCCGACGACCGCGTGCTGGCCGACGATTCGGTGCTGAAGGGCAACACGCTGCCGCTGCTGGCGCTCACCTCGGGCGTCGTCCTGCCCGGCATGGTGATCACGATGGCCCTCGAGACCGACGAGGCCCGCGCGGCGGCCGACGCGGCGACCTCCGCCGACGGCCACCTGCTGCTCGTCCCTCGTGTCGACGGGCGCTACGCGGGCGTCGGCACGATCACGACGATCGAGGACTCGGGCAAGCTCCCCAACGGGGTGCGTGGTGTCGTGGTCCGCGGCGTGCAACGGGCGCACATCGGCGCCGGGGTGCCCGGCACCGGGTCCGCCCTGTGGGTCCGCATCGAGCCGATCGAGGAGCGCGCCGAGGGTGGCGCCGTCGACGAGCTGGCACGGGAGTACCGCGCGGTGATGGAGAACATCCTCACCGAGCGCGGCGCGGCCGGACTCATCGGTGTGCTCGACGGCATGACCGAGCCGGGTGCGCTGGCGGACTCCGCCGGCTACTCGCCGGACCTGGACTTCGAGCAGAAGACGCGAGTGCTCGAGACGATCGACGTCGAGGACCGGTTGCGCCTGGTGCTCGAGTGGGCCCGCGAGACCCTGGGTGACCTCACGCTGCGCCAACGCATCCGCACCGACGTCGAGGAGGGCATGGAGAAGACCCAGCGCGAGTTCCTGCTGCGCCGTCAGATGGACGCCATCCGCAAGGAGCTCGGCGAGCTCGACGAGGACGCCGGCGACGACCTGCGATCGCGGGTCGACGCGGCGGACCTCCCCGATGACGTGCGCACCGCCGTCGAGCGCGAGCTCGACAAGCTGGAGCGCACGAACGAGCAGAGCCCCGAGCACGGCTGGATCCGTACGTGGCTCGACACCGTCCTGGAACTGCCGTGGGGCGTGCGTTCCGAGGACTCCCTCGACGTGCTCGATGCGTCCCGGATCCTCGACGAGGACCACGACGGCCTCGAGGACGTCAAGGAGCGCATCCTCGAGCACCTCTCGGTGCGCAAGCTCCGTGCCGAGCGTGGTCTGGTGTCGGTCGACGGCCGCGGCGCGGGCGCGATCCTGGTGCTCGTCGGTCCTCCCGGGGTCGGCAAGACCTCGCTCGGCGAGTCCGTCGCCCGTGCGCTCGACCGCAAGTTCGTGCGCGTCGCCCTCGGCGGCGTGCGCGACGAGGCCGAGATCCGCGGCCACCGTCGCACCTACGTCGGCGCGCAGCCCGGCCGCCTGGTCCGGGCGCTGACGCGAGGCGGGCACGATGAACCCCGTCGTCCTGCTCGACGAGGTCGACAAGCTCGGATCGGACTTCCGCGGCGACCCGTCGTCCGCGCTGCTCGAGGTGCTCGACCCCGCGCAGAACCACACCTTCAAGGACCACTACCTCGAGGTCGACCTGGACCTGTCCGACGTCATGTTCCTGGCGACGGCGAACGTGCTCGACACGATCCCGCTGCCGCTGCTCGACCGCATGGAGATCATCACCCTCGACGGCTACGTCGAGGACGAGAAGGTGGCGATCGCGAAGCACCACCTGCTCGCCCGCCAGGTCGAGCGTGCGGGACTGCGCCCCGACGAGGTCGAGGTGACCGACGAGGCGCTGCGCACGATCGTGGCGGACCACACCCGTGAGGCCGGTGTGCGCTCCCTGGAGCGCACCATCGGCAAGGTGATGCGCAAGGTCGCCACGGCGATCGCCTCGGGTGAGGCCGAGGCACCGGTGCGCATCGACGCAGCCGACGTGGTGACCTGGCTCGGTCGAGCCCGCTTCTTCTTCGAAGCGGCGGACCGCACCAGCGTGCCGGGTGTCGCCACGGGCCTCGCCGTCACGAGCGTCGGCGGTGACGTGCTCTTCATCGAGGCCACCTCGATGGACGGTGCCGAGGGTCTGACCCTGACCGGGCAGCTCGGCGAGGTCATGAAGGAGTCCGCCGAGATCGCCCTGTCGTACGTGCGCTCCCACGCCGAGGAGCTGGGTGTGGATCCGGCCCAGTTCGAGGGGCGTCGGTTCCACCTGCACGTGCCGGCAGGGGGTGTGCCCAAGGACGGTCCGTCCGCGGGTGTCACGATGACGACCGCGCTGGTCAGCCTGCTGACCGACCGTCCCGTGCGTCCGGTCGTGGGCATGACCGGTGAGGTCACCCTGCAGGGCAAGGTGCTGCCGATCGGCGGCGTCCGCCAGAAGGTGCTGGCTGCGCACCGGGCGGGGCTGACCGAGGTGGTGCTCCCGCAGCGCAACGGCGTCGACCTGGACGACGTGCCCGAGCACGTCCGTGAGCAGATGACGTTCCACCTGGCCGACCACGTGAGCGACGTGCTGGCTGCGGCCTTCGGGACGTCGGCCGATGCCGCCGCCGACCCTGCAGCCGACACGGATGACACGGTGGTCGGTGCGGCGGCCTGACCCGCTCGTCCACGTGTGACACCTCCCGGTCCCGACGGTCTCCGTCGGGACCGGGGCGCGTCCGCGCAGCGCCGGAGCGGTGTGCGGATCGATCAGCGCGGACGTGACTGCAGCGGCGTGTCGCGCAGCAGCCGGGTCGTGACCGCGACGGTCGCCACCCAGGTCGCCAGGCCGACGGCCACGGCCGCGCCGACGGGCAGGTCCAGGAAGACCGAGTCGACGCTCTCGGGCAGCAGCGACGAGCTCAACGCCGATTCGACGACGGCGACGGGCAGCAGCCCGGGCACGATCAGGAGCAGGCCGACGATGGTGCCCCACCGGTAGAAGGCGAGGGCGATGAACCAACCGCTCGCCATGTAGACGGCGTAGACCAGCCACGTCTCCACGGCGACCCACCAGAGCTGGCCCGGCGCGTCGAAGAGGTGACGTTCCGACATCCCCGGGTCGACGTCCGCCATGCCGAACACGACGAGCTCGGCGACGTACACCACGGTGATGAACGCGGCGCCGATCGCCGCGAGCAGCGTGATGCCGGCGATCGAGCCCTGCGCCACGCGGCGTCGTGTCAGTCCCTGCGCGACGATCACCGGGAACGTCGAGTAGGCGAGCACGCAGCCCGCGGCGAACTGCACCCAACGGGTCCAGCTCAGTCCGGCGAACTCCCAGATGCTCGAGTCGAGCTGGCCGTAGCGGTCGACGAGCACCACCGACACGATCCACACGAGCAGCGCAGCGGCCCAGAACCAGGCAAGCCACGACAACGTCCCGTAGATGACGTACTCGACGACGCGGCGGACGGGGTCGGGGACCGTCGTCGGATGCTGCCGCTCGCGGCCTCGCCCGGAGGCGGTGACGCCGGCGGGCCCTGCATCGGCGGGCCCTGCATCGGCGGGCCCTGCACCGGCTGGCCCTGCACCGGCTGGCACTGCGGGGTCGCTCGTGGTGGGATCGGTCACGGTCGCTCCTCGGGACGTGCGGTGACGAGCGCGCGCTCGTCACCCAGGTCGGTCAGGTGGACCAGCAGGTCCTGGAGGGGCACGGGGCCGAGCTCGGCACCGCGTCGTTCTGCCTCGTCGCGCAGCGCGTCCGGGATGGCGCCGTAGAAGGTCGTCCGGGTGGTGCGGCCGAGGGAGCGGACGTCGATCACCGTGGCATCGACGGCCGCGGCGGTGACCATGTCGACGATCTCGGTCGGTCCCGTCACCATCACGCCCCGCCCGCGGAGCGACTCGGTGTCCTCGGAGAGTGTGAGCCGACCGTGGTCGATGACGACGACCCGTTCGAGCAGCGGCGCGATCTCACCGATCAGGTGGGTCGAGACGATGAACGTGCGCTGCGTCCGCAGGTAGTCGCCCAGCAGCTCGTCGTAGAAGATGCCTCGTGACACCGCGTCCATCCCGAGGTACGACTCGTCGAACATCGTCAGCGGCGCCCGCGACGCCAGCCCGATGGTCGAGCCGAGCGCCGAGCGCTGGCCGAGGGAGAGGTGCTTGATCGAGGCGGTGGGGTCCAGTTCGAAGCGGTCGAGCAGGTGGCGCGCGTAGTCGTCGTCCCACCCGGCGCGCATCCGCGACGCGAACCAGCGCAGGTCCTCGATGCTCATGTCCTCCTCGATGTCGCCGCTCTCTCGGATCAGGCTGATGCGACCGACGAGCGACTCGTTCTCGTAGGGGTCCTCGCCGTCGACGGTGACCCGCCCGCTCGTGGGTCGTCGGAACGCGGCGATCGTCGCCAGCAGGGTGGACTTGCCCGCACCGTTGCGGCCGAGCAGGCCGCAGAGTGTCCCGGCGGGGATGTGCACCGACAGCTCGTCGACCGCGGTGGTCCCACCGATGCGGCACGTCAGGTCCGAGGTGGTCACGTCGAGGGTCATGTCCTGGGCTCCTTCGCCAGATCGGCGGGTCGATCGGCGGGTCGATCGGCGGTCGCCGCAGCCTCCGCGGCGCGGGTCGTCACGTGGTCGAGCAGCGCTTCGACGGGGATGCCCAGCACCGCGGCCCGGTCGAGCACGGGGTCGAGCACCTCGTCGAAGAAGCGACCGCGACGGTCCTCGAGGAGCTGGTCCCTCGCTCCGGGGCTGACGAACATGCCGACACCCCGGCGCTTGTAGATGACGCCTTCGTCGAGCAGCTGGTGGAAGGCCTTGGCCGCCGTCGCGGGGTTGATCCCGTAGAACTCGGCGTACTGGTTCGTCGACATCACTGCGTCGTCCGCCGCGAGGTTGCCGGCCAGCACGTCGGCGCGGATGCGCTCTGCAATCTGCTGGTAGATGGGACTGCGGTCGTCGAACACGTACGGGTCACCGGTCGCTCCGGACGTCGGAGCGGGCCCACGGCTCGATCGACGCCACTTCTATGGTTCATTACTCTACTAATGAACTATAGAAGGTCAGGCGTGTGACGGCACGACCTTCGTGACGCGGTGATCGCGCCCCTTCTCGACGACGACATCGGCGAGTGACCGGGCGGGTGCGACGTGCTCGTCGAACACGGGGCGGTTGATCTCGGTCCACGTCCAGTCGGCGAACGCACGGGCATCGTCGTCGGTCAGCGGGACGAACTGGTGGAAGAACGCGGTCGGGTTGCCGACCGCCTCTGCACGCAACCGCATGAACCGTTCGACGAACCACGTCTGGACGTCGTCGGGATCCGCCGCCAGGAACACGGACAGATCGACCAGGTCGACGACACCTCGGTCGACGGTGACGACGTTGAGGCCTTCGAGGATCACGACGTCCGGGGCCGACAGCGCGTGTGTCCCGTCGGCGACGTCGTAGGTGAGGTGTGAGTACGCCGGCGCCACCAGACCGGTCTCGCCGCCCTGCAACGCGGCGACGAACGCCGCCAGCGCCGGCAGGTCGTACGTCCTGGGCGAGCCCTTCTCGATCGCGAGGCCGAGCTCCTCGAGCCGTGCGTTCGACAGGAGGAACCCGTCGGTCGAGACGACTTCGACGGCGATCGACGAGTCGTGTGCGCGCAGCGCTCCGGCCAGGTGGCCGGCGGTGGTCGACTTGCCGACCGAGACACCGCCGCCCAGGCCGACCACGAACGGGCGGTCCTCGCGGCGTTCGACGATGAGCGATGCCAGCGGCGCGAGCGGCGCCAGCTGCCCGCTGTCGGACAGGGCGGGGTCGTGCTGCAGAGGCTGGTCGGGCATCGGGCGAACGGTATCGCCGGACCCACCGCGATCCACCCGATGGTCCGGGTGTGCGCGGCGGGCCCGACGGGACCCGTCCCTGGTAGCGGATCGGTGCGGTCGCCGGGGTGTCAGCGACCGCCGCGGTGCCCGGAGCGACGCGGCTGGGCCGGTGCGGACATCGGCCGACCCGGTCGCGTCGACCGTGCGTGGGGCGGCTCGTGCCACGCCGTGACGTCGGCGCGAGCGGGCGTGTGCGGATCGTCGGTCCGTCCCCTCGGGACGGTGCCCTTCGGGCGCGTGCCCTTGGGCGTGAATCGACCGGGTGTGTGCCGTGCTGCGGTCATGTGAGACCTCCGTGGGTGGTGCACCGGCTCGTGGCCGTCGCTGCAGCCCTACGGCGCGGCGATGCGCGGATCGCGGGCGATCAGGCCCAGCGAGCGGCACGAGCTCGGACGGTCAGCGGAGGGGACGACGGCCTCGTCGGCGGAAGCTTCCCCGATCACGCTGGGAGTGTGCACGCGGTGCGTGCGGGAGCGTCACAGCTTCATGTCGACGAGGGTACGACGGCACGTCGTCGCGTTCCACCGATTTCCGCGGACCGCGGGTGCGGGTCGGCCACCGCTCGCGCCGCGGCGGCGACGGGTCAGCCGGGCAGGTCCTCGTAGGCCGGCGGTGCCGTCGTGAGCGGGGACTCGACCAGCTGGGGTTCGACCATCTGCGGTTCGACCATCTGGGGCTCGGACGCGAGCGTGCCGTGCGGATCCAGGTCGACGAGCGTCGACGGCGCCGGTGCGCCCGGCACGTGCTCGAGCTTCGTGAAGTACAGGTCGAGCACCCGGTCGACGAGCGCGGGGTTCAGCTGACGAGCCGAGTTCTCGTAGTTCGTGATCGCCACGGCGAGCTCGCAGATCACTCCGGGCAGGTAGGCGCGCAGCTCGCCGTCACCACGGGCGCGGGCCGCAGCCCGCAGGTGCGCGGCAGCGGTCGCGTCGACGTCGATCGAGTGCTTCTTCGCCACCCGCACGAGGATCCAGTCGAACTGATCGTCGGTGCACGCACCGATGTACACCTTGTTGTGGATCCGCCGGAAGAACGCCTCGTCGCCCAGCTGACTGGGGTCGAGGTTCGTCGACAGCACCGCCTTCACCTCGAAGGGCACCTCGATCTTGCGGCCGTGCAGGGTCAGGTAGTCGACCGCTCGATCCAGCGGCACGATCCAGCGGTTCAGCAGCGCCTCGGGGGTCATGGCCTGACGACCGAAGTCGTCGATGACCAGCACGCCGTTGTTCGCCTTGAGCTGCAGTGGAGCGAGGTACACGCCGGTGTCGCGGTCCAGCTGCAGGTCGAGCATGGCCGCGTGCAGCTCGCCACCCGCGACGACCGCGGGCCGCTGGCACGCGACCCAGCGCCGGTCGATGCCGGGAGGCTGGGTCTCGACCGGGTCGTGCAGCGTCGGGTCGAACACCGACACGATCTGGTTGTCGACCTCGATGCAGTGCGGCACCAGCACGACGTCGCCGTAGGCCCGCACGACGCGCTCCGCGACGCTGGACTTGCCGGTGCCGGGCGGCCCGTAGAGGAACATCGCGCCGCTGCCGTGGATGGCGGGGCCCAGCTGGTCGAGCAGGTCGGGTGCGATCACCAGGTCCGAGAACGAGCGTTCGAGCATCTCCCGATCCAGGCGCAGCTGCGGCTTCTGCGAACGGACCACGCGGCTGTACAGGTCGAGCGACACCGGCATCGGCCCGGAGTACCGGCACTCACGGGACCGCTGGATCGACATCTCCCGACCGGCCTCGGTCACGGCGATCATGTACGCCCGACCCTCCATGCCGTCGTACTCGATGAGCTTGCGGTGGCGCAGGTCGTTCAGCAGCGACTCGACCACGTTGATCGAGACGTGGAGCTTCTCGGCGATCGTCGTCATGGGCGTCCTGCCCTCGGCAACCGCGCGACGCAGGACCAGGTCCTCCATGAGGGACTGGCTCAGGCCGAGCCCCTCGGGACGCTGGGGCGTCGAGATGTCGATGGTGTCTGATTCGTTCGACTCAGGCTGCACCCGGGTGGTGTCGGCGCCTTCGAGGGCGGAGTTGAACAAAGGTGACCTGTGCCTCGTGCCGGCAGGCTGGCGGTGCCTCGTGCCGGCAGGCTGGCTGTGCCTCATGCCGGCATGCCTGGATTCACCTCGGTCCAACGGCGAGACTGTTGTGTCGGTCGTCGAAGGAGCGAAACGTGGATCGTGCAGCGCGGGTGTTCGTCGCCGGCCATCTCGGGCTCGTCGGTTCCGCCGTCGTGCGACGACTCGAGGCCGAGGGCTTCACCAACATCCTCACGGCTCGTCGCGACCAGCTCGACCTGCGCGACCAGGCGGCGGTCAACTACTGGTTCCGCGCCAACCGCCCCGACTACGTGTACCTGGTCGCCGGCACCGTCGGCGGCATCATGGCCAACTCCACCCGACCGGCGGAGTTCATCTACGACAACCTGATGATCCACGCGACCGTGGTGCAGGCCGCCCACGAGTTCGAGGTCGAGAAGCTCCTGTACCTGGGCAGCTCGTGCATCTACCCCCGTGAAGCACCTCAGCCGATGACCGAGGACGCCCTGCTCACCGGGCTGCTCGAGCCGACCAACGAGCCGTACGCGATCGCCAAGATCTCGGGCATCAAGCTCTGCGAGTCCTACCGCCGCCAGTACGGCGACCACTTCATCTCGGCCATGCCGACCAACCTCTACGGCCCGGGCGACAACTTCGACCCGACCGGCGGCCACGTGCTGCCGTCGCTCATGCAGCGCTTCCACGAGGCCAAGCTCGAAGGCCGCGACCAGCTCGAGGTCTGGGGGAGCGGCACCCCGCGACGCGAGTTCCTGCACGTCGACGACCTGGCTGCGGCCTGCCTGTTCCTGATGGAGCACTACGACGGTGAACAGCACGTCAACGTCGGCACCGGCGAGGACCTGCCGATCCGCGAGCTCGCCGAGATGGTGCGCGACGTCGTGCACCCCGGCGCCGAACTGGTCTGGGACGCCTCGAAGCCCGACGGCACGCCGCGCAAGCTGCTCGACGTCTCGAAGCTCCACGCCCTCGGGTGGCGGCACTCGATCGAGCTGCGCGAGGGCATCGAGTCCACGTACCGCTGGTACCTCGACCAGCAGCCCGAACAGCTCCGAGGCGCTCGCAGCAGCCTGGTCGGCTGAGCGACCCGCGATCGGGCCCGGTTGCTACGGTTCGCCGATGGCCGAACCGACGTCCGACGACGAGCCGCTCGAGGGAGTGCTCGCCGCCGCGCTCCGACCGGTCCTCGGTGAGGTCGAGATCGTCGGGTTGCGCCGGCTCACCGGCGGGGCCTCACGCGAGACCTGGTCCTTCGACGCCGAGGCCGACGGCACCGTCCATGCACTGATCCTGCGACGCGACCCGCCCGGGCGACCGGGCCCGGTGGGATCGATGGGACGCGAGGCACGCTGCATCGTCGCCGCGGGCGAGGCCGGCCTGCCGGTCCCGCAGGTGCTCGTGCACTCCGACGACGTGTCGCTCCTCGGGGCCGCGGGGATCGTGATGGCCCGGGTCGAGGGCGAGGCCATCGCCCGGAAGCTGCTCCGCGACGACCGGTTCGCACGGGCGCGCCGGGTGCTGGTCGCGGAGTGCGGCGCTGCACTGGCGGGCGTGCACCGGCTCGATCCCTCGGCGCTGGGTGACAGCGCGGCGGATGCGTTCGGCGGCGACCAGAGCCCACTCGCCGACGGTGGTGCCCGACCCGCTCGAGGAGATGCGCGGCGCGCTCGACTCGCTCGATCGGACCACCCCGGTGTTCGAGTACGCCCTCCGCTGGCTCGCCGCACACCGACCCGCGCCGACGTCCGAGCCGTCGCTGGTGCACGGCGACTTCAGGCTCGGCAACCTGATGGTCGACGACGACGGCCTGGTCGCGGTGCTCGACTGGGAGCTCGTCCACCTCGGCGACCCGGCCGAGGACCTCGGGTGGCTGTGCGTGCGCGCCTGGCGCTTCGGCCAGGACGCCCCCGTCGCCGGACTCGGCGAACGCGAGGAGCTGCTCGAGGCCTACCACCGCGCCGGGGGCGCCCGGATCACGCCCGAGGTGCTGCGCTGGTGGGAGGTCTACGGCACGCTGCGCTGGGGTGTCATCTGCATGGTGCAGACCGCCGTGTTCCTCAGCGGCCGGATTCCGTCGGTCGAGCTCGCCGCCGTCGGGCGTCGTGTCGCCGAGACCGAGTGGGACCTGCTGCTGCTGATCGCACCGGACGCGACTGCCGGGGGGCTCGACGCCGCCGAGCGCCGCGCCGCGGACACGCAGCCGGTGGACGACGCCGTGACGGCAGAGGCGGACCTGCACGGTCGACCGACGGCGTCCGAGCTGCTCTCGGCGGTGGGCACGTTCCTCCGCGACGACGTGATGACCTCGGCGCAGGGGCGGGTCTCGTTCCACGCCCGGGTCGCGGCCAACGTCGTCGACATCGTCGCCCGTGAGCTCGAACACGGCGAGGCGCAACGCGAGCGCCGGGCCCGGTCGCTGTCGTCGCTGCACCTGCACGACGAGACCGAGCTCGCTTCGGCGATCCGCGCCGGCGAACTCGACCCGGTCGAACTGCTCGTCGACGGGGTGCTCGACCGACTGTCCGTCGCCAACCCGCGGTACCTCTGACTCGCCGCCCGGCCACGGATTCCTGCACATGTCGTCGAGACGAGCCGATGGAAGGAGCAGTCCCCGGTTGCCCCGCTGCCGGCCATCGCTCACCATGTGTACCCCTATGCCCCGCCGCCTGGCTCCCGTCGTCCTCGTCACCGCTCTCGCGGTGCTCGTGTCGACCCTGGGCACGGTCGAGTCCGGGGCGTCCACCGGCTCCCACGGCGGTAGGACCCAGGTCGCGGGCGACCCGGTCGACGGGGAACCCGAGGTCGTCGCCGCGCGGGCCCGCGCCGACGCGGCGCGTGCCACCCGTGACCAGGCCGGCGTCACGGCCGACGCCGCTCGCGCCGCCGAGGCCGAGGCGGCCTCGGTGCACGAGCTGGTGGCCGCGGAGCTCGCCACGATCGACGCCGAGATCGCCGAGGTCGGCGACGCGGAACGAGCCGCCCTCGACCGCCACGAGGTTGCACGGAAGTCCTACGTCGACACGGCGATCGCGGCCTACGTCGCCGGTGCCCCGGCGTCGCTCGAGCTCAAGGCGTCGCTCGTCGAGGAACCCGTCGACCGGGCCCGTTCCCTCGCCCTCGCGGAGTCCGTCGGCGACGTCTTCTCGCGACGGGCCGCGACGCTCAAGAAGAGCAGCGACGCGCTCACCGGACAGCTCGAGGAGCTCGCGGACGATCGAGGTGGGATCGAGACACGGGCGGAGGCTGCCCGCAGCGACCTCGACGCGACCCGGCGTGCACTCGCGGACGCCGATGCCGCGATCGGCCGCCGCCGAGCTCGAGCTGACCGCTGCCACCGAGGCGCTCGACGCCGCACGGGCCGTCGCCCGCGAGCGGATCGACCAGGCCGCGGAGCGATTCCGGCTCGGCGCGATCGACATCGACGAGCTGCGCCGACTCGCCGACCCCCGGATCGCGGTCGGTGACGTCCCGGTGCGTGCCTACGAGGCGTACGTCGCAGCGGCTCGTCTCGTCGATCCGCAGCTGCCCGGATGTCGGATCTCGTGGTGGGCCCTCGCCGCGATCGGCAAGATCGAGACCCGACACGGGACCTACGGCGGCGCGGTGATCCTTCCGAACGGCGACGTCGCCCCGCGCATCCTCGGGCCGCCGCTGACCGGTGGCCCGTTCGCCACCGTGACCGACACCGACGGCGGGCGTCGCTCGACGGCGACACGCTCTACGACCGTGCGGTCGGACCGATGCAGTTCATCCCGTCGACGTGGAAGGCCTCCGGTGCCGACGGCAACGGCGACGGCGTCGCGGATCCGCACAACTACTTCGACGCGTCGCTCGCCGCGGCTCGCTACCTGTGCCGCGGTGCTCGGGGTCAGCCGCTCGACACCGAGGCGGGCATGCGCGCCGCCGCGCTGTCCTACAACCGGTCGCAGCGCTACGCGAACGAGGTGATCGCAGCGGCCCGCCGCTACGGCGGACTCGGCGGTGCAGCGGTCACGGTGCCGGGCTGAGCGGTGGCCCGGCTCCTGGTGGTGCACCACACGCCGTCGCCGACGCTGGCGACGATGCTGGACAAGGTGCTCGAGGGCGCCGCGGTCGACGATCTGACCGACGACCGGGGTGAACGGGTCGAGGTCGTCGCAGTGCCCGCGCTCTCGGCGTCCGCGAGCGACGTGCTCGCTGCCGACGGGTACGTGGTGGGCACCCCGGCGAACCTCGGCTACATGTCGGGTGCCCTCAAGCACTTCTTCGACCAGATCTACTACCCGTGCCTCGACGCCACGGCGGGGCGACCGTTCGGGCTGTACGTGCACGGCAACAACGACGTCGACGGGGCGGTGCTCGCGGTGGAGCGGATCGTCACCGGTCTGCGCTGGCGTCAGGTCACCGACCACGTGCGGGCGACCGGTGACCTGGCCGCGATGGACCGGGACGCGTGCTGGGAGCTGGGCGCGACGCTCGCCGCCACGACGCTCGGCGTCGCCTGACGTCGAGATGCCGGACATCGATAGGGTCGAGCCCATGACCGATCTCGCTCCCGAGTGGTTCCGACGGGCACTCGCGGTGCCGTTCACCGACGAGATCGTCGACGTCGGCGAGCTGTCCCGTGCACTACCTGGCCTGGGGCGCACGCGGCCGACGCGGCCTGGTGTTCGTGCACGGCGGTGGGGCGAACGCCCACTGGTGGACACACGTCGCGGCGACCTTCGCCGACGACTTCCGGGTGCTCGCGGTCGACCTGTCGGGCCACGGCGACAGCGGCCACCGCGAGACCTACTCCCTGGAGCAGTGGACCGACGAGGTGATGGCCGTCGCGGCCGACGGCGGCATCGTCGGTCCGCCGATCGTCGTGGGCCACAGCATGGGCGGGTTCGTCACCATCGCCACCGCCGCCATGCACTCCGACGAGCTCGCCGGAGTGATCATCTGCGATTCGCCGGTGACCGAGCCCGACCCCGAGGTCGGCGCGTACCACGTCGGCGACGCGTTCGGCCGGGCCCGTCTGTACCCGACGATCGAGGATGCACTCGCCCGGTTCCGCACGGTGCCGGCCCAGGAGCACTACCTGCCCTACGTCATGGACCACGTCGCCCGGAACTCGGCGCGGCTCGTGCCCGCGACCGACGAGCACGCCGGCGGATGGAGCTGGAAGTTCGACCGGTCGGTCTTCGCACAGTTCGCCGGGCGGCGTGCGCTCGGTGGCCCTGCCGTACCTCTCCGCGGTGCGCTGCCGTCTCGCCCTGCTCCGCTCGGAGCACGGGCTGGTCACCAAGGACATCGGCGACGCCATGTTCGAACGGCTCGGCCGGGTCACCCCGGTGATCGAGATCCCCGAGGCCGGTCACCACGCGATGCTCGACGAGCCGCTGATCCTGCTGACCGCGATCAGGGCGCTGCTGGCCGACTGGGACCACTCCGAGCCGCACCGCCGCTGAGGTCCGGCCACGCGGGGAGGGGCCCATCGTCCGCAGGCCTGTCATCCGCGGTGCGGCCGAGGGCGTCGAGGAACTGCTCGCGGTGGGCGGTGAACCAGCGGTGACGTCGTTCGTAGCGCTCGGCGCCGCCGGTGGCATGCCACATGTCGATGAAGGCCTGCTCGCCGCGTGCCATCCGGCGACGGACGAACTCGCCGCCGCGCTCGAACTGCTCGCCGAGCACGTCGATCAGCTCGAGTCGTTCCGCTCCCCGCAGGCCGTAGGCGTCCGCCACCACGACCAGGCGCGCGAAGGGGTCGAGGCCTGCCCGGCCGGTGCGCGCCGCGTCCTCGTCGGTCTCGACGGGGACGCACATGCGGGCGAAGGACGCGACGTCGTGCGTGCGGCGCCCGGGTGCGGCGAACTCCAGGTCGAGCAGCACCACGGCAGCACCTCGCCGGTGCACGACGTTCTCGGGGCACACGTCGTTGTGGCAGATCACCGGGTCGCCGCCCGGTGCGGGGTCGGCCATCTCGTCGCTCCAGGAGCTGCCCGGCGGTGTGACGAATCCGGCGGTGGCGTCGTGGAACCGTCGCAGCAGCGATGCCGTCGAGGCCAGCACCGAGTCCTGCTGCGACCACTGCGGGAAGGGCGGGAGCGGCACGTCGCCGGGTACGTACACCAGCCGCTCACGACCGTCGGGGTCGGTGCCGACCAGCTCCGGGACACCCTCGAAGCCGACCTGCCGGCAGTGACGCAGCAACGCGTGGATCGCCGTCGAGTGCGTCGAGGTGGGACGCAGCACGTGGTCGCCGACGCGGACCACGGCACCGGCGTTGCCGACACCGCCGTGGAGGAGCTGCTCGACGTCGGGAGGCGGAGGACCGTCCATCGCGTCGAGTGTGCCAGTGGTCGAGTGTGCCAGGGGCTCTAGCGTCGGCGTCACGGTCTGCGCCGGCTCGTGCAGCCTGATCGGCGGACATGGAACTGATCCTGTTGTCAAACTCCACCAACCACGGCGAGGCGATGTACGCCCACGCCGCGTCAGAGCTCCTCGACGTCACCGACGGAGATCGGGTGACCTTCGTGCCGTTCGCGCTCGCCGACTGGGACGACTACGCAGATCGGGCCATCGGCGCCTTCGAGGCGCTCGGGATCGAGGCCGTCTCCGCACACTGCTCACGCTCGCCCGAACGGGCGATCCTCGACGCGCCGGTCCTCATGGTCGGTGGGGGCAACTCCTTCCGACTACTCGACTCGCTCTACCGGCTCGGAGTGCTCGACGGGGTGCGTGCGCGCGTCGCCTCGGGCGACTGTCGGTACATGGGAGCGTCGGCGGGGACCAACGTCGCGTGCCCCACGATCGCGACCACGAACGACATGCCCATCTGCCGCCCCCCGGGATCAGCGGCCTTCGCGCTGCTCCCGTTCCAGGTCAACCTCCACTTCGTCGACGCCGATCCGGCCTCGACCCACATGGGCGAGACGCGCGAGGAGCGGATCGACGAGTTCCTCGAGGAGAACGACTGTCGCGTGCTCGCCCTGTACGAGGGCGCGTGGCTGAGGGTGAGCGGAGCGACGGCCCGCGTGACCGGACCCGCGCACGTGTTCGGACGCGAGGGCTCGACGTCGCATCCCGACGGTGGGGACGTCTCCGACCTGCTCCGCGATCGCCCGTCCTTCGGCGGCGGCCGCCGTCCCTCGCCCGGCCGACGGGTCGCTGCGGGTCCCAACCGGTAGCCTGGCCCTTCCGCAGTACTCACCGGGGACCTCTCGTTGACCATCGGCCCGCCGTGGCCGGCACGATCCCGTCGCCTCCTCTGAGCCCGTCCCAGAGGAGTGCCATGTCCAGTGTCCCGCTCACCGCCGATACCGACACGTCCGGATCGCGACCCCGCGCCGTCATCTACTGCGAGTCCAACTTCGCCATGATCGATGGCAAGACGGCGAACGGGCTCGTGCGGCACTCCGACGCCTACGCCATCGCCTCGGTCATCGACAGCCTCTCCGCGGGCAGGGACTCGGGCTCGGTGCTCGACGACCGCCCGAACGGGATCCCCGTGGTCGACTCGCTCGCCGCCGCGGTCGAGCTCGAGGGGTCGGTCCCGCCGTACTTCATCTTCGGGTTGGCGCCGGCAAGCGGTCTGTTGTCGCCGTACGAACGCGGGGTGGTGCTCGAAGCGATGAGCCTCGGCATGAACATCGTGAACGGACTGCACGAGTTCCTGAACGACGACCCGGAGTTCGCCGCGGCCGCCGTGGTGCACGACGTCGTGATCCTCGATGTCCGACGCCCGCGCGAGAAGCACGACCTCCGGCTCTTCAGCGGTCGAATCGAGCAGGTCGATTGCCCGCGCATCGCGGTGCTGGGCACCGACGGTGCGATCGGCAAGCGCACGACCGCCACGATCCTCACACAGGTGCTCCGCGACCGGGGACTGAACGCCGTGCTGGTCAGCACGGGTCAGACCGGGCTCATCCAGGGAGGCCGCTACGGCTTGGCCCTCGACGCCATCCCGTCGCAGTTCTGTTCGGGCGAGATGGAGGCTGCGATGGTCGACGCCTACGAGGGGGAGCATCCCGATGTCATCGTCGTCGAGGGCCAGGGAGCACTGAGCCACCCCGCCTACCTGACCTCGGCGTTCATCCTCCGCGGCGCCCGGCCCGACGCCGTGGTCCTGCAGCACGCTCCCGGAAGGGACCGGCTCGGCGATTTCGACGACATCCCGATGCCGACTGCCGAGAGCGAGATCCGGTTGATCGAGACCTTCGCCGCGACGTCGGTGATCGGCCTCACGCTGAACCACGAGAACATGACCGACGCCGAGGTGACCGCTGCGATCACCATGTTCGAGCTGGAGCTCGGACTCCCGACGACCGATGTCCTCACCCGACCGCTCGACCGATTGGCCGACATGGTCTTCGCCAGGTTCCCGCAGTTGGAGGCCATCGCCCGAGCACCCGTCGGGTGACGTCCCCACGGGTCGTCATCGACCTGAGCAAGATCCGGGACAACACCCGTGCGCTCGTGACCCGTCTGGCACCGCACGGCATCTCGGTCGTGGGCGTCACCAAGGCGGTGTGCGGGCTGCCGGCGGTGGGAGCGGCCATGCGCAGCGGCGGCGCTGTCGGCCTGGGCGACTCCCGGTCGGTCAACCTGCGGCGGTTGGTGACGGCCGACGTGGACGGCCCGCGCACGCTGATCCGTTCACCGATGCTGACGGCGACGGCCGAGGTCGTCCGGTGGGCGGACAGCAGCTGCAACACCGAGATCGAGGTGCTGCGGAGCCTCTCGGCGGCCGCAGGTCGCCTCGGTCGCACGCACCGCGTCGTCCTCATGGTCGAACTGGGCGACCTCCGCGAGGGGATCATGCCCGAAGACCTCGTCGCAGTGGTGCGCGCGACCCTGTCGCTGCCCCACGTGACCCTCGACGGCATCGGGACGAACCTCGCGTGCCAGCACGGCGTGGTGCCCGGAGCGCGCAACATGGCCGAGCTCGACGACCTCGTCGAGGCGGTCGAGTCGGTCGCCGGCGTGGCGGTCACACGGGTCTCCGGGGGGAACTCGGCCAGTCTCGGCTGGGCGACGACCGGCGGCGACACGGGCCGTGTCGACGAGCTCCGGCTGGGTGAGGCGATCCTGCTCGGTAGGGAACCGCTCGGACGGACCGCGATCCCCGGCCTGCACACCGACGCGGTCACACTTGTCGCCGAGATCATCGAGTCGAAGCGCAAGCCCTCGGCGCCGTGGGGGGAGCTCGGCCAGAACGCGGCGGGCGTGGTGGGTCGTCCCCGTGACGTCGGGACGCGGCGTCGATCGATCGTGGCGCTCGGACGACAGGACGTGGATCCGTCGGGTCTCACACCCTGGGGAGGTCGCGAACTGGTCGGTTCGAGCAGCGACCACATCGTCGTCGACTCCGGTGAGCAGCCCGACGGCGTCGGCGACGAGCTCGAGTTCGACGTCGACTACAGCGCACTGCTGGCCGCAATGACGTCGCCGTACGTCGACGTGGTCGTCACCGGCGGATCGGCGGAACTCGGGTGCGGATCGCCGTGACACACCGCTAGGGTCACGCCGGATGAACGTCGTCTACATCGCAACAGCGTGTGTCGGCTTCTTCCTGCTCCTCGTCGGTCTCGTGCTCGACGACGTGTTCGACGGGCTCGACCTCGGTCCCGACTGGATCTCGGTCCCCGTGCTCGGCGCGGCCCTCGGTGCGTTCGGCATCGGCGGCTGGGTCACCGGCTCGGCCGGCGGCGCAGCGCTGTTCGCGGTGCTCGTCGCCTGCATCGCCGCGCTCGCTGTTCGCCGCGGCCACCGTCTGGTTCGTCGCGAAGGTGCGCGACGGCCACACCGACGCCACCCCACGGGCGCTCGACCTGGTCGGCTCCACCGGCAAGGTCGTCACGCCGCTCGTCGGCGGCCGCGGCGAGGTGCTGGTCAGACTCGGCGGTCAGCCCCGCAAGCTGACCGCGCTCGCGGACCACGACATCGCGCTCGGCGTCCAGGTCGTCGTCATCGAACGGTCTCGGAGTCGTCGGTCCGCGTCATGTCCCAGGACGCGTTCTGGGCCGAGACCACCGACCCTTCACCGCCCATCACCGACCCCTGACGAGAGGACCCCTCTTGACCACCCTGTTGATCGCCGTCGTGGCACCCCTGGCACTGATCGTGCTCGTGGCGTTGTTCGTCCTGAGTCGCTACAAGGTCGCCGGGCCGCACGAGGCGTACGTGATCACGGGTCGCAAGGGTTCACCGGTGACCAACCCGGAGACGGGCGAGGTCACCACCGACCTGTCGGGCCAGAAGGTCGTGATGGGCGCCTCGGTGTTCGTCGTGCCGTTCGTGCAGCGTCTGGCGGTCCTCGACCTGGCGTCGCAGCAGATCAACATCCAGGTCGGCTCGGCGGTGTCGGCCAACGGCATCCGCTGCGCGCTCGAGGGCGTCGCGATCGTCAAGGTCGGAGGCACCGAGGACTCGGTGCGTGCCGCGGCGCAGCGCTTCCTCGGTCAGCAGAACGAGGTCTCCGGGTTCACCACCGAGGTGCTCGCCGGTTCGCTGCGCTCGATCGTCGGCCGACTGACCGTCGAGGAGATCATCCGTGACCGCGCGGCCTTCGCCCGCGAGGTCGCGGAAGAGGCCGAGAGCGCGCTGACGCCGCAGGGCCTGGTGCTCGACAGCTTCCAGCTGCAGGACATCCAGGCCGAGGGCTCGTACCTGGCCGACCTCGGTCGACCCGAGGCGGCTCGCGCCCAGATGGAGGCCCGCGTCGCCGAGGCGGCCGCCAACCGTGAGGCCGAGGAGGCCCGACTCCGCGCCGAGGAGGCCGTCGCCGAGGCTCAGCGCACGCTCGCCCTGCGCACCGCCGAGATCAAGGCCGAGACCGACGCGGCGCAGGCCGATGCGGACGCGTCGGGACCGAAGGCGCAGGCCGCCCAGGACCGCGACGTCCTCGCTGCGCAGCAGACCGTGGCCGAGGAGCGGGCACGGCTGAAGGAGCTCGAGCTCGACACCGAGATCCGCAAGCCGGCCGACGCCGCCAGGTACGCCACCGAGCAGGAGGCCGAGGCGGCCAAGACCGCGCAGATCCGTGCGGCCGAGGCACGCCAGGAGGCGACGGTCGCCGCGGCGAAGGCGTCGGCCGAGGAGAGCCGCCTGACCGGTGCCGGCGAGCGTCAGCAGCGTGAGGAGCTCGCCATGGCCGCCCAGGCCGAGGGTGTCGCCGCCGGTGAGGCCGAGAAGGCCCGCCGCGCCGCGGTCGCCGAGGCGGTGCGACTCGAGGGTGAGGCCGAGGCCTCCGCGATCGCCGCGAAGGGTGACGCCGAGGCCGAGGCGATGGCCAAGAAGGCCGACGCCTACGAGCGCTACGGGTCCGCAGCGCTGACCGACCTGGTGGTCTCGAAGCTGCCCGAGATCGTGCGGGCCGGGTCCGAGCCGCTCGCCTCGATCGACAAGATGACGGTCATCTCCACCGACGGCGCCTCGGCGGTCACCAAGTCGGTGACCAACAACGTCGCCCAGCTGATCGAGATGGCGTCGTCGATGACGGGCGTCGACGTGTCGGAACTGCTCTCCGGCGTGCTCTCGAGCGCTGCGGCACCGCCGCTGCCCTACGAGACGAGCGGGGTCGAGGCCGACGGCGCCTCGCCGCGGGAGAACAACTCGGTCTGAGCGGGGTCCGGATCGGATCGGCGCGGAACTCCGCGCCGATCCGACCGCTCGCCGGGTTCGGCGGTGCGTCGGGCTCAGCCGAGCGCCTGGTCGAGCTGCTCGAGACGGTCGAGCAGCTCACCGGCGAAGCCGGCGTCCGCGGTGTCGACCCACACGGCCGAGACCTGGCCGTCGGCACCGATGAGCACGGTCGTCGGCTGCCCGTCGCGGTACGACACGCCGTAGAAGTCGGCGATCGCACCGTCGGCGTCGGCCAGGATCCGAGCGTTGCCCGGCGTCGACATGTCGGCGTCCGCGGCGGTGGCCGCGTCGACCCGTGCGACGGCCAGCAGCTGGATGTGGTCACGTCCGAAGTCGACCAGGTGGCGTCCCATGCCGGCGAGGGTGTCGTAGGACCCGGCGTCGAACACCGGGGAGATGAACACCAGGACGACCGGGATGCGACCGACGATGCGATCCAGGTCGACGACGCCACCGGTGCTCGCCTCGACCTCACCCGGTGAGCGGTCGATGCCGGCGGCGAGTCCGTTGCTGACCTCGCCACGCCAGGCGCCGGTCGGTGCGCCCTGATCCTCGATGAACTCCTTGAAGCGCTCCAGGTCGCCCCGGGCACGGTTGGCGATCGCGCCGGTGACGTCCGCGATGGTCTCGACCGCACCGTCGGGTTCGATGTCGAGGCGCAGCGCGACACGGGTCGACGTCTCGGAGATCGGCTCGAAGGTGACGACGCCGTCGTTGCGCATGCCGGCGATCGACGTCCAGGCGATCAGCTGGTCGGGCACCTGCTCGGTGATCTGGGCGTCCCACTCGCGCTGGATCCCCGCGATCCGGGCGACCCAGTGCAGTCGGGTGGGCTGGACCTGGTGGACCTGCTCGATGCCCTGCATGAAGCGGGGGAAGTCCTCGAACTGCGTCCACTGGTCGTAGGTGGCCCGCAGCGGGGCGTTGACATCGATCGTCGCGTCGATGACGGACATGGGGAGCTCCTCGTGTCGGGTGCTCGTCCGGTACCCGCGGCCGCGGTGGTGGAAAACCTCGCGGTGCTCAGGCGGGCGGATCGACGGCGCTGGTGCCGTCGGCGCAGCGCGTCAGGATCTCGGCGCCCTCGGCGGTGATCAGGACCGTGTGCTCGAACTGCGCAGAGGGCATCGGGTCGTCGAGGATCTCGGTCCAGTCGTCGTCCGCGGTGCTGAACCGTCCCTTTCCGGTGGTGAGCATCGGCTCGACCGTGAGCGTGGTGCCCTCGATCAGCTCGGCGTCGTCGCGACGTGAGTAGGTGTGGTTCACGTGCGGCGCCGCGTGGAAGATCTCGGCGATGCCGTGTCCGCCGTACTCGGCGACGATCCCGTAGCCGTGATCACCGGCGACCTCCTCGACCGCCGCGCCGATCACGTGCAGGGGTCGTCCCGCACGGATCGCGCCGATGCCGGCCAGGGTGGCGGTGCGGGTGGTGTCGATCAGACCCTGCGCGGCGACGGAGATGGCGCCGACCCCGACGGTCGCCGAGGTGTCGCCGTGCATGCCGTCGATGAAGGCGGTGACGTCGATGTTGACGATGTCGCCGTCGTGCAGCGGGCGGTCGTCGGGGACGCCGTGGCAGATCACCTCGTTCACCGAGACGCAGACCGACTTCGGATAGCCCTTGTACCCGAGGGTCGACGGGTACGCACCGTGGGCCAGGTAGGTCTCGTGGGCGACCTCGTCGAGGTGCTCGGAGGTCACCCCCGGGGCCACGGCCGCACAGGTGGATCGCAGCACCTCGGCGGCGACCGTGCCGGCGTGGCGCATGCGTTCGAGGGTCTCCGGGGTGTGCACCTGCGGGGTCCGGTCGCGCGGAGCGGGGCGGCCGTCGACGTAGTGGGGGCGGACGATGTTCGGCGGGACCTCACGCGTCGGCGAGATCACGCCGAGCCGGATGGGAGCCACCTCGAGCACGGCGCGGTCCAGGTGGCACCGCTTCAGCTTCTTGCCACTGCCGCACCAGCACCGGTCGTTCATTCGTCGCACCGCTCCAGTGTGGACCACGGTCCCCGGATTCTCACGGCGACGCCCGTCGACGTTCAGATCCCGGCGCGTTCGATCCCGTGCCAGAAGGTGGTGGTCAGCGCGGACGAGCGTTGCGGGTCGAGGCCGGGCTCGGCGAGCAGCACAGCCGTGGCGCCGCTCTCGGCGTTCGACCGCCACGTCGCGCCGATGTCGTCCATGCCGAATCCGTCCGAGGCACGCAGCGACGCCGAGCCGGCCGCCGGTGTGTGGACCCCGAGGCCCCACCCGCGGTGGTGCGCCTCGTTCCGGTCGGGGTGTCCGGCACGGGTGCGGTCGACGAGCATCGACCGCACCGTCGAGAGGGACAGCACGCGGGACGCGTCGCCGGCGCGTCCGCCGTCGACCAGCATCGACGCGAAGCGCCAGACGTCGTCGACGGTCGAGATCAGTCCGGCTGCGGCGTCGACCATGCCATCGGCGCGGGGGAACGACGTGTCGCCCAGGTGGAGCGGGGCGAGCAGGCGATCGGTCATGACCTCGGGCAACGGTTTGCCGGTGAGACGCTCGACCAACGCTCCCAGGACCATCGCGTCGGTCCGTCCGAGCCGACGATCGCCCGGCTGGTGCAGCAGGGGCAGCGTGCCCAACCGCTGCAACCACTCGTCGACATCGATGGGCGGCGACACGCCGGGGCCCGGTCGCGCCTCGCTCGGATCGAACACCCCCAGCCCGAGTGCTCGCGCAGCGCGGTGCACGGGCGTCCCGGGCGCTGCACCGGGCCCGACGCCGAGCCCGCTGCGCGACTCGAGCAGGTCGGTCAGCGTGACCGACCTGCGAGCGGGCACCGTGTCGTCCAGCGGCGCGCCGATCGTGCGCAGCACCCTCCGCCCGGCGAGCTCGGGCAGCAACTCGTCGATCGGATCGTGCAGATCGATCGCCCCGTCCTCGACCAGGAGCAGCACCATCGCGGTGGTCACGGTGGTGGTCAGCGCGCCGACCGGGACGGTCGTCCGGCGGCCCATCAGCTCGGCACCCGGATCGTCGGCGGGATCGACGCCGTAGCGGTCGACGACAGGATGACCGCTGCCGTCGTCGACCAGGGTGACCACACCGAATCCACCCGCGGTGACGTGGTGGTGCAGGGCACGGCGAAGGGGGGCGAGGCGTGCCGAGAGCTCGCCGTCGGCCGATGCATCTCGTCGTTCGGTCACGACGACCACTCGGGTCCACCCCCTGTGCCAGGTCATGCGGCCGCCCGAACCGGCGACCGACGTCGTCGCCCGTGTCGGGACCCGAGCACCGGCGACGTGACGCAGCGGGACGCGGTCGGCTGTTCCCTCGTTCGAGATCGGTCAAACCCGAGGGTCGCGAACGACGGGACCGTCGATAGCGTGGTGGGGTCTCAGGAGGACTGCATGTTGTTGCGCGGACGGTTGGCGATGGTGATGGGAGTCGCGGTGACCGCGGTCCTGCTCACGGCGTGTCGGACCGCGCCACCTCCGCCCACCGCCCCGGCCCCGACCGTGCCGCCCCGGCAGTCGTCACCTGCGACGGGCTGCCACGTCGGTCTGCTGGGTGATTCGCTCTCGGTGCGGGTCCAGTCGCGGTTGCCCGCAGCGCTCGCTCGGCAGCGTTGCACGCAGGTGTGGGTCGACGCGAGCGTCGGCCGCAACACCGGTCAGGGTGTCGTCGCGCTCGCAGAGCGTCGGGCCGCCGGCGAGCTGCCCGCCGTGCTCGTCGTCGGGCTGGGCACCAACGACCAGTCCCAGCGCAGCGCGTTCGGCGGACACGTCGACTCGATCATGCATCTCAGCGCCGGTCGACCCGTCGTGTGGATCGAGGTCGCCCACGAGCCGATCAAGGACGAGCTGAACGCAGTGCTGCGCCGCAAGGCGGCGAAGTGGTCGAACCTGACGATCATGTCGTGGGACGCAGGCCTACTGGGAGCACCCCGAATGGCGATCGTCGGACGACGTGCACCTGACCGACGCCGGTGCCGACGAACGGGTGAAGCGGATCGCCGCAGCGGCCCAGCGCGTGGCGAAGTAGCGGCCCCGCTCGGTCAGGCGAGCGTGTAGCGGATCGGCAGGTGCTTGACGCCGCTGACGAAGTGGGTGGGCGTGTACTCGACCGGACCGGCGAGCTCCACCGACGTGGTGGCGTCGAGGAACTTGCCGAGCAGCGTGCGCACCTCGCGGCGCGCGACCTGGGCGCCGAGGCAGTAGTGCATGCCGAGCCCGAACGACAGCAGCTTGTCGGCGTCGGGTCGGGTGACGTCGAACCGGTCGGGGTCCTCGAACACGGCCTCGTCACGGTTGGCCGACGGGTACGAGGTCAGCACCGCGTCGCCCTTGGGGATCGTCACGCCGCTCAGCACGACGTCCTCCTGCGCCCACCGCAGGAAGCTGCGCACCGGGCTGGTCCAGCGGATGATCTCCTCGGCGGCGTTGACCAACAGCTCCGGATCGTCGCGCAACATCTGCAGCTGGTCGGGATGGGCGAGCAGCTGCTCCATGCCGCCGCTGAGGGCGAAGGACGTGGTGTCGTGCCCGGCCGTGGCGACGATGATGTAGTACCAGAGCAGCTCGGCCTCGCCGAGCGGCGCGCCGTCGACCTGGCCCGTGGCGAGGACCGTCGCGAGGTCCTCGGTCGGGTTCGCCCGGCGCTCCGCGGTGAGCCGGTCGAAGTACTCCTGGAACTTGCCGAGGGTGTTGCCGACCAGCTCGGCGGGTGTCTCGAAGTCGCCGAGGTACTCGGCGTCCGCGGCACCGAACAGGCCCTGGGTGAGCTCCATCATCAGGCGTTCGTCGCTCTCGGGCACCCCGAAGATCGTCATGATGACGTGGATCGTGAACGGCACGGCCAGGTCCTGCGCGAAGTCGCACTCGCCGCCGAAGTCGGCGAGTCGGGCGATGTACTCGTCCGCGATGCGATCGATGGCGGGCTGCAGGTGGCGCACCGCCGCGGGCTTGAACCAGTCGTTCGTGACCTTGCGGTACTTGTCGTGCTCCTCGCCGTGCAGGTGCACCAGCGTGCGGGGCAGGGCGATGCCCAGCATGTCGAGCATCTCGTAGGTGAAGTCCGGCGCGGGTGCCGACTGCTCGGTGTTCCAGAAGACGTCGCTACGGCGCGACACCTCGAAGACGTCGGCGTGGTCGAGCACCGCCCAGAACGGGGTCCAGCCCTCGCCCTCGACACGGACCACCGGCGACTCCTTGCGCAGCTCGGCGATCGTGCGAGTGCCACGCCTCCATGTCGCCGAAGGCGTCGGGGGAGATGAGCGTCAGTCCACGGGGGTCGATCGACTCGGTCACGGGTGCCTCCGGATGGGGTGGGGCGAGCGCCCGTCGGTGAGCGCGGGTGTCGTCTGATCGAACAGTATGTCGGACACAGTGTCCGATCCAGTGCGATGGCGGGTAACGTCGGTCACCGATGGCCTCCGTGACCCGCCGACCCTCGACCGCGAACCAACGGCGTGAGGCCGTGGAGCGGCGTGTGGTCGAGGCGGTCGAACGCCTGCTCGACGGCGGGGCGTCGTTCACCGAGTTGAGCGTGCAGGCCATCGCCGAGGAGGCCGGCATCGCCCGGTCGACCTTCTACGTGCACTTCGCCGACAAGACCCAGCTGCTCATCACGCTCGCCCAGGAGGCGACGGCGGACATCGTGGCCGAGGGGGAGCGCTGGATCCGTTCCGACCACCTGGTCGACATCGATCAGCTGACGCCGTCGATCGGGCGGATCATCGCGGTGTACCGACGTCACGCACGGCTGTTCGAGGCGGTGCTCGCCGGCACGGGATACGACCCGGCCGTCGCTGCGTTCTGGCGTCGCCACATCGAGTTGCTGGTCGCGCGGGGGCGGACCGTCTTCGCCGAGCACAGCGCGAGGGGCACCTCGCAGCGGACGTCGACATCGAACCGCTGGCGAGCATGGTCGCGTGGACGATCGAGCGGACGATCAGCATGTACGCCCTCGACCACGCCGAGTCCGACGACCCGGCGCTCGCCCGGGCGATGGCCCGTGGGCTCTGGTTGATGATGTACGGCGACGCGCCCGCCGACTGACCCCGCCGACTGACCGCGCCCGCCGAGTGGAGCCTCGTCGGCGGTCAGCCCAGGTGCGACTCGAGGTCGTCGAGGATCTTGTTGGCGCCGAGCACGCCGATGCCGGTCATCCAGGTCATGTCGGCGATGTCGAACTGCCGACCCGCCTGCACCGCGGGCAGGTTGTCCCACCGGGCGCCGAGCGACTCGCGGTCCGACTGGATCCGACCCTCGGACTCCTCGCTCGGGTTGGTCGCGAACAGCACGTCGGCGTCGACGGTGGCGATGCTCTCGGCGCTGATGACGGCCATGCCGTAGTCCGGGTCGAAGCCCTTGTCGCCCAGGTCGAACCCGACGGCCTCGAGCACCGAACCCGAGAACGTCGCCGGTCCGTACAGGCGGATCTGACCGGGGATGAACCGCACGATCGTCGCGGTGGTCCCCGCGGCCCCGATCGACTCGCCCACCTCGGCGGCACGGTCGTCGAAGTCGTTGAGCAGCGCCTCGGCGTCGTCGGCTCGCCCGAGTGCCTCGCCCGTCAGGCGGACCTGGCGCTTCCAGTCGGTGCCCGAGGACTCGCTGAACACCGTCGGGGCGATCTGGCCCAGCTGGTCGTAGATCGCTTCGTGGCGGACCTTCGCACCGATGATCAGGTCGGGCTGCAGTGAGGCGATGGCCTCGAGGTCTGGCGACTCGGTCAGACCGACGAGCTCGACGTCGCCGAGGATGTCGTCACCGAGGTAGGCAGGCAACCCCGATCCGGCGAGCCCCTCGGTGGCACCCACCGGCGTCACGCCGAGTGCCACGGCGGAGTCCAGCATCGACGAGTCGAGCACGACCACCCGCTCGGGTGCAGCGGGCACCTCGGTGGTGCCCATGGCGTGTTCGACGCGGCGAGGCGCTCCGGACTCGACCGAGGGCTCGGTGCTGTTCTCCGGTGCCGTGGTGGTCGTGCCGGAGCTCGCGTCCGAGGAGCATCCGGTTGCCGCCACGGCGATCGCCATGACGGCCGCGGCGGCGAGCACCTGGCGGCCCCGGCGCTGGGCCGGAGCGGAGTGGGTGAGCGAGTCGAGGCGTGCCATGGGCCGACGGTAGCCCGATGCATAAGTAGGCGTAACATCATATGTGAAGCTTCCTTGTCATCGATGGGGGTGATCTTCCTCGCAGTACCCACCTGCGAGTCACCGCCCGACGACGCTGCAGCCGGTCCTCGACAGGAGCACGCATGCCCGACGCACCCACCGTCTTCACCCTGACCGTCCTGCGCACCGAGCGGATCACCGATCACATGGTGCGGGTCGTCCTCGGCGGCCCGCAGGTCGCGAGGTTCCCCGACGACGGGTGGAGCGACCGCTACGTGAAGCTGATCTTCCCCCGGCCTCCCGCAGAGGACGGCACTCCGTCGCAGGAGCGACCGATCCTGCGGACTTACACGATCCGACGTCACGATCCCGCTGCGGGTGAGGTGTGGATCGATTTCGTCACCCACGGCGACTCGGGTGTCGCTGGCCCGTGGGCTGCCGCCGCCCGGCCGGGCGACGAGCTCACGATGAGCGCCCCGGGCGGCGCCTACCGGCCGGATCCCGACGCCGATCACCACCTGCTGGTCGGCGACGAGGCAGCACTGCCGGCGATCGCCGCCGCGCTCGAGGACATGCCCGTCGGCGCGTCGGTCACCGCCCTGGTCGAGGTCGACGGGCCCTCGGACGAGATCGCGCTCGACTCGCCCGCGGCGCTGGACCTGCGATGGGTGCACCGCGACGGTGCGACCGACTCCGACGACGTTGGTCGCGGCGGTCGCGGCACTGGAGCTGCCCGACGGGTCGGGTGCAGGCGTTCGTGCACGGCGAGCTGCACATGACCAGAGCGCTGCGTCCCCTCCTGCTCGAGCGCGGCATCGAACGGTGAGCGCTTGTCGCTGTCGGGCTACTGGCGACGGGGCAAGGACGAGGACGGCTTCCAGTCCGAGAAGCGTGCGCTCTCCGCTGCCGACTCCGCCGCGGCCGACCCCGCCGTGGGCGCGAACCTGACGGCCGCAGCGACCGGGCGGCGGTGCACGGCTGCGTCAGCAGTCGTGCGCGTTGGCGTAGCGATCGATCAGGCTGTCGAGCCGTTGTCGCGTGGCGGGATCGTCGGGGTTCGTCGACAGGGTGAGCACCTGCACCGCCATCAGGCCGGTGAGCTCGGTTGCCCGGGCGCCGTCCATGTTCTCCTGCGTGTAGCCGTAGAAGGCGTTCCAGGCACGCTCCTGCGCTCGGCTGGAATCGTCGTCGAGCGACGAGGCGAACTCGTCCAGCAGGACGCAGTCCTCGTACGGCGAGACGGCCCGATCGCCGATCGGGTTCAGCTCGGCTCCGAAGACGACGCGCGAGCACCGTCAGCGAGACGAATCCGCAGGTCAGCACGTTCAGGAAGACCATCCAGCGAGACACGTCGCGAGCTCGCCCGGCGTAGGCGACGATCCCGGCGTAGGTGCTGCCGACGAAGCACGAGATGGACAGGCCGCCGGGGCCCGAGAAGTAGCCGGCGACGGCGCCGTTGGTCGCGATCGAGAACGTGGTCGCTGCGAGCGTGGTGGCGAACATCGAGGCGGCCCACCCGGGGTGCTCCCGACGATCCGACGCGAAGAACCCGATCAGGGCGGCCAGCACCATCGCGGGCACCGTCGAGACGAGCCCGAAGACCATGTAGCCCGCGTCGGCGATGAAGCGGTTGATCCCGAACCAGACGGCGCCGACGATGCCGGCGGTGATCAGCCCGCCGATCAACGAGCGCAGCGTCGCAGCGGCACCCGACCCGGCGACGCGCCACCACGCGTCGCTGTTCGAGTCGACCGTGACCACGATGTGGTCGGCGGACACGTCCTGGTTCCATCGCACACCCTGGGCAGCGGCCTCGAACGCCGAGGTCGGCGCCGCTGGGCGCTGCGTGGTGTGCGTCGTCCAGGTCGATCCGTCCCAGTAGCGCAGCCGGCCCGGGTCCTCCGGGTCCGCGTACCAGTTCGCCTCGGTCATCCCCGCCCCCGGTCATCCGCCCCTCGACGCTGGAGGATATCGGCGCGCACGGGGCGCGCCGCATTCCGCGGTCTGCGCCGGTGCTGCGGCGCGGGGAGATGTTCCCGCCGGGTCGTCACGGGTGGTCGTTCTCCGGCAGGATCGAGGCATGGCACAGCACCGGATCGCGTTCATCCAGGCCCGTTGGCACTCCGACCTCGTCGACAACTGCCGCGACAGCTTCCTGTCGGAGCTCGCCAGCCTGCGCCCCGACGCGCAGGTCGACACGTTCATGGTCCCCGGTGCGCTCGAGATCCCGCTCCGGTCCAAGCTGCTCGCCGACACCGGCGACTACGACGCGATCGTCACCGCCGGCCTCGTCGTCGACGGCGGCATCTACCGTCACGAGTTCGTCGCCAGCGCGGTCATCGACGGCCTGGTCCGGGTTGGGCTCGACACGGGCGTGCCGGTCCTGTCGGTCGTGTTGACGCCGCAGCAGTTCCACGAGCACGCCGATCACATCGACTTCTTCGCCCAGCATCTGGTGAAGAAGGGCGAGGAGGCTGCGCGTTCGTGCTCCGAGGTGCTCGACTGGCCCCGCCCCTGATCGACGCCGTTCGAGGGGCTGCGAACTCATCGCCGTGCGCCGCTTCACGCCAACGAGTGAAGCGCCCCCGGTCGCCGTCGTGTCGGTACTCGTCGAGGTGCGCGTTGTTGCACGGGCAATCCGTCTCCACGAAGATTGCGGCCGCTGAGGGAGGCTGGGATGCGTCTCGTGGTTCGTTGATGGTGTTGGCCGTGTCGACGGTGTTGATCGCCGGACGGTCATCGTGCCCGACGAGTACTGCGGGGCCATCAACGAATGGGGCGCGACCGACCGCATTCTCCTGATCTGCGGCGCCAGGCTGGTCACGATCTCGGCGGTCGATGGGTCGGATGTGCGACTACTCGCTCAGACCGGCTGTCCCGGCGGTGGTTCACCATGTGCGACATATGACCAAACCGGTGGTCAGGCCCGGTTCTCGCCCTCGGGCAGCCACATCGTCACCATCGAGCGTCTCGACGCGACCGATCCCTGGAACTACAGCGCACCGACCCGGGTCGTGATCATGGAGGACGCCGCGTCGGCGACCGTGACGCCCTTGACGGTGGCGACGTACCCAGGGGCCGGACTGGGCCGGTGGAACTGACGCGCCCTGGATTGTTGTGCCCTGGATGTCGGCGACGACGTCCCGTCGGGTGGTCAGCACCCTTGCGCGCCACCGTTGCATGGCGTAGGAGCAGGGGATGCCATCATGCCGTCGCACCCGTCGTCCGCACCTGCTCCTCGTGGTGGGGGTCGCCTCGACGGCGCTGCTCGCCACAGGGTGTTCGGGTGACGACGACGCCGAGGGCGCCGCGCCGACGACCGCGCCGACGTCCAGCACCTCGTCGTCCGCGGCACCCACCAGCTCGGTCGCCGACGGCGCGGATGTCGACCAGACACCGCCCGACGGAGTGAACGGCATCAGGATCGCGGCGGACGGCACGCTGTGGATCGCGTCCGTGAAAGGCGACGAGATCCTCAACGTGGACGCGACGAGCGGCCGGATGCTCCAGCGCGTCGCCGTGCCGGCGGGCAGTGCACCGGACGACGTCGCGATCGATGCCGAGGGAGCCGTCCACTGGACCGGCTACCTCACCGGTGACGTCGGTCGGATCGAACCCGACAGCGACGAGAGCACCGTCATCGCGAACGTCGGCCCCGGCGCGAACCCCGTCGTGGTCCGCGACGACGGCACCCTCATCGTCGGTCGTGCCGGCACCGGCACCGGCCTGTTCCGCATCGACCCGGCCGGCGACCCGACGCCCGTCCCGCTGGGCGATCCGGGCAACATCAACTCCTTCGACCTCAGCGACGACGGTCGGCTGTTCTCACCGGGACTCGACACGCCGTCGGTCATCGAGATCGACCCCGACACCGGCGAGACGCTGCGAACCGTGACCGCCATCGAGGGCACGCCCATCGCCCTGCGTTGGTATGACGGTTCGATCTACGTGCTCGTGCTCGGCGACCAGGCCCGGGTGGTCCGCGTCGACCCGGCGTCGGGGGACATCGAGCCCTTCGGCGACACCGGCCTGCCGATCGCCGACAACCTGGCGGTCGCCGACGACGGGACGGTGTTCGTCACCGGGCTCAACACGGCGACGGTGGCGGTGCTCGGCGCCGACGGGGCGCTCGAGCGCACCATCGACATCGGCGGCTGACCAGCGGCAGTCGGGCATCGGCAGGCTGAGCCATCGGCGGCTGAGCCTGGGTGGGCCGCCACGGCCGTCAGCCGAACGTCTCGTCCAGGGCGGCCGCGAGATCGGCGATCAGGTCGTCGGCGTCCTCGAGGCCGACCGAGCAGCGCAGGTGTCCGAGTCGTCGGAACGGCTCCGGGTAGTGCGCGACCCGCGGGCCGCCCGTGCCGACGTGCACGATCAGGGACTCGTCGTTGACCTGCGCGTCCGCACGGAGGCGCTCGATCAGCTCGCGGCTGCCGGCGACGGAGCCGCCCATCGCGTCGCCGTGGCCGTTGATGTACTTCGTGAGCGACTGGATCGACAGGTCCGCACCCGACTCGATGCTCCGGATGAGCGGAGGTGGGCTGAAGGTCGCATCCACGCTCAGCAGCGCGTCGGCGTCGTGTGCGATCTCGGCGAGCGCGACGACGTCGGCCAGGCGGGAGGTCGGGTTCGCGATCGTCTCGGTCTGGACCAGCGCCGTCTCGGGACGCATCGCGTGAAGAACACGGCGTGCAGCGCGGCGACGCCCGAGGCGAGCACCACGGCGTCCTCGGCACCTTCGAGCAGCGCGAGCTTCGACTCGAGCGCGTGCTGGTTGACGCCGCCGTTGCGCGTGTAGAGCGGGATGTCGGTGCCCGACCAGCTGATGCCAGAGGGGTCCTCGGGCAGCTCGTAGGAGTTGGCGAAGACCAGCGGTGTGCGGACCGCCCGCGTGCCAGGGTCGACGGCGTTGCCGGCGTGCACCGCTCGGGACGCCTCGGCCAAGCTCGACGGATCACGCTTGTCGGGTCGCATCGCCATGGTTGCAGTGTGCTCCCATTCGTCCGTCGACGGCCGTCGCGTACGTTGGCGTGCCGCGCGCAGATGCGGACCGACCCGAGGAGGCGCCGTGCCGGAGCAGACCACCAGTGCGAGCAGGGCGACGGTCGTCGTGATCGACGGCAACCCGCAGTCGGCGTCGCGCACCGCGACGGTCGGCCGACTGCTCGGCGAGCGACTCGCCGCTCTCGTCGGCGCCGAGGCGGGCCGGGTCGAGGTCGTGACGCTCGGCGAGCTGGGCCCGGCGCTGCTGCAGTGGGGTGACGAGTCGGTGGCTCGCGCCAAGGCGCAGGTGCTCGCCGCGACCGTGGTCGTCGTGGCCACCCCGACCTACAAGGCGACGTACACCGGGCTGCTGAAGCTGTTCCTCGACCAGTTCGACGCCGGCGAGCTCGGTGACGTGCGGGCCGTCGTGCCGCTCATGACCGGCGGTGGGCCCGGCCACTCGCTCGCGGTCGACGTGCACCTGCGTCCCGTGCTCGTCGAGATCGGCGCCCGGATCCCGACCAAGGGGCTCTATGTCTGGGGCGACCAGATCGACGCGCCGGACGGGGTGCTCGACGCCTGGTTCGCCTCCGAGGCCGAGGTCGTCCGCCGACAGCTGGGCTGAGCGGACCGCTGGGCCGAGCGGACCGCTGCCTGTTCAGCGCCGCGGCAATTCGCACCAGGTCCGTGCACCGTGTCAGAGTCGTCGGCCCAGATGTGACGGGCGTCATCGAGGGCGCTCCCGACGAAAGCGATTCGATGCAGCCATCCCCAGTGCGTCCTTCCCCCGCTCCCGCCGGGGACCGACATCGTCCGCAGGGCAGGGTGCATCGACGCTGGTGGGTCGCTGCTGCGGTGGCCGCTGCGGGCCTGGCCCTGGTGGCGTGCTCGGGTTCATCGTCGGATGAGGCGACGCCGACGAGCCAGGGCCAGGAATCGTCCGCCGACACCGCCGAGACCGCCGAGACCGAGGACGAGCTCGCCCCGCTGGTGATCACGTCGCTCGCTCCCGACCCCATCCCGTTCACCGGATCCGACGGAAAGGTGCACGTCGCCTACGAGCTGTCGGTGCTCAACTTCGCGCCCAACCCGGCGGTGATCACCTTGCTCGAGACGCTCGACGCCGACGGCAACGTCGTGGCGTCGCTGTCGCAGGACGAGGTGGCGGCCCGGGCGATGATCGTCCCCGAGCTGTCGATGGCAGGCATGCCCGACGAGGGGATTCCGGCAGGTCGAACGGCCCTGCTCCTCCTCGACGACGTGTACCCCGATCGCGGGTCCGTGCCGGCGGCGGTCACCCACCGCGTGACGGCGACCTTCACGCCGACCGTGCCCGACGAGGGGTACGCCGCGCTGTGGCCGCCGTCGGTGGTCCAGGAGACGGCGCCGATGGCGGTGTCGCGCTCTGAACCCCCTGTTGTCGGCGCGCCCCTGAGCGGCGAGGGCTGGCTCGCGGCGAGCAGCTGCTGCGACCTCAACGCACACCGCTTCGTGATGTTCCCGGTCGCGGGTGGCATCAACGGCGGCGAGCGGTTCGCCATCGACTTCATGGGCGTGGACCCCGTCGGGGTGATCGCCCCGACGAGTGCTGCCGACGTGTTCCACCCCGGCGCCGATGGCTCGCGCAACGAGGACTTCCTCGGCTACGGCGCATCGGTGCTCGCGGTCGGCGACGCGACGGTCGTGCACGTCGTGGACGGCGTGGCGGACACCCCACCGGGTGGCACCCCGAACGCGCAAGGACTGTCGGTCAACTCGTTGGGCGGCAACGAGATCGTGCTCCGACTCGGTCCCGACCTCTACGCCTTCTACCTGCACCTCGCGCCGGACTCGATCACGGTGAAGGAGGGCGACACGGTGACGAAGGGCCAGGAGATCGCGCGGCTCGGCAACTCGGGCAACTCGAGCGGCGCGCACCTGCACTTCCAGCTGGGGGACTCGCCGCGCTTCTTGACGGCGCGGAACATCCCCTTCGTCTTCGAGGAGTTCAACCTGGTCGGGACCCTCGCCGACAGCGGTCTTGTCGAGACCCCGACGCCCGGACCCCGCACCGACGCCCTTCCCCTCGGATCGAACGTCGTCGACTTCCCGTGAGCCGGCGCGGCGGGCATCGTCGACGAGCGGGTTCGATGCCAGCTGAACGATCGTCAGAAGCGCCACGGAGGCAGGACTACCCTGCCCCGATGCATCGACCCCTCAGAGCGCTCGGCATCCTCTTCATCGTGGCGATCACGGCAGCGGCATGCACCGTCGATGACACGTGGACGCCGACGGCTGGGCCGTCCGGCACCGAGATCGATTCCGAGCTCGAGACGGGCGTCGTCGCGAGCGACGACCCACGTGGCCAGGAGATCGCCGACCTGGTCGAGGCCGCCGTGTCCGAGCTCGAGCTCCAGACGGTGGTGTTCGGGGTGTGGGACGGGGACACCGAGTTGGTGCGGGGCGCCATCGATGCCCCTGGCGCGCAGCCGCCCACCTCGATCGACGCGAAGTTCCGGGTCGGGCAGCCCCTCGAGGCCATGCTCGGCACGGTCCTGCTCCAGCTCGGCTCGGAAGGTGAGATCGATCTCGATGCGCCGGTGGAGGAGTACCTGCCCGAGCTCGCGAACGCCGATCGGATCACGCCGCGCATGCTCATCAACAGCACGGGCGGCACGCCGGACTACGTCACCAACGCCAACTTCATCGCACGCGTCGACAGCGACCCCTTCGGGGGCTACACCTTCGAGGAGCTCCTCGGCTTCGCCCAGGAGACCCCGCCGCTGTTCGAACCGGGTACCAACTGGGCCTACTCGCACACCGAGATGGCAGCGCTCGTCGAGCTCTTCGAGATCGTCACGGGTGAGACCTTCGAGGACCTGATGGCGTCGCGCATCTTCGAGCCGTTGGGGATGCACGACAGCTCAGCTCGCCAGGACAACGCCCTCGGCGCGCCGATGATGCGAGCCTTCTCCGCGTCACGCGGGGTGTACGAGGAGACGACCTTCTGGGATCCGACGTGGGGTCTCAACGGCGGTGTGAACGCATCGGTCACCGATCTGGGCCGTTGGCTGCGGGCGCTCAACAGCGGCGAGCTGCTGGATCCGGCCGACGCCGAGGAGTCGCTCTCGCCGGCGACCGTCGGCCTCGGCAGCGCGACCGAGGAACGCCACTTCACCTACGGCTCGCTGATCGCCGGCGACTGGATCCTGGGGAACCCGAGCCTCAACGGCTACATGGGCTTCACCGCGCAGCAGCGCGATCCGTCGATCACCATCGTCGTGTGGTCCACCGTCGCCCAGGGCAACCCCGAGACGTCGAACGCGTCGGTCACGATCAGCCAGCAGATCGCCGAGCTGCTGAGCGACACGCCCTTCGACCTGTCCTGACCCGGCCGACCTCGCCCGGCGCTCGTCGAGCGGGGTGGCGCTCAGTGAGTGATCGTGATCTGGGCCAGGAACCCACCCGATGCGTCACGCAACGTGATCGTCGTGTCCTGTCCTCCTTGGGGGACCAGGCCGAACAGGTATCGCCGCTGGGTATCGTCGGGATGCTGGACCACGGCGAACGGTGCGAGCGGCTGCTCGCCGTTCGTCTCCCACGTCGCCACTCGGGGGTCGACCCGTCCGACGACCAGCACGGGGGTACCTGGCAGGCGGTCGGCCGCGGCGGTCACCATGCCGCCGTGGACGAACTCCCAGCCGTTCTCGGTGCCGGGGCCGAGCGTCGGCACGGTCGTCAGGTTGCTGCAGTCCGTCGTGGCGGGGTCGTGCGCACCGTGTCCGCCCGGGACGAAGTCGGTCCACGCCGGGTCGATGCAGATCGGCGGCCGGGGGCAGTCGCTGCCGCTGAGCCGACGATCTCCGTTGACGACCTGGGTCATGACGACGCAGGGGGTTCCGCGGTCCTGGTACGCCCAGAGCTCGTCGACGTGGTCGTCGCTGGCGTCGACGGAGTCCAGCAGGCGGAGCCCCTCGGGCAGCGCGGTCGACGGGCTCGTCGCGGTGTCGGCGGCGCCGGTGACGCTCAGTGCGTCCGAGGGCCCGTCGCGCAGCGCCGCGATCGACAGGCCACCGATCGCCAGCAGACACGCCACGAGCGCGAGCGGCCGAGCGAACGACCTGCGTGCACGCCCGGTGGAGGGGTGCTCGGACAGCAGGGGCGGCTCGATCTCGGCGATGGACGACGCTGCTGCGTCGAGCGAGGCCCTCAGTCGGTCGTCGATCAGATCGTCGGTCATCATCGGATCCCCTTCAGGTTGTCGAGTGCTCGGCTCAAGCGGGACTTGACCGTGCCCTCGCGGCAGCCGAGCACGGCAGCGATCTGCGCGACCGACAGGTCCTCGTAGAAGCGCAGGACGATCGCCTCGCGTTGCCCGGCGGGCAGGCGGGACACCCGGCGCCACATGTCGTCGAGCTCCGGAGGCGACACCGCTCTCGGGGGTGTGTCGAGCCGCGGCGCCCAGAGCTGTCGCGTCGGCCTCGCGCGATTCCTTCCGCCAGGCGGTGCGGGAACGGTTGACCACGCTCACGCGGATGTAGCCGCCCGGATTGGCGACGGTGCTCCAGCGCTGGCGGAGCTCGATGAACGCGTCCTGCACGACCTCCTCCGCGACCGCCTCGGAGCCCGTCAGCAGGTACGCGAGGCGCACCATGGGCATCCACTCGCGGCGATACAGATCGTCGAACGTCGGCCGCTCGTGCGATGCCTCGTCCGGCGGGTTCGAGGTCGTGGCCCCGGATGTCGTCATGCAACCACGACCGTCGAGGCGGCCGTTTCGTTCCATGTTTCCCGGATGGTGTCCCGGACCGGCGTCGACACGTGGCGCATCTCGAGGCCTGGCGGGACGGTCTCGGGCTCAGCCGATGGGCGTCGGGCGATCCGGCGCGGTCGACGCGGCGACGTCGCGGACGACTGCGGCGAACTCTCCGCCGGTCATGTAGTGGGTCTGCTCGCCCCGACTCGAGAAGCGCCAACGGTCGCCGTCGCGGCGGTACTCGTCGACATAGAAACCGCCGACGTCGAAGAGCTCGACCGTGCCGTTCCACTCGACGCCGTTGCGGTTGAACAGGTGGACCCTGCCTCGGGCGGTGTCGTCGCCGGTGAAGCGGATCTCGTGGGTCAGCACCGAGTGCAGGCTCCAGGAGAAGGAGATCGCGTCGGGCATCCACGCGGCGATCTCGTCGATCGTGCCGGCGATGCCGCCGCTGTGGGTGTAGTCGAGGGTGGCGTCGTCGGTGAACAGCGCGGTCCAGCGCGCCCAGTCGCGATCGTCGATCGCGAAGCCGTACGCGATGACGAGGTCCTGGATCGCGAGCAGGTCGCCCTGTCGTTGCGGGGACGGGACCAGCCCGTCGACGTGCGGGAGTGCAGCGGATTCGTTCACACGAGCACCGTAGGGGTCCGATGACCCAGCGGGCCGGAGGTCGAGCAGGCTCGATCGAGGGCTGCGCGGCTCTGGGCTGCACCGCTGCGCTCAGCTCGTCGACCAGTCGCGTCGTGCCGATGCCGGCGGACACCGAGGCGGTGCACACGGTGGAGACGCGGCACCCGGTCCGTAGCCTCGATGGATGCAGTCCGCTCGTCTCAGTGTCCTCGTCGCCGTCCTCACCGTCGCCGGCGTGCTGGGCGTCGCTGGTTGTGGCGGGACCGACGACACAGCTCGAGCTGCAGCATCCACCGCCACGTCCAGCACGGCGGATCCATCGTCCAGCACACCGGAAGTGTCGACAGCTGGCACGGTCGAGGTCCAGACCGATGTGCTGTCCGACCTCGTCGATCCGCCCGGAGCGGACGGACGGACGCTGTCACTGGTGCGCTACACGATCGCGCCGGGCGCCAAGCTGGCTCCGCACCAGCATCCCGGCGTGCAGATGGCCCGCATCGACTCGGGAACGCTGACCTACACGGTGGTCTCGGGTACCGCACGAGTGCAGCGCGCCGATTCGACCGATCAGGTGGTCGCGACCGGCCCGACCACGATCGAGCTCGACGCCGGCGACTCCGTCATCGAGATCGAGGGCATGGTGCACTTCGGCGAGAACCTGACCGCCGAGCCCGTCGTCATCCTGGCGACGCTGCTCACCGAGAACGGACACGACCTCGCCGAGAAGGTCACCCCGGCGACGGCCCCACCGAGCTGACACTCGTCCTCGTGGGGTCCGGTACCGACTCGGGCCGACGCTCGCTCCGTGCCGGCCGGGCGCTCGCAGCACCAGCCACGACCGACTGGCCGTGAGAACTCGTGAGAAGTCGGGCCGCCTCGGTGATTCGGCCGTCCGAAACGACGAAACCCCCGCCGTGGCGGGGGTCTCGTCTCTGTGCGCTCGGAGGAACTCGAATCCCCAACCTTCTGATCCGTAGTCAGATGCTCTATCCAATTGAGCTACGAGCGCATTGAGCGAGTCACTCTACAGCGACTCGCTCCGGCGCTCCAGATGGATCGCCGGCGGGGGTCAGACCCGCTTGCCGCAGTGCGGCCACGGGCGGCGGCCCTGCTCGGACCACAACGCACGGGCCATGCGGTCCTGGTCGTACGCGCTCGCACCCGCCGGGTCGATGCCGGCGAGCTGCGGGTAGTGGCGGTTCGCCACGGCATTCCAGGTGCCGCGGTGGAACTGGTAGGCGCCGCGGTAGGCGCCGCTCTTCGAGACGATGCCGTAGTTGCCGTTGGACTCGCACTGGCGCAGGCGCGCCAGGCCGGAATCCGAGACGACGTGGTGGAACTTGTCGCCGGCCCGCAGACCGTCGTGGTGGGCACGGACCGCGGCGATCTGGGCCGGGGTGCAGCTGGTGAACAGAACGGCGCCGAAGAGCAGTGCTGCACCCAGCAGTACGCGGCGGATCGAGGGGTTCGCTTCATGTGGTGTGTCTTCCTTGGGATGTGGACGCCCGTTGCGGGCGTGACATCAGCGGGGGAAGTGGTGATGTGTCGTTGCTGACGTCGATGGACTGGACGAGGTGCGTGCTCCCCAGCAGGAGCACCTCGGGCCGCGCCGCACCGAGAACGTCCCGGTGCTCAACAGCCGGTGACGGTTCTACGACGGTTCGTCATCAAAATGCAACAATTCGGGTGATTCCACCTACGTGAACGTCGTCACTGCCGTCGGGCGTGCTCGTCCTCGTGGGGGCCTGTCGACCCGTCGTCCAGCGGCGAGAGATCCTCGCTCGAGGGTGCGGTCTCGTCTCGCGAACGACCGATTCGCTCGGAGATGAAGCGGCGCCAGACCCACCAGCCGAGCCCGGCCACGATGGCCACGATCACCACGGTCTGGAGCATGCCGACGTACTCGCCGACGACGTGCCACTGCTCGCCGAGCAGCGCGCCGGCGCCGATGAGCGCCAGGTTCCACACCGCTGATCCGGCGGCGGTGAGCAGGGTGAAGCGCAGCAGCGGCATGCGCCGGAACCCAGCAGGCACCGACACCAGCGACCGCACCAGCGGCACGCACCGGCCGAAGAAGACGGCCATGTCGGAGCGACGATCGAACCACTGCTCGGCGCGCTGCAGGTCGCTGACCTTGACGCCGAACCAGCGTCCGTAGCGGGCGACGAAGGCGTGCAGCCGGTCAGGGCCGATCCCGGCGGAGATCCCGTAGAGCACCCACGATCCGAGCACCGAGCCGGCGGTCGACGCGGCGACCATGCCGAGCACCGATGCGTCACCCCGACCGGCGACGAAGCCCGCCATCGGCAGCACGATCTCCGAGGGGATCGGCGGGAAGACACTCTCGAGCGCCACGAGCAGCGCGACGCCCAGATAACCGAGCGCCTCGATGATGTCGGTGACCCAGCCCGTCAGGTCGTCGATCAACCTCGTCCCCTTCGCATCGGCGACACGGTAGGAGTTCGACGCCCCCGCACGGCAGCGCCCGCTTGAGGATCCCTTCAGCAGGAGCCCGGCACCACGGCGCTCGACGGTGGCCGGACGGCCCCCTCAGCTGGCCGCGCTCGTCGGTGCTGCCACGTAGTCGCGATCGGCACTCTGCGCGTAGCGGTGTCGCTTTCGCCGGTACATCGCGGCGTCCGCACGCTCGACCAGCGTCGCCGGGTCCTCGTCGTCGCGTCGCTGCGCGACCCCGACCGAGAACGACGCCGGCGCGCCACGGCGCAGCCGCTCCATCATCACCTCCGCTGCCGATTCGGTCGTGTCCGGCAGCGCGATCATGAACTCGTCACCACCGACGCGGGCGACGGTGTCGCACCGGCGCACGCCGTCGCGGAGGCACCAGGCGACGGCCGTGAGGAGCTCGTCGCCCGCAGCGTGTCCGCCCCGGTCGTTCACCGACTTCAGCCCGTCCACGTCGATGTACACGACGCTGAACGGGGCGCCGGTCCGCTCGGCGCGCGCCATCTCGGTGCCGAGCGCCTCTCGCCAGGCCGCGGTGTTCGCCAGACCGGTCAGCGCGTCGCGCGTCGCACTGCTGCGCAGCTGTGCCGCGAGCCAGCTGACGCACGTCGCCGCCACCGCGGCGTTGACCGCCGCGGAGATCAGCACCACTGACACGATCATCGGGTCGTTCCAGGTGAGGCTGAGGGCCACGCTCAACATGACCAGCGCCAGCCCGACGTGCCCGACGGTCTGCAACGGGGTGAAGCAGCACGCCGCGTACACCGCGATCCACACCACGAAGCAGGCGCCGGCACCCATCGCTGCGGCGTTGTCGGTCGTGGCGCTGATCAGCGTCACCATGACGGCGCCGACCACCAGCCCCAGGTGCAGTCCGAGCGGCGACACACGGCGACGCATCACCAAGGTGAGCACGCCGATCAGCGCGGACACCACACCGACGCCGACGATGAGGCGGCGAGCAGCCTCGTCCTGGGAGAACTGGCTACCGCCCACCGCGAACAGGCCACCGATGGTGAGCATCCACCCCAGGATCACGCTCTGGAGCTCGGTGTCGGACGAGCCCAGGCGGAGCAGCGGACCGATGTCGGCGCGCGGCTCGAGCATCGTCGGTGAGATGCCACGGCCCGTGCTCATGGAGATGTCATCGAACGATTCAACCCGCGAGTGAAGAACTGTTCTCCGCCCGATGTGCGCCGGGTCGTCTCGGCCTCGGTGGCGCCGAAGCCGATGTCACGGAATCGGCCGTCGTGCGAAGTACCTGCCATGGCGGGAGCGGTGACGACCGGTGAAGGGAGAGCACCGGTCGGACCCGCTGCCCCGCCCGTCCAGCGAGCGGACGGGCCCGAGGGTGGACGGGTCTGCAGCCTCGATGTGCGCAGCGAGACCCTGCGCGAAGCGCTCGCGCACGTGGCGATCCGCGACGGGTGGGACGTCGTGCGGAACCAACGCCCGGGTGCGGTGACGGTGCGCGATCGGGTGGTGGCGCTCGAGGTGGAGCGGTCATCGGCGCGCTCGGTGCTGGTCGTCGAGCCGAGGCCGTTGCAGTGCCAGCGGGCGCTGCGGGCGTTCGCCGCGGGCACCGTGGCATCGGTGATCCCGGCGGACCACCCCACGGAGCTCGCCCACGCCATGACCTCGGTCGCCGGTGGCTGGGGTGCGGTACCGCTGCGGGTGCTCGAGGTGGCGTCACTCATGCCGGACCTGTCCGAACGACAGGAAGGCATCCTCGGCGCGCTGATGGCGGGGCAGTCGACCGCCGAGATCGCGCGGGGTCTCTACCTGTCGGCCGCCTCGGTCAAGCGCGAGCTTGCGCTGCTGTTCCGCAGCTTCGGCGCGAGGAACCGCCTGGAGCTCGCCATGTTCGCGGCCGACCTGGGTTTCCAGCCGATGAGGATGCTGCCGTGATGGCCGCGATGACGATCGCAGCGATGGACGAGTTTGCGTGCGGAACGTCGCGGGTGCACGGTGTCGAGCAGTGGAGGAGGCGACGAGATCCCCGGATCTGCTCGAGCGTGCACAGGCCGGCGAGGTCGCCGCGTTCGAGACCTTCTACCTCGACACCGTCGAGGGACTGTTGCGGTGGTTCCGCCAGCGCACCGCTGCCAGCGACGTCGCCGCCGACCTGTGCGCAGAGACCTACTCCAAGGCGCTCGCCTCGCTGCACACCTACGACGCGGAGCGGGCCCCCGCCCCCTCGGCGTGGCTGTACGGCATCGCGAAGAACGAGCTGCGCACCTATGCGCGCCGCTCGAGGGTCGCGGACTCGGCGCGGCGACGACTCGGTGTCGACGTCGGCACGATGCACGAGGACGACCTGGACCTGGTGGCGATCCGCGTCGACCTGGAACGCTTCACCGGCCCGCTCGGCGACGGCATGCAGTCGCTCTCCGCAAAGGTGCGTGACGCGGTGATCCTCCGGGTCGTGGAGCAGTTGCCCTACGTCGAGGTGGCCCGGCGAGCTGGCTGCTCCGAGGTCGCGGCGCGAGCACGGGTGACCAGGGGGCTGTCGCAGTTGTGGGAGCAGCTCGGGGAAGGAGCAGATCGTGGATGAGCGCGAGTTCACCGAGGCGCTTCGACAGCAGCTCGTCGTCGCTGCGGAGCGTCGCACCGACGAGTCGGACGATGCGTTGGGTCCCCGTGCGCCGCGACGTCGGGTGTCGCGATGGTCGGTCACCCTGGTGGCCGCCGCGGCGCTGGCCCTCGTGGTCGTCGGCGTCGGCATGTTCCGCGACGAGCGACCGGTCGCGGCCGACGTGCGCGTCAGCCTCGATGGCGACCATCTGACCCTGCAGCTGAGCGGGCATGACGTGCAGGCTGACGAGATCGTGGACGCGGCCCGCGCCGCAGGACTGGACGTGTCGGTGGCCGAGGCCCCCGTGGGGACCTCCAACGTCGGTCGGCTGATACGGGCCGAGGCCTCGGAGCTACCGCCGGTGCTCGAGGTGATCGGCCCCGACGGGCCCTCGTTCCTGGGGTTTCGCATCCCGCGTGACTGGCAGGGCACGCTGCAGCTGACGCTGGGTCGAGCGGCGGCACCCGACGAGAGGTTCGCCGTGACGTCCGACGCGCAGCTGCCCGGTGAGCCGCTGGCTTGCCGTGAGCTGGTCGGCGAGGGCGTCGCCCGGGTCGCCGATGAGCTCCGTGCCGAGGGTTACACGGTGCGCGTCTTCGCGCTGCCGTCACCCGGCGAGGTCATCGACCTGTCGCCCTACCGAGACTGGACGGTCGCGAAGATCGAGGCGGTCGGTCCCGAGGAGCTGTGGGTCGACGCCACGTCCGACGGCGAGTGGCCGTTCCCCGAGGGCGCGCCGGTCCGTTCGCCGGACTGCTGAGCGCCGACGGTCGTGAGGCGACCAGCGAGGACCTCGGCGGCCCTGGCGGGGTCGAGTCGGTCGATGCCGTCGAGCAGCTCGTAGTCGAGCACGATCCCGGCGAGCTCTTCGAGCTCGTCGAGCAGTTCGACCGCACGCAGCGAGTCGAGGGGGAGACGGTCCTCGAGCAGCCGCCGCAACGACGCGACGTCGACGGCGTCCGGGCCTGCCGCCGTCGTCGCCCCCGTCGCCCCCGTCGCGGACAGCGCGCTCGCCGTGCGGCGGTGTCGGGTCCAACGCTCCTGGGTGACCGACATGATCAGCAGGTCCCAGAAGCGGCCGCCCCAGTAGTCGAAGTTCGTGAGGCGACCCTCGATCGTCGCGAGCTCGGTCAGACTCGCGAACTGCGCCAGGTTGAACTCGGCGCTCTCGATCCAGAGCTTGTGGAACTCGAAGGTCTCGAAGAGCCAGTCCGCGAACCGGGCGGTGGCCTCGGTGATCAGGCGACCCTGGTCGGTCGCGCCGACCGCGAAGACGTGGCAGTGCCCGGCGGTCGAGTTGGCGTTGTAGGCGCCGACGAGCCCGACGGGTCGATCCTCGGCGTCGGTGATGACGAACTGCGACAGCACGCCGCGCCACAGGTCGACGTGGAACTCGCCGGGTGCCGGCGTGCGCCCGCGGTAGCGCCAGCGACTGCCGCTGGTGCGGGTCAACAGGTCGTAGAGCCAGTCGCCGTCGGTGGCACGCACGGAGCGCAACCGCATCCTGCTCGACGACAGCGTGGCGGGTTCGTGGTCCATCGATCAGCTGTACTGGACGCTGTTGGCGATGTCGTTGAGCGCCTTCAGGTTCACCGTCGTGGCGCCGGTGCTCTCCGACGCTCCACTCGTGCCGAACCCGTCGAAGAACGTCACGGACCCGCAGCCGTTCTGCGTCGAGCTGATCCGGTTGATCCACGCTGCGGAGAGGTTCACGTACCCGCCGCTGCACGTGGCGCCCGAGATCGTGATCGACGAACCGGTGCGGTCCTGGTGCTCGAAGTGCACGCCGAGCACACCCGACGCGGCCGCCGCGAGATCCTCCGACGACGCAGCCTCCAACTCGTCCGACGAGGCGTCGCGGCGACCCAGCGGTGTGCCGCCGGCGTACTCGAGTGCCTCGGCGAGCGTGCCGAAGCAGACCGGCGGTGCCGTGACGAGCTCGCCCGTGGCGTGCTGATCGACGACCTCGAGCACGCAGTGGCTCTCGGCGCCGGGCTCGGTCGGCGCCGCATCGACCGTCGAGGGCAGCGCGATCGTCGACGGCAGGGCGACGAGCGTGCCGGCGAGCGCGACGGCACCGACACCGGCGCGGCTCACGGGACGGGGACGGTTCGATCGGGTGTGGGGAACGACGGGATCGGGCATGGCGACTCCTCGCAGCGCTGGGACCGGGTCGCCAGCCTCGGACGGGCCGGGTCTCACCGTCGTTGCCCGTTCGCCGCGGCGCGACGGTCCTGATGGCGTGTCGCCACGAACCGCTCGCCGCAGCGGGTCTACCCATGCGGGAGCAGCGCGAGGCCCCCGGTGCCTGCTACGGACGACCCGGCGTCGAGGCGGGCCGGCAACCCGTCGATGACCCGGATCGGGGCGCGGTGCGTGGCCCACGGCACGACGTAGCGGACGAGTCCGGAGCGGATGTCGCCGATCGCGTCGGACGCCTGACGCGGCGACCAGGGCTCGCCCTTGTTGACCAGCGCGACCACCTCACCCGATGGAGCGCGTCGGACCTGCAGCACCTCTCGCTCGATCACGAGCGCCCGGACCGGCCCCGGGGGCGTGGTCGGAACCGCTCTGTGAACGCCCGGGCGAGCTGTTCACGGAGCGCGGGTACGAACTCCGCCGCCGTCATGCCCCGATGGTGACGGGGGCAGCGGCTCATCCGATGATCCCCATCGGGCAATCGAACGGCACGATCGGGTCTGCCCGCCGATCCGAAATGCTCTCGGCTCGGCTGAACAGCGCGCACCGACGACCGGTGCAGCCCCACGAGCGGCTCATCCGATGAGCCGGCCCGACCGGATCTGTCGACCGCGGACCTCTAGGGTCGCAAGTGCGCCACGGTCGATGTTGAACGAAGCGATCGGTGGGGCCGGAGGCGTCGTGGCCGGCGATTCGAGGAAACGAATCGGACCCACCGTGTGTGTTCGCCGATGAGGCTGGACGTGACGCCGGCGACGGTCGAGGACCGACCCACCGGGGCAGCGGTGGGGCGGCGCCCTTCGCCGGACATGTGGTGGTTGGCCGGGAGCGCCGTCGTCGCGACCGCGCTGGCGTGGGCCGTGTCGCGATACGGCATCACCCCGAGCCCTGACGGGACGCTCTACCTCGGTACCGCCTCCAACATGGCGAACGGTCGGGGGGTCACGGTCCCATTTACGACCTACACCGATCACTATCGACCGATCGAGTCGATCGCCTTCGACGGTCGGGTGCCCCTGCGTCACTGGCCGCCGCTCTTCCCGGTGGTGATCGGTGCGTTCTCGTGGCTGGGGTGGTCGCCCGGCGACGTGGTGCGGGTGCTGAACCCGCTCCTGCTCGGTGTGAACGTGGCGCTGCTCGGTCTGCTCGCTCGCCGGCTGTTCCGTACCAGCTGGTTGCCGCTGTTCGGGGTGCTCGCCACGATCGTCGTCGTCCGGGTGCCCGATGTGATCGTGGCGCCCCTGCTCTACCTGCACTCGACCGCGCTGGCCGAGCCGCTCTTCACCCTCGCGGTCCTCGCATGCCTGCTCGCGCTCGACCGCTTCCTCGTCACCGCGTCCGTGGGCTGGCTCTGCGGCGCTGCGGTCCTGGCCGGCGCCGCGAGCGCCACCAAGCTGCTCGGGCTCTCGGCCGTCGCCACCGTGTGCCTGGTCGCGCTGATCGCACCGGGATCGTTCGGGCGGCGAGCGGCGCGGACCGCTGTCGCCGCGACGCTCGGCCTGCTCCCCGTCGTCGCGACGCTGCTGAGCTCGGACCGCCGAGCGGCCCCGGCAGCGGCTGACGAGGTGCGCGCCGCGCTGAACGGCGCGGTGCGCGGCCTGGGTGCGCTGATCCCAGGGGTGGTCAACTCGACCGTCGGTGGCGTCGTGGCGCTGGTCCTGCTCGTCGGCGTGGTCGTGGGGTTGTCGCTGATCGCTTGGCGGATTCCCGACCGGAGGGTGGACGCCCGCCGGATCGTGCCGCTGCTGGTGCTCGCGGCGGCGATGATCGGCCAGCTCGTCGACAGCGTGGTGTTCGTCGATCGCTTCGTGTCGCTCGTCGGCCGTCAGATGACGCTGCCGCTCATCCTGCTCACGACCGCCACCCTCGCCATCGTCTCGCTGGTCCTGCAGGAACGGCACCGCGTCGTCGTCGCGACCGTCGCGACGATCATCAGCGTCGGGGTGTTGTCGATGCAGATCCCTGGCATCGCCGACGTCATCACCACGACGCCGCCACCGACCCGCACGATTCGAGCCGACTACCTCCCGTCCGACGGCGCGCTGTTCTCGAACGCCCCGGACGCCGTCTTCCTCGGCACCGGTCGAACCTCGTACATGGTCCCGTGCAGGAACGACTACTTCTCAGGGGCGAGCAACCCGACCTTCGACGACGAGGTCGAGGAGCTCGTCGGACTGGTCGCCTCGGGGCGGGCATCGGTCCTCGTGGCCGAGAGCGGATTCGGCTTCGGCGCCGAGTGCGCAGGAGCCCTCGACTTCGTCGACCGGCCGGAGGTCGAGGTGACCCGGGTCGACGACCGACTCGACCTCGTCCGGGCCGCTCCCTGACCGACCCGGGTCGTGCTCGCGGATGGGGCGGAGGCGCCGTGCGAGCGTCCGACGCTTACCGTTCACGTGCGGGGGCGGGGCTCGACTCGATGACGTGCTGCAACCGTTCCAGGAGCTCGGTGGTCTCGCGGTGCGCCAGCTGCTCGACGCCGAGCTTCGACGCGAGCCGCCCGAGCGGGCCGAACGGCAGCGCGTACTCGACGTCGATGGTCAGTCGGGTGCGGTTGGCCGACAACGACTTCACTCGTTCGGTGAGCTGCGGGGTCACACCCATCACGACGCTGCTCTCGATGGTCAGGTGGTCGCGGTCCTCGATGCTCGTGACGGTCCAGTCCACCTCGAAGCAGCGCCCGACGGCACGGACGATCTGGCGGAACGTCTGACCGACCTCGGTCAAGCGCTCGGGCGCGTCGAGCACCTCGCTGGTGCTGGGTGACAGCTGCGGGAGGATGCGGACGTCGGTCCAGATGTCCCAGACATCGGCGACGGGCCGGTCGACGTCGACGGAGCGCGAGAAAGCAGGCATGAGCGACGGATACCCGCAATCGCTGCGGCGCACTCCTGGGACCGGCCTCGCGTGGGGGCTCGCTGGTGCAGAGCCGACGACTCCTGCGTCACCACGTCCGCGGCGGAGATGGCAGGGCGGGCGTCGGCCGGGCGGCCGCCAGCACCGCGCAGGGGAGCACGAGGAACATCGCGACACCCACCGACTGGGACACCGCGGCGCCGACCGAGACGCGAGGTGCGCCGAGCGCTCGTCGGACGCCACCGAGGAGACGATCCTCGCTTCCTACGACGAGGCCAGCAAGGCTGATGAGGTGCTGCGAGCTGTTCCGCGGCCACCGATCGTGACTGCACCAGCGTCGCACCCGAACCCGACACGTCGATCCTGACACCCGGAGGTGCCGTCATGTCCTTCTACCTGTCGAACTCCGACATCGCGCCGACCGGTGCGGAGCCGGTCGAGTTCCTCGACGACCCCGATCTGCTCGGGCAGGCCGACGTCTGCGAGTTGCCGGCGCACCCACCGGTCGTCGAGGCCGAGCGGACGGCGGATCCCGATCCGCAGCGACGTCAGCTGCTCGCCGCGGCACGGGTCTGGTTCACACACCGCGGCACGCTCTGAGCGGTGTCGCCCAGCCGCGCGGCTCCCAGCCTCTCACGACGACTGGGACGCACTCATCAGTCGGCGTCGGCGAGCGCCGCGGTGAACGCTTCGAGGTAGCTGCGCTGGAGCGCTGCCTGCTGGTTCGAACGGGCCCATTCGGCGCGAGCCGCGGAACGGTCGAGGGCATCCGTGAGTGCCGAGAGGCCGTCGTCGTTCGACGGGAAGCCGAGGTGGGCTCCAAGGCGGACGACGGGCTGTCCCCTGTCGCTGCCGATCGAGACGTCGGTGGTCCGACGTCGCCGCGGGTGCGCCCGACACGAAGAACACCCCGACCCAGAGGGTTCGGGGTGTCGGTGGTGTCCTACGGACATCACTGCGGTGCGCGAGGGGGGACTTGAACCCCCACGTCCTTTCGGACACTGGAACCTGAATCCAGCGCGTCTGCCAATTCCGCCACTCGCGCGAGTGGAGAGCGCATCGTAGCGCAACCCGGGGTCGGCACCCCCAAGCGTGATCCCGGACATGTCCGCCTGGCATCGGTATCGTGGTCGCCATGGGCATCAAGGGTTTCGAGGGACGCCTCGAGCGGACGGTCGAGGGAACGTTCTCCCGGCTGTTCCGCAGCGGCCTCAGCCCGGTCGAGTTCGGACGCAAGCTCGTGCGGGAGATGGACTCGCACCGCACCGTCGACGTCGACGGCCGCACGCTGGTGCCCAACTCCTTCGTGTTCCGCATCTCGCCCGCCGACGACGGAGCAGCTCGCACGACCTGCTCGGCACGCTGCGACCGTGAGCTCGCAGACGCCGCCCGGGAGCACGCCCGCGACGAGCAGCTACGGCTTCGTCGGTCCGGTCGAGGTGCACATCGATGTCGACGAGGCCGTGCGCCCCGGCGTGCTGACCGTCGACGGGCGATTCGCCGAGGGCGAGGGGGGACTCCCGCCCGGTGCACTCCTGCTGCCCACGGGCGATCGCGTGCCACTCGGCGAGTACGTCGTCACCGTCGGTCGCCAGAACGACTGCACCATCGTCCTGGCCGATCCGAACGTCAGCCGCCACCACGCAGAGATCCGCCCCTACGGCGACGGCTTCGTGGTGGTCGACCTCGGCTCGACCAACGGCACGAAGGTGAACGATGCCCGTGTCGCCGAACACCAGCTGCGCGACGGTGACGAGGTCCGCTTCGGCAACACCGTGATGCACTTCCAGGCGTCCTAGGCTCCGTCCCAGTGTCCGAGCAGCTGCTCACCGTTCTGAAGCTGTGCCTGCTGGCGCTCCTGTACCTGTTCTTCCTCCGCGTGCTGCGAGCGGTGTGGACCGAGGTCAACCCGCCGAAGCTCGCGCCCGCCGAGGGCGGCGGGGGACGGTCCCGCAGGGCCGCCAAGCAGAAGGCCCCCAAGCAGAAGCCCGCACGCACCCGCCGCGGCACGCCCGCGCTGCCCACCCGGTTGGTGCTGATCGAACCGGCGAACCGAGCAGGCATGGAGTTCGCACTCGGCGACGAGCTGACCATCGGACGGGCCGCGGGGTGTTCGATCACGCTCGACGAGCAGTACGTCTCGCAGGTGCACTCGCGCCTGTTCATCCGCGACGGCTCGGTGTTCGTCGAGGACCTCGGTTCGACGAACGGCACGTGGGTCAACGGCACCCGCGCCGTGGGTCAGATGCCCGCCCGGCTCGGTGACCGCATCCAGATCGGCAACGTCGTGATGGAGGTCCGGTGACGAGGTGTCCCCGGAGATCCGCCTGGTCACCGGCTCGAGCACGCTCGTCGGGCAGGTCCGCGCCGCCAACGAGGACTCGATCCTGGTCACCGACGAGCTCGTCGCCGTCGCTGACGGCATGGGCGGCCACCGCGCGGGCGAGGTCGCATCGGCCGACACCGTCGAGGTGCTGCAGGGCGTCGCGGACCACCGCTCGTTGGTCGACCTGGTCTCGGCGGTGCACCTGGCGAACCGCCGCATCAACGACCGTGCCGAAGAGGACGAGGACCTGCGCGGCATGGGCACGACCGTGTGCGTCGTCGGCCTGGTCGACGAGGACGGCTACCACCTGGCGGTGCTCAACGTCGGTGACAGCCGCGTCTACCTGTTCGCCGCCGGCGAGCTGCGCCAGCTCACCGAGGACCACTCGCTGGTCGAGACCCTCGTGCGAGAAGGCCGCATCACCCCGGCCGAGGCAGAGGTGCACCCGCAGCGCAACGTCCTGACCAGGGCGCTGGGTGTCGAAGCGCTCGTCGTGGTCGACGCCTGGTTGCTCTCGCCGTGCGACGGCGACCGGCTGCTGCTGTGCAGCGACGGGCTCTTCAACGAGCTGTCCGAGGACCGCATCGCCGAGATCCTGGCCGAGGGCGACGAGCCGCAGCTCACCGCGCAGCGCCTGGCGGCCGAGGCCGACGCCGCGGGCGGCCGCGACAACATCTCGGCCGTCGTGGTCGAGGTGCGCGATGCCGGCGTACCGCCCGCCGCCGCTCGGCGATCGGTACCGCCGCATCGCGACACCCACCGTCGACCTCGACGACGCCTTCCGCGACTCCGAGCACGACACGGCCACGGTGCCGTTGGTCCCGATCTCGGCTGCTCCCGGCGGCGCCGGACCGGACACCGCCGACGAGCTCGACGACGACCTGGACGACGCGGACGACCTCGACGACATCGCCACCGCGCCTCGTGAGGAGCTCGGCAACGGCACCAGCGCTGGCAACGGAGGAGCGGCCACCGAGGGGTTCATCGCTGCCTCCGGCGAGGGAGACCCGGCCGCATCGTCGGACCTCGGAGGTGGCGTCGCCGTCGGCTCCGAAGCGGACGCGCCGGCGATCGACCCGTCGTCGCTGAGCACCTCGGGCAACGGCGACGACGTCGTCACCCGCGACGGCGCAGCGTCGTCGCGACGTCAACGCAGCTGGCGCACCCCGGTGTTCGTGCTGACCGTGCTGCTGATCGTGGCGGTCGCCGTCGGTGCCGTGCTCTACCAGATGGGCAGCGGTTGGTACGTCGGGACCGCCTCCGGCCAGGTCGTGCTCTACGAGGGCCGCCCGACGACGCTGCTGTGGCGTCAGCCCACGGTGGCCGACCGGTTCGACATCGACCTCGATCTGCTGTCGGCCAAGGACCGCGCCGACCTCGAGGACGCACGAGAGTTCGCCACCGAGGCGAAGGCCCGCACGTACGTGGCGAACATGGAGCGTCGGGCCACCACGACCACGACCACGACGACGACGACGACCACCACCACGACGACCACCACGGTCGTGCCGGTCACGCCACCTCCGGCACCGCCCGCTCCCCCGGCGTGACGCTCCTCAGCGACCCCGGCAGCCCTGCGGCGAGCGGATCCCCGTCGGCCCACGAGGCAGCGGTCACGGCGCTCGGTCGTCGACGTCGCACCACCGAGCTCGGTCTGCTGCTGCTCGCGTTCCTGGTGATCTGCGGCGCGTACACGCTGGCCAGCCTGGGCCGCAGCGCGTCCCTGCCGGCCGACATCGTCCCGTTCCTGGGCATCCTGTTGGCGCTGCTGCTCGCCGCGCACGTGGCGATCCGCCGACTCGCACCCGCCGCCGATCCGTTGTTCCTGCCGCTCGCAGCGCTGCTCAACGGCATCGGCTACGTCTTCATCGCCCGCATCGACGGTGACCTGGCAGCGCTGCAGGCGTCGTGGACCGCGGTCGGCATCCTCGGGTACGTCGTCACCCTCGCCGTCATCCGGGACATCCGTGTCCTGCAGCGCTACCGCTACACCTTCGGCCTGCTGGGAGTGCTGCTGCTGGTGCTGCCACTGCTGCCCGGCATCGGCCAGACCATCAACGGCTCGCGCATCTGGGTGTCGATCGGCCCGGTCAACTTCCAGCCCGGCGAGTTCGCCAAGATCTGCCTCGCCGTCTTCTTCGCCGGGTACCTGGTCGAGCGGCGCGAGCTGTTGGGCGTCGCGACGTTCCGCATCGGCCGGCTCAACACCCCCGACCCCAAGCACTTCGCGCCGATCCTGCTCGCCGTCGGCTTCTCCCTGGTCGTCATGGTCTTCGAGAAGGACCTGGGCTCGGCGCTGCTGTTCTTCGTCCTGTTCATCGTCATGCTGTGGGTCGCGACCGGTCGCGGCAGCTACGTGGCGGTCGGCCTCGGGCTCTTCGGCGCTGCGGCCTATGTCGCATGGACGCAGTTCTCACACGTGAAGCTCCGCGTCGAGACGTGGATCAACCCGTGGTCCGACCCCGGCGACGGCGGCTACCAGGTGATCCAGGCGGCGTACGCGCTCGCCTGGGGCGGCATCGACGGGACCGGCCCGGGCCTGGGGGTCTCGCGCATCCCGGCAGCCGAGTCCGACTTCATCTTCGCCGTCATCGGTGAGGAGCTGGGTCTGCTCGGCGCCACCGCGGTGCTGTGTGCCTTCCTGCTGCTCGCCGGTAGCGGGCTACGCACCGCTCGCCGGTCCACCGACGCGTTCGGCAGCCTGCTCGTCGTCGGGCTCACCGCGCTCATCGCCTTCCAGGCGTTCATCATCATCGCCGGAGTGATCCGGGTGCTGCCCCTGACCGGTGTGACGCTGCCGTTCGTGTCCTACGGCGGCTCGTCGCTGGTCGCGAACTACGTGCTGCTCGCCCTGCTGGTGCGGGTGTCGGACCAGACCGAGCAGCGCGCCCCGGAGCCGGTGGTCGCCCAGTGAACCGCCAGATCAAGATCCTCGGCGCGGTGATCATGATCGCCTACGTGGCGCTCTTCGCGAAGCTCAACCAGATCCAGGTGTTCCAGGCCTCGGCCTACAACGACCGCCCCGAGAACACCCGCGCCCAGCGCCGTGACTTCAACCGTCCACGCGGCGACATCGTCACTGCGGACGGCGTCATCCTCGCGACGTCCGAGACACGTCGCGCCGACCTGCGCTACCAGCGGGTCTACCCCGAGGGCGACCTGTATGGCCACATCACCGGCTACTACGCCTTCCTGCTCGGCTCGACCGGCGTCGAACGCACCTACAACGCCGAGCTGACCGGCCGCACCGCATCGCTGCAGCTGCATGAGCTCTCCGGGTTCTTCTCGGACACCTCGAGCGAGGGTGACGTCGTGCTCACGGTGCGCAGCGACGTGCAGACCGCAGCGCGCGACGCGCTCGGCGGGCTCACGGGTTCGGTCGTCGCGCTCGACCCTCGCACCGGCGGGATCCTCGCGATGTACTCGAACCCGACGTACGACCCGAACCTCATCTCGACCAACGACACCGAGAACGCCCAAGCAGTGAAGGCGCTGCTCGACGCGGTGCCCGAGAAGCCGCTGCTGTCGCGTGCCTACCAGGAGCGCTTCTTCCCCGGCTCGACGTTCAAGGTCGTCACCGCCACCGCCGGCCTGACCTCGGGCAAGGTCACCGAGACCGAGCCGACCTATCCCGTCGTGCAGTCCTACACGCCGCCGCTCACCAACCGCCCGATCTACAACTTCGGGCGCAGCTACTGCGGCGGCACGCTCTTCGCCATCCTCGAGCAGTCCTGCAACGCGGCGTTCGCGCAGATGGCCGCCGAGCAACTGGGGCCCGACCCGATGATCGCCGCTGCCGAGGCCGCCGGGTTCAACGACACACCACCGATCGACCTGACCCGCCCGGCCCGCTCGGTCTACCCGACCGACTTCGGCTCGGTGGTCTCACGCCCCGAGGGCGCTGCGCCGGTCTACGACGACACCCCAGCGCTCGCGCAGACGGCCATCGGTCAGAACGACGTCGCCGCCACACCGCTGCAGATGGCCCTCGTCGCGGCAGGCGTCGCCAACGAGGGCCGGATCATGACCCCGCACGTCATGGGTGAGGTCCAGGCCCGCGACGGCGAGGTCGTGTCGCGCTTCGAGGAGCGCCCCTGGCGTGAAGCGGCGAGCGCCGAGACCGCCGGGGTGCTGCGGCGCGGCATGATCAGCGTCGTGCAGTCGGGCACGGCGAACGGCCTGCGACTGCCCGGCTTCGACGTGGGCGCGAAGACCGGGACCGCGCAGCTGGGCACCGACCCGCCGAAGTCCCACGCCTGGATGATCGCCTTCGGCGGACCGGAGGGGCAGGAGCCCACGGTGGCCGTCGCCGTGATGGTCCAGGGCGTCGACGGCGACGACGGCCTGACCGGTGGTCGCGTGGCCGGCCCGATCGCACGGGCAGTGCTCCAGGCCGCGCTCCAGGCGCCGTGAGCGTGACCCGTGCCACGCCGCTGTCACTGACCCCCTGTCCGCGGTCGGCGCAGGCCGGCCATCTACGCTGTGCCTGCCATGGCTGAGCAGAACCCGCCGCGTCCTGAACGATCGCTATGAGATCCATCGCCGCCTCGCCCGGGGCGGGATGGCGCAGGTCTACCTCGCACGAGACCGCTCGCTCGACCGTCCGGTGGCGGTCAAGGTGCTGTTCCCCGAGTTCGCCGCCGATCCGTCGTTCGTCGAGCGCTTCCGACGCGAGGCGCAGGCAGCCGCCAACCTGTCGCACCCGAACATCGTCGGTGTGTACGACTGGGGCGCACAGGACGGCACGTACTTCATCGTCATGGAGTACATCGACGGCCCGTCGCTGTCGCGGGTGCTCCGCGCGGACGGTCCGCTGCATCCCCGTCGCGCCGCCGAGATCGCGTCCGAGGTCGCCGCCGGGCTCGGCTTCGCGCACTCCCGTGGCGTCGTGCACCGCGACGTGAAGCCCGGCAACGTGCTGCTGACACGAACCGGTCAGGTCAAGGTCACCGACTTCGGCATCGCCCGGGCGCTGTCGTCGCCGGACGAGGACCTGACCCAGGCCGGCTCGGTCATGGGCACGGCCACGTACTTCTCGCCCGAGCAGGCGCAGGGCCTCCAGGTCGACCCGCGCTCCGACCTGTACTCGCTCGGCGTGGTGCTCTACGAGCTCGTCACCGGGCGTCCGCCGTTCGCCGGTGAGACGCCGCTCGCGATCGCCTACAAGCACGTCCAGGACGATCCGCCGCCGCCCTCGACGATCATCTCGGACCTGCCCGAGGGCCTCGAGGCGATCATCATGAAGCTGCTCTCGAAGCGTGCGGACGACCGCTACGCCTCGGCCGAGGAGCTGCGCGCCGACCTGCGCCGCTTCCTCGAGGGCTCACCCACGCTCGCGGAGCGCGAGCTGGTCGTCGCCGGCGCGGCGGTCATGGACGAGCCGGCCACCACCGTGCAGGCCGCCACGACCGTCGGTGCGGTCGTCCCGCCCGAGGTCGTGCCCGACGACGAGCCCGAGGAGAAGAAGTCCAAGACCTGGCTCTTCATCGTGCTGCTGCTCGTCATGCTCGCGCTGCTCGGCGGGTTGGTCTTCTGGATCATCAAGAGCCTCGACGACGGCGATCTGGTCACCGTGCCACCCGTGGTGGGTCTCGAGATCGCCGAGGCACGAGAACGTCTCGAAGCCGTCGACCTCGAGGTGCGTGAGGTCCCGACACCCAGCGAGAACCTGGCCGTCGGGCGTGTCATCTCGCAGAACCCGTCGAAGGACGAAGAAGTCGATCGGGGCTCGACCGTCGAGCTCGAGGTGTCCTCGGGCCCCGAGCAGATCGAGCTGCCCGAGTTCGGTTGATGCCCCAGGCCGAGGCCGAGGCGAAGATCGCCGAGCTCGGCCTGCGACTCGGCACCGTCGAGCAGCGTGAGAACGCCGACGCGGATCCGGGCATCGTGCTCGACCAGTCCCCGGCAGCGGGCCAGATCGTCTCGCCGGGTGACGCGGTGAACCTGGTCGTGTCGGTCGAGCCGGGCAAGGAGCTCGTGCCCGACGTGACCGGCCGGCCGCTCGCCCAGGCGCAGTCCGCCATCCAGGAGGCCGGCTTCCGGTTCCGCGATCCCGTCTACGAGCCCAGCGACTCGGTGAACGAGGGCAGCGTGATCCGCACCGACCCGCCGGCGGGCACGTCGCTCGAGGCGAATGCGCAGGTCACGATCATCGTGTCCTCCGGCGTCGAGCAGCTGAGCGTGCCGGCCGTCGTCGGCGACGAGGCCGACGCCGCGCAACGCGAGCTCGAGGGCGCCGGCTTCACGGTGCAGCGCCAGCCGCGCACGCTGTCGCCCGGCGACTCCAACGTCGGCAAGGTGATGTCGCAGGACCCCAGCGGCGGTCGGCAGGCTCGCAAGGGTTCGCAGGTCACCATCGTCGTCGGTGTCGCCGAGGCGACGACGACCACCACCACGTCCACGCCGCCGACCTCGAGCACGACCACGTCGAGCACGCCCTGATGTCCGGTCGGGTGCGACCCGACCGCACACCGGGCGCGGCGAGGGTCGCCGGCCTCGTGAGGCGTTGACGTGCGACGGGTCGCCGGGGCGGTGCCGCTCGGAGTGTCGCTGCTGATCGCCGTCGGTGCGGTGGTGCTGCTGGCCTGGTCGAGCTCGCTCAACCCGATCGACGCGATCCTCGGACGCGGCGCCATGGTGACGGTCCCCGACCTGGAAGAGCTCGCCCAGCCTCGCGCCGAGGCCGAGGTCGAGAACGCCGGGCTCGAGGCCACCGCCGAAGAGGGCTACAGCCTCACCGCGCCGCGAGGCACCGTCGTCGACCAGTCCCCGAAGGCCGGCAGCCGGGTCCGGGAAGGCGCCACGGTGACCTTCACGGTCAGCCGCGGCGCGAAGCGCGTCGAGATGCCACAGGCGGTCGGACAGCCGATCGCCGACGTCGTGCCACCTCTCGAGGACGCAGGCGTGCCCTTCGCGGTGGTCGAGGTCGCCCACGACGACGTGCCCGAGGGTGTGATCACCGCCCAGAGCCCCCCGCCCGGGGTCGAGGTGACCGGCGAGGACACGGTTCGCTTCGAGGTGTCGACCGGCCCGGAGGACCGTCCCGTACCGGAGATCGTCGGACTGACCGTCGACGCCGCGGGCTTCCAGCTCGGTGTCGCCGGGCTGACCCTCGGCGAGCTGACACCGACCGCAGATGCGAGCGTGCCCTCGGGAGCGGTCGTCTCGGCCGATCCGCCGCCCGGGACGGTCGTCGACAAGGACACCCCGGTGAACTTCGTGTACTCGCTCGGGCCGGCGGCTGCCCGTGTGCCGGACGTGGTGAACCGCACCGACAGCCAGGCGATCGCTGCGCTCGAGGCCGTCGGCTACACGGTCGTGCACGCCGGCCGGCTCGTCAGCGATGAACCCGGCAGCGGCGCCGGGGCGGTGTTCCAGCAGTACCCGGCGGCCGGGACCGAGCTGCAGCCCGGACAGCCGGTGACGATCGTGGTCGGCAGGGTTGCCCCGCCACCACCGCCGACGACCACGACGACCGCGCCGACCACGACCGCAGTGCCCCGGACGACGGCGCCCACGACGACCCGGCCCGGTCCGCGGCGATGACCGAGCGTCCCGACGACACCGACGAGACCGGGCCCGCCGGCACCCCCGACGAGCCTCCGGACCGCGCTCCGGGCACCGGCGAGCCAGCTTCGGGCACCGACGAGCCAGCTTCGGGCACCGACGAGCCAGCTTCGGGCACCGACGAGGTGGCCGCGGTCGCACCCGGCGAGAGGATCACCGAGATCGGGGCACCGGAGCTCATCGACCGCGCCGACCACACCGTCGCGACGGTCGTCGGCGGGGTGCTCCTGCTGCTCGTGATCGTCGTCGGCCTGTTCGGGATCTCCCGGGTGGTCGACGAGGCCGCGTCGGGTCGTGAGGTGCCCGTCGTGGTCGTGCCCCGACTCAGCAACCGGCCCGTCGAACAGGCGCAGGCGCAGCTCGAGCGGCTCGGGCTGATCGTCGACGTCCGCTACCAGGCGAACGAGCGGGTCCCCGTCGACGTCGTCATCGAACAGACGCCGATCGCCGGTGCACGTCTCGAGGTGGGCGAGCGCGTCGTGCTCGGCGTGAGCGACGGCCCCTCCGGTGTGCGCGTGCCGAACACCGTGGGACAGCCCGTCGCGGATGCCACCCGTCTGCTGTCGGTCGTCGGCCTGGTCGCGTCACCCACCGAGGTCTACGACGAAGCGATCCCGGCGGGGGTCGTGCTGGGATCCAACCCGGGTCCGTCGGGCCGCTCGACGCTGGGCGCTTCTGTCGAGCTGATCGTCTCGAAGGGCCCCGAGCCACGGATCGTGCCCGAAGTCGTGGGTCTGGCTTCGGCCGAAGGGATGCTCCAGATCGGGCAGGCCGACTTGAACGTCGGCGAGGTCACCCGGCGTGTCGTCGAGGGCGTCGATCCGGGCAAGATCGCCTCGGTCGATCCGGGCGTCGGCAGCGCGGTCCCGAGGGGCAGCCGCGTCGACGTGGTGATCTCGGCGCCGCCCACACCGGGGACGGTGCCCGACCTGGTCGGGCTGCGCCGCGTGACCGCGCTCGAGATCGCCGAATCGCTGGGCATCCGCGTCTCGGTCACGAACGAGACGGTGCCCGCCACCGACCGCAGGATCGGGCTGGTGATCGCCCAGAGCCCGGTGGCCGATTCACCGCGAGCGGGCATGACGATCACCATCGCGGTCGGACCGGTGCCGACGACCACGACGACCACCACCACCCCGGGATCGGTGACCACGACGACTCGGCCCTGAGCCGAGCCGAGCGGGCGCCCGGGAGCGCCTCAGCTGCTGGGCGGCACCGAGTCGACGGGCGTGCAGCGGTCGAGGAAGCGCTGCACCAGGTCGTGCCCGCTCATGGTCAACACCGACTCCGGGTGGAACTGCACGCCTTCGACCATCAGCTCGCGGTGCCGCAGCCCCATGATCAGGCCGTCGTCGGTCTCGGCGGTGATCTCGAGCACGTCCGGCAGCGTGGACCGCTCGACGATCAGCGAGTGGTACCGGGTCGCCTCGAGCGGGTTCGGCAACCCCTCGAAGACCCCGACGTCGTGGTGGCGGATGAGCGAGGTCTTGCCATGCACCACCTCGGGTGCGCGCACGACGTCGCCGCCGAACACCTCACCGATGCACTGCAGGCCCAGGCACACACCGAACACGGGGACCCGGGCTCCCCACGCCCCGATGATCTCGTTCGAGAGGCCGGCATCCTTCGGGCTGCCCGGACCGGGGCTGATCAGGATGCCGTCGGGTGCGATCCCGTCGATCTCGGCGAGCGTGATCGCGTCATCACGGTGCACCACCGGGTCGGCGCCGAGCTCCCCCAGGTACTGGACGAGGTTGTAGACGAACGAGTCGTAGTTGTCGATGACGAGGATGCGGGGTCCCACGGGACGCAACGCTACGTCAGCCTCCGGCGGCCGCCGAACCGGTTCCGTCTATCCTGTCGCCCATGGCGAACCCGGCGGATCGAGACGTCACCGACGACACGAGCGAAGTCGACGCTCCCGACGGGTCGAGCGGCGACGGCGCCCCCGATGCGTCGAGCGGCGGCAGCGTTCCGGCCGGGTCGAGCGCTCCGAAGAAGGTCGCCCCGGCAGCGTCGAAGGGGAGTGCTCCCACGACCTCGAGCGCTCCGAAGAAGGTCGTGCCACCCAAGGCGAAGGCCAAGGCGAAGGCCGATGCCACGACGAACGTCCGGTACACCGCGCCGACCCCGCAGTCGCGTCGGGCGCCGAGCCCGCGCTGGGTGCCGATCCTGATGTTCGCGCTGTGGGGCATCGGCCTGCTGGTGATCATCCTCAACTACATGGGCGTCATGCCCGGCGGCGGCGAGGACGGCTCCGGTTGGTACCTGATCGCCGGGCTGGTCTCGATCCTCGGCGGCATCATGGTCGCCACGCAGTACCACTGACCCTGCAGCACCGACCCTGCAGCACTGTTCTTCCGGAAGCTGGCTCGTCGGGCGCCGTCGTGCGGATGTGACCGACAGGTGACGGCCCGGTGATGGAACGGTGACAACTCCCAGGCTCATCCACAGCCTGTGGAGAACCTCGGGGCCTGTGGATGACCCGGTGAACGAGGGCTCAGGGTCTCACTCGATCGGCGTCACCAGCGTCATGTCGTCCATGCAGTGCCGCGGGGGCTCGGGATCCTCGTCGACCGCCGAGGTCATGCGCACCTCTGTGCCGCAGATCTCGCAGCGGTAGACCAGCTTGACCTTCCGCAGCGTGCCCGGGTCGGGCGGCTCCGGCAGGGGAGTGGCGAAGGACTGCAGGAAGAACCAGCCGGTGCGGAAGATGACCGCGCCCAGCAGCACGGCGAGGAACGTCGTCAGGCCCGGCGTGTCGAACACGACCCCGATCACGAGCGACAGCACCGCCACGTACAGCAGCTGGAACCACCACCGGGTCCACCAGCGCTTCGCCGGGCGCGCCGCGACGTCGTCGAGATCGTCGTCGTATCCGATGTCGCTCATGTGGGCTCCAGAACGGAGAAGGCCTCCGGTACCAGCGTACCGGAGGCCTTCGTAGTGCTTCAGTGGGTGTGGATCAGCCCAGACGCTCGATGATCGTGGCGTTCGCTGTCACACTGGCCCCTCCGTTCGTCGGGGCGCTCACTTGGATCAGCCCAGACGCTCGATGATCGTGGCGTTCGCGAGCCCGCCACCTTCGCACATGGTCTGGAGGCCGAAGCGGCCACCGGTGCGCTCGAGCTCGTTGAGCATCGTGGCGAGCAACTTGGTGCCGGAACCGCCCAGCGGGTGGCCCAGGGCGATCGCGCCGCCGTTCGGGTTCACCTTCGCCATGTCGGGGCCGTGCTCCTTCTCCCATGCCAGGACGACCGAGGCGAACGCCTCGTTGATCTCGACGTGGTCGATGTCGCCGATCGACATGCCGACCTTGCCCAGCACCTTGGTGGTCGAGGGGATCGGGCCGGTGAGCATGCGCACCGGGTCGACGCCGGCCAGGGCGAAGCTGTGGAAGCGGGCACGGGGGGTGAGGCCGAGCTCCTTGGCCTTCTCGGCCGACATGATCAGCGCGGCGGATGCGCCGTCGCAGATCTGGGAGCTGTTGCCGGCGGTCACCTTGCCCTCGGGCAGGAACGCGGGCTTCAGGTTGGCCAGGCCCTCGGCGGTGGTGCCGGGGCGGATGCCCTCGTCACGGGTGTGCATCGTGTCGAGCACCTTGACCTCGCCGGTCTCCTTGTCGCGGATCTTGGAGACGACGGGGATGATCTCGTTGTCGAAGCGGCCCTCGTTGGCGGCCTGCTCGGCGCGTGCCTGGGACTCGGCGCCGAAGGCGTCGAGGTCCTCGCGGCTCAGGCCCCACTCGTTGGCGATGACCTCGGCCGAGAGGCCCTGGCCGATCAGGCCGCGGTGGCCCTCGAGCAGCTCGACATCCGCGTAGCGGTCAGCCGCTGCGCCGAAGGGGAAGCCGACGTTCTTCGAGATCGACGCGCCCATGGGCACGAGGCTCATGACCTCGACACCGGCCGCGACGGCGACGTCGTACGCGCCGGCCATGACGCCCTGGGCGGCGAAGTGGTACGCCTGCTGCGACGAGCCGCACTGGCGGTCGATGGTCGTCGAGGGGACCGTCTCGGCCCAGCCGGCGGCGAGCACGGCGTTGCGGCCGACGTTGAGCGCCTGGGCACCTGCCTGCATGACACAGCCCATGATCACGTCGTCGACGAGCTCGGGGTCGAGGTTGTTGCGCTCGGCGAGCGCCTTGAGGGTCTCGGCGGCCAGGTCGACCGGGTGCCAACCGGCGAGGGCACCGTTGCGCTTGCCGCCGGCGGTCCGGACGACATCGACGATCACTGCTTCGGGCATGTCGTGCTCTCCTGATTCGTGTGGCGCCTGCGACGGCGCGGTGCTGCAGATGAGGCCCGGAAGGACCCCTGCCGACGGACCGTCGCATCGTGCCGTGTGCACCACGTGAGTTCGCGGTGGTCCCCCGGACCGGCCAACTTGACCGACCGGTCAAGATTCTTCACCCGTACGGGCCCAGGGTCAAAGCGCGCGGTGCGGTGACCTGGTTCACACCGGTACAGTTCACGGTCACTTCCGTACGACCGGACACAGCCGACGGCGCCCACCGCCGGCCGCACCACAGCACCACAGCACCCGAGGGGATTTTCCAGATGGCGACGCTCACCAAGGAAACGATCGACGAGATGGTCAAGGGCCGAACCGTCGCGACCGAGTTCCTGGCCACGGTCGATGCACATCGCGACCGGGTCGCCCTGCGGTGGGCCGAGGACGACGGCTCGTGGGGGTCGATGACCTTCGGCGAGATGGCCGACCGCGTCGCCGCGGCGGCCGCTGGGTTGCGTTCGCTGGGTGTCGGCCACGGTGACCGGGTCGTGCTGATGATGCGGAACATCCCGGCGTTCCACTGGCTCGACATGGCCGCGGTGTTCCTGGGAGCGACGCCGGTGTCGATCTACAACTCGTCGTCCACCGAGCAGGTCGCCTACCTGGCCGGGCACTGCGGGGCGAAGGTCGCGATCGTCGAGAACTCCGGGTTCCTCGGCAAGTTCGTCGCCGCGCGGTCCGAGCTGCCGCAGCTCGAGGCGCTCGTCGTGCTCGACGCCCGGTCCGAGCTGCCCGAGGGCGTGCTCGACGCCTCGGTGCTCACCGACGCCGACCCGATCGACCTGGCGGAGAACGTCCAGCTCGCACAGCCGGACGACCTGGCGACGATCATCTACACCTCGGGGACCACCGGGAACCCCAAGGGCGTCATGCTCTCGCACTACAACATCGTGTGGACGCTCGAGTCGCTGCTCGCGAGCTTCGGCTGGGAGCGCTCCGAGATGGCCGGCAAGCGGGTCGTGTCGTACCTGCCCATGGCGCACATCGCCGAGCGCATGGTGTCGCACTACAACCTGGTCGCCGCGGCGATCGAGGTGTCGACGTGTCCGGAGACCTCGCTGCTCACCACGTACCTGGGTCAGGTGAAGCCGAACATCGTCTTCGGTGTGCCCCGCGTGTGGGAGAAGGTCTACGCCGGGTTGAGCGCGCTGGTCGCGGGTGACCCGGAGAACGCACCGAAGTTCCACGCAGCCGTCGAAGAGGCCATCCCGCTGCGCGAGAAGGTCACCTGGGATCGCGCGACCGAGGCCGAGGTCGCCCGCCTCGAGGAGCTCGACGCCGCGAACTTCGCGCTGCTGCGGGCGTTGCTCGGACTCGACGAGGTCGAGCTCGCCGTCACCGGCGCGGCGCCCATCCCGGCACCGCTCATCAGTTGGTTCCGCGGGATCGGCCTGCCGCTCGCCGAGGTCTACGGCATGAGCGAGAACACCGGTCCCATGACGTTCGAGCGGACGAAGGTCAAGGCGGGCTACGTGGGTGTCGCGCTGCCGGGCACCGAGGTCTCGATCTTCCCCGACGGCGAGGTGTGCTGCCGGGGTGGCCACGTCTTCCAGGGCTACCTCAACGACCCCGAGAAGACCGCCGAGGCCCTCGACGACGACGGCTGGCTCCACTCCGGTGACATCGGCGAGATCGACGACGACGGCTACCTGCGCATCGTCGACCGCAAGAAGGAGCTCATCATCACCGCGGGCGGCAAGAACATCTCGCCCGCCAACCTCGAGGCGGCGCTCAAGACCGCGCCGCTGATCGGCCAGGCGGCGGTGATCGGCGACCAGCGTCCCTTCGTCTCGGCGCTCGTCGTGATCGACGCCGAGGTCGCACCGGGATGGGCCGCTGCCCAGGGCATCGAGTTCACCACGATCGAGGAGTTCGTCGCTCGCGAGGACGTCATCGCGGCGATCCACAAGAGCGTCGAGGTGTCCATGGCCGACTTCAACCACGCCGAGAAGGTGAAGAAGGTGCACATCCTCACCGAGGAGTGGATGCCGGACTCCGAGCTGCTCACCCCGACGTCCAAGCTCAAGCGTCGTGGCGTGAACGCGACCTTCGCCGACGAGATCGAGGCGCTCTACTCCTGAGTCGCCCTGACGTGCGCGGCTGCGACGTGGTCTGCGGCGACGACGACCAGCTGGGCCCGCGGTCAGTCCGGCAGGCCGAACTGACCGGGCTGCACGTTGAGCTGAGCGAGCAGCGCCTGCACCTCGGCGTCGTTCAACAGGCTGACCAGTCGGGTCAGCGACACCAGCGCCTCGGGCGTGACCTGCAGCCCGACGCGCACGACCTCGGCCGAGGTGGCGGGGTCGAGCAGCGACCCGATCGCATCGAGATGTGCGAGCAGCCCCATCACGCGCGGCTCCTCGGCGAAGCGCTGCTGAGCCTCTTGCACGACGGCCGGGTTCGACTGGAGCACCGAGGCGGCGAACACGGCGAGGACCGACGTGACCGCCTGGTCCGCGCTGAGCAGACCCAGGCCCTGCGGGTCGATCTCGGTGAGCAGGGTGTTGAGCCCGCTGAGCGTCGCCGGGTCGATCTTGGCGACCGCGGTCGCGACCGCCTCGATGAGCTGCCGGTTCAGGCCGTCGACCGCAGCGATCGACGCGGCGTTGATCTGCGAGGCGAACTCCTGCAGGCGGGCGAGCACCTCGGGATCGATCTGGGAGATGATCATGGCGCCCAGGTCGATCTGCGGCGCGCCGACGATCAGCGCACCCAGGTCCTGCAGGCCGCTGGCGTCGATCGCCGCCTGCTCGATCGCGGCGAGGTCGACGTCGAACAAGGTGGCCAGGTCGACGTTCTGCAGTCCGGCGAGCCCGTTCAGCAGCGCCGGGTCGGCGGCGATCTGGGAGATCATCGTGGCGAGCGTCGCGTCGACCGACGGCGCGGCCACCGCGGCCCGACGCGGCATCGTGGTGGTGGTCGTCGTGGTGGGCAAGGGCCCTCGGCGGATCACCGTGGTGGGCACCGCCTCGTTGGCGCTGACCTCCTCGGCGGCGAGTGCGGTCGTGTCGGTCGACGACGAGCATGCTCCGGCAGTCACGGCGACGGCCGCGACGAGGGCGACCCAACCGATCGCTCGCGGCGTCCTCAGGTGTCCTGCTCGCACTGCTCTCCTCCGTCCGCCCGACCTCGGCCCGGGATGGCTGCATCGGCCCGGCCCGGGGCCGCTGCCGAAGGTCAACGGTACGGAGCGCGCGCCCCGGTGGCAAGGGTCCTGGCGGGGTAGATGCCCCAGCCGGTGCGGGTTCTCAGACGCTGAGGGTGCTCGGCGGCCGCGTCGGTCCGGTCGCTCGTCAGGAGCGAGGACGCTGGTCGCGCAGCGGGTCGACGACCACCATCCGGGGGTCGACCTCGCCCGGCTTGAGCGGGCGCATGAGCAGGTCCATCGCCGACCAGAGGGTCCGCGACGACTGGAAGAACACGATCGGACCAGCCAGCGCGATCACGATCTCGGCGACGAGCAGCGGTGCGATCGGTGGACTGTCGGGGAAGTACGAGAACGTCGCCCCCGCCAGGACGATCAACATGAGGCCCATCACGCAGACGGTGTTCACCCCGATCGCGCCGATCCAGTGCCCGTCGACGCGCTCGAACTGGAACGAGCAGGTCGGGCAGCGCTCCTTCATGGTGAACCACCGCTGGAACAGGCGACGACCGCCGCACACCGGGCATGCTCCGAAGAGTCCCCGCAGGAGGATCTTCCGGGGCTTCTCGTCGAGCTGTACCGCCGAGGGGACCTCGGGAAGCGGGCGACGCCGCCGTGCCGGAGTGGTCATGGTCCCAGTGAAGCCCATCGCACCGGTGGGTGCACGATCGGGTCAGTCCTCGCCCAGGATCAGGTCGAGCGCCGCCAGGTCCTCGTCGCGGGAGCCGGGCAGCAGCCGTGCCGGGAACTGCGCCGGGCCCGCCCCCAACAGGATGTGGTGCGACGAGTCCAGCATCTCGGCCTCGAACCAGCGCCACCCTCCGGAGCGCACCCGGACGGTGGCGATCTCGCGACGTGGCAGCCGCCGGACGGTGTACCAGCCGACGACGTCACGCACGGTCGTGTCGTCGACCTCGATGAAGCAGCCGCGGCCTGCCGCGAAGCTGACCACGGCGACCACGCCGCTGACGACGATCACCGACCAGAACGACACGCCCAGGTGCTCGTCGTTCCACGCGCCCCACAGGACGGTCGCCACCAGCAGGGTCGAGGCGATGATGCCCACCATGAACAGCGGTGCGGCCAGCAGCGTCGTGCCGCGCAGACGCCGCCGCGTCGGGTCAGCCACCGGCGCCGGCTCCGGCTCCGGCCGAGCTGGTCGCCCTGATCCTGGTGACCGCGACCACCAGCAGCACCATGACCGCAGCGAGCACGATGCTCGTGCCCTCGATGCCGGCGGGATCGATGACGACCGCGACCGCGCCGATCACCCCGACCACGGCAGCGGCACCCAGGTGTGCCGCGACGGCTCCGGAGGATCCGTCGGTGCTCAACCGGGTGATGAGCGCGAGGCAGACCAGCACGATGGCGAGCGGGATCGCCAGGTACGGGATCGCTTGTTCGGCGACCGCGTGCTCGTCGATGAGCACCACGCGGGCGGTCCCGACCGCGATGCCCACGATGGCCAGGTGCAGCGGCAGGTGGAGGAGCATCCACGCGTGGTGCCCGCGGTGGTCCTTCGGGGGCCCGGCCACGGGCACGTCCGCGAAGTAGATCCACCAGATCGCGAACACGATCACGAACGTGCCGGCCAGGCAGATCAGGTCGAGTCCCTCCATCTGCTCCTCGGTCGCGGACAGGGCGGTCTTCACGAACGACTCACCCAGCATGATGATCGTGAACGCACCGAAGCGCTCGACCAGGTGCTCACGGTCGCGACGTTCGCCGGCCAGGGGGTCGGGACGCAGCGTGGGGACCAGGACCGCGGCGATCGCGAGCAACCAGCCGACGACGTAGATGGGGTCGCCCCACAGCGGGGTCGACAGCAACAGCGCCGCGGCGACGACGTTGCCGACCACACGTGGCCGCACGTAGCTGCGCAGCGCCGGGTCGTCGCGCTCGGCGCGCCACTGCATGGCCGCCATGGTCAGGCAGATGACCCCGAGGATCGGGCCCGACGTACTCGCTGTGTCGGTAGGTGCCGTCCGACGCCGACACGGCGGCGAGCACGAGCAGCAGCATCTGGGTCAGCACCAACAGCCGCATCGTCAGCTTCTGGGATCGGTGCACGTTGAACAGCAGCGACGTCTGGAGCCAGGTGATCCAGATGACCCCGAACACCAGCACGAGCCAGACCAGGTCCGGGACGGTCGGCGACATGGAGTACGAGTGCGACAGGACCACGACCGCTGCCACGAACACCAGGTCGTAGAAGAGCTCCAGCGCCGCCGGTGACGGTGCTCCGGGGACCGACGGACGTTCGAGCGCGGGGGTTCCTGAGGTCGGTGGGGAGTCGTGCACACCGACAGGCTAGGGGGAGACCCTCGCGACCCGGACCGGGCCGATGGAGGGGTGGACGGCTCGATCGGCTACAGTGCCCAGGTACCAACTGGCCGGCAATGCGCCCAGAGGCAGCGTTGAAACGGTCCCCGGTCCCGGCGACACTCCGATTCGGAGCGGTCCAGCGGGACGGGCGGGCGTCCGGTGCCAGCGCTCGGCCAGTCCACTTCCCGGCGGTCCATGCCTCGTCCCGCCGATCACCACACTGACGAACCGCGCCACCCGGCGCCCTGCCCTCCGTGCCGTACCCGGCCGGGGGCCACCGATTTCTGGAGTACTTGTGTCTGAATACCCTGCTGCGTCGACCGACGCGGTCCCTTCTCCCGTGGACGGCGAGCCCGTCGACCCGTCCGACGTGCCGAGCTTCGAGTCGCTGGGGGTCCCCGCGGCGACCGCCGCGTCCCTCACCGCGCGCGGCATCACCGCACCGTTCCCGATCCAGGCAGCGACGATCCCCCCGGCCCTCGCCGGCAAGGACGTCTGCGGTCGTGCGCCGACCGGCGCCGGCAAGACCCTGGCCTTCGGCATCCCGCTCGTGCAGCGCGTGCGTCGCGCCCGCGCCGCACCGCCCCACAGCGCTGGTGCTGGCACCGACGCGTGAGCTCGCCGCGCAGATCTGCGACGAGCTGCGTCAGCTCGCCGACCCCGACCAGTCCGTCGAGGCGTTCTACGGCGGCGTCGGCTTCGGCGCCCAGCTGCGGGCGCTGCGTGCGGGCGTCGACATCGCCGTCGCCTGCCCGGGCCGCCTCGCGGATCTGATCCAGCAGGGCCAGGTCAAGCTCGGCGACGTCGAGCTCGTCGTGCTCGACGAGGCGGACCGCATGGCCGACATGGGCTTCCTGCCCGAGGTCAAGCGTCTGCTCGACGCGTGCGCCGACAAGCGCCAGACGCTGCTGTTCTCGGCGACGCTCGACGGTGACGTCGACGTCATCATCCGCCGCTACATGGATCATCCCGTTCGGCACGAGTTCGCCGGCGACGACACCATGGGCGACAACGCCGAGCACGTGTTCTGGGGCGTCGAGCGTCAGGACCGCCTCGAGGTCGCGGCGCGCATCATCGCCCAGACCGGCCCGACGGTCGTGTTCTGCCGGACCAAGCGTGGCGCCGACCGCGTCGCCAAGCAGCTCGACAAGCGCGGCGTGACCGCCGTGGCCATCCACGGCGACCGGAGCCAGAGCCAGCGCGAGCGTGCGCTCGAGGACTTCCGCCAGGGCCGCGCCCGGGCGATCGTCGCGACCGACGTCGCCGCTCGCGGCATCCACGTCGACGGCGTCACGTGCGTCATCCACTTCGACCCGTCCGAGGACGCGAAGGACTACGTGCACCGCTCCGGTCGCACCGGTCGCGCAGGGGCCGAGGGCACCGTGATCAGCTTCATCAGCTCGGATCAGCGACGTGACCTCGTGCGCCAGCAGCGCGGCCTGGGACGTGACATCCAGGTCATCGGTGCCGACCCCGCGGCGCTGCCCGAGGCTCCGCCCTTCGTCGCGCCGCCTGCATCGGACCGACGCCCTGCGGGTCCTGCCCGCTCGGGTGGCGGTCGCCCCGGAGGCGGCCGTTCGCGTCGCCAGGGCGGTGGCGGTCGCTCCAACGGCCAGGGGCCCAAGGGGCGTTCCGGCCAGAAGAGCGCCGGCCAGAAGGCCGGTGGTCAGAAGGCCGGCCAGGGTGCTCGGACCCAGGGTTCCGGCGGCCAGCACCGGTCGAGGAAGCCCGTCGCTCGATGAGCCCGACGCACCTGCCTGAGCATCGTCTCACGGTGAGGAAAAATCATGACCACTTCGGTCAGCAATCACCTACCGTGACCGTCATGTCGACCTCGGCCTCGGATCCACTGGCGTCTGCCACGAGCGCCGCTGAGCTGGTCCTGGCCCCGTCCCCCGACGTCGGCCGCACCCCGAACGCAGTGCCGCAGCCGGCCGAATCGGCGGCCCGACTGCGCGCGCCACGCCAACTCGAGGGCGAGATGCTCGACACCGAGATCCTCGCCGAGATCGCCGGCGGCCTCGCAGCGTCGGTCGGCCCACCCCACCCCGTGGGCGAGGGCGCGATCGAACGGGTCCGCGTGCTCGCCACCGAGGGCTACGACGCCTGGGTGATGATCTGGGGTCCCGGGGCCGAGATCGCCGAGCACGACCACGACGGCTCCCTCGGGGTGCTGCACGTGATCGACGGCGAGCTCGCAGAGGTCGTCGTGGACGGCGACATCGAGCACCGACGGCGTCTGCCCGTCGGCGAGACGACCGAGTTCGCAGCCACGCATCGGCACGCACTCGAGAACCCGTCGATGGTGACCGCCCGCTCGGTGAACGTGTACTCGCCGCCGCTGGGCTCCGCGATCGTCGACTGATCCCCCTCCTCGATCGAACTCCGACATCCGATCTCGATTCGGGGCTGCGGCCCCGAATCGGAGTCGGATGTGCAGTTGGGGCCGGACCCCACAGCGGTCGGGCAGTGGTCGGCCTCTGCCGTGGACGGGGATCATTTAGCTTGGTAAACTAACTTTCATGTCGTCGTCCAACGATCCCGTCCAGCTCGCCGCCGAGCTCCGACTGAGTGTCACACGCCTCGCCCGACGACTGCGCCAGGCCGCCGACATGGGACTCTCGCCGAGCCTCCTCTCGGCGCTCGCGATCGTGCACCTTCACGGCCCGCTCACGCTGGGTGCCCTCGCCGAGATCGAGGGTGTGTCGCCTCCGACGGTGACCAAGGTGGTCAACCGCCTCCAGGAGGACGACCTGGTCGAGCGGATCGTCGATCCGACCGACAAGCGGGTCTGCCGGGTGTCGACGACCGCCGCGGGCGACACCCTGCTGGAGGCCTCTCGCGAGCGCAAGACCGCCTGGCTGAGCGAACGGCTCGCAGCCCTCGACGCCGAGCAGCTCGCCACCCTGGCCGCGGCAGCGGTCGTGCTCGAGCAGCTGAGCGCGACGGAGCAGTTGACCGCCGGATCAGGCAAACACGTCGGAGCAGCGATGACCAGGCTCCGACTCGCCACGAGCGAGACCTTCGCCTCACTGCAGGTCAGGAACTTCCGTCTCTTCTTCATCGGCCAGGCCGTGTCGCAGATCGGCACCTGGCTCTGCATGGTCGCCCAGACGCTGCTCATCCTGGAGCTGACCGGCAGCGGCATCGCCCTCGGTCTGCTGGCCGCGGCGCAGTTCGGTCCCGTGCTGCTGCTCGGCGCGTGGGCGGGGGTCGTCGCCGACCGGTCCGACAAGCGACGTCTGCTGATGATCGTGCAGTCCCTGTCGATGCTGCAGAGCTTCGTCCTCGCCGCGCTCGCGTTCTCGGGCTCACCCCCGGTCGCGCTGATCTACGCGGTGGCCTTCGCCGGCGGTGTGCTGACAGCGTTCGACAGCCCGGCGCGACGGTCCTTCGTCGTCGAGATGGTCCCGCGGGACCACATCAACAACGCGGTCAGCCTGAACAGCGCGATCATGACCGGCGCGAGGGTCGTCGGTCCCGCACTCGCCGGAGTGCTCGTCGCCACGGTCGGGTTCGGCTGGACCTTCCTCATCGACGGCGTGTCGTACGTCGCGGTGCTCGCCGGCCTGCTGCTCATGCGCCCCGCGGAGCTGCACTCGGCACCGCTCGTCGCTCGGGCGAAGGGTCAGGTCCGAGCCGGGCTGCGCTACGCAGCGAGCGTGCCGCAGCTGCTCGTCCCGCTCGTCATGATGGCGGTGATCGGTACCTTCGCCTTCAACTTCCAGGTCGTGTTCCCCGTGTTCGTCATCGACGACCTGGGTGGGACGCAGTCCACGTTCACGCTGCTGTTCTCGGTGCTCAGCGTCGGCTCGCTCGTCGGAGCGCTCGCCGTCGCCCGCAGGACCTCGTCGTCGGTGCGCAGGGTCGGCACGACAGCGCTCGCCTTCGGTGGGGCGATGGCAGCGCTCGCCGTCGCACCCAACCAGGCCGTGGCGTTCGCCATCGGTCCCCTGATCGGCATCGCCAGCATCTCGTTCATGACCGCGTCGACCGCGATCGTCCAGACCGAGTCCCTGGCGGCGATGCGCGGTCGGGTGCTGGCGCTCCAGTCGATGGTGTTCCTCGGCAGCACGCCCATCGGTGGACCGATCCTGGGCTGGGTCGCCGAGCACCTCGGCGCACGTTACGCCGTCGGCCTCGGCGCGCTGGCCTGCGTCGCCGCAGGCACCTGGGGGCTCTGGATGGTCCGACGACGTGGACTCGACCGGCCCGGCCTCTCACCCGGCGAGGTGCTGGACGTGACCGACGACGAGAGCGACGAGGTCCTCCCGACCGTGACGGCGGGGACTGCTTCGGCCTGAGGCAGTGTTGACGAGGTGCGTCGATGCCCCTGCGGGTCGAACTCGTGCAACTCGTGACGGTGCTGATGGAGATGAAGTGATGGCAGTCCCCGGCGGACATCAGGCGTACGGGACGGTCCGGTCCCTCTCGAAGGACCGCTCCGTGACTCGCCACCGACTGGCACCCGGCACCCTGGGTCGCATCGCCGGGTTCGCCCGCCCCTACCGTGGGCGACTGACGGTGTTCATCTCGCTCATCCTGCTCGAGGCCGGCCTGGGTGCGATGACCCCGCTGGTGTACCGCCAGATCATCGACGTCGGCATCGCGGACGAACGGACGCGGCTGGTCGTCGGGCTCGCGTTCGTGCTCGTGGGCCTGGCCGTCGCCGGTGCCGCGATCTCGCTGACCCAACGCTGGTTCTCGGCGCGCATCGGTGAAGGCCTGATCTTCGACCTGCGCACCGCCGTGTTCGACCACGTGCAGCGCCAGCCGGTCGCCTTCTTCACCCGCACACAGACCGGCTCGCTCGTCTCCCGGCTCAACTCCGACGTGATCGGCGCGCAGCAGGCGTTCACCTCGACGCTGTCGAACGTCGTCGGCAGCGCTGCGACGCTGACGGCCACGCTCGCCGCGATGTTCTTCCTGTCGTGGCAGATCACCGCGATGGCGTTGGTCCTGCTGCCGCTGTTCCTGCTGCCGGCCCGGCGACTGGCGCCCAAGCTGTCCGCGATCACCCGGGAGCGCTACCAGGTCGACGCCGCGATGGGCCAGACCATGACCGAGCGCTTCAACGTGTCGGGCGCGCTGCTCGTGAAGCTGTTCGGCCGTCCGGAGGAGGAGTCCGCGACCTTCGCCCGACGCGCCGGCCGAGTGCGCGACATCGGCGTCACGACCTCGATGTTCTCGACGGTCGTCATGGTCTCGCTCGCGCTCGTCGCAGCCCTCGCGACGGCGCTCGTCTACGGCGTGGGCGGTGTCTTCGTCATCGAGGGCACCCTCGCCATCGGCACGCTCGTCGCCCTGACCGCGTACCTCAACCGGCTCTACGGCCCGATCACCGCGCTGTCGAGCGCGCAGGTCGACATCATGACGACGCTCGTCAGCTTCGAACGTGTCTTCGAGGTGCTCGACCTGCAGCCCGCGATCGCCGAGGAGCCCGACGCCGTCGACCTGCCGGAAGGACCGACCTCGGTCGAGTTCGACACGGTCTCGTTCCGCTACCCCTCGGCCAGCGAGGTGTCGCTCGCCTCGCTCGAGTCGATCGACGCCGACCGTCTCAGCAGCGAGCCGGGTGCGATGCTGCTGCACGACGTGTCGCTGCGGATCGAACCCGGCCAGATGGTGGCGCTCGTCGGACCCTCCGGCGCCGGCAAGACGACGATCGCCGGGTTGGTGTCGCGCCTGTACGACGCGACCGGCGGGCGCGTGCTGCTGGCCGACACCGACGTGCGGACCGCGACCATCCAGTCGGTGCGTGAACGCGTCGGTGTCGTCTCCCAGGACGCCCACCTGTTCCACGACACGCTGCGCTCGAACCTGCTCTACGCACGACCGGACGCCACCGAGGACGAGCTCGTGCAGGCGCTGCGTGCCGCGCAGGTGTGGGACCTGGTGGCCGCGCTGCCCGACGGGCTCGACACGCTCGTCGGCGATCGTGGCCACCGGCTCTCCGGCGGCGAGAAGCAACGCCTGGCCATCGCCCGGCTCCTGCTCAAGGATCCAGCGGTCGTGGTGCTCGACGAGGCGACCGCCCACCTCGACTCCGAGTCCGAGGCCGCGGTGCAAGAGGCACTGTCGGCCGCGCTCGAGGGTCGCACCTCGCTGGTCATCGCCCACCGGCTCGCGACCGTGCGGGACGCGGACCAGATCCTGGTGGTCGAGAGCGGACGCATCGTGCAGCGGGGCACCCACGTGCAGCTGCTCGCCGAGGGCGGCCTCTACGCCGACCTGGTCCGCACGCAATTGCTCGACTCCGCCGGCCAGGTGCTCGACTCGGCGGATGGACCCGACGAGGTCGTCGGCGCGGTCTTCACCTGACCCGGGGCGACGGCTCCGGCCGGCCCCGGGGCTCAGCCGATCAGCTCGAGGGTGTGCAGGTCTCGGATCGCGTCGCAGAAGCGGCTCGACATCGCCAGGAACATCTCGTCGCCGCGCTCGGTGGGCTCGCTGTACGCCGCCCCGATGATCCCGATGAGGGGACCCTGCAGCATGCCGAAGCGGTAGTCGTCGAAGCACTGCTCGAGGCTGTGGCCCTCGATGCCGATTCCCCTCGATGCCATAGCCAGTGCCGTCGTGATAGGTGCGGACCAGGTCGTCCTCGTGGGCACGCCGGTCCTCGGACCGCAGGCCGGTGCTCAGGAAGTACGCCAGGTCCCGACCCGGCAATCCGAGGGTGACCGTCTGCCAGTCGACGGTCGCCACCGGCCGGTCGCCCGCCGGGTCGCCGAAGAGCAGGTTGTCGAGCCGGTAGTCGCCGTGCAGCGGCGCGAAGCGCTCGGGGCGCGACATGATCCACGTGGGCACGGCGTCGGGCAGGCGGTCGAGCAGCTCCAGGTCGGCGTCGCTGATCCGGCCCTCGTAGCGCTCGACGTACCGGTTCGTCGCGTCGCGCAGCACCAGCCCGAGCATCGTGGCGCCGTCACCCGCGACGGGCGCCATCCACTCGAGCTCGCGCAACGTGGGGTCGCACCAGCGCGGGCCGTGCAGCCCCGCCAGGTTCACCACCGCCGCCTCGGCCTGCTCGAGCGAACACCCGGCGATCTGGTCCCCCTGGACCCTCGGTGCCAGGTCCTCCATCAGCAGCACGAACTCGTTCCAGTTCGTCGACAGCTCGGAGTGGTGGCACGCCGGTGCCCCGGCGTCGACCGTGACGGCCAGGTCCCGGTAGAACGCGACCTCGGTCCGGTAGATGCCGGCGGCCAGACCGCGCTTCGCGGGGTCGCTCGCCGGCAGCTTCACCACGAAGGTCGTCGGCAGCGCGTCACCGCCGTCCGTGTAGGTCGGCGTGATCCGGTAGCTGCACCCCATCTGGCCGGTGCCGACCGGCTCGGTGGTCAGGGACTCGACGGTGACCCGGTGGCCTTCGCTGCGCAGCGCGCCGGTGAGCCACTCGGCGGTGACCTGGTCGATCGTGTCGATGACGGCCTCGTCGCGGTGATCGAGTCGTTCGGGTGCGTCGGTCATGTCACGGGCTCCTCTGCGGTGGTGACGAGTCCCGGGTTGGCGGGGAGGTGGTCGAACCGACCGACGGGACGCAGCTCGCGGTAGGCCCGGACCACCGGGTCGAGCTCTGTGGGGGTAGCGCCGTGCAGCACGACGCCGTCCGCGCCCAGGTCGAACTGCGAGGTGACCGTGCGGGCGCACTGCTCGGCGGAGCCGGTCGCTGCCGCCGCGAGCCATTCGTCGGGCAGCAGTGTGGCGACCCGCTCCAGGTCGGTGGTGGTCCCGGTCGCATCGAACGCGCCGCCGAACGAGGTCACGAACTCATCCGCTCGGAAGCGTGCGAGCACCTGTGGGTCCCAGCCGTTCGCGGTCACCAGCACGTCGCCGTAGCCCTGCAGGTAGGTCGCCAACCGGCCGACGAGCTTCTTGAGGCGGAGCTCCTCGTCGAGGTGGTCGCCGATGGTCGCGAGCACCGACCAGATGCGCACCGAGTCGGGGTCACGCCCGGCCCGTTCGGCGCCGCGACGTACCGCCGCGACGCTGTTGGCGAGCGCTTCGTCGGTGAAGAAGGTGTGCAGCACCACGCCGTCGACCAGGCCGCCGGCGAACTCGAGGGTGCGCTCGCCGATGGCGGTCATGATCACCGGGATGTCCTCGTCGAAGGACTGGTCCAGGCACAGCATGGGGTAGCTGCCCGCCGGGCCGTCGTGCCCGAGGACGACCTCACCGTGCCAGAGGCGTCGGAGCAGCCCGATGACGTCGGTCAGTTGCGCCATCGTCACCCTGGGCAGCCCCATGATGTCGAACAGCATGTCGAAGCCGCGGCCGAGACCGAGTGCGAACCGCCCCTCGGTCAGCCGGTGCATCGTCATCGCGAACGTGGCGGTGACCACGGGGTGACGCGTGTTGTGGTTGGTGGCGGCGGTGGCGACCCCGAGTCGGGTGCTGACCGCGCCGGCGGCGCCGCTGAGCACTGCGGCGTCCTTGGTGTTGAACCGCTCCGAGATGAACGCGGTGCCCAGGCCCAGCTCCTCGGCACGGGCCACCTCGGCGACCAGGTCGCGTGGCGTGCCGGAGTGGCCCGCCAGCGTGTAGAACGCGAGCTCCGTCAGTTGATCGCCCGCGTCGTGCGCGGCACCCCTGGTCTGCACTCGACGTTCCCCCTGGTTCGTCGTCCCCGGCGGGACCTTATCGCCGGAATGCTCCCGAGTGGTTCTCAGCGCGGCGGCGGACCACCCGGACCACCTCCTCGACCACTCGGTCCGCCGTTCGGACCACTCCCTGGTCCGCCGCCGGGGAAGGCGCCACCACCGGAGCCCGTCGACTCCGCCTCCGGGTCGATGCCGAGCACCAGCACCGCCCGTGTGCCCTGCAGGTCGGAGTCGTCCGAGGCGACCGCCTGGGTCCCGTTCGTGGCGGGGTCACCGCCGGCGATCGAGTCCTCGCGGTTCGTGGTGTCCGGGTCGCCGCGGTACGGCGCGTCGCGGAAGATCTCGCTGTTCAGGTCGTCGTCGAAGAAGATCTGCGACGTCAGCACCGTCGTGTCGTCCAGGTGCACCTTGGTGTGGATGTGCACCGCACGGCCCCGGTACCAACCCGGGTAGTTGGTCACGAACTCGACGATGCCCTCGTCGTTCGCGGTCTGCGAGCCGCGCAGGAACGTGGTGCCCTCGCCGGCGTCGTCGTCGGTGCCACCGTCGAGGTACGCCGAGTAGTCGCCGTCGGTGTCGCAGTGCCAGATCTCGACGACTGCGCTCCGGCACGGGCGCGCAGGTCTCGTCGACCACCTGGAGGCCGAGCCGCAGCGGGTGACCCACGAGCGACTCGCGGATGTCGCGGCGCTCGAGCTGCGGTGACGGTCGGATACGGGCCCTCGGTCTGCTCCGGTGACAGCAGGCAGGCGCCGAGAGCGGCGAAGTCGACCGCCGTGAACACGGTGGTCGAGGGCGTGCCCGTCGCGGCGCCGTCGCCGCCGTCGGTGGTGCTCGTTGCACCGGAGCCGGCGGTCGTCGTCGTGCCGGCGCCGTCGTCCGAGCCTGAACTGCACGCGGCCAGCACCAACGCGAGCGCGACGCCGCCCCCGGCGCCGAGGGCCGCTCGGCGTGACAAGGGTCCGGCCGATCGGCGGGTCGACTGCTCGAGGGGGTCGCTCGTCGGGTCCATGAACCCATCGAAGCACTCGGGTCTGGGAGCTGGCTGAGTGTCCGCCGGGTGCTCGCTCGGAGCAGGGGGGTGACCTCGGAACACATCTGGACTACCATTTGGACACATGTCCAGTTCGGTCGGTGCCTCCAGGTCCTCGAACGTCTCGGCCCCGCCGGTGACGGCCACCGAGTCGACGCGCCGCCACCTGTCGGACAAGCAGGCCCAGACCGTCGAGCGGCTCGTCGCCGCAGCGGTCGAAGAGCTGCGGGCGACCGAGTACGACGGCCTGACCGTGCGCAACGTCGCGCGGCGTGCCGGGGTGGCCCCGGCGACGGCGTACAACTACTTCACCTCTCGTGAGCACCTGGTCGCCGAGGTCTTCTGGCGCCGGCTCACCGCGCTGCCCGAGACCCGCTTCGACGGCCGCACGGGCGCACCGCGGCGGGTGAGCGAGACGATGGCCGAGCTGACGTTGCTGGTCGCCGACGAACCGGCGCTCGCCACCGCGTGCACCGTCGCGATGCTGGCCACCGATCCGGACGTGAAGCTGCTGCGTGACCGCATCGGCTGGGAGTGGCACCGCCGCCTCGAGACCGCGCTCGGCGACGCCGCCGATCCGGTCGTGCTGGCGACGCTCGAGTTCGCGATCTCGGGAGCGCTGCTCCGTGCCGGCATGGGGCACATGTCGTATGACGAGCTGCCGGCGGAGATGGCGAAGGTGGTCGAGCTCGTCGTCAGGTGACGGGACGCAGTGGTGACGGGGCGCTCCACAGGGGAGCAGCAGTGCAGGGGAGCAGTACGGGGGGATCAGCAGTGCAAGGGGGAGCGGTGACACGGGAGACAGGGGAACGGCAGTGAGCACGACCGACGACGCGCGGCAGGACGCGCTGGTCTACGACCCGTACTCGTACGACATCCACGAGGATCCGTACCCGACCTACGAGCGTCTGCGCGAAGAGGCGCCGCTCTACCACAACGCCGAGATGGGCTTCTGGGCGCTCTCGCGCCACGCGGACGTGATCGAGGGGTTCCGCGACAACGAGCGACTGTCGAACGCGTACGGGGTGTCGCTCGACCCGGCGGCCTCGGGCCCGCACGCTCACAAGACCATGTCGTTCCTCGCCATGGACCCGCCGATGCACGGCCGCATGCGGGGCCTGGTCTCGAAGGGCTTCACGCCTCGCCGAGTCGCCGAACTCGAGCCGCGCATCCGCCAGATCGCACGCGACTACATCGCGTCGATGCTCGAGCGGCCCGACGACCTGGACTTCATCACCGACTTCGCCGGCCGGCTCCCGATGGACGTCATCTCCGAGATGATGGGTGTGCCCGTCGCCGACCGCGAAGAGCTCCGACGGCTGTCGGACCTGCTCGTGCACCGCGAGGAGGGCGTCAACGACGTGCCGCCCGAGGGCATGGCCGCGGCCCTCGAACTGGTCGTCTACTACGCCGACATGCTCGCCCAGCGGAAGGCGAACCCGACCGACGACCTGACCTCGGCGCTGCTCGCGGCCGAGATCGACGGCGACCGCCTCACCGACGACGAGATCACCGGCTTCCTGTTCCTGATGGTCGTCGCCGGCAACGAGACGACCACCAAGCTGCTCGCCAACGCCTGGTACTGGGCGTGGCGCAACCCGGAGCAGCTCGACAAGCCGTTCGCCGACGCTGGCCGCGTCCCGATGTGGATCGAGGAGACGCTGCGCTACGACACGTCGTCGCAGATGCTCGCCCGCATCGCGACCCAGGACATCGAGCTGTACGACCAGGTGATCCCGGCGGGCGACCGCGTGGTCCTGCTCGCCGGGTCGGCCAACCGCGACCACCGGGTCTTCGCGGATGCCGACCGCTACGACCTGGACCGCGCCGAACCGCTGCCGCAGCTGGCCAGCTTCGGGTTCGGTCGACACTTCTGCCTGGGTGCCTCGCTCGCCCGGCTCGAGGCACGAGTCGCACTCGAGGAGCTCGTCGCAGCGTTCAGCTCCTACGACATCGACCCGTCGGGGCTCGCCAGGGTGCACTCGGTCAACGTCCGAGGGTTCGCCGCGATGCCCACCTCGGTGGTGCCCCGGTCCTCGTCGTCCGCACTCCGCAGAGAGGTGAGCTGATGCCCAGGTTCGTTCCCCACCCCGATCGTCGAGCGGTGATCGTCACCGGTGCGTCCTCGGGCATCGGCCGAGCGACCGCCGAGGTGCTCGCCGCGGCGGGCCACCCGGTCGTGCTCGGCGCCCGCCGCGTCGACCGCTGCGAGGACACCGCTGCGGCCATCCGCGACGCCGGCGGCGAAGCGCTCGCGCTGTCGCTCGACCTGACCGACAACGACTCGGTCGCGGCGTTCGCCCGCGACGCCGAGGCGAAGCTCGGACCGATCGAGGTGCTCGTCTCCAACGCCGGCGACGTGCAGCCGATCACCACCGTCGGCGCCGCTCCCGAGGAGTTCACCCGGCAGCTGCAGGTCAACCTGCTCGGTGCCCAGGCGCTGGTGCACTCGGTGGTGCCGGCCATGTTCGAACGGGGCCGGGGTGACGTCGTGTTCGTCACCTCCGAGGTCGCGCTCAACCCGCGCACGCACATGGCCGCCTACGTCGCGTCCAAGGCCGGCCTCGAGGGCTTCGCGCAGGCGATGGCGATGGAGTGCGAGGGCACCGGCGTGCGCGTCGGCATCGTCCGGCCGGGCCCGTCGACCACCGAGCAGGGCACCGGCTGGAGCGAGGACGCGGTGAACGAGGTCGTGGCCTCGTGGAGCCACTGGGGGCTGCTGCGCCACAGCGGCGCGCTGCGCCCGACCGAGCTGGCGGGCGCCGTGCTCGCCATGGTCTCGGCGCCGAAGGGCACCCGCTACGCGGTGCTCGAGGTGCAACCCGAAGCGCCGCTCGCGTCCGTCCAGGGCAGCGACACCACGTCCGACACGGGCCGCGACACCACAGAGGGGGAGTCATGACCGAAGGAACCATCCCGAGCTCGATCCCGAAGGTCTCCGGCGACGACGGCGACACCGGCCACCTCGAGGAGCTGCGCGTCGATCCGATCGGCCTGATGCAGCGGGTGCGCGACGAGTGCGGCGACGTCGGCGAGTTCCGCCTCGCCGACAAGGACGTCGTGCTGCTGACCGGCGCCGACGCGAACGAGGTCTTCTTCCGGGCCTCCGACGAGGAGCTCGACCAGGCGGCGGCCTACCCGTTCATGACGCCGGTGTTCGGCGAGGGTGTCGTGTTCGACGCGAGCCCCGAGGACCGTCGCCGTGCGCTGCACAACCAGTCGCTGCGCGACAAGTTCATGCGCGGCCACGCCGAGACGATCCAGCGCGAGGTCGACCGCATGGTCGCCGGGCTCGACGACTCCGGTGAGATCGACCTGCTCGACTTCTTCGCCGAGCTGACGATCTACACGTCGTCGTCGTGCCTGATCGGCCCGAAGTTCCGTGAGGAGCTCGACGTGCGCTACTCGCAGGTCTTCCACGGACTCGAGCAGGGCACCGACGCGCTGGCCTTCGTCGACCCGTACCTCGACATCGAGAGCTTCCGGGTGCGCGACGAGTCACGCAAGGAGCTCGTCGCCATGATCGACGGCATCCTCGACAAGCGTCGTGCCGCACCGACACCCGACAAGGACGACATGGACCTGGTCGACGTGCTGCTGTCGATCAAGGACCCCGACGGCACCCCGCAGTTCGACGCCGAGATCATCACCGGCATGTTCATCTCGATGATGTTCGCCGGGCACCACACGACGTCGGGCACCGCGGCCTGGACGCTCATCGAGCTGCTGCGCAACGCCGAGCACCTGGACGCCGTGACGTCCGAGCTCGACGAGCTCTACGCCGACGGATCCGACGTCAGCTACCAGGCGCTGCGTGAGATCCCGTACCTGGAGTCGTCGATCAAGGAGGCGCTGCGGCTGCACCCGCCGCTGATCCTGCTGCTCCGCCTGGCGGCGGTCCCCTTCGAGGTCGGGGGCTTCACCGTCGAGGCCGGCAAGCTCGTCGGCGCGTCCCTGACGGTGTCGAACCGGCTGCCGGAGGCCTTCCCGGACCACGACCGCTACGACCCGACGCGCTACCTCGACCCGCGCAACGAGGACACCGAGAACCCGTGGAACTGGATCCCGTTCGGCGCCGGTCGTCACCGCTGCGTGGGCGCGAACTTCGCGATGATGCAGCTCAAGGCGATCTTCTCGGTGCTGCTCCAGGACTGGACCTTCGAGCTCGCCCAGCCGGCCGAGAGCTACCAGAACGACCACTCGAAGATGGTCGTGCAGCTGCAGCAGCCCTGCGTGGTGCGCTACCGCCGACGCGAACGCCCCGCACCTGCCGCCGAGGTGGCGTGATGGGACTGCGCATCGTCGTCGACCAGGACCTGTGCCAGGGCCACGGCGTCTGCGAGTCCGAGGCACCGGAGCTGTTCGAGGTGGACCGCGACCGCAAGGTCGCCGTGCTCGACGAGCACCCGGGCGACGACCAGCGGAAGTCGCTGGAGCTGGCGGTCAAGTACTGCCCCACCCACGCCTTGTCGATCGTCGAGGACTGATCGGGCCGTCCGTCGACCGCACCGATCGCCTCACCCGACCAATCGAACCGAACACCACATCAGGGGGAACCACATGACTGCCTACCCACGCGCCGAGCTCGAAGAGATGGTGCAGCGCTGGCTGCAGGCCAACCGCGACTGCGAAGCGATCGGCGACTGGAAGCCGCTCGCCGAGATGTACACCGAGGACGCGACCTACGGCTGGAACTACGGCACGCACACCGACTTCATGGCCGTCGGACGCGACGAGATCCGTGAGCTCGCACTCGGCGCCGAGATGGGTGGCCTGGACGGCTGGGAGTACCCCTACGAGGAGATCCTGATCGACGACCAGCAGGGCTTCGTCGTCGGGTTCTGGCGTCAGGTCGCCGACGCGAAGCGCGACGACGGCACGCCCTACGAGGTCAACGGCATCGGCGGCAGCTGGTTCCGCTACGGCGGTGACTTCCAGTGGTCGTGGCAGCGGGACTGGTTCGACTTCGGCAACGCTGCGTCGGTCTTCCTCGAGATGATGACCGCCGGGGTGCTCTCCGACGGCATGACCGAACGCATGAACCGCTCGATGCGCGGCCCGCTGCCCGGCTACTACCCGGCGGGCACCTCGCCGGTGAAGATCTGGGACCGGTGATGGCCGACATCTCGATCCGACACGCTGCCGGGCGTGGACCGGTTGCTGATCGACGGCGAGCTGGTCGCCGCGAGCGACGGCGGCACCTTCGAGACGCTGAACCCGGCGACCGAAGAGGTGCTCGGCGTCGCCGCGGACGGCACCGCCGCCGACATGGACGCTGCGATCGGCGCCGCCCGCGCGGCGTTCGACGAGGGCAGCTGGGCGAACGACCGCGCGTTCCGTGCGTCGTGCCTGCGCCAGCTGCGAGACGCTCTGCAGGCGCAGGGCGAGAGCTTGCGTGCGCTGACGACGGCCGAGGTCGGCGCGCCGGGGTTCCTGACCTCGGGCGCGCAGTTCGACACACCCGTCGAGGACCTCGGCTACTACGCGGACCTCGCCGAGCACTACGAGGGGTGGAGCGTCGACCTGGGCGAGGCGTCGCCGGTCGGGATGAAGAGCCAGCGCTACGTGCTGCGTGAGCCGGCCGGGGTCGTCGGGGCGATCACCCCGTGGAACTTCCCGCACCAGATCAACTTCGCCAAGATCGGCCCCGCGCTCGCGGCGGGCTGCACGGTCGTGCTCAAGCCGGCACCCGACACGCCGTGGTGTGCGGCCGCGGTCGCCCAGATCGCCGCGGAGCAGACCGACATCCCGGCGGGCGTGCTGAACGTGGTGAACTCCTCGGACCACGGGGTGGGCGCGCAGCTCACCGCGGATCCCCGCATCGATCTCATCTCGTTCACCGGGTCGACCACCACGGGTCGCGCGATCATGCGCAACGCCGCGGACAACCTGACCAAGGTGTTCCTCGAGCTGGGCGGCAAGTCGGCGTTCATCGTGCTCGACGACGCGGACGTCGCGTCGGCTGCCGGCATGGCGGCGTTCACCGTCAGCACGCACGCCGGGCAGGGCTGCGCGATCACCACTCGCCTGCTCGTTCCCCGTTCGATGCACGACGAGGTGGTCGAGGCGGCGGCGGCGACGATGGCGGCGCTCGCCGCAGCAGATCCGAGCCAGCCCGGGACGATCTGCGGCCCGGTGATCTCGGCTCGTCAGCGCGAGCGCATCGAGGGCTATCTGCAGCTGGCGAAGGACGACGGCGGGACCTTCGCCGTGGGCGGC
>CAVPQM010000025.1:0-135654 GCA_963707555.1 uncultured Actinomycetota bacterium
ATGCTGCCCGAACGGTTCCGGAGCCACGACCACCCCATGCCGACCAGGGCGGTGCCCATGACGCCGGCGGTGATCGCGGCGGCTCGGCCGAGCGGCCCGGGCAGGAGGTCGCGGAACACCGGGTTGGTCTCGTTCACGTTCCACGACGGCAGCACGTGCCACAACCCGAAGAGCAGCGCGGCGAGGACGTCGGCCTTCAGCAGCGGCGAGTCACCGCCGCCGAGCCGCTTGCGGAACATGGCGGGCAGCACGCCACGGAAGGCGATCTCCTCCATCAGGACCGTGCCGAAGGGGACCATGACGAGGCTCTGCCAGAGCATGGCCGGCAGCGTGATGTCGGCACGGTCGTCCTGGAAGAGGTCGCGGGTGAGGGGCAGCGCCAGCCCGACCAGGTAGACGCCGAGCAGACCGACCGACAGCGCTCCACCCAGGCGCAGCCCGCTCGGGATCTTCCGGGGCGCGACGCCGATCTCGTCCGCGGTGCAGTGGTCGTAGCGGGTCGCGGTCACCACCAGCACAGCGGCGACGCTGCAGTTCCAGGGGACGTACGCCCACGACGGCAGGAACTGGTTGGCGACGACGTTCGAGACGACGAGCGTGCCGAGCACCGTCGCCAGCGGCCAGGGGCGCCCGAAGGTGCCCAGCTCGGTGGGTGCGGTCACGTCCTGCACGCCGTCGAGGCCCCGGTCGTCACGTGGCTCGTCGGTCACGTCGTGCACGCTACCGCCGTGCCCCGGTGCCGTGGACGGGTGAGGAGTGAGCGTCCGGCGCTCAGCCACCAGCGCCGAAGCGCTGCGCCTCGACCCGACGGACCGCACGGTCCAGGGCTGCGCAGGTCTGTTCGAACCGTGCGATGTCGACCCGCTCGAGCGCGAGGCGACGGGCACGTCGCCGGTCGATCCGACTGCGGATGTAGGTCGCCATGTTCGCCTCCGGTGCCTCGACCCGTCACCGGGGTGCGGGCTGGTCCTTCCAGAAGATCTGTCGGCACGGAGGGGGCGCAGATGAGCGCTCGGCATCGACGTCGGCGGCGGTAGCGTCGATCCGGGGCCGCTCGGACGGTCGCCGACCACGGGGGGACATCGGATGTCGGACCACGATGCAGGCCGCGACGCAGAGGACGAGCTCGCTCGCAGCGACCGCGAGTGGGCCGCACAGGCGCAGGCCGCGCAGCGCGGCCGCCCAGCCCGCCCGGACCGCCCAGCCCGCCGAGGCTCCGTCCGGCGCGCCCGGCGGCGCGGGAGCGGGTTCGGCGCCCCGGTCCGACGACCGGCGGATCGGTCCGAAACCCGTCCGTGGCCCGAGCGGCAACGCCATGGGGTGGCTGCGTGGGATGGGGCTGCTCAGCGTGCTCGCCGTGATCGCGATCATGGCGCTGCTCAGTTGGCGGATCCTGTCCGACACCGGCGGCGGCGACGTGCAGGTCGTGCGTGGTGAACCCGGGTCGGTCGCACCGGCGACGAGCGCGCCGGCCGGCGACGAGCAGCTGGGCGGGGGCAGCACCGACGCCGCAGCCGCCGCGACCTGCGAGACCAACCGTCAGACGGTCGATGTGGCCGCGCAGGCCTACGAGATCGAGCACGGTGGCCGACCGGCCGACCTGCAGGCCTTGGTCGACGCCGGCTACCTGAAGCCGGACCTGGAGCTCGAGGTCGAGATCGCCGCAGACGGTACCGTCGTGTCGACCGGCACCTGCGCCGGGGGCTAGGGGGACGACATGGCCGACCTGATCATCCGCAACGGGACCGTCGTCGACGGCAGCGGGTCGCCGGGGGTGCGCGCGGACGTCGCGGTGACCGACGGGGTCGTCACCGAGGTCGGCGCGGGACTGTCCGGGCCGGCGGATCGGGTGATCGACGCCGAGGGCGCGTTCGTCACGCCCGGGTTCATCGACATCCACACGCACTTCGACGGCCAGGTCACCTGGGACCCGGTCGTCGCGCCGTCGTCGCTGCACGGCGTCACGACGATCGCCATGGGCAACTGCGGGGTGGGCTTCGCCCCGGCCGCGCCCGACAAGCACGCCTGGTTGATCAGCCTGCTCGAGGGGGTCGAGGACATCCCGGGCACGGCGCTGGCCGAGGGGCTCACGTGGAACTGGGAGACCTTCCCCGAGTACCTCGACGCGCTCGAGGCGATGCCCCACACCGTCGACGTCGCCTCGCACGTGCCGCACGCCGCGCTGCGCACGTTCGTGATGGGCGAACGAGGCGCGGACCACACCGAGACGCCGACCGACGCCGAGGTCACCGAGATGGCTCGCCAGGTGAGCGAGGCGCTCGACGCCGGGGCGATCGGGTTCGCGACGTCGCGCACCGAGATCCACCGGACCTCAGAGGGGCAGCACATCCCCACGCTCACGGCGTCCGAGGCGGAGCTGCTCGCGATCGCCGCAGCGATGCGAGAGGCCGACTCCGGCGTCGTGCAGCTGATCAGCGACCTCTACCAGACGCCCGACGACGAGGTCGCCCAGCGCGAGCTCGACCTGCTCGAGGTGTTCGCCCGGACCAGCGGCCGACCGCTGTCGTTCACGATGCAGCAGGCGTACCACTCGCCGCAGCGGTGGCGGTACCAGATGGACTGGGTCGACCGGATGGTCGCCGACGGCCTGGACGTCAAGGCGCAGGTCGCGTCGCGACCGATCGGCGTGCTGCTCGGGCTGCAGGCGACCGCCAACCCCTTCGCCTTCTGCGCGTCGTTCGGTGAGCTGGCGTTCGTGGGCCACGACGAGAAGGTCGAGGCGCTGCGCGATCCGGAGCGTCGCCGCCGGATCCTCGCGGAGCACGCCGAGTTCGTCGCCACGCTCGAGCCCGGCATCCTGGCGCAGATCACCTCGGGGTTCGACATCACGTTCCGCCTGAGCGACCCGGTCGACTACGAGATGGACCGCGACTGGTCGATCGCCGCCGAGGCCCGCCGGGCCGGGGTCGAACCCGCGGCGATGGTCTACGACCTGCTGCTCGAGCGCGGCGGCACCCAGCTGCTCTACCTGCCGCTGTTCAACTTCGCGCACGGCGACTTCGACGACATCCACGAGATGATCACGTCGCCCAACACGCTCTTCGGACTGTCCGACGCGGGTGCGCACTGCGGAGCGATCTGCGACGCGTCGATGACGACGTCGTCGATGACGGTGTGGAGCAGGGACCGCTCCCGTGGCGACAAGGTGCCCCTGGAACGGATCGTGCACGGCCACACCGCTCGCAACGCGGCCCACATGGGGTGGCGTGACCGCGGCCTGGTCGCGCCGGGGTACCTGGCGGACCTGAACGTGATCGACCTCGAGGCGCTGGCGTGCCATCCGCCGACGATCGTGCACGACCTGCCCGCGGGTGGCCGTCGCCTCATGCAGACCGCCAGCGGCTACCGGTTCACGATCAAGTCCGGGGCCGTCACCTTCGACCACGGCCAGCACACCGGCGAGCTGCCCGGCGGGCTGATCCGCGGCACGCGGCCTGCTCCCCGCTGAGGCGGGAGTATGGCAGCTCAGAGCGTGCCGCGAGCCGCATCGCGCAGGACGACGTTCGCCGCGGCGCGTCCGCACATGCCGTGCACGCCACCACCGGGTGGTGTGGACGACGAGCACAGGTACAGGCCGTCGACGGGGGTCGACCAGGGCGACAGCGACGGCACCGGGCGGAAGAAGAACTGGCGCAGGTCGGCGACGCCGCCGTTGATGTCGCCGCCGACGTAGTTCGCGTTGTGGGCCTCGACCGAGGCGGGACCAGCGGTCGCGCGGGCCAGGATGCGGTCGCGGAAGCCGGGGGCGAACCGCTCGATCTGCGCCTCGATCCGGTCGGTCATGTCGACGGTCGATCCCGACGGCACGTGGCAGTACGCCCAGAGCGTCTGCGCGTCGCCGGGGCGCGCGTGCGGTCGAACAGGCTCTGCTGCGCGACGAGCAGCAGCGGCCGTTCCGGGTGGCGCCCGGCGGTGACGTCGGCCTCTGAGCGCTGCACCTCGGCGAAGGTGCCGCCGACGTGCACGGTCCCGGCACGGGCGACCGCCGGGTCCGCCCACGGCACCGGACCGTCGAGCGCCCAGTCGACCTTGAACACGCCGGGTCCGTACCGGTACCTGGTGAGGCGCCGCCGGTACGACGACGGGATGCGGTCGCCGCCGATGTCGAGCAGCTGGCGGGGGGTGACGTCGAGCACGGTCGCGCGTGCCGGCGGCAGCTCGGCCAGCGACCCGACCCGCACCCCGCAGCGCACCTCGCCGCCGGCCTCCTCGATCAGCGTGACCAGGGCATCGGCGATCGTCTGTGATCCCCCCTCGGCCATCGGCCAGCCGACGACATGGGCGAGCTGGGCCAGCAAGATGGCGAACCCGCCGGTGATGGCCCGGTCGAGCGGGAGCATGGAGTGGCCGGCGACGCCGGAGAGCAGCGCGGGCCCCGCGTCGTCGTGGAAGTGGGACCGGGCGATCGAGCGGGCGGAACGGATGCCGACCAGGCCGTACCGGGCCAGGGCGATCGGGTGCCGCGGCGGGATCGTGAGCGGCGCGAGCAGCGAGTCCGACAGTGCGTAGCCGGCTCGGACCGACGGGCCCATCAGGCGCCGCCAGCCGGGGCCGTCGGTGCCGAGGCCCTCGACGGTGCGATCCAGGGAGCGTTCCAGCAGCACGGCGCGCTCGGGGCGCAGCGTGTGCGCGAGCGGAGCGTCGGGTTGGATCCAGCGGACCCCGGCGCGCTCCAGTGGCAGGTCCCGCAGCGCAGGGGACGCGATGCCGAGCGGGTGGATCGCCGAGCAGACGTCGTGCACGAAGCCGGGAAGCGTGAGCTCCTCGGACCGCGTGCCGCCGCCGGGCCGGTCGTTGGCCTCGAGGACGAGGACCTTCCACCCGGCGTGGGCCAGGGTCAGGGCGGCGACGAGCCCGTTGGGCCCGGCGCCGACGACGACGGCGTCGACCTGGTCGGTCAAGGGCAGGCTCCGGTCACGGACGAGCTCCTGTCAACGACGGTGGATCACTTGCGTGCGGCGATCGCATTCCAGATCAGTACCACGATCACCGCTCCCACGAACGAACCGATGATGCCGCTGAACTGGAGCTTGAAGTCCTCGTCCGACAGCAGGCTCGCCAGGGTGCCGCCGACGAGCGAGCCGAGCAGGCCGGCGACGAGCGACTGGGCGTTCGGCTTGGTCGAGCCGCCGACGACGATCTGGGCGAGCCAGCCGACGAGCATTCCGAAGGCGAGGATGGCGAGGATCAGCACTGAGGTACTCCTGGTGGCCTGTCAGCCACGGGATCGGCGGCTGGGTCTGCCGTCGCGGCGCGACGGCCGGGCCACGCTAGTGGCTCGTGACGTTCAGTCGGCGAGACCGAAGGGCGAGTAGCCCGGCGCGGTGAGCGCCCAGGGACGCAGCCGTTCGAGCGTGCCGGCGACACCGAGCGCGAGCCCGTCCGCGAACCGTGGGGCGACGACCTGCAGCCCGAACGGCACGCCGACGTCGTCGAGGCCGAGCGGGACCGAGACCGCGGGGTGGCCGGTCGCGTTGAGCTCCGGCGTGTTCGTGGCGATCGTCGCGTCGCCGGTGACCGACCCGGCGTCCCACGACGGTGACTCCTCGGGTCCCCAGCTCTGCACGTTCATCGTGGGCAGGGCGAGCACCGCGTCGTGGCCGAGTGCTCCGTCGATGCGTGCGCCCACGTCGTGACGGCGTCGCTGCGCGGCGAGGTAGTCGTCGAGTGGGACCTGCGCGCCGAATCGCAGCTTCTCCTGGAGCCCTTCGTCGAGGGTCTCCCAGCGGTCGCGGTACTCGCCCAGGCTCTGGGCGAGTTCGGCGCACGACATGACGAACCAGTCGGCCACCGCGCTCGGGTCCGAGGGGGCGGCGATCCGTTCGACGGTGAGACCCGCGGCGTGCAGCGTGTCGAGGGCCTCGTCGTAGGCGGCCTCGATGACGGGATCGAGATCGGCCCGGAAGGTCCGACAGGCCAGCACCCGCGAGGGGACCGACGGCGCGAGCGCGACCGTGCCCGCCGGCGCAGAGGTCCAGTCGCCCGCCGCGGGGCCGAGCACGATCCGGGCCAGGTAGTCGACGTCCGCGACGGTCGACGCGGTCACTCCCTGGGTCGAGAACTCGATCCACCGCGGCAGCAGGTTGCGTCCGATCGCGCCGAGGGTCGGCTTGTAGCCGACCAGGCCGCAGCAGCTCGCGGGGATCCGCACCGAACCGCCGCCGTCGGACGTCGTCGCGATCGGGGCCAGACCTGCGGCGAGCGCCGCAGCGGACCCGCCGCTGGAGCCGCCCGGCGAGCGGTCGGTGTTCCACGGGTTCCGCGTCGCGCCGAACACCTCGTTCGCGGTGAACGGCGCGTGACCGAACGACGGTGAGTTCGTACGGCCGACCACGATGGCGCCCGCGTTGCGGAGCCGTGCCACGACGATGTCGTCGACGGTGTCGGGCTCGGCGTCCGCGAAGAGCGAGGACCCGAAGGTCGTCGGTGAACCCGCACAGCGCGCCATGTCCTTCACCAGCAGGGGCAGCCCGGCGAGCGCTCCGGTGCGGGGGTGCTCGGCGGCCGCAGCGAGCGCGTCGTCAGGATGCAGGGTGACGACGGCGTTGAGCTCGTCGTTCGACGCCGCGATGCGCGCCAGGCTCTCCTCGACGAGCTCGGTCGGAGAGACCGCCCCCTCACGGACGGCAGCGGCGAGTGGTTCGATCCTGGGGCCTTCGAGCATGCGCTCACCGTAACGGCGAGCGGTCCTGCTCGGGCGGGCAGGCCGTCAGCCCAGCGCGTCGGCGATCGGCGTCTCGCCGCTGACGAAGTCGATCGTCCGCCGCTCGGTGCCGGGCAGCAGCAGCGTCTCGGCCACGACCGCGGCGACGTCGTCCCGCGGGACCTCGTGGGACGACGCGCCGGCTCCGACGTGGATCCGACCGGTCCCGGGCTCGTCGGTCAGCGTGCCCGGGCCGAGCACCGTCCAGGCGAGCTCGCTCGCGCGCAGGTGGGCGTCCGCGGCGGCCTTCGCCTGGGCGTAGGCGTAGAAGCTGTTGTCCTCGGGCACGCCGTGGTCGGGACCCGCGCCGAAGTACGACACCATCACGTAGCGGTGGACGCCGACGGCGGCGGCCGCGTCGATCGATCGGATCGCCGCGTCGCGGTCGACCGCTGCGGTGCGTCGTGGGTCGCCACCGCCGGCGCCGGCGGACCACACGATCGCGTCGTGACCCTGCAGCACCTCGCTGAGCTCGTCGGTCGAGAGCGACTCGACGTCCGCGATCTGCGCGGTGGCCCCGGTCGCGGCCACGTCGGTGACGTGGTCGGGGTTGCGGACCACGGAGGTGACCGAGTCACCCCGGGCGGTGAGCAGCCGTGCGAGGCGCAGGGCCACCCGGCCGTGACCTCCGATGATGACGACGCGCATGACGGCCTCCTGGTTGTCTCGTCCCGAAGCTGCCTGTCCGGTCGACGGCCTGTCCCGACGCCGGACGGGTGGTGCCCTCGGCTGGATTCGAACCAGCGACCTACCGCTTAGGAGGCGGTTGCTCTATCCCCTGAGCTACGAAGGCGGGACCGCAGGCGCAGTGGCTGACGACGCCGCGACACACCAGTGTAGGTGGTGGCGCGAAGGGGTCCCCCGGGCGGTCGCGCTGGCTACCGTGGCTCGATGACCGACCCCTCACTGCCCGCCACGATGCAGCGGATCGTGCTGCGCCGCCGCCCCGAAGGTCTGCTCACCTGGGACGATGTCGAGCTGGTCGAGGTGCCCCTGCCGGTGCCGGGCGAGGGTGAGGCGTTGCTGCACAACGAGGTGCTCGCCGTCGACGCGTCGGTGCGGTCGTGGCTCAGCCCCGCCCGCGGCTACCTGCCGCCGGTCGAGCTCGGTGAGGCGGTCCGGTGCTCCTCCGCGGGACGCATCGTCGCATCGTGCTCCGAACGGTTCGGGCTCGACGACGTCGTCACCTCGCTGACCGCGTGGGAGGAGTACTCGATCGTGCGCGACGACTACTTCACCACGTGGTTGTCGGCGCCCGACCCCGACTACGACGTCGCCGGCTACCTGGCCCTGTACGGGTCCACGGGCTGCACCGCCTACATCGGCATGGTCGAGGTCGGGCGTGTGCAGGCGGGGGAGACGGTGGTCGTCTCGGCCGCGGCCGGCGCGACGGGCAGCGTCGCGGCGCAGCTCGCCGCGCTGAAGGGTGCCCGAGTGATCGGCATCGCCGGGTCGCCCGAGAAGTGCGCCTGGCTGATCGACGAGCTGGGCCTCGACGGCGCGATCGACCACCGCCGCGACGACGTCGCTGCACGGCTCAAGGAGCTGGCGCCGAACCGGGTCGACGTGTTCTTCGACAACGTCGGGGGCACCGTGCTCGACGCGGTCCTGGCCCGTCTGGCGATGCACGCACGCGTCGTCCTGTGCGGCGCGATCTCCGGGTACAACGACACCGCCAAGGCGCCCGGACCGTCGAACTACCTGAACCTGATCCAGATGAGGGCATCGATGACGGGCTTCCTCGCCCTCGACGACGTGCCCCGCTTCGGTGAGATCGGCGAGCAGCTGCGGACGTGGGTCGACGAGGGCCGTCTGCGCCACACCGCCCATTGGTTCGACGGACTGCCGGCGTCGGTCGACGCGCTCAACGCGATGTTCACCGGTGCCAACACCGGCAAGATCCTCATCCGCACCTGACGCCTCGCAATCCATGCGCATGGATTAGCGGACTGCGTGTAGCGTCGTACGGACGTCTCAATCTCGAGGAGTGATCGATGGGCGCAGTCCGCAGTGCGGTGGTGGTCGATGCGGCGAGGTCCGCGACGGGCAAGGGGAAGCCGGGTGGGGCGCTGTCGGGCATCCACGCCGTCGAGCTGCTCGGTCAGGTCCTGGGCGGGCTCATGGCCCGCAACGACATCGACCCCGGGTTGGTCGAGGACGTGCTCATCGGCTGCGTCAGCCAGGCCGGTGACCAGGCGGGCACGCCGGGGCGGTGGGCGTGGCTCGCAGCCGGCCTGCCCGAGCACGTGCCGTCGGTGACCATCGACCGCCGTTGCGGGTCGTCGCAGCAGGCGCTGCACTTCGCCGCGCAGGGCATCATCGCCGGCACCTACGACGTCGCGGTCGCCGGTGGCGTCGAGAGCATGAGCCGGGTGCCGATGGGCACCGCCCGCATGGGTGCCGACCCGTTCGGACCCTCCGCGCAGGCCCGCTACGGCGGCCTGGTCTCCCAGGGCATCTCGGCCGAGCTGGTCGCCGCGAAGTGGAAGCTCGACCGCGACACGCAGGACGAGTACGCCGCGCGGTCCCAGCGCCTCGCCGCCGAGGCCACGGCGTCGGGCGCCTACGACGCCGAGATCGTGCCCGTCCTGGCCGAACACGACGACGGCAGCACCGTCGAGGTCACCGTCGACGAGACCATCCGAGCCGGCACCACGGCCGAGGGGCTCGCCAAGCTCAAGCCGGCCTTCGAGGACCCGGCGATGGCCGAGCGCTTCCCGCAGATCGAGTGGAGCGTCACCGCCGGCAACTCCTCGCAGCTGGCCGACGGCGCGAGCGCGCTGTTGGTCATGGAGGAGCAGCTCGCCTCGGACCTGGGGCTGGAGCCCCTCGCTCGGATCGTGGCCATGTCGGTGGTCTCCGACGACCCGATCATGATGTTGAGCGGTCCCATCCCGGCCACGCGGCGTGTGCTCGAGCGTGCCGGCATGTCGATCGGCGACATCGACCACTACGAGGTCAACGAGGCCTTCGCCCCGGTGCCGCTCGCCTGGCAGGCGGAGCTCGACGCGGACCCGGCGCGGCTCAACCCGCGTGGCGGCGCGATCGCGCTCGGCCACCCGCTCGGCGGATCGGGCACCCGCCTGATGGCCACGATGATCCACGCACTCCGCGAGAGCGGCGGCCGCTACGGCCTGCAGACCATGTGCGAGGCCGGCGGCATGGCCAACGCCACGATCATCGAAGCGCTCTGAGGCCGAGCGCGCCGGCCCACGCCCCGGCCCGCTCGGCTGATCATTCTTCGGGAGACTTGCGCTCGCGATAATCTAGTATAATGATTAGTACCGACCCGGCTCCGTGCCGCACGGCACCCGCTTCCATCCGAGGTCGACTCACCAAAGGGGACGACGGTGAACGAGAACGAATCAACCGACGATGCGGCAACCCATGACGCGGGCAGCTTCGCCGACATGCTCGACACCTCGGGCGTGCTCGACGACCTGATCTTCGTCAGCGTCGACGACCACATCATCGAGCCGCCCGACATGTTCGACGGCCGGCTGCCCGCGAAGTTCGCGGACCGCGCACCCAAGGTGATCACGCGGCCCGACGGCGCCCAGGCCTGGACCTACGAGGGCACCGAGATCTACTCGATGGGGCTCAACGCGGTGGTCGGCCGGCCGCCCGAGGAGTGGGGCCTGGAGCCCGACCGCCTCGAGGACATGCGCAAGGGCTGCTGGGATCCCGACGCCCGGGTCGACGACATGAACGTCGCCGGCGTGCTGGGTTCCCTGAGCTTCCCGAGCTACGCGCAGTTCTGCGGTCAGCGCTTCTTCCGCTCCAAGGACAAGGAGCTCGGCCTGGCCGTCCTGCAGGCGTACAACGACTGGCACATCGACGGCTGGTGCGCCTCGCACCCGGACCGCTTCATGCCGCTGGGCATCGTGCCGCTGTGGGACCCCGAGCTGATGGCCGCCGAGGTGCGCCGTCTCGATGCGAAGGACTGCCACGCGGTGACCTTCTCCGAGGATCCCCACAAGCTGGGACTGCCGCCGCTGCACGACCGTCACTGGTACCCGTTCTGGGCCGAGTGCGAGCGCCTGGGCACCGTCGTCTGCCTGCACCTCGGCTCCTCGTCGAGCCTGCCGGCGACGTCGCCCGGTTCGGTCATCGAGACCTCGCAGACCCTGGCGCCGCTCAGCCTGCTGAGCACCGCGACCGAGATCGTGTGGAGCCCGTTCCTGCGGGACTTCCCGGACCTCAAGGTCGCCCTGTCCGAGGGCGGGATCGGCTGGCTGCCGTACTTCCTCGAGCGCGTCGACTACGTCTACCGCCACCACCGTCACTGGACCGGCACCGACTTCGGCGACAAGCTCCCGAGCGACGTCTTCAAGGAGCACGTGATCTCGTGCTTCATCGAGGACCGCCCCGGTCTGATCCTGAAGGACGAGATCGGCGTCGACATGATCTGTTGGGAGATGGACTACCCCCACTCCGACAGCTCTTGGCCGGCCGCTCCCGAGAGCTTCGCCCCCTCGCTGCCGTACCTGACGCGCGAAGAGGTCGACAAGATCACCTACCAGAACGCGCTGCGGCACTTCCGCTGGGATCCGTTCCAGCACCGCCGCAAGGAGGACTCGACGGTCAAGGCGCTGCGCGCCGAGACCAGCGAGGCCGACCTGCTCTGGAAGTCGGCGGAGCGCCTTCGCAACAAGGGCGTCATGCACCCCACGGCCGAGCAGCTCACCACGCAGTTCGTCTCGAAGTAGCAGGCGGGGTCTGTTCGACCTGTCCCGCAGTGGACGGACACGAGCCACCGATGCGGTCGGTGGGGACCCTCCCATCGCTGCAACAACCCTTATAATCGTTCGTACAGATAGGAGGGCTCGTGGCCATCGATCCCGAGTCGGCGCAGCAACTGATCAAGAGTGCCGGAGAGTTCGCTCGGAAGGAGATCGCGCCTCGGGTCATGGACTACGACCAGGCCGAGAAGCTGCCCGACGATCTGCTCGCGCAGATGGCCGAGCTGGGGTTCTTCGGTGGCACGGTGCCCGTCGAGGAAGGCGGCGCCGGTCTCGACTTCGTGACCTTCGCGTCCTTCATCGAGGAGATCTCCAAGGTCTGCAACATCATGGGCTGCCTGCTGTCCATGCCGTCGGGCCTGGTCGGGGCGAGCATCGCCGACTTCGGCACGCCGGAGCAGAAGGAGCGCTGGCTGCGTCCGTTGGCCGAGGGCACCATGTTCGGCGCCGCCGGCGTGACCGAGCCCGGCTCGGGCAGTGACGTCGCCGGCATGCAGACGACCTACCGCCGAGAGGGCGACGAGTTCGTGATCTCCGGGTCGAAGGCCTGGATCTCGAACCTGGACATCGCCTCGTTCCTGGTGACGTTCGCGACCTCGGACCGTGCACTGCGCCACCGCGGGGTCACGGCATTCGTGATCCCGATCGACACGCCCGGCCTCGGGTTGTTCCCGTACAAGGACAAGTTCGGCTTCCGGCCGATCTGCACCGGCGAGGTCATCCTCGACGACGTCCGCGTGGGCGCGGACGCACTGCTGGGCGAAGAGGGCCAGGGGTTCTCCGTCGCGATGACCGCCGTCGAGCGAGGCCGCCTCGGCGTCGCCACCCGCGCCGTCGGCGTCGCCCAGGCCTGTCTGACCGAGGCCACGAACTACGCGGTGGAACGCAACGCCTTCGGACACCCGATCTCGGAGTTCCAGATCGTGCAGTCCAAGGTGACCGACATGGAGGTCGGCGTCGAGACGGCTCGCCTCCTGGTCGCCAAGGCCGCCCAGGCGCTCGACCGCGGCGAACGCGCCCGGAAGCTGACCTCGATGGCGAAGATGTACGCGAGCGACATCGCGTTCCGCAGCGCGACCGACGCCTTCCAGATCCACGGGGCCTACGGCGTGTCGCCGGAGTACTCGGTCGGCCGCCACCTCCGCGACGCGAAGGTGCTCCAGATCGTCGAGGGCAGCAACGACCTGCACCGCGCCCTGATCGGCGAGATGTCGCTGGGACTCCGCAAGGAGTCCTGACCAAGGACCGGGGTGACCGGCGTACCAGGATGGGGCGCGCCGGTCACCCCTCTCACACCCGCGAGCCGAAGGCCGCGGACACAGGAGGAAACGGATGCGAGTCGCAGTCATCGGGGCGGGCACCATGGGTGCCGGCATCGCGCAGATCAGTGCGTCGGCAGGACATGACGTCCGCCTGGTCGACGCCGTCGACGGTGCCGTCGATCGTGCCCTCGCCGCCACCGCTGCGAGCCTGGACAAGTTCGTCGCGAAGGACAAGGTGTCGCGCGACGACGCGGATGCCGCCCTGGCCCGCATCGTGCCCGCCGACACCATCGGCGACGCCGCCGAGGGTGCCGACGTCGTCATCGAAGCGGTGCTCGAGCAGTTGCCCGTGAAGCACGAGGTGTTCCTCGCCGCGGCCGCGACCGCGCCCGAGCACTGCATCTTCGGGACCAACACCTCGCAGCTCTCGGTCACCGCGATCGGCGCGGCGCTCGGCGACCGCGCGGACCGCGTGGTCGGCACGCACTTCTTCAACCCGCCGGTGCTGATGCGCCTGGTCGAGCTGGTGCGCGGCCTGCAGACCAGCGACGACACCCTGGCGATCGCCGAGGCGTTCGCGCAGGGGCTGGGCAAGGAGACGGTGGTCTGCCGCAAGGACAGCCCCGGCTTCCTCACGTCGCGCATCTCGGCGATCGTCCGTCTCGAGTGCCTCCGGATGCTCGAGGAGGGCGTCGCCAGCCCCGCCGACATCGACAAGGCGTTGAAGCTGGGTCTGAACTTCCCGATGGGGCCCCTCGAGCTCGGCGACTTCAACGGGCTCGACACCTACCTGCACGCACTCGGCGGTCTCGAGACGTCGTTCGGTGAGCGCTTCAAGGCGACGCCGACGCTGAAGAACCTGGTCGCCGCCGGCCGCCTCGGTCGCAAGACCGGCGAGGGCATCTACCGCTACGACGCGGACGGCAAGAAGATCGACGATGGGAGCCCTTCGTGAGCGACGGGACCGGCGCACGCGCCTGGGCGACGGATCTCGAGGCCACCTCGGTCGAGTTCGACGGCCCGGTCGCCGTCGTGCGGCTGGAACGTGCCGATGCCGCGAACGCCCGGAACCAGCGCATGCGCCAGGAGCTGAAGCAGATCTGGAGCGGGCTGGCCGACGACCCGGACATCGCCGTGGTCGTGCTCAGCGCCTCCGGCGAGAAGTTCTTCTGCGCCGGCATGGACCTGAAGGAGGCCGGCGACCCGGAGACCGCGGCGCAGCGCCGTGACCGGTTGCGGGCGAGCCGTGACATCGAACAGCTCGCCGCGCTGCCCCAGCCGACCATCGCCGCCATCAACGGCTACGCGCTCGGCGGCGGACTCGAGATGGCCCTCGCCTGCGACCTGCGGATCGCCGCGGACCACGCGCAGCTCGGACTGACCGAGCTGGTGCACGGACTGGTCCCCGGCGGCGGCGGCACGCAGCGCCTGCCCCGCCTGGTCGGTTCCGCCCGTGCCGCCGAGATGCTCTACCTGGGTCTGCGCCTCTCGGCCGCCCAGGCCGAGTCGTGGGGCCTCGTGAACCGCAGCGTGCCGATCGCCGAGCTCGACGCAGCGGCCTCGGAGATGGCCCACGCCATCGCCGCCAACTCCTCCCGTGCGCTCCGCTACGCCAAGGAGCTCCTGCGCAAGAGCCAGGACGTGCCCGTCGCGGTCGGCGCCGAGCTGGAGCTCGACTCGCTGCTCACGCTGATGGCGGACCGCCAGAGCTGATCACCGTTCTGTTCCGGCCGAGTTGACCCCCACTCCTCGTGCCGGCTCAGCCCCGGGCCTGACGGCGCTCGACCCCTCCCCCGTGGAGAGCGCCGCAGGCCCGGGTTCTTCGTCAGCGTGCCGGCGTCACGGACGGGGGTGTGCCTCGACGAACGCCTGCCAGGTCGGCAGCGACTCGGGCAGGTCCGCGGCCATCGGCTCCATGCCGGGCCAGCGCTTGCGGTCGGTGCCCGCCATCGCGGTCGACAGCTCGTCGTGGGGCAGCGCGTAGAGCTGCTGGGCCCGGCGGGACCGGAAGCGCCACGCGCCGTCCTCCCGCACGTACTCGTCGAGGTAGCGCAGCGCGATCATCAGGGTGATCCCGTCGATCTCCATCTCGGCGTGCGCGTGCACCACGCCGGTGGCCGTGCCCGTGCCGTGCATCGGTGTCGCCGTCGACGAACGTGATGACCTGGCTGTGCGGATAGTGGTAGGTGATCCCACCCGCTCCGAGACGCTCCGCGTAGTAGCCGACGACGGCCTCGCGCCCGCTGACGGGTCCCGAGAGGCTGTCGAACGACGAGTCGGTCGAGTAGAGCTCGGCGACGGCGTCGAGGTCCCGGTCGTCGAGCAGCTGCCCGTACCGGGCGACGAGATCGGCGAGCTCGAAGCGGTCCTCGATCCTGCGCAGCCGTCGGAGGATGTCGTCCTGTTGGTCCATGTGGTGCTCCATCTCTCAGGGGGTGTGTGGCTCAGGGGGCCGGCGTTCAGGGGTCGACGATCACGGCGGTGACCGGACAGAGTCGCTCGGCCTCGTCGACGGCGTCCTCGTGGTCCGGGTCGACGTCCGGGGTGACCACGACGGCGATGCCGTCGTCGCCCATCCGGAACACCTGCGGTGCGACGCGGACGCAGAACCCGGCGCCCTGGCAGTTCTCGCCGTCGATCTCGACGCGCATGCCGCTCACCGGTTCACCAGGACGACGGGGAACGTCTCGTAGGCGTCGTGGTGCGACGTCGCCATGTACTCGGGCGCCCGTTCCGGGTCCAGCTGCACGCCGGACTCGACGAGCGTGAGCAGGATGTTCAACACGGTGCCGATCGTGCCGGGCTCGTCAGGGTTGCGACTCGAGAGCCCCGTCACGAGCGGGCGGCCGATGCAGAGGTGCTCACCGCCACCGAAGGTCAGGCCCCACGGCTTCGTGCGGCCGGTCACCTCGCGGTACGGGTTGAAGTCGGCCGAGTCCTCGCCGAAGAGCTCGGTGTCGCGGTTCGCAGGGGTGAAGAGGCACGCCACGCGTTCGCCCTCCTTGATGACCCTTCCGCTGGACAGGGTCACCTCCGCCGTCGCGTACCGCAGCAGCGACGGCGCGGGCAGGTGGAGCCGCATGGACTCCTGGGACGCCTTGCGGAGGAAGTCCCGGTCGGTGCGCAGGTGCTCGTCCTCGGGGTGCTGATCGAGCCACTCGAGGAGGTGGCGCACGATGTGGGGGACCGCGTGGGTGGTCGTCTGCGTCGCCGCGACCAGGTAGAGCGTGCCCTCACGCAGGGGCAGCTCGTCGTCCCAGCCGTCCTCCCAGTTCAGGTAGAGCGTCGTGATGAGGTCGCGCGGCAGCTCCGTGGCATCGAGGCGCCCGGCGCGGTGCTCCGCGATCAGCTCGCGTCGGCGGGCGACCGACGGGTCCCAGAACTCGCGCTCGAACGCGGTCCTCACCTCGAGGCCGGCCGCGATCACCGCGTCGTGGTCCTCGGTGGACCACTCCACGGTCACCGCCGATCCGAACTCCTCGACGATCCAACGGAACCGCTCCGTCGACTCGGGCGTGTCGACGCCGTCGATGCCGGTCACCGCCGCGGCGATGCGCAGGAGCATCGTGCGGGAGAGGGGCACGAGGTCCGCCCGGACGACGCCGTCCTCGCCGCGCTGGTCGTCGCACTCCTTCATGGCCTGATCGATCACCGGCACCAGCGCGTGGTGCTCGTAGTAGGCGAGTGCCTGCTTCGTGAAGAGCCCGGACTCCAGGCGTCGCCGGTCGAAGTGCTCGTCGCCGTCGAGCAGCAGGATCGACTCGCCGAGGAAGGCGTGGCTCTCGCGGTGGGACCCCTGCGCGAAGTCCTTCGAGCGCAGGACCTCGTCGATCTCCGCAAAGGACGTGAGCTTCGTCATGTCGGCGATGTACGGGGGCTCGTGGATCTCTTGGATCGACGTCACGGTGTCTCCTTCGATGGCTATTCCTTATAACTATAAGCATGAGTTTGCCCGTCTGACCGTCAAGGGTGTGACGGAGTGCACTCACGAACTATGGTTATGATGATCATGAATACGGCCAAGGGTCGTCGGCACATCGAGGAGACAGACACGTGAGAGTTCGTTCGGGATTGGTCAACGTGGGGCTCGCCGCCTCGCTCGTGGCGCTGGGTGCCTGTGCCGCTGACGACGAGTCGGCTGACACGTCGGCGGCGAAGGGCGACACGTCGGCGGAGAACTGCGAGAACGGTCAGGGGGTCAGCGATTCGACCATCAAGATCGGCGTGACCACCCCGCTCAGCGGCCCTGCGGCGACCACCGGCCAGGCCCACCTCTCGGGGCAGCAGGCCTACGTCGACAAGGTGAACGCGGACGGCGGCATCCACGGTCGCCAGATCGAGCTCGTCACCCAGGACGACGTCGGCGACCCGCAGAAGGCGGCCGCGAACGCCCAGTACCTGGTCGAGCGTGAAGGCGTGTTCGCCCTCTGGGGCAACGTCGGTTCCGCCGCGGCCTCGGCGATCCAGCCGATCGCCGAGAAGGCCGAGGTCCCGCTGCTCTTCCCGTTCGCCCTCGGTCGCACCCTCACCGAGCCGGCGCAGCCGAACACCTTCTCGATCGCGACGCCTGCGTACCTGCAGACCCGCATCCTGTCGGACTACCTGGCGAACGAGCCGGAACTGGCCGACAAGAAGGTCGGCCTCATGGTGATCAACTCACCTGACGGCGCCGAGACCGCGGCCGGCTTCGAGGACGGTGCGTCCGCCGAGAACATCGTGTCGAGCCAGACCTACGAGCCGGGCTCACCGACGTTCAAGGCGCAGCTGCTGTCGTTCAAGGAAGCCGGCGCCGACTTCGTCTACGCAGGCATCAACGACGCCCAGTTCGCCAAGCTGCTGACCGAGGCCGAGGAGATCGGCCTGAAGGACGTCACCTTCTACGGCGCCGTGAGCGTCGTGACGCCCGCGGTCGTCGAGCTGACCTCACCCGAGCTCGCCGAGGGCAGCATGGGTGGCGTGTTCGTGGCACTGCCCGACGGTGACGCCGAAGGCCTCACCGAGCTCGAGGACGCGCTCGACGGCGAGAAGGTCGGCACGCACGCGGTGCACGCCTGGGCCAGCGGGATGATCCTGGCCGAGGCCATCGACCGTGCCGGCGAGTGCCTGAACGCCGACACGCTGCGCACCGCGCTCGAGAGCGGCGAGGCGTTCGACACCGGTGGGCTCACCGACGACATCACCTTCAGCGCCGATCAGCACCTGGGCAACTCCTCGATGCTGCAGGTCGAGATGGTCGACGGCGTGTGGACGCCGGTCGGCGACTTCCAGCGCTTCTCGGAGTAGCCCGTCGGCTGCACCACGAGCACTGCGACACGAGGGGGTCGGGCCCAGCCCGGCCCCCTCGGTCGCGTCCGGGCCCTCGGTCGCGTCCGGCCCCTCGGTGTGTCCGGTCGCGCTCAGCCCGAGCAGGTGGAGTAGTTCAGCCGGGTCGGTTCGCCGTCGAGGCCGACGACCATGATGGCGTGCAGCGAGGTGCCGTCGACCGACGAGACCGAGTGGACCACACGACGATCGAACAGCGTGCCCTCGGTCGTCGTGGGCGGCAGTCCGAACTCGGCAGACGACTCCCTGAGCTGCTCCACGTAGCCGGCCATCACCTCGTCGGGATCGCCCGTGACGTCGAGCACGGCAGCGAAACCGCCCTGGCAGACCGGGGTGCGGGTCGGGATCACGAGACGTGAGCCCTCGACGAGTCGGGGTGCCCAGTACTGCCACATGTCGGGGTCGTCGGTGGGCACCAGCGCATCACCGGCGGCGAGGTCCGGCGGCGGAGGGCCGTCGTCGGTGGCCCAGTCGTCCGGCAACGGAGCGATCGGCTCGGCCGGGACCGGATGCCCACCGGACGGTCCGACGACCTCGCCCGCCGGGAGCCGCTCGAGCGAGATGCTGCCGCGGGCGCCGGGTTCGTGGGCGTGGCGGTAGCCCAGGGTGGTGGACAGCTCGAGCCGCTCGACGAACCCGCGGTCCTCGCTGTGGGAAGGCTTCGGTGGATGGCGTGGTCCGTGCTCGTCCTGGTCGTCGCCGCGTGCGGTGACCCCGGCGTCGAGCCGGCCGACGGCCCCGGGACCGCCGACGACGGGCCGCACCTGTTCCCCGCCGGTACGCCGCTCGGCGACGGATTCGTCGTGCCCGACGTAGCGCCCCCCACAACTGGCCAGGGGGAGCGGCCCCCTTCAGTGTCAGCGCGGCTCGTTATGCTCGAACGTATGTTCGATGCAGCAACGATCCCTGAGGAAAAGGTGGCCGACGATCCTGGCTCACCGCAGGTGTTGCTGGGCGCGTGTGCCGACGCTGCGGTGCACGCCCTGCAGGTCGCATCGGCGGTGCCGGTCGGCTCGCTTGGACGGCGCCGGCGCTGCGCGGTCATGACGTTGCAGCTCGAGCGTGCCCGCTCCGTCGGTCGACGCGGCCGAGGCACACGCCTTGGCCGAGTTGGATCGTCGTCGTCACACCGACATCCGGTTGGGTGCGACGACGTCGAAGTGGCTCGCCCAGCACGCGAACCTGCCGGCGGGGGTCGCTCGTGCGCGGTTGTCGCTCGCCAATCGACTGGCCACTGATCTCGCTGTGGTCGACGAGGCGTTGGTCGACGGGCGCATCGGTGTCGATCACGCCCGGGTGTTCGCCGGGGCGGTGAACGAACGCAACCTCGACGCGATGTCCGAGCTCATCCCGGATCTGGTCGACGCGGCCTCGGCGATGGTGTTCGACCGATGGAAGGACCACGTCCGCGCGTTGGGCGAGACTGGCCGACATGGACGGCCCGCACGACCCCGACGCCGACCTGCTCAAGAACCGGCTCACCCTCTCGGAGTCCGACCGGTTCGGATTGGTGCGGGGCGAGTTCACCGCGGATCGGTTCATCACGATCCACGACACCCTGCAGTCGATCGCGGACGAACTGTTCGAGCAGTACACCCGGGACCACAACGTCTCGGGCGGTGAGCTGCCCGTCCCGCCGAGGTCGACGTTGCTCGCGTTGGCGCTCGAGGAGATGGCCCGACGCGCGCTCGCCACCGACCCCGCCACGTCCACGAAGCCCAAGGTCGAGGCGCACCTCGCCATCCACGCCGGCGCAGCGGGCCCCGACATCACCGCAGGCGCCGACCTCGTGCTGCCCGAGCACCTCGAGGTGTGGGGCATCCATCACCGGCTGCTCGGCCCGCTCCCCGCGGGCATGCTCGAACACCTGCTGTGCGACGCGACGTTCCACACGACGCTGCTCGACTCCATGGGCGTACCGCTCGACCACGGCCGAGACGACGCGCCTCGCCAGCGACGCACAACGCGACGCGCTCGACACACGAGACGGCGGCTGCACCTTCCCGGGCTGCGACGCCCACGACGGATGGCTCGACGCCCACCACATCAAACACTGGAAGAAGCACCGCGGACGCTCCGACCTGGTCAACTTCGGGCTGCTCTGCCGACGCCATCACCGCGTCGCACACCGCAAGGGCTGGACCCTCGAGCTCACCCACGACGGCTGGACCATCTGGACCACACCGGAGGGCTACCGGTTCTGGGGCCAACGCCACCACCGCCAACGAGCCGGACCCGTCCCGCCATGAAAGGGCCCGCCATGAGGTGCGGTCAGTAGTGGTGTTGCGGTCAGTGGGAGTGCGACGTGTACCGACGCAGCGCGGGCGCGCACGCCGTGCCGGCGCGCGGCTGGGCGTCAGCCGCTGACTACCAGAGGTCGCGGAACTGCGACCACGCGCCGCCTTCGGCGCTGGCGCCGCCGTCGGCGACGAGCACCTGGCCGGTGATGAACGAGCCGGCAGGTGAGGCGAGGAACGCGACCAGCTCGGCGACGTCGGCGGGGGTGCCGAGGCGACCCGCCGGGGTGCCGTCGATCATCGCCCGACGCGCGGGGGAGTCACCGCCGGCCTCGCCGTCGCGGAAGTACAGGTCGAGGGAGTCGGTGTCGATCGCGCCGGGCACGACGACGTTCGCCGTCGCACCCTTCGGGGCGAGCTCGACCGCGACGCTGCGGGTCAGCGCCTCGAGCGCCGCCTTGGCCGCGCCGAGCAGACCGTGGCCCGACTGCGCGAAGCGGGCATCGAGTCCACCGATGGCGACGATGCGTCCACCCGGTCCCGGGACGAGCTCGGCGAGCCCACGAGCGAGCTGCACGTAGCTCGCCACCACGGTGGTCATGGTGCGGTCGACGTGGCGGGGCTCCAGGCTCAGCACGGGTGCGAACTTCGTCGCGGCGGCCGAGGTGACGAGCGTGTCGAGGCGCCCGAACTCCTCGCGCACCGCGAGCAGCAGCTCGGCGATCTGCTCGGTCGACGCCAGGTCGGCGGGGAACACCAGGGTGCGTCGACCGCGACGCTCGAGGCCGGCGGCGACCTCGAGCGCGGCGTGGCGGTCGCTGCGGTAGTGCACCACGCAGTCGTGGTCGTCGCCGAGTCGTTCGAGGACCGCTCGCCCGATGCCCCGGCTGGAGCCGGTGACGAGCGCGACCCGGCGGTCGCTCACGGCCTGCGTGTCCCCTGTCGACGTGTCCCCGGTCGACGTGTTCCCGGTCGGCGCGTTCACGGTGCCGGCCTCAGCGTCCGAGCAGTCGGGCCATGTTGCCGCCGAGCACGGCGGCGGTCTCGTCGTCGTCGAGGCCCAGGGCACGGATCGCTTCGACCTCGGCCGCCGGCGATGCCGTCGGCCAGTCCGAGCTGAACACGACCCGCTCGACGCCGTGGCGGCGGATCAGGTCCCGGACCGTCGCCGGGTCGAGAGCGGCCAGCGAGGGCGGCCACGCCGTGTCGAGCACCACCGGCAGTCCGATGACGCTCTGCTCTGCGTCGTCGAGCATGTGGTAGCCGCCGAAGTGGCAGGCGATGACGTCGAGCTCGGGGAACGCGAGCACGATGTCGCGCAGCATCGCGGGGGTGCAGGTGCTGCCGTCACCGCCACCACCGGCACCGACGTGGATGATCGTCGGGAACTCACCCGCGAGCGCGCCGAGCACGTCGAACAGCTTCGGGTCGTCCAGGCGGAACTTCTGGAACACCGGGTGGAGCTTCACTCCCTCGACCTTGTTGGCCCGCAGGTGCGCCAGGTTCTCCTCGGGCGACAGCTCCGGGTGGATCGTGCCGAAGGGGATGAAGTGGTCCCGGTCCAGCCCGCCGATGAAGCGGTTCGCCGATTCGACCTGCGCCGGGGTGTTCGCGACGGCCAGGCAGACCGACAGGTCGATGCCCGCCTCCTGCTTGACCGTCAGCAGACCCGAGACCTTGCCGTCGCCGTACACCTCCATGTCGGGGATGTTGCCGCCGAGCGCCTTCTCGGCGACCTTGTCGGGCCACACGTGGTTGTGCGCATCGATGATGGGGGTGCGGGTGGTGGGGGAGCCGGTGGTGCTCACAGCTTGTTCGCCTCTCCGCCGTCGATGACGTAGGTCGCGCCGGTCACGAAGTTCGACAGCGGCGACGCCAGGTAGCAGGCCAGGGGGCCGATCTCGTCGATGTGGCCCATGCGTCGCGAGGGGATCTTCTTGAGTCTCGCGGCCAGCATCTCGGGGTCGTCGGTGACCGCGGACTGCGCGTCGGTCTCGAAGGCTCCGGGGGCGATCACGTTGACCTGCACGCCCTTCGGCGCCCACTCGGCCGCGACGGCCTCGGTGAAGCGCAGCATCGAGCCCTTCGACGACGAGTACGCCGCCAGGATCGGCTTGCCGCGCAGGCCAGAGGTCGAGGCGATGTTGATGACCTTGCCGTGACCCTGCTCGATGAAGACCTGCCCGGCGCGCTGCGCGAGGGCGACGGGGCCGAACAGGTTGACCGCGAAGACCTGCTCCCAGGTCTCGAGCGGCATGTCGACGAACTTGCCCGCCGGGGCGATGCCGGCGTTGTTCACCACGACGTCCAGGCGACCGAAGCGTTCGATCGCGGTGTCGACCAGCGACACCACGGCGTCACGGTCCGACATGTCGCACCGCACCGCGGCGATCGACTCGGGGCGGCCCGCGGCGAGCTGCTCCAGAGCGTCGATCGAACGGGCGGCGGCCACGACCTTCATGCCCTCGGCCGCGTAGGCCGTGGCGATGGCCCAGCCGAGCCCACGTGAGGCGCCGGTGACGATGGCGACGCGTCCATCCAACTGCAGATCCATCAGATGACCTCCTCGGACAGGCGGCGCGAGATGCCCAGACGCAGCACCTCGGAGGCGCCCTCGTAGATGCGCATGGGGCGGGCCTGGCGGTAGCAACGCTCGATGCGGCTGTCACGGATGATGCCCCAACGGCCCATGACCTGGACGCAACGGTCGACGATGCGACAGCACGCCTCGGTCGCGGCCAGCTTCGCGAGCGACGAGTGCTCCAGGTGGGCGAGCGGATCGTCCTTGGCCAGCTCGGCGGCGCGGTAGGTCAGCAGGCGGGTCGACTCCAGGTCGGCCCAGCTGTCGGCGAGCAGGCCGGCGACGGGACCCAACCGGTTGAGCGGACGGCCGAACTGCTCGCGGGTGCGCGCATGGCGGGTGGCTTCCTCGAGGGCGGTCTGACCCAGGCCGACCGAGGCGGCGGCGACCGAGATGCGGAACATGGCCAGCGTGGACAGCACCAGGTCGAGGCCCTTGCCGGGCTCGCCGAGGCGGGCCGAGGAGGGGAGCACGACGTTGTCGAACACCACGTCGCCGAGCACGTGCGGGGCGATGAGCTCCGGCGCGGGTGAGGTCGAGATGCCAGGGGTGTCGGCGGGGATGAGGACGACCGACAGGCCGGCCTCTTCCTTCACCAGCGTGGTGTAGAAGCCAGCGGCGCCGGCGTTCGAGATGAACGCCTTGTGGCCGTTGACGACCAGCTCGCCGGAGCGCTCGGTCACCGTCGTGGTGATGCTCTTCAGGTCGGAGCCGGCGACGGGCTCGGTCAGTGCGAGTCCGGCGAGCACCTCGCCGGTGGCGACACGCGGCAGCCACTCGGCACGCTGCTCGTCGGTGCCGCCGCGGGTGATGGCGAAGCTGCCGATGCCCTGCAGGGCGAACAGCGAGTCGGCGTGCGAGCACTCTCCCATGAGCGCCTCGCGCACGACGCACACCGCGACCGGGTCGAGCGACAGCTCCTGGCCGCCGTGCGCGGCGGGGACCATCAGCGACATCAACCCGCTGTCCCGCACCAACTCCACGACGCCGCCGTGCAGCTCGTTGGAGTTGTCGGCCTCGATCGCGATCGGCGCCAGGCGCTCTGCCAGCGCCGCCGCGTCACGCTGCAGTGCGGCGTAGCGCTCGTCCAGGTTCAAGAAGGTCATGTTCGGTCCCCCGATGCGACCGCAGCGTCTGCCGGGGCCGCATTCCATAGTGGCGATAATCTATGATAACGATACACATAGATCGATCGCCGTCCATCGTTGACCGGAACAGCCATCGCCGAACCGGAGCAGTCCATCGCCGACCCGCTCGGTGGGCGACGGCGACACCTGCGCTCAGGGGGTCGAGGTGACCACGACGCCGCCGCTCACGTCCTGGTCCAGGTCGAGCACGGCGATCAATCGTCCCACAGCCAGGTACTTGGCCACGCAGGCTGCCAGATCGACGATGCCGTCGTCCCCGATGCCGGTGCGCAGCCGGTCGAGCAGGTCGTCGTCGATCGAGGAGTGGTCGTAGATGAAGCGCTCGGTGAAGTCGAGCGCGGCCCGCTCGAGGTCGTCGTAGCGGGGGTCGGTGCGCCACGACTCCACCGAGGCGAGCAGGTCGTCGGTTGCGCCGGCGGCCACCCCGTCCGCGCGGCGGTAGGCACGACACCTGGTGCAGTCGTTGAACAGGGCGATGCGGTAGCGGACCAGCTCGTGCAGGCGTGGCGGCAGCTGGCTGTCGTTCACCGCGTCGTTCCACATCCCGATGGCGTGGGCCATGGAGGGGCGGTGCATGAGCGCTCGTCGTGCCTCGGGGCCGGCGCTGCCGCGCATCAGTGATCCGGTGGCCTCGTCGCAGAGTTCGACCCGTGGCATCTGCAGCTCCTGACTCGATGGTCGGGCCGATGCTGTTGTCGGCCCGATCGATTCATGATAACAATATGCATGGATCGCTCGGGGGGCCGTGCGACGCCGGTTCGGACAGCCTGTCACGCTCTCCACCGCACCAGTCGTCGGCATCGTCGTCGGCGAAGGTCCGGGGGGTCGACATCGAACCGACAGCGACCGGGCCCTGGTCGACCTGGTCCCAGGACCACATCTGCACCCCACGCCACCGCCGAGGCCCGGCGCGTGCGACAGAAGGAGCGCTACATGTCCACGATCGACCCGGCGGTCGAAGAGCTCGAGACCCTGCTCGACGGGGACGGGCCGGACCCCTATCCGGTGTACGCCAGACTCCGCGAGGAGGCTCCCGTCGCATGGAGCCCCGCGATGAACGCCTGGGTGGTGACCCGGTGGGACGACGTGACCCGGGCGCTCGAGGACGAGGAGTACTTCGGTCCGCGCTTCGCCGAGAAGTCGAGCAGCGCCATCTACGGCCGCACGATCCTCCACATGAGCGGGACCGAGCACCGTCGCAAGGTGGCCATCCTGGCCAAGCGACTGCGCAGCCCCAAGCAGCTGCGCAGCGACCTGCGGGACCTGGTCGTGCAGCTCGTCGAGGGCTGCGGCGCCGAGGTGCCCGACGCGCCGGGTGTGGTCGACCTGAAGCAGGTGATGACCAGCATCGTGCCGCTCGAGGTCATCGGCGAGCTGATGGCGATGCACGAGGCCACGGCGTTCCCCGACTGGTACCACAAGATCGTCGCCGCCAGCGTCTCGAACGTGCGTGGCGACGAGACGATCCACGCCCGGGGCCTCGCAGCACGTGAAGAGGTCTTCGAGTTCGTCACCCCGATGATCGACGAGAAGCGCGCCGAGCCGACCGACGACCTGCTCTCGGACCTGGTCTCGATGGAGTACGAGGGCGAGCGCCTCACCGACGACGAGGTGCGCAGCTTCTGCGCCTTCCTGATGTCGGCGGGCATCGAGACCACCGACCGGGCGATGGTGAACCTGCTGGTCGAGCTGATCGAGGCGCCCGACCAGTGGCAGCTGCTGCGCGAGGAGCCGGAGCTGATCGTCTCGGCGGTGGCCGAGGGGCTCCGTCACCGACCGCCGGTGCACGGCGCCATCCGCGACGCCCGGCGCGACGTCGAGCTCAGCGGGGTCCGTATCGCTCCCGGCCAGCGCCTCTTCCTGGTCCTCGGCGCGGCCAACCACGATCCGGCGGCGTTCGAGCGTCCCGACGACTTCGACGTGACGCGCTTCCGCGACAACGCGGATGCCCAGTTCACGAAGGTCGGACCGGAACGCTCCTTCGGTGGCGGCGTGCACACCTGCACCGGTTCGCTGCTCGCGAAGGTCGAGATGGCCGAGATGCTGCGCTACCTGCTCGAGCGCTTCGAGCGCATCGAGTTCGCGGACGGTCGTCCGAAGGACCACGGCTTCTACCTCCGCTCGCCCGGGTCGCTCGACGTCCGACTCCACGCGGCGTCATGAGCGGCCGCCTGGAGGGCAAGCGGGTCGTCGTCACCGGCGCCGCCTCGGGGCTCGGCCGCGGCGCGGCGCTGCGCTTCGCCGAGGAGGGCGCGCACGTCGCGTGCGTCGACCTGGACCTGGACGCCGCGCAGTCGACCGCCTCGACGATCGTGGACGGCGGCGGGCGCTCGGTCGCACTCGCCGCGGACGTCTCGGACGAGACCTCCGTCGAGGCGATGACCGCCAGCGTCGTCGACCGGCTCGGCGGACTGGACGTCGTCTATGCGAACGCCGGCATCAACATCGTCGGCCGCGCCGCGGACGTCGCACTCGAGGACTGGTCCCGCGTCATCGCGGTGAACCTCACCGGCGTCTTCCTGACCGCCAAGCACGCCATCCGCCAGATGGTCGCCCAGCAGACGGGCGGCTCGGTGATCAACCAGGCGAGCATCGCCGCGCTGCGCGGGGCGAAGGCCGGCGCTGCGTACGCCGCGGCCAAGGGCGGCGTCGTGTCGATGAGTCGTCAGATGGCCGTCGACTACGGCCCCGATGGCATCCGCGTCAACGTGGTCTGCCCGGGCACGGTGCCGACCCCGTTGGTGGACGCCACCTACGAGGCGCGCGCCGAGCTCTTCGGCGTGCCGAGCGAGGACGCCACCGCCGCCACCCTCGCCCGCCACCCGCTGGGCCGGATGGGGGAGCCGCGCGACATCGCGAACATCGCCCTGTTCCTGGCCAGCGACGACTCGGCATGGGTCACGGGCGGCACGTTCATCTCAGACGGAGGGTTCACCGCCACATGACCGGACGACTTCGAGGACAGCGCACGCTCATCACCGGCGCCGGCTCCGGCCTGGGCCGGACCGCCGCACTCCGGTTCGCGGAGGAAGGCGCGTCGGTCGCATGTCTCGATCGAGATCTGGACGCCGTCGAGGCGCTCGTCGAGGAGATCGCCGGCACGGGTGGCACCGCGCTCGCCCTGGCGGTGGACGTCAGCGACGAGGACTCGGTCGCCTCGGCCTGCGCCGCGACGGTGGACGCCTTCGGCGGACTCGACGTGTCGTTCGCGAACGCCGGCATCCCCGGTGTCGGCACGGGCGCCGACACGACGCTCGAGACCTGGGACCGCGTGCTCGGCGTGATGCTCACCGGCGTCTTCCTCACCGACAAGTACGCGCTCCGCCAGATGATCTCGCAGGGCGCCGGCGGTTCGATCATCAACATGGCCAGCGTCGGTGGTCTCGTGGGTGTCCCGGGCATCGCCCCCTACGCGGCGGCCAAGGCCGGCGTGATCGGGCTGACGCGGCAGCTCGCCGCCGACTACGGACCGCAGTCGATCCGGGTGAACGCGATCTGCCCCGGCACGGTCCCCACGCCGCTCGTGCGCCAGACCTATGCCGAGCGCGGCGGCTTCGGGGTCGACACCGGCGAGTCGGTCGAGGAGACCCTCGAGATGCAGGCACGCCTGCGCTTCCCGCTGGGTCGCCTCGGTCGTGAGATCGACATCGCCGATGCGGCGGTCTTCCTCGCGAGCGACGAGTCGACGTGGATCACCGGCGTCGCGCTGCCCGTCGACGGCGGACAGACCGCCGTATGACGGCGAAGGACGACGACCTCGCCGGCCAGGTCCGGGCGCTCACCGACCGCGAAGAGCTGCGCGAGCTGCACCTGCGCTACTCGATGGCGATCGACGACCGTCGCATCGACGACCTCGTGGAGTGCTTCGCTCCGGAGGGTCAGCTCGGCCACAACGACGCGGCGGTGTCGGGACGGGCCGCGATCGCGGAGTTCTACACCGAGCGGCTCAGCCGCTACGGACCGACCTTCCACTACCCCCACGGGTCGCTGTACGAGATCGACGGCGACGTCGCCACCGGGACGATCCTCGGTCACAGCGAGCTCGCCATCGACGGCGAGATGTTCCAGGTCGCCCTGCGCTACCTCGACGACTACGCCCGTGACGGCCGGTGGATGATCGCCCGTCGTCGCATCGCCACGTTGTACTTCTCGCCGGTCGCGGATCTCCCCGGGATCTTCGGCGATGAGCTCCGGCTCCGCTGGCCCGGTGCGCCGCGGCGAGCGGACCTCCCCGAGGGCGAGGCGTCGTGGATCGAGTTCCACGAGCGCTGAGCCGGTCGGTGCGCCGAGATGCGGCGCCGTCAGTGTGAATCTCGACACACCGAATAATTCATGATTATGATACGAATAGATGTCCGACACGACTCCTGGAGGTCGAAGTGGCAGTAGGAAGACGAGTGATGGCTGGACTGGCGATCATCACCCTTGTGGGGATGTCCGCGTGTGCAGCAGACGACGAGGCGGCTGACACCGACACCGGTGGTGGCACCGATTCCGGGCCCTGCGTGAACGGCCCGGGCGTGACCGACACGTCGATCAAGTTCGGCGGATCTCTGCCGTTGAGCGGCCCCTCCGCCACCCTGGGCGAGGAGCAGCTCGACGCCCAGGAAGCGTTCATCGAGATGGTGAACGAGGACGGCGGCATCAACGGCCGCAAGCTCGAGCTCGTGGTCCAGGACAGCGTGAACGACCCGCAGAAGGACGTCACCAACATCCAGTACCTGCTCGAGACCGAGAAGGTCTTCGGCATCTGGGGCTCGTTCGGCTCGGCCAACGCCGTCGCCATCGCGCCGATCACCACTGCGGCCGGCGCGCCGTACCTGTTCCCGTACGCGAACAGCACGCCGCTGACCGATCCGGTCCGGCCCCACGTGTTCTCGATCGCCACGACGAACCTGCTGCAGACGACCGCGATCGGCAACTTCATGGCCGAGAACGAGCCGTTCAAGGGCCGCAAGGTCGCCGTCATGACGATCGCGTCGCCCGACGGTGAGGAGACGACCCAGGGCTTCAAGGACAGCGCCGTGGGCGACGACATCGTGGCCGACATGAACTACGAGCGTGGCTCGGTGACGTTCAAGGCGCAGCTGCTCACCGCCAAGGAGGCCGGCGCCGGTGTCATGTACGCCGGTGTGACCGACGCGCAGTTCGCGAAGCTGCTCTCCGAGGCCAACGAGCTCGGCATGAACCCCGGCAAGGACGTGATCTTCATCCCGGCCGCCGGCGGCGTCAGCACCAAGGTGTTCGAGCTCGCTCCCGGTCTGGTCAACGGCAACTGGGGTGGCGTGTTCTTCGACTCGCCCACGTCGACCGAACCCGGCATGACCGAGCTGCGTGACACCGTGACGGCCTACAAGCCCGACGCGTCGATCGGCACCGCGGCGACGATCTCGTGGGTCGGCGGCCTGGTGCTGCGCGAGGCCCTCGAGAACGCCGGCGACTGCGTCAACGCCGACACGCTCTCCGCCGAGATCGAGAAGCTCAAGGACTTCGACACCGGCGGTCTCACCGCTCCGCTGACCTTCACCGAGGACGACCACCTGGGCAACCAGTCGGTGCAGCTCCTCGAGGCCGAGGGCGACGAGTGGGTCAAGGTCGGGGACTGGATCAAGGGCTGACGCCCACCACGTCCTGACCGGGCCGACAACGCAGATGGACGACCGGCGGTGCCCCCCCGCACCGCCGGTCGACCGTTCGATCGGAGGAACAAGGTGTCCAACATCATCCAGCTGTTGATCGTCGGCGTGGAGAACGGTCTGGCCTACGGGCTGATCGCGCTCTCCATCGCACTGATCTTCAAGACGGCAGCAGTGGTGAACTTCGCCCAGGGGACGCTCGCCGCGCTCTCGGGGTTCATGACCTACTGGTTCATCTCGAACTGGAACCTGCCCTGGGGACTCGGAGCGCTCGCCGCGCTGGCCGCGACCTTCCTGCTGGGCATCGTCATCGAACGGCTGGCCGTACGCCCGCTGCTCGGTTCGGGGTTCTTCGCGATCGTCATCGCCACGCTCGCCCTGGACAGCTTCTTCGCCAACTTCACCGAGCGGGTGTTCGGTCCGAACCCGATCCCCTTCCCGCCGCCCATCGCCGGCACCGCCATCGACTCCGGCGGCGTCCGCCTGAGCTGGTGGTCGGTCGTGATCATGGTCGTCGTGATCCTCGTGCTGCTCGCGGTGCGGCACCTGATCCAGAACACCGAGCTCGGCCTCGCGATGCGTGCCTTCGCCGATGACCGCGACACCGTCGAGCTCATGGGCGTGCCGAACGCCGCGGTGTCACGGATGACCTGGGCGCTGTCCACGACGGTCGGAGGTGTGGTCGGCATCGTGCTCGCCCCCATCCTCTTCCTCTCGGTGGGCTACATGGAGCCCTCCTTCATCAACGGACTCACCGCTGCAGTCCTCGGCGGCCTCACCAGCATGGGCGGCAGCGTGCTCGGCGGACTCTTCGTCGGCCTCATCGAGGCCTTCTCGATCCGCTACGCACCGCGTGCCCTCACCGCGGCACTGCCGCTCCTGATCGTGCTGGTGATCCTCCTGGTCCGTCCGAACGGCTTGTTCACCCGAGCCAAGAGCAACGAGCGGGTATGACTCCTTCCACCGATTCCGTCACGACCGCCACCGACACGTCGGGTGCCGCACCGAGCAGCGCGCCGGTCTGGTGGCACCGCATGCTCCGACCCTCGGACCTCGCGATCGTCCTGGGCGTCGCCGGCGCGCTGATGCTCGCGCCGTCGCTCAGCCAGTACCGGATCGTCTTCGCCTTCATCTGTGCGTACACGATCGTCGGCCTCGGGTTGGTCCTGCTCTTCGGAGCGGGTGGCCAGATCTCCCTCGGTCAGGCGATGTTCTTCGCCGTCGGCGCGTTGACCGCGGGCAACCTCACGAGTCGCACCCAGCTGGGGCTCGAGGCCGAGATACCGCTCGCGATCCTCATCGGCTTCGGCATCGGCGTGCTCGTCGGACTGCCATCGTTGAGGGTCGGCGGCCTGTACCTGGCGATCGCCACGTTGGCGCTCAACTTCGCCGGTCAGCAGCTCCTGATGGAGATCCCCTCGGTGTCCGGCGGAGGCGCCGGTCTCACCTCGGGGCCGCTGCGTCTCTTCGGCAGCACCCTGACCGATCCGATGGCGCTGGTCAGCGTCTCGGTCGTACTGGTCGGGCTCGCGATCTGGATCACGATCAACCTGATGTGCGGCCGCACCGGTCGGCGCCTGAACGCCCTGCGCACCTCCGAGAGCGCGGCAGCGGCGATCGGCGCGATCAGCCTCGGACGTCTGAAGCTCGTCGCCTTCGGCATCAGCGCCGCGTTCGCAGCGGTGGGCGGCGTCATCTACATGCACGCCATCGGCTACGTGAACCCGCAGAACTTCAGCATCGACCTGTCGATCCAGTTCCTCCTGCTGGTCGTGATCGGCGGGGCGCGACGCAGCGCCGGTGCCCTCATCGGTGCCGCGTTCGTGCTGGGGATGCCGGAGTTCTTCCGTGGCGTGCAGGCCTACGAGGGCATGCTCTACGGAGCGATCCTGCTGCTGCTGGTGATCTTCTTCCCCGACGGACTCGTCGGGATCGCCGAACGTGTCGGCCACCTGCTGGGGCGTCTCCGCAAGGGTGCTCGCACCGTCTCGGCCCCGGTCGTGCCGTCCGAGCCGTTCGAGGGTGAACCCGGCGCCGCGCTGCACCTCGACCAGGTCCGCGTGGCCTTCGGTGGCCTGGTGGCGGTGCACGAGGTCAGCCTCGAGATCCCGCCGGGTCAGGTCCTCGGCCTGCTCGGCCCGAACGGTGCGGGCAAGACGACCCTCTTCAACGCGATCAGCGGGTTGGTCACCGCCGAAGGTGCGGTGAACCTCGACGGTGAGGACCTCACCTCGCGCAGCGTCCGCGGTCGCGCCATGGTCGGTGTGGGACGGACGTTCCAGAACCTGAACCTCCACGAGGACCGCAGCGTCATCGAGCACCTGATGCTCGGCATGGACCGTGAGCTGAAGTACCACCCGCTCAGCGAGTCGTTCCGAGCCCCGTGGGCCGTCAAGGCCGACGAGCAGATCCGCATCGCCAGCCTCCAGCTGCTCGCGGAGATGGAGCTCGACCAGTACGCGTATGCGACGGTCGAGGACCTGCCCTACGGCGTGCAGAAGCGGGTCGACGTGGCCCGCGCGCTGGCGACCCGACCGAAGCTCCTGCTGCTCGACGAGCCGGCGGCCGGCCTGCCGACCGCCGAGGCGTCGCAGATGATCGAACAGGTCCTGCGCATGACCCGTCGGACCGGCACCACGGTGGTGATCATCGAGCACAACGTCGAGCTGGTGGCATCGGTCGCCGACCGCGTGGTCGTGCTCGACGCCGGTCGTGTGATCGCCGACGGGACGCCCGAATCAGCCATGAACGACCCGCTGGTCATCGCGGCGTACCTGGGAGTGTGACGATGAACAGCGAGGGCCTCCGGATCGACGACCTGCGGGTCGGCTACAACAAGAACGAGGTGATCCACGGGATCACGATCGACGTCCCGCTCGGCACGAAGGTCGCACTGCTCGGGGCGAACGGCGCCGGCAAGACGACCCTGCTGCGCACGGTCTCGGGCCAGCTCAAGCCGAGGTCCGGATCGATCTCGTGGCAGGGCGAAGGGCTCGGTGGCAGCTCCGCCGCAGCGGTGGCCCGCACCGGAGTGGTGCAGGTGCCCGAAGGTCGGAAGGTCTTCCCGAACCTGACGGTGCTCGAGAACCTGACGATCGCCGCCTACCGCCGTCGGGCCGGCCTCGACGACCGGCTCCAGCGGGTCTTCACCGCGTTCCCGATCCTCGAGGAGCGCTCCAGCCAGGCGGCGGGACTCCTGAGCGGCGGCCAGCAGCAGATGCTGGCGCTCGGTCGGGCGATCGTGGCCGAGCCGAAGCTGCTGCTGCTCGACGAGATGTCGTTGGGTCTGGCACCGATCCTCGTCAAGGAGTTCTACGCGACGCTCACCACGCTCTTCAGCGACGACCTCACGATGTTGATCGTCGAGCAGAACGCCAAGATGGCGCTGAGCGTCGCGGACCACATCTACGTGCTCCGCAACGGCGAGATCGCGATGGAGGGCCCGGCGGCGACGTTCCTCGAGAACGAGGAGCTCCTCCACGAGGCCTATCTCGGAGTGCCCACCGCGAAGGGGTGACGACAGGTGCGCCCGCGGGGTGGACCAGAGGGGTGATGACATGAGTGCGACGACGCCGTACCCGCGGCTGTTCGAGCCGTACACGATGAACGGGGTCGAGCTCCGCAACCGCATCGTCTTCGCGGCGCACGGCACCCGGTTCACCGACCCCCATGCGCTCGAGGTCACCCAGCGTCAGGCGGACTACTTCGTCGAGCGGGTGAAGGGTGGCGCCGGGCTCATCATCCAGGGCAGCGCGATCGTGCACCCGACCGGCTTCCCGACCGCGGGCATCAACCAGATCTGGGACGACGCCTGCATCCCGTCCTACCGACTGGTCGCCGATGCCGTGCACGACCACGGCGGTGTGATCTTCGGGCAGCTGTCGCACCTCGGACGCGAGGGGCAGACCTTCACGATGCGACGGGAGCTGTGGGCGCCCTCGGCGGTCCCGGACCCGTCGAGCCGGGTCGTGCCGCACGAGATGACCCACCGCGACATCGAGACCATGGTGGAGTGCTACCGCCAGGGTGCCCGCCGATTCGTCGAGGCCGGTTACGACGGCATCGAGGTCTACTTCGCACACGGCTACCTGCTGTGCTCGTTCCTGTCGTCGTTCAGCAACCACCGCACCGACGAGTACGGCGGGTCGCTCGAGAACCGACTCCGCTTCCCGCTCGCCTGCCTGCAGGCGGTCCGCGACGAGGTCGGTCCGGACGTCCCGGTCGGCATCCGGGTCAGCGCGGACGAGTTCTCGCCCGACGGCCTGGTCGTCGCCGAGACGAAGCAGCTCGTCGCGATGGTCGTCGACCGGGTGGCCATCGACTACATCAGCGTCAGCCAGTCGAACTACACGTCGATCGAGACGATGATCCCCGACATGAGCTTCCCGAGGGTGCCCTTCGCGCACTTCGCGGGAGAGATCCGCACGGTCGCCGCCGGCGTGCCCGTGATGGCGGTCGGGCGGATCATCACCCCGGAGAACTGCGAGGAGCTGCTCGAGGCCGAGGTCGCCGACTTCGTGTGCCTGGTGCGGCCGCTGATCGCGGATCCGGAGTTCCCGAAGCTCGCCGAGGCGGGACGCCGCGAGGACATCCGCGAGTGCATCTCGTGCAACGTCGGGTGTCGTGGCGGCCCCCATCGTGGTGGTGTGGTCGCGTGCCTGGTGAACCCGAGCGTCGGCTTCGAGGCCGAGCACGGCGTCGGCACCCTGACCGCCGCGCCGAGGCCCGGCCGGGTGGTCGTCGTCGGCGGTGGGCCCGGTGGGCTCAAGGTCGCGGAGACCGCCGCGCTGCGGGGCCACGAGGTCACCCTGATCGAGGGATCCGACCAGCTCGGGGGCACGGTGCTGACCGCGGCGGCGATGATGCCGTACCGCGACGAGTTCGCGAACTCCGTGCGCTTCCTCGAACGACAGGTCCGGAAGCTCGGCGTGACGGTGCGGACCGGCGAGCTCGCGACCGCTGCGTCGGTGCTGGCCCTCGAGCCGGACGCCGTCGTCGTCGCCACCGGTTCGACCCCCGGTCGGCCCGGTGTCCCGGGCGCTGACCTCCCGCACGTGCACGACGTCCGCGACGTCGTCGACGGCATCGGCCCTGCGGGGAAGGTCGTCCTCGTCGACTCGGGTGAGGCCGACTGGAAGGTGCTCACCACCGCGGAGCGCCTGGCGGCCGACGGCCACTCGGTGCGGATCGTCGGACCGGTGCCGATGGGCGCCGAGGTCGACGCGTTCAGTCGCCCGCCGCTGCTGCGGCGGCTGCGCAGGGCCGGCGTCGAGTTCTGCGAGTACCGATCGGTCGTGTCCATCGCCGCCGGCACGGTCCGGCTGCGCGACAACCACACGGGCGAGGAGTACGACCTCGAGGCCGACTCGGTGGTGTGCTCCTGGTTCGGCGTGGCCCGCGACGGCCTGTTCCACGAGCTCGACGCGGTCCCCGGCATCGAGGTCCGGGCCGTCGGTGACTGCCTGGCACCGCGTCGGGCGATCGACGCGATCTGGGACGGCTTCCGCGTCGGACGCTCCCTCCTCGATCCCGAGGCGGACACCCTCGGCGGTCCGGTGCTGTTCATCGGATCGGCCGGGTCCGGCGCTTCGGCAGCGTCGTAGTGCCGGTCCGCCGAGTGCTGCGGTCGGGCGGGTCCGGGCTGCGGCCAGGGTCGATGCATGGCTGAGCTCGCGCCGATCAGCCCCGGCCGCGCGGGGACCCTCGTCGGCCTGGCCATGGCGTTGGCCGGCATCGGCAGCTCCGCGACGTCGGTGGCTCTGCCGTCGATCTCGCGGGCGCTCGACCTGGGGCCCGTCGGCAGCGCGTGGATCCTGGGCGCCTTCGTCATCGGCGTCGCGGTCAGTGCACCGGTGTACGGGCGACTGTCGGACCGCTTCGGCTCGCGGTGGCCCTTCGCCGCCGGTCTGACGCTCCTGGCCGTCGGGTCCGTCATCGCCGCGGTCGCCTGGCATCCGGCGGTGCTCTACCTGGGACGCGCACTGTCGGGAATCGGCGCCGGCGCGGTGCCGGCGCTCAGTGGCGTCCTGCTCGCGAGCCGCTTCGACGACGGCGAGCGCAGCGAGGCGCTCGCCCGGTGCGGCGCGCTCTCGGCGGGCTCCGCGCTCGGCGTCCTGATCGGCGGCACCCTCGACTCGCTGTTGGGCTGGCGGGCGGTGCTGCTGCTCCCGGTCGTGATCGTGGTCATCGCTCCGACCATGGTGCGGATCGCTCCGTCGCAGCGTCTGCCCGGACGGACCGACGTGTCGGGCATCGCGCTCGTGGCGCTGTCGGTGGTCGGCCTGGTCATGGTGCTCCAGGGGTCGACGAGCGGCGCGATGGTCGCGGCGATCGGTGCCGCGGCGCTCTGCACCGGCGTGCCGCTGGTGCTGCGCCACACGAAGCGGCACCCCGACGGACTGCTGCCCGCTGCGATCGTCGAGGACCGGGTCTTCATCACCACCGGCATCGCCGGCATGGCGGTGCCCGGTTCGTTCTACGCCGCACTGGTGCTGGTCCCCGCGACGCTGGTGCGTGCCTACGGCTGGTCACCGTCACAGATCGGGTTGGCGCTGCTGCCCGCCGCCGTCATCGGTGTGCTCGCGCCGCGGGTGATGCGCCGGTCGTCGATCCCGGTCTCGCGGCTCACGCCCATCGCCATCGCGATGGGCGGCGCCGGCCTGCTGGTCGCGGGTCTCGCGATCGACAACGGGTACGTGGTCGCGGCGTCGTTCACGGGTGTGACCGTCTGCTTCGGGTTCGCACAGGGCGCGCTGGTCGACCGGGTGTCGAACTACTCGACCGGTCCCCGCGGGGCGATGATCGGCACCTACACCCTGCTGTTCTTCGCAGGTGGCGCCATCAGCTCGGGCCTGGCCGGATTGATCTCCGCAGCGGCCGGTCCGCGGGCTGCCTACATCGTGCTGGCCGGCCTGATGTTCGCGGGGGCCGTGCTGCTCGCCGCGACCTGGCGCACCGACGAGCGAGAGGCCGGACGTTCACCAGCGATCTAGTTCTATGGTTATCATTGATTCCACACGGAACGTCGTGCGACGGAATCGCCTCGGGAAGGGGACGGTCATGGAGCGTCTGATGAGGGAGTGCCTGGGAGAGTGGACAGGCCAGGGTGCTGGGAGTGGGCGGCGCCGATGACCCGCGCGGAGGACACCTCGTCCGACGCAGAGCTCGACGGACCGCCCGTGGCTCGCAGTCCCGGCCGGTGCGGAGTCGCAAGACGGCGCTGCTGATCGCGCAGCGGATCGTCGAGGAGATCACCTCGAAGCAGCTGCCGCCGGGGGCGATGCTCCCGGCCGAGAAGGACATGCTCGCCACCTACGAGGTGGGGCGCGGCACGTTGCGGGAGTCGTTGCGGTTCCTCGAGATGAACGGCGTGATCACGATCAGGCCGGGTCCCGGCGGCGGACCTGCGGTGTGCGACCCGGACTCGCGTGACCTGGCGGGTTCGTTGGGTCTGTTCCTGCAGCTGCACGGGACACCGTTCCGGTCGATCGTCGAGGTGCGTCGGACGATGGAGCCGGCGATCGCCGCGGTGGCGGCGTCGAACGTCGAGCCGCGTCACCTGGACCGGCTCCGGGAGTCGGTGGAGTCGATGGAGCAGCACCTCGAGGACGAGGAGATGTTCCTGGCCGAGAACGAGCGGTTCCACGAGCTGGTCGCGTGGGCGTCGGGCAACCCGATGTTCGCATTGCTGATCTCGTCGCTGCACTGGATCACCGACGGCGCGTTCCTCGGCGTCGACTACCCCGAGCGCACGGCGCGGTGCGGTGCTCGCGGCGCACCGTCGCATCTACGAGGCCCTGGCGAGCGGCGACCCCGAACGGGCGCGCTCGACGATGGCCGACCACGTCGACGAGTTCGCCAAGTACCTCGAGAAGTTCTACCCGGCGGTGTTCGACAGCCCGATCCGTTGGTCCGACGTCTCTGCATGATGTTCGACGTCTGGGCTTGAGAGGCGCAGGCGATCGGCAGAGAGCGGGCGACAGCGAGCGGGCGACGTACGAGCCGAATCAAGTATAATGATTGGCATCAAAGTCGCGGGGGACTGCTAGGAGCGACTCACCCGTGTGCCCCGCTGTCGCTGAGCGCACCGGGGAACCGCCGGATCACGAAAGGAAGCATCCATGCTGCTCGACCTCCGCAAGGGTTGGAAGGCGTACGACGACGCCTACCAGAAGGAGGAGAACCCCCGTCGGAAGAAGATCCTCGGGGTGATGAAGGACCACATCAAGTGGGAGGTCCTCGGCCAGCCCGACAAGATCCTGGAGTCGGTGAGCCCGGACGCCGTGTACTACTTCTACGGTCTCGGTGAGACGACCGTGCTGACCGGGTTCGACGAGATCCGCGGCTTCTACCAGGGCCTGGCCGATTCCGGCGCGAACGTCCTGCAGCTCGACATCGACCACCTCGCGGTCGCCGACTGGGGCATCTCGGCCCACGGTGTCTGGCACCAGCCGTACCCGGGCTCGATCCTGCTCGAGGACGGCGGACTGGTCGACGGCGAAGGGATCGACGATCCCGACGCCCTGTACCTGGTCAGCCAGCGCATGGGTTGGTTCTTCCCGTTCACCGACGACGAGGAGCCGTTGCTGCTCAACGAGATCGTCTACTTCGACAAGATGGCGGTCGGCTGCGAGAAGATCGCCGAGGGCACCGACATCTCCGAGCCCCTCACCGAGGCCGTCTTCAGCTGACGGCGTCGCCGTGACGCGGCGAGCTCCACCCGGACCCATGGGTCCAGGGAGGCGGGAGTGGAGGACTGTCGGGGACACGGGAGTGCGGTGGTGCTGATGGGGCTGCCACCGCCCTCCCCGGCTCTTGCTCCCGCTCGACGGGCCGGCCGAGAGGCCGGCCCGTTCCGCGTCCGACAGACGGTCCCGGTGGCCCGGACGAGCGGGCGGGGACGCACCGCGCGGATCTATGATAACAATACGCCTAGATTGTCGAGACGCCGCCCCGGGGGGTCGGATGGGTTCCGAGCAAGAGCTGCAGACCGAAGTCGCCGCGTCGTCGCGAGGTCGCGTCATGGCGATGGACTCGGCCTATCACGTGTGCGACGACAACCGCGGACCGTGACGTGGTCGTCAACGCGTCGTACTGCGGGGTGCTGCCGGCACGGTTCATCGGTCGTCACGCGCCACGCGGATCGATCGGCGTGGACTGCGGCATCGGACCGGCGGGCGCCGGGATCGCCGGACTCTGGTACCTCGAGGCGCTGAACCTGCCCGCCGCGGTGGCCGACGTGATGACCGTGCACCTCGGCGACGGCGTCGACCTGCACGACCACGGCGTCATCAGCGTCGCCAATCGTCCTGCCGCGGACTGCGGCGTCGTGCCGGGGATGACGGTCCGCGAGGCGGCCTCACTGATGTTGGCGGTGGACCCGGGTGAGCCCGCCGCCGAGGAGATCGACCACCGACTGGTCGTGCACACCGACCCGAGCGGTCGGTCGGTGGTGTGCACCGACTCGATCGCCTTCGGCCTGCCCGAGGACCGCGACACCAACGTGCTGGTCACCGCCGGACACACCGGTCGAAGCGCCTTCCCCTACCTGCGCGACGTGCGTCCCCTACGGTTTCATCTGCTCCGACGGCGGTCGCGGTCGCGACGACTCGGGCATGGCGGCCCTGTCGATGGTCGAGCCGTTGGGCCTCGCCGGCGCGACGGTGTCGGCCCGCACCGCGGCGATGGGCGACGGTCGGAGCAGCTATCACGATGGCGTCATCAGCGCCGCCAACGCCCTCGCGCTCGCGGCGGGCGTCGAGGTCGGCATGCTGGCATCCGACGCCGCTCGCATCCTGGTCGAACGGACGCCCGGACGCATGACCGGGCGGACAGACAGGTTCTGGACACCACCCCGCGAGTCGGGGTCGAACAACGAACGAGGTCGCACGATGAGCACCAGCAACACCGCAGGCGCAGGGGGCAAGGAGCAGGTCGCCGACCAGGCACCGCTGCTCGATCGACCCGAGGACCACCCCCAGGAGGTCGTGGCCTCCCACGGCGACAGCGACATCGTCATCATCGACTCGGCCCGCTACTGCGACGAGCGCAACCGGGGCGACGTGGTCATCGCCGCGTCGTACTGCGGCGTGCTGCCGGTGCGCCTCATCGCTCCGCACTCGCCCCGCGGCGTGATCGCGCACGACGTCGGCATCGCCGCCGACGGTTCGGGCATCGCCAGGCCTGTGGTACCTCGAGGCCATCGGCGTGCCCGCAGCGAGCGTCGACGCGCCGTCGGCCGAACTGGGCAACGGTCGCGACATGTACGAGTCCGGTCGGATCTCCCGGGTGAACATCCTCGCCGAACGCTGCGGCGTCGATCCGGGCATGTCCGTGCGGGAGGCCGCCGACCTGCTGGCGACCCAGGACCCGGGCAACCGGTCCGCCACCACCAAGGTCCGCCGGGAGCACAAGGACTCCGACGGCGACGGTCACTCGATCGTCGTCACGGACTCGATCGTCTTCGCGCTGCCCGGAGGACACGAACAACGTGCTCGTCACCGCCGGACACACCGGCAAGACCGGCGCCGTCTTCATCGAGGCCGTGTCGCCGCGGGGCTTCATCTGCGCCGACGGCGGTCCGGCCAAGAACGGCTCGGGCACCTCCGGCCTCGCCGCGCTCGACGACTCCGGTCTGCCGGGCGCGTGCTACGACGTCTCGACCGCCGGCATGGGCGACGCGTTCGACGCCTGGGAGCGAGGGACTGATCTCGGCCGCGAACGAGCTCGCCCGCGAGCGGGGTGTGCGCCCCGGTCAGACCGTGCAGGCAGCGGCCCAGCTGTTGCTGGCCGACGACCCGACGTCGGGTGGCCGGCGTCGACGGGGCGCGGTGTCATCGACGGGGACTGGCCCGCCGGGAGCCCGGTGCTCCGCTCCGGTGAGCTCGCCGGGATCTCCCCGAAGTTCGCCGAAGGACTGGCGCGGGTGCGTGACGTGACCGACAACGACGGCGCCCTCAGCGCGTCGGTCAAGGCGCTGCTCATGGCGTGCGCGGCTGCGGTGAAGGGACACGACGCGATGCTCCGTCGCGAGCTGCGCCGTGCGGTCGAGGGCGGAGTGACCGTCGACCAGGTCCGAGGTGCCGCGGTGTCGGTGCTGATCTCGCGCGGCGAAGGCGTCTTCGAGCGGTTCCGCGCCGCGGCCGCCGAGTGCTTCGACCCGGCGGTGCTCCGCGATCCCTCGCCGGGTCGTGCCGACGGTGACACCCAGGACCTGACGGTCGAGGACGCCTTCGCGTACTTCACCGACTACTTCTCGTTCGTGCCCTCGTACATCGAGCTCATGGCCGACCACGCCCCCCGTGCGCTCGAGGGGTACGTGCTGATGCGCCAGTACGCACTCGGCGAGAACCTGCTCGAGCCCAAGCTGGTCGAGCTGCTGCTCTGCACCGTGAACGCCGCGGAGTTCTCGTCCCGCTTCGTCGACGTGCACGCCGGTGGCGCACGGCGCGCCGGTGCGAGCGAGGCGGAGATCGTCGAGTCGGTCGTCTGCGCCATCCCCGTCGCCGGTGTCGCGTCGTGGCTGCCCGGCTCCGACGGCATCGCTGCAGGAGCACCCGACGCAGCAGACCCCCGCCGAGGGCTCCGCGTGACCGGAGCGGAGCTGACCGACGAGTTCTGGTCGGCCGCCGTCGACCGGTGTGCTGGTCCGGCCGGTCTGCGAGGACTGCGACCGCAGCTTCTTCACCCCTCGCGTCGCCTGCCCGCACTGCCGCTCGGTTCGCTGGCGCTACCGCGCCAGCACCGGCCGGGGTGTCGTCGCCAGTCACACCACGGTGCACCGCGGCCCGGACACCACCTGGAGCGTCCCCTACGTGCTCGGCGTCGTCGACATGGACGAGGGCTGGAACCTGCTGACCCGACTGCTCGTCGAGCCGCCCCCGGAGGACGAGCCGGGCGCGCTGATCGGCCTCGAGGTCCAGGTCGAGTTCATCGACGCCCACCCACCCGATGACCGCCGGCTGCCCGCCTTCTCGCCCGTCGAGCACGCCGACCGAACGATCGACGCTGCGACGACCGCAGCTGAACCGCAGGAGTCCCCCTCGTGAACCTCGGCATCGCCGTCACCCGTCACGCCCGTTCCCACCCCGGCGATCTCGCCGTCTTCGACGCCGGACGCACCCGCACCTGGGCCGAGCTCGACGAGCGCACCGACCGTCTGGCCAACGCGCTCATCGAGCACCACGGCGTGCGCCCCGGCGACCGCGTCGCCCTGCTGGTGCACAACCGCCTCGAGGTGATCGAGGTGCTCGTCGCGGTGCACAAGGCCGCCGCGGTGTACGTCGGGCTGAACTTCCGCATGGAGCCCGAGGACTTCGACGGGATCTTCGACAACGCCGAACCGGCGCTGGTCATCTCGGAGCGCGAGTACCTGGACGAAGCGGCCCGCCTGGCCGAGCGTGCCGGCATCCCCGTCGTCTCGATGGACGGCAGCGGTGACGGCGCCGACGCGCGAGGACTACGAGGCGCTGATCGCCCAGGGTGCGGCGCGTCCCACCGACGTCGTGCACTCCTCGAAGGGCTCCGACCACGCCTGCATCGTCTACACCTCGGGCACCACCGGTCGTCCCAAGGGCGTGCTCTTCGACCACGCCGCGATGCTGCAGCACGCGACGGTCGCGGCGATCGAGTACGAGATCTCCCGCGACACCCGCTACCTGATCCAGATCCCGCACAACTCGAGTGTCAACATCACCATGGCGCCCTGCCTCGTGGTGGGTGCGGCGATCGGCTTCGCCGACAACCGCGGCTTCGAACCGGACCGCTTCGCGGACGAGGTCTCCGCCGGTGGGGTGACCCACACGTTCCTCGTGCCGACGCAGCTCATGCGCGTGCACGCGCAGCTGCCCGCCCGCGATCCGCGACTCGCGTCGATCTCGACGTTGGGCTACGGCTCGTCGCCGATCGCCCCCGACCGACTCGGCGAGCTCGTCGACCGGTTCGGCCCGGTGTTCCTGCAGCTCTACGGGATGGCCGAGGTCGCCTCGATCGGCACCCTGCTGCGCAAGGAGGACCACGTCAGGGCCCTGGGCCCGGACCCGTGGCTGCTGCGGTCGTGCGGTCGTCCGTCGCTCGCGATCGACGTGCGCGTCATCGACCCCGACGGGACGCGACGTCGCAGAGGGCGAGCGCGGCGAGGTCATCTTCGGTGGCCCCCACCTCATGCGCGAGTACCACCGCGACCCCGAGCGCACCGCGGACGCGGTGATCGACGGCTGGGTCCACTCCGGTGACATCGCCGAGCGCAACCCGGAGGGCTTCCTGTCGATCGTCGACCGCCTCAAGCACCTCATCATCCGCGGTGGGCAGAACATCGCGCCGACCGACATCGAGAACGTGCTGTACCGGCACTCCGGAGTGCTCGAGGCGGCAGTGGTCGGCGCACCGGACGCGACCTGGGGCGAACGCATCGTCGCGGTCGTCGCACCCCAGGACGGGGTGCGCCTCGATGCCGACGAGGTGCTGCGCTTCTGCGTCGAGTCCGACCTGGTCCGCTTCAAGCACCCCGAAGAGGTGCGCATCGCGGAGTCGCTGCCGAAGAACGCCGTCGGCAAGATCGACAAGGCGAAGGTCCGTTCGATGTTCTGGGACGGGGAGCGGGCCGTCTGATGGCGGCTCCGGACGCCCGACGTCTCAGGGCCGCAGGTGAGGCGCTGCAGTCGGTCGCCGTCGCCGGGGTGGCACTCACCCCGATGGCGAAGCGGCTGGAACGATCCACGATCGACGTCTGTCTCGAGGCAGCGCTCGGCGCGCTCGACGACGCGGGGCTGGAGCTGGCCGACGTGGACGGCATCGCGGCGCGCTGGCCCGGCCCGGGCGGCACCGTGTTCCACCCCGGCTCGGCGGACTGGGCCGACCAGCTCGGGCTGTCCGTGCGCTGGGTGGGCGACACCTATCCGCAGGGTGTGCCCGCCGCGCTCGACGCAGCTGCCGCGATCGTCACCGGTCAGGCCGACGTCGTGCTCGTCGTCGGAGGACAGGCCGGTGTGCTCGGCGGTGGTCAGGTCGCGTCCTACACGCGACCCGAGAACGAGTTCACCGAGACGTGGGGTTCGATCACCCAGGCGCAGTTCGGTCTGGTCGCCCAGGAGTACCTGCACCGGTTCCGTCCCGATCGCGAACGCCTGGCCGGCATCGCCGCCGACATCCGCAACGCGGGCTCGGTGAACCCCGGCGCCGTCATGACCGGGAGAGGGCCGTACACCGCGGCCGACGTCCTGGCGTCGCCGATGATCGCGAGCCCGTTCCACCTGCTCGAGGTCTGCCTGGCCAGCGAGGGCGCCGCGGCGATGGTGCTGACGTCGGCCGAACGCGCCGCCGATCTGGCCCACCCCGTCGTCCGTCTGCTCGGTGGCGGCTGCGAGTGGCACGGCCAGCAGTACGTCGATCCACCGCGCTACGACGAGGTCGGGCGCATCCTCTCCGACGCCGCTCGGCGATCGTTCGCGATGGCGGGCCTCGAACCCGGCGACCTCGACGTGCTCGAGCTCTACGACGTGAACGTCGTCGAGGTCGTCCGTCAGGTCGAGGTGCTCGGCCTGTGCGGTGAGGGCGAGGGCACCGACCTGCTCACCGACGTCGGGCATCGGCCCCGACGGCGGCCGGCCGCTCAACACCGACGGCGGGCTGATGTCGTTCGCCCACATCGGCTGGGGAGCGCCGACGATCAAGATCGTCGAGGCCGTCCGGCAGTTGCGCGGCACGGCGCCGTCGGGCCAGGTGGACGGCGCGAGGACCGCGGCGGTCTCCGGTGCCGGCGCGGGCGCTCAGTACAACAACTTGCTGCTGCTCGGCCGGGACTGAAGGCCTCGCTGCGGGGCAGCACGCCGCCGACGACGTGCGCCGTGCGCTCCCGGACGAACTCTGAACGAGATTCTTGTCACGTCCGAACGTTGCTGATAAACATGCTCATCAATATCAGAGACTCGGAGACCCGGCGGCCGAGCCGTCGACGATCCGGTCGTACGAGGGGGATCCATCAAGTGATGAGACGTGTACGAGTGCTGGGCGCTGTCCTGGCGGCCACCATGCTGATCGCCGCCTGTGGCGGTTCGGATGACGAGAAGTCCACGGACGAAGAGCGGGTCCGGCGACGCCGCACCCGCCGTGGTCGACGAGGACCTCGCTGCAGCGGTCGAGGGCTATCTCGCGCCGCCCGACGGCGCTCACCGTGACCGAGCCGGTCTCGAAGAAGGCCGAAGAGAAGACCATCGCCATCCTGGTGTGCGGCGTCGTCGTCTGCGAGCAGTTCGCGGATGCCGAGGAGGAGGCCGCCAAGGAGGTCGGTTGGACGACCGAGCGCATCGCACTCGGGACCAGCCCCGAGGAGTTCGCCCAGGCGGCGGACCGCGCCCTCGAGATGAAGCCCGACGCGATCGTGATCTCCGGCCTGGGCCGCGAGCTCTTCGAGCCGCAGCTGGCGAAGGCCGAGGCCGAGGACATCCCGGTGCTGTTCTGGGCGAGCACCGACGTGGCCGGCGACGGCATCACCGCGAGCATCATCGCCAAGGACCAGTACGACGAGATCGGCCGCCACCTGGCCGAGTGGGTCGCGGTCGACTCGGGCGGCTCCGCCAACATCGAGCTCTACTCGGTGGCCCAGTACGTGACGACCGAAGCGGCCCGCGAGGCCTTCGAGGCCCGTCTCGAAGAGGTCTGCGCCGACTGCGAGGTCACGGTCCACATGGTGTCCGCGAGCGACATCGGCACCCGCATGCCGTCGATCGTCACCGGCAACCTGCAGAAGAACCCCGACGCCGACTACCTGTTCTGCGGCTTCGGCGGCCTGTGCGGCGGCGTGCCCGCAGCGCTCAAGGACGCCGGCGTGACCCTCGGCGGTGAGGACGGACTGCAGATCTTCTCGCAGTCCGGTGGTCAGACCGAGCTCGAGGGCATCGCCAACGGCGAGCAGGCGCTCGACGCACTGGTCCCGATCTCGCTGACCGGCTGGCACATCATCGACACGCTGCAGCGCATCTTCAACGGCGACACCGTGGTCGAGAACATCCCGGTCCAGCTGATCACGAAGGAGTACGTCGAGGACCCGTCCGACCCGGACACCGGCTCGGTCGACGGCTTCCGGGACTCGTACCGCGAAGCTCTGGCTGCTCGAGGGCTGAGTCGAGCCCCGTTCGCTCACGGGCGGGTGAGCGCTGCTCGACGATGAGCAGCGCTCGCCCCGCCCGTGGCGACGCTCGCAACGCAACACAACGCGTTGCAACACACCACAACGCAACACAACAGCGACACGACCGTCCCGGCGACTCCACGTCGGGACCGACCAAGAGGAGATTCCAGTGGAATCCTGTGCAGAGGTGAACGGCAACATCGGCCGGGCGACCATGAACGGCGCCGAGTGGGGCTACTTCGTCGACGAGACCGTCGGCGAGGAGCAGTTCGAGGCGTGGAAGTCCCACATGCAGAACGGGATGATCGAGACCCTGTTCATGGGCGAGTCCTGGGAGAAGGGTCCGTGGATCGTCCCGAACCGCTTCCCGCCGAACTGCAAGGCTGACCCGCACGCCCACAACTTCGACACGATCTACGTCGTGACCAAGGGCTCGCTGACCTTCAACGACGGCACCGGCTGGTACGAGCCGGGCGACGTCCGCTGGGTGCGCGCCAACACGATGTACGGCCCCGAAGAGGCCGGTCCCGAGGGTTGCGAGTTCGTGCTCGTGTCCACGGGTCCGATCGACGTGCAGTGGGAGGGCGGCGACACCTACGACCGCCCCACCATCTGACCATCTGAGTGGACAGGTCGGGTGGCGGACGTCCCGTCCGCCACCCGACGCTCCGCCGGGCCGCTGGTCGACCCGACGGCAGCACTTGTACGAGAGGGCATCGAGGGATGAACGCAACGGGCCAGGCGGACCTGGCCACAGGTGGCACGCGCCCGCCGGCACTGGACATCACGGGACTGTCGAAGACCTTCCCGGGTCAGACCGCGCTGGACGACGTGGCACTCAGGATCGAGCCGGGCCAGGTGCACGGCCTGATCGGTGAGAACGGATCGGGCAAGTCGACGCTGATCAAGGTGCTGTCCGGCTACCACAGCCCGGACCCCGGCGCCCGCCTCGCGATCGCGGGCGACGCCGGCGAGTTCGAGCGCGTCGCCGACGAGCGTCGTGACCTGATCCGCTTCGTCCACCAGGACCACGCGCTGGTCCCGACGCTGTCGGCCCGCGAGAACCTGAGCCTCACCAGCGGCAACCAGACCGGGTGTCGATCAGCCCGATCGACCGGCGCAGCGAGCGCGCGGAGATCCGGCGGACGCTCGACGACTTCGGCATCGAGGTCGACATCGACGTGCCGGTCGAGCAGCTCGGCCCCCATGAACGAGCCTCCATCGCCATCGCCCGTGCGCTCGCGCAGGTCGATGACGACACCGCCGTGCTCGTGCTCGACGAACCGACCGCCTCGCTGGGGCGTGACGAGGTCATCAAGCTGTTCGCCGCCGTCCGCCGGGTCCAGGCCCGCGGCATCGGCGTGCTCTACGTCTCGCACTTCCTCGAGGAGGTGCTCGAGCTCACCGACGCGATCACCGTGCTGCGCGACGGTCGGGTCGTCGACCAGGTCGCCACCGCGGATGCGTCCACCGAGTCGCTGGTCGCGTCGATGCTCGGCGCGTCGATCGAGTCGACGCGACGCTCCAGCGACGCGCGTCCTCGGCGACGTCGTGCTCGACGTCGCCACGCTCAGCACCCGTCAGCTCGACGACGTGTCGTTCCAGGTGCGTTCGGGCGAGGTGCTCGGCGTCACCGGCCTGCTCGGCTCGGGCTACGAGACGCTCGGCCGCGCACTGCTCGGCCTGGAGCCGTGGCGTGGCGGAACGGTCTCGGTCGGCGGCACCTCGCTCGAGGACCCGTCGCCCAGCGACGCGGTGGCCGTCGGCCTGGCGGTCGTCCCCGTCGACCGTCGGCGCCTCGGCCTGCTCGCCGACTTCTCGATCGCCGAGAACATGACGCTGCCGAGGCTCAAGGACCTGTGGCGCGGTGGCAGGTTGCACCGACGCCTCGAGGACGAGCAGGTCGCCGGCTGGCTCGAGACGGTCGGGGCGAACACCCGTGACCCCCGACGCCGACTCGACGAGCTCAGCGGCGGCAACCAGCAGAAGGTGCTCATCGCCAAATGGCTGCGCACCGATCCCAAGGCGCTCGTCGTCGAGGAGCCGACACAGGCGGTCGACGTCGGGGCGAAGGCCTCGATCGAGGCGATCCTCCTGGAGCGCGCGGCCGCCGGCTGTGCGGTCGTCATCTCGTCGGCAGAAGCAGGAGACCTGGCACGGCTGTGCGATCGCGTGATCGTCATCCGTGACGGGCGCGTCGCCGTCACCCTGGCGGGTGACGACCTCTCCGAACACCGAGTCATCGTAGAGACCCACGGCGTGGGGAACGAAGCAGGAGCAGCGTGAGCAACTCGACAGACAACCAGACCGCTGCGCCGGTGGACTCCTGGGCGACTCGGGTCCGGGCGGCGATGTCGCCCCAGAAGATCAGCGGGATCTACATCTGGATCCTGCTGATCATCTTCTTCAGCCTGACCACCGACCAGTTCCTGACCGCCGCCACGCTGCGGACCGTCGCCAGCGAGCAGGCGGTGACCGCACTCCTGGCGATGGGATTGACGATCGCCCTGGCAGCGGGTGCGTTCGACCTCTCCGTGGGTGCCGGCATGGGGTTCGCCGGCGTGGTCGTCGCCCGCCTGATGGTCGACGCCGAGCTGTCGCCGCTGCTCGCGGTGGTCCTCGCCCTGTTCGTGATGGGCCTGGTCGGAGCGGTCAACGCCCTGATCGTGGTGAAGGCCCGGGTGACACCGATCATCGCCACACTCGGTATGGGGTCGGTGCTCGCGGCCGCCACGTTCGTGGTGTCCGACAACCAGAACATCATCGGTCTGCCACAGGGCTTCCGTTCGATCGCGGATCGCCAGATCTTCTCGTTCCCGATCCCGACCGTGTACGTCCTGGTGGTCGCGATGGTGCTCTGGTACCTGCTCGAGTGGACGCCGTTCGGCCGTCGCCTCTACGCCACCGGTGGTGGTGAGGAGGTGGCACGCCTCGCGGGTGTCCGCACCTCTCGGTACATGTCGCTGGCCTTCGTCATGGCGGCGGTGATCGCCGGTGCCGCCGGCATCATCGTGACCTCGCGACTCGGCACCGGCTCACCCGACGTCGGCCCGACCTACCTGCTCCCGGCGTTCGCCGCCTGCTTCCTCGGCGCCACGCAGTTCAAGCCCGGACGCTTCAACATCTGGGGCACGCTGCTGGCGGTCTACCTGCTCGCCACCGGCGTGAAGGGCCTGGTGTTCATGGGCGCCGACTTCTGGGTGCCCGGAGCTCTTCAACGGCGCGGCGCTGATCATCGCGGTCGCCCTCGCCAACGTGCAGTCCAGCCGTCGAACGAAGCGTCTGGAGAAGGCCGTCAGCGAGGAGACGGTCGCGGTCGCCGCGACGCCATGAGCGTCGAGTCGACGGACCGGCCCTCACTCGAGGAGCGCATCGATCGACTCGACGCGCGAGCCGACATCGAGGACCTGGTCACCCGCTACGGCATGGCCGTCGACGACCGAGACATCCCCGCGGTGGGCGCGCTGTTCACCGAGGACGGACGCTTCGGCCACCAGGACGAGGCCGGCATCGTCGGCCGTGACGCCATCATGTCGGTCTACCGCCAGCGCCTCTCCGGCCAGGAGTACAGCTACCACTTCAGCCACAACCACCTGGTCGAGCACCCGGGCGGTGACGAGGCGACCGGCGTCGTCAACGCACACGCCGAGATGGGCTACCAGGGCGAGGTGCTGCTGGGGGCCATGCGGTACCACGATCGCTATCGGCGCATCGACGGACGGTGGCACTTCGCCGAGCGCCGGATGTCGTTCTTCTACCTGATGCCGGCGGCCGACCTCTGGGCCGGGAACCTGACCGAGCTCCGCAAGCGGTGGCCGGGCGAACCCGAGGCGGCGGACCTTCCGCAGACCCTCCAGTCCTACCGCGCCTTCCTCTCCATGGGCTGAGCGGGCTCTCCATGCACTGAGCAGCCTGTGCTGCACACACGACCCCACGAACGGGAGCGACCTTGTCGGACATCGAGATCGAACAGCGTCAGGATGCGTACTGGATCCGGCTGAACCGGCCGGACCGGAAGAACGCGTACGACCCCGAGATGTGCGCCGAGATGATCGCTGCCATCAAGGCGGCCTCGGAGACGCCAGCGGCTGCCATCGTGCTGACCGGATCGGGTGACTCGTTCTGCGCCGGCGGCTTCCTCGGCAACCTGGCGAACCCCGACGCCGCTCGGCTCCGGACGATGTTCTTCGGTTCCCTCGAGCTGTTCGAGACCATCCGGAACGCACCCCAACCGGTGATCGCATCCGTCAACGGCGTCGCTGCCGGTGGCGGCAACGAGCTCGTCGTCGCCTGCGACCTGGCGATCGCCGCGGAGTCCGCCTGGTTCGGCCAGACCGGGGTCAAGGTCGGCAGCGCGCCGGTGATCGGCGGCACGAACCTCCTGGCGATGTCGGTGGGGGAGAAGCGTGCGAAGGAGGTCGCGTTCCTCTGCCGCCGCTACCCGGCGCGTGAGGCGCTCGACCTGGGCTGGGTGAACGAGGTCGTCCCCGACGACGAGCTCGAGTCCGCGACGGACTCGATGGTCGCCGAGCTCGCACGGATGAGCCCGCGCTACCTCGAGATCGCCAAGCTCTCGTCGAACGTCTGGTGGAACTCGATGCGGGACAACTACGTGTCGGGCCTCGGCATGCTCATCCAGGCGATCGGCTCCGACGACATGATCGAGGGCGCGAGCGCCTTCATGGAGAAGCGTCCGGCGCAGTTCCCGCGCCGTGGAGCCGCACGGGACTGACGTCGCCGGCACCCCACGCGGTCGACGACCGCACCGCGCATCGAGCGCCGACCCGAGGGGGTCGGGCCGAAGAGAGGAAGTCCATGCAGGAGTACCGGGACCACCGTCCCACGTTCGAGGACCGGGAGGGTTGGACCACCCCGGCGGTGCTGCGCGCCCGGCGCCGCCCGTCACGGCGAACGCACCTGGCTCGAGGTGCCCAGCACCGGCGAGGCCTACTCCTTCGCCGCGACCCTGGAGCTCGCCGAGCGGGTGGCATCCGGTCTGCTCGCCCGAGGTCATGCGCAGGGCGACCGCCTCGTGATCATGGCGCCGAACTCGTCGGACCACCTCTTCGCCTGGCTCGGCTCGGCGGTCGCCGGCATGGTCGAGGTGCCGATCAACACCGCCTACAGGGGCACGTTCTTCGAACACCAGGTGTCGACCGTCGCACCGAGCGCTGCGGTGGTGTCGCCGGATCTGGTCGACCGTTTCGTGGAGTCCCGCGAGGCGTGCGTCGCGGTGCAGCGTGTGTACGTCGTGGCGTCACCCGCGGACGAACTCGACACGGCGCTCGCCGCGCTGCGGGGCGCCGGCTACGAGGCGGAGCCGTTCGCGGCGTTGCGCGAGGCGCAGGTCGCCGAGCTGCCCGAGGTCCGCGCGCAGGACCTCGCGTCGGTGTTCTTCACCTCGGGAACGACGGGCCTGTCGAAGGGCGTGATGATGCCGCACGCGCACATGCACCTGTTCGCGGACGAGACGGTGTCGCTGACCCGACTGACCGAGGACGACACCTACCTGTCGATGGGACCGCTCTTCCACGGCAACAGCCAGTTCCTGGCCGCCTACCCGTCGCTCATCGCGGGTGCCCGCTACGTCATGCGCGAGCGCTTCAGCGCGAGCCGCTGGGCCGCGTGGGTGCGCGACTCCCGAGCGACGGTGACCAACTTCGTCGGGGTGATGATGGACTTCGTCTGGAGCCAGCCACCGTCGGCGATCGACGCGGACAACGACCTGCGCTGCATCTTCGCCGCGCCCACCGCGAGCTACGCCGAGGAGTTCCGGGAGCGCTTCGGTGTCGAGGCGTTCGTCGAGGTCTTCGGTCTGACCGAGACCGCCATGCCGATCATGTCGCCCTACGGCGTCGATCGACCCCAGGGTGCGGCTGGTCTGCTGGTCTCCGACTGGTTCGAGATCCGGCTCGTCGACCCCGAGACCGACGAGGAGGTGCCCGTCGGCGAGCTCGGCGAACTGACCGTTCGGCCGACGATGCCCTTCACCACGTGCGGGGGGTACTACGGCATGCCCGAGAAGTCGCTGGAGGCGTTCCGGAACCTCTGGTTCCACACCGGCGACGGGCTCCGCAGGGACGCCGACGGCTGGTACTACTTTGTGGATCGTCTGAAGGACGCCATCCGTCGTCGGGGGGAGAACATCAGTTCCTACGAGGTCGAGCAGGCTCTGATCACCCTGGACGGGGTACAGGAGTGCGCGGTGGTGGCGGTGCCGGCGGACCAGGAGGCTGGAGAGGACGAGGTGATGGTGTTCGTGGTGAGGGAACCCGGGAGCGGGATCGGGCCCGCCGAGATCTGGGAACATGCGGACCGCCGCCTGCCGTACTTCGCAGTGCCGCGGTACGTCGCCTTCATCGACGAGCTGCCCAAGACCCCGTCGGAGAAGATCCGCAAGGCGGCGCTGCGCGACATCGGCAGCCAGGAGGCTCACGACCGTGACGCAGCGACGGCGGGGAGGCCCTGATGGCTGACGACGTCGGTGAGTTCACCGAACCGCTCTCGGCGCGCTGCCCGACCGATCCGGAGCCGCAAGACGGCGCTGCTGATCGCGCAGCGGATCGTCGACGAGATCACCTCGAAGCAGCTGCCGCCCGGGGCGATGCTCCCGGCCGAGAAGGACATGCTCGCCACCTACGAGGTGGGGCGTGGCACGCTGCGCGAGTCGTTGCGGTTCCTCGAGATGAACGGCGTGATCACGATCAAGCCGGGTCCCGGCGGCGGGCCCGCGGTGTGCGACCCGGACTCGCGTGACCTGGCGGGTTCGTTGGGTCTGTTCCTGCAGCTGCACGGGACACCGTTCCGGTCGATCGTCGAGGTGCGTCGGACGATGGAGCCGGCGATCGCCGCCGTCGCCGCTCAGAACGTGCGGCCGGTCCACCTGGAGCGGCTGCTCGACTCCGTCGAGATGATGGAACGCCACCTCGACGACGAGGAGATGTTCCTGGCCGAGAACGAGCGGTTCCACGAGCTGGTCGCGTGGGCGTCGGGCAACCCGATGTTCGCGTTGCTGATCTCGTCGCTGCACTGGATCACCGACGGTGCCTTCCTCGGCGTCGACTACCCCGAGCGACGCCGGTCGGCCGTGGTGGCGGCGCATCGTCGCATCTACGAGGCACTGGCGAGCGGCGACCCCGAACGGGCGCGCTCGACCATGGCCGACCACGTGGGCGAGTTCGCCAACTACCTCGAGAAGTTCTACCCGGCAGTGTTCGACAGCCCGGTGCGCTGGTCCGACATCTCGCGCTGAACCGACACCACTCTCGCTCGGCACGGGCCTCTTCGCGCGCCTGCCCGGCCGTCCCGAATCCGGTGGTGCCGCCAAGTTACCGCGCGGTCATTTAGTTTGATGTCATTGTATCCCTTTGGATGTCTAACTAATCTCGATGGACGTGAGCACCACCGAGACCACCCAGGACCGACCCGTCAGCCCCATCGAACGAGTGGGGGTGATCGGCTGCGGCCTCATGGGATCGGGCATCGCCGAGGTGTGCGCCCGTGCCGGGCTCGACGTCCTGGTGAAGGAGTACGACGCGGATGCGGCGGAGCGGGGCCTGCAGCGTCTCACCGGCTCGCTCGACACCGCCGTGCGCCGTGGAAAGCTCGACGAGGTCGATCGCGACTCGACCCTGGCCCGCATCGGCTTCACGACCGACATGGACGAGCTCGGCGACCGCCAGCTGGTCATCGAGGCGGTGAACGAGGACGAGTCCACCAAGGTGGACACCTTCCGGGCGCTCGACAAGGTGTTCGCCGACCACGGCGATGACCTGATCCTGGCGTCGAACACGTCGTCGATCCCGATCATGAAGCTCGCCATGGCGACGTCCCGCCCCGAGCAGGTCATCGGACTGCACTTCTTCAACCCCGTGCCGGTGCTGCCGCTGCTCGAGGTCGTCACCTCGCTGCTGACCAGCGACCGGACGACCGAGACGTCGACGACGTTCGCGGCCGACGTGCTGCACAAGCGGGTGATCAACTCCCAGGACCGCGCCGGCTTCATCGTCAACGCGCTGCTCATCCCGTACCTGCTGTCCGCCATCCGCATGATGGAGTCCGGCTTCGCCTCGGCCGAGGACATCGACACCGGCATGGTCGAGGGCTGCGCCCACCCCATGGGTCCGCTCGCGCTGACCGACCTGATCGGCCTGGACACCACCATGGCCGTCGCCGAGTCGCTCTACGCGGAGTTCAAGGAGCCGCTCTACGCTCCGCCGCCGCTGCTGTCCCGCATGGTCGAGGCGGGTCTGCTCGGGCGAAAGGCCGGTCGCGGGTTCTACGAGTACGCCCGATGACCGCCATCGCCCAGATGGGTCCCTCGACCCCGCCGGTGACGCCGCGCCCGCGGCACGCCGAGATCACCCGCTCGCAGCGCACGATCGAGGCGCTGCGTGACGTCGGCATCGACGACCTGCTGGGCGCGGACCGCTTCGCGCACGTCGATCCGACCACCGTCGCCGCAGTCGATCGACGAGTTCGTGCGCTTCGTCGATGAGGTGGTCACACCGACCGACCGTGACGGCGACGTCGTGGGCTGCACCGTCGACATCGACGCCTCGACGGTGACGACCGCCCCCGGCTCCGTCGACGCGTACCGCCGCTACGTCGAGGCGGGCTGGGGCGCAGTGCCCTTCGCCCCAGAGGACGGCGGCGGAGGCTTCCCCAAGGTCGTCGGCGTGGCCATGCAAGAGGTCTTCGCCAGCGGCAACCTGGGGCTGTCGCTGTGTCCGGCGCTCACCCAGAGCGCCATCGAGCTGCTGTCGCAGTGGGGCAGCGAGTCCCAGCGCGAGCGCTTCCTGCCCCGGCTGGTCACCGGCGAGTGGAACGGCACCATGCAGATCTCGGAGCCGGACGCCGGATCCGACGTCGGCGCGATCCGGACCTCGGCGCAGCCGATGGGCGACGGCCGCTACTCGCTGCACGGCACGAAGATCTTCATCTCCTGGGGTGAGCACGACCTGACCGACAACATCGTGCACCTGGTGCTGGCCCGCACCCCGGACTCGGCGCCCGGCACCAAGGGGCTCTCGTTGTTCGTGGTGCCGAAGTTCCACGTCGACGACGACGGTCACGCCAGGTGCGCGCAACTCGATCTGGTGCCGCTCGATCGAGCACAAGCTCGGTCTGCACTCGTCGCCGACGTGCGTGATGGAGCTCGACGGCGCCGTCGGTGAGCTGGTCGGCGACGAGGGCGGTGGCATGCGCGCCATGTTCTCGATGATGAACCCGGCCCGACTCGCCATCGGCCTGCAGGGGCTCTCGGTCGGCGAGCGCGCGTACGGCGAGGCGCGCGAGTACGCGGCGGACCGCCGACAGAGCACCGCTGTCGGTGGGACCCGCGGCGTGCCCGACACGATCGACCAGCATCCCGACGTGCGTCGCATGTTGTCGTCCATGCGCGCCACGCTCGATGCCATGCGCCTCGTCGTGTACACCACCGCGATCGAGTCCGACCGGGCGGCGACGCTGCCGCAGGTCGCCGGACCGAGAGCACGCGCAGGATCTGGTCGACCTGTTCACCCCGATCGCCAAGGCGTGGGTGACCGACCTGGGCGTCGAGCTCGCCTCGACCGGCATCCAGGTGCTCGGCGGAGTCGGCTACAGCGAGGAGACGCGCGCGCCGCAGCGGTGGCGCGACGCCCGCATCGCCCCCATCTACGAGGGCACCAACGGGATCCAGGCGATCGACCTGGTGACCCGCAAGCTGACCCGCCGTGACGGCGACCTGGTGCGCGGCCTGCTCGACGAGATCGGATCGACCGTCGGTCGGCGCTGCGGTCGACGGTGGCCGCTCTGCGGCAGTCGGCGATGCGCTGCTCGACGCCACCGGTGCGGTCGGATCGCACCGTCGAGTGGCTGCTCGCCGAGCGCGAGGGCGACCCGTCGGACGCGCTCGGCCGGTGCCACGACGTTCCTCGGCGTCTTCGGCGACCTGGTGGGCGGCTGGCTGCTGGCCCAGCGCGTGCAGCGCCGCGACGGCGACGCTGCCGACGAGGCACTCGACGTGGCGGTCTTCTACGCCTCGGAGCGTCTGGTGACCGTCGCCGGACGCTGCGCGACCGTGACCGCCGGCGCCGACCGCCTCTTCATCTGAGCTCCGGCCTCACGAATCCGGTCCGTTCTCGAGGTGATCACCTCGAGAACGGACCGGAATTCGTGTGTTCGAGCGGGAGTGACGTTCAGTCGAAGTCGCCGGCGTTGCGGCGGATGCGGTGCAGCAGCGCGAACAGGTCGGCCATCTGACGTTCGCTCAGACCCAGGTCGCCGAACACGTCGCGGTTGAGCGCGCGGGTCGCCGATCGCGCGAGGTCGCGCCCCTTCGGGGTCAGCGTGGCGAGTGTCGTGCGGCCGTCGTCGGGATGGGGCTCCCTGGTGACCAGTCCGTCGGACTCGAGCCGGTTGACAGCGATTGGTGATGCTCGCCGGGTGCACCTGGAGGCGGTTGCCGATCTTGCCCAGCGGCAGCGCCCCGTTGCGTGAGAAGTCCAGCAGGACGATGCAGCTCGTAGCGGGCGAAGGTGAGCTGCATCGGACGCAGCACCGCGTCGATGCGCGACTGCAGGATCTGGTCGGCCCGCACGATCGACGTCACCACGGCCATGCCGTCGGCCGCGTCCTCCCAGCCGTGCTCGGACCACTGCCGCCGTGCCTCGGCGATGGGATCGAACGACATCCTCGATCCGTGCTCGGGGGACTTCCGCTCCACCATGGGCGCCGACACTAGCGATCGTCCGGCGGTGCGCCATCCTCCGAGATCGTTTGACGTTCGAGCAGTTCGGACCAGTACTATGTTGACGTCCAACTAATTCTCGAAGTCGAACGGCTCGGTACGGTTCCGGGGCCGATGGGGGCAGACATGACGACCGAGGTGGCGACCACGCCCCAGCTCCACGTGCCGGAGCACCCCGTGCGCTTCGTGACCGCAGCGAGCCTGTTCGACGGCCACGACGCGTCGATCAACATCATGCGGCGCATCCTGCAGTCCCAGGGTGTCGAGGTCATCCACCTCGGGCACAACCGCTCGGTCGACGAGATCGTCCGCGCCGCGATCGACGAGGACGTCCAGGGCATCGCGCTCAGCTCGTACCAGGGCGGCCACGTCGAGTACTTCAAGTACCTGATCGACCGCCTCGCGGCCGAGGGCGCCGGCCACGTCCGGGTGTACGGCGGTGGTGGCGGCGTCATCGTGCCCGCCGAGATCGCGGAGCTGCACGACTACGGCGTCGCCCGGATCTTCTCGCCCGAGGACGGCCAGCGACTCGGCCTGGTGGGCATGATCAACTCGATGGTCGCCGAGTGCGACCGCCGGCTGGCCGATCAGCCCGCTCGGCTCGACGACGTGCTCGGCGGTTCGACCTCGGCGCTGGCCCGGCTGATCACCTGCCTCGAGGACGGCACGGTCGACGACGCGACCCGCGCCGAGCTCGCCGAGCTGCGCGCCGCACGGCACGGTCCCCGTGCTCGGTATCACCGGCACCGGCGGTTCCGGCAAGTCGTCGCTGACCGACGAGCTCGTGCGGCGGTTCCGACTCGACCAGGACGACAAGGTCCGCATCGCGGTCATCGCGATCGACCCGACCCGACGCCGAGGCGGCGGAGCGCTGCTCGGCGACCGCATCCGCATGAACTCGATCACCTCGGGTTCGGCCGATCCCGGTTCGGGCGACGCAGCGGGCGCGAGCCGCATCTACTTCCGTTCGCTGGCGACCCGGTCGACCACCTCCGAGGTGCCCGACTCGCTCGCTGACATCATCGCGGCCGCCACCGCCTGGGGCGCCGAGCTCGTCATCGTCGAGACCCCCGGCATCGGTCAGGGCGACGCCGCCATCGTGCCGTACGCCGATGTGTCGCTCTACGTGATGACCCCCGAGTTCGGTGCGTCGTCGCAGCTCGAGAAGATCGACATGCTCGACTTCGCCGACGCGGTGGCCATCAACAAGTTCGAGCGCCGCGGCGCCGAGGACGCCCGCCGCGACGTCGCCCGCCAGCTCGTGCGCAACCGAGAGGCGTTCACGTCGTCGCCGGAGGACATGCCGGTGTTCGGCACCGTCGCCTCGCGCTTCAACGACGACGGCGTCACGGCGCTCTACCAGCACCTGCGCGGCGAGCTCGCGGCTGCCGGCATGGACATCGCCCCCGGTCAGCTGCCGGTGGTCGACACGACGACCTCGACGGGCCTGTCCGAGATCGTGCCCGCGGCACGCGGCCGCTACCTGGCCGAGATCGCCGAGTCCGTGCGCAGCTACCACGCGACCACCGCCGAGCAGTCCCAGGTCGCCCGGCGGCTGCAGCAGCTCGACGCCACCCGCGAGCTGCTCGCCGGTGAGGGCCACGGCACCGGCGACGTCGAGTCGCTGATCGCGACCACCAAGGACCACCTGCAGCCCGCCGACCGCGACCTGCTCGCGGCGTGGCCCGAGCGTGCGGCCGAGCTCAGCGGTCCCGGACCGGCCCGGTCCGCGAGTCGCTGTCGGGCACCCTGGTGCCGAAGCTGTCGCTGCCGAAGTTCGTCGACCACGGCGAGCAGCTGCGCTGGCTGCGCTCCGAGAACCTGCCCGGGCACTTCCCCTACACCGCCGGCGTGTTCCCGCTGAAGCGCGAGGGCGAGGACCCGGCGCGCATGTTCGCCGGCGAGGGCGGTCCGGCCAGGACCAACCGCCGCTTCCACCTGCTCGCCGAGGGCCAGCCGGCCAACCGCCTGTCGACCGCGTTCGACTCGGTCACGCTCTACGGCTTCGACCCGGCCGAACGCCCCGACATCTACGGCAAGATCGGCAACTCCGGCGTCTCGATCGCGACGCTCGACGACATGAAGGTCCTGTACTCGGGCTTCGACCTGTGCGACCCGGCGACGTCGGTGTCGATGACGATCAACGGTCCGGCCCCGGCGATCCTGGCCATGTTCCTCAACACGGCGATCGACCAGCGTCTCGAACGCTTCCGCTCCGAGGAGGGCCGCGAGCCCACCGAGGCCGAGGCCGCGGAGCTGCGCGCCTGGGTGCTGTCGAACGTCCGCGGCACCGTGCAGGCCGACATCCTCAAGGAGGACCAGGGCCAGAACACCTGCATCTTCTCGACCGAGTTCTCCCTCGGCGTGATGGCCGACATCGCCGAGTGGTTCGTCGAGCACCAGGTCCGCAGCTTCTACTCGGTGTCGATCTCCGGCTACCACATCGCCGAGGCCGGCGCGAACCCGATCAGCCAGCTGGCGTTCACGCTGTCCAACGGCTTCACCTACGTCGAGTCGTACCTCGCCCGTGGGCTGTCGGTCGACGACTTCGCCCCGAACCTCAGCTTCTTCTTCTCGAACGGCATGGACCCCGAGTACACCGTGCTCGGCCGCGTCGCACGGCGCATCTGGGCGGTCGCCATGCGTGACCGCTACGGCGCGAACGACCGCTCGCAGAAGCTCAAGTACCACGTGCAGACCTCGGGTCGTTCGCTGCACGCGCAGGAGATGGCGTTCAACGACATCCGCACCACGCTGCAGGCGCTGTGCGCGATCTACGACAACGCCAACAGCCTGCACACCAACGCCTACGACGAGGCGGTGACCACCCCGACCGCCGAGTCGGTGCGACGTGCCCTGGCGATCCAGCTGATCATCAACCGGGAGTGGGGCCTGGCGATGAACGAGAACCCGCTGCAGGGCAGCTTCATCGTCGAGGAGCTGACCGACCTGGTCGAGGCGGCCGTGCTCGACGAGCTCGACCGGATCAACACCCGTGGCGGCGTGCTCGGCGCGATGGAGACCGGCTACCAGCGCGGCAGGATCCAGGACGAGTCGATGCTCTACGAGCACCGCAAGCACGACGGCACGCTGCCGATCGTGGGCGTGAACACGTTCATCGATCCCGAACGGCACCGACGACCGACGCGACCGTCGAGCTCGCACGGTCGTCCTCCGAGGAGAAGGACGACCAGATCGCCCGGCTGCGGCGTTTCCAGCAGGAGCACGCCGGCGAGCGTCCCGCTGCGCTCGCGCGGCTGCGCGACGCGGCCCTCGCCGGCGACAACCTCTTCGACGTGCTGATGGACACCGTTCGGCACTGCTCGCTGGGCGAGATCACCGACACCCTCTTCGAGGTCGGCGGCTCCTACCGCCGCAGCGTCTGAGTCACGCTCCGCCCGTCGTGGCGGTCAGTGCTCGACGTCGAGGTCGTCGACGGTGATGCCGCGCAACGTGCGGGCCGCGGCGATCGCCGCGGCGGCGAGCAGCACGGCACCGAGCACTCCGGCGGCGTGCATGCCCGAGACGAACGCCGCGCGGGACGCCTCGCCGACCGCCTCGGAGAGCTCGACGGGCACACGCGTGGCGACCGAGGCGGCCGCCGCGATGGTGTCGGACGCGGCGTGGGCGTCCGCTGCGGCGAGTCCGTCGGGCAGCTCGACCGAGCGGCGGTAGACGGCGTTGATCGTGCTGCCCAGCAGCGCGATGCCGAGTGCGGCACCGAGCTCGAACGCGGTCTCCGAGATCGCTGATGCCGACCCGGCCCGTTTCGGCGGCACCGTCGCGATCACCAGGTTGGTGCCGAGGCTGCCGGCCGCGCCCACGCCGAAGGCGACGAAGCCCATCGCGATCGCCGAGCGAGCGCCTCCGCTGCTGGTCGACAGCGTCAGGACCGCCAGGTAGCCGAGCGACATGATCGCCAGGCTGCCCGAGAGCAGGCGCGACGGGGCGATGCCACGGCGCAGCAACAGGACCACGCCGATCGACGCCACGAGCGAGGCGGCCATGGCGGGCAGCAGCTGCACCCCGGCATCGAGCGGACCGAGGCCGGTCACCAGCTGCAGGTACTGCGCCACGAAGAACAGGCCGCCGATCAGACCGAAGTTCGACACGAGGTTCGTGGCGATCGCGACGGCGAAGGGGCGGTGAGAGAAGAGCGAGATGTCGAGCATCGGCTCGGGGACCCGGCGCTGTCGCCGCACGAACACGACACCCATCGCCACGCCGAACGCCCCGATGGCCAACAGCTGCAGCGTCGGTCCGTGCTCGGCGCTGAGCTTGATCGCGTAGACGACCGGCACGATCGCCATCAACGACAACGGACTCGAGACCCAGTCGAAGGGGCCGGCGGACTCGTTGCGGGACTCCGGCAGCAGCAGGCGCCCGGCGACCACCAGCACGACCATCACCGGCAGCGCCATGAGGAACACCGAACCCCACCAGAAGTGCTCGAGCAGCCAGCCGCCGACGATCGGACCGATCGCGGCGCCGACGGCGAATCCGGCCGCCCAGATGCCGATGGCGATCCGGCGCCGGTTGGCGTCCGCGAAGATGTTGCGGATCAGCGACAGCGTCGACGGCATGAGCGTCGCGCCGGCCACGCCGAGCAACGCCCGGGCGGCGATGAGCATCTCCGGGGTCGTCGAGAACGCAGCGATGGTCGACGCCGCACCGAAGCCGGTGGCACCGATCAGCAGCAGTCGCCGTCGACCGATACGGTCACCCAGGTTGCCCATCGTGACCAGCAGGCCGGCGAGCACGAACGCGTAGGCATCGACGATCCACAGCAGCTGCGAGCTCGTGGGCGACAGGGCGGCGCTGAGCTCGGGCACGGCGAAGCCGAGCACCGTGTTGTCGATCGAGATGATGAGCACCGCGAGCAGCAGGACGGCCAGGGCCGCCCACTGACGGCCGGGGCTGAGCTCGGCGTCCTCGGGTGCGGTTCGATCGGTGGCGTGCGACATGACGCAGTCTCCTGCGCCGTCTTTGCTCGTCCGGGTACGGCAGCCCTCGTCCGGTGCACTCCGGATCGGAATGCCGTCGACGAGTCTAGGGCAGCGGCGGTGGCGAACCCGTCGAGGTGGCGAGGGTCACCCGGCGTCGCGATGTGGCGCCGCGACGCGGCGCCCGGACGCCGTCGAGCGACGTCAGAAGGCACCCTCGGAACCTGGGGCGTCGACCTCGGCGGCGCCGGGGCCGGGTGCGGCGTCGCCCTCGTCGGTGTGGCCGAGCACCGCGAACCCGATCAGCGGGAACAGCAGCACCGACATCATGCCCGCACCGACCAGCGCGGTCGCGTTGGCAGCGGTCATGCGGTGCTCCCGCAGCCCGATCTCGGTGATCACGACGAGCAGCGGCAGCGCGGTCGACTGCAACAGGACCAGCGCGCCGCGTTCGCGGCCCGACAGCACGCCCCGGTAGACGAGCAGGGCGGGCACGCCACGGACCAGGAGCATCAGGCCCATGAAGATCGGCACCCTGAGCATCGTCGACGGCGACTCGAGCAGTGCGTCGAGGTCGAAGTTCACGCCGCTCACGATGAAGAAGACGGGGATCAGGAACCCGAAGCCGATCGCCTCGAGCCGTGGACTGAGCGCTTCGTTCTGCTCGGGGCTCAGCGCGATGCGGGCGATCATGCCCGCGGCGAACGCGCCGAGCAGGTTGTCGAGACCGAGCTCGGCGGCGACCATCACCAGCAACGTGATCAGCAGCAGGATGATCCGCACCGGCAGCTGCGTCGAGGTGGACAGGTGCCGCTGCAGCATCTCGATCAGCGCCGGGGGCTGCGGACGGGACGCGATCCCGGCCACCGCGACGGCGAGGACGCGCGAACACGATGAGCAGCAGCGCCTCGACCGCGGGGCTCGACGACGACAACAGGATGGTGACCGCGAGGATCGGACCGAACTCGCCGATGGCGCCCGCGGCGGTCAGGAACGAACCGAAGCGTGTCTCGAGCATGCCCCGGTCGCGCAGCATCGGCAGCAGCGTCCCGATCGCCGTGGTGGTCAGCGCCAGGCCGACGAGCAGGCTGGAGATGACGAAGCCCTCGAGCGCCAGGACGGCGCCGACGCCCAGACCGAGCGCCAGCGAGATCGCCCAGCCGGCGGCGCCGCGGTTCAGCGGCGCGCCCTTGAGCTTGCCGAAGTCGATCTCGTAGCCGGCGAGGAAGAACAGCACGGCCAGTCCGAGCTGGCTGAGCCCGTTGACGAACGGGTCGACCTCGACCCACCCCAGCAGTGCGGGGCCGACGAGGATGCCCAGGCCGAGCTCGAACAGCACGCTCGGGATGCGCCACTTCCGCAGCAGCTCCGACAGCAGCGGGGCGACGACGGCGGCGGCGGCGATGACGACGAAGGACACCGCGGTCGAGTGGTTCATGGCCTCTGAGACTACGGAGTGATCATGCCGGTCCGGCGCATCCGTTCAGTGCTCTCCCTGGGGGCGGCGACGGTTCTGCTTCGTCTCGCTGCGCTGGCGTTTGGCGTCGAGTCGGCGGCGCTTGGAACCGAGCGTCGGTCGAGTCGGGCGACGGGGCGCTGCGGCACCAGCGCGTTCGCCAGCCGGCCCGCGAGGCGTTCGCGGGCGATGCCGCGGTTGCGGATCTGCGAGCGCTCGTCGTCGACCACGACACGGACCTCGTCGCCGAACGCGTCGAGCAGGACCCGTCGCTGGTGGTCGTCGAGCGTGGCTGGAACCGGCGATGTCGAAGCGCAGCTCGACCCGGGTCGCCGCCTTGTTGGCGTGCTGCCCACCCGGCCCGCCAGAGGTCGAGAAGCGCTCGTCGATCTCCGGAGCGGGGATGGTCAGGCCAGGCCGGACGACCAGGTCGTCGGCGGCCACCGTCTCAGCAGTCGCCGCGCAGCAGGTGCGGCAGCGTGCGTGGCCACGGCGTCGTGCACCTGCGCTGCGCTCGGGTTGACCAGTCCGACGTGGTCGGGGTCGTCGACGGAGCCGATCAGGACCGTCGGGACGGTCTCGTTGCCGTTCGCGAGGCGCTGCACGACGCGGGCGGCGGCCGGGTCGTCCCAGATGTTGACCTCGACGATCGGCAGACCGGAGGACCCGAGGTCACGTCGCAGCACCGCGCAGAACCCGCACGCGGGACGCCAGAACAACGTGATCGCCGCGGCGTCGCCGGTCACGGGGTGGTCGTCGCTTCGATCGCCGGGCTGGTCGTGCACACCCCGATCGTACCCAGCGCGGCCGTGAGCAGATCAGGCGCTCCGGCGCTCGGGGTCGCGGTGGTGCCCGACGGTCGGACCCAGCTCGTCGTGCATCCATCGCACGGTCGTCGCGATGCCCGAGCCGAGCGGCACCCGAGGCGCCCACCCGAGCTGCTCGGTCGCGACGGTGATGTCGGGGGTCGACCGCGGCGACGCCGCTGCGCTGCTGCACCGGCGGAACTCGACCTCGACCACGCGACGCGGTGGCGCTCCGAACGGCCTCGGCGATCGCCGCCGAGCGAGTGGGCGGTCGGGTCACCCAGGTCGACGGGGTGCGCGCCCAGCTCGCTGCGGAACAGTCGCAGCATGCCGTTCACCAGGTCCGAGACGAAGCAGAAGGTGCGGGTGTCGTCGGGCTGCCCGGCGAGCGAGAGCGGCTGGCCCGTGACACCCTGCAGCGTCAGGTGCGCGAGCGTCGGCTCGTCCTCGGGCTCCATGCGCGGGCCGTAGGCGCTGAACAGGCGGGCGACCCGCAGGTCAGGCCCGGCGCCCCGCCTCCGACGGGTCATCAGGTGGGCGTCCTCGGCGAAGGGATCGTCGTACTCCTCGCCCGTCGCGCCGACCAGCAGCAGTCGGCAGCGGCGTCGTCCGGCGAACTCGATGACCTCGTCGACACCCGTGGGCACCGGCGGCAGACCGGCGCCGTCGCACGGCACGGCGACCGCCGGCGTCGGCGAGATCAGGTGGAAGACGCCGTCGACCGGGCCGCGCACGGGGATGCCGTCGTTGACGTCGGCCTCACGGAACGAGAACGTCGGCAGTCGGACGAACGTGGCCAGGTTGGCGCGGCGACCGCTCGAGAGGTCGTCGATGCCGATGACCTCGTGTCCCCGTCGCAGCAGCGCCTCGCACAGGTGCGAGCCGAGGAAACCGGCTGCGCCGGTGACCACGAACCTGCTCGGCGAGGCGGTGTCGCTCACGGGTCCCACGTTACGAAGCGCGCCCGGAGCTGATGGGGCACGGATGTGAAGCCGCTGTTACCAGCTGCGCACAGTCCTACTCCCGCCACAAGGATGTCGCCGTTGGACGACGCCTCCGGTCGGGGTGGGCTCACTCCCGCCACGAGGATGTCGCAGCGGTCGGGTGGTGGGGCGACGGGCCGCTACGGTCGCCGGCCATGAGCACAGCTGATCGACGACCGTGGACGACGACCGCCCGGTGCTGGAGCCGGCGGCGCAGGCGTACCTCGACCTGCTCCGGCGGTGTCTGACCCGGGAGCTGTTCCTCGACCAGGAGTGGTGGGACGTCGACCTGCGCGACTGGCCGGGTGGCAAGGACGCCGTGGTGCCGACGCTCCGCGAGCACGGCTGGAGAGTCGTGCGGCGCGGTGATCCGAGCTCACGCGACGAAGGGCGCGACTGGCCGCCGACGGCCGAGACGATGATCGGCACGAAGCGGCTCGACAACGTCGTGTGGTCGTGCGTGCAGGCGCTGCGCGACGACGTGCCGGGCGACTTCATCGAGACCGGCGTCTGGCGAGGCGGCACGACGATCCTCATGCGCGCCGTGCTCGAGGCCTACGGTGACCCGACCCGGTCGGTGTGGGTCGCGGACTCCTTCGAGGGGCTGCCGGTGCCCGACGCCGAGCGCTACCCGGCGGACTCGGGCCTGGACTGGTCCCACGTCGAGGTCCTCAAGGTGGGCGCCGACGCGGTGCGCGCCAACTTCGAGCGCTACGGGCTGCTCGACGACCGGGTGCGGTTCCTCGAGGGTTGGTTCTCGGACACGCTGCCCGACGCGCCGATCGAGGCGATCTCGGTGCTGCGGCTCGACGGCGACCTCTACGAGTCCACGATGGACGCGCTCGTCGCCCTCGAGCCCAAGGTGTCGCCCGGTGGGTTCGTGCTGGTGGACGACTACGGCGGCTGGGTGCCGTGCCGCGAAGCGGTCGAGGACTACCGGGCAGCGCAGGGCATCACGGATCCGATCGTCGAGGTCGACTGGACCGGGGTCTGGTGGCGCAAGTCCGCCTGATCAGCGCTGCCTGATCAACGCTGCCTGATCAGCGCTGGTCGACGAGCTGGTCGACGAGCTGGTCGATCGTCGTCAGCGCGACGATGCCGTCGTGCTCACGCAGCCAGTCCAGGTTCCGGCGGTGCAGCTCGTCGGCGTGGTCGAACCGGTTGAGCAGGACCGTGACCGGCGCGGTCGGGGCGAGCGCCTCGGCCGCGGGTCGCACGGCGTTGAGCGTTCCCAGGCCGGCGTCCGCGACCAGGACGATCCCGTCGGGGTGCAGCAGTCGCGACAGCTCGAGGCCGTCGCCGTCGTGGGCGATCGGTGACCAGGGGCCTCCCGCCAGCTCCACGAACCCCACCTCGACGGCATCGTGTCCCCACGACGCCGTGACCTCGCCGACGAGCTCGGCCAGATGGATCCGGCTCCGACCGAGCGAGTCCGCCGCCATGGGCGGTGCCATGGCGACGCGGTACCAGCGGTGCGGCGGGCAGACCTGCTCCGCCGATTCCCCCGACGCCGCGCCGAGCAGTGCGGCATCGGTCGACGCCTCGGGGTCTCCTGCGTCGAACGATTGGGCGGGCTTGCGCGCCGCGACGGACACGCCCCGCGTTCTCAGGCCCTCGATGGTGCGGGCGGCGACCCACGTCTTGCCCACCTCGGTCGCGGTCCCCGCGACCACGACGACGCGTGACGGTCGGTTCATCGGTCCACCCCCAGGTCCACCAGTGCGGCCTTGAGTCGCTCGACGTCGGCCGTCGAGTGCGCGGCCGAGAGTGCCACACGGAGCCGACACGCGCCGGGCGCGACGGTGGGGGGCCGGATGGCGGGGACCAGGAGGCCACGCTCGAGCAGCTCGGCCGCGACGCGCATCGAGCGCTCCTCGGAGCCGAGCATGATCGGCACGATCGGCGAGGGGTGACCGGGGCGCAGCAGCTCGACGTGGGCCCGCAGGCGCGCTCGCAGGCCGGCCCCCTCGGCGCTGTCGACGATGCCGACCGCGGCGAGGGCCGCCGCTGCATCCGCAGGGCTCCCCGCGGTCGTGAAGATGAACGACCGTGAGGTGTTCGTGCACAGGTCGATCACCGACCGGTCCGCAGCGACGTAGCCGCCCACCGCGCCGAGCGTCTTCGAGAGCGTGCCGACGACGATCGAGCCGTCGGGGACCTCGGGTGAGAGCACGTCGTGGGCGACGTCCACCACGAGCTGGGCATCGTGCGCCGCGCAGCGCTCGGCGAGGGCGTCCAGCGGTGCCAGGTCGCCGTCCATCGAGAACACGCCGTCGGTGACCACCAGGACCGGTCGGTCGGCGTGGCGCTCGAGCAGCTCGTCGACGTGGTCGACGTCCGCATGGCGGTAGACCTCGACCTCGGCCCGGGCCAGCCGGGCGCCGTCGATGATCGAGGCGTGGTTGAGCTCGTCGGAGACGATGACCGCGCCGGGGGCGCAGCGGGCGAGCGCGCCGAGCACGCCCAGGTTCGCCTGGAACCCGGTGGGGAAGAGGCGTGCCGCGTCCCGGTGGTGCGACGCGGCGAGCGCGTCCTCGAGCCGGTCGTGCACGGGTCGGCTGCCGACGATGAGACGGGCCGCGCCGGCACCCGCGCCCAGCTCCTCGAGCGCCGCTCGCGCCGCGGCGACGACCGTCGGGTGTTGGCTCAGCCCGAGGTAGTCGTTCGACGCGAACGAGACGACCGGTTGGCCGGTGGCAGCGACGGTCGTGGTCGGCCGACCCGAGTCGAGCGTTCGGACGCTGCGCCACCGACCCGCCGCGTCGATCGAGCGGTTCGCCGCGTCCACACGCTCGGCCCAGCGAGGGTTCACCCGGTCCGACCCGCCGTGTCGCCGGCCGGGGTACCGAGCGCGACGCGTATCGACGCCTCGAGCACGTCGACGATGCGTTCGATCTCTTCCGCGGTCGAGGTGAGGATGGGCATGAGGACCACGACGTCGCCGAGCGGTCGCAGCAGCACGCCGCGGTCGACCGCGCCGGCACAGACCTTGCGCCCCCAGCGGGTCGCGCCGGGCGGCGGTGCGAGCTCGACGCCGACCATGAGGCCCTGCTGGCGCACCTCGCCGACCTCGGACGAGCGGCGCGATCCGGGCGCGCAACAGGTCGTCGAGCTGCTCGGCGCGCTCCACGACGTTGTCCAGCACGCCCGACCCGAGGAACAGCTCCAGGTGGGCGAGCCCGACCGCCGCGGCCAGGGCGTTCCCGCTGTAGGAGTGGCCGTGGTAGAGCGTCGCCTCGGAGAGGTCCTCGCCGAGGAACGCCTCGTAGACCCGGTCGTTCGCGACGGTCGCGGCGAGCGCCAGGTAGCCGCCGGTGATGCCCTTGCCGATCGTCAGCAGGTCGGGGCGCAGGCCGCACTGCTCGACGGCGAACATCGTGCCGGTCCGGCCGAAGCCGGTGGCGACCTCGTCGCAGATGAGCAGCACGTCGTGGCGGCGACAGGCCTCGCCGAGCGCGGCGAACTCCGAAGCGGGTCGCAGCTGCATGCCCGCTGCTCCCTGGACGAGCGGTTCGACGACGACCGCGGCGAGCTCGTCGCGGTGCTCGGCGATCAGCTCGCACGCCCGGGTGATGCAGTCGGGGTCGTCGAAGCCGGGGGCACGCAGCACCGGGAAGCGGAGCGGGTCGAACACGTCGGTGCCGAAGCCGCCGGCGCCGATCGACAGCGAGCCGATGGTGTCGCCGTGGTAGGCGCCGCCGAAGGCGAGGTACTTCGAGCGGCCCTGCACGCCCTGGTTGGTCCAGAACTGGAACGCGATCTTGATCGCCTGCTCGACCGCCGCCGCGCCGTCCGAAGCGAACAGGAAGTGCGGCCCGTCGACGGGGACGACACGAGCGAGCGCCTCGGCGAACTCGATGGTCGTCGTGTTGCCGTTGCCCAGCAGCGTCGAGTGCGCGACCTTGCCGAGCTGGTCGGCCGCGGCCGCGTCGAGCTCGGGCACGCGGTGTCCGAGCGTGGTCACCCACAGCGAGCTGATCGCGTCGAGGTAGCGGCGGCCGTCGACGTCGATGAGCTCGCGGCCCTCGGCACGCTCGACGATCACCGGGTTGTTGTCGGCGTACGCGGCCATCTGGGTGAAGCCGTGCCAGACGACCGACCGGTCCCGTTCGATCCACTCGTTGCGGTCCGTCACGGCGTTCAAGGTAACGGCCAGCGGCGGCCTGCACGAAGCCCGGATCGCACTGTTTTCATAGGGAGTTTGTTACCCGTCGGAAACTTGCGGTTACCACGCGGAAACTTGTCACGGATCGGTAACCGGATGCTCCGCAGGTGGTCACAACACCCCGAGCGACCTCGCCCGGTCGCTCCGACGAATCCCGGATGGAGAAATCAGATGTCGGTGTCCTTCCTGACGCCCAGCTTCGACGCGCCTGCGGACGTGACCCGGTCCCCGATCGAGGGGTCGCTCGCGCACGACCTGGCCACCGGCACCACGACCGCCGCTCTCACCTTCGCCGGCCAGGGGTGGCGGTGGTGGGACGACCTCGACGCACTGCTCGCTCGTCGCCCGTGGCTCCGCGAGCGTGCCGGCCGTTGGGCCGACCGGATCGCCGAGCTCGCCGCGGCACCCGCGCTCACCGACCTGGCGGCGCTGCGTCACGGGTTCGATCCGCTGCGGTGGGTCGATGACGCGCGCACCCGACCCGACGACGGCGAGCTGAGCGCCCTGGCGGTCTCGATGCCCGGCGTCCTGCTCACGCAGCTGCTGGCGTACCGCGAAGCGTGGGAGGACGGACTGGCCCACGCCGTCGAGGCGGGCTCGCTGGTCGCGTCGACCGGCCACTCGGGTGGTGTGCTCGCCGCCGCGGCCGTCGCCGCGCGTCCCGACGGGCTCGAGGACGACGACGCGATCGCCGCGTTCCTGGAGCTGTCGGTGGTGCTCGGTCACCTGGCGGGCACCTGCTCGCACGCCGTGCCCCCGACGGTGCTCACCGCCGCCATGCGCGGTGACGTCGAGGCGCGCTCGCCGATGGTCGCGGTCGCCGGGGTCCGCCTCGACCGACTCGCAGAGGTGCTCGCCGTGGACCTGTCCGACGGCGCGGCGCGCATCGCGCTGCGTCACGGGCCGTCGCGCGCGGTGCTCTCCGGGACCCCCGCCGGGCTCGACGTGGCCCGCGCCGCCCTGGAGTCCGCCGTGCGTTCGGACCCGGGCGCTGCACCGTTGGTCTGGGAGCCGCTCGCCGTGAGCGCTCCCTGTCACCACCCGGTGCTCACCGAGGTCGCTGCGTCGGTGATCGACGCCGCTCGCGCGAACGGGCTGCTCCTGCCCGCACCGACCTCCGGCCTACCGCTCGTCCTGCCCGACGGTCCCCGCGTGGTCGGTCCCGACGACGACCTGCTCACCGAGCTGGTCGAGGTGATGCTGGTTCGACCCGGTCGCTGGGACCGGACCGCCGCAGCCCTGGCGACGGGCGCCGCAGGCACCCGCGCGGCGCAGTGGCTGATCGACCTGGGCCCCTCCGACGGCGTCGCCCGCCTGTCCGCCGGAGCGACCGCTGGACTCGACGCCGCGGTCCTGGCGTTGTCGACCGACGAGGACCGTCGTGCGCTCGTCACTGCAGGAGCCGTCGACGATCGCCGTCGCACCACCTACGAGCGCTTCGCCCCGCGGTTGGTCACGCTGCCCGACGGCACGACCCGCGTCGAGAACCGCTTCACCCGCGCCACCGGCAGGTCGCCGATGGTGCTCGCGGGGATGACACCCACGACCGTCGACGCGCCCATCGTCGCGGCGGCGGCCAACGCCGGGTTCGTCGCGGAGCTCGCCGGAGGCGGCCAGGTCACCGAGTCGATCTTCGCGGAACGTCTCGCCGAGCTGGACGAGCTGCTCGAGCCCGGCGCAGAGGTCGTGCTCAACACCCTGCACCTCGACCCGTACCTCTGGGGACTGCACCTGGGTCGGAGCCGACTCGTGCAGCACGCACGCCGCGAGGGCGCGCCGATCTGCGGCGTCACCATCTCCGCAGGCATCCCCGACACCGACGCCGCGGTCGCCCTGCTCGACGAGCTCGCCGAGCTCGGCATGTGGTGCAACGCCTTCAAGCCCGGCACCCACGCCCAGGTCCGCCAGGTGGCCGCCATCGCCGCCGCGGCCCCCGACCACCTGCTGATGGTGCACGTCGAGGGCGGTCAGGCCGGCGGACACCACTCGTGGGTCGACCTCGACGACCTGCTGCTCGGCGGCTACCGGGAGCTGCGTTCCCACGACAACGTCGTGCTGTGCGCCGGCGGCGGGGTGGGCACCCCCGAACGAGCGGTCGAGCTGCTCACCGGACGCTGGGCGTTGCGCCACGGCGACGTGGAGATGCCCGTCGACGGCGTGCTCATCGGCACCGCCGCGATGGCGGCCGCCGAGGCCACCGCCACGCCGGGCGTGAAGGCCGCGCTGGTCGGTGCCCCGGGCGTCGGCACCCGCGTCGCACGCGGGCGCATCGGCGGGGGAGTGACCTCCGGCCGATCCGGTCTGGACGCCGACATCCACTTCCTGGACAACGCGGCGTCGCGCTGCGCGGCGCTGCTCGACGAGGTCGCCGGTGACGCCGACGCGGTGGAGCGCCGCCACGACGAGATCGCCGCCGCGCTCGCCGGCACCGCGAAGCCCTGGTTCGGTGATGTCGCGGCGATGACCTACGAGGAGCTGCTGCGACGCTTCGTCGAGCTCGTCGCCGTCGGCCGCGACGGCCGCTACGAGGACGGCGTCTGGCTCGACCGCACCCATCGGGAGCGCTTCGTGTCGCTGCTGCAGCGTGCCGAGGCCCGGTTGGACCCCGCCCAGTCCGGACGGATCCCGACCGCGTTCGCGGACGCCGCATCGGTCGACGATCCCGCTGCAGCGGTCGACGAGCTCGTGCGTCGCCACCCCGGCGCCGCGACGACCCGCCTGCACCCGGCGGATCCCGCGGACTTCCTGCACATCTGCCGGGCGCCGGGCAAGCCCGTGCCGTTCGTGCCGGTGCTCGACGGCGACGTGCGCCGTTGGTACCAGTCCGACTCGCTCTGGCAGGCGCAGCACCCGGCGTACGACGCCGACCAGGTGTTGATCATCCCGGGGCCTGCCGCGGTGACCGGCATCACCGTGCCGGACGAGCCGATCGCGGACCTGCTGGCGCGCTTCGACGACGCGGTGCGCGACGACCTGCTCGCCGACGGTGTGACGCCGTCGGAGGTCCCACGCCGTCGACGCCACGGCGAGGTCGCCGCGCTCAGCGGTCCGGTCGCCGCGCTGCTCGCCGCACCGACGGTCCTCGTCGACGGAGCGGTGCGGCCCAACCCGGTGCTCCGACTCGCACCGTCGCACGACTGGAAGCTCACCGCCGGTACCGACGGACGACTGCTCGCCGCAGGTACGTGCGTCGGTGACGCGACGACCGGCGGAGCCGACTCCGTCGAGCTGCTCGCCGGAGAGCTCGGCACCTCGGACCAGGACACGGCGGTCCTCACGCTCTCGTGGCCCGGGCTGCGTCGCTACGGCGCCGCCGACGCCGCGACGCGCACCGAGTCGGTCTCGTTGCGGTTCGTGCACGACCAGCACCACGGTGCGGACGTCGTCACCCTCGACACCGGCGACCGCAGGGCACGGCTCTCCGAGCTGCTGCACGACGTGCTGATCGGCGGATCGCCGACCGACGCGGCAACCGTCGGAGCAGGCGGCACCATCGACGCCGACCGGCGTCGACGCCACGCATCCCTGGTGGGCGCCGACCCCGCCGCCACGCCGCTGCCGGACTCGCTGCTCGCGGTCGTCTGGCCCGGCGGTGTTCCGGACCTTCGCCGACGATGCCGTCGTCGGGTCGTTGCTGGATCTGGTGCACCTCGAGCACCGTGTCCGGGTCCTCGACGCCGACGCGCTCGCCGGCGAGGCCGGTCCGGTCGACGTCGCTGCCCGGATCGTGCGCATCGACGACCACGAGGCGGGGACCCGCGTCGAGACCGTCGCCGAGATCCGCGACGGGTCACCGGGGGCGGATCTGCTCGCGGTCGTGCACGGCAGCTTCCTGTTGCGCAACACCACGCTCGACCCGCTCCTGCTCACCCCCACCGATCCGGCCGAGGACGACACCCCGCCGGTGCTCGACCGTCCCCGCCTGACCCTGCCGGCGCTCGTGCTGCGGGCGCCGCTCGACCTGCGTCAGGTCGCAGCGATCACGGGTGATCACAACCCGATCCACCGCTCGTCCGCCGTCGCCCGCTTCGTGGGCCTCGACGACGCGATCGTGCACGGCGCGTGGACCTCGGCGGGCGCGCAGCGTGCCGTCGTCGACGCCGCGTGCGGCGGACGCGCCGAACGGCTCGTCGACATCGCGGTGTCGTTCGTCGGAGTGGTGCAGCCCGGCGACGAGGTGAGCTACTCGGTCGTGCGCCGCGGCGTGGTGGACGGTGACATCGCCTACGCCGTCACCGCATCGGTGCCCGGACCCGACGGACCGGTGCCCGTGCTGACCGCCGACGCGACGGTGCGCGCCCCGCGGACCGCCTACCTCTTCCCGGGCCAGGGCATCCAGCGCCAGGGCATGGGCATGGACGGCTACGAACGATCTGCCGCGGCCCGCGACGTCTGGGACCGGGCGGATCGCCACACCCGCTCGCACCTGGGCTTCTCGATCCTGTCGATCGTGCGTGACAACCCCACGGTCGTGTCGGTCGCGGCCCCCGACGGGGATGCCGAGGTGCACCGCCATCCCCTCGGTGTGCTGCACCTGACGCAGTTCACCCAGGTCGCCATGGCGGCACTCGCCATGGCCCAGGTCGCCGAGCTGCGCGAGGACGGCGTCTTCGACGAGCGCGCCACGGTCGCCGGCCACTCGGTCGGTGAGTACAACGCGCTCGCCTCGCTCGGCGGCGTGCTGCCCCTCGAGGTGATCGTCGAGCTGGTCTTCCGACGCGGCCAGTCGATGCACCACCTGGTGCCCCGTGACGCCGACGGCCGATCCGACTACCGGCTCGGCGTCATCCGTCCGCACCAGGTCGACATGGACCACGCCGAGGTCGACGAGCTGGTCAGCCGGCTCGCCGCGCAGCTCGGTGAGACCCTCGAGATCGTCAACTACAACCTCCGTGGCAAGCAGTACGCCGTCGCCGGCACGCTCCGTTCGCTCGCAGCGCTCGAGGACGAGCTCGACGGCCGCCGCGGTCCGTCGTCGAAGGACCCGTTCCTCTACGTGCCCGGCATCGACGTGCCGTTCCACTCCGCCGTGCTGCGCGACGGAGTGGCCGAGTTCCGGTCGCACCTCGACGCCGGTCTGCCGGAGCGCATCGACCCCGCGTTGCTGGTCGGCCGCTACGTGCCGAACCTGGTCCCGCGACCCTTCACGCTCGCTCGCCCGTTCGTCGAGGAGGTCGCCGACTACGTCGGGTCCGAGCGGCTCGCCGCGGTGCTCGACGACTGGGACCGCTGGAGCGCGGACCCCGCGCGGCTGACCCGGGAGCTGCTCGTGGAGCTGCTCGCCTGGCAGTTCGCGTCCCCCGTGCGCTGGATCGAGACCCAGGACCTGCTGGTCGGCCCGCTCGCCGAGGGTGGCCTGGGTGTCGAGCGCATCATCGAGGTGGGCCTGGGCTCACAGCCGACCGTCGCCAACCTGGCCAAGGGCACGCTCGCCATGCGCTCCCAGGGTGCGCCGCCGGTCGAGGTGCTCAACGTCGAGGCGGACCGCCCGCTGGTCGTCGCGCTGGACGAGGATCCGGAGCCCGTCGAGCCGGAGACGACCGAGCCGGAGACGGCCGAGCCCGAGACGGGCACCGGGGCAGCAGCCGAGACGGTCGAAGCTGCTCCGGCCGCTGCGGGCGCGCCCGCTGCACCGACCGGCGCGTCGGTGGACGATCGTCCCGTCGCCGCCGGCGACGCGCTGCGGCTCCTGCTCGCACTCCTGGTGAAGGTCCGTCCCGACCAGCTGTCGGGCACCGAGACGATCGACGACCTGGTCGACGGCGTCTCCTCCCGCCGCAACCAGCTGCTCATGGACCTCGGCACCGAGTTCGCCGTGTCCGGCATGGACGGTGCGCGTGAGCTGCCCCTCGACGTGCTCGCCGCCGAGATCGCCGGCCGGGTCGGGCGGTACCGCTTCCCCGGCCCGGTGCTGCGCGACGCACGCGACTCGGCGCTGACCTCGGTGCTCGGGCCGCTCCGCATCAAGGCCCGTGACGTCGAGTCGCGGGTGACCGGCCACTGGGGCCTGGGTGAGGGCTGGGCCGAACGCGTGCTCACCACGCTCGCGTTCGACGGCCGAACGGGTGACAGCACCCGCGGTGGCTCGATCGGGCGCCTGGCGCCGGTGCCCACCGACGCGGACGGCGCGATCGACGCCGCCGTCGCGCTGGCCGCAGCAGACCTGGGCGTCACGCTCTCCGATCCGTCCGCCGCCGGTGGCGGTGGCACCGTCGACGCCGCGGCGGTCATGGACCTCGAGGCCCGACTCGCCGGCCCCGACGGCCTGTTGGCGTCGATGGCGCGCGACGTGTTGGCCCGCGTCGCACCCGACGGCTCCACCGTCGACCCCGTCGACGACGGAGCCGACCGGCGCCTGGCGCTGCTCGACGCCGAACACGGCGAACGTCGTGCCGCCGCGGTGCGGCCGTCCTTCGATGCGCGTCGCCACGTCGCGTTCGCCTCGTGGTGGGCGACCGCACGCCACGACGTCGTGTCGCTGCACCACGCCGGTGCCGGACGCGCTGCGAGCACCGACACCTCGACCGACCGGGCCGCGACCGCCCTGGACCTCGAGGCCCGGCGCCTGGCCCGCCATGTCGTCGACCCCGGTGTGCGGGCCTCGGCGACCTGGTTCCGTGCGAAGGCCGCCGAGCGCGGCGACCGGGCGGCCGAAGCCCGCTTCGCCCACATCCTCGAGGGATCGCCGTGGACGCCGCCGCTGCCCTCGTCGCGACCGTCGCTCGACGCCGACGGTCGCCCCGTCGAGCTCGACGACGACCCGAGCCGGGTCGAACGACTCGTCGCCCTGATCGACTCGGCCAACCGTCAGCCCTGGATCGACGACTACACGTCGCAGCTCCGCTCCGGCCCGACGGATGCTCCGGTGCGTCGTGAGATCGCGCTGGTGACCGGCGCGTCACCCGGGTCGATCGCGTTCGAGGTGGTCCGTCGGCTGCTGGCCGACGGCTCGATCGTGGTGTGCACCACGACCGACGACCGGCCCGAGCGCATGGACCGCTACCGCGAGCTCTACCGCGACGCCGCTGCGCCGGGCGCCGAGCTGCACGTGGTGCGGGCCAACCTGGCCTCGTTCTCCGACGTCGACGACCTGGTCGACTGGATGGTGCACCCGGTCACCGAGTCGGCCGGCGGGGTCACCCGGACCCTCAAGGATCCGATGCTGCCGACCTTGGTCCTGCCGTTCGCCGCAGGACCGGTGGCCGGCGACCTGGTCGACGTCGACGGCAGCACCGAGGTGGCGCTGCGCGTGCTGTTGCTCGGTGTCGAGCGCCTGCTCGGGGCGGTCACGTCCGCCCAGGCACGGCTGGGTGACGCCGGTCGACGCACGACGGTGGTGCTGCCGATGTCGCCGAACCACGGCGGGTTCGGTGGTGACGGCGCCTACGGCGAGGCCAAGGCGGCACTCGACGTGGTGGTCGAGAAGTGGTCCTCGGAGCACCGCCGCTGGGGCGGTCGCCTCGATCTGGTGGCCGCGACGATCGGCTGGGTCCGCGGCACCGGGCTCATGGACGCCAACGACGCCATGGCCGCGCTCGTCGAGCGCGACCTCGGCGTGAGGACCTTCTCCGCCGCCGAGATGGGCTGGCTGGTGCACACCCTGTGCTCGCCGGCCGTGCGCGCCGCGGCGGGTGAGGGTCCGATCCGTGCCGATCTCTCCGGGGGACTGGCCGACGTCGAGCATCTGCACGACGCGCTCGCGCCGCTCGCCGAGGAGCTCGAGCGGGTCGCCGAACGATCTGCCGATGCAGGTGCGCCTGACGCAGCGCCGACTGACGCAGGATCGTCTGGTGACGGATCGATCGGCGCGCTGCTCGATCCGCCGGCCGCTGCCGACGGTCCTGCGGGACGAGCAGTGGTCGCCCGAACCGACGATCGACCTCGAGGACATGGTCGTCGTCGTCGGCGCCGGCGAGCTCGGCCCGTGGGGCGGCAGCGCGACGCGCTTCGACCTCGAGGTCGACGGCGAGCTCGACGACGGGTCGGTCGCCGAGCTGGCCTGGACCTGCGGACTGATCCGCTGGGACGCCGAGACCGACGGCGGCGCCTGGGTCGACGTCGAGGCCGACGAGGTCGTCGCCGAGGGCGAGATCGCCGAGCGCTACCGCGAGGCGGTGCACGAACGCTGCGGCATCCGGACCTTCGACGCGGACGGCCCGCTCGATCCCGACGGCGTGTCGCTGGTCGTCGAGGTCTTCTGCGACCACGACGTGGTGGTCGACGTCGCCGACGAGGCGGACGCACGGGCCTTCGCGGCGGCCGACCCGGAGCACACCGACGTGCGTCGCAGCCCCGCCGGTGACTGGCAGGTCGTGCGCCGCGCCGGGCAGCACCATCCGGGTGCCCCGTCGCGCCGAGCTCAGCCGCACCGTCGGCGGGCAGGTGCCGGCCGGGTTCGACCCGACGCGGTGGGGCATCCCCGCCGAGATGGTCGCCTCGGTCGACCGGCTCTCGTTGTGGAACCTGGTCGCGACCGTCGAGGCGTTCCTCGACGCCGGCATCGAGCCCGAGGAGCTCATGGCACGTGTGCACCCCGCTCGGGTGGGCAACACGCAGGGTTCGGGCATGGGCGGCATGTCGTCGATCCAGACGCTCTACCGCGACACCGTGCTGGGTGGTGACCACGCGAACGACCTCCTCCAGGAGGGGCTCGGCAACGTGATCGCCGCGTACGTGGTGCAGAGCTACGTCGGTTCCTACGGTCCGATGGTGCATCCGGTCGCCGCGTGTGCGACCGCTGCGGTCTCGATCGAGGACGCTGTCGACAAGATCCGCGCCGGCAAGGCCGACGTGGTCGTCGCCGGCGGCTGGGACGACCTCGGGCTCGAAGGAGTGCTCGGCTTCGCCTCGATGTCGGCGACCGCCCGCACCGCCGACATGGTGGACCGTGGGCTGGTGCCCGAGCGGTTCTCAAGGGCGAACGATCGACGCCGCGGTGGTTTCGTCGAGGCCCAGGGCGGCGGCACGCTGCTGCTCGCACGGGCCTCGGTGGCCGCGGACCTCGGTCTGCCGGTCCGAGGGGTCGTCGTGCACGCGTCGAGCCACGCAGACGGCATCCACACCTCGATCCCCGCGCCGGGCCTCGGCGCGCTGGCGTGTGCGCTCGGCGGTCGGCGTTCTCCGCTCGCCCGTTCCCTCGCCCAGCACGGCCTGTGCGCGGACGACATCGCCGTGGTGTCGAAGCACGACACCTCGACCGCGGCCAACGACCCGAACGAGAGCGAGCTGCACCAGCGCATCGCCGTGGAGCTCGGACGCAGCGATGGCAACCCGTTGCTCGTGGTGTCCCAGAAGACGGTCACCGGGCACGCCAAGGGCGGTGCCGCGGCCTGGCAGTCCATCGGACTGCTCCAGGTCCTCGAGACCGCGAGCGTGCCGGGCAACCGGAACCTCGAGTGCCTCGACGCGGAACACCGCGACCACACCCATCTGGCCTACGGGCACCGCAGCGTGGACCTGGCCGAGCGTCCGCGCGCAGGGCTGCTGACCAGCCTCGGGTTCGGCCACGTCTCGGCGGTGCTGTGCCTGGGCGCGGCAGAGATCTTCGACGCTGCGCTCGAACGCGACGGCACCGCGGACGAGGTGCGTCGCTACCGGCGGCGTGCCGCGCAGCGACGGGTCGACGGCGACCGTCGCCGCATCGAGGGACGCTTCGGCGGTGAGCCGGCCTACACGAAGCGGACCGATCGGCGCCTCGTCGGGGACGAGGGCTCACCCGAGCGGCGTGAGGCCGAGGCGGTGCTGCTCACCGACCGATCCGCGCGCCTCGGCGACGACGGCACCTACCGCAGCGCCGACCGCGGCGACGACATCATCCCGGTCGGTGGCGCATGACCGCTCCCTCTTCCGTGACGACCGCCGATCGCCTGCTCACCTCCGGGCCCCTGGGCGGTCTCGAGATCGACCAGGTGTGCGCCGCGTTGCAGCGCACCGGCGCCGAGGTGGTCGGCGTCGGCCTCGATGTCGTGGACGTCGACGCGTTCGCCGAGCAGCTCGACGTCGCCGGTTCGACGTTCCTGACGAACGCGTTCACCGCGGGCGAGCGCAGCGACGTGGTCGCGATCCGCGACGGCGTCGCCGAGGTCGACGCCCGTCGACTCGCGACCCGCTACGCCGCCAAGGAGGCGTTCGTGAAGGCGTGGGCGAACACCCGCTTCGGCGAGGCGCCACAGCTGCCCGAGTGGTCGCCGGGCGAGATCGAGGTCGTCGCCGACGCCTGGGGCAGGTCCCGGCTGCGGCTGCACGGCCGCGTCGCCGGGGCGGTCGCCGAGCACTTCGGCGACCACTGGGCGGTGCACCTGTCATCGAGCCACGACGGGTCGGTGGCCGCAGCGGTCGTCGTGCTCGCCTCGACGGCGCGGACCGAGCGATGAGCTGGTCAAGGGTCGCGGTGCTGAACCGCGGCGACGCGGCGATGCGCTTCATCCGGACCGCCAGGGAGCTCGCCCGGGGTGACGGGCCGAGCCTCGAGGTGGTCGCGGTCTTCACCGATCCCGACCGCGACGCGCCCTACGTGCGCCTCGCCGACGACGCCGTGTCGCTCGGACCCGCGCTGCGGCAGCGGCCGGACGGCTCGACGCTCTCCGCATACTGCGACCACGAGCTGGTCGTCGAGCGACTGGTCGCAGCGGGTTGCGACGCGGTGTGGCCCGGCTGGGGGTTCTCCTCCGAGGACCCCGAGATGGTCGACGCGTTGCACGACGCCGGACTGGTGTTCATCGGCCCGCCATCGGAGGCCATGCGGCTGCTCGGCGACAAGGCACGTGCGAAGCAGCTCGCGCAGGACTGCGGAGTGCCGCTCGCGCCGTGGGCGTCGCTGGACCTCTCCGACGAGACGTCGTGGGTCGCGACCGCCGAGACCGTCGGCTACCCGGTGATGGTCAAGGCAGCGAACGGCGGTGGAGGTCGAGGCATCCGCCGGGTCACCGAGGCCGGCTCGCTCGTCGCCGCGGTGCACGCCGTCGTCACCGAGGCCACCGCAGCGTTCGGTCCGGGCGCGGTGCTGATCGAGCGCTGCGTCACCGACGCCCGCCACGTCGAGGTGCAGTTCCTGGTCAACGCGGACGGCGCCGCGACCACCTTCGGGGTCCGTGACTGCTCGCTGCAGCGACGCCACCAGAAGGTGATCGAGGAGACGCCCTCGCCGGTGCTCTCACCGGTCGAGGAGGCGCGCCTCACCGCGGCGACCACCCGGCTGGTCGAGGCGGCCGGCTACCGCGGCGTCGGGACCGCCGAGTACCTCTTCACGCCGTCGGACCGCTCCGCGACGTTCTGCGAGGTCAACGCACGCCTGCAGGTCGAGCACACCGTGACCGAGATGGTCTGGGGCGTCGACCTGGTGCGCGCCCAGATCGACGTGGCACTCGGCCGCGCCCCGGAGATCTCGACCGGACCGAGGGGCTGGGCCGTCGAGGCCCGCCTCGCTGCGGAGGACCCCGAGCGCGGCTTCGCGCCCGCACCGGGCCGGGTGCTCGTGCACCGCCCGCCCGCCGGTCCGAACGTGCGCGTCGACGCAGGCATCCGCGCCGGCACCACGGTCCCGGCGGAGTTCGATTCGATGATCGCGAAGGTGCTGGCGTGGGGTCCGACCCGCGAGCGAGCCCTCTCGACCCTGGCACGCGCCGTCAGCGAGTACGAGGTCCTCATCGAGGACGGCTCGACGAACCGCGGTGCCCTGGTCGACCTGCTGTCCCGCCCCGAGGTGCGGGACGCGGCGTGTTCGACGACGTGGTTGGAATCGGTCGACGACCTGGGCGCGCACGGCAGGCGCGCCGGATCGTTCGTCGCGCTGGCCGTCGCCGCGATCACCCTGGCGGGCGTCGACCGCGACGAACGCGTGCGGTCCTACTTCGCCGGCGCCGGCACCGGTGTCCCGGTGCCCGACGACCATGCCGGTGCGCCCGTCGAGCTCGAGCTCTCGCTGCGAGGCGTCGTGCACCGCGTCGCGGTGTCGTCGCGCGGCGACGAACGTTGGTCGGTCCGCTCGCTGCGCGACGGGACGCAGGTCGACGTGGTCGTCGAGCCCCTCGACGCGACCGCTGTCGTGGTCACCGTCGGCGGACGCTCCTCACGGGTGCTGGTGCACCGCGGTCGGGGAGCGGTCGTGGTCGACGTCGAGGGCACCGTGCACCGCGTCACCGAGTCGGCCGTCGGCGTGGTCGCCGCGCCGGGACCCGCGCTGGTCGTGTCGCTCCTGGTCGACGTCGGCGACGAGATCCAGCCCGGTCAGCGGCTCGGCACGCTCGAGTCCATGAAGACCGAGTCGCCGATCCTCGCCGAACGGGGCGGCGTCGTCGACCGGGTCCTCGTCGGGCCGGGGGACCACGTCGCTGCCGGGCAGCCGTTGCTCTCGCTGCGCGACGCCGCAGGCTCCCCGGTCGACACGACCGTGACCGACGACTGGTCGTGGCCGACGTGCGACGGCAGTGAACAAGGCTGGCTGCTCGACCTGGTCGACGCCGTCGTGCACGGTCGAGAGGTGACCACGGCGGAGCTCGATCGCGTGCACGACGTGCTCGAGCAGGGCGATCCCTCGGCGGTTCCGGATGTGTTCGACGGGCCCGGTGCGGGTGAGCTGGCGGCAGGCCTGGCGGACCGGCTGCGTGCGTTCATCAGGATCGAGGCGCTCTTCGAGCGGAACCTCCTGCTGCTCGACGATCACTCCGGTGCCGTGAGCGCCGAGTCCGCGTTCCACGAGCTCTGCGGCCGACTGGGCCAGCGGAGCCTGCTCGGCGTCGAGGGCACCGCACTGTCGGTCGACCCACGACCGGAGCTCGGGTCGCTGCTCGCCGAGGCGCTGGGCCGACCCACGGGCGAGTGGGTCGACACCCCCGAGCTCCGCCGGGACCTCTGGAGGCTCGCCTCGACGAGGTCGCGTCTCGCCGAACGCGAACGGCTGATGACCGCGGTGGTCCGTCACCTCGCCGGCGACGCCCAGCGGCGAACCGTCGGCGACCAGCTCGCAGCCGTCGGGGACCAGCGCCCAGCCGTCGGAGACCACAGCGACATCGCCAACGCAGCGCTGCGTGACGTGCTCGGTGACCTGGAACAGGTCGCGACCGGTTCGATGGGCACGCTGGCCGGGATCGCGGCACTGGTCCGCGCCGAGCTCGGCGCCACGACCGACACCGTCGTCCCGACCCCCGCGGCGACGGTCGACCCCTGGTCGTTGCGACCCCTCGCTCGCTACACGTCGACCGCCTCGGACACCTCCGCATCGGAGAGCACCTCGTCGACCGGACGCGCCGCCGACGTGGCGTTCGACGTGGTCGACGCCGCAACGTCGCCGGCGGGGCGGGTCGCGGTCGTCGTGGTCGCTTCGACCGAGGACGACTCCGACGTGCGCTCGGTGCTGGCCGTCGAGCTGCTCGAGGTGCCGAGCTCGTTGGCCGACGCGACCGACGAGCACCTCGACGCCGCCGAGGAGCTCTTCTCCGCTGGTGTCGCGATGCTGCGACAGCATCGGGAGCGGACCGCGCCGACGACGGACCGGGACGCCTGGTGGGCCGCGGTCCACATGGTGCTCTGCGGGACGACCGCCGGCGACGCGGCGACGCTCATGCGGCTGTCGCGGCGCTTCGAGCCGGGGACCCGCGGCCTGGCGCTCGCGGACTTCACCGTGGCCCTCGCTCCCGACGGCGACCCCGCCGGTCCCGACACCGTCGAGTTCTCACTGCGGCGCCGGGGCCATGCGCGCCTCGAGGTCGACGTCGCGCAGGGCGTCGCCCGCGCCCGGACGCGCTCTGCGCTCGACCGACGCGCCCTCACCGCGAAGCGCCTCGGCGTGGTCGACCCGTGGGAGCTGATCGGACTGCTCGAGGGACGGGTCAGCGCGGACGAGCTGCCGCACCCGTCCCTCGCGAAGGGCCAGTTCACCGAGCACGACCTGTCGGTCGACGAGACCGACGTCGACCGCTTGGTGCCCGTCGACCGCCCACCCGCCGCGCACTCCTGCTCGGTGATCGTCGGCGTCGTCACGAACCCCCTGTCGGACGGCGAGACCTCCGACGACTCGACCTGGATGGAGCGCGTCTGGATCGCCGGTGACCCGCTCCGCTCGATGGGCTCCCTGGGCGAGCCGGAGTGCCGCCGGATCATCGCCGCGCTCGACCTGGCCGCGGAGCGGGGGCTGCCCGTGGAATGGATCTCGCTGTCCTCCGGCGCCCGCATCGCCTGGGACTCCGGCACCGAGAACCTGGACTGGACCGCAGCGGTGTTGCGCCGCATCGTCGAGTTCACCGCCGCCGGCGGCGAGATCGACGTCGTCGTGGCCGGGGTGAACGTGGGCGCGCAGTCCTACTGGAACGCCGAGGCGACGATGCTCATGCACACCCGCGGCGTGTTGATCATGACGCCCGCTTCGTCGATGGTGCTGACCGGTCGACGCGCGCTCGAGCTCTCGGGATCGGTCGGTGCGCTCGACGAGATCGGCATCGGCGGCCACGACCGGATCATGGGGCCGAACGGACAGGCGCAGTACCGGGCGCCGGACCTGGCCGGAGCGATGGCGATCCTGATGGACCACCACGCGCTGAGCAGCGGCGCGGGGACCCGGGTGCGCACCTCCGACCCGGCGGATCGCGACATCCGCGTCGACGCCTACGACGGGGTCGAGGAGTTCGCCACGGTCGGCGAGATCTTCGACGAGACCGCGAACCCCGGGCGCAAGCGCCCCTTCTCGGTCCGCGCCGTGATGGACGCCGTCGTCGACCGGGACGCACCACGGCTCGAACGGTGGCGTGCGATGGAGGACGCCGACGGCGCGGTCGTCTGGGAGACCCGCCTGGACGGGCGGGCCGCGACGGTCATCGGGATCGAATCCCGTGGCCGCCCCCGAGGCAGACGCGCCGGTCGACGGCCCTGCGGAGTGGGCCGGCGGCACGCTCTACCCGGCGGCGTCGAAGAAGGTGGCCCGCGCACTGCGGTCGGCGTCGGGAGTCCGGCCGGTGGTCGTGCTCGCGAACCTCTCCGGCTTCGACGGGAGCCCCGAGTCGTTGCGGCGTCTGCAGCTGGAGTACGGCGCCGAGATCGCCCGTGCGGTGGTCGACTTCGACGGTCGCATCGTCTTCGTCGTGATCGGGCGCTACCACGGCGGTGCCTACGTCGTGTTCTCGAAGCGGCTCAGCGACGGCCTGGTCGCCCTGGCCGTCGAAGGCAGCTACGCCTCGGTGATCGGCGGCGCCCCGGCCGCCGCGGTGGTGCTCACCCGCGACGTGCGTGCCCGCGTGGCCGCCGATCCCGGTGTCGTCGCCGCGGGTGAGCAGCTCGAACGGGCGACAGGCCCGGACGAGCGGATGCGGTGCCTCGAGGCACTGGACGTCGCTCGGGCCGCGGCGCAGGTGACCGCCCGAGCCGAGATCGCTGCGGAGTTCGACGCGGTGCACACCGTGGAGCGGGCGGTCGAGGTGGGTTCGCTCGACGCCGTCATCCCCGCCGGGCGGCTGCGTCCCGAGATCATCGCGTCGCTCACGACGCCCTGATCCCGGCCGAGGATCCGGACCCGCGTGGCCCACGTGGCCCGCGACTCCCGCGCGCCCGCGACTCCCGCCGCGCCCGCGACTCCCGCCGCGCCCGCGACTCCCGCCCGCACTGGGCCCGATGCCATCCGCTTGACTGACCTCACCCACTTTGTTAGGCATACCTGACAATGAACGGTCACTCACCCGCAACACCTGGTCAGGCCGCTGTCGTCGACGGTGACGAGCTCTCTGCTGTCGACCAGCCCGACGACGATCTGCCGGAGGGCGATCTGCTCGACGACGATCTGCCCGCCGAGGATCTGCCCGCCGAGGATCTGCCCTCGGCGGTGGCGGCCTACCTCGAGGCGATCTTCGAGCTCGACGAGGACGACATCACCGCCGTGCAGGTCCGGATCGCCGAGCGCATGGGGGTGAGTCGACCGGCGGTGTCGGAGATGGTGCGCAAGCTGCGGCGGCGTGGACTCGTGGTCGTCGAGGCGGGCCAGGTCCGCCTCACCGCGCTCGGCCTGGAGCACGCGGAGCGCCGGGTCCGTCGGCACCGCATCGCCGAGCGGTTCCTGACCGACGTGCTCGGCCTCGGTTGGGCCCAGGCGCACACCGAGGCCGAGGCCTGGGAGCGCGTCATGAACAGTCGCACCGAGGCGGCCATGTCGTCGGTCCTCGGCGATCCGACGACCTGCCCGCACGGCAACCCGATCCCGGGTTCGGCGTGGACCGACCCGAACGCCGTGCCGCTCGACGAGGTCGAGGTGGGCGGCTCGTTCCGCGTCGTGCGCATCACCGAGCAGCTGGAGTTCGTGCCCGGCATGCTCGACGCCCTCGAGTTCGCCGGACTGCAGCCCGACGTCCGTGGCCGCCTCGTGAGCACCTCACCCGACGGCTCGTTCGCCGTCGAGATCGACGAGGGCGCCGACGGCGTCTCCCGGCGGCCGCTCGCCCTCGCCGGGGCGACCGCCGAGCGGATCCTCGTGCAGCCCGAACCCCTCGTCGCCGGAGGCACCACCGAATGAACGAGATGCTGCGGCTCGCTGCCGCGCTGACCCACCAGCTGTCGCCGATCGCGCTCACGGTCTGGCCGCGCAGCGGCCCCGCGATGGTGGTGTCCCGCGACGACCGCAACCACCCCGACATCTCGGCGTGCGAGTTCCGGCGCCTCGTCCTGTCGTCGGTCACCGGCGCATCGCTGCCGCCGGGGCTGTCGTGGATCCTCGACACCGAGGACCTGACCGTCGAGGGCGTCGGGGTGCGACACGTCGGCGACGGCGTCGTGGCGATCGACCGACCCGGCACGCCGCGCTGGTGGTGGCCCACGCTGCTGCACGGGAGCTGCCTGCCGACGGTGCTGGGTGATGCGGCGATCGATCTGATCGAACAGGGTCGAGCTCCCGCCGACCTCGTCGCCGCGGCGAACGTCTCGGTGCACGCGGACGTCGAGCTCGGCGTCGCCGTGGTCGCGGTCGACGCCGAGCCGCGTTCCGCCGTCGACGACCGACTCGGCGACGAGTTCGCTCGTGCCCTCAGCAGGGCGTGCGTCGTGGCGGAGCTCATCAGCGGCGACGTCTGCGAGCCGTCGACCGCCGGACACGTGCGGTTCTCCGGCGCACACGGCACCGACGCACGGGAGCGCTGACCCGACGCGCCCGGCCGGCGCCGACCCCAGGGTGAGTGCCGACCCCAGGGTGAGTGCCGTATCAGGGAGCGGTCCGCCCGTTTGCGTACGGCGCCAGCGCCACGGGTAGCGTCCTGCGCTTCGCCACGCGGCATGCGGGTCGAGGGCCCACCGCGTGCGGTGCGATCGGTCGCCGCCATCCCGAAGGGTCACGACCATCTCTGCCACCCTGGACACCAGCGCGGTCGCCGACGGCGGCCGACTGCCGCACGGCCGGATCAACCCGCGCAGCTCGATCCCGTTCTTCGTGGTCCACGCGCTCCCGCTGCTCGCCATCTTCACCGGTGTGCCGGCGCGGGTCTGGATCCTCCTCGCCGTGACGTACTGGGGTCGGATGTTCTTCATCACGGCCGGCTACCACCGCTACTTCTCGCACCGCGCCTACAAGACGAGCCGGGCCTTCCAGTTCGTGCTCGCGTTCGGCGGGGCGACCGCTGCGCAGAAGAGCCCGCTGTGGTGGGCGGGGCACCACCGCATCCATCACCGCTACACCGACACCATCGACGATCCCCACACGCCCAGGAAGGGCTTCTGGTGGAGCCACGTCGGGTGGATCCTCTCCGACGACACCTCCGACGTGCCCGACGGGACGATGAAGGACTTCTCGAAGTACCCGGAGATCCGCTTCATCTCCCGCCACGACTGGCTGCCGCCGTGGCTGCTCGGGATCGCCTGCTTGCTGATCGGCGGCTGGTCCGGGCTGCTCATCGGGTTCTTCCTGTCCACGGTCCTGCTGTGGCACTCGACGTTCTTCATCAACTCGCTCGCCCACGTCATGGGCAGTCGCCGCTTCGAGACCGACGACACCAGTCGCAACAACCCGCTGCTCGCGTTGGTGACGCTCGGCGAGGGCTGGCACAACAACCACCACCGTTCGGCGCACGTCGCCCGTCAAGGCCTGGCGTGGTGGGAGATCGACGTGACGTGGTACGTGCTGGTCGTGCTCGAGCGGCTGCACGTCATCTGGGACGTCAAGCGTCCCCGATCGGTGCCGTCCGAGGATCCCACCGAATAATCATCGATCCCCCCGGGCTCCGTCAGCGCTTGCCTTGACGGTGAATTCTGGTCAGACTCCACGGGTCACCCCTAGGCGAGGGGTGGAGTGGGGACCCTGGAGGGGGACAATCGATGCGTTGGTCTCGGGGGGCACTGCTGTGCCTCGTAGGAACACTTGCCCTGGTGGCAGCTGCGTGTACGCAGCCACCGACGACTCCGGGAACCGGCAACAACCTGGCCCCCACCGCGAGCATCGAGCGCGACACCCGATTCGGGTGCGGCACCGCTCGAGGTGGAGTTCTCCTCCGCAGGGTCCGTCGACCCCGACGGCAGCATCGCTGCCTACGAGTGGAACTTCGGTGACGGCTCGCCGGTCGAGACCGATGCAGATGTCACCCACACCTACACCGCCGGTGGCACCTACACCGCGACGCTGAAGGTGACCGACGACGGCGGGGCCTCGGGCACCGCGACGGTGATCATCAGCGTCGTCGGCGTGAACGCCTCGCCGACGGCGGTCATCTCGGCCGACCCGACCACCGGCAAGGCGCCGCTCGCGGTCGACTTCGACGGCACCGGCTCGACCGACCCCGACGGCACCATCGCGTCGTACGCCTGGGACTTCGGCGGCGGCGCGACCTCGACCGACCCGACGCCCTCGCACGTCTTCACCGCAGCCGGCCCGCACGTGGTCTCGCTCACCGTGACCGACGACGGCGGCGCCACCGCGACCGAGACCACCACGATCGACGTCGTGCCGAACCTCGCGCCGGTCGCTGCTGCGTCCGCCACGCCCACCTCGGGCAAGGCGCCGCTCGCCGTCGCGTTCTCCTCGGCCGGCTCGGCCGACCCCGACGGCTCTGTCGTCGGCTACTCGTGGGCCTTCGGCGACGGTGGCACGTCCACCGCTGCGAACCCGAACCACGTCTACACCGCAGCTGGCTCGTACACCGCCACGCTCACGGTCACCGACGACTCCGGCGCCACCGACTCGACCACGGTGTCGGTCTCGGCCGTGGCCAACGTCGCGCCGAGCGCGATCGCGAACTCCAACGTGACCGGCGGCCAGGCCCCGCTCACCGTGAACTTCAGCTCGGCCGGCTCGACGGACTCCGACGGCGGCATCGTGTCCACCGCGTGGACCTTCGGTGACGGCAACAGCTCGACCGCTGCCAACCCCAGCTACACCTACGGCACGCCGGGCACCTACACCGTCACGCTGACCGTGGCCGATGCCGAGGGCGCGACCAGCTCGGCGACCATCTCGATCCAGGTCGACGCGATCCCGAACGAGGCGCCGACCGCAGTCGCGGCCGCCACGCCGACCACGCAGCGCGTCGGACTCCCGATCGCGTTCTCGTCCGCCGGCTCCGCCGACACCGACGGCACGATCGCCAGCTACCACTGGGACTTCGCCGACGGCACCAGCGCGAACACGGCGAACCCGTCGAAGTCGTACAGCGTCGCAGGTACCTACGCGGCGACGCTGACCGTGACCGACAACGCCGGTGGCACCGCCACCGCGTCGGTCGAGGTCACCATCACCCCGAACGCGGCGCCGACCGCGGTCGCATCGGGCACGCCCACGACGGGCACCGAGCCCCTGCTGGTGCAGTTCTCCTCGGCGGGCTCCGGTGACACCGACGGCACCATCGCTGCCTACGCCTGGGACTTCGGCGACGGCGGCTCGTCCACCTCGGCGAACCCGTCCCGTCTCTTCACGGCGCCCGGCACCTACGAGGCCGAGCTGACGGTCACCGACGACTTCGGCGTGAGCGACACCGCGACGGTCACCGTCGTGGTCATCCCGAACCAGGTCCCGACCGCAGCGATCAACGCGTCGCCGCAGTCCGGCCCCCGTCCGCTCGCGGTCAGCTTCAACGGCACCGCGTCGTCCGACCCCGAGGGCACCGACCTCACGTACGCGTGGGACTTCGGTGACGGCGGCGTCGGCACCGGTGCGACCCCGTCGCACACCTACGCGGTCGGCTCCTACACGGCGACCCTCGTCGTGACCGACGCCGGCGGCAAGGTCTCGGCACCCGCCTCGATCGCGATCACCGTGTACGTCGATGACGACGGTGACGGCTCGGTCGCTGCGGATGACTGCAACGACGCCGACGCGACGACCTACCCGGGTGCACCTGACGCACTCGACTCCACCGCGAAGGACACGAACTGCGACGGTGTCGACGGCGTGCTCGCCAACACCGTGTTCGTGCAGGCACCGGGCGGTTCCGACAGCGGCTCGTGCGGCACGCTCGCCAGCCCGTGTGCGTCCATCGGCCAGGGCGTGACCAACGCCGTCGCCGGCGGCCGCAAGGTCGTCCAGGTCGTCAGCGGCACCTACGCCGCCTTCAACCTCAACTCGACGACCGGCGTCACGGTCCGCGGTGGTTACGCAGCGGGCTTCACCTCCCGCTCCGGCGCCACCACGGTGAACGGCACGGTCGGCATCTCGTCCTCGACGAACGCGACCCTGCTCGACCTCACGGTCAACGGCACCTCGGGTGGCGCCTCGACCGGCGTGCTCGTCACGGGCGGCTCGGCAGCGCTGACCCGTGTCACCGTCGACAGCGGCACCCCGTCGGGCGCCGGCAACAGCGCCTATGGCGTGCGTGCGATCAGCGGGGCGAACGTCTCGGTGACCGACTCGACCGTCACGGCGAAGCCCGGCGTCGCCGGTACGACCAACGGTTCCGCCCCGGGCGCTGCTGGCCAAGGCTGCACCGGCTCGAACGGTGCCGGTGCGTCCGGTCCGAGCTCGCCCGGCGACGGTGCTTCGTCCTGCGGTGGCTCCGGCAATGCCCGCAGCGGCGCCGGCGGCCGTGGCGGCAGCTACTCCGGCGGCGGCTCCAACGGAGAGGCCGGTGGCGGTGGCGCCGGCGGTGGCGCCGGTGGCGGCGGCACCCTCTTCGGGGGCGGCAGCCATGCCGGTGGGGGTGGCGGCGGTGCCGCCGGTTCGGCCGGCGGTGCAGGCTCCGGTGGCTCGAACGCGACCTCGTCCGCGGGTGCGCTCTGGGTCGGCCTCAACGGTGGCAACGGTGGCAACGCCTCGGTCGGCCACGGTGGTGGCGGCGGCGGTGGTGGCCGCAGCGCCAGTGCGTCCGGTGGTGGCGGCGGCGCCGGTGGTGGCGGCGGCAACGCCGGTGCCGGTTCGACCGGTGTCGGCATCGCCGGCGGCGGTTCCTTCGGCGTCTACGCCCACAACGCCTCGGCGACGGTGACCAACTCCGTCGTGACGGCTGCGGCCGGTGGCACGGGCGGCAACGGTGCTGCTGGTGGTGCTGGTGGCAGGGGCGGCAACGGCACCGCTGGTGGCGGCGACTCCTGCTGCGAGGCCGGAAGCGGCGGCGGCGGTGGCGCCGGCGGTGGTGGCGGTGGCGGTGGCGGCGCCGGTGGCGGCGCCGGCGGTCCGTCGATCGCCGTGTTCCACCTGGGTACCGGCACGGCGTCGGTCTCGGGCGGCACGCTGAACCGTGCCGCATCGGGTGGCGCCGGGGGTTCCGGCGGTGGTGGTGGCGCCGGTGGCGGTGCGGGTACTCCTGGTCCCAGCGGTGACGCAGCCAACGGGGGCGGTGGCGCCAGCGCCGGTCAGACCGGCGCGACCGGCAACTCCGGTGCCGCAGGCATCGCCGTCCGTGTCTGGAACAACGGGGTGACGACCTCCTGACCGAGGCCACGACGCTCGGATGTGTCGCCCACCAGGGCTTCACCATTCCGTAACGAAATGACGCACGGCGGGTCCGCAAGGGCCCGCCGTCGTCGCGTTCGGGGGTCGATCGCGACCCTTGGGTCGATCTACCCGGACCGCCTCCGGAACCGCTCCATGGGCCGTCCGGCCCAGGTCCCCGAGATCATGGCGTCAGCAAGGACCCTTGTCCCTGCTGGTCTCTCTGGCTCAGGTCGCATCGGTCCGGGGCATCTAGTCGGTCGACACTTCGCGATGCAAGGCGCCTGCGTTGCGCGCTTGTGCGATTGGTCACAAAGTCACCCGCGATTGTTACGGAGTGGCCCGAAGTTCGTAATACTGGCTCCCGGCCACACGGCCAGCTGGGAAGAACGAACGACCGAAGGGCGACCCATGACCACGAACTCCTCCATCGACGCGCACACCACCATCGACGCTGCAGTCGACCGGACCTCGAGTGAACGTCGACTCCACGAACCGAGCAGTCCCGGGGCGCCTGCCCGAGCACGCCGTGCACGCCGCTCCCGGCGTCTCGGCCTGCTGGCAGGCGCCGCACTCATCGCCGTCACCGCCTCGGCCTGCTTCCCGACCGGTCCGGTCGAGACGTGGGTGCCGGACTTCAACGGCAACGGCCGCATCGAGCCCGAAGAGGTCGAGTGGCAGAAGGCCACCATCGTGCAGGCGGTCGCCAAGGCGATCGAAGCCGAGCGTCGTGACCGTCAGCAGCATCCCTTCCTGACCTGCGTGCGTCGTCACGAGTCGGACCGGGGCTCGTGGCCCCACGTCCGCGGCTACGGCGCCCAGAACCCGCGCAGCACGGCGTCGGGTGCCTACCAGTTCCTCGACAGCACCTGGCGGAACGTGTCGGCCCGTGCGGGCCACGCCGGCTACGCCCGTGCCTCCCACGCACCCTGGTACGTCCAGGACTCCGTGGCGCTCTACCTGGTGAACAACGGCGGTCGGTCCGCCTGGAACGGCACCGGCTGCTGACACCCGGCGTCAGACGACGCCCCTGAGATGTCATGAGGCTGAGATCTCACGAGGGCCGGCACCCGGGGTGCCGGCCCTCGTCGCGTCCGCTGTGCTGCTCGGTCAGCTGATCGCCGTGCTCGTTCGTCAGCTGATCGCGACGTCCAGCAACGAACCGACCCCATAGGTGACGGCGAGACCGAGCGCGCCGCCCAGCAGGACCCGGACCGCGCCGCGGCCGATCGACGCGCCGCCGAGCCAGGCACCGAGCGCGCCGAGCGCCGCCAGGGACAGCAGCGTCGACACCACGATCGCCGCTCCCCGGATGTCGGGTCCGGTCACGGCCGCGACGAGCACGGGGATCGCCGCCCCGAGCGCGAACGCGAAGAACGACGAGACGGCCGCCTGGAGCGGACGGGCTCGATGGGCCTCGGTGAGCCCGAGCTCGTCACGCAGATGCGCCCCGAGGGGATCCTCGGACATCAACGCCTCGGCCACCTCGCCGGCCAGCTCGCTGGGGAGCCCGCGGTCCTCGTAGATCTCCCGGAGCTCGGCCAGCTCACCCTCCGGATCCGCCTCGAGGTGTCGCGACTCGACGACGCGGTCGGCTCGCTCGGCGTCGCGCTGCGAGCTGACCGACACGTACTCGCCGAGTGCCATCGAACCGGCGCCGGCGGCCACGCCGGCGATCCCCGAGGTGAGCACCGCGGTGCGGTCGCCGCCGGCGGCCACCACGCCCAGCAACAGCGCGCCGGTCGACAGGATCCCGTCGTTCGCCCCCAGGACCGTGGCGCGCAGCCAACTGCTGCGGGTGGAACGATGGTCCTCGGGGTGGCCCCCGTGGGGGGCGGCGCGCACGTCCATGGACGAACGCTAGCGACGGCTGTGGAACGATCGATGTCGATGTCCGACACTGAGCGCTTTCCCGATCGTGGTGCGACCGCCTTCGTCCTCGGCGGCGGCGGCCGGCTCGGCGCTGCCGAGGTCGGCATGCTGCGCGCCCTGCTGGATGCCGACATCGTGCCTGACCTGATCCTCGGCACCTCGATCGGAGCGATCAACGGCGCCGCCCTCGCGGCCGATCCGACGCCGGCCGGCATCGACCGCCTCCAGGACATGTGGAGCCGGGTCGACCGCAGCGGCGTCTTCGGTGGTTCGATCGTCGACCGGGTGCGGCACATGGCGACGACCCGGACGAGCCTCCACTCGAACGAGCCGCTGCGCCACCTGCTCGAGGAGGTCCTCGGGTCGAGGAGGATCGAGGACCTCTCGATCCGCTTCGAGTGCGTCGCGTCGTGCATCGAGACCAGCGCTGCGACCTGGTTCTCGTCGGGTCCGGCGGTCCCCTCGGTGCTCGCCTCGGCGGCAGTCCCCGGGCTGCTGCCCCCGGTCGAGCTGGGAGGACGTCACTACCTCGACGGCGGCATCGTCGACTCCATCCCCGTGCCACGGGCCATCGCGCTCGGCGCGACGACGATCCACGTGCTGCAGGTCGGACGGATCGAACAACCCCTCGCCGTGCCCCGCCGCCCCCACGAGGTCGCCCTCGTCGCGTTCGAGCTGGCCCGACGCCACAGCTTCGCCACGGCCATGACCGCGCTGCCCGAGGGTGTCGCGGTGCACGTCCTGCCCACCGGTGGCACCGGGCCACGGTTCAACGATCTGCGCCAGCTGCGCTACAACGACTTCTCCGACATCGAGTCGCGCATCACCGCCGCCGAGCGGGCGACGACCCGCTACCTGCTGGAACAGGGACTCGCCCGATGAAGCTCTGGTTGCCACCGACGCTGCTGCGCCGGGTCGTCATCGCTCCGGCGATGGTCCTGCTGACCGCGACGGTCCTCGGTGCCAGTCCCATCGTGCTGCTGGTCCTCGCGTTCGCAGTGCGCTTCCTGCCCGGGCGATGGCGAGCGCTGCGGCTCTACTGGTTCCTCGTCGTCTACCTGATCCGCGAGAGCACCGGGATCGTCGCGCTCGCCGCACTGTGGGTGCTGAGCGGCTTCGGGTGGAAGCTGGGCACCGATCGGTTCCAACGAGCGCACGTCCGACTGATCGGGTGGTACCTGCGAGGGCTGGTCGGCAGCGCCGCCCGTGTGCTCGGTCTGCGACTCGTCAGCGAGGGCGTCCCCGACGACCTGGCCATCGCCGAGCCCCTGCTGGCCGCTCCCGACGCGGACGACGTGCCGGTGCTGGTGTTCTCGCGCCACGCCGGCGCGGGCGACTCCTTCATCCTGGCCCACCTGCTCGTCAACACCTACGGGCGCCGGCCCCGCATCGTGCTCAAGGACCTGCTGCAGCTCGACCCGTGCATCGACATCGTGTTGAACCGGTTGCCCAACCGGTTCATCTCGCCGAACCCGCCGGTCGGCTCGGGTGTGGTCGAGTCGATCACCGACCTGGCCCTGGGCCTCGAGGACGACGGCGCGCTCATCCTGTTCCCCGAGGGCGGCAACTTCACCGAGCACCGTCGACTCGCGGCGATCGAACGTTTCGAACGAGCCGGTCTCGACGACGCCGCTGCGAAGGCGAGGGCGCTCACCCACCTGCTGCCACCGCGACCCGGCGGCACGTTCGCCGCGATCGAGGCGTGCAACGACGCGGACGTGCTCTTCGTCGCCCACACCGGGCTCGAACAGCTCTCGTCGCCCATGGACCTGTGGCGTGGACTGCCGATGGACCGCGAGGTGCGCCTCGCCTGGTGGACGGTGCGGGCCGAGGACGTGCCCACCGATCCCGAGGAGCGCATCGACTGGCTCTTCGAGTGGTGGGAGCTCATCGACACCTGGATCGAGGACCGCCGCGACCCGGAGCGGCCGTCGCGGCCGCTCGTCGTGCCGACGGTCCACGAGCCCCCGTCGGGCCTCGACGCGACCCCGGTGGTCACCGACGGATCGGTGGAGCCCTCCCGATAGCGTGTCCCGGATGTCGGAGACCTCAGCGACCCTCGCGCCGGACTGGGCCACTCGTGGTCTGAGCAGCACCGAGGTCGCGGAGCGGGTCGCGGACGGCCGGGTCAACACCCTGCCCGACGCGCCGACCCGCACCATCGGCGAGATCGTCCGGGCGAACGTCCTGACACCGGTCAACGCGATCGTCGGCGTGCTGCTGGTGTTCGTGGTCCTCGCCAACGGCATCAGCCCCGACATGCTCTTCGGCGGGGTCATCATCACCAACTCGGTGATCGGCATCGTGCAGGAGCTCCGTGCCCGGGCCGCACTCAACCGCCTGGCGGTGCTCACCGCACCGCACGCCGTCGTCGTCCGCGACGGCGAGACCACCGAGCTCGAGGTCGAACAGGTCGTGCTCGACGAGCTGCTCGTGCTCGCGCCGGGCGCCCAGGTCGTCGTCGACGGCGAGGTCGTCGATTCCAACGGCCTCGAGCTGAACGAGTCGCTGCTCACCGGCGAGTCCGACCCCGAGCACAAGCCCGTCGGCGCCGAGGTGCTCTCGGGCAGCTTCGTGTCCTCGGGCTCGGGGCACTTCCGCGCGACGAAGATCGGGGCCGACTCCTACGCGGCGTCGCTCGCCGAGGAGGCACGCAAGTTCACGCTGGTCGACTCAGAGCTGCGCCAGGGCGTCAACTCGATCCTGAAGTTCCTGATGTGCCTGATCCCGCCGATCGCCGGGCTCCTCTACTGGCGGCTGCTCAGCACCGGTGGCGACTGGCGCGAGGCGCTCTCGGGCGTGGTCGCCGCATCGGTCGCGATGGTGCCCGACGGGCTCGTGCTGCTGACGAGCCTGGCGTTCATGTCCGGGGTGGTGACCCTGGCGCGCCGCCAGGCGTTGCTGCGCGAGCTCGCCTCGGTCGAGCTGCTCGCACGAGTCGACACGTTGTGCCTCGACAAGACCGGCACGATCACCACCGGTGAGATCGTGGTGGCGGGTGTCGAGGCCCTCGACGATCGCGACGACGCTGCCGTCGAGGCCGCGCTCGCCGCGTTGGCCGCCTCCGACCCCGAGCCCAACGCGACGCTGGCCGCGATCGTCCGGACCTGTCCGCGACACACCGCCGTGGGCGGTGACGGGCACCGTGCCGTTCTCGTCCGCCCGCAAGTGGTCGGCCGCGTCCTTCGCCGGCGACGACGTCACCCCGACGATCGGGGTCGGTGCCTCCGCGCTGTACCTCGGCGCCCCCGAGTTCCTGTTGGAGTCGGCCGCACCCGACGTCGCTGCGACGGTCACCGCCAGGGTCGCGGAGCAGGCCGACGCGGGTCACCGGGTCGTGTTGCTGGCCGCTGCGCCCGCCCTCGAGGGCGACACGTTGCCCGAACGGCTCGAGCCGATCGCCCTCGTGCTGCTCGAGGACGAGATCCGCCCGGACGCCAACGAGACGCTCTCCTACTTCCGCACCCAGGGCATCGAGCTCAAGGTGATCTCGGGTGACCATCCCGGCACCGTCGCCGCGGTCGCCGTCGCGAGCCGGCGTGCCCGGGCGCGGACTCCGGCGTCGACGCACGCGACCTGCCCGAGGACATCGACGACCTGGCCGACGTCATCGCCGAGCACTCGGTGTTCGGACGGGTCACTCCACGCCAGAAGCGGGCGATGGTCACCGCGCTGCAGTCCCGGGGCCACGTCGTCGCCATGACCGGCGACGGCGTGAACGACGTGCTGGCGCTCAAGGACGCCGACATGGGCATCGCCATGGGGTCGGGTTCCGCGGCGAGTCGTTCGGTCGCGCAGCTGGTGCTGATGGACGACCGGTTCTCGTCGCTGCCCCAGGTGCTCGCCGAGGGTCGCCGGGTCATGAACAGCGTGGAGCGTGCCGCCAACCTGTTCATCTACGGCACGGTCTACGCGGTGCTGATCTCGTTGACGATCGCAGCGCTCGGTGTCGAGTTCCCGTTCCTGCCACGCCACCTGACCCTGGTCAGGGCGCTGAGCGTCGGGGTGCCGGGCTTCTTCCTGGCGCTCGCGCCGGATCCGCGCCGGGCGCGCTCCGGCTTCCTCGACCGGGTGGTGCGCTTCGCCATCCCCGCCGGCTTGATCGCCGGGTCGTGCGCGCTCGTGAGCTACTTCTACGCCCGGGCCGACGACGCGAGCTCGCTCACGGAGTCCCGCACCGCAGCGACCGTCACGCTGCTCGGCGTGGGCCTCGGGATCCTCGTCCGGCTCACCTCGTCGCTGCCGCCGTGGCGCTGGGTGCTCGTCGGGTCCATGGCGGTCGCCACGGTGCTCGCGCTGACGGTGCCGATGGTCTCGGCGTTCTTCGACCTGGACATGCCGCCGACGTCGACGTGGGGTGCGCTGCTCGCCGTGGTGGCCGCTGGCTGGGTGGCGATCCACTTCGTGCCGGTGCACACCGACCGCGACGACGATGACGCCTCGAGCACCGCCGAACCGCAGGTGTCGAACCGCTGAACATCTTTTGGTGAATGTGGTTCATCCCTGTGGCGCGCTGCTATGTTGCCCGCACCCCTGACGGAGGGGGATCAACACCATGGGGAGTGGGCACATGAGCACCAAGATGCGACGCAACACATCGCTGGCGGCGATGGCGGGGACCGTGGCGCTGTTCAGCACCGCGTGCACGCCGGGCGAGATCTCGATGTGGATCTCGATCATCCGCTTCATCACCGGTACGTGAGCATCACCGGTACGTGAGCATCACCGGTACGTGAGTACCGGCGACTGAGTACCGGCGACCGAGCGGACACGCTCGAACCGATCCGCCCCCTGCCGCTCCTCGAGGAGCAGGCAGGGGGCGGTTCGGGTTTTCCGGCGCTCGGTTTCCTCGGTTTCTGGCGCTCGGTTTCTGGCGCTCGGTTGTGGAGGAGCGGGTGTGCAGTAGCGTTGCCACGTCCAACCACACGACCCGAAAGAGGACGGACACATGGCCTTCGAGCTCCCGCCGCTGCCGTACGCCCAGGACGCGCTTGCCCCGCACATCTCCGCTGAGACGCTGGAGTACCACTACGGCAAGCACCACCAGACCTACGTCACCAACCTCAACAAGCTGACCAACGACAACGCCGACGGCAAGTCGCTGGAAGAGGTCATCCTCGACTCCGACGGCGGGCTGTTCAACAACTCCGCGCAGGTCTGGAACCACACCTTCTACTGGAACTCCATGGCCCCCGACGGTGGCGGCGCCCCGACGGGTGAGGTCGCCGACGCGATCAACTCCGCCTTCGGCTCCTACGACGACTTCGCCTCGAAGTTCGCCGAGGCCGCGACCACGCAGTTCGGCTCCGGCTGGGCGTGGCTCGTCGACGCCGGCTCCGGGCTCGAGATCATGAAGACCGCCAACGCCGATCTGCCGATGAAGCACAACGCCAAGGCGCTGCTGACCATCGACGTGTGGGAGCACGCCTACTACATCGACTTCCGCAACGCTCGGCCGAACTACATCTCGACCTTCCTCGACTCGCTCGTGAACTGGGACTTCGTCGCCCAGAACCTCGGCAGCTGACGCCGCCGTCCATCGATCTCGCACTGGCAGCCCCGTCGGGGGCTGCCAGTGTCGCGTCCGGCCAGCGTCGCGTCCGGGGCTGGGTAGCGTCCGGGTCGTGACCACCTCGTCGGAGCGGCCCGTGCGGCTGCTCGATCCCGATCACCGCATGCTGCTGGTGGGCATCGTCTGCCTCGTCACGGTGGTGGCGACCGAGTCGATGGCCGTCACGACGGTGATGCCGATCGTCGAGGCCGACCTGGGCGACCTGTGGCTCTACGGGTGGGTGTTCTCGGCGTTCTACCTGGGCACGCTGATCGGCGTCGTGACCGGCGGACGTGCCGTCGACCGGGTCCGACCGGTCGGCCCGATGATGGCCGGCGTGGCGATCTTCCTGGCGGGTCTGCTCGTCGGCGGCCTCGCCGACGACATGGTGGTGCTCGTGGCCGGCAGGTTCCTCCAGGGCCTCGGCGCCGGCGTGGTGCCGGCCGTCGCGTACGTGTGCGTGGGTCGCGGCTTCCCGGCGGTGCTGCGCCCGAGGGTCTTCGCCGTCATGTCGACCGCGTGGGTCCTGCCCTCGCTCGTGTCACCGCTGCTGGCCTCCGAGGTCGCCGAGCGAGTGGGGTGGCGATGGGTGTTCCTGGGCCTGATCCCGATCACGGTGGTCGTCGCCGCGATCGGGCTGCCGTCGGTGCGGACGGTCGACACGCCGGCGCGCGACGCGGCGCGGCCGAGCACCCCGTACGGGATGGTGCTGCTGCTCGCGGGCGGAGCCGCGCTCGTGCTCGGCGGGCTCGGTGTGGAGCGACTCGTGATCGGCGTGCCGGTCGCGGCGGTCGGCGTCGCGCTCCTCCTGCCCGCGTTCGTGCGGCTCACGCCCGAGGGGACGCTTCGGGCACGACCCGCGCTGCCTGCCGCGGTGCTCGTCCGGGGCGTGCTCACGTTCTCGTTCTTCTCCGCCGATGCGTTCGTGTCGCTCGCGCTCACCTCGGTGCGGGGTACCTCGACGCGCACCGCCGGGTTCGTGCTCGCGGGCGCATCGTTGACGTGGACGGCGGGCGCCTGGATCCAGGCCCGGTTGAGTGACCGGTGGGGCCCGACCCGACTGGTCCGCGCCGGTGGGTGCAGCCTGGTCGTCGGTGCCACGGCGATGGCGTGCTGCCTGAGCACGGCGGTGCCGGTGTGGTGCTGGGTGCTCGCCGGCAGTGCGCCAGCGGCCTCGGCATGGGTCTGGCCTACGCACAGCTGTCGGTCGTCACGCTCGCCGAGGCCGATCCGGGCCGCGAGGGCGCGGCCACCTCGGCGCTGCAGCTGTCCGACATCCTGGGCATCGCGCTCGGCACGGGCCTGGCCGGGGTCATCGTGAGCCTCGGTGACCGCAGCGGTCGCGAGGCGTGGCTGTCGCTCGCGTTCGTCTTCGCGGTCGCGGCGCTGGCCGGCGCGGCGGTCGCCGTGCTCGCACCACGACTGTCCCGTCGATCCGGGTCGGTGGGTGCCGGCGTCAGCCCGACGCGTTCACCCGCTTGAGCTTGCGGTACAGCGCGTCGAAGACCTCGATGACGTCCTTGGCGCGGTAGCCGAGCGCCTGCACGGGGCAACGGTCGCCGACGGCCTCGTTGAGCACGGTGCGCTGGGGGATGAACGGCCGCCACACGGCGCGCTTGCCCATCAGGCGGTTCAGCTCGTGCTCCTGGCGTGACGCCTCGCTCGACACCGCCGGGGCCCGGTTCACGATCACGCCGCCCACGTCGAGGCGGGGGTTCAGCTCGGCCCAGACGTCCTCGACGGTCTCGAGCACGGCTTCGGCCCCGCGGACCGACAGCGCCGAGAGCTCGACGACGAGCAGGACCCGATCCGCGACGGTCAGGCCCGACCGGGTCGTGGGGCCGAGCGACGGCGCGCAGTCGACGAGCACGACCTTGTAGTCGTCGAGCATCGGCTCGAGCGCGCTGCGCAGGCGCAGTGCGGCATCGGCGCCGTAGCCGTCGCCCTCGCGGTCGATCAGGTTGCGGCTCGAGGGCAGCACGTCGAGACCCTCGCCCCAGCCCGAGGTGACCGTCGCGGCCCGTGCGACCGCCGGGTCGCCGGTGCGCATGACGTCACCGACCGACAGGTGCTCGTCGTCGGCCTCGACGCCCATGGCCCACCCGGCGCTGCCCTGCGGGTCGAGGTCGACGACCAGGCACGGGTCGCCTGCTCGTTGGGCGGCGGCCGCGAGGCCGAGGGTGACGGTGGTCTTGCCGACCCCACCCTTCTGGTTCAGAACTGCTGCGACGGATCCCACGGCGACATCGTGTCACGTCGCGCCGGGGACCACGAGCGGGCGTGGCAGCCTGGGACGATGTCGAACGACGCTGCTGGGCAGCACCACGAACCCGGCGCCGGTCCGGTCGCCGGCTCCCCGTCGGGCGCCGCGTATCTGGTCCACCCCGACGGCGGTCCCGGCCCCGGCGTGCTCGTGCTGCACTCCTGGTGGGGGCTGACCGACGGCGTGAAGGACCTGGTCGAACGTCTCGCCGACGCGGGCTACACCGCGCTCGCCCCCGACCTGTGCGCGGGGGAGCTGTCCGCCGACGGTGAAGCGGCCGCGATCCTCCTCGCGGAGTCGGACCCGAACGTCACCGCCGCCCTGGTGCTGGACAGCACCGTCGCGCTGCGGGCGAACTCGGTCGTGCCACAGGCGCCGATCGCCGTGGTGGGCTTCTCGATGGGCGCGTCGTGGGCCCTGTGGCTCGCCACCCGTCAGCCGGAGTCCGTCGACGCCGTGGTCGCGTACTACGGCGCGCAGAACATCGACTTCGACGACCTGGCTGCGCCGGTGCTCGGTCACTTCGCCGAGCGTGACACGCTCGTGACCGACGACGACCTCAACGAGATGCACGCCCGGCTGCTGCTCTCGGAGAAGTCGTTCCAGCTGCACCGCTACCCGGGCACCACGCACTGGTTCGCCGAGCCGGGTGTCTCGGAGTTCCACGACGCCGACGCCGCCGAGCAGGCATGGCAGCGCACGCTCGCGTTCCTCTCCGAGCACCACGTCGTCGAGCGACCCGAGGGCTGAGCCGGGTCAGCTCACCAGAGCTGGTCGGTGTAGGTGTCGGTGCCGGGGATCGTCGGGATGAACGGCGCTGCGAACACGACCGTCGCCAGCCCGGAGGCGTTCACGAGTTCGGCGTAGTCGCGGATGCGGTCCCAGTGGCCCTCGGGCTCGTCGGTCAGGAACATCAGCTGCATGCTGCGCTGACGTGTGCCCGGCCCGGTGCCCAGCTTCATCGGGGCGTTGCCCTCGTCGCCCTTGGGGATGATCGGCCGCCAGTGGATGACCTGGTCGACCGGCGAGGCCGCGCCGTCGGCGCCGTCCCCGAAGAGCTGCGGCGCAGCGGTCGAGGTGAACCACTCGGCGAACTCGGGATGGGCGACGCCCTCGGCACGATCGACGTGCACGGCGACCAGGCCCCGGTACGGGTGGTCGAGCGCCATGTGGGTCGGCACGCCGTCGGGGTCGCGGTGGTCGTCGCCGACGGTGAAGTAGAGCGACGTGTGCGCATGCAAACGCTCGTCGAAGCCCCGGTCGTTCGCGTAGAGCTCGAAGACCTGCTTGTTCGCCCAGGCGAAGTGCTCCGCCTCATGGCCCTTGTGGATGAAGTAGGTCGCCAGGTAGCTGCCGGTGTCGAGCGGCGCGGCGACCGCGGCGTCCTCGGCGACGTCGTCGGGGAAGCGCAGGTCCTTGAGCGGCCGGGTGGCGACCCAGCGGCGGTTGGCGAACAGCCACGGACCGACCATGCAGCCCGAGTACAGGTGATCGCGCTCGTACCAGCGGTTGTACGCGACCTCGTTGCCAGGGGTCGGGTCGACCAACGTGAAGAGCATCGATCCGACGAGCACCTCGTCGTCTGCGCCGTACGGTTCCATCGCTCGTCCCCCCGGGTCGGTGACCTGTCGGCCGGCCGTCGGACGGTCAGGGTAGCGCCCCGCCCCAGCGCAGGAATTCTCCCGATGTGCCCGCGGTCACGCCGGATAGGGTGGTCGCTCCTGACGCTGAGCGGGCACACCACCCGCGGAAGCCCACTGACGTGAGGCATCGATGACCACAGACCCCGAGTTCGCACCGTCCACGCCGAGGCGGGCACCGAACCCACTCCGGAGCCCCCGCCGTTCCCGACGCCCGATCCGGTCCCGTGCCGGAGCCCGGTCCGCAGCCCGCTCCGGAGCCGCTGCCGGTGCCGGAGCCGGAGCCGACTCCGCAGCCGGACCCCGAGCCGCAGCCGACTCCGCAGCCGGGCCCTGCGCCCGCTCCGCAGCCCGGAACCGAGTCCGGAGCCGTTGCCGGAACCAGGCCCGCTCCCGATGCCGGAGCCGCTGCCGCTGCCGAACCCCATGGCCCAGGACGTTCCGGCCCAGGACGTGCCGGCACAGGATCAGTTGCGCGGCGACCGGGCATGTTCCGGCACCGGACGCCGTCCGGCCGCCGCCGCCCGGTGATCGGCCAGTCCGCCTCATCGGTGCCTCCGCAGATCGCTGCCGAAGGAGACACCTCGGGCCGGGCACCCCCGGTGCTGCGGGGGTCGTCGTCGGCCGCATCGTCGAGGTGACGATCGCCGCGGTGCACCCCTCCGAGGTCGAGGTGCGTCTGGCCGACGGCCGCATCGGCGTCATCCCACGGGCAGAGTTCGAGGGGCCTGGTCCGATCCCGCTCGGCGAGACCATCGAGGCCGCACTGCTCGCCCGTGACGATCCCAAGCAGCGCGCGGTGCTGTCGCTGTCGTGGGCACGCAAGCAGCAGGCCTGGGAGCGGGTCGACGCGGCGAAGGCGTCGGGTGAGCCGATCACCGGGAAGATCACCAAGGTCGTCAAGGGCGGGCTGGTCGTCGACGTCGGCCTCCGTGGGTTCCTGCCGACCTCGCTCATCGCCGATTCGCCCGGCACCGACCCGTCGACGCTGGTCGGCACCGAGGCAGAGGTGCTGGTCATGGAGGTCGACCGTGCGAGCGACCGCATCGTCGTGTCGATCCGCGACCTCGAGCGCCGACGTCGTCGTGCCAAGGAGAAGGAGGCGCTCAAGGCCCTCGCTCCGGGCGCCACGGCCAACGGTCGGGTGGTGAGCGTCGCCGACTACGGCGCGGTCGTCGACCTGGGCGGTGTGCGCGGTCTGGTGCACCGCAGCGAGCTCACCTGGGGTCGACTCGAGAAGGTCGAGGACATCGTGTCGGTCGGCGACCGCATCGACGTGGTCGTGCTCGACGTCAACAAGTCCAAGAAGCGGATCAGCCTGTCGCTGCGCGGCACCACGCCTGATCCGCTCACGCAGGCCGAGGTCGGCAGCATCGAGTCCGCGACGGTGGTGCGGGTGGTCGAGTACGGCGTGTTCGCCCAGCTCGACTCGAGCGGTGCCGAGGGCCTGGTCCACATCACCGAGCTGTCCGACGTGCCCGGGCTACCGGCCCGAACAGCTCGTCACACCCGGCGAGCAGGTCATGGTGAAGGTGCTCGAGGTCGACAAGAAGCGTCGTCGCCTGTCGCTGTCGGTGCGCCGAGTGCTCGTCGACGACTGAGGCGGCGGGCGCTCGGATGCTGCATCGACACCTGGCCGCCCTCGGCGCGCTGGCAGGCGTGGTGTTGTTCGTCGGGGCGCCTGGCTGTGGCGGGGTCGATTGTGCCGAGGTGGGCTGCAGCGGCCAGGTCGCCCAGGTGAGCTGGTACGACGGGGCGGTGCCCCAGGCCGCGAGCTATGAGCTCTGCGTCGACGACGTGTGCGCCGTGGGGACACCATCCCAGGCCAACCTGTCCTCCGATGCGGTGGATCCGGACGGCTGGCAGCTCGGCAGCGTCCACGGGCCGGCTGATGGCGAGTCCGCCGAGCTGCGCCTGGTGCTGCGCGACGCCGCCGGTGCCGAGGTGGCCACCTACGAGGGCACGGGCAGTCTGACGGGGGAGTGCTGCGTGCGGTGGTGCTGCAGGTCGACGGCGACTCGCTGGTCGACGAGCCCTGAGCCGTGACGGATCAGCCGAAGCGGAGCTTGTCCATCTCCCAGTAGGCCCGCAGTGCGGTGACCTTGCCGTCGTCGTCGATGTAGTAGGTGATGACCAGGTCGGTGTGCACCACCGAGCCGTCGGCCATGGTCGAGGAGATCGTGCCGACGTTGGCGACCTCGTGGTCGCCACCCGCGTGGCTGCGTTCGATGTCGAACGTGATGGTGTTCGGCCCGATGATCATGTCGTAGAACGCCTCGCGGGCCGCCGGTCCACGGTGACCCTCCCCGGTCGGGTCGAGCGGCGACACGCCGATCGGGTCCTGGATCACTGCGTCCTCGGCGAACAGTGCGAGCCACGCGGCCTTGTCGCCGGCCTCGACGGCCTGCATCGAGGCGAGCGAGGCGTCGCGGGCGGGGTGCGGGGCGAAGTCGTCGGGCAGCGTCGGCATGCGGGAGTGTCTAGCAGCGGACCCCTCCGTGCGAACGTTGGAGCTGAGCTGCGCGAAGGCGGCGAACGGCGAACCCGTCAGTCGTCGAGCTCGGGGACGTCGGCCGGGGTGAACTCGCAGTCCATGCGCTTGATGCCGTGGATGAACGACGAGAACAGGAAGTCCGGCTCGGACGTCGTGCGGATGTCGGGCAGCCAGGTGAACAGCTCGTCGAACATCACGCCGATCTCTCGGCGCGCCAGGTTCGCTCCCAGGCAGAAGTGCGGGCCGCCGGCGCCGAAGCCGACGTGCTCGTTCGGCGTACGGGTGACGTCGAAGGTGAACGGGTCCTCGAACACGCGCTCGTCGCGGTTCGCGGACTCGTACCACATGACGACCTTGTCGCCCTGAGCGATCGGCACGCCGTCGATCTCGGTGTCGGCGGTCGCGGTGCGACGGAAGTGCACCACCGGCGAGGCCCAGCGCACGATCTCCTCGGTCGCGGTCGGCATGAGGCCGGTCAGGTCGCTGGTGAGCAGCTCGCGCTGGTCCTCGTTGCGGGTCAGCTGCAGCAGCCCGTGGCTGATCGCGTTGCGGGTGGTCTCGTTGCCCGCGGCCGAGAGCAGGATGAAGAAGCTGGCCATCTCCATCGGCTCGAGTCGCTCGCCGTCGACCTCGGCGTGCATCATCGCCGAGACCAGGTCGTCGGTCGGGTTCGCCAGGCGGTCCTCGCCGACCGCGTGTGCGATCTGCGTCATCTCCATGACCGCACCCATCAGCGTCGCCATGTCGGGCGTGAGCTCGGGGTCACCGGCGCCGAGGATGACGTTGGTCAGCTCGAAGATGCGCTCCCACGAGTCGCGGGGGATGCCCATCATCTCGCAGATGATCTGCAGCGGCAGCTGGGCGGCGACGTCGTGCACGAAGTCGCAGCTGCCCCGCTCGGCGACGTCACGCACGATGGCCCGGGCCTTGACGTGCACGTCGCGCTCGATGGCCGCGACCCGACGCGGGGTGAACGCTCGGTTGACGATGCGACGCAGGCGGGTGTGGCGGGGGTCGTCCATGTTGATCATCGAGCCCATGAACTCGGAGATCTCGACGGGCAGGTCCGGGATGTTCGTGCCGTTGCCCGAGCAGAACAGGTCGGGGTGGCGTGAGACGTGCATCACATCTGCGTGGCGGGTGAGCAGCCAATAGCCGGGCCCGGTGGGCATGTCGGGGATCTCGGGCTCGTCGAGGAACACGACCGGCGCCTCGTCGCGCAGCGTGGTGAACACGTCCGCTCGGGCCTCGGCGCCGTTGGCCCAGAGCAGCTCGTCGTTCAACAGCTGCGGGTCGACGGACAGGTTCGACTCGGTGGCGGTCATGTGCGGTCCCCCCGGACTGATCCGTCCGGACCCCCCGGCGGACATCCCTAAACTACCGATCTCCCCGGGCGGCGAGTCGGCCCGAACCGAGACTTCCCGCGATCGAGGACCCCTGCACGAGTGACCCCCACCGCTACCGGATCGCTGCGTCCGACCCGCATCCGCCTGCGCCCGTGGCAGTCCGAGGCGCTCGACCGCTTCGCGACCAAGGACGGCGCCGACTTCCTCGCCGTGGCGACGCCCGGCGCCGGCAAGACGACGTTCGCACTCACCGCAGCGGTGCAGGACCTGGCGGAGCACCCCGGCCGCCGACTGGTCGTCGTCGCCCCGACCCAGCACCTGAAGCACCAGTGGGCCGACGCCGCGCCGAGCTTCGGGCTGCACCTCGACCCGGAGTGGTCGGCTCGCGACGGGGCCCTGCCCGCCGACATGCACGGCATCGTGACCACCTACCAGCAGGTCGCGACCGCCTCGGTCGCGCTCGCGCCGCTGGCCCGGGGCTCGTTCGTGATCTTCGACGAGATCCACCACGCCGCGCGACGACCGGTCGTGGGGCACGTCGGTGCTGCACGCCTTCGGCGCCGCCGCGCAACGTCTGAGCCTGTCGGGCACGCCGTTCCGGTCCGACACCTCGGCCATCCCGTTCGTCGACTACCACCTCGACGAGGCCCGGGCCGGACTACGAGTACGGCTACGGCGACGCCCTCGCCGACGGCGGCGTCGTGCGCCCGGTGTACTTCCCCCGCATCAACGGGTTCATGGAGTGGGTCGCGCCCGACGGCGAGGTCGTCGCCGCGACGTTCGAGGACGAGCTGCCCCGCGAGCTCGCCAACCAGCGGCTGCGCACCGCGCTGTCCCTCGAGGGGGAGTGGCTGCCGACGGTGCTCGACCAGGCCCACGACCGCCTCGTCGAGCTGCGCAAGGTGCATCCCGCCGCCGGCGGCCTGGTCATCGCGATGGACCAGGCGCACGCGCAGGCGATCGCCGAGCTGCTGCGTCGCCGACACCGGGTCGAGGCGGTCGTGGCGGTCTCCGACGATCCCGACGCCTCGGCCAAGATCGCCCGCTTCGCCGCCGGCGAGCAGCCCTGGATCATCGCGGTGCGCATGGTCTCCGAGGGCGTCGACATCCCGCGGTTGCGCATCGCCGTGTTCGCCACCACGACGACCACCGAGCTGTTCTTCCGCCAGGCCGTCGGCCGTGTCGTGCGCTGGACCCGTGGTGTGCCCCGCCAGAAGGCGTACTTCTTCCTGCCCGATGACGCCCGCCTGCGGCACTTCGCGACCCACCTGTCGGAGCAGCGACGTCACAGCCTCCGCAAGAAGGCCGACGCGGACGAGGGGCTCGTGCAGCCCGAGGGCGAGCCGGAGCTCGACGCGATCGACGACCCCGAGGAGCAGATGAGCCTGTTCGCCGTCATCGGCTCGGTGTCGCTCGGCGAGTCGGGTCGCAGCGGGCCCGACGACGAGGATGACGACGGCGTCTTCGGGGAGGACCCCGACGGTGAGCTGCGCGACCTGCGCGACGCACCCGGCGTCGATCTGGTCCTGCTGCCGCCCCCGCTGCCGGGCGGCGGCATGCCGCGCGGTGTGCCGGGCGACGACGGCACGCACTCGGGCGGCGACACCGTGAACCTGCGTCAGCGCAAGGTCGCGTTGCGGGACTCGAACGCGGACCTGGCACGTGACCTGGTCCGGGTCACCGGCTGGAGCCACCCGCAGGTCAACGCCGAGCTCAATCGGCTCTCCGGGATCCGCAAGATCTCCGAAGCGACCCTGGAGCAGCTGGAACGGCGTCTGGTCGCCGGCAGGAAGTGGCTGAAGTCCGCCTGATCGCCACGGATCGCTGGATGGACGTCGCTTGGGGCGATCGCCACGTCCATCCAGCGGTCCGGAGCGACCGATCGGCTGGTCGGCCCGCTACGACCTGATCCTGGAAGACGTGGCGAACAGATGCGTTACACCGACCGTTCGCGGGGAGATGGCTGCGCGCACAGCATTCCTGTTCCGGTCGGTACACTGACCGCGGTGAGGGTGGGTGTGCTGGGGCGACCGGCCGTGTTCGCTGACGGAGCGATGGTGGCGCTCGCTGGTGAGCGAGAAGCCGGACTGCTCGCGCTCCTGGTCGCGAGGCGTGGGACCTCGACCCGCGCCGAGGTGCTCGAGGACGAGCTGTGGGACGGTCGGCGGGTCAGCGACGCTGCCCTGCGCGTGACGGTGAACCGACTCCGCAAGCGCATGAAGGGCGACGGGGACGACCTGCTCAGGAGCGAACCGCGGGCCTATCGGCTGGTCGCCGACGACGGGTCGATCGATGCCTGTGTCTACGAGCGGTCGGCCAGGTCGGCACGCGATGCCCACGGCGCCGGTCGCCACGCGCAGGCCGTCGACCTCGCCGCACAGGCCGAGCTGCTCTGGCGTGGCGAGGCGTACGACGGCTTCGGGCACCTCGCCTCGATCCGGCCCGAACGTGATCGGCTCGAGAACCTGCGGACGGCCACGCTCGAGCTGGCCGCTGCCGCGATGGTGCAGCTCGGCCGGCTCGACGACTCGCTGGTGCTGATCAGCCGCGTGGTGTCCCGTCAGCCCCACCGCGAGTCGGCCCATGTGCTCCGCTCCATCGCACTCGCGCGGGCCGGGCGGACGAACGATGCCGTCCGGGCGTTGTCGGTGTTCCGTTCGGCGCTCGCCGGTGAGCTGGGTGCACGGCCCGGGCCGGCCGTGCTCGAGCTCGAGCAGCAGCTGCTCGACGGCACCGCGGTGGCCGAGTTGGTGTCGCCGCTGTTGACCGTGCCGACGGCCTCGCCCGCCCTCACCCTCACGCTCGGGTCAGCCGCCGCGCCGCGTCGCGCCGGACCGCGTCGCACCGGACCGGGTCGCACCGCGCCGCTGCTCGGCCGAGAGGACGAGCTCGACCGGCTGGCGGCGGCAGCAGCTGCGGCGAGCACCGGCGCGCTGCAGCTCGTCGTGGTGTCGGGCGAAGCCGGCATCGGCAAGACGTCCCTGCTGGCCGAGTTCGCCGATCAGCGGGCGGAGGACTGGTCGGTCCTGTGGGGGCGCTGCGACGCGAACCAGGTCGTCCCGTTGGCCGCCGTGCTCGACGCGCTCGGCCCGTACATCTCCGAACACGTCCCGGGCCCGAGCGCGGCCGTCGCGGGCCTGCTCGACGGCGGTGCGACGGCTCGGTCGACGACGCTCGCCGGCGACGTTCGCTCGCACCGGACACTCGAGGTCCTCTGCGACCTCGTCGAGGACCTGGCGCTGCATCGGCCGCTGCTGTTGGTGCTCGAGGACGCGCAGTGGGCCGACCCGCTGAGCCTGGCGTTCGTCGAACGGTTGCTCCGGGATCCCGTCGACCGACCCGTCGTCGTGGCCCTCACCGCTCGGACCCCGGACCTGCCGCCGTCGGACCTGGGTCGACTGCTCGACACGCTCGGCTCCTCGACGACCTGGACCGAGATCCGGGTGCCCCCGCTCGACGCGACGAGGCTGGTCGAGCTCACGGGCATCGACGCGGTCGACGGCCTCGCCGAGCAGGTCGTCGGCGCCGCCGGCGGCAATCCGCTCTTCGCCGAGCAGCTCGCAGCACACCTGGCCGCAGGTCGCCGCCGGGGCGACCGTGACGTCGGCATCCCTCCGAGCCTGGACCGGCTCTGTCGCACCCGTCTCGCCGCGCTCGAGGCCCCGACCCTGGCCCTGGTCGAGATCGCCGCGGTGATGGGCGAGGACTGTGCAGCCGGTGACCTCGCGGCGGTCGCCGGCGAGCCGAGAGCAGCGTTGGGCGGCCGACTCAACCAGCTCTGCGACGGGCGGGTGCTCGAGCTGACGGGCGCGCTCGACCACTTCAGGTTCTGCCACGGCGTGATGCGACAGGTCGCGTACGACCAGATCGAACCCGGTCGGCGTGCGCATCTGCACCTCGCGGTGGCCCGGGCGATCGGGCCGGTCGGCGGGCACCGCGTCGGCGAGTTGGCGCTCCACCTCGCCGAAGCGCGGCCGCTGGTCCCCGACGACGAGATCGCTGACGCAGCGCTGGCCGCCGGTCGCCGAGCCGTCGAGCTCGGCGATGCGCGCATCGCCACCCACCACTTCCGCACGGTGATGGCCCTCGCTGCCCCCTCGCCGGACCGGCAGATGGCCGCGCAGTTCGGCATGGGAGTGGGCCTCGCCGCCAGCGGCGACGTGGTGGGTGCGTCGTCGTCCCTCGACGATGCGGTCGCCAGCGCCCGCGACGCTGGTCGGTGGGACGTGGTCGCCGACGCAGCGATGGCTCGTGCCGCGCTCGGCATCGCGGCCACCATCCCCGAGGCGGTCGACCAGGCGGCGGTGATCGACGAGGTGCTGGTCCACCTCGACCGGGACGACCGCCGCCGACGTGCGCTGCTGCTCTGCTGGAAGGCGGAGCACCTCGTGAACGTCGCTGTCCACGTCGTGGACGCCACCCTCGAGGCGGCGACGGCCGAGGCCCTGCTGCTCGACGACCCCGATGTCGACGACATGATCCGGTACTGCCGGCTCCGACAGGCCGACGCCGCGTGCGTCGGACCCGACCTGCTCGAGCAGATGGCCGTTCGACTCGTCGAACACGTCGATCCGGCCCGGGCACCGGGTCTGGCGGCACGATCGCTCCTGGTGCTGCAGCTGGCCCGGCTCCGACAGGGTCGCATCGACGCGGTGCGGCGGACGTTCGCCGAGCGTCCGTCCTGGCTCTCCGAAGCAGGCCCGGGCACCGCACTCCAGTTCGAACTGGTCGCGGCCGGCGCGGCCATGGCCTCCGAACCGGTCGACATCGCCGACGAGCAGAGCGCGGCCTCTGCCGGGCACCCGTGCGCGGGTCTCGAGGGACTCGCGCTCGCCGGGCGGATGATGCACCTGCTGGTGGTACGTCGCGAGCAACGTCGACTCCACGAGCTCGAGCCGCTCATGCTCGCAGCCCTGTCGATGACCCCCCGGCGGATCTTCCGACCGCTGGTCGCCGCCGCCCGGGACGAGTTGCACGACGCCGCCGGGTGCGCCGAGCAGTTGGCGTCGCTGTTCGACGAGCTCGCCGGGATCGGTCCGGACTGGGCCTACCTGGCGACGCTCGCCTTCGCCGCGGAGATCGCCGCCGGCACGGGCGCCCGAGACATGGGCACCGCGATCGAGGAGCGACTCGATCAGCATCCGCCGCAGGTGGTCGTCGCCTGCGCGGGCCTGGTCGTCATCGGCCACATCGACCGCTACAAGGGGCTCCTGGCCCAGCTCCGTGGCGACCTGGACGTCGCCGTGCAGCGGTTCGCGTCGGCTCGGAGCGCCGACTCGAGCAGCAACATGACGTTGTGGGCGGCGTGGGCGGCGCACGGTGAGGCCTCCGCTCGACTGCGCCGGCTCGACGGTGACGACGAGTCGGTGGCGATCCGGCTGTTGGACCAGGCGCGTCCGGTCGCTGACTCCCACGGCTCGGATCGTCTCCGCTCAGCGCTCGAGCACACCCGCTCGCTGTTGACGAGGCCCGAACTCGGGTAGGACCCGGCGGTCCACCGAGCGGGCACGGACCCTCCGGGCACGGCAGTCGGTGCTGAGAGGATGATCAGTGTGTCGATCGTTGTGTCACGCATGGAATCGGGTCGCGTCGCTACGTTGGGCCGCCCCCGACCACGAGGAGCGCCCGTGGAGTCCAGCCCCGGCACCGGGCGACCGACGTGGTCCCGAGCAGCGATCCGTTGGCTCTGGTCGCTCGCGGTCGTCGGACTCGGGCTGCGCCTCGGGTGGCTGCTGATCGCCCAGCCCGCTGCGGTGTCCGACGCCCTCGGCTACAAGTCGCTCGCGCACCGCTGGGTCACCGACGGGCTCTACGAACGCTTCGGTGAACCGACGGCGTGGCGCACCCCCGGCTACATCGTCGTGCTCGCAGCGGGGATCGTCGTCTCCGACTCCGACCTGTGGCTCGGGTTCCTCAACGTGCTCGCTGCCAGCACCGTCGTCCCGCTGCTGGCCGTGTTGACCCGTCGCCTCGGACTGTCCGAGCGCACGGCGCTGATCGCCGCCGGGTTGGCGGCGGTCATGCCCCCGATGGTGCTCTGGGCCCCCGTGCTCGGCCCGGAGAACGTGCAGACGCCCTTGCTGCTCGGCGGTCTGATCCTGGCGACCAGGGCGGCTCGCTCGCGCAGCGCCGCGCTGTGGTGCGGGGTCGTGTTCGGCGCCGCTCTGCTCGTGCGGCCCGAGTCCGCGGTCTACCTGCCGGTCGTGGCCGTCGCGATGTGGGCCGGTGACCCGTCCATGCCGCGACGCAGGGTCGTCGGTCGAACCGTGCTCGCGGGGTCGGTCGCCCTTGCGCTGTGCGTGCCCTGGGTCGTGCGGAACCACATGGAGGTGGGGCCGGTCGGCACGTCGTCGGTGGGCGGGGTCAACTTCTACCTGGCGCACCGCGACGACGGCTACGGCTTCGAGCACTACGAGACGACCGCGCTCGCCGGGCTCGACGAGGTCGAGATGAGCCGACGGGGCTACGAGCTGGGCATGCAGTCGTTGAAGGAGGACCCCGGTCGACTCCTCGGCGACATCTCCGAAGGCACTCGGGAGCTCTACGGGCCGCCCCGCTACGCGCCGTACTTCTCGTCCCGCGGCTTCGCCGAGCGCGGCCCGTACCCACTGGTGGTGGGCACCGGCACGATCACCGCGGTGCGGTCCTACAACCTGATCGGCTGGTACTCGATCGCGGCGCTCGCCGTCGTCGGCTGGGCGGTGCTCGCGGTCCGTCGACATCGCGCCGCTGCGGTCCTCACGGCCATGGTGGCGGCGAACTGGCTGTGCTTCACCGTGGTGTTCTGGGCGTTGGCGCGCTACCGCTTCCCGATCGAGCCGATGCTGTGCCTGAGCGCCGCCGTCGCGCTGAGCGCCGCGACGGTGCCGCGTGGCGCTGCCCCTGTCACAGGGGCTCCCGCGGGCGCTGTCACAGGGGCTCCCACGGGCGCTGTCACAGGGGCTCCCACGGGCGCTGTGGCCACGGGTGCTTCGGGTAGCGCCCCCGCATCTCCGCCCGCACGTCCGCGTAGCTCCCTCGCCAGAACCCCGGCAGGTCCGCCGTCCGCTGCAGGGGGCGGCCCGCCGGGGACAGCAGCTCCACGCTGACCGGGACCCCGGCGACACGTGGGTGCACGTCGGTGCCCAACAGGTCGCGCAGCCGGATCGACGCAGTGACCGACGCAGGGTCCCCGCCGAGCGTGCCGTACCCGAGTGCGGCGTTGCGGCCACCGGCCAGGCGCCAGTGCGTGGGGGCGAGCTCGTCGAGGCGTCGCTGCTGGTCCCAGGACAGCTGCGCGACGAGCGCCTTGGTCACCTCGACGCGAGTCAGATCCGCGCGTCGTCGGGCTCGACCCAGGAACGGCCCGAGCCACTCCTCGGTCGTCGTCGCCAGCGCCTCGTCGGTCCAGTCCGGCCAGTCGTCGCCGAGCACCGAGTGCAGGAACACGACCCGCGCCCGCAGCGGCGCCGAGGCCGCCCAGCGAGGCAGCAGCGTCAGGTCCTCGGCGACGGCACGCCGCACCGCCGCGGTGACGAGCTCGGGCGACGGGTCACGCAGGGGTGTCGACTCCAACGTGATCGCCCCGAGCGACCGGCGACGTTCCGCGATCAGGTCGCCGGTCGTCGGGTCCCACTCGACGCGCTCGTCGGTCGTGATCCGACCGGCGAGGGCGTCGAGCACCGTCGCGCCCTCGATCGCCGCACCCAGGTACAGGCGGCCGGAGCGTCCGGCGCCGCCGCCGTCGAGATCGGCGGCGACGATCCAGTCAGCCGAGGCCAGGTGGTGGGCGTCGCGACCTCCCGGCACGGCGACCTCGCCACCCGAGCGGAGATGGAACACCGCGACCTCGCGGCCCCGGTCGTCGTGGCGCACCGTGGTCTGCCCGCGGGTCGTGCGGCGCCGCGCGACCCGATCGGGGAAGCCGGCGAGCAGCAGCCGGCCGACCTGTGCGTCGAGCTTCGTCGGATCTCCGGAGGCCGCAGCCGCGTGGCCCGAGGCGGCTGCGCCGTCGCTCGACAGCGTCCGCCGCCACTGCCGCACCGAATGACGGGTGTCGCCGCTCGCGTCGCCGTGACGCAGCGACCGGATCCGCTCGGCGACGTCGACCTCGCCGGACCGTGACGTCTCGAGCACGGCGAGCAGCTCCGCTGCCAGCTCGACGTTCCCCCTGTCGGTGTCTCCGCTGTCGGCGTTCCCGTTCCCGTTGTCGGCGAGCGCGATCGCCGCGAGCCTGGGGTGGAAGCCGATGCGGGCCATCGCCCGACCCGTCGCGGTCAGGCTGCCCTGGTCGACGGCGCCGAGCAGCTCGAGCAGCGCCTCGGCGCGAGCGACCGCCGCAGCGGGCGGCTGGTCGAGCCAGACCATCTCGCCCGGATCCGCGACACCCCAGTCACGGAGCTGCAGTACGAGTGGCGCCAGGTCACCGTCGACGATCTCGGGGGTGTCGCTCGCGGGACGGTGACGATCATCGGACTCCGCCCACAACCGGTAGGCGACACCCGGACCGAGGCGACCCGCACGGCCGCGCCGCTGGTCCGCCGCCGCTCGGCTCGCGGCGACCGTGGTCATCGCCGGGAGCCCCGTGTGCGGGTCGTCACGCACCGTGCGGCGACGCCCCGCGTCGATCACCACCCGCACCCCGGGCACCGTGATCGACGTCTCGGCCAGGCTCGTCGACAACACGACCCGGCGACGCCTCGGCTCGCCGCTCGATGTCTCGCTGTGCGATGTCTCGCTGCGCGGCGCGGGTCGCACGACACGTTCCTGCTCGGCGGGGGAGAGCGAGCCGTGCAGCTCCAGCACCTCGACCGTGTCGGACACACCCGCGCGCTCCAGGCGCCGGACCGTGCGATGGATCTCCGGTCGGCCGGGCAGGAAGACCAGCAGGTCGCCCCGATCCGCCCCCAGCGCCTCGATCACGACCGACGCGACCCGGTCCTCGATGGGGTCGTGGGCGGAGCCCGGCCGGTACCGGGTCTCGACGGGGTGGATGGGGACCGAGGCCTCGATCACCGGGGCGGTGCCACTGCTGTCCGTGGACAGCAACGCTGCGACGGGCTCCGGGTCGATGGTCGCCGACATGACGACGAGCCGCAGGTCGGGGCGCAACGAGGCCCGGACGTCGACGAGCAGCGCGAGCGCCAGGTCGACGTCGAGGGACCGTTCGTGGAACTCGTCGAGCAGCACCGCGGCGACGCCCTCGAGCGACGGGTCGGCCTGGAGGCGACGCAGGAACAGCCCCTCGGTCACGACCTCGACGCGGGTGTCGGGCCCGCTGCGGCGTTCGCCGCGCACCGAGTAGCCGAACGTCGCGCCGACCTGCTCGCCGGCGACCTCGGCCATCCGGGAGGCGGCGGTCCGTGCCGCGAGGCGGCGCGGTTCGAGCACCACGATCCGCCCGTCGCCCACCCACGGTTCGTCGAGCAGGGCGGGAGGCACCGCCGTCGTCTTGCCCGTGCCCGGCGGCGCGACGAGCACGGCCGCGCCGTGGTCCGCGAGCGCTGACGCGGAGGTCGTCGAGCACCGCGAGGACGGGCAGCGCTGGCGCTGGACGGGGAGTGCTCGCGCCGGCATCGACCATCGATCGAGTCTAGGGATCACCGATCTGGACCTCGGCAGCGCACGACCTACGGTGGAACCCATGACCCTCCGCCAGCACCGTTCGTCGCTCCTCGGTCGTTCCGCCGCGGTGGCCGCAGCCGTCGTGGCGGCCGTGGTGCTGGTCGGGTGCGGCGACGACACGACCGCCGAGGTCCCGACCGCGGTCGCGGGTGAGGTGACGTCGATCGACGCGGAGCAGGCAGCGGCGCTGATCGACGCCGACAGCGACGTGCTGGTCCTCGACGTGCGCACGGTCGACGAGTACCGCACCGGGCACATGGTCGGCGCGCAGAACATCGACGCCGGCGACCAGGGCCTGTGGGAGCGGCGGACGTCGGCCTTGGACCGTGACCAACCCACGGTCGTGTACTGCCAGAGCGGGCGTCGCAGCGCCGAGGCCGCGCAGCGCCTGGTCGACGCAGGGTTCACCCAGGTCTACGACCTGGGCGGCATTCAGGACTGGTTCGACGGCGGCGAGCTGCCCGTCGACGAGACCTGAGCCGGACCTCCGACGGGCCCGCCGTCGGGCCAGGGTCGCAGCAGGACCGCGATCGCCGTGCCGACCGCGGCGCCGAGCACGGCGCCGGTGAGCCCTCGGTCGAGCCAGTCGGGCACCTGGCTGGGGACCGTCGCCATCCAGAACGTGCCGATCCGTTGCACGACCCATCCCAGCAGGGCCGCGACCGTGGCCAGGGGAAGGGCGAGCTGGACCAGCGTGTGGCCGGCGCCTCTCGCCGCCCACCACGACGCACCGACGCACACCACCGCGACCAGCGTCAGCGCCAACGGGACGACGCTCGCACCCGCGCCGGGCGGATTGACGGCGTACGCAGCGACCGCCACCACGACGGCGGCCGCTGACGCGCCGGTCAGCACCAACAGCCGCCCCGGGGCCCGGCGCCCTGCTGCGACGGCGCCGATCGCTGCGAGCACCGCCACGACGGCGGCCCACGGGAACACCGAACCCTGCAGCAGCAGCCGGCCCGAGACGTCGACCTCGGTGCCGTCGACGACGATCGGCAGCTCCCACTCCTGCACCACGCCGTCGGTGCCGACGGTCGGGTCCTCGTCGAGCATCCAGTGGATCCGGTGGTCGTGCCACGCGACGACGCCCTCGTCGCCGATCTGCTCCCACTCCGGGGCCGCGCCGGACGCGACGCCCTGGGGGAAGCGCCCGTCGGACCCGTTGCGGGTCGCGTTCAGGTACACCGACGGCGATCGTCGTTCTGCCAGACGCTGCCGTCGGCGTCGATGCGCAGGTAGGGCTCGTCGTCGTAGCCGGCGATCGTCACCTCGGTGCCGTCGTCGGCGGCGACCTGCAGGAAGGCGTCCCCGCCGACGATCGACACCTCGACCTCGTCGAGGTCGGGCTCGACGTCGTCGATCACCGACTCGAACCTCGTCGGTCCGGTGCCGTCCGCGGCAGCGGGCGACGCGTCGAAGGCGCCGAGGCCGGTCAGCACGACACCCAGCGCGAGCATCGCGACCGCCTTGGTCCACCACCGTGTCGAGTCCATCCCCCAGCCAGTCGTCGCGACGACCCCGGGATGGTTCCCACTTGCCACGCGAAGAGGTGGTCGCGAGCATGTCGGCGTGACGATCGACCGCGACCTCGACGCGTTGGCCGAGACATTCGACACGGTGCCCCGTGTCTTCCCACGCGAACTGCCCGGACGTCCAGGCTCGATGTCGCACGACGGGCACGCCAGATCTCGCTGGTGACGGCGAAGCACTTCGCCCCGCTCGCGCTGCGCACCGCACTCACCCGACACCTCGTCCCCGACGCCTACGCCAAGCCGCTGCGCAAGACCTTCGAGGAGCTCGGCGCGACGTTCATGAAGTTCGGTCAGCTGATCGGCTCCTCGCCGGGCATGTTCGGCGACGCGGTCGCGCAGGAGTTCCGCTCGTGCCTCGACACCGGCGCACCGGTGCCCTTCGACGAGGTGCGCCGTGCCGTCGAGGCCGACCTGGGCATGCCGCTCGACGAGGCGTTCTGGAGCTTCTCCGAGACGCCGATCGGCCGGGCGTCGATCTCGGTCGTGCACAAGGCGACCACCCGCGACGGACGTCGGGTGGCGGTCAAGGTGCTGCGGCCCGGCATCGAGCACCAGGTCGCCCGGGACCTCGACCTGTTCCAGCCGCTGCTCGACGTCGTCGCGAAGCAGACCGGCGAGTACGCGGCGGGGCAGCTGCTGTCGATGTTCCAGGGCTTCCGGGTGCAGATCGGCGAGGAGCTCGACCTTCGCAACGAGGCGCGTGCCATGGCGCACTACCGCCGGCTGCTCGCACAGGTCGGACTCGACCGGGTGACGGTGCCCGAGGTGTTCCCGGAGCTGTCGGGTCCCCGGGTGCTGACCATGGAGTTCTTCGAGGGCGTGCCCGTCGACGACCTGACCACGGTCGCGGGGTACGGCTACGACCCCGCCCCGATCGTGCACGAGGTGATCAAGGGCTTCCTGCTGACCGCGATCCGCTGGGGCACCTTCCACGGCGACGTGCACGCCGGCAACCTGCTGCTCCTGCCCGACGGCCGCGTCGGGGTCATCGACTGGGGCATCGTCGGCCGCCTCGACCCGCAGACGCATCAGTTCTTCCGGTCGTTGATCCAGGCGGCGCTCGGCGAGGAAGGCGCCTGGAGCGACATCGCACGGCACGCGCTGCGCATGTACGGCCCGGTCCTCGAGGAGAACCTGGGCATGGACGAGGCAGCAGACCGAGGTGTTCATGCGCATGGCGCTCGAACCGCTGCTCACCCGCCCGTTCGGCGAGGTCTCGCTCGCCGACCTGCTGACCGCGCCGCAACGCCAGGTCGCCGAGGTGAAGGGGATCGAGACCGGCGAGATGACCCTGCGCACCATCTACCTGCGCTTCAAGGAGCAGCGGCGGGTCAGGGCCGCCGCCGAGGCGCACGGTGTGTACGACTCGGACTTCGACCGCGGCATCTTCATGCTGTCCAAGCAGCTCATGTACTTCGAGCGCTACGGGAAGATCTTCCTCTCCGACGTCGGACTGTTCGAGGACGAGCAGTTCTTCCGGGCGGCGTTGGACGCGCCGACGACGTCGAGCAGGACCTGATGGGTCTGGATCGTCGATCCGACTACGACTGGCGCGCGCTGGTCGAGTCCGAGGTGGCCGAGCACCCGTCGAGCAGCTGCGGCGCTGGTTGGACGACGCCGAGCAGGCCGACGAACCCGAACCGAACGCGATGGTGGTCGCCACCGTCGACGCGACCGGCCGGCCGTCGGTGCGCAACGTGCTGCTGCGCGGGACTGAGCGACGACGCGGTCCTCGACTTCTACACGAACCGACGCAGCCACAAGGCCCACGACATCGCCGGCAACCCGAACGTGTGCCTGTCGTTCTCGTGGCTCGGGCTGCATCGCCAGGTCCGGGTCAACGGCGTGGCGACCCCGCTCGACGACGAACGCAACGACGCCTACTTCGCGACTCGTCCCCGCGACAGCCAGATCGGCGCGTGGGCGAGCCGGCAGAGCAGCGTGATCCCCGACCGGGCGGCGCTCGAGCAGGCCGTCGCCGAGATCGAGGCCCGCTTCGAGGGCATCGAGGTCACCCGACCGCCGTTCTGGGGTGGGTACGCCGTGCGCTGCACCGAGTTCGAGTTCTGGCAGGGGCGACCGAGCCGGCTGCACGACCGGCTGCACTACTGGCGTCACGGCGACCAGTGGCGACTGGAGCGGCTCGCTCCCTAGGCGCTGGTGCTGTCCTGCGCGCTGGTGCTGTCCTGCACGCTGGTGCTGTCGTGCGCGCTGGTGCTGTCGTGCACGCTGGTGCTGTCGTGGTGGACCGGTGCCGCGCGCGAGGGTCGGCGGGGACGGTCGCACCAGCTCCGTCGTCGCCACCTCGCCGCAGCACGACGGTGATCGCGACGGCAGCGGCGATGATCACCGTCGCACCGAGCGCCAGTCGGGTCCCGCCGACCTGCTCGACCCAGTTCTGCAGGTCGCTCTGGAACCCGCGGGACGCCGTGACGACCCGACTGGAGCTGCCGGCGTTCAGCTCCTGGATCTCGACCCAGCCGTAGTAGCCGACGAACAGTCCGGCGACGATGAGCAGCACCGCCGAGATCGTGTTGACGTGCGGAAGGACCCGACGGAACGACGTGACGACACCCTGCTTGGCGAGCGCGACCGCGATGGTGAGGATCGCGAGGGTCATGCCCATGCCGAGCCCGTACGCGAGGAACGTCGCGACGCCCGAGGCGAAGCTGGTCCGTTCGAGCGTGGTGGCGACGATGCCGATGTAGATCGGGATCGTGCAGCTGAGCGAGGCGACGGCGTACGAGATGCCGTAGAGGAACATCGAGGTGAGCGCCCGGCCATCGGAGCCCATCTCGAGCTTCGGGAGTCGGACGGTCGGCTCGAAGCCTCGGAGCATCGCGATGCCGAGCACCACGAGCAGTACGCCGACCACGATCGTGAAGTACGGGAGTCGGGACGCGACGATGCCCGAGATCGACGACCAGGCGAAGCCCATGATCGCGAACACCACCAGGAACCCCGCGGTGACGGCGCCGCTGACCGCCAGGGCGCGCATGACCGGTGCGCGGGCCGGGCCGTCGGAGGGCGCGGCGTCCTCGAGACCGAGGAAGTAGGCCAGGTAGGCCGGCAGCAGCGCGAACCCGCACGGGTTGATCGTCGCGATCATCCCGGCCGAGAAGGCGTACGCCAGCTCGGGGCCCATCAGGCGGCGGTGATGCCGTGTTCGTTCAACATCGCGGTCACCTCGGCGGCGTCCATCTCTCCGTTGTGGGCGGCCAGGACGACGCCGTCGCCGCCGATGAGCACGGTGCGCGGCAGGCTGAGCGCGCCGTACACCGCGGCGATGTCGGACCGGGGGTCGCGGGCGTTGCGGTAGGTCACGCCGGTGCGCTCGACCATCTCCTTGCCGTTCTCGACGGTGTCGTTCACGTCGATGCCGACGAACGTGACGGCGTCGCCGAAGGTGTTGCTGACCTCTTCCATGGCGGGCATCTCCTTGATGCACGGCGCACACGTCGAGGCCCAGAAGTTGAGGACGACCGGTGTGCCCACTCCGGCGACCTCGGCCAGGTCCTGGACGCCGCCGTCGAGGTACTCGAGGCGCACGTTCGGCGCCGGTCCGTCGATCGTCGCCCGTGCCTCGGTGTCGGTCACGAGCGGCGCCTTGGCCTGGTCGTCGAGCATGTCCTGGATGTCGATCGCGTCGGAGCCGTTCGAGGTGTCGATCACCAGGCGTGCCGCCAGGAAGGCGGCGCCGAGCGCGATCGCGGTGATGACCAGCAGCCCGACCGGACCGACGGGGAGTCGCTTCGGACCCTGCGGGGCGGGGTCGGGTGCTGAGGCAGGCGGGACAGGATCCACTTCGGTGGGGGAGTCGGTCATCTCATCTCGGATCGGGACGCGGTGGAGGGGCCGGTCGGAACCGGCCCCTCCACCGTACTGATCAGGGTTCGCAGTGGTCAGGTCGGCAGGCGTTGCTGACCACCGTCACACCTGTTCGTGCTCGTCGCCGGCCCGGGTCCGCAGCCCCGGGGGGAGGGCCGCGGACCCGGGTGACCGGTCAGGCGTGGACGAGGCGCCGGTACTCGATCGGCACCTCGACCTCGGGCATGACGTCGCCAGGACGAGGGTTCTTGGGCGGTCGACCCCTGCGCCGCTTGCTCAGCACGATCCGGCCGGCCACGAAGAGGTGGCCACCCCAGACGCCGTACTGCTCGCCGCGGTCGACCGCGGCGTCCAGACATCGGGTCCTGACGGGACAGGCGAGACAGGTCCTCTTGGCGTCGCCGATGTCGTCGAGGTCGTCCGAGAAGAACATCGCGGTGTCGAGGTCTCGACAACTGGCGTCGAGGGTCCACAGATCGGCGGTGGCGAGTCCGAAGGCTGCCTCGTCGAGTGCGGTGCTGGTCGGTCGGTCGATGTCGATGGTGGTCATGTGTCGCTCTCTCTCGAGGGTCGGGTGTGGCGGGTGGGTGGGTGGGCGGTCCGGTCCAGGGGCAAAAAGAAAGGAACCGCCGGGTGGTCACCCGACGGTTCCTGAGTCCGTGCCTGCGCTTCAGCCTGAGGCGGCTACTGCGGAGGGGCTCCCCGTCGGGTTGGTCCAATGGCCGTGAAGTGGCCCTTCGAGGCCGGCTTCATGCCGTACGCGCCATTGGTCACGATCGTGCAGGAGGTCACACCGGCACGCAGGCGCGCTGCATCAGATCGCCACGTGGCGTTCTGATGGAGGTTCGCTGCGTTCAGCATCGGTCGGTGCCTTCTGTGAGCGTCGTGGGACGGGGTGTGACGTGCACGAGCACCCCCTGCGAGCGGGAGTGCTGGTCCCGGAAGTGCACCACCTCTGGCGACGAGGCGCAAGCGATTAAACGGAATGAGGGCCGAAATCCTCTGGAAATCCCGGAATGAGCCCCGAAATGACACCTGTTGTCGAAGTGGCCACCCCAAGGACAGCTGTCATTTCAATCGCAGTGGTGCAGCGAGTTGCGGTGGTGCGGTGGTCAGGCCGTGGGGCGGTAGCGGACCAGGCCGTCGTCGTCGCGGGAGCGTTCCATGCGACCGTCGAGTCGCAGGTGCTCCAGGTGCGCGTAGGTCTCGGAGTCGGCCATCGGCCCCCACGAGCGGGGTCGGAACAGCCGGTGCGAGTAGTCCACGACGGGCGCATCGCCGAGCTCGTCGGCGATGCCGGCCAGCAGTTCCAGGCGGTCGTGGTGGTGCTCGATGATCTCGTCGACCCGGCCGGCCAGATCCGCGAACGGCAGCCCGTGTGCCGGCAGCACCGTACGGACCCCCTCGATGGCGGCAGCCCGGCGCAGCGCCGCGAAGAACTGGGCGAGCGCGTCGGCGCGAGGTGTCAGCCCCGAGATGTGGGGGGTGATGGTGGGCAGCACGTGGTCGCCCGACAGCAGCGTGCCGCTCGTCGGCTCGAACAGGCAGATGTGGTCGCCGGTGTGGCCGGGCGTGTGCACGACGATCCACTCGGCACGACCGATCGTGATGACCTCGTCGTCGACGACCTTCACCGTCGGTTCGAGCGAGAGCAGTCCCTGCTTCGACATGGCGTCCCAGGAGCGCATGTGCTCGAGCTCCGCATCGGAGGGACGGAAGCCCTCGCCGCCCCAGGGGGTGGTGCGCGCCGGGATGTCGGGCAGCTCACCGTCGCCGAAGAGCACGTCGCGGAGACGGGCGTGGCCCTGCGACCCGGCCTCGTCGCTCACGGCGTCCTCGGGAGCGCTGGAGGTGTCGTGCAGCTCCTCGAGGTCGACGTCGTAGGACCTGTCGCCCTGGTCGAAGGGGGTGGCGAAGTCCTCGTGGGCGACCACCGCGCAGTCGTGCTCGGCGCGCAGGCGGCCGGCGCCCCCGAAGTGGTCGGGGTGGGAGTGCGTGACGAGCACCGTGTGCACCCGTTCGACCGGAACGCCGGCCCGGGCCAGGCGCACGACCAGCTCGGCGTGGGAGTCGGGGCCCGGCAGCCCCGGGTCGACCAGGGTGACGCCGCGCTCGTCCTCGAGCGCGTAGCAGTTCACGTGGCCGAGTCCCGGCAACAGGATCGGCAGCTGGATGCGCACGACACCGGGGGCGACCTCGACGGCGTCGTGCTCGGCCTCGAGCTGCTCCTGCTTCACGCCAGCACTCCCCGCCGCACCGTCACGCCGGCGGCTCGTTGCGGAAGATGTGCTCGCGCCAGTAGCGCAGCTCGTTCACCGACTGCCGTATGTCGTCCATCGCCCGGTGCGCCGACTGCTGCTTCTGGTAGCCGGAGAACTCCTCGGGGTACCAGCGCCGGGCGAGCTCCTTGATGGTGGACACGTCGACGGAGCGGTAGTGCAGGAACTCCTCGATGTCGGGCAGGTACGCGGCGAGGAACCGTCGGTCCATGCCGATCGAGTTGCCGCAGAGCGGCACGGTGCGCGGCGTGGTGATGTGCTGCTGGAGGAACTCGAGCGTCGCGGCGCCTGCCTCCTCGACCGTGATCGTCGAGGCGCGGATGCGCTCGAGCAGCCCGCTCGAGGTGTGCATGTCGACGACGACCTGGTTCATGCCGGCCAGCTGCTCCTCGGTGGCGGTCATGACCAGCTCGGGGCCCTCGGCGACGATGTTCAGCTCGTCGTCGGTCACGAGGGTCGCGATCTCCACGATCACGTCGTGGGTCGCGTCCAGGCCGGTCATCTCGAGGTCCATCCATGCGAGCACGGGCACAGGGTACGGCCAACCCGCCCGAGAATCCGAAGCGGGCCACCCCCGGAGCGGGCCGCGCCGCGTCGCTATCCTCGCCCGATGCTCTCCGTACCCGTCCGCCGACTCGACTCCGAACTGCCGCTGCCCGAGTACGCGAAGCCGGGCGACGCGGGCGTCGATCTACGTGCCACCGAGGACGTCACGCTGGCGCCCGGCGGCGGCCGTGGGCTCGTGCCGACGGGCGTCGCGGTGGCCATCCCCCGCGGCTATGCCGGCTTCATCCAGCCGCGCAGCGGGCTCGCCTTCAAGCACGGCGTGACGGTGTTGAACTCGCCCGGGCTGATCGACTCCGACTACCGCGGCGAGCTCAAGGTGCTGCTGGTGAACACCGACCCGACATCACCGTTCGAGGTGACCCGCGGCGAGCGGATCGCCCAGCTGGTGATCCAGGCGGTCGAGCACGTCGACTTCGTCGAGGTCGACTCACTCGACGAGACCGAGCGCGGCGAGGGCGGCTTCGGCCACACCGGTCGCTGAGGGGCGTCAGCGTTCGACGGGCTGGAAGGTCGGGCCGTCGGGCACCAGTTCGTAGCGGTTCGGGCCGTCGTCGCCCCGGACCCAGACCACCAGCCGCAACGGTGCGTCGGGGTCGGAGCTGTCCCACTCGAGCGCGCTGAACGCACCCTGGAGCACGCCGCTGCCGGAGTTGGCGTACTTCACCGGGTCCCCGGCGCGGTTCTGGGGCCACAGCATCGGGAAGTGGGTGTGGCCGTAGACGATCCAGGGCCACCCGTCGGCCGGCTCGGTCTCGGCCAACCGGGCGAAGAGCCGTTCCTCGTCGACGGAGTCGAAGCGGCGGTTGCCGCCGTAGCGCGGATCCACGCTGATCAACCGGTTGCGTGCCCGACCGCCGAGCAGGCGCCCCAGGCCCTCCTCGTCGGGCAGGCCGTCGACCTTGGGGATCGCCGGCAGGTCGTCCAGACCGGTGATCATCCAGGTGATCGCCCGGCCCAGCGGCGCGAACCCCGGACCGTTCCACGAGTCGGTCAGATGGCCGTGTGCGACGACCGCGTCGACGCCGGCGATGCCGTCCTCGGGCCCGGTGCCGTCGGGCGAGAGCAGGATCGTGTCGGCCACCTCGGCGCCCGGCAGGTGGTGGCGCAGGTAGTCGGCCATGAAGGGGTCGGTGTAGGCGTCGTCGTGGTTGCCCATGGTGCGGGCGTAGCGGCCCTCGGCGCAGAACGAGTCGCGCAGCATCCGGTAGATGTCGGCGTTGTTCGCGACGATCCGGTCGAGCTGCTCGGTGAGGATCGTCCGGCGGGCGTCGTCGCGGTTCGGGCCGCGTGCCGCGGACCCGGTCAGGTAGGCGACGTCGTAGACGGTGCCCCAGGCGGAACCGCCGACCATCCAGTAGTCCTCGACGTCGCCGTTCTCGATCAGGTGCCAGCCGTCGGCGGCGTACTGCTCGAGCACCTTCAGATAGAGGCGCTTGACCCTCTGCCGCTCGGGCCAGTCGAGCCGACCGGGGATGCAGCGGTGCAGGTCCGAGGTGATCAGGTAGCGCCGGCCCGACGGCTTGCGCACGGTGCGGTGGCCGGGCAGCGGCGGTGTGCGACCCTCGGCGAGGGCGTGCAGGTGGTCCGGGAAGGCGTCGATGCGCGCCGTGGTGATGCGAGCGGTGCGCATCGCCGCGACGGTCATCGTGGGCACCGCGACCGGCGCGCCGATCAGCCCGACCGCGGCCTTGGTCACCGCCCACACCGACGCGGCACGACCGGATCGGACCGGGACGCCAGGGTCCAGCTCCGACCCGTCGCCCGGGTCGTCGGGGGTGCCGACGAACAGGTCCTCGGCCTCGAGCCCGGAGGCAGGGTCGATCTCGTCGTCGGCCTCGCCGTCGCTCGGCCGGTCGACGCCCTCGGTGCGCGGCACGACGGCGTCGACGCGGTCGGCCCAGCTGCCGGCCCGCAGCAGGGCGCTGGTCCACGTGCGCGCCGCTCGGTCGGCGAGCGCGGCCAGCGTGCCGGTGTCGGCGGAGTGGTCGTCCTCCGGGTCGGGAAGTGGTTCGGCCTGGGCCATCTCGTTCAGCTTGGCACGGTCGAAGTCAGGCTCGACAGGGGTGGATCCGCCCGGAGCGGTGACGACCGGAAGAGAAGTGCCGGGCGAGTGAGGTGCCGGGCGAGAGAGGTGCCGGGGCCGGCGTCGCTGGAGGGAGTGGGAGAGAAGCGACGCCGGCCGCCGGCGGCCTGACCGGACTGGGACCCGGTCAGGGGTGGGGGAGCTCCTAGGGGAGCTCGATCGGCTGTGTGTCGTCGTCCGGGTTCTCGCGTTCGAACTGGGGATCGGTGCCGGGGCACCCGTCGGTGAGGCCCGACACCGCCTGCACCGTCAGGTCGTAGGAACCGGCCGGGATGGCGGGGTCCAGGTCGTAGACGTAGGTCGACGACCTGGGTTCGGTCTCGGGTGTGCTGAGCGCAGCCGGCTCGTATCGGACCATCTGCGGAGGGCAGGTGAGCTGGACGCCGTCGAGCAGCGGCAGCTCGACGGGTGCGGGGCTGGTGCTGCAGCCGTGGCCCGTGCTGATGATCGTGCCGTCGGGTCCTGTCAGCTCGAGGTACACGCACTGCTTGGCGTCGTCGTGCGCGACCTGCGCAGGGTCCTGCACCAGGATCGTCGACGAGTCGACGTCGATCGTCACGGTCATCTGTGCGGGCATCGGCAGCGACGTGGTCGTCTCGACGATCGCGTCGCTGGTGCCCTCGTTGGCGAACTCGTTGACCTTGGTGGCATTGGCGTCGCTGTCGTCGGAGCCACCGTTGCTGATGAGCACCACGGCGACGGCCAGGGCCACGACGGTGCCGCCCGCACCTGCGCCGAGCTTGTAGCGGCGACGGCGGCGCAGCGTGCGGCCACGCTGCACGATCATGTCGTAGCGGTCGGGCGACCCGACCGGAGGAAAGGTGCTCGAACTGTCGTTCGAAGTGCCACTGCCGTCACCCATCTGCTGCTCCGATGTCGTCGGCCGTGGCGAAGCGGTCGTCCGAGAGCTCGGCACGCAGCTTCGTGGTGGCGCGGTGCAGGTGGGTCTTCACCGAGCCGTTGGACATGCCGAGGGTGACGGCCACGTCGTCCTCGGTCAGGTCGATCAGGTAGCGCATCACGACGACCTCCTGCTGACGCCCCGAGAGACGGTGCAGTGCGTCCGCGAGATCGATGCGCAGCGCTGCGGTGTCGGCCGACGGATCGGGTCGACCCGTCTCGCCGCGCAGCTGCGGGCGCCGTGCTTCGTGCCGGACGTGGTCGACGGCCAGGTTGCCGACCACCCGGAGCAGCCATGCGTCGGGGTTGGGGTGCTTGCTGACGGTGCTCCAGCGGGAGTACGCCCGGGCGAACGCCTCGGCGACGATGTCGTCTGCGACATCGCGGTCACCGATGAGCCGGCGCGCCGTGCCGACGGCGCGCTGCTGCATGCGTTCGTAGTAGTCCCGGAATGCATCGTCTCCCTGACGTCGTCGCACTGTTCACCCCTCTCAACGTCCAGGCTCGCCGACGCGTTGACACCGCTCCAGGAATATCTCGCGGCCAACCGTCGACGGACTCCCACGCCCCTTCGACGCGGGCCGAACCCTACCGGCACCGGGGCTCCCGAACGGGGTCCTCGGGCGGCGCTTCGGTACGATCGGCCCGTGTCGGTGCTGGACGGTGCGTTCTGGGTGGTGAGCCTCGTGCTGCTGGCGTCGGGGGTCACGAAGCTGCTCGATCCGGCGCCGCTCGGCGCGGCGCTCGTCGAGCTCGGCGTGGTGCCCGCCGGCGCGACGGCCGGCGTGAGGGACCGGGGTGCGCTGCTCGGTCGGGCGCTCGGCGCGTTCGAGGTGGTCGTGGGCGCTGCCGCGCTCGTCGTGGGCGGACGCGTCACGGGGGTGCTCGTGACCTCGTCGTACCTGGTCTTCACGGCGATCGTGGCGGCGTCGTGGCGGCGAGGGCTGCGCTCGTGCGGTTGCTTCGGCGCCAGTTCGTCACCCCCGGGAGCGGTGCACCTGGTGCTCAACGCCGTGTCGACCGTCGTGGCGTTCGCAGCCGTCGTGGCGCCGGTGCCGGCCGTGGCCGACGGGCTCGACGCTGGTGTGTGGAACCCGGTGCTGGTCGCCGTGCTGGTGCTGGCCGGTGCGGTCGGCGTGGTCGTGGCGGACACGAGATGAGACGGCTCCGCTCATGACTCGGGAACCGTCGTGAGCCGAGAGAGCGACGCGCAGGTCGCGACGGTGCTGGTGGTGTCCAAGACCCACCTCGACGTCGGCTTCACGGCCACCGCGGCCCAGGTGCGGGAGCGCTACCTCGAGGAGTACTTCCCGAGGGCGATGTCGGTCGCGGCACGCCTGCGCGACCGGGGCGGCCCGGAGCGGTTCCGCTGGACGACCGGCTCGTGGATCCTGACCGAGGCGCTCGAGGCCGCGGACCGGTCGCATCGACAGGACCTGGAGCGCTCGATCGAGCTCGGCGACCTCTGCTGGCACGCGCTGCCCTTCACCCTGCACACCGAGTACTGCGACCGGTCGTTGCTCGAACACGGCATGACCCTGTCGGCCGAGCTCGACCGTCGCTTCGGGCACCACACCCGCGCCGCCAAGGTGACCGACGTGCCGGGTCACACCCGTGGGCTCGTGTCGCTGCTCGCCGATGCCGGCGTCGACCTCCTGCACGTCGGGGTGAACCCCGCGTCGGCGTGCCCGCAGGTGCCGAACCGGTTCCGCTGGCTCGATCCCGCGGCTGCGGGTGTCGACGGCACGGGCGATCCGCCGTCGATCCAGGTGATGTACCAGCCGGGCGGCTACGGCGACGTGCAGATCCTGGATGGATCCGGTCTCGACGTGCCGGGAGCCTCGGGGCCGGTCGCCGTGGTGGTCGACCTGACCGGCGACAACCTGGGCCCGCGGCGAGCCGATGAGGTCATCGCACAGTGGGCGGCGCTCGCCGCTCGGTTCCCGGCCGCGCAGATCGCTGCCGCCACGCTCGACGACGTCGCCGCGGTCATGGCGTCGGTCGCGGACTCCCTGCCGGTGATCGACTCCGAGATCGGCGACACGTGGATCCAAGGAGTGGGCAGCGACCCCGCCAAGACGGCTGGGTTCCGCGCGCTGTGTCGTCTGCGTCGGCGGTGGCTCGACTCGGGTGTCGTCGCGGCCGACGACCCGGCGCTGCGGGCGGCGTCGACGTCGCTGCTCTGCGTCGCCGAGCACACCTGGGGTCTGGACCAGAAGACGCACTGGCCCGACACCACCCACTGGTCCGCCGACGCGCTGGCGTCGCTGCTCGTCGACACCGGCCCTGCCGAGGCGTTCTCGGGTGATCCATCGACACATCCTGTCGATGGACCACCGGAGTCCGGGCCGGACTCGACCCGGGTGTTCGCCGCGAGCTGGGAGGAGCAGCGCCGTTACCTCGACGGGTTCGTCGACCGGCTCGCCGAGGGTGGTCGCAAGACCTGGCCGACGAGGCCCGGCGCGTGCTCGATGGGAGCCGCACGGTCGTCCCTCGAGTCGGCGTGGCGGCCGACACGACTGCCGCGCGGCTGCGGGCAGCGAGCGCGGGAGTCGACCCCCGGGGGTGTCGTGGAGCCGAGTCACGACGAATCGGGACGGTGACGGCACGTCTCGGCGGTCTGGCCCTCACGTTCGACGTCGACGGCTCGGTCATCGGACTGCACGGCGCGGTGATCGGGCCACGATGCCGACGGGCACGACCTGGCGTCGTCCGACTCGCCGCTGGGCCGGCTCCGGTTCCAGACCTTCGACGCCGCTGACTTCGAGCGTTGGTACTCGACCTACAACGCCGGCACGGTCGCCGAGGACGAGTGGTGGGCGCGGTGGGACAACACCAAGCCGGGGCTCGAGGACTCCGGTGCGGTCGCCCGCTGGTGGACGCCGCGCCTGGTCCAGGTCGTCGAACGCGACGACGAGGTCACCGCCGTGCTCGGGTTCGATGCCCCCGATGGCGCACCGGTCTCGCTGCCGGGACGAGCGGAGCTGACCGTCCGCTCCGTCGAGGGCGACGCCGCCGCGGTCGAGTTCGAGCTGCAGTGGTTCGATCGTCGCGCCGCCCGCTGGCCCGGAGCGGTGTGGTGGACGTTCGCCCCGCCGGTCGGGGACCCGTCGCGCTGGCAGATGTCGAAGCTCGATGAGTGGGTGTCGCCCTTCGAGGTCGTGGCGGGCGGTGGGGTGCACCTGCACTGTGCAGGGCAGGTCCGCCACGCCGATTCGGGCGTCGAGTTGGAGTTCGTCGACACGTCGCTGGTGGCTCCCGGGCGGCCCCGACTGCTCGAGTGGCCGCCGACCCCGGTGGTCCTGGCCGACGGATGGAGCCTGTGCCTGCACGACAACGTGTGGGGCACGAACTTCCCGATGTGGGACGATGGCTCGCTGAGGTTTCGCGTGCGACTCGGGTGGGCACGGGCCGGAGCATGGAGGACGTCGTGACCCTCGGTGCGATCGAGATGCAGATCGTGTTGACGATCCTCGGTGCCGTGGCGCTCGGCGCCGTGCTCTGCGTGCTCGCACTGCTCCTCCTGCGGGGCCGATTCGGGACCGCTCGGCGACGGGTCGTGTTCGACCTGACCGAGGTCGCGTCGCACGATGTGCCCAAGGGCGCGGCGCTGCGCCGTTCGGCGCGCTGCATGGGGCACTCGGCTGACCGCACACCCGTGCGCGGCACCGGTGTGCTCTGGCTGACCGACGACACGCTCGGCTTCTCGGTGCGCGAGCCGCGCAGCGTGTTCCGCATCGGGTTGGCCGATGTCGTCTCGGTCGCGGCTCGTCAGGTCGTGCGCCGACCCGGCGTGCGGGCGATCCGCAGCAAGGACCGCCCGTTCCTCGTCGTGGAGTGGGGCACCGGTGACGGCGGCACGGCGCTGGTGTCGTGGCGACTCGACCCCGAGGTCGGCGAGGCCTCGGAGCAGGAGTGGGTCGCGTCGATCGATCGTGCGCGTGTCGTGCAGGAGATCAGGTCCGCCGCGCCACTGGTGTGAGCGCCGCTGCCGGTGTGAGTGACGCTGCCGGACGGTGGGCCCCGCGGGGATCGAACCCGCGACCGATGGATTAAAAGTCCACTGCTCTACCAACTGAGCTAGAGGCCCGGGGCTCCGCGGAAGTCTCAGCGGAACTCTGGAGGTAGATCTTCCCACAGCCTTGCTGGAGCGCTGGGCCCTGTCGTGCCGTGCGGAACTTGAGAGACAACAGTTGAAGCAAAGAGTGCTTTGTCTCTTTGTTTGTGTACGGTGAACTCGTGGACGATCTCACCGACGACCTCGACCGGGCCAAGGACGAACTTCTCGTTCTCGAACGGAAGCTCGCACGGGTGTCCGCTTCCGTGGCGGGCAAGCGGGCTGAGGTTCGCCGGCTCGAGGAGTCCATCGCCGCCGAGCAGGGGAGCGGCCTGCCGCCGAGTCGAACTGATGCGATCGTGGCCGTCCTCGGCCGTGGGGCCGGCCCGATGTCCCCGAGTGAGGTGACCGACGCGTTGAACGAGGCTGGTCGCAGCGACGAGTTGCGTTCGGTGACGGCAACGCTCGCCCATCTGCTGAAGAGCAAGCGAGTGATCAGGGAGGGCCGGGGGCGGTACTTGGCTGGCTGAGGCCAAGTGGTGCTCGGCATTCGCGATCGGTCAGTCGACAGAGTCCAGCGGCGCAGGCCGCTACCGGCGTCAAGGCGCTGCGCGGTCGTGTTCACTTCTGTGGGTTCGTGCCGGGCCGAGACAGCCGGTCCGCCACCCGTACCGAGACTGGAGACCGGGGCTCGCACACCCGCGCACACCGGTCACAGCGAGCCTGATGGCAGCGTGCCTGGCTGGATCCGTGCAGCCTCGACGAACGCCTCGACGTCGGCGGCGAGCACCTGAATCTTGCGCCCCATCCTGTACTCCGGCAGGGAGCAGTCGTCGATCAACCCGTACACCGTCCGCGTGGCGACGCCGAGGTGCTCGGTGGCTTCGGCGGTCGAAGGCCACAGCGGGTCGCGGGTCCAGTCCACACACCCCGATCGACGCCAACACTTCGCCGATGAGGATCGGCGTGCGGGCGCCGTTGCAGATGTCCGACAGCTTCGCTGACGACGCTGTTGAGCCGATCGGATCATTTCCACCCGACACCGAATCTCCGCGCCGTTGCTGCCGAAAGATCCTCCACAGGTATGTCTGTCGAGGAAGGGTGAGATGGGCCAAGGCATCGCTACAAGTGACGTTGTGTCTGATCAGCGCCGCCAGCTCCGCGCGGTGTCGGCGCTGCTCCAGGCCGTAAGAGCAGTCCTGCCCCCTGCGCCGACGTCGAGTGAGCCGCCCGAGGTCCGGCCCGACATCCCCGAGTGGGGACCTGAGGCTGTCTGGGGCCCAACTCGCTGGGAAGCCCATGCCGAGGCGCTGACCGAACGCATCGACGCGAACCGTGCCGCCGCCGAGGCCGCTCTCGACGAGTACACAGCGCAACAGCACGAGTCCACCAGGATCTGGCGCGACCAACTCGCCGCTGTCGTCCACGCGACCACGACGGAGCTCGCCCCCGTCCGCGATGCGGCAGCCGAGATCGCTAGGGCGGCGCGACGTGGAAGCCGAGCTGCGGCGCGACGCTGCAACCACCGAGACACTCGGCGAACGTTCCGCCCGAAACACGGAGCTGAACAGCCGGTTCTCGGAGCTGCTGGCCGGTGTGGACCGCACGTCGCACATCCCAATGCGTGACCTGTGGACCAGCTGCGGACCGAACGAGGCGGCACCGATCGCCCGAATCGGCGAAGGTGCCCTCGGGCTCGCCGCCATGGTCCCGGCGCGGTCCAACGTCGTGTTCAGCGGCGAGGGACCGGCAGCGTCCGAAGCGCTCCGTTCATGGCTGTTGCGCCTCCTCGCCAGCCGGCCCGCAGGGTCACTTCGGATCCGGTTCGCGGATCCGACGTACATGGGGAACTCGCTCGGAACGCTGTTCGAGCTTCGCGGTGTCGAGCTTCTCGTCGGGTCCGGGCCTGCAGTCACCGGCGACGAGGTGGCAGCACTATTGGAGTACGCCCGCCAGCGCGTGTCGCAGGTGAACTCCCAGGCGCTCCGAGGGCGCTACGCCAGCATCGACGAGTTCAACCACGACGCCCCGATCCCAGAGCATCAGCTGGTCGTCGCAGCGTTCGGCATTCCCGGTCGCTGGAGTGCATCGCAGATCAGCGACTTGGCCCACCTCGCCGAGATGGGACCGCCGTGCGGTGTGTCGGTGCTCGCCTCGATCGACGCCACCGAACCGACCGACTCGGCGCTGTCGAAAGCGGTAGAGCGCCTCCGCACCGGCAAGTGGACCACGACCCTCGACCACATCGAGCCATCGCCGGAGCTGCGCGGGGAGCTTGCCCGCGCCGGCACGATCGCGATCGACACGGCCGGATCGGATGACGAGGTGCGCACCTGGCTCAACGGGTTCACGACGTCTGCATCCGAAGCTCTCGCCCCGGCGATCGACATCACCACGCTCCTCGTCGACACGGGGCTGAGCTCCGCCGACGGGCTGGTGATCCCGATCGGGATCGGTGCAAACGAGCCGGTTGCTGTGACCTTTGCGGACGACCCGGTGCACGGGCTCGTCGTCGGCGGGACCGGGTCCGGCAAGACGACCATGTTGCACACGCTGATCCACTCTGCAGCGCAGCGCTACAGCCCCGACGAGCTCGAGCTGTGGTTGATCGACCTCAAGGAAGGTGTCGAGTTCCGCCAGTACGCCAACGACCCGGGCCCGGGGCTCCCGCACGCGCGGGTGGTCGCCTGCGCGTCTGATCCCGAGTTCGCGCTCGCAGCGATGGAAGGACTCGTCGCGGAGGGCCGGCGTCGCGGCGAGATGTTCCGCGAATGCAACGTTCGTGGTCTGGCCGCCTACCGCGAGAGCAGCGGCGCCGCGCTGCCCCGCATCCTGTGCATCATCGACGAATGCCACCTCCTTCTCGGTGACCGCAAGCTCGGGCAGAGCGGCTGGAACGCCCTCGCATGGCTCGCGAAGGAGGGCCGGGCGTTCGGCATCCATGTGCTGCTCGCAACGCAGTCGCTTGCCGGCATGGGTGTGAACGCCGGGGAGACCGCTTCGGTGTGGCGCCAGATCCAGATGCGCCTCGCCCTGCGCTGCCACGCCTCCGACGCCGCGCTGATCTTCGGAGACATCAATACCGCTGCACAGGGACTCGCACCCAAGGGAGACGGCGTGCTCAACAACGCCTTCGGCGACCCTGCAGCGAACATCCGCCTCCAGGTTGCCCACACCCCCGACGAGCTCGCCTCCGAGATCCGAGCCGCACAGGCCGAAGAGTGGGGTCGCCGCACCGACCAGATCGCGTTCACCGGCGACGAGCTCGCACAGTGGACGCCGCTGCTTCGTACGAGCGGGAACCGTTCGATCACGCTGGGTCGCCCCCTCGACCTCGATGCCGTCGTCGAAGTGCCCCTCGACCTCGCGCAGCGCATCGGCTTCATCGGCCCGAGCGCTGGGACCACCGCAGCGCTGACGATCGCCGCCCACGAACTCGCCAGGCACGCCCCCCATGCCACGGTCGCCGTCATCGAAGGGTCAGCGACCACCCCGGCAGCCGGTCAGCTCGCCGCCGACCTCCACGCGGCGCTGATCAGAGCTGACCAGATCATCGGCATGCTCACCGCCGACCTTCCCGACGTCATCATCGGGTTCAACCTCGACCGGTTGCGCGTCCCGCTTCCCGACGACTGGCGGTCAACAGCCCAGCCGCCCCTCGCCCAACTGCTGGCCCTGGCCAACAAGCACGAGACGCTGTTCCTGGGCGCCTGGTCGAACCCGACCGCCGCCTACGAGCAGTGCGGCGGGAGCACGACACGACCGCCGTTCACGATCACTGTCGATACCGCCGACGGCGCGGCCGGTGCCCTCCGCGGACTCGTCACGTTCCACCCGAGCTCCGCGATCTCACGAGCGCCCCGCCCGTTCATTCCGTGGGCGCCGCTGGAAGGGGCATCGAAGTGACAGCCATCGCTGATCCGTTCGAACTGGTCGACAACCTCGAGCAGCTCCGCGAGGAGCTGCTCGCCTTGGAAGCGCTCGACGAACCCGCGCAGAGCCGAAATGAGCTCGACGAGATCGCCGACGAAGCAGCCCGGGTCGCCTCTGCTGCCGTCCGGGCCGCCGACGAGGTGCGCCAGGCGCAGCAACAGGCGTCACGCCAACACGACACACTCCGACAGCAGACTCTCGATCGTCTCCTGGGTGCCTTCAATGCCCGCCAGGCGCAGATCGACTCCGAGCTCCGTGCTCGCACAGCGAACGCAGCGTCCAACGCGGAACGCACACGAGCTGCCAGCGTTCGGGCTCGGCGGCAGCGCCTCACTCGGCTCGCGCTGTGGCTCGGCCCGGCGTGCGTCGTCATCCTCGGATTCGTCGCCGCACTCCTCGAAGGGGAGTATCGCGACGCCGGCGACTTCGTCGTCCCCATCGTGTGCGCCGGCATCTGGGGCGGCGTCGCCGAAGCCCTCTACCGGTACTTGCGTCGAAGGGCCGCGGCCACCACGCCAAGAGGCGGCCCGGACCCGAGGTGGGCTACCGGGCGGCCCGGTGTCGCCGCTGCGTGTTCAGCCGTCGCGCTCGTCGTCACCCCCATCGCGATCACCGGCGCCTGCATCGTCATCCCGCTAGCGGTCATCGCCGCAGCCATCTACTTCTCCGACAAGACCTGATTACCCGCCAACCAAGGAGCATCAACCATGTCCGGATTCGTCCAAGAGCACATCGACGCCCTCGAAGCAGCGAAGGTCGCCGCAACAGCGGTTCAGGATCAGATGCTGAGCGAACTCACCGCCGGCGCCTCTGGCGCTACCGGAGCTCTCGAAGGCATCGACGCCGTGATCGCACAGCGCATCGGCGACGTTGTCGACGATGCGACCAGGGCGCTCACCGAAGCGATCAATGCCGCCTTCGAGGGCGTCGTTGCGACCCTGGACGCCGAGATCGCCGCCGCCGAGGGCATCCTCGAGCACGCCTGACCTTCAGTTCGATGACCCTCGCAGACGCCATCGACGA
>CAVPQM010000026.1:0-15900 GCA_963707555.1 uncultured Actinomycetota bacterium
CAGTGTCGGAAGGTGGTCGCTGACGTCGGTGGCGGAGGGCCGGTTCACGACGATGCCGAACGCGCCGCCCTCGTCGTGCTCCAGCACGAAGACCACGGACTGCTCGAAGTTGTCGTCGCCGACGTCGGGCACCGAGACCAGCAGGCGTCGGGCCGCCGAGGGCCGCAGGTCGTCGTCGCTGCTCATCGGCACAGACTGCCGCTGCCCGGGGGCGTCTGTCAGCTCAGGTGATGTCGAGGCCCAGCATCTTGATCGCGTTGCCACGCAGGATCTTGTACTGCTGCTCCTTGTCGAGGTGCGCCATCATCTTCTGCGCCACGGCCTTGGTGTGGGGCCAGGTCGAGTCGGTGTGCGGGTAGTCCGTCTCGAAGGTGACGTTGTCCAGGCCGATGACGTCGAGGGAGTTCAGGCCGTGCTGGTCGCGGAAGAAGCAGCCGTAGACCTGCTTGTAGTAGTAGCTCGACGGCGGCTCGGGGATGATGTCGGCGACCCCGCCCCAGGCGCGGTGCTCGCGCCACACGTCGTCGACACGCTCGAGGATGTACGGCAGCCAGCCGATCTGGCCCTCGGAGTAGGCGAGGCGCAGCTTCGGGAAGCGCACGAGCACGCCCGAGAACAGGAAGTCCGACAGGGTCGCCATCGAGTTGTTGAAGCTACAGCGAGGCGGCCACCGCGACCGGCGCGTCGGGCGAGGTGGCGGGCATCCGCGACGACGAGCCGATGTGCATGCAGACGACGGTCTGGGTGTCCTCGCACGCGGCGAACAGCGGGTCCCAGTAGCCGGAGTGGATGCTCGGCAGGCCCAGGTGCGGCGGGATCTCGCTGAAGCAGACGGCGTGGCAGCCGCGCGCCGCGTTGCGGCGCACCTCGGCGGCGGCGAGCTCGGCGTCCCACAGCGGGATGATGCAGAGCGGGATCAGGTGGCCGTCGGAGTCGCCGCACCACTCCTCGACCATCCAGTCGTTGTAGGCGTAGACGCACGCCTCGCCGAGCGCCCGGTCCTTGGCCTCGGTGAAGGTCTGGCCGCAGAACCGGGGGAACGTCGGGAAGCACAGCGAGACGTCGACGTGGTTGTCGAGCATGTCCTGGACGCGGGCCTTGGGGTCGTAGCAACCCGGGCGCATCTCGTCGTAGGTCATCGGCGTCATCGTCATCTCGTCGCGGCTGTAGCCGACGGCGGCGACGTGGCGCTTGTGGATGTAGACGAGGTCCTCGAAGACCCAGCAGTCCGCCGGGCGGCCGTCGTCGGTGAACTCCTGCTCGTAGGTGCCGCCGCCGATGTGCTTCATCGCGCCGACGCCGCGCCGCTCGACTCGCGGCCCCTTGTCCTTGAACCGCTCGGGCAGCCAGGTCGACCAGACGTGCGGCGGCTCGACGACGTGGTCGTCGACGCTGACGATCATCGGGAACTCGTCGTCGGAGTAGCCGTTGCCGGTCGTCTCGGTCTCGATCGTCGTCATCCCTAGCCTCCTGGCGCCCAGATCTGACGGGCCGTCAGATACTAGACCGCCGGGTGGCGGTGCCGGGTGGGGTGGTCTCACCCAGCGGGCAGGATGCTCTGGCCGTCGGTCCCCCACCAGCTGGCGGTCAGCTGGAAGCCCTCGATCGACGAGGTCGGGAACATGACCTCGAAGCTGCGGCGGTACGTGGTGCGCAGGAGCAGCCAGCGACCGTCGCGACGCTCGTAGGTGTCCTCGTAGAAGGCAGCGCCCATCAGCATGAACTTCCACTCGGTGTCGACGACGATGTCCTCGAGCGCCCAGGTCGCCTCGGCACGATCGCCGTCGAGGGTGATCTCGGGGTGGTGCACCCGATGGCTCGAGTGGAACGTCTCCCGGCTCATCGACCGGTCGAGGAAGCCGAGGATCTCGTCACGTCCGTCGAAGCTGTACTTGCCGCCGCTGTAGGCCGCAGTCGCGTCCTCGCAGAGGATCTCCGCCATGCCCGCCCAGTCCTTCTGGTCGAGGCACCTCAGGTACGTGTACTTGACCTGCTTGATCTCCTCGCGGTCACTCAGCTCTTCGGGGGTCATCCACTCTCCTGTAGGTCACGATCTCGTCCGCAGCGATGCCGGCACGCGGCAGCGATCGCTCCGGACCGACCGCGGCGCGTCTCGGCAGCGCGCTGGGCTCGAACCGTAGATCGACGACATCGCTCGCCGGGGCGAACAGGTCGCGTCGAGCCTCGTTGGTCGATGCCTCGACCCACTCGTCGTCGCCCGCGGTGAAGCGCACCCCCGGGTGCTCGGGGTCGCGGCGCGCCCCCCATCGGCGCCATCCCACGTAGAGCCCGGCGAAGAACGCGCCCCCCACCAGGGACAACGAGAACACCAGCCGCACGATCTCAGCCCGCATGTGCACCCCCGTACATCGTCGGCCCCGGCTGTCCGGTCCCCCCGACCGGTGCCGGCACTGTACCCGTCCGCCCACGGAGCGTGACGGACCGATCACCTGCCCCCCTATCCTCCCCCACGACCGCCGTCGACGCAGGGGGAACATTTGTCGGACCGGATCGATCAGCTGCTGAAGGACATGACGCTCGACGAGAAGGCCTCGCTCACCGCGGGCGTCGACATGTGGCACGGCCACGACGTCGAGCGACTCGGCATCCCGGCGTTCAAGGTGTCCGACGGTCCCGTCGGCGTCCGTGGGGATCGCTGGGTCGCCTCGACCTCGGCGTGCGCGCCGTGTGGCACCGCGCTCGGGGCGACCTGGAACACCGACCTGCTGGGCGAGGTCGGCACGGTGTTGGGCGAGGAGGCCCGCTCGAAGGGCGTCGACATCGTGCTCGCCCCGACGGTCAACCTGCACCGGAACCCGCTCGCCGGGCGGAACTTCGAGTGCTTCTCCGAGGACCCGCACCTGAGCGCCCGCGCCGCGGTCGCGGTGATCGACGGCATGCAGTCCACCGGAGTCGGGGCGTGTGTGAAGCACTTCGTCGCGAACGACAGCGAGTACCAGCGCCACACGATCTCCTCCGACGTCGACGAGCGCACGTTGCGCGAGCTGTACCTGGTGCCCTTCGAGGCGGCGGTCACCGAGGCCGATGTCGTGTCGGTCATGTCGGGCTACAACCGGCTGAACGGGACGTACTGCGCGCAGCACCGCTGGCTGCTCACCGACGTGCTGCGTGGCGAGTGGGGCTTCGACGGGATCGTGATCTCGGACTGGTGGGGTACCCAGGGCGTCGAGTCGCTCGAGGCCGGGCTCGACCTCGAGATGCCCGGACCGCCGAAGTACCTGGGACCGACCCAGGCCGACCGGGTCCGTGCCGGCGAGCTCGACGAGTCCGTGCTCGACGAGACCGTCCGGCGCCTGCTGCACACCGCGGAACGGCTCGGCCTGCTCGACGCCGCACCGGATCGCACCGAGCACTCGATCCCCCGTGAGGACCACGCGCAGGTGCTGCGTCGCGCCGCGACCGAGGGCATCGTGCTGCTGCGCAACGACGCTCCCGCCGGCGGCGACGGAGCGCCGCTCCTTCCGCTCGACGCCACGTCGTTGTCACGGGTCGCGGTGATCGGGCCGAACGCGGATGTTCCCGCAGCGCTCGGCGGCGGGTCCGCCGCGGTCAACCCGCATCACGTCGTCACCGTGCTCGACGGTCTGCGCGCCGCGCTGCCCGCCGACGTCGAGGTGGTCCACGAGATCGGGGTCGACACCTACCGCACCGCTCCCCCACTCGACGTCCGCCGCACCCGACCGCAGCGGGGCGCCGACCGTGGCGGCCTGACCGTCGACTACTTCGACAACCGCGAGCTCGCGGGCGAGCCGGTCCACACCGAGATCGTCGACGAGCCCCGCTTGAACTGGATCGGCGACGAACCCGCTCCCGGCGTGCGTGGCGGCGACTTCTCGATCCGGGTGCACGGCACGTTCGTCGCGGACGTCGACGGCGCGCACACCTTCGCGCTGGTCACCGGCGGGACCGGCGGACGCGTGTCGATCGGCGGCCAGGTGGTGCTCGACAACTTCGAGGGTCAGGAACGCGGGAGCTCGTTCTTCGGGCTCGGCTCCGCCGAGATCCGCACCACCGTCGAGTGCCGTGCCGGCGACGAGCTCGACGTCGTCGGCGAGTTCGTGTCGTTCGACGGTCTGGCCGTCGCGGCGTTCCTGCTCGGGCACGTCCCACCCATCGCGTCCGACGGCCTCGCCCGTGCGGTCGAGGCGGCGCGCAGCAGCGACGTCGCCGTGGTGGTCGTCGGGTTGAACCAGGACTCCGAGACCGAGGGCGAGGACCGCACGACGATGGCGTTGCCCGGTGACCAGGGCGAGCTCGTCGCCGCAGTGGTCGCCGCGAACCCGCGCACCGTGGTCCTCGTGAACGCGGGGTCGGTGGTCGACCTGTCGAGCGCTGCGGACGCTCCGGCGTTGGCACAGACCTGGTACCTCGGCCAGGAGACCGGCACCGCGGTGGCCGACGTGCTGCTGGGCCACGCGAACCCGTCGGGTCGTCTGCCGATGACCTACGGCGCACGGCTCGAGGACTGGCCGTCGTACCTGAACTACCCGGGCGACTCGGGCCACGTGCTCTACGGCGAGCAGCTGTTCATGGGCTACCGGGGCTTCGAGGCCCGCGGCACCGAGCCGGTGTTCTGCTTCGGCCACGGCCTCGGCTACACCCGCTTCGAGTGGAGCGACGCGGTGCTGTCCCGTTCGAGCGCCGCCGCCGATGGACTCGACGACGACCCGATCGAGGTGCGGGTCACCGTCACCAACGTCGGTGAGCGTCGTGGGGCCGAGGTCGTGCAGTGCTACGTGCACGACGAGGTCTCGACGTTGCGGCGTCCGGATCAGGAGCTGACGTCGTTCGCGAAGGTCGAGCTCGACCCCGGCGAGTCGGCGACGGTGTCGCTGACGCTGTCCTCCCGTGCGTTCGCCGCGTGGGACCCCGCGGCCGACGGCTGGGTCGTGGAGCCCGGCACCTTCGAGGTCCGCGTCGCTGCGTCCAGCCAGGACGTGCGCGCCGCACTCCCCCTCGAGCTCACCTGACCTAGCGCCTCACCTGACCGTGCCCACTGTTGCGCTGGTGGTCACTCCACGACCACCAGCGCAACAGTGCTCGGGGTCGTCCGATGTCCATACGCCCCTGGCCTCAGGGGCCTTCGACGACACGTCGACGCCAGTACTGTTCGCCCGTGAACCAGTTGGCTCCTGTCGAGCTCCGCTCACTCGCCCACCAGCAACTCGGGGTACCGGCTGACCCGGGCTGGTCGCTCAACCCGTCGACGCCGCAACTGGGCCGAGACCGGTGGTTCGTCGCCTCCCACCACGGGCACCACGGCTTCGTCCTCGACGAGGACCTGACCGTCCTCCACACCGCCGACTTCACGCCTCCACCTCGCGAACCTGGCGACTACCGACCGCAGGCGACAGCCGCTGCAAGCCCGGACGGCCGAACGATCGCTCATCTCTGCTGGCCCACCCTCGACATCGAGCGCATCGACGGTGACTCGTTCTCGGTCGACGTCGGGCAGGGCGACGACAGCGGCGGCTCGCAGATCGCATTCACCGGCGACTCGGCATCCTGCCTCTTCGTGTCGCCACCTCCGGGGGACCCCGACGACGACTACCTGCTGCGACGACTCGACCTCGTCACGGGCCGGCTCGACGTACTCGGCGCACTCGACGCGTTCGGGTTCTTCGGAGTGCGACTGGAGAACGGCGACCGCCACGTGCTCATCAACATCGATCAAGGTCAGAACGGTTCGACCCTCTACCGCCACAGCCTCGAGGACGGCGGAACGACCGTGGAGTCCGGAGTCGTGTTCGATGACATCTCCGCCGACGGGACATGGATCATGGGAGCGGACGACGAGGCGGTTCATGTCTCGGAGTGGCCGGGCCGAACGACAGTCGGAAGGGTCCGGTCAGCCGACCTGACGATTGCTGCCGATGGCGGGTTCGGCCACGGCTACCTCGAGGCGATGGCGATCGGCGCTCGCCACCTCCTCGTCTGGTCTCGCCCAGCGAGTCCCGTTGCACTGCTGCTCGAGCGCGAGCCGCTTCGAGCGGTCGGACGACTCGAGTTCCCAGACGGAGACCACCGCCCGGTGGCGTACCGTCGCAATCGGCTGCTGACCACGACCGACAGCGCTGTCACCGCTTTCGCGCTCGATTCGCTCCCCATCTGACAGCTCGGCGTTCGCTGGCCGCTCGGACGTGGTCGAATGTCGCGGTGGCACCGAACGACGAGTGGCTGACGGGACAGGGCCGCCTCGTCAGGAGTGGCCTGACCGATGACGGGTTGCCGGCCTACGTCCTGGAGACTTCGCACAGCGGACCTGCTCGGCGCGTGGAACCGGTCGGGACCGACGTGGAGCCGCTCGACGTCACGGAACCGGTGCTTGCCCCACGGCTGATGGATCAGTTCCGCTCGCAGTTGAGAACGCACCTCACCGGTGACGAGTTGGAGTTCCTCGACTCACTCGCCGACGAGCCACGACTCGATGTCGCAGTGCTCGACGGGGCTCAGGTGCTGCAGATGACCTACTTCGGAGGTCAGTCGTCGACCCGGTGGGACGGCACCGCGGAGGACGCGGAGGACATCGTCGGCGGAATGGCCGAGTCGTTCGCTGGATCGATCTCGTCGCACCACTGGCACCACGCCGAGGGATGGCGGAGCTGGCGCGACGGCGCGGACTCGCCGTAGCGCCGTCGCCGGAGGAGCGGCGCCGCACCGTCGGGCCGATACGTTGACAGCGATGGGGAGAGCGAACTCACGTCGCGGGAAGCGTCGCCACGCCCGGCCGGGACGAGCCCCAACACCCCGGTCTCGACGACCATCTCCGACTCCGCCGTGGGACTGGGTGACCTGGCTGCAGGTCCCCGGTGGTCTGCCCTTCATCGACGAGTGGGCCTGGTGGCAGTACCTGAAGATGCCCTTCGACCGATTCCACCGCTGGCTCCGTAGCCGCTGACCCCCACGGTTTCGATTCACCGACGCCGAATTGGGGCCGCGCCGATTCGCTTGCCCACGCGACGCTGGCCGGATGGCAACGCTGTACCGCCCGGTAGGTCAGAAGGAGCTGGATCTCATCTGCGCATCGGGTTGGACCGAGTTCCCGCCTCGGCTCGACGGGCAGCCGATCTTCTACCCGGTCCTGACCGAGGACTACGCGACCCGAATTGCTCGGGACTGGAACACCAGGGACCACGACAACGGCGGCGTCGGCTACGTCCTCGAGTTCCAAGTCGACGACGCATTCCTCGACGGATACGACGTCCAGGAGGCCGGCGGTAGAGAACACTTGGAGTACTGGATTCCGGCGGAGGACCTGGACGAGTTCAACTCACACATCCAAGGGTCGATCGTCGTGACTGCGGAGTACCGGGGCCGGCCACCGGTGCGGGTCCGCTGAGTCGACGCACTACGCGCGGACCGGCTTCGCTCCGTGTCTCTCCCTCACGGAGCGACGCCGAGATTCACGATCCGGCGTTCGACCCTCCCATGTTGCACGGCGAATCGGTGTGTGAATTCGCTGCCGTTCTGCTCGACATCCCTGACAGGCGCTCTGGTAGACACCTGTCCGATTCCATCTGGGGGAGGCCACATGAAGTTCCGTTCGCTCGTCGTCGCGTTCGCATCCGCGCTGCTCGTCGGTATGACCGCCTGCGCACCGCCGACGACCACGCCCACCGAGACGAGCACCGTCGACGTGACGTTCGGTCCCGATCAAGGGACCACCAGAGAGCTTCCTCGGTGTGATGGCGTGGCCCAGACCTTCACGGCCGGCCGCTCCGGGCAGCTGGACAAGGTCTCGCTCCACGTGAGCCGCTCCGGCCCCGTTCGCGTGCAGGTCCTGGTCGAGATCACGACCCTCGACGGCATGGGCCACCCGACCGCGAACGTGCTCGGATCGGGAACGTACGACCTGCTCACCGCGGGGCTCATCGACATCGAGCTCGACGTTGCTGCACCCGTGGTCGCCGGGACGGGCTACGCCATGACGGTGCGTGATCCGACGTTCTGCATGGACGGCGGACTCGCCCTCGGTGCCGTCCCCTCGACCTACGACGGCGGCCAGCAGCTCGTCACTTCCGGTGACCCCGTCACTTGGTCCTCGGTGGACGATTCCGAGCTGGTCTTCCGGACCTGGGTCCGCTGAGGACCGACCTCACCCACTCCTGACTGTCGCGGTGGTGGTCGCTCGTCGACCACCACCGCGACAGTCACGTGCGCAGAAGGGCCCGGCGCGATCGCACGCGGTTCGTGCCGTCAGCCCCTTCGATCCGATCCGTCAGCGGCTCATGGGTGACCGCAGCGACGTCGGCGGCCCAACGAGTTGGTCAGTCCTCGATGAGTGCCGCGTGTTCGCCCGAGCAAGAACGACACGCCCAGCGCGCCAACGCGACCACCGGCGCAGCGAGATGGACGAGCAGCGTTCGGCGGTAGGTGCCCTGGCCCACCTCTGCACCGCCGACGATGAGGAATCGCACGTCGTCCGACACCGCCGGCTCCCACAGCCCGCCGTCTGCGAAGAGGTCTCCGCTCATCACGGACCACAACGCGAGCTGGTCCCAGCGGACGAGTCCCCACGTCGACGACGCCACCACGCAGCCGATGACCACGACGGCCGTCGCCGCCAGCATCAGCACGGTCGCGGCACGAGAGCGTGCCCGGACGAACACCGCCGTCGTCACGGCCCACACCAGCGATCCGACGACCGCGACGTTGAGCGCAATCTCGTGCACCGACACCCACCCACTCGGCGCGTATCGACGGACCGCCACGTCGGCCGCGCTCCAGTCGTCGACCTGGAGGTCCGGCCGGAACCGGCGCAGCAGGACCAGCGCCGACACGATCGTGACGAGCACGGCGACCGCCGTGACACCGCCGGCGGCGATGCGGATGATGTCGCCCACGCGGTCGACGGGTCGCAGCGCGTTGCGGCTCCGACGCTTGCGTCGGCGAGTTCTGCATCCGGCGCAGGGTACCGGGGCTCCGATTCCCCGGATCACCGATTGCGTGGAGGCACCAGATGGGGCGCTCTAGACCGGCGCACAGCGACAGACTGTCCGGCGAGGAGCACCCTCTGCCTCGGGAAGGACCGACCATGACGACCCTCGCCACCGGGCGTGATCGGCGATGACGCCACCGCCCCGCTCCACGACGTTCGTCCTGTTGCCCGGCGCCGGCGGCGCGGCCTGGTACTGGAGCCTGGTCGTCCCCTTGCTCGAGTCGGCCGGCCACGAGGCGATCGCCGTCGATCTGCCGGGGCCCGACCCTGATGCCGGCCTGCCCCGACTACGCCGCGCTCGCCGCGGCGGCGGTCGACACCGGGGATCGCGAAGGGGACGACGTGGTGCTCGTCGCCCAGTCGCTCGGCGGCTTCACCGCGGCGATGACGTGCGCCCAGGTCCCCGTCCGTTCGCTGCTCCTGGTCAACGCGATGATCCCGGTTCCCGGCGAGACACCGGGCGAGTGGTGGGGTGCGACCGGCGCGGTCGACGCACACGAGGAGGCAGCGGCGGCCGGCGGCTACGGCGAGTTCGATCTCGAGGTGTACTTCCTCCACGACGTGCCGCCCGGCGTCGCCGCCGACGGTGAAGCCCACCAGCGCCCCGAGTCCGACGCCGTGTTCGCATCAGCGTGCGAGTTCGACGCGTGGCCGGACATCCCCATCCGCGTGATCGCCGGCGCCGACGACCGCTTCTTCCCGGTCGAGTTCCAGCGCCGGGTCGCGAAGGAGCGACTCGGCCTCGAGCCCGAGGTCATCCCCGGCGGTCACCTCGTCGCGCTGTCGCAACCGGGGGCTGTCGCCGACCTCATCCTCCGCGGCGCCTGAACGAGCGCCCAACGCCCGAAAGTGCTCAGGCCAGCGATTCGGCAAGGCCGATGAGGATGCCTTCGGGCCCGCGGACGTAGCAGAGCCGGGAGACGGACTCGTAGTCGACGACCTCTCCGACCAGCCGTGCGCCGTACGGAGCGAGCCGTTCGAGCGTGTCGTCGAGATCGTCGACCTCGAACATCACGCGGAGGTAGCCCAGCGCGTTCACGGGCGCGGTCCGGTGGTCCGCGATCACCTCGGGTTCGAGGAACCGTGACAGCTCGAGCCGACCGCTGCCGTCGGGCGTTCGCACCATGGCGACCTCGACGCGCTGGTCGCCCAGACCGGTGACCCGTCCGGCCCACTCCCCCTCGATGGCGCCCCGGCCCACGACCTCGAGGCCGAGCTCGCCGAAGAACTCCACGGCCGCGTCGAGGTCCTCGACGACGATGCCGACGTTGTCCATCCGCAGGCCCATGGAGCGAGCCTAGGACCGCGCGACGAACGCTCGGAGGGTCGACAGACGCCTACGGCGCGGCGCCCGTCTGCGCGCCGTCGAGGTTCGCGCTGCCGACCGGCGTGTACCCGACCGCTGCCGGACCGGCACAGCACATCCGCGCCAGCGCCGAGCTGCCGTCAGACATCGAGGGCTTCCCCAGGTACCTGCGACGAGCCGGCTACTACACCTCGAACAACCCACGAGTCCCAGCTGTTCGGTGCCGAGGACGGTGAGACCTCGCCCGACGACGTGACCGTGCCCGAGTACCTGCCGGACACACCGACGGTGCGACGCGACCGAACAGGGTCTGCGCATCCCGTTGATCGTCAATGTGCCGCCCACCTGGGAGCACGTGGCACCCGAAGCCCCGGGCACCCGGGTCGCGGCGCCGGTCCACGGCGTCGACCTGCCGTTGACCGCGCTCGCCGTCGCCGGTGTCGACGCACCCGCCCACATGAAGGGCTGGCCCGTCCTCGGCGACGACGTCGAGTGGCGCCAGTACACGTGGGGCCGCCGGGACCGCATGGACGAGCGCTACGACATGCAGCGCACCGCACGCGACGAGCGCTACCTCTACATCCGCAACTACATGCCCCACCGGCCGTATGGCCAGCACAACAACTTCATGTGGCAGCTCGCCTCGTACCAGGAGTGGGAGCAGCTGCACCTCGACGGCGAGCTCGACGAGCAACACGACCGCTTCTGGGGCGAGAAGCCCGCCGAAGAGCTCTACGACCTGGAGCGCGACCCCGACGCGGTCGAGAACCTGATCGACAGCGATCGCGAGCAGGTGGTGAAGGTGCGTCGTCGGATGCGACGCGCGTTGGCCGAGCTGGACGATGACCACGACGTGATCCGCTTCTGGGCGGCACAGGGGCTGCTCATGCTGGGCGACGACGCGGAGCCCGCGATCCCGACGCTCGAGCAGTCGCTGCAGCAGGACCCGTCGGTGTACGTGCGGATCCCGGCCGCCGAAGCGCTGGCGCGACTCGGCCGACCTGACGACGCGGTGGCGTTTCTCGCCGAGACGGTCGACACCGCCCCGGACGACCGGATCAAGTTGCAGGCGCTGAACGCGCTGACCTGGGTCGGCGACGATGCAGCGACGCAGCTCGAGGTCATCGACCGAGCGGCGACGTCCGACGACGAGTACGTCGCCAACGCAGCCCGCTACCTGAGCACCGTGCTGCGCGGCACCTACTCCCCCGCCGGACCCGTCTGAGGCCCGTACGACCCGACCCGAGACCCGCAGCCGTCGCCGGATCCGGCTCAGGGTCAGGGTCAGGGTCAGGGTCGGACTACCGCTCCGATCGGCGGCGGCCCATCAGCAGCAGCGCGAGGCCGCCGGCGAGCAACGACGTCACCACCGCGGCGCGCACGCCATCGAAGCCGTCCACGTCGACGGGGCGGACGGGCGTCGCTGTCGCCACCGGATGGCCGAGGTGAGCGATCGGCGGTGGCGGCGCCGAGCTGACGACCGGACGGTCCGCCGCGTCGACGGGCCGATCCGCACCGCCTATCAGGCTTCGATTGAACGCCGCACCCCCGACCAAGGGCCCACCGGCAGCTGCGCGTCCAGCTGCTGTGCTCCCGACGGTCTCGGCAGGCCCCACGGTCATCGTGGCCACGCCCGCCAGGACCGGTCCGTACGGCAGCCGGGCCGTGACGAAGATCGTGTGCTCGCCCGGCGCATCGGGCGCACGCCAGAACACCGCCACCCGAAGGCTCGTGCGCATCGAGGATCGAGCGCCCTTGAGCAGCAGGTGCCCCGGTTCGAGCTGCTCGACATCGGACACCGCGTTGCCGGGAGCCGACATGAGCCGTCCACCCGACGCAGTGATCGTCACCTCGGCGTCCTCGTGGACGTCGATGTCGATCGGCAGGTAGGTGTCCTGGCGGACCGTGGTCTGCAACGAAGGGATCTTCACCAAGCTGGGAAAGAACACGTCGCGGACCGACGAGCTCGTCGTTCCGTGAGCGTTGGTCGCCTCGATCGTGAAGTGGTGCCGCACGTCGACCAGGCCGTCGATGACGCAGCTCCGTCCGGTCGTGGTGCAGGACCGACCCGACGGTCGGGAGGTCACGGTGTACGAGTCGGCGCCCGGTGTCCCCGGGTACCACCCGATCGAGACCGCGTGTGCACCGACCGCTTCGACCCACGACGCTCGCACCGCTGCGGGCGACCCACCGCTCTGTGCGGCGACCGGAGCAGCGGCAGCGACCATCCCGACCGCAGCGACGATCGCGGCGATCACCACACCCGCGACGGTGGGGAGTCGCCGACGGTCGGTCGTGAGGTCCGGGTAGCCGACCGTCATCTCCAGGGTGTCCTCTCTCATGGGCGGCGCGCCGGTTCGACGCGCCGAGGGTTCAGGTAGCGATCGGCCCGAAGTGGCGACACCTGAAGGATGTCCCGCGACGATCCGAGTTGCCCCGTGCCGGACGTCCGACGGATCCTTGCTGTGCCAGGGCGACCGAGCCCTGGAGCGGCCGGGCCCGGGGTCAGGCGGCCGGCGGGGCGGAGCGGGGGAATCGAACATGGCGACACGACGGCAGGTGCTCCGCGCCGGATTGCAGGGTGTGGCGGCCCTCGGCACGGCCCGGCTGCTCACGGGCTGTTCACCGATCTTCACCTCGCCCGGGCTCGAACCGTTCGTCGACCCGCTCGTCGTGCCGACACCGCAGGCACCGGGCGCGGTGCTGACCGCCGCCTCGGGCAGCCACCGCTTCCACTCGTCACTGCCGGCCAATCCGACGATCGGCCTCGGCGGCGAAGCCTTCGGCGGCCCGTGGTGGGACGCCCACGCCGGCCAGCCGGTGCACACGACGCTGGCGAATCGGCTGGGACGCCACCCCCTCGCCGAGCACGTCGACACCACGGTGCACGGCACCCTCGCGAGCGACCGGGAGCGTCCTCGGGTGTCGCTGCACCTGCACGGCGGTGTGATCCCCGCGTCCCAGGACGGGCACCCGCTCGACACGACCGACGCCGGTGCCGACCACTCCTACGACTGGCCGAACCACCAGGAGGCGGCGACCCTCTGGTTCCACGACCACGCACTCGGCATCACCCGCCTGAACGTGCACGCCGGGCTGTTCGGCCTCTACACCGTGCGCGACGAGGTCGACACCGGCGCGGCGACGAACCCGCTGGGGCTGCCCACCGGCGAGTTCGAGATCCCGCTCGTCCTCCAGGACCGTGGCTTCGACGCGGACGGCCAGGCGCGCTTCCGTGCGTTCAGCTTCGTGCCCGAGGGCAGCTGGGAAGGCGGGATGATCGGCGACACGATCGCCGTGAACGGCACGGTCTGGCCCCGGCTCGACGTCGCCCGCGGGCGCTACCGGTTCCGGATCCTCAACGCGTCGAACCTGACGACCTACCACCTCACCCTCGGCGACGGCCGACCGTTCGTCGTGATCGGGAACGACCACGGGCTGCTCGACGCACCGGTGCGCACACCCGACCTGCGGATCAGTCCCGGCGAGCGAATCGACGTGCTCGTCGACTTCTCCGACGCCGAACCCGGGACACGCATCGTGATGCGCAACGACCACCCCCAACCGTTCCAGGCCGAGATCTTCGGGACCACCGTCATCCCCCACGTGATGGCCTTCGACGTCGGCACCGCGAGGGGTCACGTCCGCCCCGTGGCCGAACGGCTCCGCATCGGTCCGACCGCTCCCCTGCCCACGCTCGCCCAGATGGCGGCACGGCGCAGCTCGGTGCGCAACGTCACGCTCTCGCAGGTCGGCACCGACCGGAACCCTCCTGCGTGGATGACGCTCGACAACGTCGGGTTCGACGTCGAGGCGCAGCCTGCTCGCCAGGGCACCGTCGAGCAGTGGAACTTCATCAACACGACCCTCGACGACCACCCGATGCACATCCACCTGGCGCGGTTCCGGGTGCTCGAACGGGTCCCGATCAACCCGCTGCTCTACCAGCTCATCGAACGGCGCCCCGACGCACACACCGAGTGGCACCCCTCGGCCGACGCGTATGCGACCGGTCGACCCACGCCGCCGGACCCCTGGGAGCGCGGCTGGAAGGACACGGTGATCGCGCCCGGCAACTCGATCACCAGGGTCCTGGTCGAGTGGCCCACCGCGGAGCACCTGGGGTTCGACCCTGACGAGCCGTACCGGGTGTCGGTGCCCGATCCGGCACCCGCATGGTGCCCGATCGGCGGAGAGGTGCAGGGCTATGTCTTCCACTGCCACGTGCTCGACCACGAGGACAACGAGATGATGCGCCCGATCCGCGTGATCGCCTAGCAGCTCCTCCCTTCAGGAGGCCGGTCAATCGAGCAGGGCCACCATCATGCGACCGACGAGCGGCAGCGGCAGTCCCAGCACACCGCTGGCGTGCTCGCCGTCGACTGCGGTGATGAACGGTTCGAGCGGCGCCATCAGGGGCTGGTCCTCGAGGCGGTAGCAGCCCGAGGAGTCGTACGGCTCGAAGCGTCGCAGGTAGTCGCGGATCTCGGCCTCGGTCAGGGTGCGCATCGTGACGAGCTGTTCGTCGGTCCGCTCGATCGACTCGCCGGTGTCGGTGCGCACCAGCACGAGGGAGTTCACGAGCCGGTGCGTGGTGCCCGACATCGCCAGGAGCTGCTCGGTGGCTGCGTCCTCGTCGGGCTGCTTGGTCAGCTGCACCTGCTTCCCGCCGACGGACACCACTCCGACCTGGTCCCCGGCGAGCACCAGCGAGTCCGGGTGTCGAGGTGCCACCGCGTCGGCCTTCGCCCTGGCCAGCACGGCGGCGAAGTCCGCTGCGTCGAGCTCGTCGAAGAGGTGGTCGAGGGCTCGTTCGTCGACCTCGGGCGGGTCGATCGACACCGTCAACCCCTCGTCGGGACCGACACCCGCGTCGGCGAGCATCGACGCCCGATAGCGCGACCCGGATGCGAGGACGAGTGGCAGACCCACGTCACGCAGCAGCCCCAGGGGCAGTGGGCGATCCGACGGATCACCGGCGGGCGGGGCGAGGGGGTCGTGGCTCACGCCTGTCATCTTTCCCCACAGCGGCCCCAACCCCACAGCGACGCCGTTCCCCACAGCAGCACCGTTCCCCACCGGTACCCTGACCCGATGCCACGAGCCCTGCCACCCGCCGCCACGACCGCGGTCGTGACGATGGAGCTGCAACGCGGCGTCGTCGGCGACCTGGGCAACATGGCGGCGCTGACCGCCGCAGCCACGGCTCGGGGCACCCTGCAGCGGTGCGGCGTGCTGGTCGACGCTGCTCGCTCCAGCGGCGTCGCGGTCGTGCACGCACAGGTCGAGTGGCGGGCGGACCGGCGCGGCACGCCGCTCAACACGCCGATGGTCTCGATGCTCGCCAAGAACCCGGCGCAGATGCTCGAGCACACCGACGCGGTCGCGCCGGTGCCCGAGCTCGGTGACACCTCGGGCGATCTGGTGTCGGTTCGGCGACACGGCCTGACCCCGTTCACCGGCACCGACCTGGACGCGCTGTTGCGCTCGCTCGGCGTCACCGCCGTGGTCGCGTGCGGGGTCTCGCTCAACGTCGGCGTGCTCGGGCTCTGCCTGGGAGCGGTCGACCTCGGCTACCAGGTCGTCGTGCCGACCGACGCGGTGGTCGGCGTGCCGGAGGCCTACGGCGACGACG
>CAVPQM010000027.1:0-42637 GCA_963707555.1 uncultured Actinomycetota bacterium
CCCTGTCGGACCCGCCGAGGTTCTGGGCGGGACCGTTGGAGGTGCCGATGGACCGCCTGCACCGCCTGGCCGGGCCGCCCGACCAGCCGGCGCTCGACCGGTTCGACGACGAGGACCTGGACCGGGTCGAGGACATGCAGGAGAGCATGGAGGAGGGCTGGGAGCCGCCGCCGGCGATCGTGTCGTACCGGGGCGATCAGCTGGTCGTCGAGGACGGCAACCACCGCATCGAGGGGCTCCGCCAGTCGGGACACGACCGGGCCTGGGCAGTGGTCGGCTTCGAGGACGTCGACGACCGCGACCGGTTCGCGGTGGAGTTGGCGGCGCTGTCACCCGAGTGAGCTTGTGCCCCGATTGAACCTGCCGCCCGAGTGAACCAGTGGCCCGAGCGAACCAGTGGCCCGAGCGAGCGAACGGGCCCGTCAGTCCGCTGGCGGACCGTCCGACTCCGATTCGACCTGGCTGCTGTGGGCCGCGGGAGGGCGCCGCTCGTGACCGTCGCGGCCGAGGCTGCGCCGGCGGTCCTTCAGCTCGGACTCCTCGACATGCCGGCGGCCGTCGACCCGCCGCTGCTCGAGCGCCCGCACGGCGTCGCGGATCGGTCCGTAGTACAGGTCGTCGAACTCCTCGACGATCTGGAACGTCCATCGCCCGTCGAGCACGTTGCGCCCCACCACCTCGCTGCGCAGCGCCTGTGCGTCGTCGGGCAGTCCAGCGGCCTCGAGCAGGTCGGCGGCCTCCTCGAAGAGGAAGTCGGCCCGGCCGATCAGTTGGTGCAGCGAGAACAGGTGCCCTCGGGCCCGCTCGAGGTACTCGAACCCCTCCGAGGCCTTTCCCAGGGCCTCGACGGTCGCGTCGTCGACCCCGGCCGGTCGGCGTGAAGGTTCCCGGGGCGCAGTCCCCGCGTCGTCGTGCTCGTGGTCCACGTGGCGTGTCATGCCCGCCGACCGGTCGGTTCAGACCTCGCACATCGCGGGTATGTGCCCGACGACCACACGGTGCGAGCGGAACACGACGGAGGACAGCTCATGGCCGACCAGGTGATCGAGTTCGAGTTCCGGTTCCACCCGGCGTTCCGGCTCGCGGCGCTGCCGTTCAACGTGCGCTCGGAGAACTCCCTGGTGTGCGTGGTGGACGACGACCTGATCGCTGCGTTCGGCCCGTGGCGTGTCCGGACGCCGTTGTCGAACGTCGCCGGTGCCGAGGCGACGGGCGACTACTCGTGGCCCAAGGTGATCGGACCCGCCCATCTGTCGCTGCGAGACGGCGGCCTGACGTTCGCGTCGAACCCCGACGCCGGTGTGTGCATCTCGTTCCACGAGCCGATCCCCGGCATCGAGCCGCTCGGCCTGCTCCGGCACCCGTCGCTCACCGTGACCGTGGCCGACGTCGCGGGGCTCGTCGAGCTGCTCGACCGTCCGGCGCACGACGAGCGCCGCAACCACACCCCGGAGGAGCCGTCGGTCGACGACCTGGTCGCCGAGGTCCACGACGAGTTGACCTCGTTGACCGCGGCCGAGCTGCGCCGGAGGGCGCGAGACCGTGGCATCGAGCGGGTCAGCGGTCGGTCCAAGGCCGAACTGATCTCGCTGCTCGAGCCGACGGGGACCGGTGCTCGATCGTCGTGACCACCTCGACGTTGCTCGGGCGACGCGGCGTCGAGCTGAACCCGAAGCCGACGGGCGGCCAGACGTCGGCGACCGGACCGAGGCCGACACCCGACCACGACGCCCGCACGGCGTCCACGCTGCGTTGATCGGTGGCGCCGTACCACTCGCGGCGACCGTTCCCCGCGCTGCCCCGGGTGCGGACACCCCGCAGGACCAGCGCAGCGAACGGGTCGACGAGCGAGCACCACGTCGGCGACTCGGCCACCCGGCGCGGCACGAGCCGCAGCAGGTGCCCGAGCGCCGTGCGAGCGCCGAGGTCGACCTCGGCGAGGAACGGCCCGGCGCGACAGCTCAGCGCCCCGGCCGTGCGCGCCACCTCGACCTCGACGATCTCGACCCGGTCGAACTCGTAGGTCGTCGAGACGAACGCCGCCACCTCGTCGCTCGGCGCGAGCAGCGTGCGCACCCCGTCGGGGGCCTCGGTCATCACGTCGGCGAAGCCGCCGAAGGGCGACGTCGTCCAGTGGCCGATCACCACGCGGCGCCCCGACGAGGTGCCGAACCCGGTGATCTCGCCGCGGAAGCGCTGTCGCATCAGCCCTCCTCGGGCGACGGGCCGGTGACCAGGCTCGCAGCGGCGACGAGCCGCGACGCGAGTCGACCGAAGATCACGGCGTGGAAGGGCAACAGGGAGTACCAGTACAGGCGCCCCCACAGACCCTTGGGGGCGAACAGCGCTCGCTGCTCCAACCTGTTCGCTCCGTCGTCCGTGCAGATCCGCCACTCGAGCCAGGCGTCGCCGGGCAGGCGCATCTCTGCTCGCAGCCGCACGAGTCGCTCCGGTTCGACCGCCTCGACCCGCCAGAAGTCGAGCGCGTCACCGACCCAGAGCTGGTCGGGATGACGTCGACCCCGACGCATCCCGACGCCGCCGACGGCCTTGTCGATCCAACCCCTCGCCGACCACAGCAACGGGGTCACGTACCAGCCTCTGGCCCCTCCGATGCCCGAGATCGTGCGGAAGAGCGCCTCGGGAGCCACGTCGGTCTCGACGGTCTGCTCGTCGACGAGCAGCAGACCACCCGCCCACTCGGCGTCGGTGGGCAACGGGTCCGCGGGGGTGCGGCCTGGCAACGAGGCGTCCGACCACCGCGTCGCGACCTGCAGGCTGGCGGAGCGCTGGAGCGCGAGCTCGACGGCCTCGGCGAACCCCATGTTGTCCGAGGGCGCGCGGTACGGCGCCGGCGGGGAGCGGGTCACGACGACGTCCATCACCAGGGAGTCGACCAGCGGCCGGGCGAGGTCGGCCGGCAGCGGCGTCACCAGGCTGATCCACAACGACGACAACCGTGGGGTGAGCAGCGGGACCGGCACGATGGTCCGCCGGGTCAGCCCGGCGACTCGCGCGTACACCGTCATCATCTCGCGGTAGGTGAGCACGTCGGCGCCGCCGATCTCGACCACGTGCGAGGGTCCCTCGTCCTCGGCAGCGACGACCAGCGCAGCGAGCACGTCGCGGATGGCGATCGGCTGGCACCTGCTGTCGACCCAGCGGGGCGCCACCATCACCGGCAGCACCTCGACCAGGTAGCGGAGCATCTCGAAGCTGGCCGACCCCGAACCGATGATCACCGCCGCACGCAGCTCGGTGACCGGGGTCGGGCCGTCAGCGAGCACCTCGCCCACCTCGTGACGGCTCCCCAGGTGGCGTGACAACGCGGGGTCGTCGTCCCGGCCCAGTCCGCCCAGGTAGACGATGCGCCCTGTCCCCGCACGCGCTGCAGCGTCGGCCACGCAGCGAGCCGCGAGGCGGTCCCGTGCCGCGAAGTCCGCGGCGGCGCCCATCGAGTGGACCAGGTAGTAGACGACGTCGATGCCGGCGAGGGCGTCACGCATCGACGAGGCATCGGTGACGTCGCCGCGCACCACCTCCACGCGGTCGTGCCACCACGCGTCGCCCAGCTTCGCCGGGTCCCGAACGACGCAGCGCACGGTGTGGCCGGCGTCCAGCAGCTCGGGGACCAGGCGACCTCCGACGTAGCCGGTCGAACCGGCGACGAGCACGGATGACATCGGCGGCTCCTCGGTATCTCAGGGTCTCGGCAGGGCTGTGCAGCCGGTCAGGACGTTCTTCGTACCGAAGGGTCCTGACGGATTCAGGTCGCGAGCACGGTGGCGGCCAACGCCGTGCGGTGGTCCTTGGCCCAGGGTGGGCCGAGCCGTCGGCGGGGCCCTGCAGCACCTCGTCCGCCCCGATCGCCGAGGAGGTCGACGGCATCGGCGACGACGGTGCGGGCGTCGTAGCGATGCACCCGTCAGCCGCGCGCCACGGCCTCGTCCGCGAGGACCTGGCAGCACGTGGAGGAGTCCACGCGGCTCTCGTAGGGAGGGCATCGCAGCGTCGCGAGGTCGTCGGGCAGGTCGTCGGGCCAGTCACGTAGCGAGATCGACGTGATCGGCTCGGAGAGGTCCTGGGCCAGCGCGTCCAACGCCACGGCCCAGCCGAGGTGGTGGGCGATCCCGAGTCGCATGCGGCCCAGTCTGCCGCGGGGCGCCGGGTCGAAGTGGTTGAATGCCTGCCATGGCCGACAGGATCGAGATCACCCGGGACATCGCCGCGTCGCCCGAGGCGGTCTACGCCGCACTCTCCGACGTCACCCGCATGGGCGAGTGGTCCGAGGAGTGCCACACCTGCGAGTGGCACGAGGGGTTCGATTCGGCGGCCGTGGGCGCGGTGTTCGACGGCCACAACCGCAACGGCGAGCACGAGTGGACCAGCCAGTGCACGATCATCGAGGCCGATCCTGGCAAGGCGTTCGCGTTCGAGTGCTCGATGATGGACTTCCACTTCTCGACGTGGGGCTACCGCATCGAGCCGACCGCCGAGGGCTGTCGAGTGACCGAGTGGACCGACGACCTGCGACCGGAATCCGTGTTGGAGTTCAGTCAGCAGCTCTCGGGTGTCGAGGACCGCGCGGCGCGCAACCAGCAGACGATCAGCGGCACGCTCGAACGCCTCGCCGCAGCGCTCGAGGCCTGAGCGACCCAGCGACCCACCGACCCAGCGACCCAGCGACCCAGCGACGGACCCGACGCCCCGGGCCCTCAGTCGAGGTGCACGTGGCGCAGCTCGATGATCCGCCCGGCGTTCGTCTCGAGCACCCCGTAGGTGCGCGTCGGGGCACGCCGGCGCTGCGTCGGTGAACCCGGGTTGAAGATCCTCGGAGCATCGGGCTCGACGAGGTCCTCGGGCAGGTGCGAGTGGCCGAACACCACCAGGTCCGCCGCCGGGAAGCGGCGGGCGAGGCGTCCGGGCCGGCCCGTGCGAGCGCCCGCGTCGTGCACCATCGAAACCTGCACCCCGTCGAGGTCCATCTCGAGCGTCTCGGGAAGGTCGTGCAGTGAGACGTCGTTGTTGCCGCGCACGGCGTGCAGCGGCGCGAGCGCGGCGAGCTCGTCGAGCAGGTCCTGTCCGACCACGTCGCCGGCGTGCAGCACCACGTCCGCGCCACGCACCGCCTCGATCACGGCGTCGTCGAGCTGACGGACGCTGCCGTCGCGCAGATGTGTGTCGGCGAGCAGCACGGCGCGCATCGCTCCAGTGTCGCAGTCCCGGGCGCGGTCAGCCGGTCGGCGCTGCGGCGTCGACGACGCGCAGGATCTCGTCCGCGACGAGATCGGGCTCCGTGACCGGGACGTGGTGACCGGAGCGATCGGCGGTGACGTGTCGCCCGAGCGGCAGTCCGTCCGCAGCTGCGGCGTGGGCGGCGACCACCGCGGGGCGACGGCCACGTTCGGACCGAGCGGCCCGTGTCCCGGAGATGTAGGTGATCGGGACCCTCGGCAGCGCGGGCGGTGCCGCGAGCAGGCCACGGAGGTCGTCGACGTGGTGGCGGAGCTCGGCCTGCTGGGTCCGGGCAGCGGCGACGGTGCCGTCGACCGCTCGCATGCCCGCCGCGGCGGCGTCGGGCAGCTTCGACGCGAGGGATCGGACGGCGAGCCGTGTCACACCGGTCCGTGCGAGCAGCGGGAGCAACGGGAGGGCGAGCCGGGTCTGGCGCTCGCCCGCAGCACCCACGAAGAGCTCGCAGGTCTCCTCGGTGACGTCGACGAGGACCAAACCGGCCACCCGGTCGGGCACCTGCTCCGCGGCGCGGCGCACGATCGGGCCTCCCCAGCTGTGGCCGACGAGCACCACCGGAGCATCACCGAGGTCACCCAGCACGTCGACCAGATCGGACGCGAGCCGGTCCAGGGTGCGCGGCGCCGGGTCGGGTGGGCTGTCACCGAGCCCGCTGCGGTCGTAGGCGACCGTGGCGACCCGACCGTCGAGCCGCTCGATCGTCGCACCCCACATGTGCCGCGACACCCCCATGCCGGACTCGAGGACCACGACGGGACGATCGCCGCGGTCCCGGGCTCCACGGTTCCGGGCTCCACCGCGCTCGACACACAGCAGGCGGCCGTCGCGCGTGGTGACGTGCTCGGCGTCACGCATCGCCACTGCAGGATCGGGTCGGCATGCGCAGGCAGGCTACGAGATGGGTCCCACCCGATCGAGGTCCTCGGGCACGGCGCGACCTCGGGCGGCAGCACCGTCACCCCGATCACGATCTGGTCGGTTCGAGACGAGCGGATCGGGTACGAGCACAGGCACCGGCCCCGGGATGAGCACGATGGACCTCCGTACAGAATCCGCCAGCACGTCACACGGAAACGCAGCACCGCGCCGCTCGCGATCGACAGCGGAGCTGGACCCCGATGAGCTCGCGGCGCTGTTGGTCGAGTACCGACGCACCGGCGACCGCCGGCTGCGCAACCGGATCGTCGAGTCGCAGCGTCAGCTGGTCGAACACCACGTGCAGCGCTACGCCCGAGGACACCGAGCACCAGCGGACGACCTGCGCCAGACGGCGCTGCTGGCACTCATCGGTGCCGTCGACCGGTTCGACCCCGACGCGGGCGCGTCGTTGCGCACCTTCGCCGACCGCACGATCGACGGGCAGCTCAAGCGCTACCTCCGCGATCGAACATGGGTCGTGCGTCCTCCGAGGTCGGTGCAGGAGACCCACCTGCACGTGCGGGGAGCGATCGACGAGCTGGCCCATGAGCTCAGGCGATCGCCCACCGTCCCGGAGCTCAGCGAGCGGCTCGAGATCGACGAGGAGCGGGTGATCGAGGGGCTCGTGGCCAGCGACGCGCGGGAGGGCGCGAGCATCCAGCGGCCGTCGCACCTGGACGAGGGCGCCACGCTCGAGGACACCCTCGGCGATGTCGACAGTCGGCTCGACCTCACCGACGACCGCGTCTCGGTACGCCATGTCATCGATCGACTCGACGATCGCCAGAGCGAGGTCCTTCGCCTCCGCTTCTTCGAGGGGCTCTCACAGCCCGAGATCGCCCAGCGATTCGGCATCTCGCAGTCGTACGTGTCGCGGCTCATCCGGGGCGCGCTGAGCGAGCTGCGCGCCGAGCTCGACGACTCCGGACAGGAGCGGATCCGATGATGCTCGCCGACGGATGCCGCCGTGAGGTTCCGTGATCGCTGCGACGCCGGAGGGCAGCTCGCTGCCGCGCTCCTCCCGCTGCAGCTGCACGACCCGTTGGTGCTCGGCCTGCCACGGGGCGGCGTCCCGGTCGCAGCCGTCGTGGCCGACCTCGTCGGGGGTGAGCTCGGACTGGTCGTCGCGCGGAAGGTCGGCGCACCCGGACACCCGGAGTACGGCATCGGCGCCATCGCCGAACGCGGCGGCACGGTCGTCGACGATCGTGTCGTGGCGGCCCTCGGGCTCTCGTCGCGCGAGTACGACGCGCTGGTCCGCACGGAACGCAAGGAGCTGGAGCGGCGAGTGCAGCGGTACCGCTCCGGTGGACCCGCCCCGGATGTCGCCGGACGCGACGTGGTCGTGGTCGACGACGGGATCGCCACCGGTGTGACCGCCCGCGCGGCGCTGCAGGGCGTGCGTTCCGGACGACCGGCGCGGCTGGTGCTCGCCGTGCCGGTCGGCGCGCCCGAGTCGGTCACGGCCCTGGCGCACAGCGCCGATCGGGTCGTGTGCCTGGTGCAGCCGGGGAACTTCCGGGCCGTCGGGGCGTGGTACGACGACTTCCGCCAGGTCGGCGACGATGAGGTCCGCCGCCTGCTCGCTGCACCGTCGTGACGAGGAGCTCCTCGGCCGCGGCCGTCTGGATCCGACGAGCAGCGGGTATGGCTCGGGCATCGCAGTCGGACCGAGCCGGTGCGACACGGACTGCAGGAGATGTGGATGTCAGCACACGAGAGCGGCGAGCAGGGCGGCCACGACTCGGGCCGCGAGGCGCAGCCGGCGAACAGGGAGTCGGTCGAGCGCAGCGCTCGCACCGCGGAACGGCTCGACCGCCAGAGCCGCTCGTTCGACGATGCGGCCGGGATCAACCCGGATCGGGGGCAGGACTCCACCCCGGACCCGGACGACCGTGAGGACGACCAGAACGTCTGACCACGCCGTGGACGATCCGGGCGTGACACCCGGACGAGCCCGGGTCGGGTGCTCCGGGTGGTCGTACGCGGACTGGCGTGGTGCCGTGTACCCGCCCGGCGTTCCGCAGCGGCGGTGGTTCGAGACCTACGCGCGGTCGTTCGACACCGTCGAGCTGAACACGACGTTCCATCGACTGCCGAGCGAGGCCGCTGTCGATGCGTGGCGCTCGGCCGCCCCGGACGGGTTCGAGTACGCGGTGAAGGTCGGCCGGTTCGGCACCCACCGCAAGAAGCTGTTGGACCCGACGAGCTGGTTGGCGAACCACCTCGAGCGGGTGGAACGCCTGGGTCCGACCCTCGGCCCGCAGCTGGTGCAGCTGCCACCGAGGTGGCGACGCAACGCCCAGCGGCTCGACGAGTTCCTGGACGCGGCACCGGACCGACTGCGCTGGTCGGTCGAGGTCCGGGACCTGTCCTGGCTGGCCGATGACGTCGTCGAGGTCCTCGCACGCCACGGCGCAGCGCTCTGCTGGCACGACCTGCTCCCGGACCACCCCTGCATCCGGACCGCACCGTTCGTCTACCTCCGGTTCCACGGTCCGCAGGCCCTCGCTCGGCCCTACCACGGCCGCTACGGAGCCCGTCGCCTGACGAAGGTGGCCGAGCAGCTGCTCGAGCACCTGGCGGCCGGCGCCGACGTGTACGCCTACTTCAACAACGACCAGCAGGCCGCCGCGGTCCACGATGCGCGGCTGCTCCGGGACCTGATCTCGGAGCACTCTCCGACATCGGTCCCGGAGCCCGCCGCAGGGTCGCGGGACGGGCCGATCCCGGCTCAGGCCGACTCGGACCTGGCCCCCGGCTGAGACGCCGGCCAGTCGTCCGCTGGCGCCCGCCCGCTGGCGACACGAGGTGTCTCGACGTCATCGCCGGCGGGTCGCGCCACCGGGGCCGTGACCCGTCGCACGCTGCGTGCCCCCTGCTCCGCGAGCTCAGCGCTCACGGTCTCGACCAGGTCCTCGCTCCAGGGTCCGCCGTGTTCGGGACGGATCCGGACAACCGCCCACGGGTCCTCGGGTGTGAACTGGCCCTCCCGCTGGGAGCGTCGCACCATCCCCACCAGGAACGTGACCGCCGAGGTCGCGAGACCGCCGATGATCGCCACGACGATCACGAACAGGGTGCGGTCGTTCTCGGGCCAGTCGACCAGCAGCAGGATCGGCAGGATCAGCACGGCGCCCACGACGAAGCCGATCGCCGCTCCGACGAGGCCGCCGCGCATCATCGGGCCGCTCACCATGGCACTCGGTCCCACGAGAGCGGCATCGTCCAGTTCGGCGCGTTGGTTGATCGCCAGCGCGTCCAGTGCGTCCTCCTCGTCGCCGACCCTCACGTCCAGGTCCGGGTGCGCGGCACGCAGTCGTGTCGCAGCACCACCGGCTTCTTCGCGTCGGGTGAAGGTGGCCATCAGGGATCCGTCCACGTCGTCCTCCTCGTGTCGTCGGCCTACGGAGCTGCAGGCTCCTACCCGACACCGCCGAGGTTCAGACCCCCGCCCCTCAGGCCGTCCGGTCGCCGAGGTCGAGCACGAGGACCGCTCCCGGGCCCAGCTCGACGCCGGCCCGCGATCGGGCGACGCTGCCGCGCTCGAGCAGGAGGTCGCCGTCGAGCGGGGCCGACCATCGCTCGCTGGAGCCGCCCAGGTTGACCAGCAGGCGCAGCGTTCTCCGACGCACCGACACCAGCGAGCCCGACCGCTCGGCCTCGTCGTCACCTGGTTGCGACCTGGCACCCAGCGCGGGATGGGATCTGCGCAGCGCGATGAGCGAGCGGTACCACGACCGGACTGCGGCGTGCTCCTCGTCGTGGAGCTCGTCCCAGTCGAGGATCGCGGCGTCGAAGGTTCGGCGGTCCTGCGGGTCGGCGATCCGTTCGGGCGGCCAGCCGAACGCAGCGAACTCCGCCACCCTGCCGCGGCGGATCGCCTCGCCCAGCTCGCCGTCGTGGTCGCTGAAGTACGGGAACGGCGTGGTCGCCGCCCACTCCTCGCCCTGGAAGAGCAGGACCGCGAACGGGCTCAGCAGCACGAGCGCCGCCGCCGCCGCGGTCCGGTCGACACCGACGAGGTGGTGCAACCGCTCCCCGGCTGCCCGGTTCCCGACCTGGTCGTGGTTCTGCAGGGCCACCACGAAGCCGTCGCTGCACGTGCCGTCGACCGGCCGTCCGACCGTCCTGCAACGGTGGGGCGAGTAGCGGCCCTGATACGTCTGCGCGACGGTGAGTGCGAGCTCGAGGTCGTCGGGCCCCACGTCCTCGTAGTAGCCGCTCCGCTCGCCGGTGAGCGCGACGTGCAGGCAGTGGTGCAGGTCGTCCGACCAGACCGCGTCGAGTCCGGGGCCCACCGGCGGTGCCGAGAGGATCCGCGGGTCGCAGCGATCGGACTCCGCGACGAGCGTCCTCGGTCGACCCGTCCGTTCGCCGAGCGCGCTGACCTCGTCCGCGAGCTGTTCGAGGAACGGGACCGCCGAGGTGTCGAACAGTGCGTGGACCGCGTCGAGACGCAGCCCGTCCGCGTCGACCTCCTCGAGCCAGTGCAGCGCGACGTCGACCAGGAAGCGCCGCACCCCGTCGCTGCCGGGTCCGTCGAGGTTCAGCGCGGCCCCCCAGGGCGTCGAGTACCGGTCGGTGAAGTACGGGCCGCTGACCGCGAGGAAGTTGCCCGACGGTCCGAGGTGGTTCAACACGATGTCGATCAGCACCGCCAGGCCCCGCTCGTGACAGGCCGACACCAGCGCGCGCAGGTCGCTCGGAGTGCCGTACCGGGGATGCGGGGCGAACAGGTCGACGCCGTCGTAGCCCCATCCGACGTCGCCGTCGTACGCAGCGATCGGCATCAGCTCGACGTGGGTCACGCCCAGATCGACGAGGTGGTCGAGGTGTCGGATCGCTCCGAGGAACGTGCCCTCGGCGCTGAAGGTGCCGACGTGCAGCTCGTAGACCACCGCTCGCTCGAGCGACGGAGGACCGCCGTCGGGCGCCCACGGCGCAGGGCGGACGGGCGCCAGCCACTCCGAGGCGCCGTGCACGCCGTCGGGCTGGGACCGCGAACGCGGATCCGGCACGGCCCGGCCGTCGACCACGAAGCGATAGCGCGTGCCGTCGGGCCAGTCGCCCGGGGCGGTCCACCGTTCACCGGCTCGCTCGCAGCGCACCCGCTGACCGTCGCCGTCGGTCCCGACCACTTCGACCTCGACCACCCTGGCGTCGGGGGCCCACAGGTACGGCGCGTCGTTCACGACACCCGCTCCAGCACTGCGGCGCTCCACCCGCCGAGCAGGTCGTCGACCGGCACCCGTCCGTCCACCGCGTGATCGGCGCTGCTGCCGCCCAGGCGCACGGTCCAGGTCCCGTCGGGCAGTTCGAGGACCGTGGTGGATTCGACCGGCCCCCGCGAGGGGTGACGGGTCACGACGACCGCCAGGTGCGCACCGCGGGCGAAGGCCAGGACACGCGACGCGTCGGTACCGACGACGGGCAGGGGTGTGTAGTCACCCGCTGCGCAGCAGTCCGCGTGGCGATGTCGCACGTCCAGCGCCGCGACGACCGCGGCCACCTTGGCGCGGGGATGCGTCGCGCCCACAGCGCCGACCCGGACCTCGTCCACCGCGGCACGCAGGTCGACCAGCGAGGGCGCGACCCGGTTGTCGGGGTCGACGAGGCGGAAGTGCCAGTCCTCGCTCCCCCAGTACAGGTCGGGCACCCCCGGTGCGAGCAGCTGCAACACCTTCTGCGCGATCGCGACGTGTCGACCGGGGGTGTCCACTTCGTCGGTCACGAACCGGCCGAGCAGGTGCTGCACCGCTTCGTCGGAGCACATCGCCGAGACGAGGGCGTGCACGGCCTGTTCGTACGCCTCGTCCGGCCGGGTCCACGACGTGTGGTCCTTCGCCTCACGCACCGCCTTCGTGGCGTACTGCCGCAACCGGTCCTCGGTGAGCGGGAGTGCCCCCACCGCGGTCTGCAGCAGCAAGTAGCGGGTGCGAGGGTCGACCTGTCCCTGGGCGTCGAGCTCGTCGAGTCGCGCCATGCCGGCCCGGGCGACCTCGGCCCAACGATCGGGCAGCTCGCTGAGCAGCGCCAAGCGGGCGCGCACGTCCTCGCTGCGCTTCGTGTCGTGGGTCGACAGCGCCGTCATCGTCGCGGGTCGCAGCTGCTGGACACGTTGCAGCTCGGCGTGCAGCTCCCGGGTGTCGAGCGCGCTGGCAAAGGGGTCGGCGCCGACCTCACATCGTGAGAGCAGACGGACCTCTCGGTAGAAGGCCGTGTCCTCCTTGCCCTTCGCCATCGCCGGACCGGTGAGCTGTTCGACGCGGGCACGGACCGTCGCGGCCTCTGCGACCTCGTCGTCGACGCGACCGACGAGGACCGACGCCAACAGGTCGAGCACCTCGGCGTCGAGGTCGGGGCGGTGGGCCCGGACGGCTCCGACGACGGTGTCGATGATCCCGAGGTCGCGCGGCGACGCCTCGGAGTGGGGTGGCACGTAGGTCCGGTACACCGGGTACGCGACCACCACCTCGCGCAGGATCTCGTGCAGCTCGTGACGGGTGACGTCACGGAAGCGACGCAGCGATTCGCACATCCGCAGGAACGCGTCGGTGGCCCGGTTGAGATCGGCGGACAGCATGTCGGAGAGCACGAGTCGCTTGGAGTCGGCGACGAGCTGGGCCCCTCTGGGCGACGGGCCGACGAGCTCGTCACGCAGCGCACCGAGGCGTTGCAGACCCTCGGCATCGACGAACCACCGGCCGAGCACCTCGGCCAGGTCGTACCCCGTCGTCCCGTCGACCGGCCACTCGGGAGGCAGCATCTCGCCGTGCTCCAGGATCTTCTCGGCGACGATCCACCCGTCGGGCAGGACCCCTCGCAGCCGTTCGAAGTAGCGCGCAGGGTCGAGCAGACCATCCGGGTGGTCGACCCGGAGCCCGTCGACGTCGCCACGGTCGACCCAGCGACGCACGGCGGAGTGCGTCAGGTCGAACACCTGGGGCAGCTCGACGCGCACGCCGATGAGCTCGTTGACGTCGAAGAAGCGTCGGTAGCCGAGGTCACGGGCGGCACGCCAGTAGGCCAGGCGGTAGTGCTGCTCCTCGAGCACGTCGTGAACGGCGTCGACGTCGTCGCAGAGCGCGCTCAACAACCTGTCGACCGCAGCAGCCACCCGTGGTTCCTCGAGCACCCACGCCATGGACTCGTCGAGCGCCCGCTGGTGCGACGGCCGCTCCTCGACGTCGACCCGGTCCAGGTGACCGAAGGCGTCGCCCAGCACGCGCAGCTCGTCCGCGTCGGCGTCACGCGCGGCCCGGGCGAGCAGGCGGCCGACCGACGCCGGGGCGAGTGGCAGGGCACGGTCGTCGATCTGGACCACCAGGTCGCGGCGTCGTCGCCGCAGCGTGAGCCGTCCGGCGTCCAGGACGCGTCCGTAGCGGTCGTCGAGGACCGGCAACACGATGCGCCCGCGCAGCCGGGGTTCCGGGTGTGAGGGGTCGAGGTCGAAGACGTGCGCGTACTCGCTGCCCTCGCCGTTGCGCAGCACGTCCCACCACCACGGGTTGCTCGCCGGGTCGGTCGCCATGTGGTTCGGCACGATGTCGACCACGAGTCCCAGGCCGGCCTCGCGAGCGGCGAGCGCGAGGCGGTCGAACGCCTCGTCGCCACCCAGCGCCGGATCGACGTGGCGCGGGTCGACCACGTCGTAGCCGTGCGGAGAACCGGGAACGGCGGCGAGCACCGGTGACAGGTACAGGTGCGACACACCCAGGTCCACCGCGTGGTCGAGCCAACCGTCGTCGATGACGCCGTCGAGCGTCAGCCCGTCGCGCAGCTGCAGTCGGTACGTCGCGGTCGGGCGCACCCGCCGCGACGCGGCGGGCGGTGGGGCCGGGGAGCCGACGCTCACCGGAGCACCTCGAGCACCACGGTCGACCGCGGCGCCACCACCAGTCGCGGGGTGCGCACCGTGCGGCGTTCACCGATGCGATCCGATCGGGTGTCGAGGACCCGCTCGAAGCCTCGGGCACCGGGGATGTCGGGCAACGTCCAACGCGTGGCGCCGTGATGCGCGTTGAAGAGCACCAGGAACGTGTCGTCGACGACCGGGTTCCCCCGCGGATCCGGGTCCGGCATCGCCCGACCGTTGAGCAGCACACCGAGCGCCCGAGCGAACCCGGTGTCCCAATCCGCGTCCTGCATCGGGGAACCGTCGGGTCGGTACCAGGCGATGTCGCCGACCTCGTCGCCCCGCACGCTGCGTCCGGTGAACCACCGCCGACGACGGAACACCGGGTGCTCACGACGCAGCCGGCTGAGTCCTGCGACGAAGTCGACCAGGTCGGCATTGCGCTCGAGCAGCGACCAGTCGAGCCAGCTCAGCTCGTTGTCCTGGCAGTAGCCGTTGTTGTTGCCCTGCTGGGTGCGGCCCATCTCGTCGCCGGCGAGCAGCATCGGCACGCCCTGGGACAGCAGCAGCGTGGTGAACATGTTGCGCAGCTGCCGTCCGCGCAGCTCGAGCACGGCGTCGTCGTCGGTCGGACCCTCGACCCCGCAGTTCCACGACCGGTTGTGGCTCTCGCCGTCGCGTCCGTCCTCGCCGTTCGCCTCGTTGTGCTTCTCGTTGTACGAGACCAGGTCGTTCATCGTGAACCCGTCGTGCGCGGTGATGAAGTTGATCGACGAGCCGGGGCTCGAGTCACCGGCGTACAGGTCCGAGCTGCCGGTGAAGCGGTAGGCGAACTCGGCGATCGTCGCTGGCTCTCCCCGCCAGTAGTCGCGCACCGTGTCGCGGTAGCGGCCGTTCCACTCGGACCACATCGGAGGGAAGTTGCCCACCTGGTAACCGCCCTCGCCGATGTCCCACGGTTCGGCGATCAGCTTGATCTCGCTGACCACGGGATCCTGCTGGATCAGATCGAAGAACGGGCCGAGTCGGTCGACGTCGTGCAGCCCGCGGGCGAGCGTGGAGGCGAGGTCGAAGCGGAAGCCGTCGACGTGCATCTCGGTCACCCAGTAGCGGAGGCTGTCCATGACCAGCTGCAGGGTGTGCGGGTGGCGCATGTCGAGGGTGTTGCCGGTGCCGGTGTAGTCCCGGTAGTACCGGCGGTCGTCCTCGAGTCGGTAGTACTCGCCGTTGTCGAGACCACGCATGCTCAGCATCGGGCCGAGGTGGTTGCCTTCGGCGGTGTGGTTGTAGACGACGTCGAGGATCACCTCGATGCCCGCCTCGTGCAGCGTGCGGACCATGTGCTTGAACTCGGCGACCGGGTCGTCACCGGCGGCGTAGTCGGCATGCGGGGCGAAGAACCCGATGCTGTTGTAGCCCCAGTAGTTCCGCAGCCCCTGTTCCACCAGGTGGTTGTCGTGCACGAACGCGTGGACCGGCTGCAGCTCGACCGCCGTGACACCCAGGCGGGTCAGGTGGTCGATGACCGCGGGGTGCGCCAGGCCGGCATAGGTGCCCCGGATCCGAGGATCGAGCTCGGGATGCAACGCCGTGAAGCCCTTCACGTGCATCTCGTAGATCAACGTCTCGTGCATCGGCGTCGCCGGTGGGCGGTCGTGTCCCCAGTCGAACCACGGGCTCGCCACGACCGACTTCGGCATGAACCGGGCGTCGTCGGTCCGTTCCGCCTGCTCGGGTGCATCGAAGCAGTAGGCGAAGCACGCAGGATCCCACTGCACCTCGCCGTCGATCCGGCGCGCGTACGGGTCGAGCAGCAACTTTGCATCGTTGTGCCACAGTCCCTCCTCGGGTGCCCACCGACCGTGTGAGCGGTACCCGTAGCGCGTGCCGGCACCGACGTCGGGCAGGTAGGCGTGCCAGCAGTGGGCGTCGACCTCGGTGAGCGGAACCTGCCGTTCGTGGCCGTCGTCGTCGAAGAGGCAGAGCGACATCGCCTCGGCGGTCGAGCTGAACACCGAGAAGTTGGTGCCCCGGCCGTCATGGGTGGCGCCCAGTGGTCGTTCACGGCCGGGCCAATGGGTGGGTGGTTCGGTCACGGGCCACCCCTACCCTCGGCGCCCGGTTCCACGCCGTCCGATTGGGTGACTCCTGACGGGGGTACGACGCGCCCATGAGCGACACAGGCGATGCCCCACTGGACCAGGCCGAGGCGCTCGACAGCGACAACCTCGGCATCGCCGACGATGCCGACGTGGAGCCGGGCTATCCCCCCGACCGTCCACTCGGCGTCGAGGACTACGGCTTGACGCCCGCCGAGGAGCAGGTGGGCGAACCGATCGAGGAGAGCGTCGAGCGCGAGATCCCGGACCCGCTGGTGCAGGAGCTCGATGGCTCGACCAGCCCACCGGAGCAGCCCGACGACGGCTCGGTGCCCGCCGAGGAGGCGGCGCTGCACGTCGACGACGGAGGCATCGACGACGGCGCCGTCGGGGAGCCGGTGGTCGACGACCCACCGACGGGGTAGGAGCCGGCCATGACCTCCAGCCCCGAACACGACGACCACGACGGTTCCGAAGCGTCCGACCTCCGCCAGGACTATCCGGGCGGCAGACCGGTGGGCCACCACCCGTCCCCCGAACGCGAGGACGATCCGCGCGGCCACTGCGCGTGAGGCCCAGCCCTACGACGAGGCACCGGCCGAAGGTCACCTGGCGCCGGACACCGACTGGGAGGACCTGCCGCCGGCGGACGAGTGAACCGGCAGCGCTCGCCACCGGCGTCCGCGCGCGCCACCGGCGCCCCGAAGGGCGCCGGTGGCGGATGGCGGTCTCCGCTCAGGGCTGGAAGCGCGCTCAGGGCTGGAAGAGCACCTTGACGGCGCCGTCCTCCTTCTTCTGGAACGCGGCGTACGCCGTCGGCGCCTCCTCGAGCGGCACCCGATGCGTGGCGAACGACTCCGCTCCCAAGGGGTCCGCGTCGTCGACGACGAGCGGCATGATGTCGTCGATCCAGCGCTTGACGTTCGCCTGCCCCATGCGGAACTGGATCTGCTTGTCGAACATCTGCAACATCGGCATCGGGTCGGCGGCACCGCCGTAGACCCCCGAGATCGAGATGGTGCCACCCCGGCGGACCATGGCGATCGCTGCGTGCAGCGCGCCGAGTCGATCCATGCCGGCGGTCTGCATCAGCTTCCGTTGCAGCGGGTCGGGCAGCAGCCCGGCGAACTGCTGCATGGTCTTGCCCACCGGCGAACCGTGCGCCTCCATGCCCACGGCGTCGATCACCGAGTCGGGACCACGGCCGTTCGTCAGGTCCCGGATGACCGGGGTGAGGTCGTCACCCACCCGCGACACATCGATCACCGTGAACCCGTTCGACTCGGCGCGAGCGAGTCGTTCGGGGACGAGGTCCACGCCGATCACGGTCTCGGCGCCGCGGAGGCGTGCGATCCGGGCGCTCATGTCGCCGATCGGTCCGAGGCCGAGCACGACCACGCTGCCGCCGTCGGGCACTGCTGCGTACTCCACCGCCTGCCACGCCGTGGGCATCACGTCGGACAGGTAGACGAACCGGTCGTCGGGCGGCCCCTCGGGCACCTTGATCGGACCGAACTGCGCCTGCGGCACTCGCAGGTACTCGGCCTGACCGCCGGGCACCTGGCCGTACATCTTCGAGTAGCCGAACAGCGACGCCCCGCACCCGTACTCATGGACCTGGGTGGTCTCGCACTGGGAGTGCAGTCCCATGGAGCACATGTAGCAGTGCCCACAGGCGATGTTGAACGGGATGACGACCCGGTCGCCCACCGCCAACCCGGTGACCTCGGCGCCGACCTCCTCGACGATGCCCATCGGTTCGTGACCCAGGATGTCGCCCTCGCCCATGAACGGGCCGAGCACCTCGTAGAGGTGCAGGTCGGAGCCGCACAGGCCGGTCGTGGTGACCCGTATCACCGCATCAGTGGCGACCTCGATCTTCGGATCCGGGACCTCCTCGACCCGCACGTCTCGCTTGCCGTGCCATGTGACTGCTCGCATCGTTCCTCCGTGTTCGTGGGACGGTCTGCCCCGTCATGGGCCATACCCATCGGCCAGTGCTCATCCACCAGTGCCCATCCAGCAGCGCCCATCCGCCAGTCCGAATCCATGAGCGCGTCAGGTGGCGCCCTTCACGTCGCCCACGGTCGCATCGGCCTCATCGCGCGCCGTGGCCGCGGTGGACGCCGCCAGCGCGCTTCGCCTCGTCGGACAACGCGGACACCTCGTCCTCGACGACGGGTCGCAGGTGCTCCGCAGCCTCGCGGGCCGTGCCGCCGACACCCTCGGCCAGGGTCTCCAGCTGCGGCTCGACCGCCTGGGCGATGTCACGTTCGCGTCGGGTCGCCGGCAGCGCGGACCCAGCGACGAACCCGATCCCGAACGCGACCAGGCCGACGACGACGGGACGTCCCTCGACGGTGTCGACGACCGTGTCCCCAGCCGACCGCGCAGTGTCGCGGACCGTCGATGAGGACGAGGACGATGACGATCCGATCGTCGTCCTGGCCTGCTCCGTGCTGCCCATCACGCGGTCCTTCCAGTCGCCGACACGACGACGGGCGCGTTCCCTGGACCGCTCCGCCACGCGCCCGGGGCTGACCCGGTCGCCGATCGCGGTGAGATCGCGACCGATCTCGTCACGCTGGTCGGCGATGTCGCGGCGCAACGCCGCCGTGCTCACTTCATCTGCTGTCGTGTCCACTCCACGTCCTCCTTCAGTGATCGCACCGTCTGCGGTGCGATGTCCTTGGCCATCTCCATCCGTCGCCGTCCCACGACCATCAGGGTCGCGGCGACTGCGCCGACCACCACTGCGACGATCAGGAACGCGACCCCCTCCGGCACGATCTCGCTCAGCCCCCACGCCGCGGCGAAGCAGACCAGGAGCAGCGCCAGATGCGCCGCGATCGCCCCCGCACCGAACAGACCGCCGACACGGACGGCGGCGCGGGCCTCGTCCTTCAACTCGCGTCGGGCCAGTTCGACCTGACTGGTGATCAGCTGCGACACGTCCTCGCCGAGGCGACCGAAGAGCTCGCCGATCGAGGCGTCCGAATCGATGGGTTCGACCGCCAGATCCCGCCCCTTCGTCGGGTACTCGGGTGCGCTCACGGCAGCACACCTCCTGGCGACGGACTGCTCTCGGGGGCGTCCGCGACGAGTGCGGTGCGAGCGGTGCCCGCAGCGACCGCCGACTCGATCGGCGGCGAGGCTCCCGAGGGCCCTGCCTCGCCGACTCCGGATGACCGGGTCTGATCGTCCGACGCCTCGGAGTCCGACGCGGACCCCGCGCCCTCGCTGATCGACTGTCGCAGCGCGCCGGTGTCGCTGCTGCGGAGGATCCGGCCGACCACGAAGCCGGCGGCCGCTGCCATGGCGACGAACTTCACCGGGTGGGTGCGTCCGTAGCGTGCGACGTCCTGCACCACCGCATCGGTCCCGCCCTCGTCGAGACGTCGGGCCACCCGTCCGGTGGCGTCCGACAACGTTCGGGCCACATCGGTCAACGGCGAGGTGGTCTCGGGATCGTCAGCGAAGTGCTGCAGCTCCCCGGACATCGTCGACAGCGACGCAGCCATCCGGCCTGCCTGTGCCTCGCCCTGCGTGCGGAGCTCGCTCCCGGCGCTGTCCAGGAGCGTCCGGGCGTGCTCGGTCGCGGAACGGACGACCTGCGCCGCCTCGCCCTTCGCCGCATCCACGGCGGTGCCGGCATGCTCGCCGACCGCCTCGGCACCCCGCTGCAGCGTCGACTCGTCCGTTGTGCCCGCACCCGCCGATCCGCCTGCCGCCGGTGGTGCGGGCACCGGCGAGCTACTCGTCGTTGAACTCGATGCCATGATCACTCCTCGTGTCCGTTCTGTCCTCGTGTCTGTTCTGGGGGTCGGACCCGATCGCGGCCTCGCCCGACGCGCTCCTACCCGTCGACTCCGGCCCGAGTACCGAGCGTCGGATTGTTCGGGGGAACCACCCCTAGGGGCGTTCTGGACCGGACCACGTTCTGCAGCGAGCGAGCCTGGGTAGCCGGTGGGCCACGCCGGACCACAGGAGGCCCACCATGACGTTTGATCCCTTGACCGAGAAGGGCGTACCCATCGACAAGCAGCTGCGGAGCTGGTCGGAGCAGGTGGTCGAGCCCTCTGTCAGCGAGGACGTCGACCCGTACACCCGGTGCCGGGTGATCCTGATGAACGGGATCGAGGTCGAGTCGATCATGTTCTCGCACCAGTTCGCCCGCCACACCGACGTGCCGGAGATCCTCCGGACCTTGGCGCTGTCCCGCCGGATCGAGCAGCAGCAGCAGACCGCCGTGAACTGGCTCATCCCCGGCGACGAGTCGACCCTCGAGTTGACGCTCGGCTTCGAGCAGGAAGCCGTCGACCTGACCGCGTGGCTGGCTCGCAACGAACCCGATCCCTACGTGCGCCAGACCCTCGAGTTCGGCCTGCTCGAGGACTTCGACCACCTGTACCGCTACGCCAACCTGTACGAGATGCTCGAGGGCAAGAAGGCCGAGCGGATCGTCGACGCCCTCACCGAGGTGATGCCGGGTCGGCCGACCATCCAGGAGCACCGCCACCCGTTCGACGACATCCGCTGCCACACCGAGAAGCACTCGACGCACCCGCAGACGACGCTCAACACGCTCACGATCATCGCTGCCGAACAACAGGTCATGAACTTCTACATGACCATCGGCAACCGCCCGATGGAACCGATCGCCCGGTCGCTCTACGCCGAGATCAAGGAGATCGAGGAGCAGCACGTCACCCAGTACGAGTCACTGCTCGACCCGGCGCAGACGTGGATCGAGCAGTGGGTCTGGCGCGAGTACAACGAGTGCTACCTGTACCACTCCTTCATGCAGCAGGAGCCCGACGAGCGCATTCGGGCACTCTGGGAGCTGCACCTCAACATGGAGATCACCCAGCTGCAGACGGCGTGCGAGATGCTGCATCGCTACGAGGGTCGCGAGCCGATCGAGATCGGGTTGCCCGCCCAGCTGCCCGAGCCGGTCTCGTTCGAACCGAACAAGGAGTTCGTCCGACAGGTCCTCGCCGGCCAGGTCGACATGACGACCGAGGGCACCAGGTACGGCGCCGATCCGCACACGCGCTACGAGGACTACCAGAAGGCCGTCAACGCAGGCATGGTGCCGAGCGAAGAGGTCATCGACCAGCACCGCGAGGAGTTCGGTCACGAGTACCGGCTCGAGACCGAAGGCGCCCATCCCGTCGAGCGGCTGCGCGACGCGCAGCCGGTGAAGTGAACCGAGGAACGACGAACATGTCCGACGAACTGTCCACACCCATCACCTGGAACACCGACGCGGTCGCGAAGCCCGGCCCCACGATGGTCGTCCATCCCGACCGACTCGTCGCCGATGACCAGCTCTCGCAGGTCGCGGCCGGGACCGGACTGAACGGCCCCTTCGTCGCCGACCTGCTCGCGTCGTGCACGACGCACGAGCGGACGGGCCTCAACCTGTACAAGGCGCTCGAGGCCCGCACCGACAACCCGATGGCGAAGCACCGCTTCTCGCAGTTCCAGACCGACGCGGTCACCGCTGTCGGGGTGCTCGAACGGCTGATGGAGCAGCTCGGGGTGCCGCTGCACTACGCGAGTCCACCGGCACGGATGACCGAGGCGACGGACTCGAAGCTGCTCGAGGCGTTCCTGCTCGCCGGTTCTGCGGATCAGCTGACCATCGAGCTCAAGGGCATCGAGGCGGTCCTGTTGGCCTCGACCATGTGCGTGGCCAACACGTCGCTGCTGCGGTCCCTCGCCGAGGGACTCGACGAGGGCTCCGACGCTCGAGTGGCGATCGAGACGGCGGTCGCCACCCTCATGCCGGTGCAGGAGGAGCACCTCGAGTGGGCCGCGTCCATGCAGCAGGAGCTCGTGGTCACGCAGGCGAAGAGCAGCTTCGCCCGGAAGGCCGGAGCCGCCGCCGAGGCGGTCGTCGGCAAGGTGCGCGACGTCCTGGGACGCTGATCCCGATCGGGCGCTCGCTCTGTCTCTCCCCCCGGTCGGCTCCGGGTCGGCACTGCCGGCCCGGGGCCGATCCGCGTCGGGGTCAGTCCGCCGGTGAGTCGATGGAGCGCCGCGGCAGCTCCAGCGTGGCCGGTCCGGTGAGCACCGCGCCGTCCACGTCGAAGCGCGAGCCGTGACACGGGCAGTCCCAGGACCGCTCGGCGCTGTTCCACGCCACCAGGCACCCGAGGTGCGTGCACCGCGCCGAGACCAGGTGCAGCGCTCCGGTGTCGTCCCGATGGCCGGCCAGCTTCTCGCCGTCGACCTCGACGATCGCGCCCTCGCCCCGCTCGAGGACCTCGAGCCCCTTCGGTCGCATCGTCGCGAGGCGGTCGCCGACGAAGTGCACCGCGACCTTGGTGTTGCTCTGGACGAGCTCGCCGGCGCCCTCGAGGTCGACTCCCACCCGCGTGGCGTCGAAGGTCGACGACCACGGGTCGTCGCGCTCGTCGACGAGATCCGCGACGAGGCGCCCGGCGACCGCCGCGGCGGTGAAGCCCCACTTCTTGAACGCCGTGGCGACGTAGACGCCCTGGGGAGCGTGCGGCATCCGTCCGATGAACGGCACCCCGTCGGTCGACTCGTAGTCCTGGGCCGACCACCACGCGTCGATCGAGCGGACATCGAAGTGCTCGCGGACCCACGCTTCGAGGTCGGCGTGGAACCGGCGGGTGTCGCCGCCCTCACCGACGCGGTGCGACCCGCCGCCGAACACGCCGGTGGAGCTGCCGAGCTCGAGGGGCCGCATCGAGCGGGCGGGCTCGTCCACGCTGAGCGTCATGAGCTCCGGCACCGGCTCGGCGAGGGTCGCGGCCAGCGAGTACGACCGGACCGGCGAGCAGCGGGCGAAGAAGAGTCCGGGGTCGTACACGGGCAACTGCGTCGCGACCACCAGGACGGGAGCGCGGTACGACACGAGGTCGGTGTGGGCGACGTGCGGCGGACCGGCCGTCACGTGGCGGACCCGGACACCCTCGTGGATCTCCACCCCGTCGCGCCGCAGCGCGTCGGCGAGACCTCGGCAGAACCGCACCGGGTCGAACATCGCCTGATCGGCACAGCGCACCGCTGCCTCGACGGGGAACGGCGTGGGGAGCTCCGTGGTGGACAGCACCGGGAGCCCCGCAGCGCGGGCCGCCTCGAGCTCGCGTTCGATCAGGTCGGTCTGCCCCGGGTCGGCGCTGTAGGTCACGGCATCGAGTCGCGCCCAGCCGCAGTCGATGCCGTGCTGCCGGATCAGTCGTTCGTACATCTCGATGCCTGCCTGGTTCGCAGCGGCGTAGGACGCTGCGACATCGGCTCCTCGACGCTGCTCGAGCCGGTGGTAGGTCGCGCCGTGCAACACGCTGACCTTGGCGGTGCTGGAGCCGCTCACTCCGGCGGCGACCCCACGGGCCTCGAGGACGCAGACGGACCGCCCGCTCGCCGCCAGCTGCGAGGCGATCATCAACCCGGCGATCCCCGCGCCGATCACCACCGCGTCGAACCGGGTCCCGGAGCCGGCGGGCGGCACGTCATGTGCGGGCTGATCCGCATGGTCGGTGGCGTCGCGCTGCCACCACAGCGATGTCGCACCGCCGCTCATCGGTGCGCCCCTGCGAGCGACGGCCGGCGGCGTCCTGTCCGAGGCGGCTCGTGGGGCGAGGTGAGCTGAGGCGGCTCGTGGGGCGAGGTGAGCTGGGGCGCGGGGTCGCTGGTCGAACGCATGACTGGCAGTACCCACGGGCCCGGCGACGGAACCTCGCCGAGGGCCCGCCGCCCCTCTGTGACTGACGGGCGAGCACCCGGGTAGGTGCGCAGACGGCGACACGATTCCGGCGCCGAGCGGGCGTCGGCACCCGAGGAGGCCCCCTGCCATGCAACACCCCGTCATCGAGCTCGCTCCCGATGGTCGGGCCGACATGAGCCACGACGCAGGCGAGTTGACCTTCATCGGGACCGCGACGGTCCTGCTGCGCCACGGCGGCTTCACCGTCCTGACCGACCCCAACTTCCTCCACCGGGGAGAACACGCGCCGCTCGGGGGCGGTCTCCGCAGCCGGCGCCTCACCGAGCCGGCGCTCCGGGTGGCGGACCTGCCGCCACTCGACGCGATCGTGCTGTCCCACCACCACGGCGACCACTTCGACGACCGGGCCGCGCGCGAGCTGCCGAAGGACGTCCCGATCGTGACGACCGTCCACGCGGCGCGCAAGCTCCGCCGGCAGGGCTTCGTCGACCGTCGTCCTCTCAGGACCTGGCAGACCCAGGTGCTCCGGCGGGGTGGCCGGGAGCTGCGGATCACCGCCGCACCGGCCCGTCACGCGCCCGTGCCGCTCCACGCCCTGCTGCCGCCGGTGATGGGAAGCGTGTGGGAGTTCGCCAACCGCGGCGAGCCCACGCTGCGGCTCTACGTCTCCGGCGACACGCTGCTGCACGATCGGCTCCGCGAGATCCCCCGCCGTTGCCCCGACCTCCACCTGGCAGTGCTGCACCTGGGCGGCACGCGGGTCCTGGGCGTCCGGTTGACGATGGACGCCCACCAGGGTGTCGAGGCGCTCCGATGCCTGGCACCGCGCCACGCGCTCCCGGTGCACTACGACGACTACACGGTCTTCCGTTCGCCGCTCGACGACTTCCGTCGAGCGGCCGCCGAGGAGAAGCTGGCGACGAGGATCCACTACGTCGACCGGGGTGACACGTTCCGCTTCCGGGCCGAGGAGCTGCGGGGGTGAACAGCGTTTCGGCGCCCAGTGCCCCGGGTAGTTTCGGGCCGTGACCACCACGACCGAACGCCGGCAGACCATCTTCGGCGGCCTGACCATCGACTACGACGACACGGTGCTCGAGCCGCGTGCCTGGACGGTGCTCCAGAGCGACTGGGCGGTCGAGCTCGCCGGTTCCGCCCCCAAGGGGCCGATGCTCGAGCTCTGCTGCGGAGCCGGACACATCGGGCTCGAGGTGATCCGTCGTTCCACCCGCGACCTCCTGCAGGTCGACGTCTGCGAGTCGGCCTGTGGCTTCGCCCGGCACAACGCCGCGTCCGCCGGGTTGGCGGACCGGGTCGAGATCCGCTGCATCGATCTCGCCGAGCTCACCGCCAGCACCGAGCGCTACCCCGTGGTGCTGGCCGATCCGCCGTACCTGCCCACCGACGAGGTGTCGACGTTCCCTGCGGATCCTCTCCGTGCGATCGACGGGGGACCGGACGGTCTCGCACTCCTCCGGCGTTGCGTCGAGGTGATCGATGTCGTGCTGCACGAACACGGTGTGGCGCTGGTGCAGGTCGCAGGTGCTGCCCAGGCGTCGGAGGTCGCACCCCTGCTGCCCGATGCACTCTGCATCGACGAGGTCCGCGAGCACGACCCGCGACGGGCGGTGCTCTCACTCGTGCGCCGTGAGCGCTCGTCCATCCACCACTCGCATCGAGGAGGCCGACGATGAGCCCGTCCACACTGCTGTCCGCCCCTCGACCGAGGCGCCGCCAGGTCGACGTGACCACCCCGCTGCACGTCCGCCTCGACCTGGCCATGACCGTCGACGACGCCGACGTGTGGAACGAGCTGCGCGCGTCCCACGCCGTCGACGAGCGCGACGAGCTGGTGACTCTGCTCGACCTGACCGATCTGTGGATGGCACCCGTGCCGACGCTCGGCGGCCGCGAACGCTTCCAGTTCCATCCCGTCGTGCTCGAGCTGAAGCGTGACCTCGAGGCCCGCTACATGGATCGAGTGCGCGCAGGGGTGGAGGGCGACGGACTGGAGCTGGCGCCCGGGTCGACGGCGGTGTCCGCCATGCGCCACGTCGGCGCGGCCGAGCTCGTCCCCGAGGTCTACCGATGGCTGGCCGAGGAGGCGAGCTGGGAGCAGATCGTCGACTTCCTCGCGCACGAGGGCGGGCCGGACGCCGGGTTCGACGACCTCGTCGCCCTGGCACAGGTGGGCATCCACGACGGACCCAAGGTGACGCTGGGCGCGAACTACTGGGACGAGATGGGTCGCGGCGAGCTCTCGCAGGTGCACACCGTGCTGCACGACGATCTGGTCGCCGCCAGCCGGATGCCCCGACTCCCCCGGTCCGAACTGCCCGTCGAGGCGCTCCACCGAACGGTGCTCGGCGGAGTCCTCGCGACCAACCGTTCCCTCCAGCCGGAGCTGCTGGGTGCGCTCGGTCTGCTCGAGATGCAGGCCGGCCCTCGCTGCCGCTCGGTGCTCGCCGCGCTGCGCCGCGTCGACGCTCCCGAGGGCACGCTGCCCTTCTACGAGGAGCACGCAGTGGCCGACCCCCGCCACGGCAAGGAGTGGCTCGACCACGTCGTCGCACCCCTCGAGGAGCAGTTCCCGGAGTGGGGTCCCCGCATGGTCGACGGGGCGCGCTGGCGCCACCAGGCCAACCACCGCTTCTTCGAGACCATCCGTCAGGTCGTCGAACGACGCTCCGTCGACGAGCGCTGATCGACGCCGGCCCGGCGCGCTGAGCGCGTCTCGCCGGTGCCGGCGGTCGCGACCAGCAGGCCGAGACCGACCACGACGAAGCCGCCGACCGCGTCGAGCAGGTAGTGGTTGCCAGAGCCGACGATCACGACCGTGACCAGCGCCGGATACGACAGCAGCGCCAGCCGTACCCCGGGCACGCGGCCGATGCCCAGCGCCAACGCGCAGAACAACGCCCACCCGGCATGCATGCTCGGCATGGCGGCGTACTGGTTCGCCACCTCGCTCATGGCACCGGAGTGGAACGTCCACGGCGCCGAGTGCTCCGCGAGGGTGTCGACCAGCAGCGGCGCCCCGGACTCGTCGACGAGCAGGCGGGGCGGAGCGACCGGCCACCACCGGTACACCAGGAACGCAGCGACGCTCGAGACGACGAAGGCGCAGCGCCATCGCTGGTAGTGCCCCGGTCGCAGGCGATAGAGGTACACGAGCACAGCCGCGGTCACGACGAAGTGCAGCGTGCCGTAGAGCCAGTTCACCGGCACCAGCAGCCCCGCATCGGTCAGCACCCGTTGCACGCCGGCCTCTATGTCGAGGCGTAGCCGTTGCTCGAGCGCGAAGAGCGACCACGAGCTCGCCTCGGCCCGTGCGACGAGCTCGGGTCCGGGCACCGAGCGGGGGCCGAGCAGATAGGCCAGCGCCACGACGAGCGCAGCGCCCACCTCGATCCACCAGCGTGTGCCGCGGGAGTCCTGCGCGGCGGTCGGCGGGGCGCGATCCGGCGTCTCGAGGTCTGCGGCCTGCGGCTCGCACGGTCGAGCGAGTTGCACCGGGGGCTCCCTCCGTCGTGGCGTTCCGTCCACGTACCCGTCCGACGCCGGACTCACCCGGGCGCTCGACCGGGCCGGTCGATAGGGTCGGAGCGTGCCCTCCCAACCTGTCGACCCCATCGACGTGCGGGATCTCGCCCCTGCCGCGTTCGACGCCTACGACCGCGTGGTCGGGGCGCTCGAAGCGGTCGCGCCGACGCGGCTGCTGGAGCTGTCCCGTCGGCGGATCTCGATGCTGCTCGCGGGTGCGCAGGACGGCCTGGCGCCGTTGGGGCCGCTCGACCCGGCGGTGGTCGACTCGCTGTCGTCGTGGCCCACCTCGCCGCTGTTCGACGCCACCGACCGGGCGGTGCTCGAGCTGACCGAGCAGTTCGTCATCGATGTCGCCGGCACCCGCGAGGAGTTGCGCCGACGCTGCTTCGGGCGACTCGGCGAGCTGTCGTTCCCGGTCGTGCAGGCCGTGTACGTGTTCGACCAGGGGCTCCGCATGCGGGCCGCCCTGCGTCAGCTCTTCGGCACCGTCGACGGTGCCGCCCGCCCGACCGACGGCGCCGAAGGCCTGTGGCCTGCACTCGAGGAGTGGATGCAGGCGGTCGCCCGTCTGGACGCGCTCGACCCGGTGACCGCCGAGCTCGTCCGACTCCGCGGTGCCCGGGTGCACGACTGCCGGCTGTGCCGGTCGCGTCGGCACGTCGCAGCTGTGGCCGACGGTGCCGACGAGTCGGTGTTCGACCAGATCGACGACTACGAGCAGAGCGACCTGGGCGACCCTCAGAAGACCGCGCTGCGGCTCGTCGACTCGATGCTCTGGCGCCCGGCTCGTCTCGCGGACTCGGTCGTGTCCGACACCCTGGACCTGCTCGGTCCGGCGGCGACGCTCGAGGTGGTGCTCGATGTCGGACGAAACGCAGCGAACAAGATCGCCGTGGTGTTCGGCACCGACGACGCCGAGGTCGACGACGGTCTGCAGCTCTTCGACCTCGACGAGCGTGGAGTCGTGATCACGGACCTCGAGGTCGAACCGTTCGCAGGGTCCACCGGTGTTTCGACGGGTGCGCCGTGGGGAATCGGCACCGCTGATCACCCGGAGGGGTGAGTTCTCGCCGAAATCGGTGGGCTCGCACCCCGATCGCATCGAGACCGAGGGAAGATGGTGTCCATACGATCGGCGGCGAAGAACGCAGAGGTCACCGTGACGGCTACTGACACGATGCGCACCGACGACTGGTTGTCCGCGATCGCTGCCGACACCGAGATGGGTCGCGCCGTGCTCGACTTCGACTGGTCGTCGACCCCGCTGGGCCCCGCGTCGACGTGGCCGCAGGGGCTGCGCACCGCCGTGTCCATCTGCCTGACCACCCGGTTCCCGGCGTTGATCGTCTGGGGACCGGATCTGACGAAGATCTACAACGACGGGTATCGCCCGATGCTCGGGAGCGAGAAGCACCCCGGCGCCCTCGGGGCGTCGGCGCCGCAGGTCTGGCCCGAGGTCTGGGACGACATCGGCCCGCTCTTCGAGTCGGTGCTGCAGACCGGACAGCCGTCCTGGGACGAGGACCTGCCGCTGCTCGTCGAACGCAACGGATTCGTCGAGGAGAGCTTCTTCACCTTCTCCTACAGCCCGCTGTTCGACGAGGGCACGGTCCGCGGCGTGCTGGACCTGTCGGTCGAGACCACCCACCATGTGATCCAACAGCGTCGACTGGAGTGCCTGACCGACCTGAACGTGGCGCTCGCCGACACGACGCAGGTGACCGACGCCTGTGTCGCTGCGGTCAAGGCACTCGGCGACCACCCGTCCGAGGTGCCGACCGTCGACCTGTTCCTGCACGTCGAGCACGAAGTCGTGCTGATGGCCTCGAACCGCCGGGGTGAGGTCTCCCCGAGGGATCGCATCGATCTCGACGCCGTGCTCGCCGGCACGACGCTCACGATCGGCGGTGACGGCATCCCGGGGCATCCGGTCGAACTGGTCGCCTCGCCGCTGGGCGGGACCTTCAGCGACATCTCCGGTGCGCTGGTCATCGCGCCGAACCCGCACCGGGCGTTCGACCCGGACCACCAGCGGTTCGTGCACGCCGTGGCCGAGAGCATCAGCAACGCGCTCGACGGGGCCTACCGACGCAGCGTCGAGCTCGGCGAGTTCCGCCACATCAGCGACACGCTCCAGGCGGCCATGCTGCCCTCCGCGAGTGACCTGCCGACCATCGCTGCCCGTTACCTGCCCGCTGCCGGCGCACTCGCCGTGGGTGGCGACTGGTACGACGTCATCGACCTCGACGACCACCGTCGAGCGCTGGTCGTCGGTGACTGCGTGGGACACGGGCTCGAGGCCGCGACGGTGATGGCACAGCTCCGCTCGGCGGCACGGGCCATGCTGCTCGAGGGTCGTCGGCCCGCCGAGGTGATCGAGGGTCTCGACACGTTCGCGGGCGCGCTCGACGGGGCGATGGGCACCACCGTGGTCTGCGTCGTGTACGACCGGGCGGCCCGACGGATGACCTACGCCCGTGCCGGTCACCCGCCCCCCCTGGTGTCGGACGGCGTCGGGGCACCGCTGGCTCGACGCGAACGGCGGACCGCCGCTCGCTGCGGTGCCCGGAGTGGCCCGTACCGAGGCGTCCGAGGACGTGAGCGACGCCGGGCTGATCGTCATGTACTCCGACGGCCTCATCGAGCGACGACGCGAGCACCTCGACATCGGCATGGCCCGGCTCGCCGACTCCGTCGCCCAGCTCGAGGGACTGGCCGTCCAGGCCATCGCCGATGGCCTGCTCCGGGACCTCGAACCGGAGAACACCAGGGACGACGTCGTCCTGGTCATCAAGCGGTTCTGAGGATCATCCCGGTACCGACGGGCATCCGCTCCGACAGGAGCCCATTGACGTGATGAGAGAATGAGACGAGTCTTCTCTCATGGTCCCACCACCCGAGTCGGCCGGGTTGCTCGACCTGGTCCAGGAGCGAGACACCGTCGGCGCTGCCGCCGACGACGCCGGCGGCGCTGCACTCGACGGCGCACTCGCCGCGTTCCTCGACTTCGGGATCCGGCGGACCAGCGTGAACGAGATCGCGCGGCGCAGCGGCATCAGCCCGGCCACGCTCTACCGCTGGTACGGATCCAAGGACGGCATCGTCGCGGCGGTCGTGCTGCGTGAGACCCGACGCTTCCTCACCGAGGTCGAGTCCCACGTCGACCCCGCCGGCGCCCCCGAGGACCAGCTCGCCGAGGTGACCGTCGTCGTCGCCCGCAGACTCCGGGACCAGCCGCTGCTCCGCCGCCTGATCGAGACCGAGCCCGACGACGTCCTGCCCCGGTTGACCACCGGGGGCTGGCCGATCATCCGGGCGGGAGCCGAGTACCTGACGGGCCACATCGAGCGACTCATGGACGAGGGGCGGATCGACCGCTTCGACCCCGCTCCCCTCGCCGAGATCCTCGCCCGCGTCACGCACTCGATGCTGCTCACCCCCACCACCACCCTCCGACTCGACGACGACGACACCATCCGCGCCGATGCCCGCGACACCTTCCGCTGGCTGCTGCGACTGCCCCCGAGGACGACGACATGACGCTCGTGCTCCCCACTCCCAACTCGGTCGTCTCCAGGGTCCTGCCCCAGGGAATTCCACCGCTGCGCAACGAGCTGCTCGAGCGCACGGGCATGTTCTCCAGCACGCTCGACGAGCACGCCACCCCGGGCGATCCGGGGTTGTTCGGGCCCGGGTCGGCCACCTGGGAGGTCGTCGGTCAGCCCGCGCAGGCGCTGGCCGGGCTGAGGGCGGCGCTGCTGCAGACGTTGTCGGTGCCGATCCCGACAGCGACCGACAGCACGGGCAAGTTCTACGAGGACTTCCTCGGCCGGGTGGGTCGAACAGGAGCGTACGTCCAGGCCCAGAACCTCGGCTCGATGGACGAGGTGTTCCGTTCCGCCCGGCGCGTCCGCGCCATGCACCGCACCGTGCAGGGCGTCGGCGCCGACGGCACCCGGTTCGACGCCACCGACCTGCACCAGACGGCGTGGGTCTCGATGACGCTGACCGAGTCGTTCCTGGTCATGACACGACGCTTCGGCCGTGGCTCGCTGTCGCGTCGACGGGCGGACGACTTCGTGCGGGAGCAGTCGACGCACGCCGCACTGCTCGATCAGCGGGTCGATCTGGACGAGATCTTCGACGACCCGGACCAACGCGCCGCGCTGCAGGCGGGCACGCTGCCGCTGCCGCTCATCGACGACGGCGAGCTGCCGACCACCATGGCCCAGCTGCGTGAGCGGATGGACGCGTGGACCCCGGAGCTGTCGGTCTCGAGGCTCACCCGTCGACTGCTCGATGCCACGGTGCAGCTCGAGGGCCTCGACGAGCCCGCTCGGGGCATCGGCCGGCCGTTCATGCTCGCGACGCTGGCGACCGTGCCCGATGCATGGCACGACCTGATCGCCCCCGGCTCCAACCGACTCGTCGAGCGCCTGGCCGCCGAGGTGGTCCAGTACCCGCTCGCGATGGTGCAGGGGGTGCTGGGTGAGCTGCCCGTGGTCGATGCCGCCCGGCGGCGGGTCGCCGCGGGTTGACCGAGCAGCGGACCGGCACCCTAGGAACGGACGCCGATCGTGTCGGCGACCTCGGCGTCGCGCGCCCGAGCGGCCGCTCGGGTCCCCGGGTGCTGTCACGGGCGGTCTGGTGCTCGAGCTCGGAGTTCAACTCGGCGCCCACCATGATCACGAACGCGGACAGGTACATCCAGAACAGCAGGATCACGATCGACGCCAGTGACCCGTAGGTCTCGTTGTAGGAACCGAAGTTCGACACGTAGACACCGAACCCGACGGTGACCACCAACCACCCGATCAGCGCCGCCACCGCGCCGGGGCTGACCCAGCGCCACCTCGGCTCGTCACGATCGGCACCGTGGCGGTACAGCACCGCGAGCACGCCGACGAACAGCACCGCAGCGATCGCCCACGTGACGAGTCGCACGATCCAGCGGACGACCTGGTTCGAGTCGCCGAGCGACGCTGCGGCAGCGAACCCCGCGGCCGCGACGCCGACCACCACCAGCACTCCGACCGTCATGAGCAGGGCGATGCCACGCTGAGCGACCGGTCCGCGCTCGTCCTTCTCGCCGTAGGCGATGTTGATCGCCTCGAGGAGGTGCGCCATGCCGCTCGACGCCGACCAGAGTGCGATCGTGAGGCTGATCACCAGGCCGATGCCGAGCGACGAGCTCGAACCCTCGGTGAGCCGCGTGATCTGATCGGTGAGGAGCTCTCGAGCGTCGGCGGGCAGCGCGGTGAACAGCTCCGCCATCTGCGACCGCACGTCGGCCGGTTCGGCGATCAGCCCGTACACGCTGATCACCGCGGCGAGCGCGGGGATGAAGGCGAGGAACCCGAAGAAGGCGACGCCGGCCGCGGACAACGAGATGTGGTCGTTGCGGAGATCGTCCTTCACACGCAGCGCCACGTCCTTCCACCCTCTGGGGGGGATCTCGGTCGGCGCGGCTGCGTCGAGCCCGTGCCCGTCCTCGTGACGGGGCTCTGCTCCTTCGGGCAACACGATCGACTTCGCCATCACTCCTCCTCGGTCCAGGGCCACGGACTCACGTCGCTGCCCTCCCATACCCGGAGGATGCTGCATCCACCCGGGCCGTCGAGCGGTGATGCTGGCACGCAGCGGCACGAATTGCCGTGTCGCCCCCACGGGAGGCTTCGAACTCGCGCCGACTCACCCCTCGGCGCGGTGTTCGAGGCCCACGTAGACGAAGTGCAGCATGTCGGCGAGGCCGACCGACGCCAGGGTGGCCAGGGCGACCCTGGTCGGACCGGGTGCCAGTCGCAGCGCGACCGTCGATCCGCTCGCCAACCACACGTCGAGGCAGAACGGGCAGCTGAGCAGCTCCCCGACCGAGCGTCGCCACCCGGTACCGGTCGCCGCGCACGTTGACCTCGCCGGGTCCGCCCGGACCGGTGAACTCGGTGAACGGTGCTCGCAACGGCGACGTCACGGTCTGCTTGGTCAGCAACCTCGACGCCTTGAACGTGGCCAGCGAGACCAGCGCGACATCGCTCCACTCCTGGGTGATCGAACGCGTCGGCCGGGTCGCCCTGCGCCGGGCGAGACCGGCGCCGGCGACCACCACACCGCCCAGGTAGACGGCTGCGACGGCGCGGTAGCCCGCCAGTCGCTCCGGATCGTGAGGCCCCTGTGGTGGGCCGGCCGTGCGCGGATCGGCGTCGGTGCTGGTCTGCATCGTCGCCCCCTACCCGGGCGTCGTGCGATCGGAACCCGTCGCGCCGACCCGCCGCGCTCCGCTCTGATCCCGCCGTCGAGTGGTCTGTCACCCGTTGCGGCGGGTAGGGCGGTCCTCGATGGCATCCAGCTCCGCCCTCGGTCGCCCCGCCCGGCGGTCGGTCGCGTTCGCACTCACGACCTGCCTCGGGTCCGCGGTGGTGCTGGCGGCGTGCGGGACCGCTGGATTCCCCGAACCCGCGAGCGACGAAGCGGATGTGGTGCTGACCGAGTGGAGGATCCTGCTCGCCGCCGCGACCGCGCTGGGGGCACTCGTCATCGGCCTCCTGCTGCTCGCGATCGTCACCGGGATCCGTCGGGGTCGACGCGGCGTCGCCCCGTCGACGAACAGCGGCAGCACCGCGTGGGAACTGACCTACACGGGCATCCCGGTCCTGATCGTCGCCGCGGTGTTCGCCATGTCGTTGGTCGCCGGCGAACGCATCCTGAGCGAGGACACCGACCCGATGGTGGTCGAGGTGACCGCCTTCCAGTGGGGATGGAGCTTCGACTACGGCGACGGGGTCGAAGTGGTGGGCCAGGCCGGCGAGGACCCGCTGATGGTCCTGCCGGAGGGACGTACCGTGCGGCTCGAGCTCCGCAGCCCCGACGTGATCCACTCGTTCTTCGTCCCGCACTTCGGCACCAAGCGGGACCTGGTCCCGGGCCGGACGAACACGCTCGACATCACACCGTCGGAACGAGGGACCTACAGGGGCCACTGCGCCGAGTTCTGCGGCCTCGACCACGCGCGCATGAACTTCGCCGTGCAGGTCGTCGACGCCGACCGCTTCGACCGCTGGCGTCAGGAGCAGCGCTCGTGACCTCGGTGGCGCGGACCGGCGACGAGGCCCGCGCGTTGCCGTCGCACGGAGCCTCGTCCGCAGACGTCGCCCGTGCCGGCCTGGTCGGGTGGTTGACCACCACGGACCACAAGCGGATCGGGCTGCTGTACATCGGCAGCGCGTTCGCGTTCTTCGTGATCGGCGGGCTGATGGCGTCGATCATGCGCCTGGAGCTGGCCGAGCCCGGCCTGCAGGTCGTGTCCCAACAGCGCTACTCCGAGCTGTTCACGATGCACGGCACGGTGATGATGTTCCTCTTCGCGGTGCCGATGGCCTCGGGGCTCGCCAACTACCTGGTGCCACTGCAGGTCGGCGCCCCCGACATGGCCTTCCCGCGGCTCAACGCGCTGTCGTACTGGCTCTTCGTCGGCGGCGGCCTGGTCGTGCTGTCGGGCTTCGCCACCGAGGGCGGCGCCGCGGATTTCGGCTGGACCGCCTACACCCCGCTGTCGGACGGCCTGTACTCACCGGGCGCCGGGCCCGATCTCTGGGTGACAGGGCTCGCCCTGCTCGGCGTGGCGACGACGCTGACGGGGCTGAACATCATCGCGACCGTGCTCACCCTCCGAGCACCGGGCATGACGATGTTCCGCCTGCCGATCTTCACCTGGACGATGTTCGTCGTCGCGCTGCTGATCCTGCTCACCTTCCCGGTGATCACCGCGGCACTCGCGATGTTGTTCGTCGACCGCCAGTTCGGCGGGGCGTTCTTCGACCCGTCCCGCGGCGGCGACCCGATCGTGTGGCAGCACCTGTTCTGGTTCTTCGGCCACCCGGAGGTGTACATCGTCGCGCTGCCGTTCTTCGGGGTCATCAGCGAGGTGATCCCGGTGTTCTCGCGCCGTCCGCTCTTCGGGTACAAGGCGTTCGTGCTCGCCACGCTGGCGATCGGCGCCTACTCGGTCGCCACGTGGGCGCACCACATGTACACGACCGGCGCGGTGTACGGGGCGTTCTTCGCGGCGACGACGCTCATCATCGCGGTGCCGACCGGCGTGAAGATCTTCAACTGGATCGGCACGATGCTCGGCGGACACCTCCGCGCCGACAGCGCCATGCTCTTCGCGATCAGCTTCATCGTGATCTTCCTGATCGGCGGTCTCACCGGGCCGATGCTGGCGGTGCCGTCGTTCGACTACCACGTGCACGACACCTACTTCGTCGTCGCCCACATGCACTACGTGCTGCTCGGTTCGTCGGTGTTCGCGATGTTCGCCGGACTGTTCTTCTGGTGGCCGAAGTTCTTCGGCCACCGGCTCCGACGAAGGGCTCGGCCGCGCCCAGGCGCTGCTGCTGTTCATCGGTTTCAACCTGACGTTCTTCCCGCAGCACATCCTCGGTCTCGCGGCATGCCGAGGCGCTTCGCCGACTACCCGGAGTCGGCAGGGCTGACCTACCTGAACGCCATGTCCACGGTCGGCTCGGTCATGGTCGCGCTCGCCGTCGCGCTGTTCCTGGTCAACATCTGGGTGTCACGCCACGACCCTCCGGCCGGCGACGACCCGTGGGAGGCGAACTCCCTGGAGTGGGCGACGACCAGCCCGCCGCCGCCGCACAACTTCGACACCGTGCCACCCATCCGCTCCGAACGGCCCGCCCACGACCTCCGCGAGGCACGCGTCGCGACACAGGCCGCCGACCGACGGGACGAGACGAGCCCGTGACGGCGGAGTGGCGGACCTACGCGGGGCTCTCCGCGCTCGTGCTGGTGTTCGCGGTGATCTACTTCGTGCTGTCCCGGGAGCCGGTCGGCTCGCTGTTGCTGTTCGCCTGCACGGCATCGCTCGCCGGCCTGGCCGGGTACCTCTGGGGCATCCATCGCCGCGACGGCGATCGCCCGGAGGACATGGCCGATCCGAACGAACGCGACGACGCCCCGGCCGAGGTCGGCGAGTTCCCCTCGGGCAGCGTCTGGCCGCTGTTCATGGGCCTCGCCTGCATCGGGATCGCGTGCGGGGCTGGCCTTCACGGCGTGGATCACGTTCCCCGCGGTGGCGGCGCTGCTGATCGCGATCATCGGCTACGCCCACGAGGTGGAGACGGGCTGAGGTCGTCGGTCGGCTCGTCGTCGTCGGGCTCGTCCTCGTCGGTGTCGAGGAGCTGGCCGCTGCCGTCGCGTGCGATCTCGTGGGTGGCCATGCCGCGGATCGGGTGCAGGCCGCTGTCGCGCAGATCCCTGCACAGCTTGCGGGTCACCAGGAACGTGCCGGCCGGGACGAGGAACACCGCGAGGCGGAACACGTTGGTCAGCGTCTCGGGCGCCGACCCCCACGAGCCCCGAGAGCACGTCGTTGCTCCCGGCGAGGAAGAGGATCCCGAAGAACACGAACGTGGCGCTACCGATCGCCGTGCGCAACGGCACGTCACGAGGTCGGTCGAGCAGGTGGTGGGTCGGCCCGGTCCCCGGTGACTCGCGCCTCGAGGAACGGCCAGGCGTAGAGCAGTCCGAAGGCGAGCGTCGGGAGCAGGACACCCGGGAAGAAGGCGCTCGGCACCGAGAACCCGAACAGAGTGATCTCCCAGGCGGGGAACAGGCGGAGCGCCCCGTCGAGCCATCCCATGTACCAGTCGGGCTGCGACGCCGAAGTCACCGCGGTCGCCGTCGGGCTGAAGGGTCCGTACACCCAGACCGGGTTGATCTGCGCCAGTCCGCCCAATCCGCAGAGCACCGCCGCGGTCAGGAGGAACAGCCCGAGCGAACGCGAGGCGAAGGCGGGCCAGAGGCGGCGCCCGACCACGTTGTCCTCGCGCCGATGCCCTCCCGGGTACTGGGTGTGCTTCTGACGCCAGACGAGTCCCAGGTGCACGCCGAGCAACGCGACGATGAGGGCCGGCACCACCAGGACGTGCAGCGTGTAGAAGCGCGGGATCGTCGCGGCCGCGGGGAACTCGCCGCCGAACAGGCCGAAGGCGAGTGCGGTGCCCACCACCGGCACGGACAGGGCGATCGACCAGGCCACGCGCAGTCCGGTTCCGGAGAGCAGGTCGTCGAGCAGCGAGTAGCCGAAGAAGCCGTTGGCGATGGCGAGCAGCAGCAGCGTCACGCCGACGACCCAGTTGAGCTCCCTGGGTCGTCGGAACGCACCGGTGAAGAACACCCGCCCGAGGTGCACGACGATCACCCCGACGAACACGAGCGCCGACCAGTGGTGGATCTGGCGCATGACCAGTCCCGCTCGCACCTCGAAGCTCAGCTCGAGCGCCGAACGGTACGCGGCGGACATCTCGCAGGCCGCGCAGCGGCTCGTAGGGGCCGTCGTAGACGACCTCACGGGTCGACGGTTCGAAGAAGAAGGCGAGGAACACACCTGTCACGACCAGCACCACGAAGCTGTACATCGCGGTCTCGCCGAGCAGGAAGGACCAGTGGTCGGGGAAGACCCGACGCAGCGCCTTGCGACCGACCGGCGCACCGCCGACGCGGTCGTCCAACCACCGCAGCGAGGACCGGAGCGTCGGGCGGGCGATCATCCTCCACCGTCGCGATCGCGGTTCCAGAAGATGGGACCGACGGGCTCGTTGTAGCCCTCACGGGCGATCAGGTAGCCGTCGCCGTCGATCGCGAGCGGCAGTTGCGGCAGCGGGCGAGTCGCCGGACCGAAGGTGACCTTCGCGCCGCGCAGCACGTCGAACGTGCTCTGGTGGCACGGGCAGAGCAGCTCGTGAGTGGTCTCGCGGTAGAGACCCACGGGACAACCGACGTGGGTGCACAGCTTCGAGTAGGCGACATGCCCCTCTGGTGACCAGTCGCCTCTCCCGGGATCGGGCTCCAGGCGGTCGGCGTCGACACGGATCAGCACCGTGGCGGCGTCGTCGTCACGCTCGTGTCCGGCGGGGAAGACCGTCAGGATGCTGCCGATCGCCATCTCCCCCGCCGGCACCGGTCGGCCGTCGCTGGTGACCACTCTGGACCCGCGTCGCCACGAGGTCTCGAACAGCGATCGTCCCGGGGTCGGCCCCAGCGAGCGCAGCGGGAAGAGCGCTGCGAGGCCCAGCGATCCGGCGGCGAGACCCAACAGCTTCAGCAGGCCGCGTCGTCCCGTGAAGCCCTCTGCTCCCTCGAGCAGCGTCGAGTAGAACTCGCGGCGGGGCTCGTCGCTCGAGGCGATCGACGGCCGCGGCTCCTCGACCTCGTCGTCGGGCATCAAGCGGGTGGCCCACCAGATCACGGCGACGCCGAGCGCGCCGAGCGCGACCAGCAGCAGCGCGCCTTCGAGCTGTGGCTGCCCGCCGCGCACGTACACGACCGTCAGCCCCGACGCAGCGACCGTCGTGGCCACGAGCAGGCCCGCCACGATGCGCACGTCCTGGCCGCTGCCGACCTGCTCGCTGTCGGGCTGGTCCGGTGGAACGGGCTGGTCCGGTGGAACGGGTCGGTCGTTCACGAGCGGTCTCCGATCCAGCGCATGATCAGTACGAGCGAACCGATGCCGATCAGCCAGGCGACGAGCCCCTCGGGCACCGGCCCGATCCGCCCGATCGGTGCGCCACCTCGATCCTCGGGCGCACGCAGGTGCTCGACGTAGCGGATCACAGACGCGAGCTGCTCGTCGTCCAGTGCTCGCTCACCGAACTCGGGCATCGCCCCGGGGCCGATGCGCACCGCCTCGGCGATCTCGAGCGGCGTCGCCTTCGTGACACCGGGAGCGAAGACGTTCTGTCCGACCGCCCCACCGGCCCCCGCCGAGCTGTGGCATGCCGCGCACTGGTCGGTGTAGATCTCTTGGCCCTCGGCGAGGTCACCACCCGGCACGAGCTCGGGGATCGGCGGTCCGTCACCCAGCGAGGCGACGAACGCGACCAGGTCCGCCCGGTCCGCACCGTCGTAGGCCGGCCGTTTGCGTCGGGTCTGGCGCGAGGGCTCGTCCATCGGCATGCGACCGGTCGACAGGTAGAAGTCGGCAGCGGCCGCCCCGGACCCTCGCAGGTCGGGTCCACGTTCATCGATGCCCTCGCCGGTCGCACCGTGGCACGACGCGCAGCCCCGTTGGAACAGCTCCCGGCCACGCGCGGGGTCACCACCGAGCGGGTCACCACCATCGGGACTGCCGCCGGCCGAGGCACCGATCCCGACGACGGCCGTCATCGTCACGACGGCCACCACTCCCACGATCGGTGCGAACCCGCGGATCATGCCACCAGGTACAGCAGGACCAGGACGGCGATCCACACACCGTCGACGAAGTGCCAGTAGTAGGACGTGACCTCCGCGGCGGGCAGCCGCGAGCGGTCGAATCCCGCGGAGAGCGACCGGCCGACCATCACGGCGAGCGCCAACACGCCGGCGAGCAGGTGCAGCCCGTGGAAGCCGGTGATCGTGAAGAACGACGTGCCGTAGGCGTGGTCACCGACGCCGAAGCCGAGCTGGCTCCACTCGTAGGCCTGGCCGGCCAGGAAGGTCGCTCCCAGCACGGCGGTCACGGCGAACCAGGCCCGGAACGCGGGGACGTCATCGCGCCGCAGCGCGGTGACCCCCAGGTGCGCGGTCACGCTCGAGACGACGAGCACCGCCGTGAGGATGATCGCGAGCGGCACCTCGAGCTCGGCACCGCGGGGCGGCCAGTCCCCGTCCGCCGATCCTCGCAACGTCAGGTACGCGCCGAAGAGGCCCCCGAAGAACATGAGCTCCGACGACAGCCAGACGACGGCTCCCACCGTGACGATGCGGGCGGCGCGGTCAGGTGGGGACGCGGGGCGAGCAGGAACCGTCGAGGTCACCACCTGCGAGGTCATGGGACCGCCCTACCCCGGCCGGGCACCGACAGACCCGCGCCCGGCCGACACCCGCACTGAACCGCGCCGACCGGGGTAGGACGAGGTCATGCCTCCCGCGCCGGTCGGCACCTCGTGGCGGACGATCGCGTTGATGACCGGCGCGATCGTGTTCGTCGCGCTGTTGCAGCTCATGCCGGAACAGCGCTTCGTCACCGAGGCGACCGAGCACCTCGTGCTCGGCATGATCGTGCCGTTGATCGTGGTGGCAGCGCGTCCGGGCGACCTGCTCGGCGCCGCACTCGGCCCTCGGCGTCTGCACCGCTGGTCACGCACGGGATGGGCCCGGGTCACGACGGCACCGCTCGTCGTCGCCATCGTGTTCGTCGCCACGCCCTGGCTGCTGTGGCTCACGCCCGTCCGCGAGCTCGTGTCACGGAGCGGACCCGCGCATCTGACGGTGCACGTGCACCTGTTCGTCGTCGGGCTGCTGTTCGCCGAGCACCTCGCAGGACGGAGCCCGCTGCCCGCCCGGTTCACGCCGCCGATGCGCCTGCTCGTCGGCGCGGTGGTCCTGGTGGGCCACGGCTTCCTCGGCCTCGTGCTGTCGACGCTCGACCGACCGTTGCTCCGCACCGTCATCCCCGCCACCGAGGCGCTCGCCGACCAGCGTGCCGGCGCTCAGGTCATGTGGGTCGGCGGGGAGTTCGTGATGGTCGGGCTGCTGGCGGCGACCATGTGGGAGTGGATGCGACGAGAGGAGCGCAGCACGCCTCGTCACGGGGAGCGAGTGCCCCAGCGGGACTGACGTCGGGCGCTCACGCCGGGCGGTCTGCCTCGGAGGGTCCTTCGCTGTCGTCCCCCGTTCCGGTGTCGCCCGGTTCGAAGGAACCGGTTCGACCGTCGCTCGTGCGGACCTCCGGGCCGGAGCTCGGCCCGACCTCATTCGGACGAAGGAGGTCGTCGGGCTCGGTGTCGACCGGGATGCCGTGCTCACCCGACTCGGCCCTCGACCTGGGACCGTGCGGCAGGGCGTTCATCGGCGCCGGTCCAGTGGTCGAGGTGCTGGCTTCGTCGCGTTCCATGACTGCGTGCGTACCCCCGGCACGCCGTCCGGAACCCCACTTCTCGATGGCGGCGGACCGGCCCTGTTCGCGCTGCTGGTGCTCCTGCAGGTGATGCGAGCGCTGCTCCAACAGGCGACCCGACTCCGCACCGACATGGAAGCGGTGATCTGATGTCGATCGTCGTGAGGATCGACGTCGAGCTCGCGAAGCGGAAGATGAGCGTCGGCGAGTTCGCCGAGAAGGTCGGGCTCACCCCGGCGAACGTGGCCGTGCTCAAGAACGGTCGCGCCAAGGCCGTCCGGTTCAGCACGCTGGACGCGATGTGCCGCGTGCTCGAGTGCCAGCCGGGTGACCTGCTCGAATGGGTCGACGACTGAGACGACCACCCCAGGTGTCAGTTCGGCGCAGGTGTCAGTTCGGGCGCAGGTGTCAGTTCGGGACCGTCGTGGTAGCGGTGCCTCGTGGACTCCTTCGATCAGCTCATGTCCGACCTCGACCCTCCCATGGCCGTCGTGACCACGGCCGTCGACGGCGAACCGGCGGGGTGCCTCATCGGATTCCACGCGCAGTCGAGCATCGAACCGGCTCGCTACACGGTGTGGCTGTCGAAGGCGAACCACACCGGCCGGGTCGCACAGCGCGCGTCGGCGCTGGCGGTCCACTTCCTCGATGCCGACCAGTACACGCTGGCGGAGCACTTCGGCACGCTCAGCGGCGACGACGTCGACAAGTTCGACGGCGTGCCCCACACGCTGTCCGAGGACGGCGTGCCACTGCTGCAGGCATGCGGGAACCGCTTCATCGGCCGACGGGTCGCGTTGCTCGACGAGGGTGGGGACCACCTCTGCGTCGTGATCGAACCCCAGCAGGTCTGGACCGACGAACACGTACAGCCGCTGCGACTGAGCGCGGTGTCGGACCTTGACGCCGGTCACGACAGCGAGGAACGGAATCAGCCGCCCACGGAGCGTGCCGACCCGTCGAGCTGACCTGCGCGCCGATGAGTCGGGGTCACCCCACGAAGAACCGCCAGGGGATCCTGATCCCACCCTGATATGTCGTGTTGATCGCCGGGAGGAGGATGCCCGCCACCATCAGCACCGCAGCGCCGCGCAGCATCGAGGTCCCGTCGGGACGGTGCATCCCGCAGCAGGTCCCCGAAGGCCTGGGACCGATCCTGCACCGTGGCGCCGAGCTGGCCGAACCAGACCAGCACCGCCACGCGGGCCAGCACCAGACCGGCGAGCGCTGGTGCGAACATCGCGACGGTCGACCGCAGCGTGGTCCGCGACGGAGATTCGGTGACAGACCTGGTCAACGACCGCAGGCCCTGGCATCGGAGTCGACGACCCGCTCGCCCCCGAACGAAAACGGAGGGCTGG
>CAVPQM010000028.1:0-32643 GCA_963707555.1 uncultured Actinomycetota bacterium
CCGCGGTGCGCACCCGACCCGCTGCGCACCCGCACCGCGCTGGCAGCGGGTCGGGTGCGGCCCGAGAGGGCCGGAGCGATCCGGGTCGGCCGAGGGTGGTCCAGTACGGTTCGAGCCATGTCTCGAACCCCTCGCCACCGCCTCGCCGGCGCCGCAGGCCTGATGGCACTGCTGTTCGCCGCGGGCTGCACCAGCGCCACCTCGGGCGACCTGCTCGTCGCCGACGTGCCGGACCAGAGCTCGGCCCAGCAGCCGGCGGGCATCCCGATCTGGGGAGTGCACCCCGGCGACCCGCTCGACGACGACTCCCTGCTGATCAGCAACGCGCTGTCACCGGGTGAGATCACCACGATCCTTCCCGACGGCCAGAGCTGGGTGAACACGCTCGGCCGAGTGTGGGGCGGGGGCTCGCTGCTCTCCTACGGCGACGGACAGCAGAGCCTGGTCGTCGCCGGGAAGCCCGGCTCGAAGCTCGCTCGGATCGCAGCGTCGGGCGACACGACGACCCGGGTCCTGCGCCGGGGCACGTTCGTGCAGACCAGCGACGGCTGCGTGCTGGCCACCTCACCCGACGACGTCGAAGAGGTCGGCGAGGGCAACTGCGCGATCAGCCTGGACGAGCGTTGGGTGGTCTCGTGGCCGCTGGACGCACCGGGCGGTCTGACGATCCGCGACCTGCGCAACGACTCGACCCGCACCGTCGACGACCTGACCGTCGTCAGCGCCGCGGTGCTCAGCCACGACAACCGCATCCTCGCGATCGACCAGACCGCCGACGGCTCGGTCGGCGTCGTGCTCGACGCGACCGACGGCTCCGAGGTCGGCCGCACCGACCGCTACGACTCGCTCCAGATCGGGCTGGTCGGTGCCTCATCGACCGGTTTCGTCGCGCTGGCGGCGAGCGCCGCGGGCAGCGAGCTGCTGCACGTCGACACCGAGGCTCACGTCGAGACGATCGACGAGGGCTTCTACCTGGTGCCGCTCATCAACGGCCACGAGGTCACCTACCTGGACTACGACCAGGACCTGGCGGCCAGCTCGATCAAGCGCTGGTCGCACGGCGAACCCGAGGTCCTGCTCGAGGGCTACGTCGGTGCCGCCGCAGTCGACGAGCACCAGATCATCGCCACGAAGGAGACCGACGACGAGATCGAGTTCTTCTACCAGCACGGCGGCACCGGCGAGCTCGAGCACGCGTACACGTTGCCGCTGGGTGAGGGCGCGGCGAGCCCGCTCGCCGGCAACGGCGTCGGCATCAAGGCGCTGCGCACCTGGGTGAAGGGCTCGACGGTCCTGCTGCAGATCAACGGTGAGGACACCTTCGGTTCGTTCGTGCGGATCGACACCCACGGCGGCCACAGCGATGCGCCGATCGAGAACGTGAGGGGCCTGCTGCTCGAGGCGATCGACAGCGACGGCACCGCGCTGTTGTCGATGGACGACAGCGACGTCGACGTCGATCCGACGACCGGCATGGCGACCGCCTCGGCGCCGCGTCGCATGCTCGTCGTGCGACCCCACGACGACGAGCCGACGACCCGGGCCGTGCTCGGCCGTACGGGCACGAACCTGATCCACGACGGGGTGATCTACCTGACCGACGCAACCGACGCCGAACAGGTCGTCGTCAGCACCGTCCGGGCCACGGGCAAGGACGACGAGCTGCGGACGCTCTACGAGAGCAAGCAGATCGCCGGGTCGACGTGGCCGGAGCAGGGCGGCGCGACGCAGTCGCTGCTGATCACGCCTCGCCTGTTGATCGAGCAGCAGCAACAGCAGCTCCAGCAACAGCAGCAGATGCAGCAGCTCCAGGGCGAGACGACGGACTGAGGCGCTGCGCGTCGGGACGCCGGCCCCCGTCGGAGTGGCGGGTGGTCCCAGCGCGTCCCTGTCAGACCGTCCAGTTTTTCGGGACGCTCTGACCACTCGTCACCGAAGCGTCCAGTTTTTTGGGACGATCTGACTACTCGTCACCGAAGCGTCCAGTTTTTCGGGACGGTTCGGCGCGGGCGGTCGCGCGGGTGCCGGAGGTGCTCAGCTGCGTGCCAGGTCGGGCCAGCGATCGATCCACGGGGCCGCCTCTTCGATCTGCGAACCCAGACGGATCAGTGTCGCCTCGTGCCACGGCGCCGCGGCGAACTGCACGCCGACGGGCAGCCCCGACGCCGCGGTGTGCAGCGGCAACGACAGCGCTGGTTGGCCGGTCACGTTGAACATCGCCGTGTAGGCGGCCATCGGCGTGGCGTTCAGCACCGGTGCGCCCGGCTCGGCCTCGGCACCGTTCCAGATCGCGCCGACGGCGAGCGGCTCGACCGCCATCGTCGGCGTCACGAGCACGTCGAAGTCCCGGCCGAACTGCTCGGTCAGCACCCGTGACTGCCGTTGCAGGACCATCTCCGCCTCGGAGAACGCGATCGCGTTCGTCGCGATGGCCTGGTCCCAGTTCGCCCGGTTGTGCGCCTCGATCCGGTCGACGTCGAGGTCCGGGATGCCCGCGGCGATCGTCGCCCACACCGTCAGGAAGCCCATCAGGAACTCCCCCGGGTCGGGCCACGTGGGGTCACCCTCGATGACGTCGTGACCGAGCTCGGTCAGGAGCTCGGCGGTCCGGCGCACCGCGTCGACACACTCCGACGCGGGCTCGACGCCGAGCGCGTTGTTCGACGTGACCCGGATGCGCAGACGTCCAGGGTCGCACTTCACCTCGCTGACGAACGGCGACGCCGCGGGCGGCGCGACGTTCCACGCACCCGGGTCCACCACGGAGAGCACGTCGAGCAGCGCTGCGGTGTCACCCACGGTGCGGGTCACGACCCCCGATGTCGCCGCTGCGGTCATGTACTCGACCCGATCGGTGATCCGGTTGCGGCTCGGCTTGAGTCCCACCAGCCCGTTGCACGACGCGGGGATGCGGATCGATCCGCCACCGTCGGATGCGTGCGCGATCGGCGCCATGCCCGACGCGACTGCGGCGCCTGCGCCGCCGGACGAGCCGCCCGGGGTGAACTCTGGGTTCCACGGGTTGCGGGTGGCGCCGAAGCGCTCGGACTCGGTGACCGAGATCGTGCCGAACTCGGGGGTGGTCGTCTTGCCCATGAGCACGAACCCGGCGTCGCGGAACCGTCCGGTGACCAGCGAGTCCTGTTCCGCCGGGCGGTCCGGCACTCCGAGCGATCCGTAGCTGGTGGGCCAGCCGGCGACGTCGATCAGGTCCTTGATCGGGATCGGCACACCGACGAACGGGGCCAGATCCTCGACGGGGGTGTTGGCGACCACGTCATCCGCGGCCCGGGCATCGGCGCGGGCCCGGTCGTCGTCACGCAGCGCGAACGCGTTGAGGGTGCCGTCGAGTGCATCCACCCGACCCAGGTAGTGCTCGAGCACCTCCGAGGGGCTGATCTCCTTCGCCCGGATGGCGGCAGCGACGGACAGGGCGGAGTCGAAGCGGGTCATGGGGGCGACGCTATCGCCCGCCCACCCAGCCACCGCCCGCCGGTCGGCACGGCGCCGCCCACCCGACAGCACCGCGCCGGCAGCTGGTCGCCACCGCAGCGGCCGCCACCGCGCCGGCAGCGGCCGCCACCGCATCCGTCAGGCGGGTCGCCGGGCGCTCGCCTCGAGCCGCACGTAGGTCAGGTCATAGGTGCCGTCGCTCCGGCGCATCTCGTCGAGCCGAGCGGCGATCCGCTCGCGGAACTCGCCACGCTGATCGGCGCTCATCGCGACCTCGTAGGCCATGGCCGCCTGGGAGTGGATCCATCCGAGGAGTCCGTCCCGGTCGAACGCCCGGCGCTGAGCGGTGGTGACCACCGCGTTGTCGGCCACCTGGAAGCCGGCGTCCTCGAGTCGGTCGAGGTACCAACCGGCGTCGGAGAAGCACCACGGGTCGCTGGGCCCACCGACCGAGCGCGAGATGTCGTCGAGGAACGCCTGGACCGTCGCGACGTTGCCGGCTCCGCCACACTCGATGCGCAGCTGCCCGCCGGGGCGAAGGACGCCGTACATGCCGGCGAGCACGTCCGCCTGGTCGGGCGCAGGGACCCAGTGCAGTGTGGCTCGGCTGATGACGACGTCGAAACTCGCCGCCGGGAACGCCCCGGCCAGGTCCTGCGCGGCGAGCAGCTCGAAGGACTGGTGAGGGAGCGCGACCAGGCGGGCCTGGTCGAGCATCGTGCTCTGCGCGTCGATGCCGACGACGGAACCCTCGGGCACCAGCGCCGCGACCTTCGCGGTGAAGTCACCGGACCCGCAGCCGACGTCGAGCACTCGTTCGTCGCCCTGCAGGGTCAGCGGAGCGAGGAAACGGTCGTCGTGCACGCGATGGTGCGCGGTGTGCCGGGCGTACGTCGCACCGTCCCACTCGGGGATCCAATGCCCATCTGTTCCCATATGTTGGGACTGTGATCCTGCCATATGGACAGCCTAGCGAGTCCCAGCGCGACTCGCCACGGCCAATGGAGGTGATCCGGGGACCGCGCGGGTGTCAGACTCAGCGTCGATGACCACCGTTGCGCTCCCCACCGGCTTCACCGTCGACGTCGCCAACGTCGGCATCAAGGACGACTCCGACGACTTCGTCGTCATCGCGTCCGACCGCCCCTGCACCGCAGCGGCGATGTTCACCCGCTCCCGCTTCGCCGGTCCGAGCGTGGTGGTGTCACGCCGCAACGCCGAGGACGGCCGACTGCAGGCCGTCGTGGTCGTGTCCAAGAACGCGAACGTCGCGACCGGCGCCGAGGGGTTGGCCAACGCCGAGGAGCTCGCCGCTGGCGTCGCCGCCACGCTCGAGGTCGACCCGAGCGACGTGCTCGTCGCCTCGACCGGGGTGATCGGCCGCCAGTACCCGATGGACAAGCTGCGGTCGCACCTGGCCGCGCTGCGGTGGCCGTTCGAGGGCGACGACCGCCACGACGCGCTCGCCGCGGCGACGGGCATCATGACCACCGACACCCACCCCAAGACCGCCGTCGCCTCCTTGCCCGCAGATGCCGGCACTGCGACGGTCGTCGGCATCGCCAAGGGCGTCGGCATGATCGAGCCGGACATGGCGACGATGCTCGCCTTCGTGCTCACCGATGCGGCGGTCGACGGTGAGGACCTGGACCGCATCACGCGCTCGGTGGTCGCCCGCACGTTCAACAGCCTGAGCGTCGACACCGACACCTCGACCTCGGACACCGCAGCGGTGCTCGCCAACGGCGCGGCGGGTGCGGTCGACCTGGCCGAGCTCGAATCCGCGATCGAGTCGGTGTGCCTGGACCTGACCCGCCAGATCGCCAGCGACGGCGAGGGCGCGACGAAGCTGCTCGTCGTGCGTGTCGGCGGCGCCCGTGACGACGACCAGGCGAAGCGCGTCGCGAAGTCGGTGCTCAACTCACCGCTGGTGAAGACCGCCGTGCACGGCGCGGATCCCAACTGGGGACGGGTCGCGATGGCGATCGGCAAGTGCTCCGACGACACCGACATCGACGAGTCGGCGGTGCGGATCTGTTTCGGCGGTGCCGAGGTGTACCCCGCGGTGATCGGCGACGACGAGCTGGCAGCGCTCGAGCAGTACCTGCGTGGCGACGAGGTGTCGATCGAGATCGACCTCGGCATCGCGCAGGGCACGTGGACGGTGTACGGCTGCGACCTGTCCGACGGTTACGTCCGCATCAACGCCGACTACACCACCTGATCCGAGCTGCCCGGGTCGGGTTCGGGCGGTTCGGGCGGTCCGGCCGATTCGGGCGATCCGGTGGAGTGCATCGGCGCCCGATGAGCGCCGACGTGCAACCCAAGGTCCGGGGTGGGTTGCACGAGCGCGCTCGCGACATACTCCCGCAACCCAGCGGCCGGGATCGCCGGATCGCCGGGCCGGGTCGCCGGGCCGTCAGATCGCTGTCAGCCGGTGATCTGGTCGATGAGCGCCGGGTCGGCGCCCCAGGCGGTCAGGACCTCGCTCGGATCGACGTCCTCGAGCGCGGCGCGGGGCGCGTCGTTGGGCGTCCGGTCGAAGCGCGGCGCCGGCGCCGGCTGCGGCACTCCCTCGACGTCCGCGAACGACGAGCGGGCGATGGCGTGCGGGTGCGAGGGCGCCTCGCCCATGTCGAGCACGGGGGCGACGCACGCGTCGGCGCCCTCGAAGTGCGCGGCCCATTCGTCCCGCGAGCGCTGGCGGATGGCCGAGCCGATGGCGACGCGCAGCTCGGGCCAGCGGGCGTGGTCGTCCTGACCCGGCAGCGTGTCGTCGTCGGCCAGTCCGAGGCCGTCGAGCAGCTGTGCGTAGAACTGCGGCTCGAGCGCCGCGACCGCGAGCCAGCGACCGTCCGAGCACTCGTAGACGTCGTAGAACGGCGCGCCGGAGTCCAACAGGTTCGTGCCGCGCTCGGCGTTCCAGAACCCGGAGCTCCACGCACCGAACAGCGGCGCCATGAGCAGCGCCGCGCCGTCGACCATCGCCGCGTCGACGACCTGGCCTCGCCCGCTCGTCGAGCGTTCGACGAGCGCGGCGAGGATCCCGGTGGCCAGGAGCATGCCGCCGCCGCCGAAGTCGGCGACCAGGTTGAGCGGAGGCGTCGGCGGCTGACCGGCTCGGCCGATGTGCGCGAGCGCGCCGGACAGCGCCAGGTAGGTCAGGTCGTGGCCGGCCCTCGGCGCCATCGGACCCTGCTGCCCCCAGCCCGTCATGCGGCCGTAGACGAGTCGCTCGTTCGATGCGCGCAGGACGTCGGGGCCGAGCCCGAGACGTTCGGCGACACCGGGGCGGAACCCCTCGATGAGCACGTCGGCGGTGTCGGCGAGCCGGCGAGCCGTGTCGACCCCTCGCTCGTCGCGCAGGTCGATCGTGATCCCGCTGCGGTTGCGGCTCAGCACGTCGTAGGGATTGCTGCGCGGCTCGCCGTGCAGGTCCTTCGGACGGTCGATACGCAGCACGTCGGCCCCCAGGTCGGCCAGCACCATCGCGGCGAACGGCGCCGGCCCGATGCCGGCCAGCTCCACGACCTTCACCCCGTGCAGGGGTCCCCCCATGTCGACACCTCTCCTCGGGCCGGGACGACCCGGCGAGATCGGCGGCGACCCTAGCGGGCCAGGTCAATCCCCGAGCAGTGGCGTGCACCAGCGACCTGACAACACGCCGCTGCAACCCACCCCGACCAGATGGCGTGCGCCAGCGGTCTCACAGCACGCCATTGCAACCCACCCGACGAGCAGCAGCGGCGGTGATGCGATTCGCGCCGAGAACGCCGACGGGGTGCCGCCAGTGGCGGCACCCCGTCGGGTCGTTCATCCAGTACCGAGCGCTCCGCTCGGCGGTGCAGCGGGTCAGCCGGCGTCGGTCACGGTCCAGTTGACCGTGTACGGGCGGATCAGGTTCGGGAACGCTCCGACCCGGAACCAGCTCGCGGTGCTGGTGACCGAGGCGTCACTGCCCGCACGGCTGATCGATCCGAAGACCGGGGTGCTCAGGTTGAGGCCTGCACCCTGGTCGACGATGACGACCTGACCGGTCCACAGCGGCAGGATCCACGCACGCTGGGCGTTCACCGAGACCCTGGCCGTGCCGCCGGACGCACCGGGGATGTCCAGGAAGCCGCTGACGCCGACGATGCCGAAGGCGTCACGTCGCACGGTGAGGTTGCCGTTGCCGGAACCGCTGTTGACGTAGGCGTGCGACCCGTTGACCGACACCGAGACCGAGTCGTTGCTCGGCTGCGGCACCGTCGTGGTGGTCGACGTGGTGGTCGGAGCCGCCGTCGTGGTGGTCGACGTGGTGGTCGGAGCCGCCGTCGTGGACGTGGTGGTCGGAGCCGCCGTGGTCGACGTGGTGGTCGGAGCCGCCGTGGTCGACGTGGTGGTCGGAGCCGCCGTCGTCGACGTGGTGGTCGGAGCCGCCGTCGTCGACGTGGTGGTGCTGCTGGTCGTCGACGAGGTGGTCGACGAGGTCGTCGTCGAGGAGGTCGTCGTCGAGGACGTCGTCGACGAGGTGGTCGACGAGGTCGTCGGCTGCGTCGTGGTCGTCGTGGTGGAGCCGGTGCCCGGCAGCAGGTTGAAGGAGCTCGTCACCGAGGCGGAGTCGCCCTCGGTGTCGGTCATCGTCAGACGGGCGAAGTGGTTGCCCGCGGTCGTGAACGTCTTGGTGACGGTGAGGCCCGTGGCGGTGGTGCCGTCGCTGAACGTCCACTCGTAGGGCGACGGACCCCTGACGACGGTCGAATCCGCCGCACTGAAGGTCACGGTGTAGGGCACCGGGTTGTTCCGCAGCTCGGAGACGGCCGGCAGGATGACCGGGTTGACGGCCTTGCCGAGCGCCGGGGTGGTGCGACCGGAGACGTAGGCCAGGTTGCGGCCGGCGGCCGAGGGCAGACCCATCTGCTGGTTGATGTTCGGGGTGACGTCGAAGCCGCCGGCGATCGGGCAGCTGCTCGCGGCCGGCACGGCGAACGCGTTCTCGACCAGCACCGCGGTGCCGGTCGTGGCGTTGTAGCGCGAGCCGGTGAGGGCGTTGTTCTGACCGATGGCGGGCTTGGTGCCGGTGATCAGGTTCAGGCGGATCGGGTTGGCGACGGTGCCGATCGTGCAGTTCGAGCTGATGGCGTTGCCGGAGACGGTGCCGCCGATGCGCACGCGGAAGGACAGGTTGATCACGGCGTCGCCCGTCAGGGGATCGAGCGTGCCGGTGGCGTCCGCGGTCGGGACGATCGTCGTGGTGACGATGTCGGTGTAGCCGTCGAACGGGTTCCGGATCGGGATGTACCCGACCGGGAACACGATGTTCGCGGCGGGGATGCTGATGACGCCGTTCGCGTTGATCGAGCCGCTGATGGTCACGTCGACCTTGGGCTGGAAGCCCGGGGCGAGCTCGCTGTCGTCGGCCGACTGGGGCTGACCGGAGCCGGCGACGCAGCCGGAGTCGAGGGCGTCGATGCGGCTGTCGCCGTCGTTGTCGATGCCGTCGCCGCACTGGGCGTTCACACGGGGCGCCAGGTCGACGTTGACCGTCGAGCCGATCTTGATGGCGCCGCCGGTCGAGTTGAGCGTGAAGGTGCCGGGATTGGCGACCTTCTGTGCCTCGACCGCTTCGGGCAGGACGGCCAGGCCGATGCCCAGCACACAGATCGCGGCGAGTGCCGCGCCCCACTGACGCTTCATTTGAAGATCTCCCCTGGTATCCGTCCACAGCAAGCGGATCGCCAGAGTCTCCCCGGAAACCTGAACGAACGTCAAGGAGTTGTCTTCCTCACGAACCACTTCGAGGGCCGCCGGCACCGCGACGCGCGGTGCGACGAGAAAGTCCTCGAGTTCTGCGCGGAAGCTGCCGATGACGTGTTCACGGCGGGAACCGGAGCGTCCCGGATCTGGGTCTCGACCCGGGTCCGGGGCGCACTCCCTCACTCGGGGACGCACTCCCCGCTCCGGCGACGCACTCCCCGCTCCGAGGTGATCGGGGGCAGCGCGGTTCCGCCCCAGTCGGGTCGGCGGGTCAGATGCGCCCGCGGGGCGCCATCTTCGAGGTCATCTCGGGATCGCGCACGACGACCGGGTCGAGGATCTCGTCGATGCGGGCCACGACGTCGTCGTCGAGGGTGACGTCGAGCGCGCCGACGTTGTCGCGAAGCTGCGACGGCTTCGACGCACCGACGATCGCCGAGGCGACGTTCGGATTGCGCAGCACCCAGGCCACCGCGAGCTGCGCCATCGACGCGCCGAGCTCGTCGGCGATCGGCTTGAGGCCCTGCACGGCGGTGAGGACCTCGTCGTTCATGAAGCGCTGCACGAAGTCGGCACCGCCCTTCTCGTCGGTCGCGCGCGACCCCTCGGGGACGGGCTGACCGGGCAGGTACTTGCCGGTGAGCACGCCCTGTGCGATCGGCGACCACACGATCTGCGACACTCCGACCTCTTCGCAGGTCGGCACGACCTGGTCCTCGATGACACGCCAGAGCATCGAGTACTGCGGCTGGTTCGACACGAACGGGACGCGCAGCTCCTCGGCGAGGGCGGCGGCGTCGCGGATCTGCTCGGCGGTCCACTCGGACACGCCGATGTAGAGGACCTTGCCGGCACGCACCAGGTCGGCGAACGCGACCATGGTCTCCTCGAGCGGTGTCGCGGTGTCGAAGCGGTGCGCCTGGTACAGGTCGAAGTAGTCGACGCCGACCCGACGCATCGACGCCTCGCACGACTCCATGATGTGCTTGCGCGACAGGCCCTGGTCGTTGGGGCCGGAGCCCGTCGGCCAGTACACCTTCGTGAAGATCTCGAGGGACTCGCGCCGCTGCCCCTCGAGCGCCTTGCCGAGCACGACCTCGGCGCGGGTGCCGGCGTAGACGTCCGCAGTGTCGAAGGTCGTGATCCCCAGGTCGAGCGCCGCGTGCACGCAGTCGATCGCGTCCTGGTCGCCGACCTGCGAGCCGTGGGTGATCCAGTTCCCGTAGGAGATGGCACTGATCTTGAGGCCGGACCGGCCGAGGTGACGGAACTCCATGCCGAGCGACGCTACGCCACCGATGTGGCACGGTGTCCTCATGAGCGGCACTCCCCCCGGTGCATCCGAGCGGCCGACCGACGAGGCGCCGACGGTCCCCACGATCGACATCTCACCCCTGCTCGACCCGACCGCCTCGGAGGAGGACCTCGACGCGGTCGCCGCGCGCATCGGTGCGGCGTGCGAGCGCTTCGGGTTCCTCCAGATCGTCGGACACGGGATCGACCCGGCGTTGCGCGCCGACCTGCACCGCGCCGCCGAGGCGTTCTTCACCCTCGACGACGAGGAGAAGGACGCCGTCGGCATGCGCCACGGCGGACGTGCGTGGCGCGGCTGGTTCGGTCACGGGGGTGAGCTCACCTCGGGCGTGCCCGACGACAAGGAGGGCTACTACTTCGGCACCGAGCTGCCCGCGGACGACCCGGCGGTGCTGTCGGGTCGACCGTTGCACGGTCCGAACCTGTTCCCGGAGCGACCGGCCGAGCTGCGGCCGTTGGTGCTGGAGTGGATCGAGCAGGTGACCGCCGTCGGACAACGCGTGCTCTCGGGCATCGCCCGATCGTTGGGTCTGGCACCCGACTGGTTCGAGCACTGGACCGCGGACCCGACCGTGCTCTTCCGGATCTTCCACTACCCGCCGCCCCCCGAGGGCTTCGCCGGCAACTGGGGCGTGGCCGAGCACACCGACTACGGGCTGCTGACCCTGCTCGTGCAGGACGACACCGGCGGACTCGAGGTGCGGGTGGACGGCGAGTGGATCGACGTGCCGCCCGCCCCCGACGCGATCGTGTGCAACCTGGGCGACATGCTCGAGCGTGTGACCGGCGGACGGTTCCGCTCCACGCCACACCGGGTGCGCCTGCCCTCGAGCGACCGCTACTCGTTCCCGCTGTTCCTCGACCCCGCGTGGAATGCCGAGATCGCCTCGATCCCGGGGTTCGAGCCCACCGAGCGCGCGCTCGCCGAGGCAGCTGCGGGTCGATGGGACGGCACCGGTGTGCTCGACGTGAGCGGGCCCTACGGCGAGTACCTGCTCGCGAAGGTGGCGAAGGTGTTCCCGGAGCTGTTCCGCAACGCGCTCTGACCTGGCGTTGGCGTTGGCGCTGGCGCCCGCGTTGGCGCCCGCTCCCGGGCGGCTCCCGCGCTCGCGCCGGCGCCTGCTCGGTCAGCCTGCGGCGACGTCCACGACGATGCGCGTCGGTGCCGACAGCGTCGAGACCTTGAACGGCTGCTCGCCGTCGACGCCGATGGCCCAGGTCAGCTGCGCCTCGAAGTCGCCCGCGCGGACGACCTCGACCACCGGGCTACCGGGACCCTCGACGCGGTCAGGTCCGTCGTAGGTCATCTCGACGTTCTCGCCGTCGAGCAGCGCGCCGGACGCGGGGCTCATCCGCACCGAGATCGCGTGGGTGCCGCCGACCTCGACGGGGTCGCCCGAGCCGTCCTGGGTGACGGGGCCGTCGAGGTAGCCGATGTCGTAGCCGGGCAGGTCACCGTCGAAGGTGAACACGACCCGGTCGTGACCCTCGTGGGTCCCGACGGTGACGTCGGTGAGCTGGGCTGTCTCGGTCTGCGGGTACGGCACGCTGACCGGTGTGGTCGATGCGCCGTCGAGCCCGCCGGGTGTCGAGGGGCTGGTGCCCTCGGTCGTCGACGTCGACGAGGTGGAGGACGTCGAGCTCGACGTCGACGACGTGGTGCCGTCACCCGCGTCGTCGGAGTCCCCGCAGGCGCCGGCCAGCGCGATCACCGACAGGCACGCGACCGCCGCACTCATCCGGAGGGCTCGGGGGGAGCGGATCGCACGGGCAGTTCGGGGGGAACGTGAGGTCATCCCACGATGTTGTCAGGTCGGTCGGGTCACGTCGCGTCAGCCGTCACCCCGTCACGCGTGCGGGCGCGATGGGCCCGGGCGACGGCATCAGGCATCGGTGGCAGCGAGGACCGCCTCGGCGAGGCCCTCGAGATCCGCGACCACCCGGTCGTGGGCGACGCGCTGCGACATGCCGTCCGCGACGATCCGTTCGCCGCCGATCCAGACGTGTCGGACGTCGCCACGTCCCGCCGCGTAGACGAGCGTCGAGACCGGGTCGTAGACGGGTCGGGTGTGCGCACGGTCCAGGTCGACCGCGACCAGGTCGGCGAGCTTGCCGACCTCGATCGAACCCAATCGGCCCGAGAGCCCGAGCGCTGCCGCGCCGTGGATCGTGGCCATGCGCAGCACGGTGTGTGCTGGGGTGGCCGTCGGGTCGCCCCCGACGCCCTTGTGGATCAGCGCAGCGAGACGCATCGCGGCGAACATGTCCAGGTCGTTCGAGCTCGCTGCGCCGTCGGTCCCCAGTGCGACGTTGGCTCCGGCGGCCAACAGGTCGGGCACCCGTGCGATGCCCGCCGCGAGCTTCAGGTTCGACGCCGGGCAGTGCGCGACGGTCGCGCCCGTCGCGGCGATCCGTTCGATCTCGCTGTCGCTCAGGTGCACGCCGTGGGCGAGCACGGTGAACGGTCCGAGCAGGCCCAGGTCGTCGAGGTGTTCGACGGGGCGACGACCGTGGGCCGTGAGCACCGCGTCGACCTCGTCCCGGGTCTCCGACGCGTGGATGTGCAGGATCGCGTCGTGGGAGTCGCGCAGCTCGCGCACCATCGACAGCAGTTCGGGCGAGGCCAGGTAGGTGGAGTGCGGACCGAGCATCGGCCGCAGCTCGGACCCGGCGGGACGGCCGTCGAGCCACCGCGCGGCGTGGTCGATGCGTCGGTCGTCGGGGCCCGGCTGGTCGAGCAGCACCGGCCCGCCGAACATGCGCAGCCCGACCTCGTCGGCGGCCGCGATGCCGGCCTCGGCGAAGTAGTACATGTCGAGGGCCGAGGTGACGCCGCCGGTCACGCTCTCGAGCGCCGCCGCCCGGGTCGCCACGGCGACTCGAGCGGCATCGACGACCTTGGCCTCGGTCGGCAGCAGTCGGTCGAGGAAGCTCTGCAGATCGCGGTCGTCGGCCAACCCGCGGAACATGGTCATGCCCAGGTGGGTGTGCGCGTTGACCAGACCTGGGATCAACGCGTGTGCGCCGAGTGCGACGTGGAGGGCGCCCGGATGTGCCGCGAGGAGGTCGGTGCGGTCGCCCACCGCGACGATGCGACCGTCGGCGACGACCACGGCCCCGTCGTTCAGGGTCCGGTCGTCGTGATCGACGGTGATGACCCAGTCCGCGCTGATGACCTGCGGGGCGCTGGCCGGCGGGATGCTGGGCTGCGGGACGGTGGCCTGCGGGACGTGCCTCGGCAGCCCGGCCGTCGGCTCGTCCATCGGATGGGTGGCGGTCGGGCGAGCGTCCATCGGGCGAGGGTACCCAGCGTGCGCGGCTGGGTCGGCGCCACCGTTGCGCTGCAGAGGTGCGCGACCCTGGACCCATGTCCGAGCGCAGCACCTTCGACCGACTGATCCTCTCGACAGCACCGGCGATGCTCATCGTGACCGCGGCGGGGCCGAGCGGTCCGGCGGGTTGCCTCGTCGGGTTCTCGACCCAGGCGAGCATCCGACCGGAACGTCATCTGGTCCTGTTGTCGAAGGAGAACCGGACGTTCGCGGTCGCGCAGGATTCGCCGGTGCTGGTCGTGCACGTGCTGCGCGAGGCGGATCGGGTGTTCGCGGAGCACTTCGGTGGGCGGAGCGGCGACGAGATCGACAGCTTCGACGGGATCGAGACCGTCGAGGGCCCCGGCGGGGTGCCGGTCATCGTCGGGCTCGACTGGTTCGCTGGGCGGGTGCTGCGGCAGTTCGACTGCGGTGACCACGTGGGGTTCCTGCTGGCAGCGCACGACGGTTCCGCGGTACGGGTCGACGAGCCGCCGATGGCGCTCGGAGCGGCGGAGGACATCGAGCCCGGCCACTCGGCCTGAGAGATGGACGGCCACGGCCTGGTACTTCCCCAGCGACGCCTGCCGAACCGTCCCGAAAAACTGGACGGTTTGGGTGAGTTCCGGTCCGAGCGTCCCGAAAAACTGGACGGTTGGGTGAACTCCGGTCAGAGCGTCCAGAAAAACTGGACGGTTCGGCAGGAGCTCGGGAAGTGAACCATCGACTCCGCTCGACGTCGAACTCGGTGCCGTCGACCCGGCCGAGCAGTCGGCCGCTGCCACGCAGTCCCGTCACCCCGATGTACACCCGCGGGGTTTCGCCGGCGATCCGGTCGGAGGACACCGCACTGATCGACTCCTCCTCGAGGTCGGAGCCCGCCGCAGCATCGCCGCCGGCGTCGTCGCCGCTGCAACCGACCGCGGTCGCCACCAGCACGACCGCGGCGAACAGCGCCATCACTCTTCGCAGCGAGCTCACCGCGACGGCATGCACCACTAGGGTGCCGGCACACTTCGACTGCCCAGGGGGACACATGGCGGACGAGAACGACCCGACCGGCAACATCGCTCGCATCGAACGGTTCTGGCAGGACCTCTTCAGACGCGACTTCGACGCGGTCGGCGCGTGGTTCACGCCGCAGGGCAACTACCGCGACGTGCCCGCCCCCGAGGAGGGTGCCTTCGGGCCCGCCGAGGTCGCCGCCCGGCTCCGCCTCGGCATCGAGCCGCTCGCGAACTACGAGCACGTGCCGGGTTGGACGATCATCGCCCAGGGCGACACGGTCATGACCGAGCACATCGAGCGCTGGACCTGGGCGAGCGGCGAGACCGTCGACCTGCCCTTCGTGTCGGTCCACGTGTTCGACGGCGAGCAGGTCAGCCGTTGGTGGGACTACTGGGACATGGGCACCCTGATGAACGCCGCGCCCGAGGAGTGGGTCGTGCACATCATGCAGGGCTACAAGTAGTCCGCCTGCAGGGCGACGACCTGCCCCGCCGGGCGACCGCCGTTCAGTTCGCCGAGTCGTCGAGGTCCGGGACCGGTTCGGTCCCGTCGCACAACGAGGTGCAGAACTTCTGCAGTCGCTCCGCGGTCTCGCTCGGCAGGTCCGGACGACACCGCCCGAGCGCATCGAGGATGCGCTGGTAGACCGCGAACTCGGACTCGCACGGCGGGCAGTCGCCCAGGTGCTCGGCCACGAGCGCCCCGGTGTCGGGATCGGTGTTGTGATCGAGGTACGCCTGGATCAGCTCGTTCGCCTCGGTGCACGACATCTGGCCCGGTCCACCGCACAGCCCGGACGCCTCGGACAGCGGCACCAGGGGCGTCGTCACCAACGACGGCGGGTCGACCTGCTCGGGGCTCATCGTGCTGCTCCTGAGGTGTCGTCCGCACTCGACCCGTCGGCGTCGTCGAGCGGTTCGAGTGCGGTGTCTCGGACGGGTCCGGGGCCGAACCCGGCAGGGACCAGCAGATCCCTGATGCGGCGGCGGGCCCGGTGCAAGCGGCTCATCACCGTGCCGAGCGGCACGTCGAGCACGTCGGCGGCCTCCTGGTAGGTGAGGCCGTCGACGTCGACGAGCTCGACCACTCGCCGGAAGTTCTCGGGCAGCTCGGCGAGGGCTGCGGTGACCGCGGCGTCGAACTCGTGGTCCTCGGCGCGCTTCTCGACCTCGTCGACCTCGGTGCGCGGGCCACGCTCCTCGGCGATGTCGGGATCGGAGAGCAGCTCGGGCCGTCGACGTCGGTGACGGTTCCGTTCGGTGTTGCGCAAGATGGTCAGCAGCCAGGCACGGGGGTAGCGGCCGTCGAAGCTCTCGATCGCCTTGTAGGCGCGCAGCAAGCTCTCCTGGACCAGGTCCTCGGCATCCGCCCGGTTCCTGGTCAACGACATCGCGACTCGCCACATCACGTCGACCTCTGGCAGGACGAGGCGGTTGAACACCTGGTCGCCGGTCTCCCCTTCGAGCACGCTGGATGGTGGCGGGGGCGCGACTGCGACGGTCATGTCAGCGGGAACAGCGTCACCCGCCGTGGGATTCCCGGGTCCGGGGTCGACGGCCATCGAGTTCCAAGGTACCCCCACCCGCTCCCCGAAGAACCTCTGACGGGCCGTCAGGTAGCCTCGCGGGCACCGACGAACCGAGCGCCGCGACCCCTCGAGGCGCCGTCGATCCAGGGGGAACAACGTGACGGACTACAAGCAGCTCTACATCGGCGGCGAGTGGGTCGACCCGGCAGGTCAGGACCGCTTCGAGGTCGTGAACCCGGCGACGCTCGAGGTGATCGGCTCGACCCCGGAGGGCACCGACGCCGACATCGACCGCGCCGTCGCCGCGGCCCGTGCCGCGCTCGAGACGGGCCCGTGGGCGAACAGCACCGCGGCCGAGCGCCTCGAGATCATGAAGTCGCTGCAGGCGAAGCTGACCGAGGCCGCCGACGAGCTCGCCAACCTGGTGGTCGCCGAGGTCGGTACGACCATCCTCTTCTCGCACTTCGGCCAGATCGGCGCGACGAACATGGTGCTCGACGCCTATGTGAACGTCCTCGCCGACTACCAGTTCGAAGAGGTCCGCCAGGACGTGCTCGGCCCGGCGCTGGTCCGCAAGGAGCCCGTCGGTGTCGTCGCCGGCATCATCCCCTGGAACGTCCCGCTGTTCATCACCATGCTCAAGTTCGCGCCCACGCTCGCGTCGGGTTCGACGATGGTGCTCAAGCCGGCACCCGACACGCCGCTGTCCGCGTTCCGCTTCGCCGAGCTCGCCGCCGAGGCCGGTGTGCCCGCCGGCGTGCTCAACGTCGTGCCCGCCGACCGTGAGGTCAGCGAGTACCTGGTGCGCCACCCCGACGTCGACAAGGTCTCGTTCACCGGTTCGACCGCGGCCGGTCGGAAGATCGGCGCGATCTGCGGCGAGCAGCTCAAGCGCTGCACGCTCGAGCTCGGCGGGAAGTCCGCCGCGATCCTGCTCGACGACGTCGACATCGAGGGCATCGCGGACGAGCTGCTGTCGGCCGGCATCATGAACAACGGCCAGGCGTGTGTCGCGCAGACCCGGATCCTCGCGCCGCAGGCTCGCTACGACGAGATCGTCGGCGTGCTCACCGACAAGATGGCATCACAGAAGGTCGGCGACCCGAACGACTTCGAGACGAACGTCGGGCCGCTCATCAACGAGGCGCAGCGCGACCGGGTCGAGGAGTACATCCGGGTCGGCACCGAGGAAGGCGCTCGTGTGACGGCGGGCGGCGGTCGACCCGAGGGGACCACCGAGGGCTGGTTCGTCGAGCCGACCCTGTTCGCCGACGTCACCAACGACATGCGCATCGCCCAGGAGGAGATCTTCGGGCCGGTCGTGTCGGTCATCGCCTACGACGGCGTCGACCAGGCCGTGCAGATCGCGAACGACTCCGACTACGGCCTGTCGGGCTCGGTGTGGGGCGGCGACGTCGACGCAGCACTCGACGTGGCACGCCGCGTGCGGACGGGCACCTACGCGATCAACGCCTACGGCATGGCGTTCGGCTCACCCTTCGGTGGGTACAAGAACTCCGGTCTCGGCCGCGAGATGGGACCCGAGGGCCTCGAGGAGTTCCTCGAGTACAAGACGATCAACCTGCCCGCCGGCACGGAGCCCACCCTCAAGTTCTGACGACCCCTATATTTTTCTCGCTCCGACGTCAGGTGAAGGTGACGGGGTGATCGAGCCCGGCGAGCTTGTCGGGGTTGATCAGGATCCGGACCGCGGAGACCGCGCCTCGCTCGTCGCGATCCGCGCTGAGCGCGCAGGTCAGCTCCTCGGACCGCAGGACGAGCGCAGGGCCGGCGTTCACCTGCTCGAACGCGACGTCGCCGTCGGACGGCAGCCGCTGCGCCAGGTTGATCAGCAGCCGTGCGACCTTGGCCGGGCCGAGCACCGGGTGCCGAGCCGCCCGCCGGTTCGGTCCCCCGTCGCTGACGAGCACGACCTCTGGCGAGAGCAGCGACAGCACCGCGTCGACGTCGCCGACCATCACCGCGCCGACCAGTTCGGCCAGCAGCGACTCGTCGGCCGGCACCGCACGTTCGCGTTCCGCCCGCACCTTGCGACGCGCCCTGCTCGCGATCTGGCGACATGCCTCGGGTGAGCGGTCGACCACCTCGGCGATCTCGGCATAGGGCTCACCGAACACGTCCGCGAGCAGGAACACCGCGCGCTCGACCGGACCGAGCCGGTCGAGCACGACCAGGAACCCGAGCGTCATCGACTCGGCCAGCTCCGCAGCGTGTGCCGGGTCGGCCCCGACGCCGCCGGCGGGGGCGGTCACGATCGGTTCGGGCAGCCACGGCCCGACGTAGTCCTCGCGTCGGCGCCGCTGCGTGCGGAGGCGATCGAGCGCGAGTCGTGAGCTGACCGTGGTGAGCCACGCCGCGGGGTTGCGGATCTCGTCGTGGTCGGCCCGCTGCCAACGCAGCCACGCCTCCTGCACGACGTCCTCGGCGTCGCTCAGCGAACCGAGCATCCGGTACGCGAGTCCGGTGAGCCGCGGCCGTTCGGCCTCGAAGACGTGCTCGGCGCTGGGGTCGCCGCTGCCGGGTTCACCGCTCCCAGGGCCACCCCTGTCAGGTCCACCGCTGCCGGAGAGGCCGCCGGCCGAGTCGCTCACGAGGTTCATCGTGCCCCGGCTCGGGCCTGCGGTGCCGCCGGTTCGGCAGCGAGTCGCGCCAGTCGATCGATCGCGAGCTGCGCGGCCCGCCGCCCACTGGCCAGCGCGGCGTCGGCGAGCAGGCCCTCGTGGCCGACCCAGTCACCGGCGATGTACAACGCCTCAGCCCCGCGCACCTCCACCGGTGGACGGCCCGTCAGCCCTCCCGTCGCCGCAAGCGGCAGACCGCCCGTCACGACCATTCGGTGCAGGAACCGTTCCGCGACGACGTCGCGGGGGTGCAGGCCGGCGAGCGCGGCGTGTGCCCACAGGTCGCGCCGATCCTCGTCGCTGGTCCGGGCGCCGTACCGCATGACGTGCACCACGGTGATGCCATCGGGGGCGAGTCCCGCGGCAGCGGGTGTGTGGCGCGACAGGTAGAGCGGCTCGTCGATGGCGAGGAGGAGCGGCAGATCGGGCGGTCGACGCACGGCCAGCTCGAGGCACGCTGCGGTGACCGGCGCGCCGATGCCGGACCGGTCGAGCGGCACCGGGAGCAGGCGTTCGACGGCGTCGGGTCCGCCGGTGGCGACGAGCACCGAGCGGGCGGCGATCGCCTGTGTCGACGTGTGCACCGTCCACCGGATGGTCGGGCCGGCGGGTTCGAACCCGACCGGGTCGAGCGCGACCGGATGCCGTCCGGCCAGCTCGATCGAGCGCACCGCCTCGTGGTCGACCACTGCGGCACCGGCGGCGACCGCTGCGTCACGCAATGCAGCGACGATCTGGGCGAATCCGCCGTCGACGTATCGCACCCCCGGGCCGAGCGCGAGTTGCAGCTGACGCAGCGCTGCATCCGCGCTGAAAGTCTCGACCTCTGCGGAGTAGGTCGCGGTGCGCAGCACGGTCCGCATCAACGCGACGGCGTCGTCGCGCAGACCGGCCTCGCGCATCCACCCATCGATCGACACCGACGAGCACTTCGACGGATCGATCCGGTCGAGCGTCGCGAGCATCCGACCGACGTCGAATTTCGAACGTGCGCTCAGCAGCCGCGTACGCAACAGCGTGAGCGGACCGGCCGGCAGCCGGTGGAGCGCTCCGTCGAGCACGCCGTAGGAGTACGCCGAGTCCGGCGTGCCGCCGCGCACCGAGATGTCGAGCGCGGCGAGCGCCGCCTCGCCGGGGCCACCGTTGTAGAACGCTCGTGGCCCGGCGTTGAACACGACGCCGGGATCGACGGTGGTGACCGCGGCACGGCCACCGAGGTCCCGCTGCTCGAGGACCACCACGCGCAGCCCGCCGCGTGCGGCGGTCGCAGCGGCACACAGGCCGGCGAGCCCGCCGCCGACGACGACCAGGTCGACCGTGACGTCTTCTTGGCCGTCGTCGGCGGCCGGGACTTCGAGTGGGTTCGGTGAACGCTCCATGCCATGTCGACGCCGGTGCCGGCCCGATCGTGACGTGCGCACCTCGGGGACACCCGACAACCACCCACCGAACCGTCCCCAAAAACCGGACACTCGTCGCCGCCACCGGCGAACCGTCCCGAAAAACTGGACGTTTGGGTGACGTGTGGTCAGGGCGTCCCGAAAAACTGGACGGTTCGGGGCGGATGAGCTCGGAGGTATCGGCGCTCTCCGACGGAACGATCCCGTGGCCTGGCTCGTTCAGGCATCACCCGTCGCGTCGACCGCGGCATCGCCGAAGAAGGCCCGCGCCGCCGGCTCGAAGTCAGGTCCACGACGCAGGTGGTGTCCGCCGTCGATCGACGTCGAGGTCCCGGTGATCCAGGACGACTCGGGCCCGAGCAGGAAGCGCACCGCCGAGGCGATGTCGCCGACCTGACCGGTGCGCGACACCGGCATGTTCGTCAGGTAGCTCTCCATCACCCCGTCGTCGTCCATCACCATCGACACCAGATCGGTCTCGACGATCCCGGGTCGGACCGAGTTGACCCGCACCCCGGCACGGCCGAGCTCGTCCGCGGTCTGGCGCACGAGCATGTCGATCGCTGCCTTCGACACGCAGTACGGCCCCATGTACGGGTGCGTCACCGCTGCAGCGATCGACGAGATCGCGACCATCGCCCCGCCACCGGTCGCAGCGATCTTCGCCCCGGCATGCTTGAACAACAGGAACGTGCCCGTCAGGTTCGTGGCCATGATGTCGGTCCACTCCTCGAGGGGCGTGGTGATGATCGGCCCCAGCCCACCACGTCCAGCCGACGCGACCGCGAAGTCGAGCGACCCGGTGGCTTCGGAGGCCAGCGCCACCGCTGCCTCGGTCGCCGCCTCGTCCTGCGCGTCGGCGACGAACCAACGGACCGCGGGCAGTCCGGGGCTCTCCGCCTCGAGCTGCTCCGCCGCGGAGCGAAGACGGTCCTCGGTCCTGCCGGTGATCGTCACCGCGCAGCCGTCGGCCCGGAGCACGCGTGCGCTCTCGAGCCCGATGCCACTCCCACCGCCGGTGATCAGCGCGGCGGTGCCCTCGAGCGTGCGTGCGTCCTGTGTCGTCATCAGTTCCCCCCGGGTTCGAACGTCCCGGGCACCGTAGCCGCCGTCGGCGCGCCGCCCGGAGAGCGCCCGCTCCTGTCCGGACGCGCCGGTGGGGCCCCGAAGGGCCCCACCGATCGACATGTCAGAGAGGTGTCGGGTTCAGGCGACGATCGAGTTCGACACCGAACCGGTCGCACCGACGTTGGCGCCGGTGCCTCCGGCGCCGCCCGTGCCGCCCGCGAACGAGGGCGAGCCGGTCGGCGCGCTCGACGCCGTGCGGGACAGCCCGATCGCCGCACCGCCACCGCCGCCGCCACCAGTGCCGGACGCTCCGCCGACACCGCCGGCGCCACCGTTGCCGCCCTTGCCGCCGCGCTCGAACGCCGCGCCACCGTTGCCGCCGCCGCCACCGGGCTGACCAGCAGCGCCTGCGCCACCGTTGCCGCCCTTGCCACCGGCGCCGAGGGTGATCTGCAGACCGGTCAGCACCGGCGAGGAGTTCTCCAGGCGAACAGCGATCGACGCCGCACCCGCCGCGCCGCCACCACCAGCGACCGTGGCACGTGCGCCACCGGCGCCACCGCCGCCACCGCCTGCACCGGCGTCATCGGTGCCGCAGTCCGCTGCGCCACCACCGCCGCCACCGCCGCCACCGGCACCGTTGCTGCCGAGGCCGCCCGAGGCACCGGGAAGACCGGCGCCGCCACCGGCGCCACCGGCGCCGGCCGAGCCACCCGCACCCGGCTGACCGTCGTAGCCGTCGGTGGCACGGTTGCCCTGGATGTTGCACACGCCCGGGATGCCGCTGGTCCCGGCGTTGCCGCGTGCGCCACCGGCGCCGCCGCCGACGCCGGAGCCGACGGTGCCGACGTTGCCCGGTCGGGCGTCGCAGCTGGTGCAGACGCCGATGACGCAGTTGCCATCGATGACGCCGCCCTTGCCACCGGCGCCGCCGTTGTTCACGCCCGTGCCGCCACCGCCGCCGTTGCCGGCGGACGAGGTGTTGCAGCCACCCGGCTCGAAGCCGTTCTGGCCGGCGCCACCGCCGTTGGCCGCGCCGCTCCAGCCGCCGCTGCCGGGCGTGCCGTTGTTGCCGCCGCCGCCGGTGCCGCCGATGACGGTGAGGGAGTCGAGCACCAGCGCCGAGGTCGAGTTCCGCACGACCACGCCGTAGCTGTTCTGCCCGGCCGCAGCGGTCGCGCCCTGGATCCGGAGATCCGCCACGCGGGTCGCGGTGGTGATGTTCTCGGCGAGCACGGCGACGGGTCCGCCGACCGCGGCGTCGAACGACGCCGTCACGGTCGCGGTGACGGGCGAGACCGCCTGCACCCCGCGCTGCCAGTTCTGGCCGTAGCCGCCACGCACCTCGAGGCCCGGACGGACCGAGAACTTGCCGTAGCTGCCACCGGCGACGAACACGTTGGAGAGGTTGGTGTCGACCGCCCGGTTCTGGCCCTGGCCGATCGACTGGCACGGCTCGGTGATCGTCCCGCACGCCGAGGTGTCGGCGCCGGTCGTGGCGTTCACGAACACGGCGTCGGAACGCTCGCCGTCGATGCCGTCGCAGTTCTGGTCGATGTCGTCGCCCGCAGGATCCGCCGCGCCCGGGTGGATCGACGCGTCCGCGTCGTTGCAGTCCGCCGGCGGGAAGTACCCGTCGCCGTCGCCGTCGCCGGTCACCGTGATGGTGATCGAGTCGGTGTCGGTCGCGCCCTTGTCGTCGGTCACGGTCAGCACTGCGGTGAACGTGCCGCCAGCGGTGTAGGTCGTCGACGACGACACGCCGGAGCCGGTCGTCGCGTTGCCGAAGCTCCACGAGTAAGCGACGATCGAGCCGTCGGGGTCGACCGACGACGAGCCGTCGAACGCGACCGACAGGGGCACGTTGCCCGAGGTCGCGCTCGCCGAGGCGATCGCGATCGGCGCAGCGTTGGACGGGCCGGGACCACCGCCTCCGTCGGGCGGCGTGCACGCCGCCGCCATGAGCACGATCGCGCCCAGCATCACGGGCATCGCCCGAAGCCACTTCCGCATCTGATCTCCCCTTGTCGCCTCACCGAAAATCATCCGCCACAGCGAGCGGACCCTCCAAGGCTGAAGGAAGCCTGAACGGCCGTCAACCTCTTGGCATGAGTCGTCACCCCATGGCCACGCAGCGTCGACCCACCGGCAATCTGGGCACGACGACGACCACCGTCGGTGGTACCTGACGCGCCGTCAGGGAGTGCTGAGGGGACTCAGGCCGCCGGGGCCCTCCATGGCTCAGGCCGCCGGGGCCCTCCCTGGCTCAGGCCGCCGGGGCCCTCCCTGGCTCAGGCCGCCGGGGCCGGTTCGAACGCGATGGACGACAGCGAGACGAACCCGTTGTTGAACGCCACGATGTCGTCGGTCGGTCCCTCGAGGGTCGACGCGCAGTCCTGGGGCTCCTGCAACGCACCTTCGGCGGTCGTCGCCATGGGCACCTCTGCCACGCCACGCAGCTGGTCCGCGCTGCAGTGGGGGACGTTCATGCTCTCGAGGATGATCGCATCGCCGGTGAGCTCGCCGGCGAGCAGCGCCTCACGATGCTCCTCGACCCACTCGACGACGAACGTCGCGGCCAGGTCGTAGTCGACGCCCTCGCCCGCCGAGGCGCTCGTGGCCAACGCCGGCACACCGTGTGCGACCGCGGCGCGAGCCGCGCCGATCGTGCCCGACACCTGATCGCCGATCACGCCGAGGTTCTGCCCGGAGTTGATCCCGGTGACCACCAGATCGGGCGTGACGTCGATGCCTCCGTCGAGTGCCCAGTTGATGGCGTCCGCGGGGAACCCGGCGACGGCGTGGGCCTCATGGCCCCGCGCGGTGGTGGCGTCGGTCGCGACCAGCTCGCCCTCGGTGGTCTTGCCACCCGTGCCGCTCTGCTGGTCGAGCGGCGCGGAGACGATCACCTCGGTGTCGGGCATCGCGGCAAGTGCCTCGACCAGCGCGGCGATGCCCGGGGCGCCGACGCCGTCGTCGTTGCCGACCAGGATCGTGAGCGTCGCCGGGGGCGCCGACGTCGTCGTCTCGTCCGCCGCAGTGGTGGTCGTGTCGTCGGAGGAATCCCCCTCGTCGCTGCTGCAGGCACCGGCGGTCAGCGCGAACGCCCCGATCAACGCCAGCACCCCTCCGCGACGCGTCCATGTGTGTCGTCGGCCAACCGCCATTGCGAACCCCCCGGATCGAAATCTCGGCGTCACCGTAGAGCACCGGCCAACGCGTAGGGTGCCCGCATGGACGTCTCAGCCCGCCCCAACCTCCTCTGGCGACTCTTCGTCATCGCCGGTGTCGGCTCCTCGGTCGCCGTCACCGTCAGCGACGACGCATGGGAGAAGTGGAAGGGCACCTTCGGCGAGACGATCCCTCGTGAGACCTTCAAGAGCTTCGTGACCGGCACCGCCGGACTGCACGCCGCCGAGGCGACCTTCGCCTACGCGTCCGCACGCCCGCGCCGGGCTCGACCGTCCGGCTCGCCGCTGGGCGCTGTCGACCCTGCTGTGGGGCTTCCCCACTCTGCGGCGCCTGCGCAAGGCCAAGAAGGCCGCCGCGCTCGACGCAGGCTGAGCGCGATCGAGTTCCTCACCGACTTCGAGCCTCGCTACGGCGAGGTCGTCCGTGTGGCACCGGGTCTGCGACACGTCGTCGCGGAGAACCCGTCGAAGTTCACGGCATGGGGAACCGGCACCTACATCGTCGGTGAGGGCGAGGTCGCGATCATCGACCCCGGTCCCGACCTCGACGCGCACGTTCGCGGCGCTGCTCGACGCGGTCGACGGCGAGGTCGTCACCCACGTCCTGATCACCCACACCCACGCGGACCACTCCCCCGCCACCGCCGCGATCGTGGCCGCGACCGGAGCGACCACCTACGGCCACGGACCGCATCCCGTCGGTGGCGGCGGCGCGACCGGCGATGCGACCGATGACGCTGCCGAGGAGCACGGCGACCTGGCGTTCCGTCCCGACGTCGCAGTGCGCCACGGCGACGTGGTCCACGTCGCCGGCCACGAGCTCGAGTGCGTGTTCACCCCGGGGCACATCTCGAACCACGTCTGCTGGTCGTGGCGCGGCGCGGGTGCGCTGTTCAGCGGAGATCACGTCATGGGCTGGTCGACGTCGGTGATCTCACCGCCCGAGGGTCGCGTGCGCGACTACCTCGACAGCCTCCGCCTGCTGCTCGAGCGCGACGAGTCCGTCTACTACCCGACCCACGGGCCGCCGATCACGTCGCCGCACGACCACGTGCGGGCCCTGCTCGAGCACCGTCTCGGACGCGAACGCCAGATCCTCGTGCTGCTCGACGCCGAGCCCCGCACGGTGCCGGAGCTCGTCGAGGTCATGTACGCGGACGTCCGCCAGGAGCTGCACGAACCCGCGGGGCGGTCGGTGAGCGCGCACCTGGTCGCGCTCGTCGACGCCGGCGTCGTGGCAGGGCCCGACGGCGATGGTCACTACCAGCGACGCTGAGCTGTCGCGCCTGGCCGTTCAGAAGTACCAGGGATACGACGACCAGTCGGGGTCGCGCTTCTCGAGGAACGAGTCGCGTCCCTCGGCCGCCTCGTCGGTCATGTAGGCGAGTCGTGTCGCCTCGCCGGCGAAGAGCTGCTGGCCGACCAGACCGTCGTCGATCTGGTTGAACGAGTACTTCAACATGCGCTGCGCGGTCGGGCTCTTGCCGTTGATCTTGCGGCCCCACTCGAGAGCGACCGCTTCGAGGTCTGCGTGGTCGACCACGGCGTTGACCATTCCCATGCGGTGGGCGTCGTCGGCTGAGTACTCGTCACCGAGGAAGAAGATCTCGCGGGCGAACTTCTGTCCGACCTGGCGTGCGAGGTAGGCGGAGCCGAAGCCGCCATCGAAGCTCGCCACGTCGGCGTCGGTCTGCTTGAAGCGCGCGTGCTCTCGACTCGCGAGGGTCAGGTCGGCCACGACGTGCAGGCTGTGACCGCCACCGGCCGCCCAGCCGGGCACGACACAGATGACGACCTTCGGCATGAACCGGATCAGACGCTGCACCTCGAGGATGTGCAGGCGACCGGCGCGGGCAGGATCGGCGGTGCCCAGCGAGTCACCGTCGGCATACCGGTAGCCGTCCTTGCCGCGGATGCGCTGGTCACCGCCGGAGCAGAACGCCCAGCCGCCGTCGCGGGGCGAGGGACCGTTGCCGGTGAGCAGGACGCAGCCGACGTCGGAGGACATGCGGGCGTGGTCGAGCGCGCGGTAGAGCTCGTCGACGGTGGCCGGGCGAAATGCGTTGCGCACCTCGGGACGGTCGAACGCGACCCGCACCGTGCCGGAGTCGTTGGCCCGGTGATAGGTGATGTCCTCGAAGTCGAAGCCCGGCACCACGGTCCAGGCGGAGGGGTCGAAGATCTCGGAGACGGTGTCGGTCATGGCGGTCGAGTGTACGGCGGCGTCCCGGTCGACCCTTCGGGGCTCTCCGAGCGCAACCTGCCGAACCGTCCAGTTATTCGGGACGGTTCGGGCCCAACCTGCCGAACCGTCCAGTTATTCGGGACGGTCTGCCGAGAAGTCACCGAACCGTCCAGTTTTTCGGGACGGTTCGGTGGGGTGGCTTCGGAGACCCCCGACGCTCAGACCGAGTGCAGCTCGTCGACCAGCTCGGCGATCAGGTCGTCCCCCGCCGCGTAGGGCAGGTAGACCGCGACCCGATCGGTGTGGTCCCGGTAGCGACGGCCGATCTGCTCGGCGACCTGCCGGGGCGTCCCGCGCACCGCGATGCGCTCGAGCAACGGCTGCTCGATCAACGTGCCCAGCTCGTCCCAGCGACCCTCCTTGGTGAACCCCCGGGCGACCGGCTGCACGTCCCCGTAGCCCTCGAGCTCGAACACCGGTCGATACGCGGGTGTCGAGGAGTAGAACCCGATCAGCCCGCGACACCCCGCATCGGCGACGGCGAGCTCCTCGTCATCGCGCCCGGTGCAGACGATCAGCTCCGGCAGCACCTCGAAGTCGCCCATCGCCGCGTCACGACGGGCCAGCCCATCACCTACCGCTGCCATCGTGTGCGACTCGAAGTAGCGCTCCGAGGTCACCGGCATCACCGCGAGACCATCCGCGACCTCGGCGGCCATCGCGCACATCTTCGGGCCGAGCCCACCCACCACGACCGGCGGCGGACCCCACTGCGACGGCTGCGGCGAGAACATCGGCGACATCAACGTGTGGCTGCGGTACGGACCCCGATGGTCGAGCGGCACGCCGTCCTGCCAGGTCGCGAACACCGCTCGCACCGCCTCGACGGTGTCGCGCATGCGCGCCACCGGATGCTCGAAGTCGACCCCGAAGCGACGCTCGTTGTGCGCCTTCACCTGCGTGCCGAGACCCAGGGTGAACCCACCCCCCGAGAGCAGGTGCAGGTCCCACGCGGTGTGCGCCATGTGCACCGCGTTGCGCGGGAAGGCGATCGCGACGTTGCTCATGATCGACAGCTCCGTCGCGGACGCCGCCAGCGCCAGCGGCAGGAACACGTCGTGGGGCCCCTCGAAGGTGAAGACCCCGTCGACGCCCGCACGCTCGAGGCGCGCCGCCTCGTCGCCCGCGTCAGCGAGCCCGTAGATCGGCAGCAGCACCTGCATCAGGCACCACCCACGACGTACTGGTCGGCCACCTTGAGCGCCTCGTCGAGCCGCTCCATGCCGAGGCGCAGATCGTCCTCGGAGATCACCAGCGGGGGTGCGACGTGCAGCCGGTTCGCGCTCGGCAACGGCCACACGCCAGCGGTCCGTGCCGCGGCCATGACCTCGCCGATCGGCGCGGCGTCGGCACCCGCGGCGTTGAACGGCACCAGCGGTTCGCGAGTCGATCGGTCCCGCACCAGCTCGATGGCGAAGAAGCAGCCCAGCCCCCGCACCTCACCGATGCTCGGGTGGCGATCGGCGAGCTCGGCGAGCAGCGGCCGGATCACCCGCTCGCCCAGCTCCGCTGCGCGACCCGCGGATGTCGTCGTCCTCGAACACCGAGATCGACTCGACCGCGACCGCACAGCCCAACGGGTGACCCGAGTAGGTCAGCCCACCCGGGTACGGACGGTCCGCGAACGTCACCACGATCTCGTCGCTGATGAGCACCCCGCCGAGCGGCACGTACCCGGAGTTCACACCCTTCGCGAAGGTCACCAGATCGGGCACGACACCCCAGTGGTCGATCGTCGAAGACCAGCGACCGGTCCGACCGAAGCCGACCATCACCTCGTCGCTGATCATCATGATCCCGTGCCGGTCGCACAGTCGCGCACACCGGCCAGGTAGCCGTCGGGCGGGACGAGCACGCCGTTGGTTCCCACCACGCTCTCGAGCGCGATCGCGGCGATCGTGCCGGGGCCCTCCATCGCGACGACCGACTCGAGGTGCTCGAGAGCTCGCGGCACTCCTCGGCCTCGGTCGTCGCGTGGAACGCGGAGCGGTAGAGGTACGGCCCGAAGAAGTGCACGACGCCCGGCGAGCCGGGTTCGGACGGCCAGCGCCGTGGCTCGCCGGTCAGCATCATCGCCGCGGCGGTCGCTCCGTGGTAGCTGCGATAGGCCGAGAGCACCTTGTGCCGGCCGGTGTGCAGCTTGGCCAGACGCAGCGCGTTCTCGATCGCCTCGGCGCCGCCGTTGGTGAAGAACACCTGCTGCAGCGGACCACCGCCCGGCCTGTCGGACCCCGGCACGTGCGACACGATCGCCGCGGCCGCCGCGCTGCGCGCGTCGTTCGCGCGAACGTCGGGGCGATCGTGCACAACGTGGCGGCCTGCCGCCTCGATCGCGGCGACGAGACGGGGGTGCTGGTGCCCCAGGTTGAGGTTCACCAGCTGCGACGAGAAGTCGAGGTAGCGGTTGCCGTCGTTGTCCCAGAACCAGGCCCCGGAGCCTCCGGCGACGGGCAGCGGAGCGATGTGATCCTGCGCCGACCAAGAGTGGAAGACGTGTCGGCGGTCCGCAGCGGTACCCTCGTCGTTGGTCGTGTTCGTCATGACCACAGCCTACGAGGTCGCTGGGATTCGACCGGTGGGCTGAACGCCTATGGGAGTGGGAGCGGAATGGGTCACGCACTGAGGAACTCAGCGGCTGTCGCAGCCGTCTCGGCGGCCGTGTCGTTGGCCGCCTGCGGCACACCGACCCAGGGGGGGTTCGGCGGCCCGACGTCGACCACGATCGCCACGCCGACGCCCCCGTCGATCACCTCGTTCGGTGTCCGCGGCAACGTCGGTGCGGCGCCCGCCACCGTCGCGGTCGGCTGGTCGGTGACCGACCCCAACGGTGACTTCGTCACCTGCGAGCTCGACGCCGACGGCGACGGCGCGGTCGACCACGTCGTGCACACCTGCACCAGCGGTGCCCACGTCGTGAGCGTGCCGGCCGCCGGCGTGTTCACCGAACGCTCACCGTCTCGGACACGACCCCGGACCACACCGTCGTCGTCGAGCACGCCTACGTCGTGGGCGCCGACCCCGTCGAACCGTTCGACCTCGAGCTGCGCGGCGTGTCCGGTCTGGCGCCGTCGGTCGCCGCGGCGTTCACGACCGCCGCCGCGGAGTGGAGGCGGTCATCCTGCGCGGCACGGCCTCGTACTTGCTGCCCTCGGGGAGATCCTGCCCGTCCGGGCCTGGGTTTCCCGACCGTCGTCGACGACATCATCATCGACGTCTCGGTCACCCCCATCGACGGGCTCGGCAACGTGCTCGGCTCGGCCGGACCGACCTGCATGGCCGCGGGCACCGACCTGGCCGTCACCGGCGAGATGCGCTTCGACAGCGCGGACGTCGCAGACCTGCTCGCCGAGGGATCCTTCGACGACGTCGTGCTGCACGAGATGGGCCACGTGCTCGGCATCGGCACGCTCTGGAACACCGTGCCCTACGGCGGGGCCCGCAACCTGACCGCCGGGGTCGGCACGACCTCGACACGCTTCACCGGCCCGTGGGCAGTGGCCGAGCAACTCGCACCTGCTCGGCGTGCAGGACGCGCTGGAGCGTGCCCGTCGAGTCCACCGGCGGGCCGGGCACGCAGGACGCCCACTGGAGCGAGTCGCGCTTCGGCGACGAGCTCATGACCGGCTGGATCGACGTCGGCCACACGCCGCTGAGCCGCATGACGGTCGCGTGCATTCGCTCGCGGACCTCGGTCTCCAGGTCGACCTCGACGCAGCGGACGCCTACGTGTTGCCCGCCATGCCCCGCCGCGCGTTCGATGGACGCGACGAGCGAGATCGACCCGGTCACCGACGGTCGGTTCGTGCGGCCGCCGCTGCGCCGGATCTGACCGGCACCGCGCGCTGCCTCACCTGATCGTTCACCGGGAGCGCTTGTGTCACACTACGCTGGGTCGACGGACGTGCGGCGACCTGCTGCGTTGTCCGTCAAGGAAGGGAAGCGAAGTGGCCGGAAACATGGAGCAGGAGTTCAGCGCCTTCGTCAAGGAGGGCATCGACGAGATCCGCAAGCTCGTCGGGTCCGTCGAGTCGGAGTTCCGCAAGGCCGTCGAGCAGCTCGAGATCGCCGTGTCGACGCTCGCATCGAAAGCACCCGACACCGGCCCGGCGAGCGAGTCGGTGTCGAACGCCGCCGACACCGTGAGCGCCGCGGCGAGCAACGTGGCCCACACCGTGACCTCGGCAGCCAGCAACGCCGCCGACACCGTGAGCCGCACGGCCAGCAACGTGGCGGCGACGGCAGCGGCGACCGCTGCCGGCGTGGTCGGCGCCGTCAAGGCACAGGTGCCCTCGAAGCGTCCGGCGAGGAAGTCGGCACCGTCGCCCTCCGGCACCGCCACTGCGAAGAAGGCCCCCGCCAGGAAGACCGCCGCCAAGAAGGCACCCGCGAAGAAGGCCGCTGCCAAGAAGGCCCCGCCGAAGAAGGCCGCTGCCAAGAAGGCACCCGCCAAGAAGACCCCCGCCAAGAAGGCCCCCGCGAAGAAGACCGCCGCAAAGAGGGCACCGGCGAAGAAGGCCGCGGCGAACAAGGCACCCGCCACGGAGGCCTGACCGCCGAGCGGCACCCAACGGCGGCACACCGCCCGCCGAACGAACTCAGCGTGAGCATGATGGCCCTGGCCCCGGACATGTGTCCGGGGCCAGGGCCGTCGACGAACTGATCGGCCGAGTCGACCGGTTACGGTGGTCCGTCCGAGGTCGCAGCGACGGGTGCTGCCGACCACGCCGAGGGGGACACCATGGATCTCACCGTGCTCGCGATTCCCGGGTTCTTCGGGTCGATGGCGTACGAGGCGAAGTGGCTCGGACGCCGCGCCGAGGCCGAGGGGCCATCCCCCGTCGACTACGAGCGCAACGACACCATCGCCAGTCTGGCGATGGGCACCGGCAGCCTCGTCATCCCGCTCGTCGCCCGCCGGGTCTCGAACAACTTCGCCGCCGGCTCCGGTCGCTGGGCGAAGCCGCTCGCGGGGGTCGCCGCCGTGGGTGCCCTGACCGCGATCGTCGCCGATGCCATCGCACGCTCGTACGACCAGGAACCGGGCGAGGTGCCGCTCGATCCCTCCGACGCCCCGCACCTGGTGCCCGACCCGCCCCAGGAGACCTCACGACGGTGGCGTCGCCTGGCCAGGAAGGTGGCCGGCAGCGGCGCGGCGACAGCGATCGCCGCCGCCGGATTGGCGCCGCGTCGACCTGGGCGGTGCAGACGACGTCGAAGAAGTTCTTCGAGCGTCGTGTCCTGCCCGACATGGGCTCGGGACCGCTCGCGCTCGGCGCCGCGATCCTCGGCTGGGACTTCATCTACTACTGGAACCACCGGTTCATGCACGAGAGCCGGTACATGTGGGCGATCCACGTGGTCCACCACTCGAGCGAGCGGTACAACCTCTGACGCGCGTCGCCAGCCCGTCGCCGACTCGCTCGGCACGTTCGCGCCGTACGGCGTGCTGTCCTCGTCGGGCTCCGGCCGGCGCTCGTCGAGCCGCCCGGCGTGAACCTGCTCTACCAGTACTGGATCCACACCGACACGATCCCGAAGCTCGGACCGTTCGAGAGGTGTTCAACACCGCGTCGCACCACCGCGTGCACCACGGCTCGAACCAGCAGTACCTCGACCGCAACCACGGCAGCATCCTCATCGTGTGGGACAAGCTCTTCGGCACGTTCGAGCCCGAGGAGCGAGACCGTGCGTCTACGGGCTCACGAAGAACATCGACACGTTCAACCCGTTGCGGATCGTCTCCC
>CAVPQM010000029.1:0-26176 GCA_963707555.1 uncultured Actinomycetota bacterium
CAACGATCCGTCGGATCCGTACCCGACGGTCACCAACCTGTTGACCGTCGAGGCGGACTTCGTGAGCTGGAGCGAACTGTCCAAGAAGTTCTTCGACGAGGAGAGCGGGATCATCTCGAAGGTGATCGCCGAGTCCGGGAAGGCCAGTTGACCGTTTCGGTCACCCGGACCGGGTCAGGTGCCCGACGGCCGGCCTGCGCCAGGTGACCAGCCTGTCGCAGGCGGCCGGCCGGCCCCTGGTCGGCCTGACCCTGGTGGTCGGATCGCCCCTGGTGGTCGGATCGCGGGTCGGCGTCGTCCGGTCACCGAGGGCCGGCTGGGCCTGGGGTACGCCGTCGGGTTGGGGGTGACCCTGATCTGGTTCAGCCTGCTCGTGCTCATCCCGCTCGCCGTGGTCGTCGGCGTCGCCGCGGCGGGTGGCTGGGGCACGTTCTGGCAGACGATCACCAACGAGCAGACCTTCGCAGCGATCCGACTCACCGTCGGCACCGCGCTCGGTGTCACGGTGCTGAACGTGTTCACCGGCACCGCCATCGCCTGGGTGCTCGTGCGCGATCGATTCCGCGGCAAGGCGGTCATCGACGTGCTGATCGACATCCCGTTCGCGCTGCCGACGATCGTCGCCGGTCTGGTGCTGCTCTCGCTGTACGGCCCGACGAGCCCCCTCGGCGTCGACGTGGCCAACACGAGAGCGGCGGTGGCCCTCGCCTTCCTGTTCGTGACGCTGCCGTTCATCGTGCGGACGGTGCAGCCCGTGCTGGCCGAGCTCGACCGCGACGTCGAAGAGGCCGCCGCGTCGCTCGGCGCGAACCGTGCCACCGTCTTCCGGCGGATCATCCTGCCGAGCATCACCCCGGCCATCGCTGCGGGTGCGGCGCTGAGCTTCGCCCGAGGGGTGAGTGAGTACGGCTCGCTGGTGCTGCTGTCGGGCAACCTGCCCTACGACACCGAGGTCACCTCGGTCCGCATCCTCTCCAGCCTCGAGAACGACAACCGGGCAGGTGCGGCGGCGGTGGCCACCGTCCTGCTCGTCATCTCCCTGATCGTGATCGTCGCGATCGACCTGCTGCAACGGAAGTTGGTGCGCCGTGGCTGACATCGCACTCGTCGACGTGCCCCACGTCGACCCCGACGACGACCAGCGCGTCGACACCGCCGCGGAGCGCCGACCCACGCGACTGCCGCAGGCCCGACGTGGCGTCGGCACCTACGTGCTGCGGGTGTTCGTCATCGTCTACCTGTTCTTCCTGGTCGCCTGGCCGGTGTCCCTGGTCGCCCAGCGCACCTTCGAAGGCGGCCTCGACAACCTGCGCGGCATCCTCGAGGACCCCGACACCATCGGGGCGCTGCGCCTGACGGTCCTCGTCGCAGCGATCGCGGTGGTCATCAACACCGTGTTCGGCGTGGCGATCTCGTTGCTGCTGGTGCGCTACGAGTTCCGCGGCAAGCGGCTGCTCAGCGCCCTGGTCGACCTGCCGCTCGCCGTGTCACCGATCGTGGTCGGTCTGGCGCTCGTGCTCGTCTACGGCGGTCGGGGCGGCTGGTTCGGCCCGACGCTGGAATCCGCCGGGTTCCAGGTCATCTTCGCGACACCCGGCATCATCATGGCGACGGTGTTCGTCGCGCTGCCACTGGTGATCCGTGAGGTCGCCCCGGTGCTCGAGGAGATCGGCACCGACGCCGAGCGTGCCGCCCACACCCTGGGCGCCAACGCCTGGCAGACCTTCTGGCGCATCACGTTCCCCGCCATCCGCTGGGCGGTCGTCTACGGCGTCGTCCTCAGCCTGGCCCGCTCGCTCGGCGAGTTCGGCGCCGTCAAGGTCGTCTCGGGCAACCTGCTCGGCCAGACCCGCACCGCGACCCTCGTGGTCGAGGAGAAGTACCTGAACTTCGACAAGGGCGGCGCCTACGCCACGGCGTTCCTGCTCGCCCTGGTCTCGGTGGCCTGCATCGTCGTGGTCGCCATCATCCGCCCCACGGAGGACGACGAATGAGCAAGGACGACCGATGAGCAACGAGGACGTCGAATGAGCATCGAGGTGTCGAACATCGGGAAGCGCTTCGGGGACTTCGTCGCCCTGGACGACGTGTCGGTGAGCATCCCCAGCGGGCAGTTGACCGCGTTGCTGGGTCCGAGCGGTGGCGGCAAGTCGACCCTGCTGCGGATCATCGCCGGGCTCGAGGTGCCCGACGAGGGCACCGTGTCGATCGAGGGGACCGACGCGACGCATCTGACGCCGCAGCGGCGCAACGTCGGGTTCGTGTTCCAGCACTACGCGGCGTTCAAGCACCTGTCGGTGTTCCGCAACGTGGCGTTCGGACTCGAGATCCGCAAGCGCCCCAAGGACGAGATCCGTGAGCGGGTCACCGAGCTGCTGCAGCTGGTCCACCTGGAGCAGTTCGCCGACCGGTTGCCGTCGCAGCTCTCGGGCGGGCAGCGCCAGCGCATGGCCCTGGCCCGGGCGCTCGCCGTCGAGCCGAAGGTGCTGCTGCTGGATGAGCCCTTCGGTGCGCTCGACGCGAAGGTCCGCAAGGAGCTGCGTGACTGGCTGCGACAGCTGCACGACGACGTGCACGTCACGACGATCTTCGTCACCCACGACCAGGAAGAGGCCCTCGAGGTCGCGGACGAGATCGTGGTGATCAACGAGGGACGCGTGGAGCAGATCGGGTCACCCGACCAGCTCTACGACGAGCCCGCGAACGACTTCGTCATGGGGTTCCTCGGCCCCACGACCCGGTTCGGCGGTCGGTTGGTGCGCCCGCACGACCTGGAGCTCGCGACCGAGCCGCTCAACGGCTCGGTCGCAGCCCGGGTCGATCGCATCCTCCGCGTCGGCTTCGAGGTCCGCATCGACGTCACCGCCGGCGACGAGCAGGTGCAGGTGACCCAGTCCCGAGCACAGCTGCGCAGCAGCGGCGTCGACGTGGGAGCCGAGGTCTGGATCCGTCAGGTCGCCGGCAGCGCCGAGGCGTTGGCGACGGTGGGATGACGCGGTGTTCGTGGTGACGCGGTGTTGATGGTGACGCAGTTGACGGTGGCGCAGTGTTCCGGGTGACGGCCAGGACCGACTACGCGGTCCGGCGCGCTCGTCGAGATCGCGCGGCACCATCCGCAGCCGGTCAAGGGGCGAGCGATCGCCGAGGCGCAGCAGCTGCCGTACCGGTTCCTGGCCGGCACGATGACCCAGCTCAGCCGGGCGGGGGTGCTCGACGCTCGGCGGGGGAGCGGCGCCGAGTGCGGCTACCGCCTCGGTCGCCCGCCCGAGCACATCTCGCTCGGCGAGGTCGTGGTCGCGATCGAGGGTCGGATCGTCGACGTGCGCGTCGGTCGTGACCTGGAGTCCGCCGCGTCGAGCTCTCCCGTGTGGGCCGAGATCGGCAGCGGGGTCGAGGCCGCGCTCGACAGCATCTCCGTTGCCGACCTGGTCTGAGGGCTCGGCGTCGGTCCTCAGCCGGCCACCTGCACGACGGTGCGGCCGATCGAACGTCGTTGCTCGTGGTCGTCGAGCGCCGCACCCGCGGCGTCCATCGACACGACACGTCCGACGTGCGGTCGGATCCGACCCTCGGCGATCAGCTGTCGGAGTGCTGCATGCACCTCGTCGCCGTCGGCACGCGTGAACGGGTTGAACCCGAAGCGCCGCATGCCGGGGTCGAGGTCGTCGACCCAGGCGCCGAGCACCCCGACGATCGAGATGTTGCCGATGCTCGCCATGCGCAGCGGCCGGCCCGTCATGCCGTTCTCGGTGTCGTCGCTGAACCCGACCGCCAGGTAGCGGCCCTCGCGTGCGGTGCACTGCCAGGACCTCGCGACGAAGTCGCCGCCGGCCAGGTCGCACACCACGTGTGCACCGACCTCGTCGGTCGCGTCGAACACCGCCTCGACGAAGTCCCGCTGTGTGTGGTCGATCACCAGGTCGGCGCCGAGCGAGCGGCACAGCTCTTCCTTCGCCGGGCTCGACACGGTCGCGATGACTCGTGCACCCGCGGCGGCGCCGAGCTGGATGGCTGCGGTGCCCAACCCGCTGGCGCCGGAGTGCACCAGCAGCGTCTCGCCCGGTGTCAGACCGCCCCGCCGGAACAGCGCCAGGTGCGTCGTGTGGAACGGGATCAGGAACGCTGCGGCGCTGGTCGTCGTCGAGCTCGGGTGGCGCGTCGAAGCAGGCGACGGCCGGTGCGATCGTGTACTCGGCGATCCCGCCGAGCGCGGCGGTCGAGATGGCGACGACCCGACGGCCGAGCAGGTGCTCGGCGCCCGTGCCGGCCGCCTCCACGACCCCGCAGACATCCATGCCGAGGGTGAACGGCGGGTCCTTCGACACCGAGACCAACGTGCCGCGACAGCGGGCGATGTCGTTGAAGTTCAGCGCTGCTGCGGCGACCCGGATGCGGACCTCGCCGTCACCCGGTTCCGGGATCTCGATGTCGCGCACCTCGAGCACCTCGCCCGGTGTGCCGTGCCGCGTGACCTGGAGTGCTCGCATCATCCGTCCCCCGATCGATGCAGCCGCTCGCCGAGCGGTTGTCGTCGAAGATGATACTCCGTACCATTCGAGACGATGGCTCGAACGGTGACCGCCCCGGTGCGCGACGTCGGCGACCCGCCGGTCGGCGAGGGCCGGGTAGGGCTACGCGAACGCAAGCGCCTCGAGACCCGGCGGCGGATCGCCGCCGCAGCGGTCGAGCTCGCCACCGCCCACGGCATCGCCGAGACCACCGTCGACCAGATCGCCGCGACCGCGCAGGTGGGCCGAGCGACGTTCTTCCGCTACTTCGAGTCGAAGGAGCTGGCGATCGCGACGGGCCTGTCCGAGGTCGCGGTCTACGTGCTGGCCGCCGCGCTGGCGGACCTGCCGGCCGATCTCGGCCCGGTCGAGGCAGTGCGCGCGGCACAGGCGGCGATCGGTGCGCAGCTGCCACCCGACATGTCCGAGGTGCACGACCAGGCGATCCTGTCGACCGGCACGCCGGCCATGCGTGCGTGGACGCTGCAGTTCTACGTGGACTGGGAGGCGTCGATCGCCGAGCTGATCGCCCCGCGCTTCGACGACCTGACCGTGGACGACCCGCGCCCGCGCATGCTCGCCGCCATGAACATGGCCGCCATCCGCCTGGCCCGCGACGAGTGGCTCGACACCGACGGACGCGGCGACCTGCCGGCGCTGGTCCAGAAGTACCTGGGGGCGGTCACGGTGTAGCGCCGCGGCCGGTCGGCTCGACGCCGACGAGCGATCCACGACGACACGGGGGGAACCATGTCACTGCAACAGGCCGAACGAGGCCGCTTCACACGCGAGCAACTGGTCGCCGAGGCGATCGAGTCGACGGGGGTCGACGACTTCGGCGCGCCGGGCTGGGAGGAGGGGCTCGACCGGCTGCTCGACTCGCTCGTGACCACCGCACAGCTCAACGACGTCGGCGTGATGGTCGCCGGGGACGGCGTCGTCGCCAACCTGTCGAACCGACTGCTGCTCGAGCAGTGGCGCAAGGACCACCCGGCGGTCGCTGAGCAGCGGGTGGAGCGGCCGGTCGTGATCGTCGGCCAGCCCCGCACAGGGACCTCGGTGCTGCACGACCTGATGGCACAGGACCCGGCCAACCGGGTGCCGTTGAGCTGGGAGGTCGAACGTCCCGTGCCGGCGCCGCGCACCGAGACCTATGAGAGCGACCCGCGCATCGAGATGGCCCAGTCGCAGTTCGACCTGGTCGACTCGATCATCCCCGGGTTCACGACGTTCCACGAGATCGGCGCGCTGCTCGCACAGGAGGACGTGCGCATCTTCGACGGCGACTTCAAGTCGATGATCTACTCGCTGCAGTTCGAGGTGCCCGACTACAACCGCTGGTTGCTGCACGACGCCGACATGGCCACGACCTACCGCTGGCACCGACGGTTCCTCGAGCACCTGCAGTCCGAGCACTCGGCGCAGCGCTGGGTGCTGAAGTCGCCGGTGCACATGTGGAACCTGCCGACCCTGATGGCGGAGTACCCCGACGCCATCGTCGTGCAGACGCACCGGGACCCGCTCAAGGTCATCGCCTCGATCAGCGCGCTCGGCGCCAGCCTGCGTGAGATGACCAGCGACCACGTCGACCTGACGGTCATGTCCCAGCAGTACGCGGCCGACATCGCGGAGTGCCTGGACCGTGCGCTCGACGCCCGACGCTCCGGGGTGGTTCCCCGGGACCAGGTCATCGACGTGCACTTCGGCGAGTTCCGCAAGGACCCGATCGCCGCGGTCGCGGGGGTCTACGACGCGCTCGGCATCGAGCTCTCCGCCGAGGCCGAGTCGCGCATGCGTGCCTTCCTCGACGAGCACCCGGGCGATCCCGACAACGCGCTCAAGCGCTACACGTTCTCGGCGACGGGTCTCGACGAAGCACCGCTGCGCGAGCGGGTGCGCGAGTACCAGGAGTACTTCGGCGTGCCCTCCGAGACCCTCAGCTGACCGGGTGCCGGTGACCGGGTGCCACCATGCCGCCCCCCGGCAGCATGATGGCACCCAGAACGCTGGCTGGCGTTCGACCCAGCCGTGCTGGCGTTCGACTCAGCCGTGCTGGCGTTCGACTCAGCCGTGCTGGCGTTCGACTCAGCCGTGCTGGCGCTCGACTCAGCCGTGCTGGCGCTCGACTCAGCCGTGCCAGGGGACCGGCGTGTCGGCGGCGATGTCGTAGCGCTTGATCGCGTCGCCCAGCACCGACGCGTCGAGCACGCCGTCGGCGACGAGCCCGCTGAGCACGGCGAGCACGACGTGCGGCGCGTCGGTCTCGAAGTAGCGGCGCAGCGCCTCACGCGTGTCGGAGCGGCCGAAGCCGTCGGTGCCGAGCACGTTCCAACGCCGGGGGACCCAGCGTGCGATCTGGTCGGGCACGGCGCGCATGTGGTCGGAGACCGCGACGATCGGACCCTGTGAGCCGGCGAGCTCCTGGGTGACGAGCGGGGTGCGGGCCGGCTGGTCGGGGTGCAGCCGGTTCCAGCGTTCGACGTCGATCGCGTCGGTGCGCAGCTGCTGGTAGCTGGTCGCGGACCACAGCTCGGCGCCGACGCCGTAGTGCTCGGCGAGCTCGGCCTGCGCGGCGATCGCGGCGCCGTAGCTGGTGCCCGAGAACAGGATCGTCGCTCGCAGCGCCGGGCCTTCGGGGGCATCCGCGTAGCGGTACAGGCCGTTGACCACGCCCTCTCGCACACCCTCGGGCAGGGCGGGCATGGGGTAGTTCTCGTTGTAGAGGGTGATGTAGTAGATGAGGTCCTCGCCGCGGGTGGCGTCCCCGTCGGGGTACATGCGATGGATGCCGTCATCGATGATGACGGCGGTCTCGAACGCGAATGCGGGGTCGTACGAGCGGCACACCGGCACGGTCGAGGCGAGCAGCAGGCTGTGGCCGTCCTGGTGCTGGAGCCCTTCACCCTCGAGGGTGGTGCGCCCCGCGGTCGCTCCCATCAGGAACCCGCGTGCGCGTGCATCCGCCGCGGCCCAGATCAGGTCGCCGACGCGCTGGAAGCCGAACATCGAATAGAAGGTGAAGAACGGGACCATCGGCACGCCGCGGGTCGCGTAGCTGGTCGCCGCCGCGGTCCACGACGACAGTCCGCCCGCCTCGCTGATGCCCTCTTCGAGGATCTGCCCGTCGGTGGACTCCTTGTACGAGAGCAGCAGGTCGTGGTCGACCGGCTCGTACTTCTGGCCCTGCGAGGCGTAGATGCCGAGCTCCTTGAACAACGAGTCCATGCCGAAGGTCCGGGCCTCGTCGGGGATGATCGGCACGACACGTGGGCCGATCTCGGAGTCCCGGCACAGCGAGCGCAGCAGACGCGTGAAGGCCGTGGTCGTCGACGCGGCCTGGGTCCCGGAGCCGGCCATCACCTCGTCGTAGACCGACGCGTTCGGCAGGCGGATCGGGCGCCGGGTCACGACGTGGCGCGAGGGGAGCGGGCCGTCGAGCGCTCGGCGCCGTCCGAGCAGGTACTCGGTGACCGGTGAATCCGCGGGCGGCCGGACGTACGGGGGGATGTCGCCGTCGAACGCGGAGTCGGGCAGCACCTCGGTCAGGTGCAGCCGGTCGCGCAGCTCCATCAGCTGCGCCGCGGTCATCTTCTTGATCTGGTGGGTCGAGTTGCGCCCCTCGAACCCGGAGCCGAGCGTCCAGCCCTTCACGGTCTTCGCGAGGATGACCGTCGGCACGCCCTTCGTCTCGACCGCGGCCTGATAGGCGGCGTAGAGCTTCTGGTAGTCGTGGCCGCCGCGGGGCAGGTTCTGCAGCTCGGTGTCCGAGAGATGCTCGACCATGGCGCGCAGCCGGGGGTCGGGTCCGAAGAACTTCTCACGGATGTACGAGCCGTCCTCGATCGCGTAGCGCTGGAACTCGCCGTCCACGGTCGAGTTCATCTTGTTGAGCAGCACGCCGTCGACGTCACGGGCGAGCAGCTCGTCCCAGCCCGATCCCCACACGACCTTGATGACGTTCCAGCCGGAGCCACGGAAGATCGCCTCGAGCTCCTGGATGACCTTGCCGTTGCCGCGCACCGGGCCGTCCAGGCGCTGCAGGTTGCAGTTGATCACCCACGTCAGGTTGTCGAGCTGCTCACGAGATGCGAGCGAGATCGCACCCAGGGTCTCGGGCTCGTCGACCTCGCCGTCACCGATGAACGACCACACCCGCGACGTCGCCGCGTTGTCGATGCGCCGGTTGTCGAGGTACTTGTTGAACCGGGCCTGGTAGATCGACAGGATCGGGCCCAGGCCCATCGACACCGTCGGGTACTCCCAGAAGTCCGGCATCAACCGGGGGTGCGGATACGACGACAACCCCCGGCCCGGCAGGGCCTCTTGCGCGGGCGGCGCGTCGATCTCGCGACGGAAGCGATCCAGGTCGGCCTCGTCCAGGCGGTGCTCCAGGAACGCACGGGCGTAGATGCCCGGCGCAGCGTGCCCCTGGATGTAGACGTGGTCGCCAGGGTCCCCCGACTCCTTGCCGCGGAAGAAGTGGTTGAACCCCACCTCGTAGAGCGCGGCCGACGACGCGAACGTCGACAGGTGCCCACCGATGCCGTCGGCGGCCTTGTTCGCACGCACGACCATGACCGCTGCGTTCCAGCGGATGTACGCGCGGATGTGCCGCTCGAGCTCGTAGTCGCCGGGGAACCACGGTTCCTCCTCGCGAGGGATCGTGTTCACGTACGGCGTCGAGACCGATGCGGGCGTGCCGACCGCGAGCTCACGGGAGCGTTCGATCAGGCGGGCCATCAGGTACTGCGCCCGAGCCCTCCCCTTCGAGTCGACCACCGAGGCCAGGGAGTCCAACCACTCCTCGGTCTCAGCTGGGTCGATGTCGGGTAATTGGCGAGCGAAACCATCGATGATCATCCGGGGTCCTCCGGGCAGGTGGGGGGACCCCCACAGTACGGGCGGTAGCGTGCCCGCCGTGACCCGCCCTTCCCGCTCCCGACCAGCCGTCGTCGTGCCGAGCGGCGTGACCGTCGCCTACACCGACGGCGCGTGTCGCGGGAACCCGGGACCGGGCGGTTGGGCGTGGGCGGTGCCCGGAGGCGCCTGGGCGTCGGGGCACGATCCCGCCACGACGAACCAGCGCATGGAGATCCTCGCCGCCTACCAGGCGGTGCTCACGATCGAGGGCCCGGTGCACATCGTCAGCGACTCGACCTATGTCGTGAACTGCTTCCGCGACGGCTGGTGGAAGGGCTGGCTGGCCCGTGGGTGGAAGAACTCGAAGAAGGAGCCGGTCGCGAACCGCGACCTGTGGGAGCCGTTCATCGAGCTCGTGCAGGAGCGCGACGTCACCTGGGACTGGGTGAAGGGCCACAGCGGCGACCCGATGAACGACCTGGTCGACCGTCTCGCGGTCGCCGCGTCGTACGAGCGGGAGGGCTCGGGCGACGAGCCGCCGTCGGAGGAGGACCTGGGACCGGCCGACTCCGCGGGGCGGTCCGCATCGGCAGCGTCGGCTGGGTCGTCAGCTGCGTCGGCTGGGTCGTCAGCGCCGACCCCGGCGCGTGATTCGCGGATCCCGGAGGGCACGCCGTACGCCGTGGTCGGGGTGCGTTCGGACCAGCTCGCCGGCTCACCCGCGGGCGATGTGCTGCGTCGACAGCTCGCCGCGATCCTCGGCGCGCAGCAGACGCTGCACCCTGACCTGGTGGTGCTCAGCGGTCTGCGTCCCGGTGCCGAGGAGCTCGGTGCCGCCGCGGCGGTCGACGCGGGCGTGCCGTACGTCGCGGTGCTGCCGTACCCGGACCCCGTCGCCGGCTGGCCCGAGACCGCACGCGCGAGCTTCGACGCCGCCTGCGCCGCGGCGCGGTCGGTCGTGACCCTCGAGAAGAAGCGTCCCGCGGATGCCGAGGCCAAGCGCGCCGCGATCGCCCGTCGGGACGGCTGGTTGCGCTCGGTGTCGGCCGGTGCCGTCGTGGTGACCGACGGGGTCGAGGCCGAGGCAGAGCTCGCACTGCGTCGCTTCACCGATGCACTCGGCGACGACGTCTGGTCCCTCGAGATCGACCGCTACTGAATCCGCTGCCGCCGCGCTGAACTGGGCACCTTGGTGCCGGTCAGGACCGGCATGATCGCTCCCAGAACGGGTCGGGGCCGGGGCGGGTGTGGATCTGGGCACCTTGGTGCCGGTCAGGACCGGCATGATCGCCCCCAGAACGGGTCGGAGCGGTGAAGGGTGGGGCAGGTCAGCGGCCGCGGCCGCTGCGCTCGCGGCGGATGGTGGCGAACGCCTCGTTGACGTCGCGCACCCGCCGCTCGGCGGCGCTGCGGACCTGGTCGTCGGCATCGACGTACCGGTCGGGGTGCAGCTCGGAGACCAGCGCTCGGTGCGAACGGGAGATCTCCTCCCACGACGCCGAGTACGTCAGGCCGAGCACTGCGTACGGGCCCTCGTCGGGGTCCGGGTCGTCCAGCAGGCTCGGCACCGCTTCGAAGAGCGACTCCGAGGAGAAGTAGTTCTCGAATCCGCTCTGTCGTCGGGGCAATGAGGTTCCTTCGTTCTGGTCGCGCCGGAAGGCGCTCTCCACGTACAGGACGTCCTGGTCCGACGAGGTGTCCGGGCGGGAGATGCGCGGCAGCGGCGTGCGTCCGCCGGGAAAGCCTCCGCGCGTGCCTGCCCGAGGAGGCATCTCGTTCTGATCAGTGTCCATTTCTTCTCCCGATGACTGCCTAGCAGCGCCGAGCCGGTGCCTCCATGGGCAGATACCTTCGTCCGGATGCGATTCGGCGCCGACAGCGGTGGAACCTTCACAGACATCGTCGGCATCGACGGGTCGATACTGAAGATCCCGTCGACACCGATCGATCCGGGATCGGCGGTCCGCGAGGGCGTCGGGCGCCTCGCCGGGGGCGCTGCACCCCAGTTGCTGGCACACGGCACCACGGTCGCGACCAACGCACTGCTCGAACGACGCGGCGCTCGTGTGGCACTCGTCACCACCGAGGGGTTCCGTGATGTGATCGAAGTGGCGCGCCAGCATCGGCCGTCGCTGTACGACCCGTGGGTCGACCGTCCGGCACCGCTCGTCGAACGAGGCGACCGCGTCGAGGTGCACGAACGACTCGATGCCAGCGGGGCGGTGCTCGTCGACTACCGGCCTGGCTCGTGTCCCGAGCTGCCCGACGGCATCGAGGCGGTGGCGGTCTGCCTCCTGCACGCGGATCTCGACCCTGTCCACGAACGTCTGGTCGCCGACGAGCTGCGGGCACTCGGCGTCGACGTCAGCGCGTCCCACGAGGTCGCCCCCGAGTTCCGCGAGTACGAACGCACCGTCACCACCGTCGTGAACGCGTCGCTGCGACCGGTGTGCCGGCCGTACCTGCTCGGCCTGGGCGCCGTCGCCGAGCAGGTCGAGGTGATGACCTCCTCCGGTGGACTCGTCGACGTCCGACGTGCCGCCGAGTTGCCTGCGGCGTTGCTGCTGTCGGGCCCGGCGGGCGGGGTGCGCGCCGCGGCAGCGGTGGCCGTCGCCTGCGGGCATCCCGATGCGGTCAGCTTCGACATGGGCGGCACCTCGACCGATGTCTGCCTGATCCTCGACGGCGCCCCCGCCCCTGCCGCACAGCGCACCGTCGCAGGGTTCCCGATCCGTCTTCCGTCGCTGGACGTGCACACGATCGGCGCCGGTGGCGGGTCGATCGCTCGCATCGATGACGGCGGCGCCCTGGTCGTCGGCCCGGAGTCCGCCGGCGCGGTGCCCGGCCCCGCCTGCTATGGCCGCGGCGGCACCGCCCCCACGGTCACCGACGCGAACCTGGTCGCCGGACGCATCCCCGCGGCGTCGAGCTTCCCGGAGCTCGGCCGACTCGACCTCGACGCCGCGCAACGGGCGCTGGAAGCCGCCGGGGTGAGCGCTGAGGGCGTGCTGCGTGTCGCTGACGCCGAGATGGAACGGGCGATCCGAGCGGTGTCGGTGGAACGAGGCGTCGATCCGGCAGGACTGGCGCTGGTCGCGTTCGGCGGCGCCGGGCCGCTGCACGCGTGTGCGCTGGCCGACGCGGTCGGCATGCCGACGGTGATCGTCCCGGGGGCCGCCGGCGTGCTGTCCGCCGTCGGACTGCTGTGTGCGCCGCGTCGTCACGAGGCGGTGCGGTCCTGGCCCACCCCGTCGGACCACGGCGGCCTGGACGTCGCACTCGCCGAGCTGGGTGACACCGTCGCCGCTGCCATGGCCGCCTCGGGCGATGCCGGCTCGGGGAGCGATGCCGGCTCGGGCGTCGCGGTCTCCGTCGGGTTGGACTGCCGTTACGCCGGGCAGAGCCACGAGCTCACGGTCGCGTCGGTCGCCGAGTTCCATGTCGAGCACCGGCGACGCAACGGCTACGAGCGCCCCGACGACCCCGTCGAGGTGGTCGCGCTGCGCGCCGTCGCGACGCTGCCGGCTCCGGCGGACATCGTCGAGGTGCTCGGTCGCTGGGCCGAGGCGGACCGTGCGGGCTCGGACCACCTCGACACCGTGGTGGGCCCGCAGGTGGTCGTGCGTCCGGACTGCACCACCTGGGTGCCCGAGGGGTGGCTCGGCGAGCTCGGTCCACTCGGCTCGCTCGTGTTGCACCGGAGCGGCTCATGACGCTCGACGCCTCACGCCTGCGGGTGCTCGTCGCCCGCCTCGAGGGCATCGCTGACGAGATGGGTGCTGTGCTGCGGCGTGCCGCGTTCAGCCCGAACATCAAGGAGCGAGCGGACTGCTCCGCTGCCGTGTTCGACGCCGAGGGGCGCCTGCTCGCACAGGCCGAGCACATCCCCGTGCACCTCGGGTCGATGCCCGCGTCGGTCACCGCGGTGATCGACGTCTACGGCGGCGTGCTCGAACCGGGACAGCAGGCGATCGTCAACGACCCCTTCGCCGGCGGCACGCACCTGAACGACATCACCCTGGTCGCGCCGTGCTGGGTCGGCGACGAGCTCGTCGGCTGGGTCGCCAACCGGGCACACCACGCGGATGTCGGCGGTGCGGCCCCCGGGTCGCTGCCCGCCGATGCCACCGACGTGCACCAGGAGGGCCTGCGCCTTCCGCCGGTGTTGCTCACCGACGAGGTGCGTCGAGTGCTGCTCGCGAACTCCCGCACGCCCGGGGAGCGCTCCGGCGACCTGGCCGCCCAGATCGGGGCGAACCAGGTCGGCGTGCAGCGACTCGCCGAGCTGGCCGGTGAGCCCTTCGCCGAGGTCGTCGACTACGGCGAACGGCGCAGCCGCGCGGCGATCGCTGCGCTGCCCGACGGGACCTACCGGGCCGTCGACGTGCTCGACTCGGTCGGGCCACGAGCCGACCAGCAGCACCCGGCGACGATCGAGTGCGTGGTGCGGGTCGAGGGCGACTCGATCGAGTTCGACTTCACCGGCAGCGACGACCAACGGATCGGCAACACCAACGCCGTCGAGGCCGTCACCGTGTCGGCCGTCGCGTTCGTCGTGCGCTCCGTGCTCGATCCGACGATGCCGTCCTCGGCGGGCACGATGGCGCCGGTACGGGTCGTGACGCGGCCGGGTTCGATCGTGTCGGCGAGCTATCCGTGCGCCGTCGGCGCCGGCAACGTCGAGGTGTCACAACGGCTGGCCGACGTCTGCTTCGCGGCACTCGCCGTGGCGGTGCCCGACCGGGTGCCGGCGGCGTCGCAGGGCACGATGAACAACCTGCTCATCGGCGCCCGAGCGGACGGTGATCGTCCGGCGTGGGTGTACTACGAGACCGTCGCCGGCGGTCAGGGCGGCCGCCCGCCGGATCCGAGCGCCCCCGGTTCGGCACCGCGACGCGGGATGAGCGGCGTGCACACCGGCATGACCAACACGCTGAACACCCCGGTCGAGGCGCTCGAGCGCAGCTACGGCATGCGGGTCCGGTCGGTGCGGTTGCGCACCGGCAGCGGCGGCGACGGCGCAGCGCCCGGCGGTGACGGCATCGAACGTGAGGTCGAGGTGCTGCAACCGTGCACGGTCTCGCTGATCACCGAGCGACGCGTGAGCCGCCCGTGGGGCCTGGCCGGCGGCAGCGACGGCGCGGTCGGGGAGAACTGGCTGTTGCCCGGCGGTGATGCCGAGCGTGCCGAGCGCCTGCCCGACAAGTGCACCATCGAGGTCGCCGCGGGCGACGTGATCCGGATGCTGACCCCCGGCGGCGGTGGTTGGGGCAGCCCGGCACCGACGTAGCAGCGCGTCGCGGAGTCGATCGGGCGCTCGCAGTACCCTTTGCCGTGGGAAGGGGAGGGGGATGACATGAGGGTGATGGCGTGGCGCTGACCGTCACCGTGCTGTTCACCGATCTGGTGGAGTCCACGGCACTGATGTCGCGCGTCGGCGAGGAGGCCGCCGAGGAGCTCCGACGTGAGCACTTCGCGTTGCTGCGCGAGGCGTTCGAGCGCGTCGGCGGCGACGAGGTGAAGAACCTCGGTGACGGGTTGATGGTGGTGTTCCCGAGCGCGGCCGACGCCGTCGCCGGAGCGGTCGCTGCCCAGCAGGCCTTCGAGCTCCGGAACCGCCGAGCGGCGGAGCCGATGTCGATCAGGGTGGGTGTCGCGATCGGCGACGCCGACGTCGACGACGGCGACTACTTCGGTGTGCCGGTCGTGCAGGCGGCGCGGCTCTGCGCGGCCGCGGGTGGTGACGAGATCCTGATCTCGGAGATGGTCCGCGTGCTCGCCGGTGCACGCGGTGGCTTCGCCGTCGAGCCCGTCGGTGAGCTCTCGTTGAAGGGGCTCGACGAAGCCGTGCCGGCGTGCCGGGTGTGCTGGGCGCCGATCGTGGTGGTGCGCTCACCGTTGCCCCGTCGGCTGGCGGCGTCGCGGTCGGACACGTTCGTGGGGCGCCGGGTCGAGCACGAGCGGTTGCAGGTGGCGTGGAAGCAGACCGCCGCGGACGGCGGAGCGACGGGTGGTCCTGCTGTCGGGGGAACCGGGCATCGGAAAGACGACGATGACGGCCCGCTTCGCGGACGAGGTCCAGGGGAGCGGGCGCCCAGGTCGTCTACGGCCGGTGCGACGAGGACCTCGGTGTTCCGTACCAGCCGTGGATCGAGGCGTTGCGTGACCTCGTCACCGACGCCTCGGACGACGTGCTGGCCGCTCACGTGGCTGCCTCCGGAACGCATCTCGCCCGTCTGGTCCCCGGCCTGGCCGACCGGGTGGAGGTGTCGGTGCCAGAGGGCGGCGACGCGGACACCGACCGGTTCGTGCTCTACGGGTGCGTCGCTGACCTGCTCGAACGGGTCACCGTCGACGAGCCGGTCCTCATGGTGCTCGACGACCTGCACTGGGCCGACCGACAGAGCGTGCAGCTGCTCCGCCACGTCGTCACGAGCGGGCGGCCGATGCGGCTGTTGATCCTCGGGACCTTCCGTGACTCCGACGTGGCACCCGGCGACCCGATGGCGGAGCTGCTCCCGGCGTTGCACCGGGAGCACGGTGTGGAGCGAGTGGGCCTCGTCGGCCTTGGCGACGACGAGCTGCTCGAGATGATCGAAGCCCTCGGCGGTCAGTCCGTCGCCGAAGACGGGCTGGCCCTGCGCGACGCCGTGCTCGACGAGACCGCGGGCAACCCGTTCTTCGTGGGGGAGATCCTGCGTCACCTCGCAGACACCGGCGCCATCCATCGCGACGACGCCGGTCGGTGGATCAGCGAGGTCGACCTCCGTGCCACCGGACTCCCGGTCAGCGTGAAGGAGGTGGTGGGGCGTCGCGTGGCAGCGCTCGGTCCCGACGCGGAACGGGTGCTGTCCTTCGCCGCGGTGCTCGGCCGCGACTTCGACGTCACGATGCTGGCGGCGATCTCGGGCGTCGACGAGGACACCGTGATCGACGTCTGCGACGCAGGCGTCGCAGCAGCGGTGCTCGGCGTCACCGACCAGCCCGACCGGTACACGTTCTCGCACGCCCTGATCGAGCACACGCTCTACGACGCGCTGTCGCCGGCGCGACGGCGTCGAGCACACCGTGCCGCCGGCGAGCAGCTGGAGCTCCTCGGCGAGCTGGGCCTCGACGACCACGTCGGGCAGCTCGCCTATCACTGGTCGGCGTCCGTCGGGTCGTCCGACACGGCGAAGGCCGTCCACCACACGATGCGCGCGGGACGACACGCGCTCGACCAGCTGGCACCGGACGACGCGTTGCGCTGGTACTCCCAGGCACTCGATCTGCTGGATCGTGACCCTGACCCCGACCGGCGTCGGCGTGCCGAGATCCTGCTCGGGCTCGGTGATGCCCAGCGCCAGTGCGGGATCGCCGAGCACCGTGAGACCTTGCTCGACGCCGCACACGTGGCCGACGAGGTCGACGCGGTCGACCTGCTCGTGCGCGCCGCGCTGCTCAACACCCGGATGTACCAGAGCTCGTTCGGAGCCATCGACCGCGATCGCATCGAGGTCCTCGACCGTGCACTCGCACGCTGTCCCGATGCGGCCGACGCCGATCGTGCTCGCCTGCTCGCACTGCTCACCGCCGAGCGCTGCGACGAGCTCGAGTTCGACGAACGCATGGCGTGCGCGCACGAGGCGATGGCCACCGCTCGGCGCTGCGGCGACCCTGCGACCCTCGCGTTCGTCCTGCACGGCGCCAGCAGCGTCGTGCGGGGCGTGCCGAAGGCCGCCACGCTGTCCGCCGCGTGGATCTCGGAGGCATGTGACCTGGCGGCCCGAGGGGACGACCTCGCGCTGCGTGTCGCCGTGCACGAGCACGCCACCGCGGTCTTCACCGAGCAGGCCGATCTTCCCGCCGCTCGTGCCCACCTCGCTGCGTTCGCCGAACTCACCGAGCGCGTGCCGCACGCGCTGCCGCGGTGGCAGCTGGCCTACACCAAGGTGCGCTTCGTCGCCCTCGGTGGAGATCTGGCCGAGGCCGAACACCTCGCCGAGGTCGCGTTCGAGCTCGGGCTCGAGTCCGGCCAGCCCGACGCCATGACCGTCTACGGCGCGGAGCTCGCCGGCATCCGCTACCAGCAGGGTCGTCTCCACGAGCTGGTCCCGCTGCTCGAGGAACAGGTGGTCGGTCTGCGCCCGGCCGAGGCCTACCGGGGTGCGCTGGCGCTGGCGTGTGCGAGAGGGGGCGATCTCGCCCGAGCCGCGGAGTTGATCGACGAGGCGGTGGCCGCGGGCTTCGCCACGCCCGAGAACCTGGTGTGGACCGTTGCGATGTCGTCGTGGGCAGAGGCGAGCGTGATCGTCGGGCACGAACGGGCCGTTGCCATGCTCCGCGACCGGATGGAGCCGTTCCACACCTCGGTCGCGACGTCGGGAGCCATCCTGTCGCAGGGCTTCGCCTGCGCCCTCGGACGGCTCGACCGCGTGGCGGGTCGCTACGACGAGGCTGACGAGTGGTTCGTCGAGGCTGATGCACTGCACCGCCGCCTCGAGGCACCGGTCCTCGTCGCACAGAGCGACGTGGCGTGGGCGGCGCTGCTCGCCGACCGGGACCGTGGCGACGACGCGGAGCGGGCGCAGGTACTTGCCAGCGGTGCGCTCGACGTCGCCGAACGCTGCGGATACGGCTACGTCGCCGCCGACGCCCGTCAGGTACTCGAGCGTCTCGGCTGACCCGCACGCCGCTGGTAGCGTCCCGGCAGCGTTGATCGTCCGTCGTCACGCCGACCCCTCGGGGTCGTCGGCGGTTCTCCGGAACCGCAGGCGGGCCGTCGGCCGCATCAGTGGTCGACGTCCCTCCGATCGACGGGAGCCGTCCATGCCATCCACCCTTCTCGCCCACCACGAGGTCGCCCGGGGCAACGCCGTGGCCATCGACCTGGTCGCCGGCCAGCGACTTCGGGTCACCACGCCCGACGGCCTGCAGTGCGGTGACCTCAGCTTCGAGGGCCTGAGCACCTCGCTCAGTCGCAACATCAACGGCTTCGCCCGTTTCGGACGTCCGGTGATGGCTTTCCACCTCGAACCCGGCGAGGTGCTCGTCGACACCGGAGGCGAACCGGTGCTCGAGCTGGCCGAGCGCACTGGCGAGGGGCGGATCGACGTGATGATGCCCGGTTGCTGGTCCGAGATCTACGACGACGGTCGCCCCGGATGTCAGGACCTGATCGGCGCGTCGCTCGGCACCGATCGAGCGGGGCTCACCGGGATGATCTCGTTCTGGGTTACGTCCTCGGTCAGCGACGACTACTACGACGCGCTCTCCGACTCGGCGATGGCGCCGGGCGACTGCTTCGTCGTGGTCGCTCTGCGAGACGTGCGTGTCGGGGTCTCGGCGTGTCCGGACGAAGGGATCCCCGGGCTGCCCGGCGGCCATCTGCTCGTCGAGCAGCTCGCCGGCTGAACGTCGCTCCGACGCCTGCGTGGTCCGGAGGGATTGCTCGGCAGGTCGAGCGCCGGCCGACGTGGAGATGGTGTGAGGTCCGCCACATCGACGACCGAGCGGGTCGAGCGCCGATACGGTCGACGGCGGGAGGTGGCGGGCCGACCTACACCGAGGAGCGAGATGAACAGGATGAGATGGGCCGCAGTGCTCGTGGCAGGATTCGCGCTGACGGGTGCCGCCTGCGGGGGCGGCGACTACTCGACGGCCGACTTCCAGAAGGACCTCGAGGAAGAGGTGGATCTGTCGCCCGAGGTGTCGAAGTGCGTGGCCGACGGTGTCGACGATGCCGGCATCGACATCTCGGAGTTCAACACCGACAAGTCGATGGACGAGGTGCTGAACTCGGATGAGCAGGAGACGTTCACCACGGTGATCGCCACCTGCATGATGGAGGATCAGGGCATCGATCCCGACGACATGCCCGACATGAGCGATCTGACCGTGCCCGAGGGCAACTGACGCCGACGGACACCGGTGGGTGGGGGCTCGCTCAGAGCCCCCACTTGCCGACCATCGACACGATCGTGACGACCACGACGATCGTGTCGAGCACGCCGAACGCGGTGAGGCGTGCCGACACCGAACGCTCGGCCTCGGCGTCGCCCTCGCGGATCGCCGCGGCGAGCGCCCGGGAGCCCGGACCGAACACGGCCATGCCGAGCACGGCGCCGATGATCACGGCCAGGAACCCGAGCGACACGAACATGTTCGAGAACTCGAAGAAGTCGCTCTGGAGCACCAGGCCCACGCCCGTGACGAGCACCAGGATCCCGGCGACGTTGTAGAGCACCCGGGCCATCGCACCCTGGGTCTCGGCCCACCAGGCACGGGTCGACGCCTCTGCGGAGCCGATCCGCGGGCCGACGAAGGCGAGGACCATGTTGCCGCCGAGCCACGTGGCGACGCCGATGATGTGCAGGACGAGCAGGGTCTGGCGCATGGCTCGAACCTAGTGTCGCGAGGACCCGCCGAGGGGCGGTTGGCGATCTTGACCGCGCGGTCAATAGAGTCCGAAGCATGCTGGAACTCAATGGTGCATCTGCAATCGTGACGGGTGGGGCCTCGGGCCTCGGAGAGGCCGCGGTGCGCGCGCTCGCCGAGCGTGGAGCGAAGGTCGTCATCCTCGACCTCGACCGTCAACAGGAGAAGGGCGACGCGCTCGCCAAGGAGACCGGTGGCGTGTTCGCCGCTGCCGACGTGACCGACACCGAGCAGGTCATCGCCGCGGTCGAGGCCGCCAAGGAGCTCGGACCGATCCGCGCCGTGGTCAACTCCGCCGGCGTCGGCTGGGCCAGCCGCACCATCGGTCGCGACGGCACCTATGAGTCCGCCCACGACCTCGACATGTTCCGCAAGGTCATCGACATCAACCTCGTCGGCACGTTCAACGTGACCCGCCTCGCCGCCACGGCGATGAGCCAGACCGACCCGGTCGACGAGGACGGCGCTCGCGGTGCGATCGTGAACACCGCCTCGGTCGCAGCCCTCGAGGGCCAGGTCGGCCAGGCCTCGTACACCGCGTCGAAGGCAGGCCTCGTCGGCCTGACCCTCGTGCTCGCCCGTGACCTCGCTCCCGCCGGCATCCGCGTGAACACGATCATCCCCGGCTTCTTCGACACGCCGATCTACGGCGGCAACGAGGACCTGAAGAACCACCTGAAGAAGGACACACTCTTCCCGAAGCGCCTCGGCGACGCCTCCGAGTACGCCTCGCTGGCCGTCGAGCTGCTCCGCAACAGCTACATCAACGGCGAGTCGGTGCGCATCGACACCGGCACCCGCATGCAGCCGAAGTGAGCTGACGTACGCGACGAAGGCCCGGACCACCTGCTGTTGCAGGGGGTCCGGGCCTTCTGCGTTCCCGGGTCAGGATGTCGCGAACAGGCTCGCTCAGGGAGCGTTGTGCTCACCGCTGAGCGGCTCGCCCTCCTGGTTGTAGTGCTCGGCGAACTCCTCGATGTCCTCGGCATCCATGGCGAGCTTCTCTCGGGGAGGCAGCTTCTCGAGGTGGATCGCGGGACCCGAATCGTCGGACTCCTTGAAGCCCTCGGGACGATCGTTGTCGAAGATGCCCATGGTGTTCCTCCGGTATCGGTCGCAGTCCGAGTGGCTGCGGCAGGTGGCTCTGCCAGCGAGCCTACGGACTTTCAGGGCTCGAGCGGTCCCGGGCCGAACTGCGTCGACCCGGAGGGCAACTTGGCGGGGCGTCCCCGCCAGAACGGATGGTCGGCCATCTCGAGCAGCGCGTGGTCACCCGAGGAGTTGCCGTATGCCCAGAGCTCGACGCCCTCGAGAGGTCCCTCGGCGGGCTGGCCGAGCCGTTCGCGCAAGCGGACGGCCTTCTGCTCCGCCCGTACGTTCGGGTGGGCGAGCTCGCCGGTGAGCAGCCCCTCCACCGCGGCGAGCTCGACGCCGATCACGTCGTGGATGCCGAGCGTCTCGGCGACGGGGCGCAGGTAGTACTCCAGCGAGGCCGAGACGAACACGACCTCGTCGCCGCGGTCGAGATGCGCCCGCAGTCGAGCGAGCGTCGCGTCGTCGATCCCGTCGTGCAGGATCGTCCACGCGTACTGCTCGGCGAGGCGACGCAGCTGTGACTCGGAGCGGCCGACGAAGAGCACCGCCAGCAGGCGTTCCTTGACCGCGTCGCGGTCTCGCAGCGCGACCTGTCCGCGCAATCCGGCCACCAGCACCTTCACACACGCAGCCGCGAAGCGCGCCGGTCCGGCGACCCGCACCAGGAAGGGCACGAGGGTGTCGCGGCGCGTCAGCGTCTCGTCGAAGTCGAACGCGGCGACCCGTCGCAGTGGACGGTCCGAGGTCTCTGCAGCGATGAGTCCCGCGGCGATGTCGGTCGCCAGCTCGGTGATGTCGCCGCTCGGCGCGTCCTCTGCGAGGAGCTCGTCGAGCGCGTCGTCGCCGGGGGAGTCGGCAGCGAGGTCGCCGGGTTCGTCGGCGGGGGGACGCTCGGTCATCGTCGACTGCTCAGAGCGACGACGAGGTGTTGGTGACGAAGGCGTCGAGGCGACCGAGGGTGGCCTCCATCGACGCCTGGTTCTTCGACGCCCACTTCGACGCGTACCCGCCGGCACCCGGCTTGGCGGTCGACCAGTCGAAGGTCTCGGTCACCCGGGTGCCGCCGTCGACGGGCTCGAACTCGTACCGCCACCGCCAGCCGCCGATGTGGGACCAGGCGATGCGGCGCCCCTCGTCGTACTCGACGACCTTGTTCGAGATCAGGTACGGCACACCGATGCGCATCTTGGTCGAGAAGCGGTCACCCAGGCGGAGCTTGCGGGCGCCACCGCGGACTCCCTGCACCGAACCGGAACCGTCGATGACGTGGTGCAGGCTCGGATCCGCGACCACGTCGAAGAGGGCCTTCGCGTCCGCCTCGATCACCCGCGTGGCCGAGACCTGGTCCGTGCCGCTCTGCTCGCTCATCGTCTGTCCCCCGAAGCTCTCCGTCGATCTGTTCCACATCCTGACCCACCGCGACCTGCGGCAGGGAATCGTGGTGAGCCGGCCCGACGGGTCGGCTCAGCGCAGCACCGATTCGAGCGCCTCGAGCAGGGTGGGGTGCTCGAAGTCGAAGCCGGCGTCGAGCAGCACCTCGGGCACGACGCGCTGGCTGGTGAGCAGCAGCGAGTCGGCCAGCTCGCGTCCGTAGAGCAGCCGTGGTCCGATCATCGGCAGGATCGTCGTGGGCCGGTGCAGCACAGCGCCCAACGCCTTCGTGTACTCGCCGTTCGTGACGGGCTCGGGGGCGACCAGGTTCACCGGCCCGCTGACGTCGTGGTCCAACAGGAACCGGATGGCGCGAACCTCGTCGGCCAGCGTGATCCAGCTCAGGTACTGGCGCCCGGAGCCTGCACGGCCTCCGAGGCCGAGCCGGAAGAACGGCAGCTGCTTGGCCAACGCGCCGCCTTCGGTGGCCTGCACCACGCCGGTGCGCAGGAAGGCGACTCGGATCCCGGCCTCGACCGCTGCGGCGGCGCTGGCCTCCCACTCGATGCAGACCCGCGCAGGGAAGTCGTCGCCGGCGGACGCGGACTCGTCGATGATCGTGTCGCCGTGATCGCCGTAGTACCCGATGGCGCTGCCCGACAGCAGCACCGCCGGCGGTGCGTCGAGCCCGGAGAGCGTCCTGGCCAGCAGGGTCGTGCCGGCCGTGCGCGAGGTCAGGACCCGACCCTTCTGCGCGGCGGTCCAACGCGAGTCGGCGATGCCGACACCACCGAGGTGTACGACGGCGTCCAGGCCCTCGAACGCGTCGCGGTCGACGGTGCCGGTCGTCGGATCCCAGTGCCGGCCGCGCTGCACCCGCAACACGTCGTGGCCATCGCGTTCGAGCGACCCGGTCAGGGCAGTGCCGATGAGCCCGCTGGATCCGGTGACGGCGACCCGCACGTCAGCCTCGTTCGCTGATCTTGCGCCAGATCGCTCGCGGCAGCAGGCGGAACACGAAGAACGGGTACTGCAGGACCGGCGGGGCCCAGACCACCTCGGTGCCCTTGGCGAGACCGGTGACGATCAGCTCCGCGACCTTCTCGGGGGTGGTCGAGAACGGTGCGGCGTCCATGCCCTCGGTCATCTTCGTGTGTACGAAGCCCGGGCGGACGACGACGACCTTGACGCCGCTGCCGACGAGCGAGTCGCCGAGGCCCTGCGCGAAGGCGTCGAGGCCGGCCTTGGTGGAGCCGTACACGAAGTTGTCCTTCCGGGCACGCAGCCCGGCCACCGACGACATGAGCACGAGCGAGCCGTGGCCCTGGGCCTTCAGCCGCTGGGCGACGACCAGGCACGCCGAGACCAGCCCGCCGAAGTTGATCTCGACGGCCTTCGCGGCGAACGCGGGGTCGGCCTCGAACGCCTCCTGCGACCCGAGGATGCCGGCGGGGGCGTACACCAGGTCGACGTCACCCATCTCGTCGAAGAGGTCGCCGATGACCTTCGGGTGGCTGTCGATGTCGGTCGCGTCCCAGTGGCGCACGTCGACGGTCGCGCCCGCCCGGGTGAGGTCCTCGGCCACGGACTCCATGCCGTCCTCAGGGCGACCGGCGAGAACGACGCGGGTCGTGCGGCCCTCGATGAGCCGGAGGCAGAGCGCCCGGCCGATGTCGGATCCGCCCCCGAGCACCAGTACGGACTGAACTTCTCCGAGTGCGTCCTGCACGTCGTTCTCCCCTCGGGCGCAGGCCCTGTCGATACTGTGGGCGCGCTCGACACGCGGTCCGGTCGCGACGTTACCTGCCGACCCGGGGCGGCATCTGCGTCGAGCGGGGGAGTGGCCCTACGGTGTGGGCCGTGAGCACCCGCACGCTGATCCTCCTCGCCCTCCTGTGCGGCGTCATGATCCTCGTCGCGTTCGCCGTGCAGGCCGCTCAGATCATCTGATCCGTCGCGATAGTCTCGGCCACGTGACCGAGCAGAACGACAGCCCCCAGAACTTCGATCTCGTGGTGATCGGGGGTGGTCCGGGCGGCTACGCGACGGCGCTCTACGGGGCGTCCGCCGGACTCGACGTCGCCCTGGTCGAGAAGGACAAGGTCGGCGGCACGTGCCTGCACCGCGGCTGCATCCCGGCCAAGGAGCTGCTCGAGACCGCGGCGATCGTGCGCACCGTGAAGCACGCCGGCGACTTCGGCGTCGTCGTCGAACCGAAGTCGGTCGACTGGGGCGTCACCCTGGCCCGCAAGCAGGCCGTCATCGACAAGCTCGCCGGCGGCGTGGTGGGGCTGCTCAAGAACCGCAAGGTCACCCTGTTCAACGGGCTCGGCACACTGGCTGCGAACCGCACCGTCGAGATCGTCGGCGACGACGAGCGCGGCCACCATCACCGGCGACGCCGTGGTGCTCGCCCCCGGCTCGGTGCCCCGCGTCATCCCCGGCTTCGAGCCCGACGGCACGTCGGTGGTCACCTCGGACGAGTTCTTCCACATCCCGCACATCCCGCGTCGCGCGGTCGTCATCGGCGGCGGCGCCATCGGCTGCGAGTTCGCGTCGACGCTGGCTGACCTGGGTGCGTCGGTCACCATCCTCGAGGCGCTGCCCAAGGTCCTGCCGGGCTGCGACGACGACGTCACCCGCTCGGTGCTCCAGGCGTTCAAGAAGAAGGGCATCGACGTCAAGGCCGGTGTCGAGGTCAAGGGCCACTCCCGGGCGGACGACGGCTCGACGGTCGTCTCCTACGGCGACGGCGAGTCGATCGAGACCGACCTGGTCGTCGTGTCGGTCGGCCGTGTGCCCTTCACCGACGGCCTGCTCGCCGGCGACACGGCGGTGAAGATCTCCGACCGCGGCCACATCGAGGTCGACGAGTGGTGCCGCACCGGCGAAGGGTCGGTGTGGGCGGTCGGCGACGCGATCGCCACGCCGCAGCTCGCGCACGTCGCGTTCGCCGAGGCGATCCTCATCGTCAAGGACCTGCTCGGCGAGTCGCCCGCGCCGGTCGACTACTCCCGGGTCCCCTGGGCCATCTACTGCTCGCCCGAGGTGGCGTTCGCCGGACACTCCGAGGCATCGGCCAAGGAGGCCGGCTTCGACGTGCTCGTGTCGAAGCACCGCTTCGCCGGGAACAGCCGGGCGATGATCATCGGCGAGACCGACGGACTCGTGAAGATCATCGCCGAGAAGCAGGCCGACGGCACCGGCGGTCGCATCCTCGGCGTGCACATGGTCGGCCCGTGGGTGACCGAGCAGCTCTCGGGCGGCTACCTGGCCGTCAACTGGGAGGCCACCGTCGACGAGGTCGCCGAGTTCATCCAGCCGCACCCGTCGCTCACCGAGCTGTTCGGCGAGTCGGTGCTGGCGCTGACGGGCCGTTCCCTGCACGGTTGACGGGCCGGCACCCCTGAGTGGCCTCGGGCCTCCCGAGGGTGGTCACAAGACAAGTTCGAGACAAGTAGACTCGCTCCCGCACCAACGCCCGCACCTACCCCCGTGCCTCGCCCCAGCAGCACTTGAAGGGAACCACCATGGCCGACATCGTGATGCCGCAACTCGGCGAATCCGTCACCGAGGGAACCATCACACGGTGGTTCAAGCAGGTGGGCGAATCGGTCGCCGAGGACGAGCCGCTCTTCGAGGTGTCGACCGACAAGGTCGACACCGAGGTCCCCGCCCCCGCCGCCGGAGTGCTCAGCGAGATCCGTGTGCAGGAAGGCGACACCGTCGACGTCGGCACCGTGCTCGCGGTGCTGGGCGACGGCGCCGCCGGAGGCGGCGAGGCCGCTGCTCCGGCCGAAGAGCCTGCTCCGGCCGAACCCGCCGCACCCGAACAGGCTCCGGCTGCTCCGGCGCCCGCTGACGAGGCACCGCCTGCGCCGCCCGCACCCGAGGCCGCTCCCGCTCCTGCGCCCGCCGCCGCCCCC
>CAVPQM010000030.1:0-310993 GCA_963707555.1 uncultured Actinomycetota bacterium
GCCGTGGACTCCTTCGTCCCCGAGCCCCAGCGTGATCTCGACAAGCCCTTCCTCATGCCGATCGAGGACGTGTTCTCGATCACCGGCCGCGGCACCGTCGTGACCGGCAAGATCGAGCAGGGCGTCGTCCACACCGGCGACGAGCTCGAGATCGTGGGCCTCAAGCCGACGCAGAAGACCACCTGCACCGGCGTCGAGATGTTCCGCAAGCTGCTCGACGAGGGTCAGGCCGGCGACAACATCGGCGCCCTGCTCCGCGGCATCGACAAGGAAGAGGTCCAGCGTGGCCAGGTGCTCGCAGCGCCCGGCTCCATCACGCCGCACACCGACTTCGAGGCCCAGGTCTACGTCCTCACCAAGGAGGAGGGCGGCCGTCACAAGCCGTTCCAGACCAACTACCGCCCGCAGTTCTACTTCCGGACGACCGACGTCACCGGCACGATCACCCTCCCCGAGGACACGCAGATCTGCATGCCCGGCGACAACACCGCCGTCACGGTCGAGCTGATCGCCCCCATCGCCATGGACGAGGGCCTGAAGTTCGCCATCCGCGAGGGTGGCCGCACCGTCGGCGCCGGCCGCGTCACCAAGATCCTGAAGTGATCTCCTCCCGCTGAGGCGGGAACATCGTGCGAAGGGCGCCCCTCGGGGCGCCCTTCGTCGTTCCCGCCCCGACTGCGGTGCAGCCGGTAGGAGGGGAGTGCCGCCTCAGCGGTGCACGGCTGCCGCTACGGTTCGCTCATGCGAACTCTCTCCCGCGTCCCGCTCCGCCGCACGCTGCTCGCCATCGCTGCCGGCGCCGCCCTCGTCGGCTGCTCGAGCGGCCCAGGCGCGGTCGAGAAGTCCGAGGTGGAGAAGGTCGCCGCGACCGAGCTGGCGGCACAGGTCGGCGCGGACGAGCCGCCGAACATCTCCTGCCCCGGCGACCTCGAGGCCGAGGTCGGGACGACCATGACCTGCGAGCTCAGCGTCGAGGGCGACGAGGACGTCTACCCCGTCGAGATCGAGGTGACCTCGGTCGACGGCGACGACGTGAAGTTCGACGTCCAGGTCGACGACACTCCGTCCGGCGACTGACCCGGGTCCGACCATCGCGACGACCGGAGCACACGGAGGAGCGACCGGCCCAGGGGATCGCGCTCGGAATTGGCGGGCGGTCCGCGGAGCGCACTAAGTTCGTCGGCCGTGCCGCGGGAGGACCGCGGCGAGCATCTTGACAGTCGATGACCCCGCCGCCCGGTCCGGGCAGCGCCAGCGAGGAGCAACCGCCATGGCAGCAGAACAGAAGATCCGGATCCGGCTCAAGGCCTACGACCACGAGGTCATCGACCAGTCCACCAAGAAGATCGTCGAGACGGTCACTCGCACCCAGGCGCAGGTCCGCGGCCCGGTGCCCCTGCCGACCGAGAAGCACCGCTTCACCGTGATCCGGTCCCCGCACAAGGACAAGGACTCCCGTGAGCACTTCGAGATGCGCATCCACAAGCGCCTGATCGACATCATCGAGCCCTCGCCCAAGACCGTGGACTCGCTGCAGCGCCTCGACCTGCCCGCAGGCGTCGACATCGAGATCAAGATCCAGGACGCCTGAGTCCGGATCCGGATCCTCCCGGCCCTCGGGCCGCCGAGGATTTGGCCAACCGGGGGAGCGCTGTTAGTCTCTCCCGGTCGTCATGAGCGAACTGTCGCTCATGGGATTCCCTCCGCTCCGGCGCCCGGCGAACAGCCAGGCCACCGCAGCAGAGTTTGCATCAATCGACGTCCGTACAGGCCAGGCCGACTTCCCCGGTCCGGAACCGTACGGCACAACCGAGACGTCGCTCCGCCAGGGTTTGCCTGTGCGGAGCGCTCGCGTGAGCGGCATCTCTGTGGATCGGATCCCCGATCGACAGGCAGGCCGACGGACCACGCCAAAGGACACAGCCACCATGGCGAAGAAGGCAATCGTAGGAGAGAAGCTGGGCATGACCCAGGTGTGGGACGACGCCAACAACGTCGTGCCCGTCACCGTGCTGCGCGTCGCGCCGGCCAGGGTCGTCCAGCTCCGCACCCAGGAACGGGACGGGTACAGCGCGCTGCAGGTGACCTACGGCCACCGCGACGCACGCAAGCTGAACAAGCCGCTCGCCGGGCAGTACGCCGCCGCCGGGGTCGACCCGGGCGTCCGTCTGCTCGAGCTGCGTGTCGACGACACCTCGGAGTACTCGGTCGGCCAGGAGATCGCCGCCGACATCTTCTCCGCAGGCGACAAGATCGACGTCACCGCGGTCAGCAAGGGCAAGGGCTTCGCCGGCGTCATGAAGCGTCACGGCTTCGCCGGTGCCCCCGCGTCGCACGGTGCGCATCGCGTGCACCGCAAGCCCGGGGCCGTCGGTCAGTGCGCCACGCCCTCGCGGGTGTTCAAGGGGATGCGCATGGCCGGCCGCATGGGCGCCGACCAGGTGACCACCCTGAACCTCGAGGTCGTGCAGGCCGACGCCGAACAGCAGATCATCCTGGTCCGGGGCTCGGTTCCCGGTCCCCGGGGTGGCGTGGTCGTCATCCGCGACGGGGTCAAGGCCCGTGTCGCCGAGGGAGGTGCATCCTGATGCCTGACGTGACCCTGCGTACCAGCGCCGGCGCCGACAAGGGCACCGTCTCGCTCTCCGAGGAGATCTTCGGCATCGAGCCCAACGTCCCGGTCATGCACCAGGTCGTCGTGGCCCAGCTCGCCGCCAAGCGCTCCGGCACCCAGTCGACGAAGACCCGTTCCGAGGTCTCCGGCGGTGGCGCCAAGCCGTTCAAGCAGAAGGGCACCGGTCGTGCCCGTGCGGGCACCATCCGTGCGCCGCAGTGGCGTGGTGGTGGCGTGGCCCTCGGCCCGAAGCCCCGCAAGTACGACCAGAAGACCCCCAAGAAGATGAAGCGCCTCGCGCTCCGCTCGGCGCTCTCGGACCGCGCGGCGGACGACAAGGTCGTCGTCGTGCAGGCCTGGGACTTCGATGCTCCGAGCACGAAGGCCGCCTCGGGCGCCCTCGCAGCGCTCGGTGTGACCGGTCGCATCCTCGTGGTGGTCGACCCGTCCGACATCGCCGCCCGCAAGAGCTTCCGCAACCTCTCCGACGTGCACGTCATCTCGCCCGGCGAGCTCAACACCTACGACGTGCTCGTCAGCGACTACGTGGTGTTCAGCGAGCAGACGCTGCCCGCGGAGTCCAACAGCGCGGCGGAGGTCGCATCATGAAGGACCCACGCGACGTCATCCTGCGTCCGGTCGTGAGCGAGAAGTCCTACGCACTCCTCGACCAGGGCGTCTACACCTTCGAGGTCGCTCCGTCGGCATCGAAGCCCGAGATCCGCGATGCCGTCCAGGCCATCTGGCCGGGCGTCAAGGTCACCAGCGTCAACACGCTGAACCGCAAGGGCAAGCGGAAGCGCAACCGTCGTGCACCCACCTTCGGCTCCCGCGCCGACGTGAAGCGTGCCATCGTCACCCTCTCCCAGGGCGGCGACCAGATCGACCTGTTCGAGGTGAAGTGATCATGGCTGTCCGCAAGCGCAAGCCCACCAGCCCCGGCCGTCGTTTCCAGACGGTCTCGGACTTCGCCGAGATCACGACCTCGACGCCCGAGAAGTCGCTGCTCGCCAAGAAGTCCCGCACCGGTGGTCGCAACAACCACGGTCGCAAGACCTCCCGTCACCGCGGTGGCGGCCACAAGCAGCAGTACCGCATCATCGACTTCAAGCGCCGCAAGGACGGTGTGCCGGCCAAGGTCGCCTCGATCGAGTACGACCCCAACCGCACCTGTCGCATCGCGCTGCTCCACTACCTCGACGGCGAGAAGCGCTACATCCTGGCCCCCAAGGGCCTGACCGTCGGCGACACCGTGCAGTCCGGCCAGGGCGCCGAGATCCGCACCGGCAACGCGCTGGCACTGCGCTACATCCCCGTCGGTACGGTCATCCACAACGTCGAGCTCAAGCCGGGTGGCGGTGGCAAGATGGCCCGCTCCGCCGGCTCGAGCGTGCAGCTCGTCGCTCGTGAGGGTGACTACGCCACGCTGCGCCTGCCCTCCACCGAGATGCGTCGCGTGCCGATCGACTGCCGCGCCACCGTCGGCGAGGTCGGCAACTCCGAGCACGACCTCATCAAGGTCGGCAAGGCCGGTCGCAACCGCTGGAAGGGCGTTCGCCCCCAGACCCGCGGTGTGGCCATGAACCCGGTCGACCACCCCCATGGTGGTGGCGAGGGCAAGACCTCCGGCGGACGCCATCCGGTGTCTCCGTGGGGCAAGCCCGAAGGCCGTACCCGAGACAAGAACAAGCCGTCCCAGAAGTTGATCGTCCGCCGTCGCCGCACCCGCGGCTCGCGCCGGTGATCTGAGCGAGGATCCCGATGCCACGCAGCCTCAAGAAGGGTCCGTTCGTCGACGACCACCTCCTCAAGAAGGTGGACGTCCTCAACGAGCAGGGCCAGAAGACCGTCATCAAGACCTGGTCACGCCGGTCGACGATCATCCCCGACATGATCGGCCACACCATCGCGGTGCACGACGGACGCAAGCACGTGCCCGTCTACGTCACCGAGTCGATGGTGGGCCACAAGCTCGGTGAGTTCGCGCCGACCCGGACCTTCCGGTTCCACGCCGGCCAGGAGAAGAACGCGAAGGGACGCCGCTGATGGCTGCCATCACGTTCGACGAGCGCAAGACCAACGAGCGCGCCGGCGTCCGTGCGGTCCACCGCCACGCCCGGTTCTCGGCCTACAAGGCGCGTGAGGTCCTCGACCTCATCCGCGGCAAGTCGGTGGCCGAGGCCCGCACCATCCTGCAGTTCTGCGACCGCTCCGCCGCCGAGACGGTGGCCAAGGTCCTCGACTCCGCGGTCGCCAACGCGGCCAACAACAACGACATCCCGCCGGATGAGCTGTTCGTCGCCTCGTGCTTCGCGGACGAGGGTCCGACGATGAAGCGCTGGCGCCCGCGTGCCCGTGGTCGTGCGACCCGCATCCGCAAGCGCACCTGCCACATCACGGTGATCGTCGGTCGCTACACCCAGACCGAGCTCGACACCCAGCGTGCCCGACTGGCCAGCAAGGGCCGGACCGCCTCGAGCCCGAGCGCCGATCGTGCCCGCCGAGTGCAGCGCAGCCGCTCCGGCGCCGCTGCCGAGGCGTCCGTCGACGCCGAGGCGACCGAGGCCGAAGCCGTCGAGGCCGAGACCGACGAGGCAGCCACCGAGGCCGTCATCGCGGACGACGCTCCCGAGACCGCAGCAGCCGACGACCGCCACCGCCGACGAGGCCGGTGACGACACCGCCGCCGACGCGACACCGCCGACGCCGATGACGACGAGCTGCCGACGAGACCGAGAAGAAGGACGACTGATGGGTCAGAAGGTCAATCCCTACGGCTTCCGCCTCGGTGTCACGACCGACTGGAAGTCCCGCTGGTTCGCCACCCGTGAGGAGTACGTCGACTACCTCATCGAGGACTGGAAGATCCGCGACTACCTCATGAACAAGCTGCCGAACGCAGCGATCAGCCGTGTCGAGATCGAGCGCACCCGCGATCGTCTCCGCATCGACGTGCACACCGCCCGTCCCGGCATCGTGATCGGTCGTCGTGGCGCACAGGCCGACGAGCTCCGTGCAGATCTCACCAAGCTCACCGGCAACCCGAAGGTGCAGCTGAACATCCAGGAGATCAAGCAGCCCGAGCTCGACGCTGCGCTGATCGCCCAGGGCGTCGCCGACCAGCTCGCCAACCGCGTGGCGTTCCGTCGTGCGATGAAGCGTGCCGTGCAGAACGCACAGAAGGCCGGAGCCCTCGGCATCCGGGTCCAGTGCTCGGGTCGCCTCGGCGGCTCCGAGATGGCCCGCACCGAGTGGTACCGCGAAGGCCGTGTGCCGCTGCACACGCTGCGTGCCGACATCGACTACGGCTTCCGCGAGGCCCGCACCACCTACGGCCGCATCGGCGTGAAGGTGTGGATCTACAAGGGCGACATCCTGCCGTACAAGAACACCGACGAGCAGAAGATCGCGAAGGAAGCGGCCATGGCCGTCGGCGACACCGCCGGCCAGGAGCGTCCCCGCGTCGTCTCGACCCGACCGACGGTCGCCGAGGCGCCTGCTGCGCCGGCTCCGGCTCCTGCTCCCGCCGAGGCTCCCGCAACGGGTGCCCCCGCAGCAGAGCAGCCCGAAGAAGAGATCAAGCCGCTCATCGGTGAGGCTGATCCCGAGTTCGAGCGTCTGCTGGCCGAGGAGGAGGAGATCGAGCGCTCCACCCGCGAGCACCACGAGACTCCGCACTTCCGTCCCGGGGATGGTGACTGACCATGTTGATGCCGAAGAAGGTCAAGCACCGCAAGACCCACCGCGGCCGGCTGACCGGTACCTCCAAGGGCGGTACCGAGGTCAACCACGGCCAGTACGGGATCCAGGCCCTCGAGCCGGGTTGGATCACGGCCCGCCAGATCGAGGCGGCCCGTATCGCCATGACCCGCCACATCAAGCGTGGCGGCAAGGTGTGGATCAACGTCTTCCCGGACAAGCCCGTCACGAAGAAGCCGGCCGAGACCCGCATGGGTTCCGGCAAGGGCAACCCCGAGCTCTGGGTGGCCGTGGTACGTCCCGGCCGCATCCTGTTCGAGCTCTCCTACCCGGACGACGCCACCGCCCGCGGTGCGCTCAACCGGGCGATCCAGAAGCTGCCGATCAAGGCGCGGATCGTGACCCGAGAGGAGGGCTTCTGATGGCGAAGCTCGTCGCACGTGAGCTCGGTGACACCGAGCTGATCGAACGCATCGCGGAGGAGAAGGACCGGCTCTTCAAGCTCCGGTTCCAGCTGGCCACCGGTCAGCTCGAGAACTCCGCTCGACTGAACCAGACCAAGAGGGACATCGCGAGGCTCAACACCGAGCTCCGTGCCCGTGAGATCGCCGCCGCCGAGGCAGTGGCGGGAGGTGAGGCGTGATGAGCGAGACCGCTCCGACGACGCCCGAACGCAGTGCACGCAAGGTGCGTGAGGGGATCGTCACCTCCGACAAGATGGATCGCACGGCAGTGGTCACGGTGACCGAGCGTGTGCGGCACATCCGCTACAACAAGACCGTCCAGCGCGCGAAGAAGCTCTACGTGCATGACGAGGAGAACGATCTCCACGTCGGCGACCGCGTCCGTGTGATGGAGACCCGCCCGCTGTCCAAGCAGAAGCGCTGGCGGATCGTGGAAGTCCTGGAGCGTGCCCGATGATCCAGCAGGAGTCACGCCTCCGCGTGGCCGACAACTCCGGCGCCCGAGAGATCCTCGTGATCAAGGTGCTCGGCGGATCGAAGCGTCGCTACGCCTCGATCGGCGACGTCGTCGTCGCCACCGTCAAGGACGCCCTCCCGGGCGCAGCGGTCAAGAAGGGCGAGGTCGTCAAGTGCGTCATCGTCCGTGTGAAGAAGGAGAAGCGTCGTGCAGACGGCAGCTACATCCGCTTCGACGAGAACGCCGCCGTCCTGATCAACGACCAGAAGCAGCCGCGTGGCACTCGCATCTTCGGCCCGGTGGGTCGTGAGCTGCGTGACAAGAAGTTCATGCGCATCGTCTCGCTCGCCCCGGAGGTGATCTGACATGAAGATCCGCAAGGGTGATCGTGTCCGGGTCCTGACCGGCAAGCAGCGGGGCAAGGAGGGTGAGGTCATCACCGTCCTTCCCAAGCAGAACAAGGTGATCATCGAAGGCGTCAACGTCGCCAAGCGTCACCAGAAGCCCACTCGTGCGATGCAGCAGGGCGGCATCATCGACAAGGCGATGCCGATCGACGTCTCGAACGTCGCGCTCATCGACTCCGACGGCTCCACCACTCGGGTGGGCTACCGGGTCGCTGACGACGGCACGAAGTCGCGGGTGGCTCGCAAGAGCGGAGGTGAGCTGTGAGCTCGACCACGACCATTCCCCGTCTGAAGGTCAAGTACAACGACGAGGTCCGGGACAAGCTGCGCAGCGAGCTCGAGCTGGGCAATGTCATGGAAGTCCCTCGTTTCGAGAAGATCGTGATCAACGTCGGCGTCGGTGCCGCCGTCGACAACAAGGGTCTGCTCGAGAAGGTGGTGACCGACCTGACGGCCATCGCCGGCCAGAAGCCGATCATCACGAAGGCGAAGAAGTCCATCGCCGGCTTCAAGCTCCGCGAGGGCAATGCGATCGGCGTCAAGGTGACGCTGCGCGGCGACCAGATGTGGGAGTTCTTCGACCGGTTGGTCACGTTGGCCATCCCCCGGATCAGGGACTTCCGTGGACTCTCCCCGAAGAGCTTCGACGGACGTGGCAACTACACGTTCGGCGTGACCGAGCAGCTCATCTTCCCGGAGATCGACTACGACAAGGTCGATGCCTCACGAGGCATGGACATCACGATTGTGACAACCGCTCGGACCGATGCCGAAGGCAAGGCGTTGCTCGACGCCTTCGGCTTCCCGTTCCGTCGGCCTGAAGGGGTGTGAACCATGGCGACCGAGGCTCTGAAGCAGAAGCAGCAGCGCAAGCCGAAGTTCAAGGTCCGTGGCTACACACGGTGCCGTCGATGCGGGCGTCCGCGTTCGGTGTATCGGAAGTTCGGCCTGTGCCGGGTGTGCCTCAGGGAGCTGGCTCATGCCGGCGAGATCCCTGGTGTCACCAAGGCGAGCTGGTGAGAGGAGGCGATCCAAAGTGACGATGACGGATCCCATCGCAGACATGCTCACTCGTCTCCGCAACGCGAACGTCGCGATGCACGACGAAGTGATCATGCCCGCTTCGAAGCAGAAGGAAGCGCTCGCCGGCGTGCTCGTGAAGGAGGGCTACATCGTTGGCTTCTCCATCGGTGAGAACACCAAGGGCCCTGGCCAGCTGCTGAAGATCGACATGAAGTACTCGCCCGAACGGCGCCGGGTCATCTCCGGCATCCGCAGGGTGTCCAAGCCGGGCCTGCGGGTGTACCGCAAGCACAACGAGGTCGAACGTGTCCTCGGTGGCCTCGGCGTCGCCATTCTCTCCACGAGCAAGGGGCTCATGACCGACCGCGAGGCACGTCGCCAGCGGGTCGGCGGCGAAGTCCTCTGCCACGTCTGGTGAGGGGAGCACATGTCTCGAATCGGTAAGGCCCCCATCCCGGTCCCCAGCGGCGTCGACGTCTCCATCTCCGGAGCGACGATCGCCGTCAAGGGTCCCAAGGGTGAGCTCTCTCGTGAGCTCCCCGAGCTGGTCACCGTCCGTCAGGACGGCGATGAGCTCCTCGTCGAGCGCGTCAACGACGAGCGTGAGGCCCGTGCGCTGCACGGTCTGATCCGCTCGTTGGTCGCCAACATGGTCACCGGTGTGACCGAGGGGTTCCGCAAGGAGCTCGACATCGTCGGCGTCGGTTACCGCGCCGCGGTCAAGGGTACGAACGGCATCGAGCTCGCGCTCGGCTTCTCGCACCCCGTCGTGGTCGAGGCGCCCGACGGGCATCTCGTTCGTGGTGCCCGCCCCGACCCGCATCGAGGTCCACGGCATCGACAAGCAGTTGGTCGGCCAGGTGGCCGCAGACATCAGGGCGTGGCGCAAGCCGGAGCCCTACAAGGGCAAGGGCGTTCGTTACGTCGACGAGCACGTCCGCCGCAAGGCCGGCAAGGCCGGCAAGTGAGGCGATTGCGATGAGCGACAAGTCGAAGAAGAAGCAGGTCGGCCGTACACGCCGGCATGCCCGTGTCCGCAAGAACGTGGCCGGGACCGCCGAGCGGCCCCGTCTGGCCGTGTTCCGCTCCAACCGTCACATCGTGGCGCAGGTGATCGACGACCGTGCCGGGGTGACCCTCGCCGCGGCCAGCACGCTCGAGACCGACCTCCGCTCCGGTGCGACCTCGAACCGCGAGGCTGCCGCCAAGGTGGGCCAGCTCGTCGCCGAGCGTGCCAAGGCCGCCGGCATCGAGCAGGTCGTGTTCGACCGGGGTGGCTTCCGCTACCAGGGTCGAGTCGCATCGCTCGCAGACGCTGCACGAGAAGCAGGACTGGAATTCTGATGGCACTGAACAAGGACACCGACCTGCAGCTGCGAGAGTCGCGGGTCATCAACATCAACCGCGTGGCGAAGGTCGTCAAGGGTGGTCGTCGGTTCTCCTTCACCGCCCTCGTCGTGATCGGCGACGGCAACGGCCGTGTCGGCCTCGGCTACGGCAAGGCGAAGGAGGTGCCCCTCGCGATCCAGAAGGGCACCGAAGAGGCTCGCAAGAACCTCTTCACCGTCCCGCTGGCCAGCGGCACCATCATCCACCCGGTCATCGGCATCATGGGTGCCGGTCGGGTGATGCTGAAGCCCGCAGCGCCCGGTACCGGTGTGATCGCCGGCGGCGCCGCCCGTGCCATCCTCGAAGAGGCCGGCATCCACGACGTGCTCTGCAAGTCGCTGGGCTCGTCGAACTACATCAACGTCGCCCGCGCGACGGTCGCCGGTCTCCAGGCGCTGCGTCGCCCGGACGAGATCGCCAAGCTGCGCGGCCTCGACCCCGAGGACTGCATCCCGAAGGGCCTGCTCAAGGCCTACCAGGAGTCCGAGCGAGGGCCGGCCCCCGAACCGTTCGAGGTTGCATGATGGGTCAGATCAAGGTCACCCAGACGGGTTCGTACATCGGTGTGAAGCCCAAGCAGCGCGGCACGCTCCGTGCCCTCGGTCTGCGTCGCATCGGACAGTCCAACGTGTTGCCTGACACGCCCGACGTGCGCGGACAGATCCACCGGGTCCCGCACCTCGTCCGCGTCGAAGAGGTCACCGGAGAGGTCGAGTGAGATGAAGGTCCATGATCTGAAGCCCGCAGAGGGCTCCCGCACCTCGCGCAAGCGCGTCGGTCGCGGCATCGGCGGCAAGGGCGGCAAGACCGCCGGCCGCGGCACCAAGGGCCAGAAGGCTCGTAGCAAGGTCCGTCTGGGCTTCGAGGGCGGCCAGCTGCCCCTCGCCCAGCGCGTGCCGAAGCTGCGTGGCTTCAACAACCCGTTCCGGGTCGAGTACCAGGCCATCAACCTCGACACGATCGAGGAGTCCGGTCTGACCGAGGTCACCCCGGAGTCGCTCTACTCCAAGGGCCTGATCTCCAAGGGTTCGCTGGTCAAGGTCCTGGGCCGTGGCGAGCTCACCCGAGCGGTGACCGTCAAGGTGCACGCCGCCTCTGCGTCGGCCGAGGCCGCGATCTCCGGAGCCGGCGGCTCGCTCGAGCGTCTCGAGCTGCCGTTCAAGGTCCGTCCCGCCTTCCACGGGAGCGCCCACACCAACCGGTGATCTTCGAGCGCCGTCGGTGATCCCGGCGGCGCCTCGACGCCGCACCACCCGGCGACGGTTGCCATCGGCTACCTTCCGGACCCACCATCGGCTGCCCGGACCCCATCATCGGTGGACCACCCATCGGCGGCCCATCCATCGGCAGCGGAGCCTCCAGGAGCGTCAGTGTCTCGTATCGGCAACATCTTCAAGGTGGAGGACCTTCGGAACAAGGTCCTGTTCACCTTGTTCATGCTCGTCCTCTACCGGGTCGGTTGCTACCTGCCGGTCCCCGGTGTCGACCAGGATGCCGTCAACTCCATCGGCGAGCAGGCCCGCGAAGGCGGCGTGCTCGCCTTCCTGCAGTTGTTCTCCGGCCAGGCGCTCACCCAGTTCAGCCTGTTCGCGCTGGGCATCATGCCGTACATCACCAGCTCGATCATCATGCAGATCCTGACGGTGGTGATCCCGAAGCTGCAGGAGTGGCAGGCCCAGGGTGCGGTCGGTCAGCGCAAGATCACCCAGTGGACCCGTTACTTGACGATCGGCATCTCGGTCCTCCAGTCGACGGGCCTGGTGTTCCTGTTCCACAACGGTGGCGGTGGTCTCGTCGACTCCTCCGGTGCGGCCAGCACCATCGACCTGGTGCCGATCTTCAACCCGCTGCGAGTGCTGCTGATCGTGGTGACCTTCACCGCTGGTTCCTCGCTGCTGATGTGGATGGGCGAGCTCATCACCAACCGCGGCATCGGCAACGGCATGTCGCTCATCATCTTCTGCTCGGTCGTGTCCGGCCTGCCCGCCGCCTTCTCGGCCATCTACGCCGCGGGCTCCTGGAAGCTGGCGCTCTTCCTCGCCTTCTTCATCGGCATGCTCTGGTTCATCGTGTACATCGAGCTCGGCCAGCGCCGCATCCCGGTGCAGTTCGCCAAGCGAGTGGTCGGCCGGCGCATGTACTCCGGTCAGAGCACCTACATCCCGCTCAAGGTGAACCAGGCCGGCGTCGTGCCGATCATCTTCGCCAGCGCCGTGATCAACCTGCCGGTGCTGCTGTCGCAGGTCCTTCCGTCGAGCGGCTGGGGTGCCAGCGTCTCGAAGTGGATCAACGACAACCTGGCCAACACGATCAACCCGATCTACCTGGCCGTGCTCGGCCTGTTCATCGTCGGGTTCTCGTACTTCTACACGGCCATCGCGTTCGATCCGGTCCAGCAGGCGGACAACCTCCGTAAGCAGGGCGGGTTCATCCCGGGCATCCGTCCGGGTCCCCAGACCGAGCACTACCTGGCCAAGGTGCTCAATCGCATCACCCTGCCGGGCGCGCTGTTCATCGCGCTGCTCGCCATCGCCCCGACCGTGCTGGTCCGCATCCTGTTGGGCCCGAACGGCAGCGGCGCCGCCTATGCCATGGGCGGTACGTCGCTCCTCATCGCCGTGGGCGTCGCCCTCGAGACGATGAAGCAGGTCGACTCGCAGCTGATGATGCGCAACTACGAGGGATTCCTGTCGAGCAAGTAGCTCGCACCGTCGTTCGACGGAGCAGCGCCGATCGGCAGGGGAGGACCGCCACATGGACGCAACGAAGCACACCTCGGTTCGCCTGATCCTGTTCGGACGCCAGGGCGCCGGAAAGGGCACCCAGGCGGTCCGCCTGGCGGAGCGCTACGGCGTGCCGCACATTTCGACGGGGGACATGCTCCGAGCCGCGGTGAAGGCCGGGACCGAGTTCGGTCTGCGCGCCAAGGAGATCATGGACGCCGGCCAGCTCGTCTCCGACGACGTCGTGCTCGGCATCATCTCCGAGCGCCTCGCCGAGGGCGACGCCGCACGCGGCTGGCTGCTCGACGGCTTCCCCCGGACCGAGCCCCAGGCTCGTGGTCTGGCCGAGATGGTCGGCCCCGGCGGCATCGACCTGGCGATCGACCTGGACGTGCCCGAAGAGGTCGTCGTCGAGCGCATCTCGTCGCGTCGGGTCTGTTCGAACTGCGGTGCGATCTATTCGACCGGCGCACCGCCGGCGGTCGACTGGACCTGCGACAAGTGCGGCGGCGACGTCGTGCAGCGCGACGATGACACCGAGGCTGCCGTCCGCGAGCGTCTCGACATCTACGCCCGTCAGACCGTCCCGGCGGTCGAGTGGTTCGGATCCCAGGGTGTGCTGGTGCGCGTCGACGGCGACGGGCCTGCCGACGAGGTCACCGAGCGACTCGTCTCGGAGATCGACGCACGGCTCGGTTGAGCCGGTCACCCGTCGCAGCGGAACCTGAAGGCGGTCATCGCGTTCGGCCCGTACGGCGCGGCGGCCGGGTCCTCGATCACGGCGATCTGTTCGAGCTCGATCCGTTCGAGCCCCTCACCCATGAACGGTTCGTACTCCTCGAGCACCACGGGGTCGAAGTCGACCAACCAGCTCGCCCCGGTGCTGCACAGGTGGTCGGCGAGCTCCCGTCGGGACAGAGCGTCCGCCGCCTCGTGGTTGATCACCCCGTCGACGTTCACGACGGTGCGTCCCGAGTACTCGGCCACGATGCCGGCGTTGAACGTGACGACGACGTCGTCGGGTTCGGTGTGCTCCTCGATCCACCGACCTGCGGCCACCATGTGACCCTGCCAGGGGTATCCCGGGGTACGCAGACCGTCGACGCCGAGCAGGGTGCCCAGCACCACGACCGTCGCCAGCACCCCGACGGCGAGCCTGCGCAGCCCCACGTCGTCGACACGCGCCGCGACCGTGCGCCGCGCCGGGCCGGCCACGATGCCGGCCACCACGGCGGCCGTGAAGAGTCCCAGCGACATCCTGACCCATTCGAAGTAGTAGCCCCGCGCCAGCATCCGGACCCCGCCGTGGACCACCGCGAGGACCGCACCGGCGCTCAGCAGGGCGCCGCCCAGCGCTGCCAGGTGACGCGGCCATCCGGTGGCGAACCCGGCTCTCACGACGAGCGCCCCGGCGATCACGCCACCGACGAGGACCAGGACGGGCGGCCAGCCCGACTCGAGCAGCCAGCGGTCCGAGAGGTAGCCGAACGTTGCCTCGACGACATCGCCCGGGCCGGGAGCGGTGTCGCCGAGGCGACGCTGCCACTCCACCTGAGGGCGCGCCCAGAAGCTGTCCTGGGTGATCGTGCCGAACGATGCCAGGTTCCACGCCCACCAGGGTGCGATCACCGCGGCGGCGACCCCGCCGGCGGCGCCGGCGTGGCGCACGAGCCCAGCGGTGTCGCGCCCGGTGCGGACCTGGCGGACGATCAGCCAGCCGCCGACCGCCAGGACGGCGAATGCGGTGTCGCTCCGGGCGAGGAAGCAGGCACCTGCCGCCACTCCGGCCCACACGGCGAGCCGCGTCGAGGGGCGCCGGTCGTAGGTGACCGCAGCGGTGATGAGCAGTGCGACGCAACACGCGGCGAGGGTCGCCTCGACGCCGGACTGGCCGTGCAGGACGCTGTGGGGGCTGAGCCACCACACCGCCAGACCGACGGTCGTCGCGAAGGTCCCGAGCAGCGGTCGCAGCAACCGCGCCAGGAGCACGAACGTGGCGACGGCGAGCACCGCCTGCAGGACCGCCATCAGGCGAAGGAGGGCGGTGCCCTCGGTGAACCAGGTCAGCGGGGTGATGAGCAGCGCCCACAGGGGATGGAACCCGTTCGTCGCGTGGATGCCGTCGAAGCTGAAGCCCTCGCCGGCGCCGAGGTGTCGGGCGACGCCCGTGTAGTACAGCGCATCGTCGACCGTGACACGCAGCAGCAGGCGCTCGGGGAGCGCCGCCGTGGTGAGACGCAGCAGGGCGCCGAGCGCCAGGACGGCCCAGAGCCAGACCGACCACCGGTCGTGGCCCACGGTGCGAGGCTCGTCGGCCGCCGCGGCGATCGGGTCCGGCATCTCGTGGACCGTGCGCACGTTGGTCTCGCCCATACCAGGCCCATCGGCCGGGACGCTGTGCGACTCAAGGACTTTCCGGCCCTCGTGGACGCTCTTTTGATCCTGCCGTCGGTCTCTTCTACACTCGTCCGTCGGCCCGTGCCTCACCTGAGTTCGCACGTCCGGCCACCTGCGTCAGCGCAGTGTTCCACCCCCGAGGTTCCTCTGTCGGAGCCCGGGGCCTCACAGGAGGATCAGTTCTGGCAAAGCCCAAGGAAGACGCCATCGTCTTGGAAGGAACGGTCACCGAGCCGCTCCCGAACGCCATGTTCCGGGTCGAACTCGAGAACGGCCACAAGGTGTTGGCGCACATCTCCGGAAAGATGCGGATGCACTACATCCGCATCCTGCCCGGGGACCGGGTTCAGGTGGAGCTGACTCCCTACGACCTGTCCCGCGGCAGGATCACCTACCGCTACAAGTGACCGTCCACCCGGGCGGGCGATTGGGTCGGCCCGAGCCGACCTGGAGAGCACGATGAAGGTTCGACCCAGCGTCAAGAAGATCTGTGAGAAGTGCAGAGTGATCCGCCGCCACGGGCGAGTGATGGTCATCTGCGACAACCCGCGCCACAAGCAGCGTCAGGGCTAGGACCCTAGGAAGACCAGAGGACAACAGCACCATGGCACGTATCGCCGGCGTCGACATTCCGCGCGAGAAGCGGCTCGTCATCGCACTCACCTACATCTACGGCATCGGTCGCACCCAAGCGGCCCAGATCTGCGAAGCGACCCAGATCAGCGAGTCGACCCGGGTCCGGGACCTCACCGACTCCGAGGTCACCCAGATCCGTGCGATGGATCGACGAGAACCTCAAGGTCGAGGGCGACCTCCGACGCGAGGTCAACCAGAACATCAAGCGCAAGATGGAGATCGGCTGCTACCAGGGCCTGCGACACCGTCGCGGCCTGCCGGTCCACGGTCAGCGCACCCACACGAACGCCCGGACCCGCAAGGGCCCGAAGAAGACAGTCGCCGGCAAGAAGAAGGTCCGCAAGTAATGGCCAAGCCACCAGCCGGAGGGCGTCGCCCCCGCAAGAAGGAACGCAAGAACGTCACCTACGGGGTGGCGCACATCAAGAGTTCCTTCAACAACACGATCGTGTCCATCACCGACCAGGAGGGCAACGTCCTCTCCTGGGCGTCGGCCGGCAACGTCGGCTTCAAGGGCTCCCGCAAGTCGACGCCCTTCGCCGCGCAGATGGCCGCCGAGCAGGCCGCCCGCCGCGCGATGGAGCACGGCGTCCGCAAGGTCGACGTCGTCGTCAAGGGCCCGGGCTCGGGCCGCGAGACCGCCATCCGCTCCATCCAGAACGTGGGCATCGAGGTGACCGGCATCAAGGACGTGACCCCTGTGCCGCACAACGGCTGCCGTCCCCCCAAGCGTCGGAGGCTCTGAGAACAATGTCCCGCTACACAGGACCCCGCGCCCGCGTCTCGCGCCGTCTCGGCACGAACATCTGGGGCACCTCCGGTGAGAACAAGGCGATGGACAAGCGTCCGTACCCGCCCGGAGAGCACGGCCGCACCCGGCGTCGTGGCAACGTCAGCGAGTACCTCCTGCAGCTGCAGGAGAAGCAGAAGGCTCGCTTCGCCTACGGCATGACCGAGAAGCAGTTCCGCAACCTCTACGCCGAGGCGAACCGTCGCCAGGGCGTGACCGGCGAGAACCTGCTCCGCTACTGCGAGCAGCGCCTCGACAACGTCGTGTACCGCGCCGGCTGGGCATCGACCCGCCCCCAGGCCCGTCAGTTCGTGAACCACGGACACGTCGAGGTCAACGGGCGTCGGGTGAACATCCCCAGCTACCGTGTGCGTCAGGGTGACGTGGTGCGTCTCCGCAACAAGTCGCGTGCAGCTCATCATCGTCCAGTACAACATGGACACCCTCGGCCGGACGCCTCCGCCGTGGCTCGAGGCTGCCGACGGCGGCCAAGAGATCACCGTCCGCGAGCTGCCGCTGCGCGAGCAGATCGACGTGCCCGTCCGCGAGCAGCTCATCGTCGAGCTCTACTCCAAGTAGCACTCCTCGGGGACCCGGGTCCCCACCTCCGCACACGGCCCCCACCGGCCACCACCGTCCGCCACACGTTCACCCGAGGTACGCATCAGATGCTCGTCATTCAGCGCCCCACCGTCGAGGCCGTCGACGAGGAAGACGGCAACCTTCAGCGGTTCGCCATCGGCCCGCTCGAGCCCGGCTTCGGCCACACCATCGGCAACTCGCTCCGCCGCACCCTGCTGTCGTCGATCCCCGGCGCAGCGATCACCCAGGTGCGCTTCGACGAGGCGCTCCACGAGTTCGACACCATCGCCGGTGTCTCCGAGGACGTCACCGACATCATCCTCAACCTGAAGGACATCGTCGTGACCTCGTCCTCGGACGAGCCCGTCACGCTGCGCCTCGACGTGCGGGGTCCTGCGTCGGTCACGGCCAAGGACATCCTGACGACGGCCGACGTCGAGATCCTCAACCCGGACCTCGTCGTCGCCACCATCGGCGAATCGGGCCGTCTCGCACTCGACGTCACCGTCGAACGTGGCAAGGGCTACCTGTCGGGCAGCGGCCGTGAGACCCCGACGATCGGTGTGATCCCGATCGACGCGATCTTCTCGCCGGTGCGCCGGGTGACCTTCCTGGTCGAGCCGACCCGTGTCGAGCAGTCGACGAACTACGACAAGGTCGTGCTCGAGATCGAGACCGACGGCTCGAAGTCGCCGCGTGAGGCGCTCGCGTCGGCCGGCGCCACGCTCACCGAGCTGACCGCCCTGGTCGCGAGCATCGAGGACGAGCCCGAGGGCCTGACCCTCACCGAGCCCGTCGCCACGGTCGCGACCTCGCCCGACCTCGAGCTCGCCATCGAGGAGCTCGACCTGTCGGAGCGTCCGCGCAACTGCCTGAAGCGCGCCCAGGTCAACACCGTCGGTGAGTTGCTCACCAAGAGCGAGGACGACCTGTTGGCGATCACCAACTTCGGTCAGAAGTCGCTCGACGAAGTCATCGAGAAGCTCGACGAGCGGGGCCTGTCGCTCCGCGGTCGAGACTGAGCAGAGGAACATCCATGCCAGCAACACCCACACGCGGCAAGCGCTTCGGCGGCAATGCCAAGCACCAGCGCCTGATGATGGCGAACCTGGTGTGCTCGCTCGTCGCGTCCCCGACCGGGATCGTGACCACCGAGGCGAAGGCGAAGGCACTGCGCCCGATCGCCGAGAAGATCATCACCAAGGCGAAGAAGGGCGGTCTGCACAACCACCGCCAGATCCTCGCCTACCTCGGTGACCAGGAGGTCGCCGCGATGCTGATGGACGACATCGGCCCGCGCTACGCCGACCGTCCGGGTGGGTACACCCGGATCCTGAAGCTCGGTCCTCGTCAGGGCGACAAGGCCCCGATGGCCAAGCTCGAACTCGTCTGACCGGTACCGCCGGCGTGATCGGTTGCTCGGAGCCGCCCCTGTCGGGCGGCTCCGGCGCGTCCACCCGGATCCGCCTCGCGCTCGAGGTCTCCTACGACGGCACCGCGTTCCGTGGCTTCGCCGAGAACGCAGGGGTGACGACCGTGGCGGGGGAGTTGCGCCGCGCCCTCGAGCGGACGCTGCGTCAGCCCCTGGAGCTCACCTGCGCCGGCCGGACCGACGCCGGAGTGCACGGCCGGGGCCAGATCGTCACCCTCGACGTCGACCCCTCGGGCCTGCGTGGACCCGCTCGACGAGGGGCGTCTGCGGAACGCCCTCAACTCCCAGGTCGCCCCGGCGGTCGTGGTGCGCGACGTGCGTCGTGTGTCGCCGGAGTTCGACGCGCGGTTCTCCGCGACCTGGCGGCTCTACCGCTACACGGTGCTGAACTCGCCGGTGCCGGATCCGTTCCTGGCTCGCACCGCCTGGTGGGTCACCGACGAGCTCGACGACCGAGGCCCTCGCAGCGGCAGCCGCCGTGCTGGTGGGCGAGCACGACTTCTCGTCGTTCTGTCGACGCCCGCGAGGTGTCGACGAGGTCTCGCTGGTCCGGCGCGTGCTGCACACCTCGTGGGTGGACCTCGGCGACGGAGTGCGTGTCCTCGAGATCGCCGGATCCTCGTTCTGCCACCAGATGGTGCGCAGCATCGTCGGCACCGTCGTCGACGTCGGTCGCGGGCGACGAAGCGTCGGAGGACATGTCCGTGGTGCTCGCCGCCAGGGACCGCAACGCGGCGTCGAACGTCGCGCCACCGCAGGGCCTGTGCCTGTGGCAGGTGGGCTACGAGCACCTGGCCGGTACGGGGCGGAGCTGTTCGCGGCGGTCCGGCGTTGCATCCCCGTGACCGCCGGTGCAGGTCCGTGCTCTGCCGGCTCCCACATCTGCTGACGTCGGCTCCCTCATTTGCTGACGCCGGAAGGGCCCCGCTACTCTTTCACGTCGGCCCGTTGTCAGGGGGCCGGAGCCGTGGCCAGACCGCTGCACCGCCCCCGTCACCAGCCCACGACGCCGAGGACCTGAGGGTCGCCCGGAGGAGCGTGGACCACGGGCAGAGCAGTTCTCAGTCCGTGTAGTTCAGTGCCCCGAGCAGTGCAGAGAGAGTGAGCGCAGTGCGCACCTATTCACCCAAGGCATCAGAGATCGAACACGAGTGGTACGTCGTCGACGCTGAAGGCCTGACGCTCGGCCGCATGGCGACCGAGGTCGCCCGGGTCCTGCGCGGCAAGCACAAGCCGACGTTCTCGCCCCACATCGACACCGGCGACCACGTGATCATCGTGAACGCCTCCAAGGTCGTCCTCAGCTCCGGCAAGGCCGAGAAGAAGATGGTCTACCGCCACACCGGCTACCCGGGCGGCATCCGCTCGACCACCTACGCCGACGAGCTCGACGCCACCCCCGACGACGCCGTGCGTCGCACCGTGCGGGGCATGCTGCCCAAGAACCGCCTCGGTCGCCAGATGCTCAAGAAGCTCAAGGTCTACGCCGGCCCCGAGCACCCGCACAGCGCCCAGAAGCCGCAGGCACTCGACCTGTCCGCCGCCCGAGCACGTTCGTAACGGAGAACCGCAGTCATGCCGCACCCCCTCGTCCAGTCCACCGGTCGCCGCAAGCGTGCCGTCGCACGTGTCCGGATCCGCGAAGGATCGGGCACGATCACGATCAACAAGCGCCCGCTCGAGGACTACTTCCCGAACGCGACGCACCGCATGATCCTCTCCGAGCCGCTGCGCCTCACCGAGACCGGTGAGAACTACGACATCGACGCCACGCTGCACGGCGGCGGTGTGAGCGGCCAGGCCGGCGCGATCCGTCTCGGCATCTCCCGCGGGCTCATCGCCATCGACCCGGAGCTGCGCGGCGCGCTCAAGCGCGCCGGCTTCCTCTCCCGCGACGCGCGTGAGAAGGAGAGCAAGAAGTACGGCCTCAAGAAGGCCCGCAAGGCTCCGCAGTACTCCAAGCGCTGATCGACGGTCCGTCCGCCGTGGCCGGGTCCAGCGTCGCTCGATTCGGCACCGACGGTGTCCGGGGCGTCGCGAACGAACAGCTCACCGCGGAGCTCGCGCTCGCCCTCGGGCGGGCGACCGCCCGGGTGTTCCCGTCGAGCGAGCGTGGTCATCGGACGCGACACGCGCCGGTCGGGGCCCATGCTCGAGGCCGCGGTCGCGGCCGGGGTCTGCGCCGAGGGCGCCGACGCTCGTCTGGCCGGCGTGGTGCCGACGCCGGCGGTGGCCGCCGCCGCGGCACGTGACGGCGTGCCGGGGATCGTCATCTCGGCCTCGCACAACCCGTTCGCCGACAACGGGATCAAGGTGTTCGGCCCCGGCGGCCGCAAGCTGACCGACGCGGAGCAGACCGCCGTCGAAGAGGCCGCCGCCGTGCTCGCGAGCCCGGGCCGCACCCTGGCGTCACCGGCGCGGGCGTCGGGATCGTGCGCGACGACCCCGCGCGTGCTCGACGCCTACCTCGACGACGTCGCCGCGGCGCTCGAGGGCCGGGACCTCGCGGGCATGCGCGTCGTGCTCGACTGCGCGAACGGGGCGAACTCGATCGCCGCACCGCGCCTGTTCGAGCGCCTCGGCGCGCAGGTGACCGTCATCGCCGCAGCGCCCGACGGCGTCAACATCAACGAGGGCTGCGGCTCGACCCACCCCGAGGCCTGCCAGGACGCCGTGCGCGCCGGCGGAGCCGAGGCCGGGATCGCCTTCGACGGCGACGCCGACCGGGTCCTCGCCGTGGGCCACGACGGCTCGCTCGTCGACGGCGACCAGATCCTCGCCCTCGCCGCGGTCGACCTGCGCGACCGGGGCCGGCTGCGCCGCCGACACCGTGGTCGTGACCGTCATGTCGAACCTCGGCTTCCGTCGGGCGATGACGGCCGCGGGCATCACGGTCGTCGAGACCGCCGTCGGTGATCGACACGTCCTCGAGGCGATCGCTCGGGGCGGCTACTCCCTGGGCGGCGAGCAGTCCGGGCACATCATCTTCGGCGACCTCTCGACCACCGGCGACGGTCTGCTCGCTGCGATCCTGCTGCTCGACCTCACCCGCCGCACCGGCCGCCCGCTCGCCGACCTGGCGGCCGCCGCCATGACGCATCTGCCCCAGGTGCTCGTCAACGTGCGCGTCGCATCGCCCGTGCCGGACGTCGCCGAGCGGTTGGCCGTCGAGATCGCCGTCGTGCAGACCGAGCTGGGCGACGACGGCCGCGTGCTCCTGCGTCCGTCGGGCACCGAGCCAGTCGTGCGGGTCATGGTCGAGGCGACCGAGGCCGATGTCGCCGCCGACGCGGCCGACCGGCTCGCCGCGGCCGTCGCAGCGCTCGCCTGACACTCCGGCCGGACGCTCGGGCGGCGGCTCGCCGGCGCCACGGGTCGACACGGGTGCATCGCCGGACGCTGTTAGCCTTTCCGGTCGTCCCGTCCCCCTTGGGCGACGATCAGGCATCGGCAGGAGAGTGGAGCAACATGTGCGGGATCATCGCGGTCGTCCGCCGGCCATCGGATCGTGAACCCGAACCCGCAGCGACGCTCGCGGAGCAGCTCGGTGCGGCCGAGGCGGATCTGGATCCGTCGCTCGACGAGCTGCACAGCCGACTCGAGCGCGCCGCCGGGCCGCCTCGAGTCCGTCGATCGTGCGCTGCGCGGCGTGCCCGGCCTGCAGTCGCTCGTCGCCGACTCCGCCGCTGCGGCGCGCATCGGCGCTCGGATCGAGTCGGTCGAGGCGCGCTGCGCCCGGATCGAGGCGCTCCTCGACGGCGCCGGCAACTCCGCTCCCGCCGACCTCGAGGCGACCAACGCTGCGTTGATCCGATGCAAGGACGCGGCGTGGGCGATCGGCCGCGACCGTCTTCGCGCCGCCGAGCAGGTGGCTTCGCTCACCGAGACCGATCCTGGCACCGCCGGACTGGCCGTCATGTTCAGCGTGCACCAGGCGCTCTCGGCACTCGACCGCCTCGAGGTGCGCGGCCGTGACTCCGCAGGCCTCGAGATCCAGCTGGTCGGCCACGGTCTCGACCCCGACGACCCCGTCGTCGCTGCCGAGCTCGCCCGCCGCCGTGACCGCGGCTTCGGCTCCGGGTCGGTCCGCCTGGTCGACGACGCGCTGGTCCTGGTGCACAAGGCAGCGGCCGAGATCGGCGAGCTCGGCGACAACACCGCCGCGCTGCGCGACGCCCTGCGCACCGACAGCCTGCTGCAGGCGGCGATCACCTCGGAGGACGTCCAGGGTCTGGTGCTCGGCCACACCCGTTGGGCCTCGATCGGCATCATCTCCGAGCCCAACGCCCACCCGCAGTGCTCCGAGGAGCTCGACGACACCGACCGGCCCTTCGTGACCGCTGTCCTCAACGGCGACGTCGACAACTACGCCGACATCACCGCCGCCGAGGAGCTGCAGATCGCGCCGGAGATCACCACCGACGCCAAGGTCATCCCGACGCTGATGGCCCGACGTCTGGCCGAGGGCGACGACGCCGCGAGCGCCTTCCGTGAGACCGTCGCGTCGCTCGAGGGATCCGTCGCGATCGCCGCGACGACCGTCGCCTCGCCGGACCGCCTGCTGCTCGCGCTGCGCGGCAGCGGCCAGGCGATCTACGTCGGTGTGGCCGACGACGCCTACATCGTCGCCTCCGAGCCGTACGGGGTCGTCGAGGAGACCGCCACGTACGTCCGCATGGATGGCGAGACCCCGGCCGACCCGGACAACCCGACCGGCAGCCGAGGCCAGATCATCGAGCTCCGCTCGGACGGGGCCGGGACCATCGAGGGCATGTCCAGGTGGTCCTACGACGGCAGCGAGCTGCCCGTCACCGCGCAGGACGTGCAGACCGCTCAGGTCACGACGCGCGACATCGACCGGGGCGAGTACCCGCACTTCCTGCTGAAGGAGATCACGGCGTCGCCGTCCTCGTTCCGCAAGACGCTGCGCGGCAAGCTCGTCGAGGACACCGACGGCACCATGGGCGTCTCGCTCGGTCCCGAGACACTGCCCGACGATGTCCGGACCGGGCTGTCGGGATCGCGCATCGACCGGGTCCTGGTGATCGGTCAGGGCACCGCGGCGATCGCCGGACAGAGCCTCGCCCACCACCTGACCGACTTCCTCGCCGAGTCCGAGGTGCGCGTCGAAGCGGTGCTCGCCACCGAGCTCTCCGGCTTCCAGCTGCGCTCCGACATGTCCGACACGCTGGTGGTCGCCATCAGCCAGTCCGGCACGACGACCGACACCAACCGCACCGTCGACCTGGTCCGGTCACGCGGGGCGTCGGTCATCGCCATCGTCAATCGGCGTGGTAGCGACCTCACCGACAAGTCCGACGGCGTGCTCTACACCTCCGACGGTCGCGACGTGGAGATGAGCGTGGCGTCGACCAAGGCGTTCTACTCCCAGGTCGCCGCCGGTCTGCTGCTCGCCCAGGCGATCTCCGACGAGGTCCCCGGTGGCGCCAAGGCCACGGACCCCGCCCAACAGGAGCTGCTGCGCGACCTGCGGGACCTGCCCGACCGCATGGAACAAGCGCTGTCGGTGCGCGACGCCGCCGCTGCGGCCGCCGCCGCCTTCGGTCCGAGTCGCCGCTACTGGGCGATCGTCGGCAACGGCGTGAACCAGATCGCGCGCGCGCGAGATCAGGGTCAAGCTCTCGGAGCTCTGCTACAAGTCGATCGCCTGCGACGGCACCGAGGACAAGAAGCACATCGACCTGTCGTGCGAACCGATGATCCTCGTGTGCGCCGCCGGGCTCATCGGCTCCACCGCGGACGACGTGGCGAAGGAGGTCGCGATCTTCCGGGCGCACAAGGCCGCACCGATCGTCATCGCGTCCGAGGGCGACCGCACCTTCCCCGCGGCGCTGTCGGTGCTGACGGTGCCGGCGACCCACCCTCGGCTCGCCTTCGTGCTCGCCACGATGGCCGGTCACCTGTTCGGCTACGAGGCGGCGCTCGCGATCGACGCCCAGGCCCACCCGCTGCGCTCGGCCCGCGCCGCGATCGACTCCGCCGCGGCGAACGTCGGCGGTGACCTGCACGGCGACTTCGACGGCGAGCAGCTCGTCGACCGCCTCCGGCCGGAGCTGTCCCGCCAGGGCGGTGCGTACCTCGACGGGCTCCGCTCGGGTGGGTACAACGGCCATCTCGAGGCGAACACCGCCGTCCGGCTGGCGGGTCACTTCCGCTACGCGATCGGCATCAGCCCTCTCGACGCGTACCAGGTCGAGTTCGGCAAGGTCGGCACACCCGGCGTCGTGCTCGAGGACCTCACCGCCAGCCTCACCGCGGCGATCGAGGAGCTGACCCGCCCCGTCGACGCGATCAAGCACCAGGCCAAGACCGTCACCGTCGGCATCAGCCGCAGCGACGAGTCCCTGCTCGAGGTGCCGCTCGTCGCCGCCGCGATCGCCGCCGGATCGCCCCGCGACCGGCTCACCTACGCCACGCTGCGATCACTGGGCGACCTGGACCCGGCAGTGGTCGAGGTGACCGGACACACCCGCTACCGGGTGGAGCACGGCGACGACCTGGAGCGCGCCACGGTCACCGTCGTCGACCGTGGAGGAGTCTCCACCGGACTCGCGTCGCGTGCCGACCGTGATCCCAGGCTGCGCGGCACCAAGGCGCTCGTCGCCCGTGAGCGCGAGCTGATGGTGGCCGTCGGGCGCAGCGACGGGCGGCTCGTCGTGATCCTCCCCGAGACCAAGGACGGGGTCACCACCGGTCTGCAGCTCCTGCACGTCACGATCGCGGAGCGGCTGCCGGCGGCGACGGTGCGCTCGGTGATGCGCGGCTACCGGCGCCGCTACCAGGCCCTGCACGACGCGGTGACCGAGACCGAAGAGGTCTTCCGGGACGACCTGCTCGCGGACGAGCCGGTCGCCGACCTGTTGACCGTTCCGATCCTGGATCTCGCCGACCGCTGGCGGACATGACCTCGCCGGGTGGCGCCCCCGACGTCGGTGTCCTCGGTGACGTCGCCGGCGGCGTCGTCGGGCTCGGCACCGACCTGACCGACGTGGCTGCGCTGCGCCGCGCCCTCGAGCGTCGTCCGGGGCTGCGACGTCGGCTCTTCACCGACGTCGAATGGGAGTACTCCGCCCGCCACCGCGACCCGCTGCCGCACCTGGCGGGCCGTTTCGCCGCCAAGGAAGCGGTCATGAAGTGCCTCGGCGTCGGCATCGGTCGCGTCGGGTTCACCGAGATCGAGGTGCGCCACGACGAGTCAGGTGCCCCGACGGTGTCGTTGAGCGGCCGGGCGGAGGTCCGGGCGTACGAGCTCGGCGTGGATCGCTGGTGGCTGTCGCTGACCCACACCTCGACGCTCGCCCAGTCGGTCGCACTCGCGGTCGCCGAGCCCGGGCCGGGGGAGCCCACCCGATGATCCCCGTGCTCACCCCGCAGGAGTCCGCAGCGCTGGACGCCGCGTCGGTCGAGCCGATCGACGTGCTCGTGGCGCGGGCGGGCCGCGCGGTCGCGAGCGTGGCGCTGTCCCTGCTCGGCGGTGGCTACGGCCGCCGGGTCATCGTGGTCGCCGGCCCCGGGAACAACGGCGCGGACGGGCGTGTCGCGGCCCAGCTGCTGGCCCGGCGCGGCGTGAAGGTCCAGGTCGTCGAGGCACGGGACGTCACCGTCGCGGGAGTCGGCCTCGGTCGGGCCGACCTCGTGATCGACGCCGCCTTCGGCACCGGGCTGCGCGCCGACGTCACGTTCCCCGACGTCGACGGCGCCCCGGTCCTCGCGGTCGACATCCCCTCCGGGATCGACGGGCTGACCGGCGCCGCGCGCGGCGCTCCCGCCCGAGCGGTCGCGACCGTCACCTTCGTCGCTCCGGCGCCCGGCCTGGTGATGGGCGAGGGGCCTGCCCACGCCGGTGAGGTGCTCGTGGCCGACATCGGCCTGGACCCGAGCGGCGCGCGAGCGGCGCTCGTCGAGGACAGCGACGTCGTCACCTGGGTGCCGCGCCGCTCGAGCGACGACCACAAGTGGCGCCACGCGGTCTGGTTGATCGCCGGCTCCGCTGGCATGCGCGGCGCGGGCCGCCTCAGCGCCTCGGCGGCGATGCGCGGGGGAGCGGGCTACGTGCGGTGCTCGAGCCCCGACGGGATGCCGGACTGCCCCACAGAGGCGGTCGGCGTCGAGCTGTCCCGCGGGTCGTGGGCCGACGACGTCGTGCAGGGCGCCGCCCGCTTCGGTTGCGTGGCGATCGGTCCGGGGCTCGGCCGTGACGCCGACGTCGCACGCGGAGTACGTGACGTCGTGCGACGTGTGGCGGTCCCCGTCGTCGTCGACGGCGACGGGCTCGCCGCCCTCGGGCGCGACGTCACGACGCTGCTCGCCGAGCGCCGCGCGACCGACGGTGCTGACACCGCACGACGGCGAGTTCGAGGCACTGACGGGCTCGATGCCCGGCGCGGATCGCATCGACGTCGCCCGGCGGTTCTCGGTGCGGACCGGGGCGATCGTGCTGCTGAAGGGGGCGACGACCGTGGTCGCGGCGCCCGACGGCGACGTCCTGCTCGTGCGTGCCGGCGACGAACGCCTCGCGACGGCGGGCACCGGCGACGTGCTGACCGGACTCGTCGCCGCGCACCTGGCGCTCGGCGCCGAACCGGCCCGGGCCGCTGCGGCCGCCGCACAGCTGCACGGCCGTGCCGCGGGCCTCGGTTCGTCGCGCTCCCTGATCGCCTCGGACCTGCCCGACCTGCTCGCCCGGGTCTGGGACGAGCTCGCCGGGACCGGATCGACACCAGCCCGCTGATCGACGCCAGCGCGCTGAGCGACGCCGGTCGTCGGGCACCCGAGGCGGTCCACGGTCCGGTCGCGACCTAGCCTCGCACCGATGCCACGACACGCCGTCCTCGAGGTCGACCTCGACGCCATCGCCGCCAACGTCGCGGTGCTGCGCCGGGCCGCTCCGTACGCCGAGCTCTGCGCCGTCGTGAAGGCCGACGGCTACGGCCATGGGGCCGTCCCGGCTGCCCGCGCTGCGCTCGCCGGCGGCGCCACCTGGCTCGCCGTCGCGCTCGTCGAGGAGGGCGTCGCCCTGCGCGACGCCGGGCTCGATGCTCCGATCCTCGTGCTGTCCCAGCCACCCGTGGATTCGATGGCCGACGCGCTGGCCGCCGACCTCGTGCCGACGCTGTACACCCGCGAGGGCATCGCCGCGGCCGTGGACGCAGCCGCGTCGGTCGGGCGGACGGGCGGGTCGGTCGGGCGGACGGGCGGGTCGGGCGGGGGATCAGCCGGCGCGGCCGGCGGCGGGTCGGGCGGCGCGGCCTGGTCGGTGCACCTCAAGGTCGACACCGGGATGCACCGCGTCGGCGCCGATCCCGAGGACGCGGTCGAGCTCGCTGCGATGATCGACCGGTCCGACGCCCTGCGCCTCGGAGGTGTCTTCACCCACCTCGCCTGTGCCGACGAGCCGGGCCACCCGCTCACGGTGCTGCAGCTGTCGCGCTTCGAGACGGTCCTCCAGGAGCTCCGTGAAGCGGGCATCGACACCGACTCGGTGCACGCCGCCAACTCGGCCGCCCTGCTGCTGCAGTCGCGTTCGCACGGCGACCTGGTGCGCGCCGGCATCGCGATCTACGGCATCGATCCCGTGCCGGGCTCGGGCGCGGGCGACGGCCTGGTGCCCGCTCTGTCGCTGCGCTCCGAGGTCAGCTTCGTCCGCGCCGTGCCGGCGGGCGACGGCGTCAGCTACGGGATGCGTCACCTCTTCGACCGTCCGGCGACGGTCGCCGTCGTACCGCTCGGCTACGCGGACGGCGTACCTCGCAACCTCGGACTCTCGGGCGGCGAGGTGCTCATCGGCGGTCGACGACACCCGATCCGAGGTGTGGTGACGATGGACCAACTGGTCGTCGAGACCACCGGTGCCGACGTGGCGCCCGGTGACGAGGTCGTGCTCATCGGCACGCAGGGGGACCAGGTGGTCACCGCACAGGAGTGGGCGTGGCTGACCGACACGATCCCCTACGAGATCGTGTGCGGCTTCAGCGCGCGCCTGCCCCGGCGCTACTCGGGCGCCGCCACGGGGCGGGCGTGAGCACCCTCACGGATCGCTAGGCTCGACTCGATGTCGTCAACAGCTGCGGTCCGGGCAACCACGCGTTCCGTCGAGCAGACCCGGGACCTGGCAGCCGCTCTCGCCGAGCTGGCCCGGCCCCGCGACCTGTTGCTGCTCGTCGGTGACCTGGGCGCGGGCAAGACGGCGTTCACCCAGGGCTTCGGTCGGGGTCTCGGCGTCCAGGACCAGATCACCAGCCCGACCTTCGCCCTGGTGCAGGGCTACACGGGCCGCCTCGACCTGCACCACCTGGACGTCTACCGGCTGGGGAACGTGGCCGAGGCACACGACCTGGGCATCTCCGAGCTGCTCGACGACGACGCCGTCACCCTGATCGAGTGGGGGGACACGATCACCCGGACCCTCCCGAGGGACTACCTCGAGGTGCGCATCGAGTTCGGCGACGAGGCCGACGACCGATCGGTGCTGTTCACGCCGGTGGGCGCGAAGTGGCAGGCGCGGTGCAAGGCGATGGCTGTCGCGCTCGCCACATGGACCGGAGTAGAAGGCTCCGAGGAAGGTGACGGCCCGTGCTGATCCTGGGCATCGAGAGCGCGACGATCCAGGTGGGCTGCGCCATCGGCGGGCACGAGGGCGTGCTGGCCTCGACCCACTCGGCCAAGGGCAAGCGCCACGCCGAGAACCTCACCCCGGCGATCGAGTTCATCTGCACCCAGGCGCAGGTCGAGCTGTCCGAGATCGGGCTCGTCGCGGTCGACGTCGGACCCGGCCTGTTCACCGGCATGCGCGTCGGCATCGCCGCGGCCAAGGCGATCGCCTTCGCGCTGCGGGTCCCGATGCTCGGCGTGTCGAGCCTCGACCTGCTCGCCTTCCCCGTCCGCTTCAGCCCGCGGTTGATCGTCAGCGCGATCGACGCCCGGCGCGGCGAGCTCTACTACGCCTTCTACCGGCAGGTCCCCGGCGGCGTGCAGCGGATCTCGGAGCACGCGGTCGGCTCGGCCGACGACCTCGCCTCGGAGCTGCTCGCGACCGGCGAGGACGCGCTGCTCGTCGGCGACGGCGCCCACCGCTACCGCGAGGCGTTCGACGGCCTCGCCCGTGTCGAGCTCGTCGACCCCGGCAACAGCTACCCGTCCGCCGCGTCGCTCGTGCAGCTCGCGCACGCCCGTGCCCTGCGCGAGGACTACAGCCGGATCGACGAGATCGAGCCGATCTACCTGCGCCGACCCGACGCCGAGATCAACTGGTCGACCAGGGACTCCGCCTGATGGGTGGCCGGTCATGACGGGCGGCCGGGCATGATGGCGGTGGCGACGGCCGAGGGCATCGAAGGTCCCGAGGTGGTGATCGCCCCCATGAGGCGTCGCCACCTCCGCGGCGTGTTGGCGATCGAACAGGTCACCAACCATCGGCCGTGGTCACTCGGGCTGTTCATGGGTGAGCTCCGCATGCCGACGAGTCGCTGCTATCTGGTCGCGCTCGACGCCCACCGGGTCGTGGGCTTCGCGGGGACGATGATCACCGGCGACGAGGGCCACGTCACCAACATCGCCGTGCATCCGGACCAGCACCGGCGAAGCATCGGCGTGCGCCTGATGGTCGTCGCGATGCAGGAGGTGATCGCCCGGGGGGTGACGGCGATGACCCTCGAGGTGAGGATGTCGAACGTCGCCGCCCAGGAGCTGTACCGCCGCTTCGGCTTCGTGCCGGGCGGGGTGCGCCGCAACTACTACAGCGAGGTCGGTGAGGACGCGCTGATCATGTGGGCCCACGACATCGACAGCTCCGAGTACGCCGCCCGACTCGATGCCGTCGTGGCCTCGCTGGGCTCGCCGCTGCGCACCGAGGGCGTGGGCGTGAGTGGCCCGCTGGGTCGCCGGCTCGATCTCACTGCTGCCGGCCCGACTGCTGCCGGCCCGACTGCTGCTGAACCGACTGCTGCTGAACCGACTGCTGCTGACCAGACCGCTGCCGCCTCGAAAGGGAGCACCTCATGACCGCACCGATGCCAGGCGGCGACGACCTGATCGACCTGTCGCTCGGAGCCACCCGTCCGATCACCGTGCTGGGGATCGAGACGTCCTGCGACGAGACCGCTGCAGCGTGCGTGCGCGACGGCGTCGACGTGCTCTCGTCGGTGGTGAGCTCACAGATCGACCTGCACGCGCGCTACGGCGGCGTCGTCCCGGAGATCGCGAGCCGGGCCCACAACGAGCTCATCATCCCCGTCATCGCCCGAGCCCTGGTCGAGGCGGGGGTCGACGGCACCCGGATCGACGCGGTCGCCGCGACGACGGGGCCCGGCCTGATCGGCGCGCTGCTCGTGGGTGTGTCGGCGGCGAAGGCCCTCGCGCTGACGTGGGACGTGCCGTTCGTCTCGGTCAACCACCTCGAGGCGCACCTGTACGCCGCGTTCCTCGAGGACCCGGAGCTGACCTTCCCCCTGGTCGTGCTGCTCGTGTCCGGTGGACACACGATGCTCGTCAGCATGGAGGACCACGGCAGATACCGCCTGCTGGGTCAGACCCTCGACGACGCCGCGGGCGAGGCGTTCGACAAGGTCGCCCGATTCCTCGGCCTCGGCTACCCGGGTGGCCCGGCGATCGATCACGAGGCCATGTCGGGTGACCCCGAGGCGATCGCCTTCCCGCGGTCCATGCTCAACGACGGCCTCGACTTCTCCTTCAGCGGGCTCAAGACCTCGGTCGTCAACCACGTGCGCAAGCACCCCGACGTGTCGACCGCAGACGTCGCGGCCAGCTTCCAAGCGGCCGTGGTCGACGTGCTGGTGACCAAGGCCCGACGGGCCGCTCAGCAGGTCGGGGCCACCGCGCCTCGCGCTCGGCGGGGGCGTGGCGGCGAACTCGCTGCTGCGCGAGCAGTTCCTCGGTGCCTGCGCCACCGACGGCCTGCACGGCTTCCTGCCCAGCCGGTCGATGTGCACCGACAACGCCGCGATGATCGCCTCCGCCGGGTGGTACGAGCTGCGTCGCAACGGTCCCACCGGACTCGACTGCGGGGCGGATCCCGAACATGAAGCTCCGCACCGTCTGAGCAGCAGCCGGCTGTGTCAGGCAGCCGGCTGCTGTGATCCGTTGCAGAGCCAGAGCGCCGGGCTGACCACGTACTCGAGCGTGCGCAGTTGTGTCGCCGTCCAGTCGGGGTCGGTCGAGCCCGCTGCTCGTTGTCGCTCGACGCAGAGCGGATCGGCAGGAGCCAGGTCCGTCGTCCAGACCGCGGTGGCGGTCGAGGCCACGGCACCGCTGCAGGACCCGTCGGTGGAGTCGTGGATCGCCAGGTTGGCGAGATCGTCGATGCCGCCCAGGTAGGTGATGTCGTCGTTCGAGTTCTGGTGGGCCAGGCACTCGCCGACCGTCGGTCGGCCCTCGTCCGCGAGGTGCAACGGGATCGCGCAGAACCAGATCGGCTCGGGCGAGTCGTCGGTGGGGATCAGCCTGGGCGGCTGGTCGGTGGCCCCGCCGTGCGCGTCGCAGAGCACCTGCGCCGCACCGACGTCCGGTGCGAACACCGCCGTCGCCTGGAAGCGGAAGCTTCCCGTGCACGTCCCCTCGGTCGACCCCCAGATGCTCATGTTGTCGAGGCCGTTGCGGGGTCCGTCGTACTCGATGTCAGGATCGAACCGGTCGGACAGGTCGAGGCAGGTGCCGACGGGCAGGCCGGTCGGCGGGCTTGGGTCCACGCAGCCTCCGGCCAGGACGAGCAGCGAGAGCGTCGCGAGTGCGATGGTCAGGTGGCGTGTCATCAGGGCCTCCCCCGTTGCGACCGTCTAGGTGTGTCGCGTGGTGTCGGTGCCCCGTCGCCATCCTCCTCGCTCCCGCTCGGGATGTCATCCCCGGATCGTCGATCACTTCCGACGAAGCGCTAGCAGTCTCCCCTGACGAGTGCTAGCTTTAGCAGTCGTTAATCCCGAGTGCTAACGCCAACGGAGGCAATTCAGCATGAGTATCCAGCCCCTTGAGGATCGCATCGTCGTGCGCCCGGCCGAGGCCGAGGAGAAGACCGCGAGCGGTCTCGTGATCCCCGACTCCGCCAAGGAGAAGCCCCAGCAGGGCGAGGTCATCGCAGTGGGCCCGGGCCGTCGGTCCGACACCGGCGACCTGATTCCCCTCGACATCGCCGTCGGCGACACCGTCGTGTACTCGAAGTACGGCGGCACCGAGATCGCCATCGATGGCGAAGACGTTCTCATCCTGTCGGGTCGCGACATCCTCGCGACCATCAAGTGACGTCCTGAACCAGAACTAGAACGAGAAGAGAACACATGTCCAAGATTCTGAAGTTCGACGACGAAGCCCGTCGCTCGCTCGAGGCCGGCGTGAACAAGCTGGCCGACGCCGTCAAGGTGACCATCGGCCCCAAGGGCCGCAACGTGGTGCTCGACAAGAAGTTCGGCGCCCCGACCATCACCAACGACGGTGTGTCCATCGCCCGTGAGATCGAACTCGAAGACCCCTTCGAGAACATGGGTGCCCAGCTGGTCAAGGAAGTCGCGACCAAGACCAACGACATCGCCGGTGACGGCACCACCACCGCCACGGTGCTGGCCCAGGCGCTCGTGCGCGAAGGCCTCCGCAACGTCGCCGCCGGTGCGAACCCGATGGGCGTGAAGCGCGGCATCGAGTCCGCCGTCGCCGCTGCGGTCGGCTCCATCGCCGATCTCGCCAAGGAGATCGACGAGAAGTCCGAGATCGCCCAGGTCGCCGCCATCTCCGCCGCTGACGCATCGATCGGCGAGGTCATCGCCGACGCGATCGACAAGGTCGGCAAGGACGGCGTCGTGACCGTCGAGGAGTCCAACACCTTCGGCATCGACCTCGACTTCACCGAGGGCATGCAGTTCGACAAGGGCTACCTCTCGCCGTACTTCGTCACCGACGCAGAGCGTCAGGAAGCCGTCCTCGACGACCCGTACATCCTGCTGTTCAACTCGAAGATCACCTCGGTGCAGGACCTCCTGCCGGTGCTCGAGAAGGTCATGCAGTCGGGCAAGCCGCTGCTGATCATCGCCGAGGACGTCGAGGGTGAGGCCCTCGCGACCCTCGTCGTGAACAAGATCCGTGGCACCTTCAACTCGGTCGCCGTCAAGGCCCCGGGCTTCGGTGAGCGCCGCAAGGCCATGCTGCAGGACCTCGCCGTCCTGACCGGTGGCCAGGTCATCGCCGAAGAGGTCGGCCTCAAGCTCGACAACGCGACGCTCGACCTGCTGGGTTCGGCCCGCAAGGTCGTCGTGACCAAGGACCTCACCACCGTGATCGAGGGCGCCGGCTCCGCCGACGACGTCGCCGGTCGTGTGGCCCAGATCAAGGCCGAGATCGACAACACCGACTCCGACTGGGACCGCGAGAAGCTCCAGGAGCGCCTCGCGAAGCTCTCCGGCGGCGTCGCGGTCGTCAAGGTCGGCGCGGCCACCGAGGTCGAGCTCAAGGAGAAGAAGCACCGCATCGAGGACGCCCTCTCGGCGACCCGTGCCGCCATCGAGGAAGGCATCGTCGCTGGTGGCGGTACCGCCCTCGTGCGTGCCAAGGGTGCAGTTGCCTCGGCCGTCGAGGGCCTCGAGGGCGACGAGCGCACCGGCGCTCGCATCGTGCTCAACAGCCTCGACGCACCGGCCCGCATGATCGCGGACAACGCCGGTCTCGAGGGTGCGGTCATCGTGCAGCAGCTCGAGCAGGAGTCGGGCAACACCGGCTTCAACGCCGCCACCGGCGTGTTCGAGGACCTGCTCAAGGCGGGCGTCATCGACCCGGCCAAGGTGACCCGTGCCGCGCTGCAGAACGCAGCGTCGATCGCCAGCCTGCTGCTCACCACCGAGTGCCTCATCGCCGACAAGCCCGAAGAGGGCGGCGCCGGCGGCGGCATGCCCGACATGGGCGGCATGGGCGGAATGGGCGGCATGATGTGATCATCCCCTCGGGGATGTGAGCACTCGCTCATCACGAACTCACGGAGGGGTCGGGCCGTCACGGCTCGGCCCCTCCGTCGCGTCCGGCCCGCAGTAGCGTCGGGTCATGACAGCGACCGGCTCCGCCCGCCGTCTCTGGAACGCGGTCGAGACGGTCCACGCAGTGACGTACTTCCACCCGGCGTCGCTCGCCGCGATCGCAGCGACCGGTGTGAAGGGCTTCTGGATGGGCTACTTCGCCGCTCGCCTCGCGCCGCTGGGTCCGATCGGCGCAGCGACCGCGACGGCGGTGTGCTGCAACTTCTCCCCGGTCAGGACCCGACGTGCGCTCCCGGACGCCTGGACGATCGCATCACCGGCAGCCCTGCTCTCGGCGAGGTCCGAGGGTGCGGTCGCCGCGCTGCGCGACTGCGGCATCTACGACGCCGACGCGACGGCGGCAGCCGACCTGCTGGAACCGATCGTCGCAGGGCTCGACCCGTGCGGACGCCCGCTCGGTGCTGCGAACCTCGAGGTCGCGGCCGGCGGCGGCGACCTGGCACGGCTCTGGCAGCTGTGCACGGTGCTGCGGGAGCACCGCGGCGACGGCCACGTCGCGCTCATCGTCGGCGCCGACCTCAGCGGACGCGAGATCAACGCGCTCGTCACCGCTCGTCACGGCCTGGACCCCGCGATCCTCCGGGGCACTCGCGGCTGGACCGAGGCGGAGTGGTCGACCGCGATCGAGGGGCTGCGGCGACGCGGCCTGATCGAGGCCGGCGGGACGCTCACCGACGCCGGACGAGCGCTGCACTCGGGGATCGAGCGACGCACCGACGAGCTCGCGCTGGCGTCGTACGGCGATCACGACCTCGACGCAGGGATCGACGCGCTGACGCCGCTCGCTCGTCGGGTGGTCGAGGCCGAGGTGCTGCCGTTCCCCAACCCGATGGGACTCGGCCGCGACTGACCGCGTCCGCACCGGTCGTCCACCGCTCCGTGACAGCGAGCGGCGCAGCGCCGGTACGATCGTGGCCATGGACCCCCGACCCGCCCCCGATCCCGCCAAGCTGCTCGCCGAGTGGATGGAGTGGGAGACCGGCGAGACGCCTCCCGGCAGGGTCATGAGCAACCTGAAGACGGGTGGCCTGCGCGAGCTGCTCGAACAGCTCGCCGGACAGGTGCCCCCGCCAGAGTGAGCGACCCGTCCCGCTCGGCGGAAGGCCCCGACGGCGACGCCCGGTCACAGGGGCGCGGCGGACCGCAGGTCATCCCGCGGCCCGCGCTCTGGACGCCCGGACGCCCGGCCCCGTGGACACAGGTCGGGACGACCTCCGGGCTGATCGTGCCCGAACGCGTGCGCGCCGCGGTGCCCGGCGAACGCCGCGGCAACCCCTCGCCCGTGGCCTCGCTGGGCGCGTCGCCCTCTGCAGTGCTGATCCCGATCTACGAGCATGACGGCGAGCTCTGGGTGGTGCTCACCCGCCGGTCGAAGTCGCTGCGAACCCACCGGGGCGAGGTCAGCTTCCCCGGCGGTCGCGCTGATCCCGGCGAGACCATGGTCCAGGCGGCGCTGCGAGAAGCGAACGAGGAGGTCTTCCTCGACCCTGCGGTCGTCGAGACCCTCGGCGAGCTCGACCACCTGACCACCGTCACCCGCCGGGCGTACATCGTGCCGGTCGTGGGCCTGCTGGACGGTCGTCCGGAGCTCGGGCGCAACCCCGCCGAGGTCGACGCCGTGCTGCACGTCCCGCTGCGCGAGCTCATGGCCCCCGGGGTGTTCCGCGAGGAGCGGTGGGGGGAGGGCGAGCTCTCCCGGCCGGTGTACTTCTTCGAGCTGGTCGGCGACACGGTCTGGGGTGCGACCGCCGCGCTGCTGCGCCAGCTGCTCGCACTGCTCACCGACTCCGATCCCGGCGGGCCGACCGACCTGGACCCGGCACGCGGCACCGACATGGTGCACTTCGACCTCGACCCCGACGGCCTGGGTGGCGTGGTCTGACGCTGTCGCTCGAACAGCCTGCGGCGATCGCGTGCTCAGCCTGCGGCGATCGCGTGCTCAGCCTGCGGCGATCGCGTGCTCAGCCTGCGGCGAGATGCTCGGCCCACCAACCGGCAGCCGCGGTGCGGCGGTGCACACCGAGCTTGTCGTAGATGTGCTCCAGGTGCTTCTGCACGGTCCGAGGGCTGATGCCGAGGTCGGCAGCGACCTCCTTGTTGGTCGCCCCGCGGGCGATCGACGCCAGGATCTGCACCTCACGCGAGGTCAAGGTCGTTCCCGGCCCGTCCGAGTGCGCGGTGTCGAGATCGACGGCGTCGACCGCTGCGACGAGGTACGGCGACACCAGCGACAGCACCGCCCGATCGACGGGTCCGAAGGGTTCCAGGCGCCGGTCCACCACCAGGTGCACCACACCGAACGAGGTCCGCTCCGACATCGTGAGCGACCGCTCGTCGTGATCCGCGTGCGCGGCCGAGCGGGTGGCCGGGACGGTCCTCCGGGTCGTGCCACTCGACGGCGCTGCCCGCAGCGATGCTCCACAGCTGCACCTGGTCGCCGGTGAGTACATGACGGAGTCGCCGAACCAGAGCGGACACGTCGGCGGAGCTCCTCGCCGAGAGCGCGGCACTGGCGAACTCGGCGGTCCGGCGGAGGTCGTTCCGGTCCAGCTCCACGATGCACGCTCCCGGTCGTGGACGTCCTCGACGCTACCCCCGCCGATGCCGGGGAGCATTCGTCGAATGGCGTATTGCCCGCGGGGGAGCCGAGGTGTCAGGTGGATCTCGGGGCCGCAGCGAGGAGGACGTGATGACCAGGAAGATCGCGGATTGCCGTGACATGCCGAGCGAGTCGGGCTGCACCCTGACCATCTCGGGCGAGGAGGACGAGGTCGTGATGGCCGCGGCTGCCCATGCCGTCGCGGTGCACGGCCACGAGCCCAGCCAGGCGCTGAACGACGCGATCCGCAGCGATCTCAAGGACGAACCGGTTGCTGCCAGCAAGTGACAGGGCCGCCACCACCCGAGCGATGGGGCCAGCGAAGTGAAGGTCGACCCGGCGCGCAGGCCCGCGTCGTCGGGTCGGCCGTCGCTGTCACATCCAGTAGTTGGGCGCCTCGGCGGTGATCGTCACGTCGTGGGGGTGCGCCTCTCGCAGACCGGCGGGGCTCATCCGCACGAACTGGGCGTCACGCTGGAGCTCAGCGATCGTGTGGGCTCCGCAGTAGCCCATCGCGGAGCGCAGACCACCGGTCAGCTGGTAGAGGATCTTGCCGGCCGGACCCTTGTAGGGCACCCGACCCTCGACGCCCTCGGGCACGACCTTCTCGGTGGTCTCGACCTCGCCCTGGAAGTAGCGGTCCTTCGAGAAGGAGCGGTCGTTCATCGCGCCGAGCGACCCCATGCCCCGGTAGGCCTTGTAGCGCTCGCCCTTCGACAGGACGATCTCGCCGGGAGTCTCGTCGACGCCCGCGAGCAGGCTGCCGACCATGACGACGTCGGCGCCCGCGCCGATCGCCTTGGCGATGTCGCCCGAGTAGCGCACGCCGCCATCCGCGATGATGCCGACATCGTGTCGAGCAGCCACCACGGCGCACTCGTAGACCGCAGTGAGCTGCGGCACCCCGACACCGGCGACGATGCGGGTGGTGCAGATCGAGCCCGGACCGACTCCGACCTTGACGGCGTCGGCGCCGGCGTCGATCAGCGCCTCGGCCGCCGCCGCGGTCGCGATGTTGCCCGCGGCGACCGACACCGACAGGTTGGCCTTGATCTTGCGCACCACCTCGAGGACCCCGGCGGAGTGGCCGTGGGCGGTGTCGACGACCAGCAGGTCGACGCCCGACGCCGCCAGCGCCTGGGCCCGCTCGAGGGAGTCGTCGCCCACACCGACCGCCGCGGCGCACCGCAGACGACCCTGGTCGTCCTTGGTCGCGTTGGGGTACTTGATCTTCTTGTTGATGTCCTTGACCGTGATGAGACCGGTGATGCGCCCTTCGGCGTCGACGACCGGCAGCTTCTCGATGCGATGTCGGCCGAGGATCTCCTGGGCCTGTTCGAGCGTCGTGCCCTCCGGGGCGGTCACGAGGCCCTCCGAGGTCATGACCTCGGAGACCCGACGTGAGGGATCGTTCTCGAAGCGCAGGTCGCGGTTCGTCAGGATGCCGACGAGTCGGCGGGACGCATCGACGATCGGCACCCCGGAGATGCGGTACTTCGACATGAGGTCGAGCGCCGAACCGACCAGGTCGTCGGGCCCCAGGGTGACCGGGTCGACGATCATGCCCGACTCGGACCGCTTCACCTTGTCGACCTCGGTGACCTGGTCCTCGATCGAGAGGTTCCGGTGGATCACTCCCATGCCGCCCTCACGAGCGATCGCGATCGCCAGGCGCGCCTCGGTGACGGTGTCCATCGCCGCGGACATGAGCGGGATGGCCAGCTCGATCGACGAGGTGAGGCGGGTCGCGGTCGACACCTGCGCCGGGACGACGTCGGAGGCCGACGGCACCAGGCAGACGTCGTCGAAGGTGAGGCCCAGCGAGCCGAACCGGGCCAGCGGGTCCGTCGCTCCCGGGTGCGTGAGGCCTGCTGGGTCACTGGGGAGGGTCGCCATCACGTGAGCCTAGTCCTGTCGTTCGGGGTGCTCACAGGGCGCGGGCCCGACCAGACCGCGGCCTCGGGCGGCCGCCGGGAAACGCGAGGACTGCGGCGGGTGTGCGGGCGTAGCGTCGCCGACATGGAACGACGTCATCGAGTGGTCGTGGTCGGAGCGGGCTTCGGAGGGCTGGCGCTGATCAGGTCCCTCGATGGCGTCCCGGTCGACGTCGTGCTCGTCGACTCGAACAACTTCCACACGTTCCAGCCGCTGCTGTACCAGGTCGCGACGGCGGGCCTGGACGGCGATGACATCGCGCACCCGGTGCGCGGCATCGTGGCCCGCCAGGGCGGCGACATCGACGTCCGGCTCGGCACTGTGACCGGCATCGACCTCGACGCCCGCACCGTGCACTTCGCGGATGGCCCGTCGGTCGACTACGACGAGCTCGTGCTCGCCGCCGGCGCCGTCACGGCCACCTACGGCATCCCGGGTGTGGCCGAGCACGCCTTCGGGCTGAAGCACCTGTCGGACGCGCTCGAGTTGCGGGCACACGTCCTGCAGCAGTTCGAGCGGGTCTCGGTCGACCGCTCGCTCATCGACGATGGCGCCCTGAACGTCGTGATCGCCGGCGGTGGACCGACGGGCGTCGAGCTCGCGGGCGGGCTCGTCGAGCTCTTCGACCGCGTGCTGGTCAAGGACTTCCCGACGCTCGACGTGCGCCGTGCGCGGGTCGTGCTGGTTGAGCCGGGCGACCGCCTGCTGGCGACCTTCTCACCCCGCCTCTCGGGCATGGCCCGCCGCACGCTCGCGGGCCGTGGTGTCGAGGTGGTCCTCGGCGCCGGCGTCGCCGGGACCGACGCCAAGGTGGTCGAGCTGACCGACGGGCGCCGCATCCCGGTCGGGACGCTGGTCTGGACGGCGGGCATCACCGCCAGCCCCCTGGCCCGCCAGGTCGCGGAGCGCCTCGGCCCCGAGGCGCTGACCCGGGGTGGCCGCATCGTCGTCGGCCCACAGCTCACGATCCCCGGCCACGACGAGGTCTTCGTGGTCGGCGACCTGGCCGGCGCGACCGGCGACGATGGCGAGCTGCTCCCCCAGGTGGCCCCCGTCGCCATGCAGGCCGGGGCGTTCGTCGGCTCGGTGATCCGAGCCCGTCAGGAGGGCACCACCGCCGCTCGGTTCCGCTACCGCGACAAGGGGTCGATGGCGACGATCGGCCGTCATGCCGCCGTCGCCCAGCTGCCCGGTGGCATCCGGCTGAGCGGGACCCCCGGCTGGCTCGCCTGGCTCGGGTTGCACCTGGTGATGCTCATCGGGTTCCGCAACCGCGTGAACGTGCTGGTCAACTGGGCGTGGAACTACTTCACCTACGACCGCGCCTCGCGGCTCATCGTGGGCGAGCCCCGAGCCGTGGATGAGCGCAGCCAGCGGCGGGCACCGACCGATCAGTGAGCCAGGCCGATCGGTGAGCCAGGCCGATCGGTGAGCAGGCCGATCGGTGAGCAGGCCGGGTCATGGCTCGACGAGTGCGACCTCGCCGTCGAGGCCGACGGCGAGCGAGCCACCCACTGGGCGGAACCACATCGGACCGGACGGCGACGAGCCGTGTGCCCAGACCGTCCGGTCGGCCGCGGGGTCGGCGCCGAGACGGAACGCGACCGTGGGTTCGCTGACGGGCAAGGTCATCGAGACCGAGGGGTCGTACGCGGGCGGCCGCAGCCAGCCCCTGACCCAGATGCCGCCGTCACCGTCGCCCCAGGTGTCGGACCCGTCCTGCGAGGCGGTGGCGAGATGGTGGGGGAGCGAGACCGTGCGCTCCACCGAGCCGTCCTGGCGGAGCAGGCGTGCCACCACCGCGTCGGCGTCGCCGACGCCGACGGACCAGACCCGACCGGCTGAGCCGATGAGTCGTCCAGGAGGGACGTCGACCTGTCGAGCGGATCCGTCGCGACCGTCGATCACGGTCGCGACCGGTGATGCAGCCACGACGGGCACCCACAGCTCACCGTCGACCGGGGCGGACATCGCCGGATCGATCGGTCCCGGGAGCTCGACCATCTCGGTCGATCCCGCCGGCGCTCCGTCGCGCAGCAGGCCGACGCGACCCAGCTCGAACACCCACACGCCGTCCGGTCCGGACGCGATCCACGTCGTGCCCGGTGGCAGCTGCCGGTCGACGCCGCGGCCCGCCCCCGCGTCGACACGGGCCACGAACGGCGTCGGGAGCCCGCCCGGCTCGGTGCCGGGAACGTGGTGCAGCACGTACACCGCATCGTCGCCGGCGGGTGCCAGCGTGGCATCGGTCCCCTCGAGCAGCACCCGCTGCACGATCTCCTGGTCGTCGAGGTCCACGGCGACGATCTCGGCCGGGCCGACCGGGCCGCCGCCGCCGAGCCGCAGCTCCGGGTAGTCGACGTACCAGAGCACGTCGCCGGTGCGCAGGATCGGGTCGCCCCAGACGCCGAGAGGGATCGACGGCCCGGGTGTCACCTCGTCGCCCGCTCCGCCGAGCACCTCGCGGAGCTCGGCGACACCCTCGGTGGTCGCGAACGTCGGCCCGGCACCGCAGCGCACGTCGACGCCCAGCGCGGCACCCGCACGTGCGATGCCGCACAAGGACGCCGCGGTCATGAACCATCGACCGTCGACCCGTTCGAGCTCGATCGGTCCCAACAGGACCGCACCGCTGACACCGGCCACGGTGCCGCCGAGCACGATGCGGGCATCGACCAGCGCGACGTCGTCCTCGTGCCACCTCGTGGTGATCGTCGAGGTGTCGGCGCTCATGCCGGCTCTGGCCGCGGTGTCGTCGATCCGTTCGAGCAGCGTCGTGGCGTCGTCGGGACCGTCGGGAGCGATGGCCGCGAGCCGGTCCTCCGGCGAGGCCGCGGGGTCGAGCACGAGCGCGACGACCGACGCCGGGTCGCCGACCGGTGGGTCTGCCGGAGTCGGTCGCCGTCGAGCTCGGAGGTGCCTCGGCGTCCAGCGCCGTCGGTCGATCGGTGGCACGTGTGACCACCACGCCGAATGCGGTGGCGGCGACGACGGCGACCGCAGCGACCGCGACCGCTGCGATGCGGGGTCGTCGTCGGCTGTCGGCCCGGTCGTGGTGCGTGCCCCTGTCCACGTCGTGTCCCTGCGTCGCTGGGTCCATCTCGGCCTCCCCGTCGTCGTACCCTCACGACGTCGGAGGCGCCCGTGAGGTGTAGCGGGGCTCAGCGATCGCAGAGCTCGGAAGCAAGGTGAGACAGATGGAGTAGATCTCTGTCGCTCGGCGAGCTGAGGAGGAGCCCCGCAGGTGCCTCCTACCGGCACCCATGCGGCGCTCCTCCTTGCGTCGATCCACGTCGTCGACGACGAACCGATCAGGCGGCGCTGTCGGCTGCAATGCGGCTGTGAAGGTGCATGTCGTGCCAGCCATCGAGGTGTAACAACGCGCTACGCAGGGTGCCCTCCGCGACGAAACCTGCGTGCTCAGCCACCCGGCAGGATGCCGCGTTCTGAGTTGAGTGAAGCAGTTCGATTCGGTGCAGTCCGGCAACACTGAACGCCCACTCCGACACCGCCGGCGTGGCACGAGCGGCGAGTCGTGCTCCTCGGGCCTCTGGCAGGACCCAGTACGTGACTTCGCCGACGCCTTGACGCAGATCCTTGAAGTAGAGGCTGATCCGACCCAGAACCGTGCTGCGGTCGTGATCCGCGATTGCCCACGTCGCGACGGATTCCGTTTGCCAACCCAATCGGGTCGCGGTGATCCACTCGACCGCCTCGGCCTGTGAGTCCATCCGCACGGCGTGCCAGCGTTGGATCTCCGGATCGGCGAAGGCTGATCTGAGGGCGGCCGCGTCGTCTGGTCTCCATGGCCGGAGCTGGACCCGGTCATCGACGTCGATCGTCGGCTGCTCGTTCTGTGCCAACGATCCAACTGCGACAACGGGCGGGATGAGCCGGGGCATCAGCGGAGCATGTCACGCACGGTCCTGAGGCGCGGCTCGGATTCCGAAGTCAGCGTGCCCCAGATCACCGGCTCCGTGACGTTCGCGGCCCGCCGTCCGGAGCTGGCGTTACAGCGGATGCTTGCATCGGAGTTCGGCATGCTTACATACTGCAAGCATGCCGAACATCCTCGTGCGAGACCTTCCGGACGATGTCCATGGTGCCCTGCAGCAGCGGGCGGAGCGGCAGGGGCAGTCGCTCCAGCAGTACCTGACGAATGAGCTCACCCGTCTGGTGGAGCGCCCGACGCCCGAGGAGCTCTTCGCTCGTGTCGCCCGGCGCCGGGGCGGCAAGGTGGGCCTCGAGCAAGCTGTTGCCGACCTCGAGGGCGAGCGGCCTGCCTCGTGATCGTTGTCGACGCGTCGGTCCTCGCGAACGCCTTGGCCGACGACGGCCCCGACGGCGCCAGCGCACGCAACCGGCTCACCAATGCCGGCGAGCTCGTCGCGCCGGACTTGATCGACGTGGAGACCACAGCGGTCCTCCGCAAGCGGTGGATCGCCGGTGACCTCAGCGACGAGCGCTTCTCCGAGGCCATCAGCGACCTCGAGGACCTCGACCTCACTCGCTACCCCACGCTCGCGTTGATGCGCCGGGCGTTCGAGTTGCGGTCGAACGTGACTGCCTGCGACGCCGCGTACGTCGCTCTCGCCGAGCGACTGAGCTGCTCCGTACTTACCGCGGACCAGCGGTTGGCCGCAGCCCCGATGGTCGCCTGCGCTGTTGAAGTCCTGTATCCCTGATCGCGCCGGGTCGGTGACGATCGCTCTCGTGGTCACGGGGGAGATCTGCTCCATCCATCTCGCCTTGCTGCCGAACTCAGCGCCCGCGGAGCTCGACCGATGTCCCCTCGAGGGTCATCCCGTCGGGGACACGGCGCACGGGAGCGCCGGAGGTCGTCGGGGCCGGCCGTCGCTCGACCACGGCGCCGTCGTGGTCCAGCACGACGGTCGTGGTGGCGTCGCTCACCAGGACATGGTCGCCCTCGATCCTGACGTCGCCGGGCCGAGCGCCGATCTCGACGACGTAGGACGCCTCGAGTTCGCCGCTGTCGCGGTCGACCCGCTTCAGGCGCCACGAGCCGTCGGTCAGATCGGGTCGTTCGTCGACGAGCAGCCACAGCCGTCGGTCGTCCGCGACACCGAGCACCGCGACGCCGCGGAGCTCGGTCGTCGGGCCGACGGTCCCGTCGACGTCGACCCGGGACACCGAATCGGGTGCCGACCGCACGGCGTCTGGCCTGTCGCCCCGCGTGAACCACGCACCGGTGTCGTCGGTAGCGACGATCGCCGCTCGCTCACCTGCTCCCGGGAGCTCGATCACGACCTGATCCGGCTGCGCCGGAGCCGACGAGGTCGGGTGCTCCGCGGCGGTGCTGCGCTCGGGTTCGGTCGCCGTGTCGATCACGGTCGGTCGTTCGACCGCCATGACGACAGCACCGGTGAGCGCCGCGAGCCCCAGCGCGGTCGCCGCCACACGCCGACGGCCCCGCCGGCGCCGGCGACGATCCACGCGCTCGCCGACGTCCGCCACGACTCGCGCGGCGTCGACATCTGCGGGGGCCGCCGCCCGGAGGGCCCGTCGGATCACGAGCTCGGTGTCGTCGTGGCTCATGGTCAGACCTCCCCGACCGGTGGCGCTGTCGTCGGACGGGACCCGGCGAATCCGGCCGAGGCCGGGTCGGTGTCGCTGAGCGCCCCGCGCAGTCGCGCCCGCCCCTGGAAGAGCAGCGCCTTGGCGGTGCCCTCGGCGATGCCCAGTTCGAGTGCGACCTCGGCGACGTCGAGGCCGAGGAAGTAGCGCAGGACGATCGCCTGGCGCTGGCGACGCGGGAGCAACCGGACCGCGCGGTGCAGGGTCACGACGTCGTCGCTGCGGTCGCCGAGGTCGCCCGCGTCGGGCTCCGGTCGGAGCCGCCGCAGTGCGCGCAGCTCCCGCTCCCGACGACGGAAGCCGCTGCGCGTGTGGTTGCACGCGACGGTCGTGACCCAGGCGGCCAGGTTGCGGATCTCGGTGCCGGCTGCGCTCCGCTCGATCGCACGCGCCAACGCCTCCTGCACCGCGTCCTCGGCGAGCGATCGGTCGTTGCACACGACGGTCACCGCCCCGACGACCTTGGGGTACTCGGTCGCGACGAACTCCTGCAGTCGAATCGGATCCACGTGCTCCCTCGACGTCGCGGAGTGCGATCAGGTGTAGTGCCTCGACGAGCTTTCCGCTCGGGTTCTGCGTGCCGATGGCCGGTCGGCCGGATCTGCCGTCGGCCGGGTACCGTGACGCCATGGCCACGTTGTCCTTCGAAGGCGAGACGAACGGCGAGATCCTCATCAAGGTGAAGCGGTGGCTCGCCTCGGTCGAGGGCAACGAGACCTCGGCGATCTCGGCCGTCGAGGCGGTGAACCAGGGTGCCGAGCTCACGAAGGACGCGCTGCGCATCATCGCCAGCTCGGCCCCCGAACCGATCGCCCAGTCCGACGTCGTCAAGGGCCTCACGAACATGGGGTACAAGGTGACCGACGCCACCAAGGACGCGGTGGTGTCGGGCCTCGACACGATCGAGGAGGTCACCGGCGGCGGCGTCGTGCACCAGGCGACGAAGGCCGCCGGCAAGGTGGCGTACCAGATGAACGCCACGATGGCGCGCCAGTTGCTCCGCTCCCTGCGGGGCTGACGCCTCGGCGCGGTCGCGGAGTCGGACCCGGTGGCACCTGGCGCCTAGACTCGCCTCTTTCCTGACGCCGTCGACGGCTCGGAGCGGTGTCGCCCAGGGCGTCGGCACAGGGCTCCTGGCCCGAGTGACGGTGCGGACACCAGGACCCGAAGAGGACCAGCGTGGCAGAGATCGAGATCGGAATCGGCAAGTCGGGACGTCGGGGCTATGCCCTCGACGAAGTGACCATCGTGCCCAGCCGACGGACGCGTGACGCCGACGAGGTCGACGTCACCTGGCAGATCGACGCCTACCAGTTCGAGATCCCCGTCATCGCCGCGGCGATGGACGGGGTCACCAGCCCGTCGACCGCGATCGAGATGAGCCGTCTCGGGGGCGCCGGCGCGCTGCACCTCGAGGGGCTCTGGACCCGTCACGCTGATCCGACCGGCCTGCTCGAGGAGCTGTCGCTCGTCGACGACGACGCCGCGGTCGCCCGCCTGCGCGAGCTCTACTCCGCCCCGATCGACCCGGACCTCATGAGCGACCGGGTCCACGAGATCCGCGACGCCGGCGCGACCGCCGTCGTCGCGGTGAGTCCGCAGCGGACCGAGGAGCTGCTCGCGGACATCATCCGCTCCGAGCCGGACCTGCTCGTCATCCAGGGCACGATCACCTCCGCCGAGCACGTGTCCGACGGTGCACACCCGCCGCTCGACCTGAAGCACCTGGTCCGTCGCCTCGAGGTGCCGGTGCTCGTCGGCGGATGCGCCAGCTACCAGGCGGCACTCCACCTGATGCGCACCGGGGCCGCCGGCGTGCTGGTGGGCATCGGGCCCGACGAGACGTCGACGACCAACCGGGTCCTCGGGGTCGGCAACCCCCAGGCCACGGCGATCGCCGACGCACGAGCGGCGCGCATGCGCCACCTCGACGAGACCGGCGTCTACGTCCACGTGATCGCTGACGGCGGCATGCGCACCGGTGGCGACATCGCCAAGGCCGTCGTCTGCGGCGCCGACGGCGTGATGCTCGGCACCCCGCTCGCACGCGCCGAGGGGGCGCCCGCGAAGGGTGCGAACTGGTCGATGTCCGCGTTCCACTCGACCCTGCCCCGTGGCCGCGTGAGGCGCGTCGAGCCCGTCGGCTCGCTCGAGCAGGTGCTGCTCGGGCCGTCGGACCGCGCCGATGGTCGGACCAACCTGATCGGGGCGCTGCGCAAGTCCATGGCCGTCACCGGACACGGCTCCCTCAAGGAGCTCCAGAAGGCCGACCTGTCGGTCACCGCACCGTCGTTCGTCCGCCCCGGAGGCCAGTGATGACCGATCCGATCGCAGGACCCGAGACCATCGCCGAGGCGGTCGCTCCCGACGAGCGGGTGCTCGTGGTCGACTTCGGCGCCCAGTACGCACAGCTGATCGCCCGCCGCGTGCGCGAGGCCGACGTGTACTCCGAGATCGTGCCGCACTCGATCACCGCGGCCGAGGTCGCTGCCAAGCAGCCGAGCGCGATCATCCTCTCGGGTGGTCCGAAGTCGGTCCACGTCGAGGGTGCGCCGCTGATCGACCCGGAGGTCTACGACCTCGGCGTCCCGATCCTCGGCATCTGCTACGGCGCACAGCTGATCGCGCTGCAGCTCGGCGGAGCGGTCGGCGGCGGTGGCGCGGGGGAGTACGGCCGCACGGTCATGCACCGGAATCCCGGGGTGCCCTCGACGCTGTTGCCCGACTCGCTGCCCGAGAACCAGACCGTCTGGATGAGCCACTTCGACGCGGTCACCGAGGTGCCCGAGGGGTTCGTCGCCACGGCGACGTCGCCCGGCGCGCCAAGGTCGCGGTGCTCGAGAACCCCGACCGGCGCATCTGGGGCGTGCAGTACCACCCCGAGGTCGCGCACACGCCCCACGGCCAGGACGTGCATCGAGCGCTTCCTGCACCGGCTCGCCGGGTTGTCCTCGGCCTGGACGACCGAGAACTTCGTCGAGACCGCCGTCGACGCGATCCGTGCGCAGGTCGGCGACGGCCGTGCGATCTGCGGGTTGTCCGGCGGCGTCGACTCCGCCGTCGCCGCGGCGCTCGTGCACAAGGCGATCGGCCCGCAGCTGACCTGCGTGTTCGTCGACACGGGCCTGATGCGCAAGGACGAGGGCGCCCAGGTCGTCGAGACCTTCCGTCGTCACCAGGGCATCGAGCTGATCCACGTGCGCGCCGGCGATCGCTTCTTCGAGCGTCTCGCGGGCCTCACCGACCCGGAGGAGAAGCGCAAGGCGATCGGCGAGCTCTTCATCCGGGTCTTCGAGGACGCCCGCGGCGGCGTCGAGGACGCGACGTTCCTGGTCCAGGGCACCCTCTACCCGGACGTGATCGAGTCGGGCACCGCGGACGCGTCGACGATCAAGAGCCACCACAACGTCGGCGGCCTGCCCGACGACCTCGACTTCGAACTGGTCGAGCCGTTGCGCGTCGCTGTTCAAGGACGAGGTGCGAGCGGTCGGCGCCGAGCTGGGCCTGCCCGACGAGATCGTCTGGCGCCAGCCGTTCCCCGGCCCGGGCCTCGGTGTCCGCATCATCGGCGAGGTGACGCCCGACAAGGTCGCCGTGCTCCAGGAGGCCGACGCGATCGTGCGCGAGGAGCTCAAGATCGCCGGGCTCGAGCGCGAGATCTGGCAGTCCTTCGCGGTGCTGCCCGACATCCGCACCGTCGGCGTCATGGGCGACGAGCGCACCTACGGCTACCCGGTGATCATCCGAGCGGTCACGAGCGAGGACGCGATGACCGCCGACTGGGCACGGATCCCCTACGACGTGCTCGAGACGATGGCCTCGCGCATCATCAACGAGGTCGCCGGCGTGAACCGGGTGGCGTACGACATCACGTCGAAGCCGCCGGGCACGATCGAATGGGAATGACGGCCGGCGAATGGGAATGACCGGCCGGATCGGGTTGCCCGGCGAACGGCCTGAGCCTGCCGGTCCTGAGGGTCCTGCCCAGGCTGTCGCGGGTCGCTGGACTGGCGTGGCTGCGCCGGAGTGGGATCGCCCCGGGAGTGAGGCCGCGACGGTCCACCACCTGACTGACACCTGTTTGTAACATTCCACAGGTCTGTGGTTGACTGTCCGCCGTCATGCGACCGCTCACCGTCCCCGAACGCGCCCCCGAGATTCCCGACACGGACTTCGCCGTCGGAACGGACTGGGGCGTCGACTGCTCACCGGCGGCGTCGCCGCCGGCGTGCTCGCGGCGGTCACCTTCGCCGGTGGCGGTGCCGGAGCACAGGACGTCGAGAGCCTGCGGAACCGTGCCCAGCAGATCGCGGACGACCTCGAGGGCCTGGAACAGCGCTCGAGCGAGCTGAACGAGCAGTACCTCGAGACCTCGGAGCAGTTGCGCGAGCTCGAGGCCGAGATCGCCGAGAGCCGGACCTCGGTCGACGACGCGCAGACCAAGGTCGACGCCTCGCGCGGCCAGGCCGCCGACTACATGGTGCGGGCGTACATGGACGCCGGCTCGCGCCACGACGTCGCCCCCGGGTGCCTCCGACCCGAACGAGGCCGTGAACTCCCAGGTCATGCTCGAGGTGCTGCGTCGCGGCCGGGAGAGCGTCGCCGACGACTACCGCTCGCAGAAGATCGACCTCGAGGCCCGCACCGACGAGCTCGACGCCTCGGCCGAGCGACTCACGGACCTGAAGGATCGCCAGGCCGGGCTGGTCGAGGAGATCGAGTCCAGCGTCGCACGGCAGAGCGAGCTGCTGAACAGCGCCAACCGCGAGCTGAACAGCGCGCTCGCTGCTGAGCGTGCCCGTCGTGAGGCCGAGGCCGCCGAGCGAGCCCGTCGCGCCGCCGAGGAGGCGCAGCGTCGCGCCGAGGCGAACCGGGCGGCGACCGCCGCTGCGGCGAGCCGTGCCACCGCAGCGAGCGAGGCGCCGGCCGCTCCGAGGGCGAGCCGTCCCGGTGCCTCGGCTCCGTCGCCGGCTCCGGCGCCCGCACCGGCCGCGCCGCCGCCCCCTCCTCCCGTCGCGGCACCCAACGGCCGGGCCAGCGCAGCGATCTCGGCAGCGATGTCCCGTCTGGGCACCCCCTACCGTTGGGGTGGTACGACACCGGCCGGCTTCGACTGCTCCGGTCTCATGCTCTGGTCCTGGGCACATGCGGGTGTCTCGTTGCCGCGCACCTCCGGTGCGCAGCGGGCGGCGACGCAGCGCATCTCGTTCGACCAGCTGCAGCCCGGCGACCTGATCTTCTCCGGCAACCCCGTGTACCACGTGGGCATGTACATCGGCGGGGGTCAGATGATCCACTCGCCGCAGACCGGCGACGTCGTCAAGATCTCCGGCGTCCGCACCGGTGGTTCGACGAGCTACGGCCGCGTCGGCTGACGCTGCGATCCGACCGACGGTGATCCGACCGGGCGATCCCTGACTGGGTGATCGGACCGCACCGACCCTCTGGGGGAGCAGCGGGTCGTCGCCGTCAGGTGCCGGCGAGTCGGGCGATGACCGGCGCCATGTCGTCGAGCGACGAGGCGGACAACCCGATCGTCGAGATCCCGAAGCGTTCACGTCGCGCCTCGAGGTCCTCGACGATCTGATCCACGGTGCCGCACAGGGCGTGCGGCGACTCACGGGCTTCCTCGGGCGTGAGTCCGAACCCGCCGGCGAACAGCTCGTACATCGCGTCGGGGTCATCGGTGACGATCGCCAGGTGGACGCGCGTCTGCAGCTCGATCCGGTCGAAGCGGTCGCCGGCGGCGGCCCGCACGATCGCGATCTTCTCCTCGGTGGCCGCGGCGGTCGCGCTCGGTCCGGCAGCGGCGTCGATGACCCCGGCGGTCAGCGTCGGGTTCAGTCCGACGATGTCGGCGTGACGACCGGCCAGCGCGAGCACCTTCGGGCCGCCTCCGCCGATCGCGAGGGGCGGCCGGGGCGACTGCAGCGGTCGGGGAAGGCCGACCAGACCGGTCACCGTGTAGTGGGTGCCCGCGAAGTCGGTCACGTCGTCGGTCCACATCGAGGTGATGATCTCGATGGCCTCCTCGAGGCGCTCGATCCGGACCCCGGGGCGGTCCATGGTGATGCCGGACGCGACGTAGTCCTCGGTCATCCAGCCGGCGCCCAGACCGAACTCGAGGCGGCCACCGGAGAGCACGTCGACCGTCGCAGCCTCCTTGGCGAGCACCACCGGGTGGCGGTAGTCGTTGCAGAACACGAGCGACCCGACGCGCAATGTCGTCGTCGCGTCCGCAACCGCCATCATCGCTGCGATCGGCGCGACCTGGTCGTCGAGGTGGTCGGCCACCGTGAGCGTCGAGACACCCAGGTCCTCGGCCTTGCGGGCGAGCGGGCGCAGCTCATCGGGGTGCGTCAGGCGCGACGCCTGGATCGTGAACCGGAAGGGTCGTGGAGCGGGCGTCGACATCGGCGACGACCGTAGTTCGCCCCCACTACCGTCTCCGCATGGCGACCGACGTGCTCTCCGACTTCACGCTCGAGACGTTCACCTTCGCCGGTGTGGAGCGTCGGGTGTACCGGGCGGGCCACGGCACGGCCGTGATCGTCATGGCCGAGATCCCCGGCATCACGCCCAAGGTCGCCGAGTTCGCACGCCGGGTGGTGGCACGTGGCCACACCGTGTTCATGCCGGTCCTGTTCGGCGAGCCGGGTGCCGAGAGCACCCCGGGGAACATCGCGAAGGTCATGCCCAACGTGTGCGTCTCACGGGAGTTCAAGGCCTTCGCGCTCGCGCACGACACCGCCGGCGATCGACTGGCTGCGAGCCCTGGCACGCCACGCCCACGAGGAGTGCGGCGGCCCCGGCGTCGGCGCGGTGGGCATGTGCTTCACCGGCGGCTTCGCCCTCGCCATGGCGACCGAACCGGCGCTGTTGGCGCCGGTGCTCGCACAACCCTCGCTGCCCATCCCCGTCACCCGATCCCGAGCCGCGGACGTGGGTTGCTCCGACGCCGACATGCTCGAGGTGATGGAGCGCGCGGACCGCGACGACCTCTGCGTGCTGGGCGTGCGCTTCAGCGGCGACCGGCTCGCACCGAGGGAGCGGTTCCGATCCCTCGAGCGGCTGCTCGGCGACCACTTCATCGGCGTCGAGATCGACTCCTCGAAGGGCAACCCCTGGGGTCACGCCCCGGCCGCACACTCGGTGCTCACCGAGGACCTGATCGACGAGCCGGGTCAGCCCACCAAGGACGCGCTCGAGCAGGTGCTCGACTTCTTCGACGAGCGCCTCGCCGGCTGACGCCCCTGGACTCCGCATCGGACCCGGGGTGCATGACGCCGATCTGCGGTCTGGACGTGACATGTGGTGTCACCTCCAGCCCTCGGATCGTGGGGCGTGGCGTGTGCGGTCGGCTCTGGCTGAATCGGGCCTGTCAGAGGCCCCAACTAGAGTTGAGGTCGATGCCTTCTGACGCTGTGCCGACCGAGAACCCGCTGCTCGAAGGGCTCAACCCGGCGCAGTTCGAGGCCGTCACCCACGCCGATGGGCCGCTGCTCGTCGTGGCCGGTGCCGGCTCCGGCAAGACACGGGTCCTCACCCATCGCATCGCCCACCTGATCGAGGAGCACCAGGTCTCGCCGTTCGAGATCCTGGCGATCACCTTCACGAACAAGGCCGCCGCCGAGATGCGCGAACGCGTCGGTCGCCTGGTCGGCCCGGTCGCCGAGAAGATGTGGGTCTCGACCTTCCACTCGGCGTGCGTGCGCATCCTGCGACGTGACGCCACCCGACTCGGCTACCCGTCGTCGTTCACGATCTACGACCAGGCCGACGCCGTGCGGCTGACCTCGTACGTGCTCCGCGACCTGAACATCGACCCCCGCCGCTTCCCGCCACGGGCCGTGCACGCCGCGATCTCGCGCGGCCAAGAACGATGGCGTCGACTTCGACACCTTTCGCGAGAAGGCCCAGAACATCTACGACCGCAAGATCGCCGAGGTCTACACCGAGTACCAGCTGCGTCTGCACCGTGCCGGCGCCATGGACTTCGACGACCTGCTGGCGGTGACCGTCCAATTGCTCCAGACCCAGCCCGACGTGCTGGCGCACTACCAGCAGCGCTTCCGTCACGTGCTCGTCGACGAGTACCAGGACACCAACGTCGTGCAGAACGATCTGGTCATGCTGCTCGGCGAGGAGCACCGCAACGTCTGCGTGGTCGGGGACTCGGACCAGTCGGTCTATGCCTTTCGCGGCGCCGACATGCGCAACATCCTCGAGTTCGAGACGGCGTTCCCGGACGCCACGGTGGTCGTGCTCGAGCAGAACTACCGCTCGACGCAGACCATCCTCGACGCCGCCAACGCGGTCATCGCCAACAACGTCGCCCGCAAGCCGAAGGAGCTCTGGACCGAGTCCGGCAGCGGCGAGAAGATCGTGCGGTTCCAGGGCGAGGACGAGATCGACGAGTCGCAGTGGATCACCCGCGAGATGTCGCGCCTGCACGACGGCGGCGACCTGCGTTGGTCCGACATGGCCGTCTTCTACCGGACCAACGCCCAGAGTCGCGTGCTCGAGGAGCAGCTCATCAAGGCGGGGGTGCCGTACCGCGTCGTCGGTGGCACCCGGTTCTTCGACCGCAAAGAGGTCAAGGACGCGATGGCCTACCTCAAGGGCATCGTGAACACGACCGACGAGGTCAGCCTCAAGCGGGTGCTGAACGTCCCCAAGCGCGGCGTCGGCGACCAGACCGTCGGACGCCTCGACGCGTTCGCCAAGGCCAAGGGCATCTCGTTCGTCGAGGCGCTGCGCCGCTGGGACGAGGCGGGTGTCGCGCCCCGGTCCGCTCGGGGCATCGAGGCGTTCCTGGGGATCCTCGACGACCTCGCCACGCAGGTCGGCGACGGGCCGGCGGCCATGCTCGAGACGATCCTGGACCGCAGCGGCTACCTCGCCGAGCTCGAGGCCGAGGCGACCATCGAGGCCGAGGGGCGCGCCGAGAACCTGGCCGAGCTCGTCGGCATGGCGAAGGACCACACGACCGTCGACGAGTTCCTCGAACAGGTCTCGCTCGTCGCCGACACCGACCAGCTCCCCGACCCCGACGATCCGTCCGAGACCGGGGTGGTCATGATGACGCTGCACTCGGCCAAGGGACTCGAGTTCCCGGTCGTGTTCATCGGGGGCATGGAGGAGAGCGTGTTCCCGCACATGCGCGCGCTCAGCGAGCCGGCCGAGCTCGAGGAGGAACGCCGGCTCTGCTACGTCGGCCTCACCCGTGCACGCGAGCGGCTCTACCTGTCCCACGCCTGGTGCCGGACCCTGTACGGCACCACCCAGTACAACCCGCCCAGCCGGTTCCTCGACGAGATCCCCGCGCACCTGATCGAGGACTCGCCCGGCGAGCAGGTCCCGGGCCAACCGAGGCGGGGCGGGGACGCGGCGGCGACACCGGAGGCTGGCAGTCGACGTCGTGGTCGCCGCCGGGGCGCGAACGCGCCGTGGAGCGCGCCACCCGTCCCGCGCCGCCGCGACCGACCCGGGCACACGAGCTCCAGTTCAAGGTCGGCGACGACGTGCGCCACAACGTGTGGGGCGAGGGCGTCGTGCTGCTCGTCGAGGGTGACGGCGACAAGGCCGAAGCCGTCGTGCGCTTCTCGACGGTGGGCGAGAAGCGCCTGCTCCTGTCGTGGGCCCCGCTGGAGAAGGCGTGACCGGCACGCCGGGGTGCGCCCGATGACCTCCCGCTCGCTCATCGGCCGCGCCGCGTTCGTGCTGGGCCGGACCGCGACGCTCGCCGACCTGATGGACCGACTCGCCGACCTGCACGGCGACGCCGTCATGGTGACCGAGGAGCTCGAGCCGGGCAACGTGCGCGAGCTGACCTACACCGCTGCGGCTGCCCAGGTGCGCGCCTGGTCGGCGGCCGTCGCCGCACGCAGCCGGCCCGGCGTGCCCGTGGTCGTCGCCACCCCCAACGGGTTCGACCAGTTCCTCGATCTGCCTCGCCGTCGCTCGGGCGGGGGGACTGCCGGCCCCGGTCAACCCGCAGATGAGCCCGGCCGAGGTCGAGCACGTGATCGCCGACTCCGGCGCCGACCTGGTCGTCCGCGACAGCGCCGAGCTGTCGGTCGGGCCCGGGTCACGTCGGTCCGCCGCCGACCCGGTGCGGCCCGGTCGACGCGACGTGGCGGCGCTCTTCTACACCTCGGGCACCACCGGACGTCCCAAGGGCGCCGAGCTGACCCACCAGGGCCTCGTCGGCCAGGTCGCGCCCGCCGCGGCGTGGCCGCTCGGTGGTCGTCACGGCGAGCTCGCGCTGTCGTTGCCGGTCGCGCACATCATGGGCTTCCTGGCGCTGATGGGCCCCGCGGTCGCAGGCATCCCCGTCTACTTCATGCCGCGCTTCTCGCCCCAGCGTGTGCTCGACGTGATCGAGCAGCGTCGTTGCTCGGCGTTCATGGGCGTGCCGGCGATGTACCGCACCCTGCTCGAGGCCGGCGCCGCGGAGCGTGACCTGCAGCTCGGTGCGGGTCTGGATCAGCGGCGCCGATGTCATGCCCTCAGAGCTCGCCAAGCAGTTCAAGCAGTTCGGGGCGAGCGTCTCGTTGCCAGCGCTCGGCGCCGTCGGCGAGGCCGCCTTCGTCGAGGGCTACGGCATGGTCGAGGTCAGCGGCAACGTGGCGACCAAGGTCTCACCGCCGATGCTGCCCATCGGTCTGGGTGACTCGCTCGGGCTCTCCATGCCGGGCTGGCGCCTCAGGGTCGCCGACCGAGACGGGCGGACCGTCCTCCCGGGCCAGGTCGGCGAGCTGCTGGTCAAGGGGCCCGGCGTGCTGACGGGCTACTGGGGCGACCGTGCCGCCACCGACGCCGCGCTGACCGAGGACGGGTGGCTGCGCACCGGCGACCTGGTGCGCTCGGGCCCGCTCGGGACCGTGCTGTTCCACGGGCGCGCCAAGGCGGTCATCAAGTCGGGTGGCTACTCGGTGTACCCGCTCGAGGTCGAGGCGTCGCTCGAGGAGCACCCCGACGTGCTCGAGGCCGCGGTCGTCGGGCTGCCGGACGCGAAGCTCGGCGAGGTGCCCGTCGCCGCGGTCCGCCTCGACCCGTCGTCGTCGCTCACCGGTGACCTGCTCCAGGTCTGGGCCGAGGTGCGCATGGCGCAGTACAAGGCGCCCCGCCGCATCGTCGTGGTCGACGAGCTGCCCCGGACCGGCACCCGCAAGGTGCAGCGCAACCAGCTGCTGCCGCTGTTCGCCGGCGGCTCCGTGCCGTGAGCGCTCCGTCGGAGTTCCCGGCGCTGTTCGTGCCCGAGGGCGACGACTGGCTCCCGACCGCACACTCGCGTGGACCGTGGTCGGTGGAGTCCCTGCACGGCGGTCCGGTGGCGGCACTGCTCACCAGAGCCGTCGAGCAGGTCGAGGCACCGATCCCGGCGCGCCTCACCCGCGTCACCGTCGAGCTGTTCCGACCGGTGCCGCTCGTGCCGCTCCGAGTCACCACCGAGGTGCTCCGCCCGGGTGCGAAGGTCGCGACGCTGGAGGCGACGCTCAGCCGGGTCGACGACGCTCAGGTGCTCGCCCGGGCGCGAGCGCAACGGATCCGGGCACTCGACGTCGACTTCCCCGACGGCGCGGACGACCAGGTGCCCGACCTGCCGGGGGCGCCGTCGGATCTCTCGCACTGGCCGGGCGCCTCGCAGGTCGCCTTCCACTCGACCGCGGCGGAGCACCGGATCGTGCGCGGCGAGTTCGGACGTCCCGGTCCGGTCTTCGACTGGGTGCGGCTCCTGGTGCCCGTGGTCCCCGACGAGCAACCGACGGGTTGGCAGCGGGCCGTGGCCGTCGCCGACTTCACCAACGGGCTGAGTGCCGTCGTGCCCTTCGACGGCTCCAGCATGTTCATCAACCCCGACCTGACGGTGCACCTGTGGCGCGAGCCGGTGGGTGAGTGGATCGGGACCGACGCGCTGACACGGACCTCGCCCACCGGCATCGGCATGTCCGACGCCACGTTGTGGGACCGCGACGGTCGGATCGGTCGTGGCATGCAGTCGCTGCTGCTCGAGCGGCTCTGAGCGGCGGGCTCAGTCGCCGGGAGTGGTGGGCCCGGCCGAGGGAACCGTGGTGGTGCCCGCTTCGTCGTCGGGGCGCAGGTCGATGATCAGCTTGCCGTCGTCGTCGATCTTCCAGGGGAACTGGTCGAGTCCCTCGCCGTTGGGCGGGTAGGTCACGTCGCGACAGAGCTCGCCCTGGTCGCGCCCGCCGCCCTCGGGGGCCGATCGCTCCTCGAAGAGCTCACGTTCGGCCGACCAGGCCAGGTAGCAGCCTTCGGCCGCGCCCGGCGCGGTCGCGGGGAACGCGACCCAGCGGATCTCCGGATCGTCGCCGAAGTGGTTCACGATCAGCGGTCGGCGCTGTCCGCGACCGGCGACGTCGGGGAACAGGAGTGGCCCGTCCTTCGCGATCTGGGTGCTCTGGCGCACGGCGTTGCCGGCGTCGAACACATCGTCGCCGAGCTGGAGCCTGACCGGACCATCTCCGCCGCTGGCCAGTGCCAGCATCCCCCAGGCCAGGCCGACCGCGGCGAGGACCGCGATCAGCGCGATCACGACGGACGTGACCTGCTTGGTGCCGCTGCGACGCTCGACCGGCATCAGGCGACGTCCGCACGGCGGCGGTGGGGTGTGGCGGCAGGGGTGGGATATGGGCACACGGGCGTCACCCGCTTAGTATCCCTCGCCGGGTGCCGTCGCACAGATCGTGCACCCTCGGAGGGCGCACCCGGCGACCTCCGATCAGGCCCGACAGGCCGAGCAGGAAGGCACACGAGGGTGGACCTCTTCGAATACCAGGGAAAGCAGTTCTTCGCTTCCTTCGACATTCCGGTGTCCAAGGGTGAGGCGGTGACGACCGTCGACGACGCGCTCGCCGCAGCGGAGCGCATCGGGCAGTACCCGGTCGTGATCAAGGCACAGGTCCACGTGGGTGGCCGTGGCAAGGCCGGTGGCGTCAAGCTCGCCAACGACATCGACGAAGTGCGTGAGCACGCCTCGAACATCCTCGGCCTCGACATCAAGGGCCACATCGTCAAGGTCATCTGGATCGAGGTCGCTTCGGACATCGCCGAGGAGTACTACGCGTCCTTCACGCTCGACCGCTCGGCCAAGAAGCACCTCGGCATGCTCTCCGCCGAGGGAGGTGTCGAGATCGAGACCGTCGCCGTCGAGAACCCCGACGCGATCGCCAAGATCTGGATCGATCCGGTCGACGGCCTCGACGAGCCGACCGCCCGTGAGTGGGTCAAGGCCGCGAAGCTGAACCCCGACGCCGAGGACGGCGCGGTCGACATCCTGCTGAAGCTCTACCGGGCCTACACGGAGGGTGACGCGGACCTGACCGAGATCAACCCGCTCATCCTCAAGCCGACCGGCGAGGTCCACGCACTCGACGCGAAGGTCACCCTCGACGCCAACGCCGACTACCGCCACGACTGGGCCGCCTACGAGGCCACCCAGGTGCGTGACGAGCGTGAGCAGGCGGCGTACGACAAGGGCCTGCAGTACGTCGGCCTCGACGGCTCCGTCGGCATCATCGCCAACGGCGCCGGTCTGGCGATGAGCACGCTCGACGTCGTCAACCAGGCCGGTGGCAGCCCGGCGAACTTCCTCGACATCGGTGGCGGCGCCGAACGCCGACGTCATGGCCGGCGCGCTCGAGGTCATCAACAACGACCCGGCGGTGAAGGCCATCTTCATCAACATCTTCGGCGGGATCACCCGTGGCGAAGAGGTCGCGAACGGCATCGTCGAGGCGCTGGGTCGGGTCGACATCTCGTCGCCGATCGTCATCCGACTCGACGGCACCAACGCCGAGGAGGGTCGTGCGATCCTCGCCCCCCACCTGTCCGATTCGCTGCAGATGCAGCCCACGATGCTCGATGCAGCTCGCACCGCCGTGCAGCTCGCCGCCGGCTGAAGGAGAACTGAACCATGAGCATCTTCGTCGATGAGAACACCAAGGTCGTCTACCAGGGACTGACCGGCAGCCAGGGCCGTTACTACGGCCTGCTGAACCGCGACTACGGCACCAAGGTCGTCGCGGGCACCAACCCGAAGAAGGCCGGCGAGGACGTCGACGGCATCCCGATCTTCGCCTCGGTGGCTGACGCAGTCGTTGCCACCGGCGCCACCGCCAGCTGCATCTTCATCCCCGCCGCGGGCGTGCGCGCCGCGGTGATGGAGGCCGCCGAGGGCGGCATCGAGTTCATCGTCTGCATCACCGAGGGTGTGCCGGCGCAGGACGAGGCCTGGTTCTTCAACAAGCTGAAGCGGGACTTCCCGAACGTGCAGCTGCTCGGCCCGAACTGCCCCGGCATCATCAGCCCCGGCAAGTGCAACATCGGCATCACCGCCGGCCACATCGCCAAGTCGCCGGTGCCCGGTGAGAACAACGTGGGCATCGTCTCCCGTTCGGGCACGCTGACCTACCAGGCGCTCTACGAGCTCCAGGCGCAGGACATCGGTGTGACCACGTGCGTCGGCATCGGTGGCGATCCGGTCCCCGGGACCAGCTTCATCGACTGCCTCCAGGCGTTCGAGGCCGACCCGGAGACCAAGGCCGTCATGATGATCGGCGAGATCGGCGGTTCGGCCGAGGAAGAGGCGGCGGAGTTCATCGCCACCAAGATGACCAAGCCGGTCGTCTCCTACATCGCCGGGCAGACCGCGCCGGCCGGCAAGAAGATGGGCCACGCAGGTGCCATCGTCTCCGGTGGCAAGGGCACCGCGGCCGCAAAGATGGACGCGCTGCAGGCAGCCGGCGTCAAGGTCGGGGCGAACCCGACCGAGGCCGGCGAGCTGATGGTGGAGACCGTCCGAGCCCTCTGAGCACAGTCAGACGTCGTTCCGGGAAATAGGGGTCCTCATCGACATCCGTTGTCGATGAGGACCCCACTCCCATTTTTGGCGCGCCGACGCGGCCTGCGGGTCAGTCCCACGACCGCTCGACGTCGTCGAGCTTCGCCTGCACGAACGCTGCGAACTCCGCCGGACGCTGGTGCGCCTGGCGCCACGTGACACGAAGGGGCCACCACCCCTGGACCACCAGCAGGTTCTGTCGCCACCTGTCGTCCTCGAATGCGCCTCGCCCACCGTGGACGCCGAAGCCATCGCCCTCGAGGAACACTCGGTGCGCCGGATAGGCGAGGTCGAGGCGGAACGTCGCACGCTCGAGCTCCACCACGTGCTGCCGGACCGGTGCAGGGACACCGTGCTGGCGCAGCACCTGCAGGATCACCACTTCGAGGTCGCTCTCGGCGGCGGGCATCGAGTCGTCGTACTCGGCGAGCAACTCGCCGATCGGGCCGGCGCCGTCACGACCCTGTCGTGAGATTCGGTGGTAGATCCAGCGAAGCTCCTCGATCGTCGTCAGCCCGCGGTGCACGGCACGGTGGAGGATCTTCTCCAGATCGAGCTCGGTGACGATCAGTCCGACGTCCACCAAGGTCCGCCCCGCGGTGGTGACCGGGATGTTGCGCACCAGCGTCAGGTCGGAGGGGATGAGATCGCTGCTGCGGTGGATGACGACATCGGGCAGCTCGTGCCCGCTCGTCCGATCGACGGTGACGTGTGGCCGCCTCCGACTTCGATCCATCAGCGCGAGCAGGTCGATCCCGGTTCGGTGCGACGTCGCCCCGCCGGCGCGCCATGCAGCGCTCAAGGCCCGTTGATCGGGTGTCTGCGCCGACCCGGCGAACCGGTACACGTTCACTCCGAGGCGTTCGGCGCGACCTTGGCGGACCCGATAGCCGATCTGGCGCCGGCTCAGGCCCGCTCGCAGCGCGTCGGCGGCACGGAAGAGACCATGATGGCTGGCGGCCCACTGCGCGAGACGTCGGTCCGGATCCATGTCCGACACCGAACACCTCGCGAACGACGTCGTCAGCGGGGAGCTGTCCCCGGTGAGCAGCGGGTGAAGCGTGCGCTGGCTGTGGGAGTGGGGTCGTCATCGACAACGGATGTCGATGACGACCCCTATATCTCGGCCGAATCGGGGGTGGGGCCACGGCTGGTAGTTTCCACGCCGATGCGACTCGCCGTGCTGGCTTCGGGCAGCGGAACCCTCCTCGACGCGATGGCGGCCGCCGGACTGCCGATCGCCGTCGTGGTGGTCGACCGACCGTGCGCCGTCGAAGAGGTCGCGGAGCGCCACGGCCTGCGTCACGAGCGGGTCGAGCGCACCGACTTCGGGGCCGGCTTCGACCGTGAGCGCTACACCGACCGGGTCCTCGACGTGCTCAGCATCGACCGGATCGAACTGGTGGCGATGGCAGGTTGGGGCACGATCCTGTCGCCCTCGGCCTTCGCCGCCTTCCCCGGCCGGATCATCAACACCCACCCGTCGCTGCTGCCGTCGTTCCCCGGTTGGAACGCGGTGCGCGAGGCGCTGGCCTACGGCGTCAAGGTCTCCGGCTGCACCGTGCACGTCGCCACCGAAGAGGTGGACGTCGGGCCCGATCCTGGCCCAGGAGGCCGTCGAGGTCCTCGCCGACGACGACGAGGCCAGCCTCCATGAACGCATCAAGACCGTGGAGCGTCGGCTCTACGTCGACACCATCAGGTCGATCCTCGACACCGGATCGATCGACGAACGGGAGCGAGTGACATGACCGACCGAGCGCCGCGCAGAGCGTTGCTGTCCGCCTACGACAAGACGGGCATGGTCGAGCTCGGCCGCGCCCTCGTCGAGCTGGGCTGGGAGCTCGTGTCGTCCGGCGGCACCGCCCGTGTGCTCGCCGAGGCCGGACTGCCCGTCATGGCGACCGAGGAGGTCACCGGGTTCCCCGAGATGCTCGGCCACCGCGTCGTCACGCTGCATCCCGCGATCCACGGCGGGATCCTCGCGGACCGCACCGACCCGAGCCACGTCGAGGACATGGCGACCTACGGCGTCACCGCCATCGACCTGGTCGCGGTCAACCTCTACCCGTTCAGCTCCGACCCCTCGATCGAGCTCATCGACATCGGCGGCCCGGCGATGGTGCGCGGCGCCGCCAAGAACCACTCGCAGGTGACCGTGCTGGTCGACCCGGCTGACTACGAGGTCGTGCTCGGAGAGCTGCGCGACACGGGTGACGTCAGTGCGACGACCCGCCGGCGGCTGGCCCGCGACGCGTTCGCCCACACCGCGGCCTACGACGCGGCGATCGTGTCCTGGTTCGACTCCGGCGACGCTGGTGAGGTGGCCGGCTCCTCGGAGCTGCCGCGCACGCTGCACCTGTCGGCGACCCGCACGCAGAGCCTTCGCTACGGCGAGAACCCCCACCAGCACGGCGCCCGCTACTCGCTGCCCGAGGGCAGCTGCTGGGACGAGGCCGTCCAGCACGGCGGCAAGGAGATGTCGTACCTCAACGTGTACGACGCCGACGCGGCCTGGCGACTGGTGCACTCCCTGGGCGAGCTGCCCACAGCGGTGGTCATCAAGCACGCGAACCCCTGCGGTGCGGCGACGGGCAGCGACATCACCACGGCGTACGAACGTGCGCACGCGTGCGACCCGACGTCCGCGTTCGGTGGCATCGTGGCGCTCAACCGGGTCGTGCCGGCGAGTCTGGCCGAGGCGCTCGCCCCCGTCTTCACCGAGGTCGTCATCGCCCCCGGCTACGAGGACGACGCGCTCGAGATCCTGACGGCGAAGAAGAACCTGCGTGTCCTGACCGCCCCGGCGCCCGTCGTGCCGGCCCTCGACGTCCGGTCGATCTCGGGCGGTCTGCTCGTGCAGACCGCCGACACCGTGTCGCTCGACCGCAGCGGCTGGACCGTCGCCACCGAGCGCGCCCCGAGCGAGGACGAGTGGCGCGACCTGGAGCTGGCCTGGCGGGTGGCGGCCCGCGTCACGTCGAACACGATCGTGCTGGTGAAGGACGGTCAGGCCGTCGGCATCGGTGCGGGCCAGCAGAACCGACGCGACGCAGGGCGCATCGCAGCGGAGAAGGCCGAAGGTCGCGCCGTGGGCGGCGCGTGCGCATCGGACGCGTTCTTCCCCTTCCGCGACGGTCTCGACGCGGCCGCCGAGGCCGGTGCCACCGCAGTCATCCAGCCGGGCGGATCGATCCGCGACGACGAGGTCATCGCGGCGGCGAACGAAGCAGGGCTCGCGATGGTCTTCACCGGCGAGCGGCACTTCAAGCACTGATCCTGCGCGGCGCCCGACGCCGATCGCCAGAGGCCCGAGCGCCGACGACGGAGCCTTCATAGACTCGGAGACATCACCACGAGTGTCCGCCGTCGACGGCGGACACCGCGTCGAGGAGGTGCCCGTGAGGACACACCACCGCCCGACCCGACCGCGCCGGCCGATCCCCACGCCGCGCCGTCCGCCCGACGCGTCCGCCTCGGGCGCCCACCGGCCGCGGCAGCAGGCGGGCGGTGTCGAGCCGGTCGCGACCCGACTCGCGCCGGTGCTCGACGCGTTCTTCCCTGACGGACCCCCGGTGCGGTTCACCTTCTGGGACGGCAGCGCATCGGGCCCCGACCTCGAGATCGGTTCGGTCGCAGTGCGCTCGGCCGACGCGTTGCGTCGCATGCTCTGGGCGCCCGGCGAGCTCGGTCTCGGCCGCGCGTTCGTCAGCGGTGAGCTCGAGATCGACGGCGACATCGTCGCGGTGTTGGGTCGCCTGGAGCACGCTGGCCGCGTCCGTCCCGACATGCGCCACGTGAGCGCGGCGGTCGCCGCGGTCCGTTCGGTCGGCGGGTTCGGTCTGCCGCTGGCGCCGCCCCGCGAGGAGGCCCACCCACGAGGCCGCCTGCACTCCAGGGAACGCGACGCCGCGGTGGTCAGCCATCACTACGACGTCGGCAACGACTTCTACCGACTCGTGCTCGGGCCGTCGATGACGTACTCGTGTGCCCGGTTCGTCGACGACGACGCCACGCTCGACGACGCGCAGCGAGCGAAGTTCGACCTGGTGTGCCGCAAGTTGGGCCTGCACGAGCGGCCCGGCTCCACGCTGCTCGACGTGGGTTGCGGTTGGGGGTCGCTCGCCATGCACGCTGCGCAGCACCATGGGGCCCGAGTGGTCGGCGTCTCGATCAGCCGCGAACAGGTGGTGCATGCGAGGCAACGTGTGGCCGCCGCGGGGTTGTCGGACCTGGTCGACATCCGAGAGCAGGACTACCGCGAGCTCACCGGAGAGCGATTCGACGCGATCTCCTCGGTCGGCATGTTCGAACACGTCGGTGCCGGACGCATCTCGGAGTACTTCGAGACGTTGCGCGGACTGCTCGGCGACGAGGGCCGGCTGCTCAACCATGCGATCTCCACCGTCGGTGGCTCGCAGCTGGGGCGTCGGAGCTTCGTCGGCCGTTACGTCTTCCCCGACGCCGAGCTGGTCGACGTCGGCCAGGTGGTGTTGGCGATGGAGTCCGCCGGCTTCGAGGTGCGTGACGTCGAGTCGCTCCGCGAGCACTACGAACGGACGCTCCGGGCCTGGATCGCGAACCTCGAGGCGGAGTGGGACCGTGCCGTCGAGCTCGTCGGCCCCGCCCGGGCCCGTGTGTGGCGCCTCTACATGGCCGGCTCGGCCAACGGGTTCCACGACGGCGGCATCGGTGTGCACCAGGTGCTCGGCGTCGTGCCCGATCCCGAAGGGGCCAGCGGCATGCCGCTCACCAGGAGCGGCTACGCCTGACGGCGGTGGGGCGGCCGGCCGGCTCAGGTCGCGTAGAGGTACTCCGACATGGCGATGCTGCGCAGGCGTGACATGTCGAAGACCGTGCCCACGCTGTCGAGCATGACCGTCAGGTTCTCGAGGTCGCCCAGGTGGAACGCCTCGATGTCGGCGACCAGATCCTCGGACTCCCAGCTCTCGACGACGATGCCGTCGAGCGGCGGGGCACCATGGGTGATGGAGTGCACGACGGTGTTGCGGACGTAGCGCAGCCTCGGCTGCAGCCGCTCGGACATGGGCGACTGGTAGCCGTACCAGAACTCGCGGAACGTCCGCTCGTCGAGCAGCGGGTTCCGGTGCACGGTCGCGAGCGTGACCAGGCCGGGGGACCTCGTGCCGTCGGGCCAGTTCCTCGGTGCGCCGCGCCGCTGACCGAACTCGGAGTACACCGACTCGGTCACCAGGTAGCCGTCGACCCGTTCGCCGAGGCGCGCGACGACGGCGTCGATCCCGTCACGCAGATCGTGGGACGGCAGCCAGAGCGACACGGCGGCACGCAACGGGAGCTCTCCGCCCGGACACGGCATCGGGCCGGCGATCCCGACCCGGTCGTCGCTCAGGTGCACCGAGACCTGTGATGCCCCGGCGTCGAGCAGGTCGGGGACGACCTCGTCGAGCGCCGAGGCACGCAGCTCGGTGCCGTCGACGCTGGCGCGGACCCGAGCGAGGTAGATCAGCTTCTCCACCGGGTCATCCTGTCAGAGCGGTCCGTCGGCGGGCAGGATCGCCGGCCAGCTCACCCCTGCCGCCAGGAGCAGGTCGAGCGTGGTGCGCAGGGGGAGACCGATCACCGTGGTCGGGTCGCCGTCGATCCCCTCGACGAGGAAGGCGCCGATGCCCTGCACGGCGTACGACCCCGCCTTGTCGAGCGGTTCACCGGTCGCGACGTACCACGCTCGCTCGGCCGGCTCGCTCGCCGACATCCGCACCGCCGCCCGGGCGAGCGCAGCGTGTTCGATGCCGTCAGGATCGATGACCACGACCGCGCTCAGCACCTCGTGGGTCGACCCGGACAACCGCTCCAACGTGGCGAGTGCGTCGGCCTCGTCCAGTGGTTTGCCGAGCGGCTCGCCGTCGACGACGACGGCGGTGTCGGCGGCGACGATGATCGCCCCGGGGTGGCGGGTGGCGACGGCTCGGGCCTTGTCCGCCGACACGCGCAGCACGTAGTCCTCGGCGTCCTCGCCGGGCAGTCGGGTCTCGTCGACGTCAGCGGGGTCGACCACGGGCACCAGCGAGAGTCGCCCCAGCAGTTCGCTGCGACGCGGTGAGGCAGAGGCGAGCACCAGCTCGGTCACGTCGTTCACCCTCCCGAGACCAGGGCTTCGGCGCCTCGGGGCAGCGCGACGTCCGCGTCGGGGTCGACGAGCCAGCCGTCGGGCAGCGCGACCTTCTTGAGGGCGTTCGAGTGGCTCCGGACGATGCGTTCGGCGCCCTCGGGGGCGGGCACGTCCGGGTCGAGTCGCTCGAGCAGCGCGTCGATGTCCTGCAGCGTGGCGACCTGTCCGGCGTCGCGTCGCACCGTGGCGCCCACCGCGTAGCCCTTGAGGTACCAGGCCAGATGCTTGCGGAAGTGTGCGAGGCGCTCCTCGCCGTCCTGCCATTCGACGATGAGCGTCGCGTGTCGGCGGATCACCTCGGCCACCTGGCCGAGGGTCGGCGCAGCAGGCGGGGCGGATCCGGTGAAGGCGGCCTCGAGCTCGGCGAAGAGCCACGGGCGTCCCAGGCAGCCACGACCCACGACCACGCCGTCGCATCCGGTGCGGGCGACCATGTCGAGGGCGTCGGTGGCCGAGAACACATCGCCGTTGCCGAGCACCGGGATCGTGGTGACGGCCGCCTTCAGCTCGGCGATGCGCTCCCAGTGGGCGGGCGGTGCGTAGTGCTGCAGTGCGGTGCGCGCGTGGAGCGCGACCGATGCGGCTCCCTCGTCCTCGGCGATGCGTCCGGTCTCGAGGAACGTCAGGTGGTCGTCGTCGATGCCGAGTCGGAACTTCACCGACACGGGGACCCGGCCACCGGACTCCGCCCGTGACGCTCCGACCGCGGCGCGGATCACGTCGCGCAGCAGGCGCCGCTTGTACGGCAGCGCCGCACCGCCGCCGTTGCGCGTGACCTTCGCCGCCGGGCAGCCGAAGTTCATGTCGAGGTGGTCGACGCGGTCCTCGGCGATCAGTCGACGTGCGGCCTCGCCGAGCGTCACCGGGTCGGTGCCGTAGAGCTGCAGCGAACGGATCTGCTCCGACGGGTGGAAGCGAGCGAGCTCCCACGACGCCGCATGTCCCTCGAGCAGCGCCCGAGCCGTCACCATCTGGTTGACGAACAGACCCCCACCGAACGATGCGCACAGCACGCGGAACGGCGCATCGGTCACGCCCGCCATCGGCGCGAGCACGACGGGCGGGTCGAGCGCGATCGATCCGATCCTCAGCGGGGGAGTGGGAGGCACGGCTCAAGTGTGACGTAGTGGCGTTGCCATCGCACCTTCGGGCAAGTACCTTGGAACGTGATGACCCCCGCGACCAGCCTCCTTCTTCTGCACTAGGCGAGCCCGCACAGCCGGCTCGCCGAACCTCCTGCGTCCTCGCAGGAGGTTCTTTGGTTTTCGGGATCATCTCCACCCCCACGCACACCCAGAACAGGAACGAACATGCCACCGGAACCCGTACACCCGAAGAAGATGCCCTTCGACAAGTACCGGCCGTTCCTTCCCCTCGGCGGACCCGGCGGCGGACTGTCCGACCGCACCTGGCCGGACCGTCGCATCGAGGCGGCGCCCCTGTGGTGCTCGGTCGACCTGCGTGACGGCAACCAGGCGCTGATCGACCCGATGGACCCCGTGCGCAAGCTGCGCATGTTCCAGACGTTGGTCGCGATGGGCTTCAAGGAGATCGAGGTCGGCTTCCCTTCGGCGTCGCAGCCCGACTTCGACTTCGTGCGCCAGCTCATCGACGAGGACCACATCCCCGACGACGTCACCATCCAGGTGCTGGTGCAGTGCCGCGAGGAGCTGATCGATCGCACCTACGAGGCGATCGCCGGCGCCAAGCAGGCGATCGTGCACTTCTACAACTCGACGTCGATCCTGCAGCGTCGCGTCGTGTTCGGCCTGGACCGTGACGGCATCACCGACATCGCCGTGCGTGCGGCCCGCTACGCCCGGTCGCTCGAGGCGAGGGTCCCGGACACCGCGGTGCGCTACGAGTACTCGCCGGAGTCGTTCACCGGCACCGAGCCCGACTACGCCATCGAGATCTGCGCGGCGGTCATGGACGCGCTCGAACTGCGCCCCGACGAGCAGTTGATCCTGAACCTGCCGGCGACGGTCGAGTGCTACATGCCCAACCTGTACGCGGACGTGATCGAGTACATGCACCGCAACCTGCCGAACCGCGACCAGGTCGTGCTGTCACTGCACCCGCACAACGACCGGGGGACCGCGGTCGCCGCAGCAGAACTGGGCGTCATGGCGGGCGCCGACCGCGTCGAGGGCACGCTGTTCGGCAACGGTGAGCGCACCGGCAACGTCGACGTCGTCACGCTGGCGATGAACCTGTTCACCCAGGGCGTCGACCCCGAGCTCGACATGTCCGACATCGACGCGCTGCGTCGCACCGCCGAGTACTGCAACCGTCTGCCGGTGCACGAACGTCACCCGTACGTGGGCGACCTCGTCTACACGGCGTTCTCCGGATCGCACCAGGACGCCATCAAGAAGGGCACCGAGGCACTCGCCGCGACGGCCGCCGAGTCGGGTTTCGAACCGGGCGACTACGAGGTGTGGGAGGTTCCCTACCTGCCGCTCGATCCGGCGCACGTCGGACGCACCTATGAAGCGGTCATCCGGGTCAACAGCCAGTCCGGCAAGGGTGGCGTCGCGTACGTCATGAAGACCGAGCACGGGCTCGACCTGCCGCGCCGCCTGCAGATCGAGTTCTCACGGACGATCCAGCACATCACCGAGGACTCGGGCACCGAGATCAGCCCGGAGTCGATGTGGAGCGAGTTCACCGCCGCCTACCTCGACGACCGTCCCGACGGGGTGCAGCTCCGTTCCGCCGAGGTGACCACCACCGACGACGGCGCGACCGTGGTGGCGCAGCTGCTGGTCGAGGGTGAGCCCCGAACGGTCAAGGGTGAGGGCGGTGGACCGATCGCAGCATTCGTGCACGCCCTCGCCGAGGATCCGATCGTCGGAGCCGACTCCTTCCGCCTCGACGTGCTCGACTACGCGGAGCACGCCGTCGCGGTGCGGGGTGTTTCCGGCGGGGCGGACGCCACGGCAGCCGCCTACGTCGAGGCCAAGTCCGCCGACGGCACCGTGCACTGGGGTGTGGGGCTGCACGAGAGCATCCTCACCGCCTCGCTGCGCGCTGTGGTCTCAGCGGTGAACCGTCACCGCGAGCTCGGCTGACCGGGCGACAGCACCGGCGGAACGCTGCTCACTCAGCGGCCGGTGGTGATGTAGTCGTGCAGGTGGCGGGTCTCGTCCTCGAGCTCGGTGACCCGCCACTTCACGACGTCGCCGATGCTGACGATGCCCGAGAGCACACCGTCGACCTCGACGGGCAGGTGACGGATCCTGTGTTCGGTCATGAGCCGCATCAGGTCCTCGGCGGCGTCCTCCGGTGCGCAGGTGCGCACCTGGTCGCTCATGACCGAGGTGACCGACTCCGACAGGGCGAGCTCGCCGCGCTCGGCGAGTCGGCACACCACGTCCCGCTCGGTGATGATGCCCTCGATGTGGCGGCCGTCGGTCGACACCACCAACGCTCCGACTCCACGGAGACGGAGCACGTCCGCCACATCTGCCACGGTTGCCTGCGGAGCGATCGTCGTGACGGTTGCTCCCTTGGAGGCGAGGATTCCGGAGACTCTCATGGCTGACCTCCCGAGTGGGTGGATGTCGCCTCCACAGTATGCCCCTCACTCGTCGGTGTGTCACCGGTCACGGCGGCGGTCGTGGGTGGGCGGCGGTCGTGGGTCGGTGTCGGCCGATGGTCGGTGTCGGGGGAGCGCGTCGGGCGGTCGGCGACCCGGTCCGGTGCCGCCGGATTCGGCGAGGGTGGGGCCAGACTGACGCCATGGACGCCCGGGAGCTGATGGCTCGCTTCGCCGACCATCTCGATCACCACCACCCGCGGCTGGGTTCGCGGCTGCTGCGCGCTCGCTACGGCGGCCTCCGCGTGACCGAGCCGAACCGCACGCTCACCGCAGGCGTCCTGCTCGGTGGAGTGGGCGTCGGCGCGGTGGTCCGTCGCCTCGTCGCGTCGCTCAGCAGTGGTCGTCTTCGGATCAGGTTGTGGCTGGTCGGGATCCTCGGACCCCTGGTCGCGTGGTCGGCGCTGTGGCGTTGGGACGCGGTGCGGTGGCGTCGGCGACATGTCGTGCTGGTGCTCGACCTGCCGACCCAGGAGCTCGACCGGGTCATCGGCGAGCTGAACGATCGTGGACTCCGGGTCGAGCGGTGGGACGGCCCACGACGTGTCGGAGGAGCGTCGACGGGGCTGAGCTGCCGTCTCGGCGACCTGCGCCGCGTCAACGCCGAGCTCGACGGGCTCGCCCTGGTCGGCCTCGCCTGACCACCTCGTCGGTCGTCGTCGGAGCTCAGCCGTTCGCGTCGGAGGAACCGCTGGCGCCGTTGCCGTTGCCGTTGCCGTTGCCGTTGTCGCTGGTGCCGGAGGTTCCCGAGCCCGAAGTGCTCGCCCCCGTGTCGGAGGAGTTGATGCCGGTGTCGCGGTCGCCCTCGCCGTCGGCGCTCGTCGCCGTTCCGTCGGCTTCGGCGTCGGCGTTCTGCAGCAGCGTCGAGTAGGTCGCCACCAGGCCGAGGCACTCGCCCTCGATGCCCTTCGCCGCGAGGATGCGTCGCACCGATGCGGTGACCTGCTCGGCCGGGATCTGCCCGGAGGTGATCGCCTCGGTGATCAGCTGGTGCGCCGGGCCGACGACGTCGGTGCCCGACAGCAGCGCGATGTCGGCACCCGCGGCGATCGAACGACGCGCAGCCTCGTCCTGGGGCACGGTGTTGACGACGGCGCCCATGCCCAGGCTGTCGGTGATCACGAGCCCGTCGAAGCCCTGGCGTCCACGGAGCTCGTCGGTGATCGCCGCGCGCGACAGGCTCGCCGGCTCGTCGTCGCCGGTCAGCCCTGGCACGGTGGCGTGTGCGACCATGATGGCGGGGACCCCGGCGGCGATCACCCGGTCGAAGGGCACCAGGTCACGGGCCCGCAGCGCGTCGATCGGAGCGAGCGAGTCGAGGCTGATGTGCGGGTCGGCGCCGCCACCACCGATGCCCGGCCAGTGCTTCACCACCGAGGTGATGCCGGCCCGCTGCTGCGCCTCGACGACCGCCGTCGCGAAGTCCCCGACCACCGTCGGGTCGTCGCCGAAGGAGCGTGTGCCCAGGTCAGACCCGCTGCCGACGTCCGCGACTGGACCGAAGTTCATGTTGAAGCCGAGCTCCACCATCTCGGCTGCGTACTCGCCCAGCGTGGTGGCCGCCTCCTCGGGGGTGCCCTCCGCGAGGTCCTCGGCCGAGGGCAGGTCGCCCAGCGCCAGTCGCAGGCGCTGCACGGTGCCGCCCTCTTCGTCGCTGGCGACGAAGGGTTTCACCGGCGCACCGCTGACCGCCGCGGCGACCTCGTCGCCGACGGTGGCCGACTGGCGACCCTTGAGTCCGAACCCGCCGACCTGGCCGCTGCTGAGGACGTCGGTCGCGTTCTGCGGCGCGGTCACCATGACCATCAGCATCTGCGCCGCCTGCGCCGCGGGCGGCAGTGCCTCGGCGCAGTCCGGGGGCATGGTCGTCGTGGTGGCCTCGACCTTCTCCTCGGGCGCCGAGACCTCGACCTGCGACGAGGACGTCCCGGTGCAACCTGCCGCCAACAGGGCGCCTGCCGCCAGGGAGGCGGCGACCGCCCGTCGGGTCATCGTCGCGGCCTTCGTCGTGGAACCTGGCATCGTCGTGACGCTAGTGGTGCCTGCCCCACCGGGCGACACCACCCCCCCCTCCCCGGGTGCCTGACGGCGCGGAGTGGCCGGGACGTGGTGGGCGGGGAGCATCGTCGACGCACGCAGGCGCCGCTGGAAGACTGACCCGATGCCCACGCTGCCTGCCGCTGTCGCCGATCGAGTGACGGATCCTTCGGCCGACCCCGTCGAGGACCGCGCTCGGCTGCGTTTCGCCGCCGGCCTGATCGGGATGGGCGTGCTGCACTTCGTCGCGCCGCGCCCGTTCGAGAAGATCGTGCCGAGGTGGTTCCCGTGGCGGCGAGGCGCAGTCGTCTGGTCCGGTGTCGCCGAGATCGCCGCCGGCACGCTGCTCGCCGTGCCGGCGACGAAGAAGGCCGGGGGCTGGCTCGCTGCGGGGACGATCGTGGCGGTGTACCCGGCCAACGTGCAGATGGCCATCGACGCCACCCGCGACCCCGACGTCGGCGCCGTCGGGACGGCGGCCACCTGGCTACGTCTGCCGCTGCAGGTCCCCATGGTGCTGCGGGCATTGCGATTCGTTCGCTGACACGGCGTTCGCTGACGCAGGACAGCTGAGGCAGGACAGCTGAGGCAGGACAGCTGAGGCAGGACAGCTGAGGCAGGACAGCTGACCGCAGCAGCGGACAGCTGAGGCAGGCGGGTCCGCCCAGGGTGATTCGGGCTCCCAGGCGGGTGGAGACGCGGAGGTCGCTCCGTACACTTCACGGGCGAGGCGCGCCCCCCCCCGACGACCGTCGTCTCACCCCCGACCCATGACGAACTCCGACGAGCACCGATCCGGCGAGTACCTCCGCGCGGTGCTCGACGCCTCGTCGGACGCGCTGCTGGTGGTCGGCGAGGACCTGCGGGTCAAGTGGGCGAGCGGTGCGGTCGAGCGTCTCGGCGGGCACACGCCCGAGTCGGTCGTCGCCGGCGATCCGATGAGGCTGATCCACCCGGAGGCACACGAACAGGCGCTCGAGAACTTCGCCGCGTTGCTCTCGGGGGCCGATCCCGACGAGTGCCGCACCGTGTGCCGCGCTGCTCGCCACGACGGGACCTGGGTCTGGGTCGAGATCGCCGGCCGTGACCTGCGTGACGACCCTGCGGTCCGAGGTGTGCTCCTGTCGATGCGTGACGTGTCCCGCCAGGTCGCGGCCGACGAGGCGCTGAGGAACTCCGAGCGACGGTTCCGCGCCCTGCTCGAGAACAGCAACGACAGCCTGCTGGTCACCGACCGGGATCGTGTCGTCACCTACGCGAGCGATGCGATCCAGCGCATCCTCGGCTACAGCGCCGAGGATGCCGTCGGCCATCGGATCGAGGCGTCCGTCGACGAGCCCGACAGGGCTCGCCTCGTCGCTGCACACGACGAGGTCGCCGAGGACCCCCGACTGGTGCGCCGACTCCAGGTCCGGTGCAGCCATGGCTCGGGGGAGAAGCGCTGGGTCGAGACGGTGCTCGCGAACCACCTGGACGACCCCGAGGTCGCAGGCATCGTGTCGAACTTCCGTGACGTCACCGAGCACCGCCGGGCGTCGAGCGCGCTGCGTCAACAGACCGCCGAGGCCGCTCGTGCCAAGCAGGACCGCCGACTGCTCTCGGAGATCTTCGATCTGACCGACGACGTCGCCGTGCTGCTCGACGGCGACGGCGGGCTCCGGTACGCCAACGCGGCGGCCAGGGGCTTCTTCGGTCTGGGTGATCTGCACGAGGGCGGACGCCTCGGGGTCGACTGGCATCCCGCAGGCACCTGGTTCGACCAGGTCCGCACCATGCTCCACGGCGACGGCGGTGAGCGGCGCTGGTCCGGCGAGGCGACCGCGGTGCGACCGGACGGCGAGGTCGTCCCGATGCTCGCCCAGGTGCTGGAGCACGGCGACCTGTCCGACCCGACCGCACGGTTCTTCTCGGCGGTCGGTCGCGACATCCGGGACCGCAAGCGCCTGGAGATGTCGCTCGAGGAGCAGGCCACCCACGACCCGCTCACGGGCCTGGCGAACCGGGCGCTGCTGTTCGATCGCGTCGGGCACGCGCTCGCCGGCCTCCGCGAGATCCCGGGACGGTCCTCGATCGCCCTGCTGTTCGTCGACATCGACCACTTCAAGTCCGTGAACGACACGCTCGGCCATGCCCTGGGCGACCAGGTGCTGCGTGGCGTGGCGGAGCGGATCACCGGCGTCGTGCGACCGGGCGACACGGTCGCCCGCTTCGGTGGTGACGAGTTCGTCGTGCTGTGCGAACGACTCGATCGCCCAGAGGATGCGGTGGTCATCGCCCACCGCATCGAGTCCGCCCTGCGTGCTCCGTGGCTCGCGGACGGCCGCGAGGTGCAGCTCGGCGTCTCGATCGGGATCTCGTTCGCGGACGAGTCCGACACCGACCCGTCAGCGGTGCTGCGCGACGCCGACACCGCCATGTACCGGGCGAAGACCGACGGTCGGGGCCGATGGGTGATCTTCGACGACGAGCTGCGCGAGCGGGCCACCGAGCGGCAGCGGGTCGAGACCTCGCTGCGACGGACGAGCCATGGCGAGGAGCTCGAGCTGTACTACCAACCGGTCGTCGAGCTGGCGACCGGGCGGATCACCGGCGTCGAGTCGCTGCTGCGCTGGCGCCACGACGGTCGCCTGGTGCAGCCCGCCGAGTTCATCCCGGTCGCCGAGGAGACGGGTCTCATCGTGCCCGTCGGGGCCTGGGTGCTCGAGACAGCCTGTGCGCAGCTCTCGGAGTGGCAGGCACTGCCGGGGTGGTCCGGTCTGCGCCTCGCGGTCAACGTCTCGGCACGTCAGCTGCAGCATCCGAGCTTCGCCGGCGTGGTCGCCGAGGTGACCGATGCCAGCATCACCACGCCGGGGACGCTCTGGCTCGAGATCACCGAGAGCGTGATGCTCGATGACGTCGTCGCCGCGCGTGCCCGGCTGGAGCGGCTGAAGCTGCTCGGTGTGCGCATCGCGCTCGACGACTTCGGCACGGGCTACTCCTCGTTGACCTACCTGCGCAGCTTCCCTGTCGACGCGGTGAAGCTGGACCGTTCCTTCGTCGCGGGCATCGACGTCGACGAGGGCGACACGGCGATCGTCAACGCGGTGGTGCACCTCGCCCGGGCGCTCGACAAGGAGTGCATCGCCGAAGGCGTCGAGACCTGGGCGCAGGCGGACTCGCTGCGTGCGCTCGGCTGCGGCTCGGCGCAGGGCCACTACTTCTCCCGTCCGGTGCCGGCGGACCAGATCACCGATCTGCTGATCGACCGGCACGGCCTGCTGGTCGACGACATCGTCGAGTCCGGTCGCACCTGAGCGTCGCCGTTCCGCGGCAGCTCAGAACGGCAGTCCGGCGTGCCCGAGCACGCCGAGGGGATCGACGACCTGTCGGACGGCGCGGAGCAGGTGCTGCCGGACCGGATCGGTGCGTCGGGTCCATTGCGTGGCGTTGTGCGGACCGATGCCGTGCTCGGCGCTGTAGCTGCCCCCGAAGCGGTCGACGGCGATGCCGAAGACCACGTCGCGCAGCTCGTCGAGCTCGTCGGCGGTCGGCGGCGAGTCGTGGGGCCACACGACGTTGCAGTGGACCCCGCCGTCGCCCCAGTGCCCGAAGTCGGCGCTGGTCGCTCGGGGGAACCGCTCCGAGACGGCGGCGGCGACGGCGTGTCGCAGCGCGGGCAGATGCGACCTTGCGACCGACAGGTCGAATCCGGTGACGACGCCGTCGACCCGCAGACCGTCGGAGACGGCATGACGCAGCGACCAAGCGTGCGCCGAAGGCACCACGACGGCATCGGCGAGCAGCCCTCGCTGGGAGCAGCGGTCGAGGGCGTCGAGCAGCGCGTCGTCGACGTCCTCGTCGCCGGCGAGCTCGACCAGCACCGACAGCGACGGCACCGGGTCGAACGGGGCGCCGTGCGCGCTCAGCGACGCGCCCGCCGCGAGCGCTCGCTCCGAGAGCACTTCGAACGCGGCGAGCGCCGTGCCGTGCGACCGCTCGATCTCGATGAGCACACCGATGGCGGCGTCGTCGTCGACGGGTGCGAGCCAGGCGCAGCTGCGGTGCCGGTCGACGACCGAGAGCTCGACCTGCACTGCGGTGATGATCCCGAACGCTCCGGCGGAGCCGATCATCAGATGCTCGATCGACGGCCCGACGTTGTGCTTGCGCAGTCCGTCGAGCGTGCCGACGACCGAGCAGTCCTCGTCGGCGACGACCGCCTGGAGCCCGAGCACGTGTCGGCGCATGTCGCCGTGGCGCACCATCCGAGCGCCTCCGGTGTTCGTGGCGACCATCCCGCCGATGGAGGGGTCCGCGCCGAGGTCGATCGGCAGCACCAGTCCGTGGACGGCCGCGGCCTCGTTGAGCGTCGACAGTCTGGTGCCAGCACCGACGATCGCGGTCCGGTCGACGGGGTCGATCCGCGGCGCGGGGTCGAGGCGTTCCAGGCTCACGACGACCTCGCCGTCGGCGCCGGGGGTGGAGGCGCCGACGAGGCCGGTGTTGGCGCCCTGGGGGATCAGTCGCAGCCGGTGCCGCCGCGCCCAGCCGACCACGGCGCGGACCTCGTCGACCGTCGAGGGTCGCAGCACCGCCGGCGTGGCGCCGGGCTCGCCGCGGGCAGGGACGACGTAGCGCGCCAGCTCGGCCTCGTCGACGGCCGGGTCACCGGCGTCGACGACCGCCCCGTCGCCGATCCGGGCGCGGATCTCGGAGAGGACGGTCGGTTCGAGTCGGTGCGAGTCGGGAACCTGGCTGTCCGCGCTCGGGGTCATGGATCCATCATGGTCCGCCGTCGACCGGGGCGGCACGTGGCGGCCCGGCTCCCTACGCTGCTGCCCGTGACGAGCGGAACCGAAGCACAGCAGCCCCACGATCCGACCCAGGCCTACGCAGGGTTCGCGGGAGAGGTGGGTCGGGTGTTCGCCACCTCGGAGCCGTCGTGGTCGCCGGCACCCGCCGCCGAGGGCGCGCCGAACATCGTGGTGATGATGTGCGACGACCTCGGCTTCGCGGACCTCGGGTGCTACGGCTCCGAGATCCCGACGCCGAACATCGACCGCCTCGCCGCCGAGGGACTCCGGTTCACCGACTACCACTCGACGCCGATGTGCTCGCCGACCCGTGCGGCGCTGCTGACCGGCCTCGAACCGCACCGCGCCGGGCATGGGCCACGTCGCGCACTCCGACCCGGGCTTCCCCGGCTACGAGATGCAGCTGACGCCGTTCGCTCCGACGCTCGCCGAGGTGCTGCGCGACGCCGGCTACCAGACCCTGATGGTCGGCAAGTGGCACCTCACCAAGGACAGCAACGCGAACGACGCCGGCGACCGCTCGTCGTGGCCGCTGCAGAAGGGCTTCGACCGCTACTACGGGTTCCTCGACGGCTTCACGAACCTGCACCACCCGCACCGGCTGATCGAGGACAACCACGCCGTGGCGGTCGACGAGTACCCCGACGGCTACTTCCTGACCGACGACCTGACCGACCGGGCGGTCTCGATGATCCGGGAGAGCAAGGCGTCGGATCCGACCAAGCCCTTCCTGCTCTACCACGCCCAGGGCGCGGTCCACGCTCCGCTGCACGCCAAGGCGGTCGACATCGAACGCCACGACGGCGTGTACCGGGCCGGGTGGGACGCCGTCCGGCAGGCCCGCTACGAGCGCCAGCTCGAGCTCGGGGTCATCCCGCCGGGCACCGCGCTGGCGCCGCGCAACGCCGAGCCGGGCGACGACGTGCCCGCCTGGGACGAGCTCGACGACGACCGCAAGCGCCTCTTCGCCAAGTACATGGCGGTCTACGCGGCGATGGTCGACAACATCGACCAGAACGTCGGCCCGTCTGCGCGTCGCGCTCGAGGAGCTCGGCGAGTGGGACAACACGATCTTCGTGTTCACGTCGGACAACGGCGGTTCCCGAGAGGGCGAGGCCGAGGGCACCAGCGCCTACCTCCGCACGCTGCACTTCGGTCGCACCGGCACCGAGGAGCCCTTCGACGAGGACCTGGCCCGCCTCGACGAGATGGGCGGCCCGACGACGTTCCCGCACTACCCGCGCGGGTGGGCGATGGCGTCGAACACGCCGTTCCGGCTCTACAAGATCAACGCCCACCGCGGCGGCCACTCGGTGCCGTTCATCGTGTCGTGGCCGGCCGGTGGAGTGCCTGCCGGCGAGCTGCGCGACCAGTTCGTGCACGTGACCGACCTGCTCCCGACGCTGCTCGACCTGGTCGGCGTGGAGCGCCCGACGACGTGGCGCGGGCAGCCCGCCCTGGCGCTCGCCGGCCAGGACGTGGGCGCCGCGCTGTTCGACGCCGGGGCCGAGGGTCGCACGAACGACGTGGTGATCGAGAACGAGGGCCATCGCGGGTACCGCCGTGGCCGGTGGGAGGCCGTGACGCGCCACGAGGCGCTCACGTCGTTCGCCGACGAGCCGTGGGAGCTCTACGACATGTCGCGCCGACCCGACCCAGGTGAGCGACCTGGCCGCCGAGGAGCCGGCGCGGCTCGCCGAGCTGATCGAGGCGTGGGACGTCGCGGCGTGGGACAACCAGATCTTCCCGCTCGACGAGGGCACCGGGCTACCGCTACCTGCTCCGGCCGCCCTGGACGGAGCGCTACGACCGCCCGGTCGTGTTCGGTCCCCACACCCCGGCGCTCGACCGCTGGCGGTCACAGCGCCTGATCCTGTGGCGTGACGTGACGATCACCGCGTCGGTGACGCTCGCCGAGGGTGACTGCGGCGTGCTGGTCGCTCACGGCGACCAGGGCGGCGGCTACGCGCTGTACCTCGACGACACCTCGGAGCTCGTCGCGGTCCACAACGGCTACGGCGTCGTGCGAGAGGTGCGCGGCCCGGTCGTCGCGCCAGGCGACCACGACCTGGAGCTGCGCATCACGTGTCCCGGGCGGCAACCTGTGGAACCTCGCGCTCGCCGTCGACGGCGCCGAGGTCGCGAGCGATGAGGGCTTCCGTCTGCTGATGGCGATGGCGCCGTTCCAGGGCATCGACATCGGGATCGACCGACGGTCGCCGGTCAGCTGGACGCTCCACGAGCGCCACGGTGCGTTCCCGTTCTCCGGCACGCTGCACCGCGTCGCGTACCAGCCCGGTGAGCCGGCACCCGACAGCCCCGCAGGGTTCCTCGACATGCTCCGCGACTGGGGTCGCACCTTCGAGTGAGTCTGGGGTCGCACCTTCGAGTGAGTCCGGGGTCGCACCGTCGAGTGAGCCTGGGGCGCACCTTCGAGTGAGCCGGTCGCGGCTCCGAGCGGGATGGGCCGTCGGGCGGGGCGGGCGTCAGGGGCGCTCGAGGGTCGTGGTGACCTCACGGACCGAGCGTTCGATCAACCGGGTGCGGGGCACGGTGCCGAGTGAGGTCCACTCGCTCGTCGCCGGTGCGCCACTCCGCCTGCCAGAGCACGGTGACGGTACCGATCCAACTCGCCGGCCGGTGGCGCGAGCAGACCGAGCCCGAGGACCGCGTGGAGCGGCGCCCGGCCGTCGCCGTGGCATAGGTGACGGTGCAGGCGTCGTCGCGTCCGGCCTGGAGGCGAGGGGGTGCAGGGTCGTCGGGGTCGAACGCGAGTCCCCGACCCGGGCAGACCGCCGTGTCGGCACCGGGGTCGCCCGGAAGGATCCTGATCGACACCGGCCGTGCCCGTACCTCGGCGGTCAGTCCGTCGACGGTGATCGAGCCGCCCACCTCGACCCAGTCCTCCTCGTCGATCGAGAAGAACGCCGGTTGTCCGACAGGGACGGCGGCGGTGCTCGGCGGCGACACGACCGGGTCCGGTGCCGGAAGGTGGGTGATCATCCGACGTTCGAGGACCCGGAGCGGGTCACGGACGACGACGTCGACGAACCGGACCTCGACGATCCGGCCGGCGCAGATCCGCGCCTGCAGGTCACCGTCGGGCAGCACGCCGGTTCCGAGCAGCGCCCGCAGCTCGTCGGGTATCGGAACGGGGACCCCGGACGCGGCGAGCTGGGTCGCGACCGCGATGAACCACTCGAGCTCGGCGTCGCTGAAGGTGCGCCAGCGGCAGCGCGGCGAGGGACCCCGCGGTGCGTTGCGGCCGCCGTTGCCGTCGTGCCAGCCCAGGATCGAGGTCACGATGTCGCCGCGACCGACCACGTGCGAGCGGGCGCCGCCGCCCCGGTCGGCGCCTGCAGTCGGCACGTCGAGCAGCACCACGGCGGTCACGACCACCGCGGTGACGACGGCGGCCGTCACGCCCGAGGTGACACGCCGGATCATCGGGCTGCCCCACGGGCTGCGGCCACCTCGGCAGGGCAGGGGTCCGGAGTGCCGGGCGCTGCGATGTCGACGTCGAACGCGTCGAGGGTCAGCAGTCGCCAGCCCGACCCCTCGCGTCGGAGCTCGCCCGTGCCGTGCGACAGCGCGACCGCGTCGTCGACGACGGCACCCGTCGTGGTGTCGGTACCCACCCCCGGCGCGTGTCCGCACCAGGTGAACGACAACACGTCGCCGTCGGCGACCGCTCGCAGCGCGTGGTGCCGGTAGGAACGACCGCCGGCGTCCGGTCGGACGACGGTCGACTCGTCGGTCGCACGGGCGACCAGGTCGCCGAGCATCGATGTCGAGAACGAGCCACCCTCGACGACGGCGGCGTGCCACGCATCGAAGACCGGGCTGCCCGGCGTGGCCGCCAGCGGGTCCGCCGCCACGGTGGTCAGGGCGGCGTCGTAGCGATCGAGCACCGACTGCGCGAGCGAGCGGGATGCATCACCGTCCGCGTCGGTCGGGGTCGGCAGGTCGGGTGCGGGCGGTCGGGTCGGCGTCGTCCGGGGCGTGTCGGCGCATCGCCTGCGGGGTGGGTATCCGGGGCGATGGCCCCGGTGCCGCCGGTCGTGTCGCCCGTCGTGTCGCCAGTCGTGTCGGGCCGGGAACGCCTGACCGGCTCGACGACGGCGCGTCCGTCGGTGTCGGCGTGATCGGTGCCGGCCGCCGCACGAGGCCGCGATCGACGCCACGACGGCGCTCGCTGCGACGACGAGCGCAGGCGACCGGACGAACCGCGTGGAGGTGCGGCGGGCAGGAGAGCAGCAGATCGGTGCACGGCGAAGAGTCTGCATCATGAAAAGGCATGGAACAACACAAAAGTTCTCAAGGGTGGCGAAGGGTCGGCGGCTCCTGGCCGCCGCCGTTAGAGTCCTCGGCGGCGAGCGAGGCTCGGGGACGTACCGCTCGGGCACTGCAATGGAGGACGTCGTGAGCGGACACGTGCTGACCATCGATCTCGGGACCTCGGGTCCCAAGACCGCGATCTTCACCCTCGACGGCGACTACGTCGACGGCGAGTTCGAACCGGTCGAGCTGCTGCTCACCGACGACGGCGGCGCCGAGCAGCGCCCCGCCGACTGGTGGGCCGGGGCGGTCGCCGGGGTGCGCCGGCTCGCCGAGCGGGGCGCGCTGCCCGAGTCGGGCATCGACGCGATCTCGGTCACCTCGCAGTGGTCGGGGACCGTGCCGGTCGACGCCGACGGTCGACCCGTGTGCAACTCGGTGATCTGGATGGACTCCCGGGGCGCCACCGACATCGCCCGAGTCGTCGGTGGCCCGGTCAAGGTGCAGGGCTACGACCCTCGCAAGCTGCGTCGCTGGATCAGCCTGACCGGCGGTGTGCCCTCGCTCTCGGGCAAGGACCCGATCGCCCACATCCACTGGTTGCGCCGGACCCGGCCCGAGCTCAACGCGGCGACCGACATGTACCTCGAGCCGAAGGACTGGCTGAACCTGCAGCTGACGGGCGTGCGGGTCGCGACCTACGACTCGATCGTCATGACCTGGGTGACCGACAACCGTGATCCGTCCCATGTGCGGTACAGCGACGAGCTGCTCGCCCTGGCCGGCATCGAACGCCGCTGGATGCCGGACCTGGTCGCCGCGACCTCGGTCATCGGCTTCCTCACGCCGACGGCGGCGACGGAGCTCGGCCTGTCCGCCGGCATCCCGGTCATCGGCGGCACCCCCGACGTCCAGTCGGCCGCGGTCGGGTCGGGCGCGGTCGAGGACTACGAGGGCCATCTGTACCTGGGCACGTCGTCGTGGTTGTCGTGCCACGTGCCGTTCAAGAAGACCGACGCGCTGCGCGGGGTCGCGTCGTTGCCGAGCCCGTTGCCCGGCCGCTACTTCGTCGCGGACGAGCAGGAGACGGCGGGGGCGTGCCTGAACTGGCTGCGCGACCGGGTGCTGTACTCCGACGACGAGCTACGCGAGGAGCCGGCGCCCGACGATGTGTTCGCCCGCCTGGACCGCGTCGCAGCGGCGAGTCCGCCCGGCGCCAACGGCGTGGTCTTCACCCCGTGGCTCAACGGCGAACGCACGCCCGTCGACGACCACACGATCCGGGGTGGCTGGCACAACGTCTCGCTGCGCACCGACCGTGCCGACCTGGTCCGCTCGGTGCTCGAGGGTGTGGCGTTCAACTCGCGCTGGCTGCTCGACGCGGTGGAGCGCTTCACCGGGCAGCCGTTCCCCTGGCTCAACGTCGTCGGTGGCGGTGGCAACTCCGCGCTCTGGGCGCAGATCCACGCGGACGTCCTGGACCGGCCGATCCGCCGTGTCGAGCACCCCATCCGTGCGAATGCACGCGGCGCTGCGCTGCTCGCCGGCGTGGCGCTCGGGCGCGTCGACGTCGCGGATCTGGGAGCGAAGGTCAAGATCGTCGAGGAGCACGAACCGAACCCCGCCAACCGGGCCGAGTACGACCGGCTCTACGCGGCGTTCCGCTCGATCTACAAGTCGAACAAGGGCATCCACCGCCGTCTCAACCGTCACCTGGGCTGACCGACGCGCCCTCGCCGTCGGCGTGTCGCTCCGAACCCTTCGCTCCTGCGCTCGGGAACCGAATCACGAGTCAACTCCTTGACCCCCCGAGGTCCGAGGAGCAAGGTGTCGTGCAGGGGACAACAGCCTCCATCAGGTCCGAACCGGCGGAGTTCGCCGTCGGCGGGGACCGCCGTACCGACCGCCCATCGAGCGCTGGACTGCGAACCGACGGATGAGCCTGCAGGACGTCACCGACGAAGGTCGGGACGGAGCACGCCACCGGGTTCGCCCGCACGAGCAGCGCCGTGGGCGGTCGGTCGCGACACGGCGGTTTCGTGCCGAGGCGTCGATAGCGTGGGCCCTGTCGTGCTCGTCCCTCTCCACCGCTCCCGCATCCCTGAAAGCCGGTACCCGCCCCTCCGGTACCCGCCCCTCCGGTACCCCCCTCAGCGGCACCCGACGTGCCGGTCGGCGGGCCGCAGCGGTGCTGGTCGCAGCGAGCGCCGCGACGTGGATGCTCGGCTGCGGGTCCGGTGACGAGCCGTCGCCGACGACCACGACGGCCGTGGACGACCGCTCGTGGGTCGACGACCTCGAATCGGACTGTGCGTCGTTGAACGAGGACTTCGATCACCTCGCGACCAGCGATCCCTCGAACGCGGACGAGGCCGTGGCCTACGCCGAGGATGTCGACGAGTTCGCCGAGGCCATGGAGGCCTTGCTGCGCGACGCCGAGGCCCGGATCGACACCGACGACCCGCGTGCGGCCACGCTCCGTGACCTGCTCGAGCGCACCGTCGAGCTCGAGGCGTCGACGACGGCCTTGGCCGACGGCGCGGCGTCGGGCGACATCGAGGCGATCGACGACGCGACGGCCGAGGTGACCCGGCAGGGCTCAGAGATCAACACCCTCGTCGAGGAGCTCGGCGTCAGCTCGTGCGGAGGCTTCTGAACGACCGGCCCTGGACCGGGCTGGTCGTGCGGTTCACCAGCCCTTGAACTCCGGAGCGCGTCGCTCCCGGAACGCATCGAGCCCCTCGGCGAAGTCGCCCGACGCGGTCAACAGGTCCTGCGCGAAGGCCTCTTCCTCGAACGCTGTGTGGCGGCTCGACTCGAACGACCGGTTCACCAGCCACTTCGTCAGGGCGAGTGCCTTGGTCGGCGCCTGCGCGAGGCGTCCGGCGATCTCGTCGACGGTGTCGGCCAGCTCGGCGCCCGGGACGACCCGGTTGGCGATGCCGAGCTGCTCGCAGCGCGCCGCGGGCACGTCGTCGGCGAGGAACATGAGCTCCTTGGTGATCTGCGGGCCCACGATGCGGGGCAGCAGGTAGGCGCCGCCGGCGTCGGGCATGATGCCGCGCTTGACGAACACCTCGACCAGCTTGGCGTGGTCGGCCATGACGACCAGGTCACACGCGAGCACCAGGTGGGCGCCCCCGCCCGCCGCGGTGCCGTTGACCGCGGCGATCACCGGCTTGTCGCAATCGAGGATCGACGCGACCAGGCGCTGCCACCCGCGCTTGATCAGTCGCGCCGCGTCGCCCACCGACCGGTCGGGCGCACCCTCGGGGATCGGCGGCGTGGGCTTCTGGGGGCCGCCGAGGTTCGCGCCGGTGCAGAAGTGACGTTCACCGGCACCGGTGAACACGATGCAGCGCACCGCGAGGTCCGACGACGCCCACTCGAAGTGCTCGGTGAGCCGGTCGCGCATCATCGCGTTGAGCGAGTTGCCCGAGTCGGCCGCGTTGATGGTGATCCTGGCGATCCCGTCGGTCACCTCGTAGGTGACGAGTTCGTCGGTGGGGGTGTCGCTCATGGTCTCCTCGATCCGTCGGCGCCGCTCGGCCGGGACACGCTAGCGGCGCCGACGATCAGGCCCATCCACGGATCGCCCGGGCCACGTCCGCGGCCGCTGCGGGGGACGTCCACAGGAAGAACGACGGCTCGGTGAGCTCGAGCTCGAGCAGCGCCGGCGAGCCGTCGGCGCGCTGCAGCACGTCGACCCTCGCATAGCGCGGGGCGACACCGCCGAGGGCATCGGTGGCAGCGGCGAGCACCTCGTCGGCCAGCTCCAGCTCGGCGTCGGTCGGCGTCGTCGCCGAGATGTTCTCGACGGCGAAGAGCCCGTCGACGTCGGCTGCGCCCCCGCGCAGCAACGCGCCCTTGGTGAACGCATGGCTGAACCGGCCGTCGATCAGGACCATGCCGGTCTCGCCACGTTCGTCGACCGACGACACGTACGGCTGCACCATGACGTCACGTCGCTCGGCGAGCAACGCGCTCGCATGGTCGACGGCCTCGTCGAGCTGCTCCGCGGTGTAACGAGCGGTGTCCCTCGAACCAGCGGAGACGGTCGGCTTCACCACCAGCTCACGACGGCCGTGCTCGGCGACGTCGAGCACCTCGCTCAGCGCCGCACGAACGTCGTGTGCGTCGGGTGACGCGTCAGCGATGAGGAACGCAGTGTGCACGACCGCGACGCCACGATCCGCGAGGTCGCCCAGGTAGCGCTTGTCGGTGTTCCAACGGATCGTCGCAGCGGAGTTCACGACCGTGGTGACGGCATCGATGCGGTCGATCCAGCCGAGGAACTGCTGGTGGCGATCGGTGTAGTCCCACGTCGAGCGGAGGACGACCAGGTCGAACGCCGACCAGTCGACCTCGGGGTCGTCCCACACGGCAGGGGTCGCCTGGATGCCCTCGTCGGCCAGCGCGGCCATCAGCAGCGGGGCGTCGTCGTCGACCTCCCACGCGCCGGTCGATGTGGCGATCGCCACCGTCACGGCGCTCATCGGCCGTCCGATCGGTTTACGACCCGCGCGAACACGACGGTGCCGGACTGCGGGACCACGACAGGTGAGTCGCCCCGACGCTCGACCCTGACCCTGACGCTGACGCTGCGTGGATGTGCCATCGGGTCGGACGCTACCGGCGGCACCGGCCCGTCGCGACCTCAGACGGAGCTGGCCGCGCCGCCACCGGAGGACGCCAGCGGGAAGGCGACGAGGATGCCGTCCACCCCGCCGTTCGGCGGCGTCTCCGCGAACTGGCCCGTGGTGCTGCCGGACACGACGAGCAGCCCGTCCTCGGTCGTGGCGATGCCCGTGGAGCGGTCGTCGCCCTCGGTGCCGAGGCGCGAGCTCCACAGCACCTCACCCGACCCGGCGTCGAGCGCGGTGAGGAAGATGTCGGTGGCGCCGCCCGGGCCGCCGTCCTCCTCGAGCAGCGTGCCGAAGCCGCCGTCGGTGGTGCCGGTGACGTAGATCGTGTTGCCGTCGGCGACGATCCCGGTCACCGTCTCGGCACCGGCCGACCCGAACTGCGAGGTCCACAGGAGCGTTCCGTCGGTGCCGAACGAGCCGACGATCGCGTCGGTCCCGCCGGTGGCGATGTCGACGCCGGCGCCGTCCAGGTCGCCGTCGGTGGTGCCGCCGGCGATGAACTGCTCCGTGCCGCGTCGTGCCTCGCCGGTGGTCGTGACGCCGCTGAAGCTGTCGGTCCCGGCGGAGCCCAGCTGGGTCACCCACCGCTGCTGGCCGTCCGCGTCGAAGCGTGAGATCCAGGCGTCGCGTCCGCCGTTCGAGGGGCCTTCGAGGTCGCCGTCGGTGAAGCCGACGAGGATGCCGTCTGCGTCCGCGGTGGTGGTGACGCCGAGCGCGCCGTCCTCGAAGGGTGTACCGAACTGGCGGGCCCAGAGCGGCCGGCCGGTGTCGTCGGTCTGCAGCGCGAGTGCATCGCCCCCTCCGAGCCCACGACCCGAGGGGTCCTCGGCGCCGGGCAGCAGTCCGCTCGCCGTGCCCGAGGCGTAACCCACCGGCTCCTCGGCCGCGAGCGCGAGTCCCGTGATGCGCTCGGCGTCGGTGCCGCCGAGCTGCTGCACCTGCCCGAGCACCGCCGTGTCCTCGGTCGGTCCGCACCAGGCATCCTGACCGCCTGCGGCCGCCACGCCGAACGTGCCGTCGGTGACGCCGCAGACGACGACCGCCTGCTCGTTCGCGCTGACGCCGGTCGCCTCGTCGGTGCCGCTCGAGCCGCCCTGCTCCGCTGCCACGATCTCGCCGGCGGTCGTGACCACGGTGACCACCGCGTCGCTCGGACCGGCGACCGGGGTGCCCATGCCCTCGGTGGTGTCGCCCACGGCGACCACTGCAGCCTGGTGACCGGTCACCGCGAGCAGCCGGTCGTCGCCGGGACCGCCGACCTGGAGCTTCCACGCGACGGGCAGCGGCTCGGGCGGCTCAGGGTCGGTGGTCCTCGGTCCGAGTGAGCTGCGGGGGAGCGTGGTGGTCGTGTTGTGCTCGGGCAGCGTCACCGTGGCCGGATCGTCGCTGTCGAAGGAGCACCCCGACAGCACGAGCGCGCCGCCGAGCAGCGCGATCACCGCAGCGGTGCGAGCCGGCGTGCGGCGCATCGTCGAGCGGGTGTCTCGGTCGTGCTGCTCGGTCACTGGTTCGTGGTCCTCTCAGGGGTGATCTGGTTCGCCCCGATCAGCAGGGACGGACTGCAGTCTCCCAGCCGACGGAGCGGTGTGCACCGCGACGGTCATCCCTCACCGGGCACCCACACTTGTGGCACCATCGCGAGATGAGCGATCTGCCACCCCTCGACCAGCCGCAGGCCCACGTGGTGGTCGGACCGAACGACCAGCGTGGACCCTACGCACTGGAGCTCCTGATCAGCGAGGTCATCGCAGGTCGTCTGAGCGACGAGACGCCCGTGTGGTGGCCGGGGCTTCCCGACTGGACGACGATGGGATCGCACCCCGGGGTGGCTGCCGAGCTGCAGCGTCGCCGGGCCCCCGCCCCGGCCCCTGCTCCCGGATGGGCCGATCCGACCCCGGAGCCGGTCGAGGCACAGCCCGCCTACGCCGCGCCGGTCGGCGCGGCCCCGGCCGACCCGTTCGCCGCGCCGACCGCCCGTGAGGACGACATCGAGGATGCGGTCGTCGTCGAGGACGCGATCGTCGTCACCGACACCGTGGTGGTCGAGGACGGCCAGGTCGTCGCCGAGTCGATCACCGTCTCGGCGGTCGAGCCGCACCACGCCGAGGCCTACTCGGGACTCGTGGCCCGCAGCGCCGCCCGCGCCCAGGTGCGCGAGCGCGTCCAGGTGGTCGACGAGTCCATCGTCTCCACCGTGATCTCGGCGGCGGCGGACCGTGGCTTCGAGCTGTCCGAGCGAGCGGACGTCGACCGCGGACATGAGCTCCGCTTCGACGCGGCCTCCGGCGACCTGCTGGTGATCTCGCTCGGCCGCGTGGCCGCCAACAGCGTCGATGACATCCGGGGCGAGCAGCTGCCAGTGACGGTGTCGTACCGCTCGGGAGCGTACGAGGGTGGTGCCGATGCCGGTACAGGCGCCCACGGAGAGGTCCGCATCGTCTCCGACGAGTGGACCGGTCAGGCGACGAGCACGGTCTCGTTGTTCCTCGGCGTCGGTGACTACTTCTCGGAGTCGCTCGAGCTCGACGAGGACGGCTTGGCGCTCGACGTCGTCGCGACGATCGCGACGGTCCAGCAGCGACTCACCTGAGCGACGGCCGTCAGGCGGTCGCCAGGCCGAGGAACGGCTGCGGTGCGTAGGTGGGGAAGGTGCGCGACAGATCGGTGGCGCCCGACCGCACGGCCAGCACCTCGGACAGCACCCGCCGGTAGTCGTTGAGCACCGCGAGGTCGCCCTCGGGTCCGTTCTCGATCCGGTCGGGGAAGTCGCCGTGGACCCCACCCCTGATGCCACCGCCCATCACGAGCATGGCCGAGCCCCGACCGTGGTCGGTGCCGCCGGAGCCGTTCTCGTTGATCGTGCGGCCGAACTCCGACAGGCACACGACGGTCACTCCCACGGACCCACCCAGGTCCTGGTGGAAGGCCTGGAGCGCGGTCGACAGGCTCGCCGCTCGTGACCGGAACGTTCCGTTCTCCTCGGGTGTGCCCTGTGCGCTGTGGGTGTCCCATCCGCCGTGGTCCACGGTCGCGACGCGCAGGCCGACTCCCGCACGGATGAGGCGCGCGATCTCCTTCAGGTTGGTCGACAGGTCGTCCCACCCGTAGGCGGCGCCGTTGCGTGGCCCCGGATCTGCAGGCAGCGAGCGGATCGTCGCGATGGTGTCGAGCGCCCCCGAGCCCGTGGTGGCCACGACGTCGTTCGCCCGCCCGTGCAGCGCCGTCAAGGCGGTCCTGGCTGCTGAGTCGTCGGCGAACCCGGCGACGCCGAACTCCGAGATGCGGTTCATCGCGACCGCCGGTGCGGCGCCGTCGAGCATCGCGCTGAGGGTGTTGCCTCGCGCCACGCCGGCGATCCGGCCGGTCCCGGCGACCTGCGACAGGTGCCGGTTGAGGAAGCCGTCGTGCACCGACAACCGACCGGTTCCTGCTTCCCAGTTGCGCTGCGACTCGAAATGGCTGCGCGACGCCGACTCGCCCGCCGGCATGCCCGCGGCGTGCACGACGGCGAGTCGACCCTGGCTCCACGCGCCCGCGTGCAGCGCCTCCATGCCGGGATGCAGCGCGAACGTCCCACTCAGGGGGAACGCTTGGACCGCGCCGCCCTGCACGAGCGGCAGTCCGGCCTTGCCCGCCGGGTCGGTGAACTCGCCGGGATCCTTGACGCGGATCGTCGGGCGCAGCGTCCGATAGGTGGGCATCTGGAACGGGGCGACCAGGTTCAGACCGTCGAGACCACCGCGGTTGAACACGATGACCAGCACGTCGCCGCTCGATGCCTGGCCGGGGGCGGCGAACGCGAGCCGCGCCCCTGCGGCGGTGAGGCCCACCGTGGCGCCGCTCACGCCGAGGGCCGCCAGGAAGCCACGGCGGCTCAGCGGTGTGCGCTGCGGCGCGCCGGTGTCGGTGGTCGGGCCGTCGATCGTCGAGCGCGTCATCGGTACTGGAACCTCGGGTGGGACAACAGCAGGCCCAGCACACCGGAGAGCCGCTCGGGTCGGGTGGTGATGGCGGTCGCCGCACCCGTGGGCGAGACGCCGACCGCAGCGCAGATCGTGTCCGCGTCGGCGGCGGACAAGGGTCGCTGGCACACCGATTCGTCCATCGCGACGACCAGCGCTCGAGCAGTCCCGGGCAGGGGAGCGGGCAGCAGCGCCGCGGCGTCGACCACGATCCGGTCGGGCTTGGTCGGATCCGTCAGCGCGTTGCGGGCGAGTCGACCGGCGCCCTCCCAGCGGCGCAGCAGGCCCTGGGACGAGCTCCACACCGCAGCTCTGTCGGGCCAGCCGTCGGGACTCGGGCGTTCGAACAGCGGTTGGCCGAGCATGCGGGTGGCCTGGCGCAAGGTGGTCGCGCTCGCTCCCATCGGATCCGACGGCACCTGGGCCCGGGTGCAGCGCATCGCGCTGTAGAGCCAGTCCACGGGTCGCTTGACCTTCGCACCCGCCGAGGCGGCGAACTCCGGCGAGGTCAGCAACGCCCGCAGCACCGGCGCGATCGCCGTGTCGTTGGCCACGTACACCGATGCGAGTCGGTCGACCAACGCTCTCGGCGGATCGTCGCGGACGAAGCGGCGGGCGAGCTTGTTCGAGAGGTGCCTGGCGGTGGAGGGGTGCCGGGCGAGGAAGCGCAACAGCGACTCGGCGTCACCCTTGCCGTGCACGTCGTAGTCGCCCCAGTTCGGACGAGCGGGCCGTCGCCAGGCGCCGCCGAGGATGGACACGGCCTCTCGGGAGTGCAGCCAGTGGCCCCAGCGGAAGCCGTACTTCGATGGTCCCTCGTCCCACTCGATGGTCCAGCCGGAGAGCACCTTCGCCACGCCGAGCACGTCGGTCTCGGAGTAGACGTGTGCGCCATCGATGATGCCGAGTGTGTGCAGCTCGAGCAGCTCACGTCCGTAGTTCTCGTTCACTCCGGAGCTCGACGCGGCGTTGCTCGCATAGTTGTCGAGGTAGACGAGCATCGCCGGACTGGCCGCCGAGGCGAGCAGCAGGTCGACGAACCTGCCGAGGGCGTGCGGTCGCACCACCTTCTCGTTGTCGACCGTCTTGAGTTGCGTGAGCCACTTCGCCTGCCGCGAGATGTTGAAGTGGTTGGTCCAGAAGTCGCACATCACCTCGTACAGCTGGCGCTCGGAGTACACGGCCCGCAGCAGCGTGGCGTGGTCGAGCTCGGCGAAGAGCCGCTGCTCGTCCGCCACGCGGACCGCTTCGTTCGCGGAGTTGTTGGCCCGCAGTGTGCCGAACCCGGCGAGTCGTGCCTCGGCGTCGGGCAACCGCCGAGGGTCGAGCTGTTCGTCGATCCACGCGGCGGGCCCGATCCGGCGGATCCGGTCGACGACAGCCGGAGTGGCGCCGAACGTGGCTCGGTCCGCGAGGTGGCGGGCCGCTGCGACGCCGGTCAGGGACGCCGGCGGGGCCGGGACCGTCGGCGCGACCGCAGCGGGGGCGTCCGGGGCACACGCGGCGGCCAACGCCGCGCCGGCGGCCAGGAACACCCCTCGACGAGTGCCGACGGTCGCTGATCGATCGTCGCCGACGTCGTCGGCCGGTGAACCGCTCCGTCCGATGTCGGGTTCGTCGAGTGCGGTGTTCACCTGCGGTGTGTCGGTGTCACCCCGGGGGAACTTGAGCCGAATGACCCATGGGGGTGACATCCTCCGTGAGTGCGGACGTCTGTCCCTGACGACGGGGGACACCGCGCCCGGCCCGCCCGGCGCGTTGTCGGCTCCTTGACCCTGTCGTAGTCTCTGCCCCGCAGGTGGGCACCACGCCCATCGGAGGGGAGTACCTCCTCAAGCGCTGGTGTCGTCAGCACGGTGTGGACGTTCGGACCACGGGTCTCATCCCGGGGGACGGGATCCGACCCGGCACCAGCGGCCCGACCGGTCCGAACACGACCGGTGGGGTGAGGGAGACCTCCGGCGCTTCTGGTGCCGCGCCTGGCACCCCGACGACGGAGATCCTTCAATGTCCAGCGAATCCCCTCCGACTGCTCCCTCGGTGCAGCCGGGTGACGTGCCGAGCGCGGCCGATCTCGAAGGGACCGAATGGTTCCGCATCCAGGCCCGTGACGTCGCCGACCGGCTCTCTGTCGACCCGCTGACCGGCCTGAGCGCAGCGCAGGTCGCAGCCCGCCACGAGACATTCGGCCTCAACGAGCTCGCCGAGACTCCGCGACGCCCGGCGATCCTCCGGTTCATCGACCAGTTCAAGGACCTGATGGTCTACATCCTGATCGGTGCAGCGGTGGTCTCCGCCGCCGTCGGGGACTACAAGGACCCGATCGTGATCGGCATCGTCCTGCTGATCAACGCCATCATGGGCTTCGTCCAGGAGAACAAGGCCGACAACGCGCTCGCCGCGCTGAAGGGCATGCTCGACACCGTCGTGCGGGTGCGACGCGACGGCGAGGTGCAGGAGATCTCGGCGACCCAGCTGGTCCCCGGCGACGTGGTGCTGCTCGAGGCCGGCGACCGCGTGCCGGCCGACGGTCGCTTCATGGTGACCGCCTCGCTCTCGGTCGACGAGTCGATGCTGACCGGCGAGTCCGTGCCGGCCGACAAGCACGACGAGGTCATCACCGCGGATGTCCCACTCGCCGAGCGCTCCAACATCGGCTTCATGAACACGACGCTGGTCCGAGGTCGTGCCGAGCTCGTCGTCACCGGGACCGGGATGTACACCGAGGTCGGCAAGCTCGCTGGTCTGCTCGGTGCAGCCGAGGAGAAGCCGACACCTCTGCAGGAGCAGATCCACGAGCTGGGCAAGCGCCTGGCGTTCATCGCGTTCATCGCGGTCATCGCGGTGTTCGTCGTCGCGCTGTTCCAGGCCGACGAGATCAACAGCGACTCGATCAGCGAGGCGCTGCTCAACTCGGTGGCCCTCGCCGTCGCAGCGATCCCGGAGGGACTGCCCGCGGTCGTGACGGTCACGCTCGCCATCGGCGTCGGTCGCCTGGCGAAGCGCAACGCGATCATGAAGCGGCTCGCGTCGGTCGAGACGCTCGGTTCGACGACGGTCATCTGCTCGGACAAGACCGGCACGCTCACGCTCAACCAGATGACCGCGACCACCTTCGTGACCGCCGGGCGGCGCTATGACGTCGACGGCCTCGGCTACGGGACCGAGGGGTCGATCAGCCTCGACGGTGCGCCGCTGGACCCGCAGCAGCTCGAGAGTCTGCGCCCCGCGCTGCTCGCCGGCGTGCTCTGCAACGACGCCCACCTGCGAGAGGTCGACGGCCTGACCCGACTCGTCGGCGACCCCACCGAGGGCGCCCTGGTGGTGCTCGGCGCGAAGGGTGCGCTCGACCCCGAGGCCCTGCGCGCCGGGCTGCAGCGGGTCGACGAGGTGCCGTTCGACTCGACCGCGAAGTTCATGGCGACGCTGCACCCGCATCCCGAGAACGACCGGATGTCGTTGCTCGTGGTCAAGGGAGCCCCCGACGTCGTGATCGGTCGGTGCACCTCGGTCGCGGGGCCCGAGGGTCGCGAACCGGTCGACGCCGCCCGGCGCGAGCAGCTGCTGGCAGTGAACGACGAGCTCGGCTCCGAGGGCCTTCGCGTGCTCGCCCTGGCCGTGCGCGAGGTGCCGGTGCGCGCCTCGGAGTTCGAGGGCGATCTGGGCGACGAGGTCGCCGACCTCGAGCTCGAGACGCTCGTCGGCATCCTCGATCCGGCCCGGCCCGAGGCCATCGCCGCGATCGAGGAGTGCCGCGCCGCCGGCATCGGCGTGAAGATGATCACCGGCGACCACGCCTCGACCGCCGGCGCGATCGCTGCGGAGCTCGGCATCACCGGTCGAGTGGTCACCGGCGCCGAGCTCGACACGATCTCCGACGAGGAGCTGCCGGAGCTCATCGACGACATCGGCGTGTGTGCCCGGGTGTCGCCCGAGCACAAGGTCCGAGTCGTCAAGGCGCTGCAGTCCAAGGGCAACGTCGTCGCGATGACCGGTGACGGCGTGAACGACGCCGCGTCGCTGAAGCAGGCCGAGATCGGCGTCGCGATGGGCATCACCGGCACCGAGGTCACCAAGGAAGCCGGTGACATGATCCTCACCGACGACAACTTCGCGACGATCGTGCATGCCGTCGAGGGCGGACGTGCGATCTACGAGAACATCATCACCTTCGTCCGCTTCCAGCTGACGACGAACATCTCGGCGATCCTCACCATCCTGATCGCACAGCTCGCCGGCTTCGGTGCGCTGTTCAACGCGATCCAGATCCTGTTCGTGAACATCATCGCCGACGGTCCGCCGGCGATCGCCCTGGGAGTGGATCCGCCCAAGCCCGACGTCATGGGCCGACCGCCGAGGGATCGCAACGACGTGATCCTGAGCCTGCCGCGACTGGCTCGCATCGTCGCCTCGGCGATCGTCATCACGATCGGCACGCTGGCCATCTACATCGCCTTCCGCGACGGCGACAAGGAAGCGGCGCTGACGATGGCGTTCTCGTCCTTCGTCTTCTTCCAGCTGGTCAACTCGTTCTGCGTGCGCTCCGGTGACGAGACCGTGTTCAGCCGCTACTCGCTGTCGAACCGACCGTTGCTCTACGCCCTGGGCGGCGTGATCGCCATGCAGATCCTCGTGGTGCAGCTGCCGTTCCTGCAGCGGGTGTTCGAGACCGTCCCGCTCGACGCGACCCAGTGGGCCTGGGTGGCGGTGACGCCGCTGTCGCTGCTGGTCGTCGAGGAACTGCGCAAGGTCGTGGTGCGTGCCCGCCGTGGCCCGGTCACTCCGGCGCCCGCACCGGCGCTGCAGGCCTAGTCTCCTCCTCGCCCGTCGGAGGACCTGCGGGCGAGGGGGTGGACCAGATGAGAGCAGCGCTGCTGAAGGCCGTGGGGCAACCGGTCGAGGTCGTGCACGACATCGACCTGGAACCGCCGGGGGCGGGCGAGGTGCGAGTGGGCATCGTCGCGTGCGGCGTGTGCCACTCCGACGTCAGCCTGGTGAACGGCACCTTCCCGGTGCTCGGTCCGACCGTGCCGGGCCACGAGGCGGCCGGTGTGGTGAGCGAGGTCGGCGACGGCGTCACCGAGCTGGCGGTGGGTGACCACGTGGTCCTGACCCCGAACCCGGCGTGCGGCACCTGTGAGCTCTGTGTGCGCGGACAGCACAGCAGCTGCGCCAACGCCATGTCGATCGCGACGTCGATGCTGCCCGACGGCACGACCCGACTGTCACGCGGTGGCGACCTGGTCTTCCGTGGCCTCGGCCTCGCCGGCTGGGCCGACGAGGTGATCGTGCCCGTGGCGGGCGCGGTGAAGATCGACGACGACGTCCCGCTCGACGTCGCCTGCGTGATCGGCTGCGCGGTCCAGACCGGCGTCGGCGCGGTGCTCAACACCGCGGACGTCCAGGCGGGCGACTCGGTGCTGGTGCTCGGCGCGGGTGGCATCGGCATCAGCATCGTGCAGGGGGCGGTCATCGCCGGGGCGTCGCGCATCGTCGTGTCGGACCCCTCCGAGGCACGTCGCGAGCAGGCGATGCGCTTCGGCGCGACCGACGTCATCGACCCCACCGTCGACGACGTGACCGCGGTGGTCACCTCTATGACCGGCATCGGCGTCGACGTCGCCTTCGAGGCCGTCGGCTCGGGTCCGCTGGTCGAGACGGCGCTCGCCGCGACCCGCAGCGGTGGCTCGGTCGTGATGGTCGGCGCGTCGCCGATCGAGGACCTGGTCCCGCTCAGCCCGGTGATGATGATGTTCACCGAGAAGAAGATCATGGGATCGCTGCTCGGCTCGTGCTGGGCGCCCCGCGACATCCCGCGGCTGGTCGCGCTCTGGCAGGCAGGGCGGCTCGACCTCGACGCCATGGTCACGTCGCGTCGGCCCCTCGAAGAGGTCAACGAGGCGATCGCGGATCTCGAGGCGGGGGTCGGGCTGCGGACCGTCCTCACGATCGCCGAGCACTGAACCGGCTCACGTGGAAGCCGTCGTGCACGCCGGCGGACGACGGACCGCTCCCGACCGACTGCGCGCGATGAACGGGGCCTGACCGACCGGGCCCCTCCCGGTCGGACCGGTGGGGTCCGCTCAGCCCAGGGCGCGTTCGATGGCCGCGACGATCGCCGGATCGTCGGGCACGACGGTCGGTGCGAAGCGTGCCAGCACCTGGCCGTCGCTGCCGACCAGGAACTTCTCGAAGTTCCAGCGGACGTCGCCGGTGTGCCCCTCGTCGTCGGCGGTCGTCTCGAGCTCTGCGTAGAGCGGGTGACGGTCGTCGCCGTTGACCTCGACCTTCTCGGTGAGCGGGAACGTCACTCCGTAGGTGGTCGAGCAGAACGTCTGGATCTCCTCGGCGTCGCCGGGCTCCTGCTCCAGGAACTGGTTGCACGGCACGCCGAGCACGCTGAAGCCGCGCGGCTCGTACTGCTCGTGGAGCTGCTCCAGCTGCGTGTACTGCGGGGTCAGCCCGCACTTCGACGCGACGTTCACCACGAGGGTGACCTTGCCGTCGAGGCCGGACAGGGCGCCGGGTGTGCCGTCGAGGGACGAGATGTCGTGGTCGTAGATCGCCATGGCGTCACCGTAGCGCCGGTGGGTGCATCGGATCCCTCGGCGGAGGCCCGCGGAGTGCGCCGGGACGTCCGCGGGGTTCTGCAGAGCCGCCGATACAGTCGACCGGGCCATGCGAGTCGACACCGTGACCACCTTCTTCGCGCTGCTCGCGGTGTTCGCCCTGGTCGTGGTGGTCGTCGTGGTGGCCTCTGCGGTGCTGGCCCGCGTCACCGGCCGGCTGCCCGCGCCGCTCGCGCAGGCCCGCGCCGCGGTCGGACAGGTCTCGTTGGTCCTCGCCTTCTTCGTCGCGTTGACCTGCACGCTCGGCAGCCTCTACCTGTCCGAGGTCGCGAAGTTCCCGCCGTGCGACCTGTGCTGGTACCAGCGGATCCTGATGTACCCCCAGGTCGTCATCCTCGGTGTCGCCGCGCTGCGGCGCGACGCATCGGTGAAGTGGTACTCGGTGCCCCTGGTCGGACTCGGCCTGTGCATCTCGGTGTACCACTACCTGATCGAGCGCTTCCCCGACTCGGTGAAGTTCTCGTGCGAGGCGGAGAACCCGTGTTCCACGGTCTGGGTCTGGAAGTTCCACTTCCTGTCCATCCCTGCCATGGCGGGTATCGGCTTCGCCCTGATCGCCGTGCTGGTGATGCTCTCAGTCCCGCGGGATCGTGCGGGAACCGAACGCACCCCTGGTGACGACTCCTCCCACGACGCCGGGCCCACGAGTCCGTCGGACGTCCCCTCGATCCCGGAGCCCACGACATGAACGACAAGCACAGCGGCGCGGACCCCTACGCCGACCTCGCGAAGCGCACGAGCGGCAACCGCCCGAAGACCGGCCTGATCGTCATCGGCATCAGCGTCGGCGCCGTGGTGCTCATCGCCGTGCTCGCCCTGTTGTTCACCGGTGGCAGCGACGAGCCCGTGGCCGAGGGCACGGGCGCCGCTGCGGCGCAGGACGCGCAACAGGAACAGGCCTCGGTGAAGGTGATCGGGGAGCCCCTGCCGGACTATCCGCAGGTCAACGCGGTCGTCGCTCCGCCCGAGGAGGACCCGGCGGTGGGCCTGACGCCCCCGACGATCGAGGGTGAGTCCTTCGACGGGTCGTCGGTCACGATCGCACCGGGAGGAGGCACTGCGAAGCTGGTGATGTTCGTCGCCCACTGGTGCCCGCACTGCCAGAAGGAGCTCCCCCTGGTGCAGGACTGGATCGACGCCGGCCTGGTCCCCGACGGGGTCGAGCTGTACGCGGTCAGCACGGCGGTCGCGGCCGACCGCCCGAACTACCCGCCGTCGGAGTGGATCCTGGCCGAGGGCTGGGAGCCCCCGGTGTTGCTCGACAACCCGGACCAGGCGGCTGCGGCGGCCTACGGCCTGGGCGGCTACCCGTTCTTCGTGCTGATCGATGCCGACGGCAAGGTCGTGCAGCGCGGCTCGGGCGAGATCCCCGAGCAGGAGTTCGTGCGCCTGCTCGATCAGGTCGCCTGACCCAGCGCGGCCGGTCCATGCTGCCAGGCTGTTCGGACCCGCTCACTCGGCCTCCTGGTCGATGATGGCCCAGCCCTCATAGGCCTGCGGGTCGGCCAGGGTCGCGAGGATCGTCTCGTCGACGGTGAAGTCCGGTGAGGGGCTGTTCTCGTTCTCTCGCATCCAGCCCGACATGCGCTCGTACTGGTCCTCGGGGAACGAGGCGACGAGCACGAACCACCGTCCGGTCGCGCCCAGCTTGTAGCGCGCCTCGTCGACGTCGGTGTCGCACGGCATGTACGACATGAAGGTGCCGGCGCCCTCGCCGGCGACGGCCTCCCACGGCGTCTCGACGCCGGCGGCGAGGTCCTCGGGCCCGGCGTGGATCGACAGCTCGACGAGTCGCTCGTCGTCGCCGCACCCCGGTTCGACCAGGCCCACATAGGTCGCGTACGACTGTTCGTAGAGCGGACCCAGTCGGCCATCGGCCTCGGTGACCGGATCCCCCAGCGACTCGGTGACCGCCGAGGTGTCGTCCTGGGTGAGCGCGACGACCGCCGCGATCGTGCCGACGGCCAGCACGCCCGCCAGCACGCCGAGCAGCGCTCCGCTGCGTCGTCGCCCGCGGAGCAGCCGACGACGGACGGCGGTCCCGGCGGGAACCACCGACGGGTGCTCGGCGACCTCTCCGAGGGCGGCAGCGAAGCTCGTGGCATCGGGGTAGCGGTCGCCGGGGTCGAGCTGGGTCGCGCGACCGAGCACCGCGGCGAGACCCTCGGGCAGGCCGTCGACGGCGTCGTCAGGCACACCCTCGATGCAGATGCGGTTCACGATCGAGGCCACGCCGGTGGGACCAGGGTCGGCGGTCCCTTCGAAGGGTCGGCGACCGGTCGCTGCGGTGATCAGGGTCAACCCGAGTGAGTACACGTCGCTGCGCTCGTCGGCCGCGGCGCCCTCGAGCACCTCGGGTGCCGCGTAGAGCAGCGTGAGAGCCATCGTCGAGCTCGCGGTGGCGGCATCGACGAATCCGGCGGCGCCGAAGTCCGACAGCAGGGGTGAGCCGTCGGTGTCGAGCAGCACGTTGGACGGCTTCAGGTCCCGGTGCAGCACTCCTGCGGCATGCGCTGCGGCCAGGGTGTCGGCGAGCGACGCGCCGATCCGTGCGAGCCGCTCCGGGGGTGGCGGCCCGTCGGACCGGACCTGATCGGCGAGGGAACCGCCCTCGATGAAGGTCGAGACGATGAACGGTCGTCCGTCGGCGGCGATGCCGTGGTCGAGTGTCGTGGCGACGCCCGCGACATGGTGCAGCGCCTTCGCCGCCCGTACCTGCCGGTCGTACGAGGTCCGCTCGCCGTCGGAGAACACCTTGAGCGCCACCACCAGACCGTTTCCCGTGCGCGCCGCGCGGTACACGGTCGCAGTGCCGCCTCTCCCGACCAGCCGTCGATCCGAGTAGCCGCCGGGACCGGAGCGCGCTCCGTCGTCGGCGGGGACCGCCCCACCTACTTCACGATCGTCCATCTCCATCACCCTTCTCCCTGCAAGCATCGTAGGTGTCGAGCAGCTCGAGGTCGCGCTCGGTCACGGTGCCGTTGGAGGTGAGGTGGTCGACGACCCGGAGGCGTCGGTCGTTCGCCCTGCGGCCGGTCTCCCGCAGCCCTGACACCCCGGCGCGCTCCAGGCGTTGGCAGAGGTAGTCGAGCTTGCGGTTGAACTTCGCGGTGGACCAGCCCAGCCGGGCCGCGACAGACCGGTTGCTGGGCAGTCGGAAGCGCTCCGCGGGATTGCGGAGGCGGAGCTCGGCCAGCGCGACGACGAGCAGTCGTTGCTCATCGGTGAGCTGGAGCTCCGACGGGCGGAACGTCGCGGTCAGATCGATGTCGATCGACGGGCGCGGTGGCAGCTCGGGGACCGGGTCGAGGGTCACCCGCAGCTCGTAGTTGCAGACCCCCGCCTCGAAGCGCACCCGTGACGACGGGTGCACCAGCGCCGCTCTGGTCTCGCCGGTGAGCAGCGTCGAGATCCCGGCGGCGACCACGGTGATCGGTGTCCATGCGTTCAGGTTCTCGACCCACCAGATGCCCTCGGAGTGGACGAATCGTCCGACGCGTCGGTGCAGGAACGGATTGGAGTCGACGTCGAGGTCCGCGCCGCGACCGAAGATGAGTCCGTCCGGACGTGAGGCGTCGACCGCCACGGTCTCGTCGGCGATCGTCACCTCGAGGCGTGGTTGGCGCGACATCACTTGCGGAGCGTAGAGCCGGGAGGGGGTCGCGGATCCGACTGATCGTGGATCGACGTGGGGATCGATCCCCATTGTGCGACGCGGTCGACGTGGGCACCATGTGCGAGACGTCCTGCCGCGCCCGACGGATTGCCCCATCCTGACGGTCGCGGCAGGACGCTCACCGTTCAGGACGCCCACCGCATGAGCTCAGGGCGTGAGGCACGCCTTGCCGGTCACACGGCGTTCGAGCAGGTCGCGCAGCGCGGTCCCGGCGTCGTGCAGCGGGTAGGCGGTGGGTTCCGCCGGCGTCAGCGAGCCGTCCTCGACGTGGCTGAGCACCTCGTTCATGACCGCGGCGTTGCCGTCGGGATCCGCCATCGCCCACGCGCCCCAGTCGACTCCGAGCACCGATCGGTTCCGCAGCAGCACCTGGTTCGCCGGCAGCCGGGGGATGGTGCCCGAGGCGAAGCCGATGACGAGCAGGCGGCCGTAGTTGCGCAGCGCCCGCAGCGCAGGGTCGGTGAGATCACCGCCGACCGGATCGACCGCGATGTCGACGCCGCCCCCGGTCAGTTCGCGGGCCCGCACCTTGAGGTCCTCGGAGCTGTAGTCGATGACGCCGTGCGCGCCGCGCTGGATGCACAGGCGCAGCTTCTCGTCGTTCGAGGCCGCGGCGATCGTCTGCGCGCCGAGCGCCCGAGCGACGTCGAGCATCGCGAGACCCACTCCGCCGGCAGCCCCCAGGACGAGCACCCACTCCTCGGGTCGCACCACCGTGCGCCGGGTGAGTGAGAACCACGCGGTCGCATAGCTCTGGGTCATCGTGGCGGCCTGACCGTAGCTGAGCCGGTCGGGGATCGAGATGAGCTGCGAGGGCGCGAGCACGATCTCATCAGCGAACCCGCCCAGTCCGACGCTGGCCATCACACGGTCGCCGACCGAGACACCCTGGACGTCCGCGCCGACCTCGGTCACCTCGCCCGCGATCTCCGAACCCGGCACGAAGGGGAGTGCAGGTCGGATCTGGTACTTGCCCTGCACGAACAGGGCGTCGACGTAGTTCAGGCCGCTCGCCCAGACATGGACCCGGACCTGACCCGATCCGCACGGCGCGGTGTCGAGCTGCTCGACCTCGAGCTGCTCCGGCTCGGCGAAGGAATGGCACACGACGGCACGCATGCCGGGACAAGGTACCGAATGCCACGCCGTCCGACATCCACGGTCGAGCGCCGCATCTCGGCGCCCCGTGTCGGCGACACGGGTACGGTGACCGCGTGGACGATCAACGCACCTACTGGAACCGCAGAGCGGCCGAGTGGGAACGTCGGGCAGGGGTCGCCGATGCGCCCACCGACACCTACGGCGCTGCAGCGATGGACGCGCTCGGACTGTCAGCCGGCTCGTCGGTGCTCGACGTCGGATGCGGCGTGGGGGCCACGCTCGTCGAGCTCGCCCGTCGGGTGGGTCCGGGCGGCTCGGTGCTCGGCGTCGACGTCTCCGACGAGATGCTCGCCGCCGCGGGACGCACCGTCGCTGCCGCCGACGCGCAGCGCGTCGAGCTCGTTCGCTCCGACGTCGTCGACGGATCGCTCGATCACCTTGCCGGCACCCTTGACGCGGTGTTCTCCCGGTTCGGCGTGATGTTCTTCCCCGAGCCGCAGGCGGCGTTCACGACGCTGGTCGGTCTGTTGCGGCCCGGTGGCACCGTGCGCTGCGTCGTGTGGGGCCCGCTCGAGGAGAATCCTTGGATGCTCATCCCGGTGCTCGCCGCGGCGTCGGTGTTCGGCTCCGGGCCCGAGCTGCCACCGCCCGGCGCGCCGGGTCCGTTCGCGCTCGCCGACGCCGAGCTGTCCGCCGGACTGCTCGAGTCGGCGGGCCTGTTCGACGTCACCGTGGAACCCGTCGCAGGCGCCCGGTTGGTGCCCGCGGCGGACCCGCGCACCGAGATCGAGACGTTCGTGTCGATGGGCCCGCTGGGCGACGCCTGGTCCGCTGCCGACGATGACACCCGTGCCGCCGTCGTCGAGTCGGTCCTCGGCGCGATGGAGGAGTATCGGACCGACGCAGGCTGGGTGCTGCCCGGCTCGGCGCGGGTCATCGGCGGCATCGCTCCCTGATCCGCGCCGCTCGGCGGGGCGGATTGGCCGCCCCTCGGGGCGCTCCGTAACGTCTGCCGGGTCCCACGCGCCGAGTCGTCGAGCGCGCCGCTCCAGAGGAGAAACCATGCGCAGCCCGAAGGACTTCTTCAAGCCACTCGCCGCAGGTGCCCCCGAGCCGGTGCGAGAGATCCCGTTCCGCCCGTCGCGCATGATCCACTTCTTCCCGCCGCACCTGGAGAAGGTCACCGCGAAGCTGCCCGAGATCGCACCGACGGTCGACGTGCTGCTCGGCAACCTCGAGGACGCCATCCCGATGGAGTCCAAGGAGGCGGCGCGGCAGGGACTGGTGAAGGTCGCGAAGGAGGTCGACTTCGGCGACACGCAGCTGTGGACCCGCGTGAACAGCCTGGACTCGCCGTGGGTGCTCGACGACCTCGAGACCCTCGTCGGTGAGGTCGGCGACAAGCTCGACGTCATCATGATCCCCAAGGTCGAGGGGCCCGAGGACATCCACTACGTCGACCGTCTGCTCGCCCAGCTCGAGGCGAAGGCCGGGCTCCAGGAGCCGCTGCTCGTGCACGCGATCCTCGAGACCGCCCGCGGCGTCGCGAACGTCGAGGAGATCTGCCTCGCCTCGCCCCGCATGCAGGGACTCTCGCTCGGCCCCGCCGACCTGGCGGCCAACCGGCGCATGAAGACGACCCGCGTCGGTGGCGGCCACCCCGGGTACCTGGTGCGCCAGGACCCGCCCGCCGGTGACGACGGCCCCGCGTACGACGCGCCGCGCGACTCCTACCAGCAGGACCTGTGGCACTACACCGTCGCCCGCATGGTCGACGCCTGCGCGATGGCCGGCATCCTGCCCTTCTACGGCCCGTTCGGCGACATCAAGGACACCGTCGCCTGCGAGGACCAGTTCCGCAACGCCTACCTGCTCGGCTGCGTCGGCGCCTGGTCGCTGCACCCGGTGCAGATCGCGATCGCCAAGAAGGTGTTCTCGCCCGAGCCGTCCGAGGTCGACCACGCCCGCGAGGTCATCGAGGCGATGGGCGACGGGACCGGCGCCATCATGTTGAACGGCAAGATGGAGGACGACGCCTCGGTGAAGCAGTGCCACGTCGTCGTCGAGCTGGCCCGCCAGCTCGCCGAGCGCGACCCGGAGCTGGCCGCGTCGTACGGCTTCTGAGCCGCACCTGCATCTGACGTCCACGCCACCGATCACGAACGCACCAGGAGCCCGAGAGATGACCGACTTCCGTCCCCGCCGCAGCGCGCTCTACATGCCGGGTGCCAACGACAAGGCGCTCGAGAAGGCCAAGGGCCTGCCGACCGACGCGATCATCTTCGACACCGAGGACTCCGTCGCGCCGGACATGAAGGAGATCGCCCGCGAGAAGGTCGCCGCTGCGGTCACCAGCGGTGAGTACGGCCGACGAGAGCTCACGATCCGCGTGAACTCGATCGAGACCGAGTGGCACGAGGCCGACGTGCGGTCCGCCGCGGCTGCAGGCCCCGCCGGCATCGTGGTGCCGAAGGTCAACAGCGCTGCGGACGTGGCGGCCGTCGAGCGTCTGCTCGAGTCCGCCGGGGCGCCGGAGCACACGACGATCTGGGCGATGCTCGAGACGCCGGCTGCGATCGAGAACGCCGTCGAGATCGCGACGGCCTCGGAGCGGCTCACGGTGCTGATCATGGGCACGAACGACCTGGCCAAGGAGCTGCGCGCCGGGCTGGTCCCGGGGCGCCACCCGCTGCTGTGGGGCCTGGCCCGCTGCGTGAACGCCGCCCGCTTCGCCGACAAGGTCATCCTCGACGGCGTCTACAACGACGTGCGCAACCCCGAGGGCTTCCTCGTCGAGGCGACCCAGGGTGCCGAGATGGGCTTCGACGGCAAGACCCTCGTGCACCCGACGCAGGTCGAGCCGGCGAACGAGGCGTTCGCTCCGAGCGCGGACGAGGTCGAGTACTCCCGGCGTGTGATCGAGGCGTTCGAGGAAGGCGTCGCCGCCGGCAAGGGCGTCGTCACCGTCGACGGCAAGATGATCGAGAACCTGCACGTCGACAACGCACGCCGTGCGATCGCCGTCGACGACGCCATCCGGGCCCTCGCCGACGGCTGAGCCGCCGGGAGCCGGCGGCTGAGCACGCGTCTGCCGAAGGCCTGAGTGATCGGGTCCGACGAACTGGCGTGCGAGTGGTCGCTCAGCGACCAGGAACATGACAGTTCGCCGGATGACCCGTCAGTTCGACGGGTGGGCGCCGCTACGCTGCCGCGATGTCCGTCAGGGTTCGTCCACTCGAGTGCGGTTGGATGACGACCGACCTGGGCACGATGCTCGCCGGTCGGATCGGGGAGTTCAGGCTCCCGGTCGCTTCGTTCCTGGTCGAACACGACCGCGGGACGCTCGTGTTCGACACCGGCATGCACTCGGACCTGGTGCAGAGCAGCTCGCGCTTGGGTCCGATCGAGTCGATGTACGACATCGAGCTGGGCGCCGAGGGCCTGCTCGGCGCGCGCCTCGGTCAGCTCGGCGTCGACCCGTCGGACGTCGACCGGGCGGTGCTCAGCCACCTGCACTTCGACCACTGCGGTGGCCTGTCCGAAGTGCCAGAAGCTCGCATCGTCGTGCAGTCAGCGGAGTGGGAGGTGGCGAAGGACCCGCTCATGGCCGAGCTCGGCGTGTACCACCCGCCGGACTTCCACACCGGCCAGGACGTCGAGCAGATCGACGGCAGGGTCGATCTGTTCGGCGACGGCTCGGTCGTCGCGGTCCCGACGCCGGGGCACACCGCCGGGCACCAGTCGCTGCTGATCGAGGGCCGGCTGCTGCTCGTCGGCGACGCCTGCTATTGCCAGCTCGCGCTCGACGAGGACGCGCTGCCACCGGTCGTCATGGACGAGGCTCAACAGCGCGCCGGATTCTCCTGGCTGCGCGAACAGGCCGCCGCGGGTGTGCAGCTGGTGTTCTCGCACGATCCCGCGCAGTGGGTCGAGCTGCCCGAGGTCCTCTGAGCAGTCTGACGCAGCGGGAGTGGTCGCTGGAGTGGGGAACTCCTCGAGTCGTGGGGCGCGCTCTTCACAGCACCGGGCGCGGGAGTGGGGTCGTCATCGACAACGGATGTCGATGACGACCCCTCTATCCCTGATGGAACGGTCAGGCGGCGGCTGCGGCCTGGTGGCGGGCGACGAGCTGGCGGGCGATCACCTTGAGGCACAGCGTCTCGTCGGCACCTTCGAAGATCGACAGCACGCGGGCGTCGACGAACAGCCGGCTGACCGTGTACTCCTCGGCGTAGCCCATGCCGCCGTGGATCTGCATGGCCTCTCGGGTGACCCACTCGGCTGCCTTGCACACGTACGCCTTGATCATCGACGCCTCGAGTGCGCCTTCGCCCTTGGCCATCAGTCGGGCGACCTCGTAGGCGAACTGGCGTGCACCCTGGATCGTGATCGCCATGCGGCCGAGCTTGGCCTGGGTGAGCTGGTAGTCGTGGATCGGCTGACCGAACACGTTGCGGTCGAGGGCGTACTGGCGGGCCTCCTCGAGAGCCGCCTGCATGACCCCGAGTGCACGGGCTGCGGTCTGGAGTCGTCCGTTCTCGAAGCCGGCCATCTGGTAGTAGAAGCCGCGGCCGATGCCGCCCTCTTCGCCGATGAGGTTCGACTCCGGCACGAACCAGTTCTCGATCGCGATCTCGTAGGAGTGCATGCCGCGGTAGCCGATCGTGTCGATCGGGCGGCCCTCCATCTTGGCGGGGCCGTGCGCGCTCTCGGAGGTGAGCTCGAAGCCGTGGGCGTCGCCCCGCTCCTTGGGCACGATGAACATCGACAGACCGCGGTGGCCGATCGAGCGGTCCGGGTCGGTCCGGGCCAGCACCATCAGCACGTCCGCCCGGGCGCCGAAGGTGCACCAGGTCTTCACGCCGTTGATCAGGTAGCCGCCGTCGACCTTGGTGGCGGTCACCTTCACGCCGGCGACGTCGGAGCCGTAGTCGGGTTCGGTCACGGCGACCGCGTTCATGACCTCGGCGCTGGCGAGCTGCGGCAGCCACTCCTGCTTCTGGGCCTCGGTGCCGCCGGCCTCGAGGGCACGCGCCAGGATCTCCGGGCGGGTGATCAGCGAGCCGCCGGCGCCGAGCGAGCCGCGTGACAGCTCCTCGGTCGACACGACCATGCCGATGTAGTCGGACTCGTCGCCCGAGGCGAAGCCGCCGTAGTTCTCCGAGATCGAGAGGCCGAAGGCGCCCATCTCGGCCAGGCCGGTGATGATGTCCTCGGGGATGTCGGCGTTCTCGCGGTGGATGTGCTCGGCGATCGGCTTCAGCTTCTCCTCGGCGAACCGACGGAAGGTGTCCTGGACCATCTCGAAGTCGCCCGACGAGGTGCCGGGGACCGTCGGTGTCGGCCAGCGACGCGAGGAACTCCGGGGCGCGGTAGGTGGCGACGTACGAGCGGACCGCGTCGAGCGCGTCGTTGCCGACGCCCCACTCGTCCTCGCGCCCGAAGAGCTTCGCGGCCAGGTCCGCGAGCACGTCAGCGGTGAAGGCGCTGGTCACCTTCGCCTCGTCGGTTCCCTTGGCGCCGTAGGACAGCAGTCCGCGAGCGGCCATCACGCCCGCTGCGGCGTGGGCGATGTCGTACGCGAGCACCTGGTTGTCGTCGATGCCGTCGGCGGCGAGTCGGGCGATTCCCGCATCGAGGACCTGCTGGGCGGTGTCGAGCGCAGCAGCAGCAAGGGAGAGGTCGATCGTCTCGGTCATGGCCCGGAGGATATCGAAGGACCTCTCATCGCCCCCAACGAGCGGCACGACGACTCGCCCGAGGGTCGCCCGGGGCCGGCGCGATCGACGTGCGCCGCGCTCAGGAGTCGCCGGCAGTGGGAGCGAGCTCGTTCGCGAGGGCGAAGTACTGCTCCAGTTCGTGGAACGGCATGGGCGGCGCCAGGTGGAATCCCTGCGCGCTGTCGCACCCCAACACGCGCAGCTCGTCCAGCGACGCCCGGTCCTCGACACCTTCGGCGACGACGTGCAGGCCCAGGTTGTGGCCGAGGTCGATCACCGAGCGGACGAGCGTCGAGTCGCCCGTGCTCAGCCCGCTGATGAAGCCGGAGTCGATCTTCACCTCGTCGACGGGCAGCTCCCGCAGGTACGCGACCGACGAGTAGCCGGTGCCGAAGTCGTCGATGCTCAGACGCACCCCGAGCAGGCGGAGCCGGTGCAGCACCTCGAGCGTCTGCGACGGGTCCTCGGTCAGCTGCGCCTCGGTGAGCTCGAAGCACAGCGCCATCGGTGGGAACCCGGTCCGTCGCAGCAGGTCGACGACCCACTCCACGAGCAGTGGGTCGTGCAGGTTCCTCGCCGACAGGTTCACGTTCACGGTGCACGGCGATCCGGGTCGCAGCGCCGCCATGTCGGCGGTCGCCTTCTCGGTGACGATCCTGGTCAGCGCGGCGATCGTGCCCGACACCTCGGCGAGCTCGATGAACTCGCCGGGGCCGAGGATCCCTCGACGGGGGTGGTCCCAGCGCACCAGCGCCTCGACGCCGACGGGGCGCAGCGATCGCAGGTCGACCCGAGGTTGGTAGTGCAGGACCAGCTCGTCGGTCTCGACCGCGCCCTTGAGGTCCGCGAGCAGCTCGATGCGCGTCGCTCCCGGCCCCGTCGGCGACCCGGCGTGGGCGACGATGCCGCCACCTGACTCCTTCGCCTGGTACATCGCCGCATCGGCGTGGCGCATGAGGGACTCGGAGTCGTTCGCGTCGTCGGGCGCGACGGCGACACCGACGCTCGCGCCGACCTGGAGGCGGAACTCGTCGATGTGGAACGGCTCCTCGCACAGCTCGACCAGGCGTTGCGCGACCGTCGCGGTCGCACCGTCGTCGTCGGCGTCGGACACGAGGATGGCGAACTCGTCGCCCCCGAGTCGGGCGATCGTGTCGCAGTTGCGCAGCTTCATCGACAGTCGACGTGCGAGCTCGACGAGCAGGCGGTCGCCGTACTCGTGGCCGAGTGTGTCGTTGACGTCCTTGAACCGGTCCAGGTCGACCATCAACAGCCCGGTGCGACCGCCGTGGGACTGGGCCCGTTCCAGCGCGTTGTGCAGCCGCTCGTTGAACCGGGCCCTGTTGGGCAGGCCCGTCAGGTGGTCGTGCAGCGCCTTGTGTCGCAGCGACTCCGCCAGACGTGCCCGCTTGGTGACGTCCTCGAGCGCCAGACCCATGCACTGGTCCGGCAGTGGCATCGCCCGCAGCGCGTAGACCTCCTCCTGGTCGCCGATCTTCACGAAGGGTCGTTCGAGCGAGGTGCCGAGCCGCACGACATCTGCGAGTCGGGGAAGGAACGCCTCAGCCATCGGCAGCAGCTCCTCGAGTCGTCGGCCGACGGCGTCCTCGGGTGGGCGTCCGACCAGGGCTCCTGCCGCGGGGTTGCCGACGACGACGCGCAGGCTCGACGGGTCCTCGAGGTCGTCGAGTCGCAGGATCGCCAACGCGATCGGGATCCCCTCGATGAAGTCGGAGTAGCTGCGCACCGAGCGCTCGGCGTCCCACTGCGCGGTCTCGTCGACGAGGATCCCGCGTCGGTGCCGGATCCCGCCGTCGTGGTCGCGGGCGACGCGCACGCGTTCGTGCAGGTGGCGTTGCCGGCCCCAGGCGTCGCGCACCCGGTAGTGGACCTCGACGTCGTCACCCGCGCCGATGCGACGTCGACTGCCGATGAGCGCGTCGAGGTCGTCGGGGTGCACCCGGCTCGACAGGAACGAGAAGCGTGCGAAGTCCTGCTGCTCGTAGCCCAGCAGATCGGTCACCCGGCTGCTCACGTACTCGGCGTCGCCGGTCGGTCCTGCGGCCTCCCACATGATGGCGTCGATGCCGTTGACCATGTCGTCGTAGCGGTTCCGCAGCTCGGTCGAGACCGTCGCCATGCGGCTGATCGTGACCGTGCCGAGCACGGCTGTCGCCACCCACGCGAGCCACATCGTCTGCCACAGCTCCGGCTGTCGAGCGACGCCGATGACCAGCAGGGCCGACCCGGTGGGGAACAGCAGCCACGTCGTGATCCGACCGCCGAACCAGAAGACGTAGAACGAGGTCATCGACACCAGCAGGATCACACCCGCGGCGTAGACCTGCGGTGCGAAGCACATGACGAGCAGCACCGTGGCCAGGTCCGAGAAGGCGAGCTGCAGGTGGACCTGGCGACCCCGGCGGATGCGCACGAACACGACCAGGTTGGCGATGGTCCCGACGGCGAACGCGGCCAGCGCGACCCACACGCGGTCGGGGCCGAGCACCGGCAGCAGCGCGAGCGCGACCGAGAGCACGACCGTCACCGCCATCCGCGCCTCGATCAGATGGACCCAGAATGCCGACCAGCGTTCCCGCTCGAGCTCTGACTCGAGCGGGTCGTCCCCGAAGGTCCACATCGGGTGCATCACAGCGTCGCCTGCAACACGCCGTCGTCCCACCGCCGTCTCCGCCTTCCCTCCCGCGAACACGCGACCCGCCGTCGCGCCCGACCCGTTGCCCCAGCACCGGGTCGCCATCCTCGTTCGCCGCGAAGAGTCACTGGGCAGCCACCGAGGGTGGTCAAGCCAGTATGACACCTCGTGCAGGGGTGCGCAGCCGCTGCCTGAGATTGATCCGTTCGACCCATCCCGATGCGGCGGTTACCGTCGCGGCCGTGACGATGGATCCGGTCGCCGCCGGGGGATTCGCAGCGGCGTCGCCGACCTACGCCCGGATCCGACCGGCGTACGCCCGTCGTGCAGTAGGCCGGGTGAAGGAGGCATGTCCGGAGGGCGGCCACCTGGTCGACGTCGGTGCGGGCACGGGGATCCTCACCGGTCAGCTCGCCAGGGCGAGGCTCCGCGTGACCGCCGTGGAGCCCCTCGCGCCGATGGTCGCCCACCTCCGTCGGGCGCTGCCCGCTGTGCCCGTCGTGCGTGCGCTGGCCGAGGCGCTGCCGCTCGAGACATCGAGCGTCGACCTGGTCACCGCGGCGCAGGCCTTCCACTGGTTCTCGCCGAGTGCCGCGCTCGACGAGGTGGCCCGGGTGCTGCGTCCCGGTGGGGTGCTCGCGCTGCTGTGGAACGTGCGCGACGACACGGTGCCGTGGGTCCGGCAGCTGACCGAGCTGGTCGAGGCCCGCAGCGGCGGTCGCCCCTACTCGGACCATCGCGACCACGACTGGGCCGACGTCGTCGCGGCCAGCGGTCGGTTCGACGGGCTGCGGACCGAGCGGTTCGCCAACCCGGTCGCGACGACCGTTCCCGGTGTCCTCGATCGGGTCCGGTCGACCAGCTTCGTCGCGGTGATGCCGGAGCCCGCACGCGACGCGCTGCTGGCCGAGGTCGCCGAGCTGCTGGCCGCACACGACGAGCTGCGAGGCACCTTCGATCATCCGCACGACACGGTGGTGCACGTGTGCCGTTCGCTCGGTGCTGCGTGACCCCCGAGCAACAGGCGGTGCTCGATGCGGGGTTGGCCGAGCTGCGCGACCTGCCGTGGCGCCACACCCGTGACCCGTGGCGGGTGCTGGTCAGCGAGGTCATGCTGCAGCAGACCCAGGCCGCACGGGTGGTGCCCCGTTGGCGACGCTTCCTGGAACGGTGGCCCGACCCGGGCGCATGCGCTGCCGCTCCGCTCGCCGAGGTGCTCGAGGAGTGGAGCGGACTCGGCTATCCGCGTCGTGCCCGCAACCTCTGGCTCACCGCAGGCCGGTGTGTCGAGGAGTACGGCGGCCGGTTGCCGTCGACCATCGAGGCCCTGCTCGACCTGCCGGGCATCGGCGCGTACACCGCCCGAGCGGTGCTGGCCTTCGCCCACGAGTCCGAGGTCGGCGTGGTCGACACCAACATCGCCCGGGTGCTCGCTCGTCGCGAGGGTCGTCCCTTGACCGCCAAGGCGGCCCAGCAGCTCGCGGACGGCTGGGTGCCCGAGGGTCGCTCCTGGGACTGGAACCAGGTCGTGATGGACCTGGGTGCGTCGCGGTGCCGACCCGAGCCGCGCTGCGACGGCTGCGCGGTCGAGTGCACCTGGCGCGCCGCGGGCCACCCGACCCCGGACCCTGCCGTCGGGTCGGCCGGCGTGTCGCGGCCGCAGGCGCGCTTCGAGGGTTCCGCCCGCCAGGCTCGCGGCCGTCTGCTCGCGGCGCTCTCGGTCGATCCGGTCGCGCACGCGCGACGTCGCCGTCGTCATCGGCTGGGCGGACCGCTCCGATGCGGCGGAGGCCGCGGCGGCGCTCGTGGAGTCGTTGCTCGCCGACGGCCTCATCGTCGCCCTCGACGGCACCCTCGACCTGCCGCGTTGAGCAACTCGCCGACTCTGCTCCGCCAGGCCCGCCTCCTCCGCCATCCTCACCTTCGCCGCCAGGCCCAGCTCCTCGGTCATGCCCTGCTGATCTCGACGGCCCTGCCTATTCCGACAAGAAGTGCAGGATCTCGGCGTTGACGATGTCGGGTTGTTCGAGCTGCAGGAAGTGGCCGGCGTCGGGCACGATCACCGATCGGCTGCCCGGTGCGGTCAGCACTGCGTCGACACCCTCGGCGAGCGCCGCCGACATGCAACCGTCGTCCGCGCCGTGCAGGTAGAGCAGCGGCTGCGGTGGGATCGAGAACGCAGCGTTCTGGGCGTCTGCGAGCGTGGGGTCCTGCAGTTCCGGCTGCAGCGTCTGGCGGTAGTAGCCGAGCGCCGCCTCGAGTCGACCCGGCCCGTCCATGCACGCCGCGAACCGTGCGACGTCCTCGGCACCGTCGTAGCCGGGTGACCAGTCCTGCCAGAGCCGGGCGATGAACTCGTAGTCGTCGGCTGCCACCACCAGGTCCGACAACGGCGTGAGCTGGAAGAACATGTACCAGCTGAGTCGGAGCTGGTCATAGGAGAGGAACCCCTGCGCGGCGATCGGTCCGGGGAGGACCGACGCAGCGACCACGCGCCGCCAGCGTTCCGGAGCGAGGGTCGCCGCGGCGTACGCCCCCATCGCCCCCCAGTCGTGGCCGATGAGCACCGCGGAGCTGTCGCCGCCGAGCGCTTCGTGCAGGTCGTTGGCGTCGACCCCGAGCACCCCCACCTGATAGCGCCCGTCGGGTGCGGTCGAGGTGGGGGCGTAGCCGCGCATGAACGGCGCCACCGCCCGGTAGCCGGCGGCGGCGAGCTCGGGGAGCAGGTGTCGCCAGGTGTGGGCCGAGTCCGGGTAGCCGTGCAGGCACAGCGCCAGGGGACCCTCGCCGCAGACCAGGTAGGTGAAGTCGATGCCCCCTGTGGTGACGGCGCCGGTGTCGAGTTCGTCAGTGGTGCTCACGGCGTCCGATGGTAGGCCCGCCACCGAGACTTCGGTCACAGCAACGGGCCGACTCCGTGCGCGTTCACCTACTGTTCAACTCGTGCCGCAGCAGCGTCTCAGGGGGGGCGACATCGATGAGGGCCGAGTCCTGAACGTCACGTTCTACGGCGTGCGCGGCTCGACGCCGTGTTCGTGCGACTCGAACCGTCGCTACGGGGGCAACACCTCGTGCGTCGCGATCGAATCGCCCGGTGCTGACCCGATCCTGCTCGACCTGGGCACGGGACTGCGCTTCTTCGGGCTGACCCAGCCGCGCGACGGCACCTTCCGAGGCACGGCGCTCGTCAGCCACCTGCACTGGGACCACATCCAGGGCATCCCATTCTTCTCGCCGATGCTGGCCCCCGGCGCTCGCCTGGACGTGTACGCCCCTGAACAGGACGGCCGCCCCCTCGAGGACGTCGTGAGGGAGGTGATCCGGCCGCCGTGGTTCCCCGTCGAGATCGACGCGCTGCCGGGGGAGTTCAAGTTCCACGAAGCGTCCCGCGACAGCTTCGAGGTCGACGGCTACACGATCACCGCAGCGCCGGTGCCGCACTGCGGGCCGACCACCGGCTACCGCATCGAGCGCGACGGCGTGTCCATCGCGTACGTGTGCGACCACCAGCAGCCCGGCATCGGCTCGACCGAGGTCGCCCGAGAGGTGCTCGACCTGTGCGAGGGCGTCGACCTGCTGATCCACGACGCCCAGTTCGACGACGACGAGTTCGCGCTGCGTCACGACTGGGGTCACTGCACCATCGACTACGCCGTCGAGGTCGCGGTCCGCTCCGGGGCCAAGCGCCTGGCGTTGTTCCACCACGACCCCTCCCACGACGACGACCGCGTCGATCGGCTCGCCGAGCACGCCCGGTCCGTCGCGATCCCCCGCGGTGTCGAAGAGGTCATCGCCGCGTCCGAGGGGCTCACCCTCTCGTTCGACGCCGCGACCAGCCGGTAGTCTGCGCCGCCGCGGGGACCGACACCCGTACGCAGACCCGGAGGACCAGATGGCCGACAACGCGAGCTCCGACGAGAACGGGACGACGCTCCACGACGCAGACATCGAGATCGATCCCGCCCTGTTCCGCCGGGTGATGGGTCACTATCCGACCGGTGTCACGGTCGTGGCGTCCCTCGACGGCGACCGTCCCGTCGGTCTCGCGATCGGATCGTTCTTCTCGGTGTCGCTCGAGCCGCCCCTCGTCGGGTTCTGCGTCGCACGCACGTCCTCGACCTGGCCGCGCATCGAGGCGACAGGACGCTTCGGCATCACCGTGCTCGCCGAGGACCAGCACGAGACCTCGGGCCGGTTCGCGTCGAAGGTCGAGGACAAGTTCGAGGGTGAGACCTGGGAGCCCGGTCCCGTCACCGGCTCGCCGCTCATCCATGGTGGGCTCGAGCACATCGACTGCACGCTGCACGACGTGCTCGACGGCGGCGATCACGTCATCGTGCTCGGCCGGGTGCAGTTCCTCGACGTGCATCGCGAGGACACAGGCCCGTTGCTGTTCTACAAGGGTGGCTACGGGCGCCACGACGCGCTCTGAAGCGACCCGACCCGTGCGTCGTCCGAGGTCGCGTTCCGGGGGTCGGGCCTGAGGGATCCCGCGATCGTGGGGGCCGGGTAGGTTCCAGGGATGGCCATCTACGCACTCGGTGACCAGGTCCCCGAGATCCATCCCGACGCCTACGTCCATCCAGAGGCCGTCATCATCGGCAGCGTCGTGATCGGCGCGGAGACGTCGGTCTGGCCGGCGGCGGTGATCCGCGGTGACGACGGGTTCATCTTCATCGGCGAGCGCTGCTCGGTGCAGGACGGCGCGGTGCTCCACACCACGGCGGTGTTCCCGACGACGGTCGGCAACGACGTGACGATCGGGCACCTCGCACACCTCGAGGGGTGCATCGTCGAGGACAAGGCGCTGATCGGCTCCGGTTCGATCGTGCTGCACAACGCTCGCGTCGGTGTCGAGGCCGTCGTCGGCGGTGGCGCGTTCGTGCGCAACAACCAGGAGGTGCCACCGCTCGGCATGGCGCTCGGGGTGCCGGCGGTGATCAAGGAGAACGCGGTGCGCCCGGGTCACTTCGATCTCGGCGTCGAGTCGTACGTGAAGCGCGCCAGTCGTTACAAGGAGCGGTTGCGACGGATCGATTGAGCGGTTGCGACGGATCGATTGAGCCCCCGGGTGGGGTGGCCGCCGCGGCTCAGGCCGTGGAGCCGAGCCAGCCGATCCACCCCGACGCGTCGAGGTTCCTCGCGACGGTGAACGCGAGGACGACCGCTCCGGCGACGCCGAGGATCCAGCGCGGCACCTTCGGCAGGCGGAACGTCTCGCCGCGGATCGAGCGGTAGAGCCAGACCGCCCAGAGCACCGCGACCACGGGCAGCACGACGGCGGCCAGCACGTTGTGGTCCGCAGCGGCCGCCAGGTCGCCGCGCAGCAGCGCGTTGGTGCAGCGGAGGCCGCCGCAGAACGGGCAGTCGACGCCGAAGACGCCTTGTGACCAGCAGATCGGCACACCCGAGTCCTGCGGGTCGAGCGCGAGGATCACCCCACAGCCTGCGGCGAGCCCGGCGCCGACCATGACGGGTGGCCACCACCTGGGTCCGCCGGACGCTGCACCGTGGTCGATCGTCGGGTCGGACGGCGTGCCGGCCGCTGTGCCGGGTGTGGTGTCGAGCGTGGTCTCGGGGTGCGGAGGACGCAGCTCGGGCATGGGCGTCAGGCTATCGAAGGTCGCGGCAGGCAGCGGGGGAGCCCCGCTCGGGCCGTCCGTCGGGTGGCCACGGGCGCTGGAGCGTTCCTGCGACCCTTTTCACGGCCTCCGCCGTGTCAATGGTCGGGGGGAGTTGTTACTATCTGCGTAGGAGAAATCCGCCGTTCCTTGCCTCTGGAGGCACATCTCATGTCGTTGGACCTCGACCTCTCCCGCTACAAGCTCGGCTGGAGCGACGCGGAGGACTACGTCTTCAAGCCGAAGCGCGGTGTCAACACCGACATCATCCGCGAGATGTCGTGGATGAAGGGCGAGCCCGACTGGATGCTCGACTTCCGCCTGAAGGCGTTCCGCTACTTCGAGAAGCGCCCCATGCCCAACTGGGGCGGCGACATGTCCGAGATCTACTTCGACGACATCTACTACTACATCAAGCCGACGGATCATCAGGTCGACGACTGGGACGACCTGCCCGACGCGATCAAGAACACCTACGAGAAGCTCGGCATCCCCGAGGCCGAGCGCAAGTACCTCGCCGGCGTGACCGCGCAGTACGAGTCCGAGGTGGTGTTCCACCGCAACCGTGAGGACCTCGAGCGCCAGGGCGTCATCTTCTGCGACATGGACACCGCGCTGCGGGAGTACCCCGAGATCGTCAAGCAGTACTTCGGCACGGTCATCCCGCGCAACGACAACAAGTTCGCCTCGCTCAACTCTGCGGTCTGGTCGGGTGGCTCGTTCATCTACGTGCCGCCGGGTGTCGAGGTGGAGATGCCGCTGCAGGCGTACTTCCGCATCAACGCCGAGAACATGGGCCAGTTCGAGCGCACGCTGATCATCGCGGACGAGGGCTCGAAGGTGCACTACATCGAGGGCTGCTCGGCGCCGACGTACACGTCCGACTCGCTGCACTCCGCCGTGGTCGAGATCATCGTGAAGCCCAGCGCCCGCGTGACGTACACGACCATCCAGAACTGGTCGAACAACGTCTTCAACCTGGTGACCAAGCGCGCCATGGTCGAGGCCGAGGGCCACATGGAGTGGATCGACGGCAACATCGGCTCACGCCTCACCATGAAGTACCCGGGTGTGGTCATGGTCGGCCCCAAGGCATCAGGTGAGGTGCTCTCGGTCGCGTACGCAGGCGCCGGTCAGCACCAGGACGCCGGCGCCAAGATGGTGCACGCCGCGCCCGAGACGACCTCGAAGATCGTGTCGAAGTCCATCTCGAAGGACGGCGGCAAGACCTCGTACCGCGGACTCGTCCGCGTCGAGGACGGTGCCTACGGCTGCAAGTCCCATGTGCAGTGCGACGCGCTCATCCTCGACGAGGACTCCGTGTCGGACACCTACCCGTACATGGAGATCGGTTCGCAGGACGCCGTCGTCGGCCACGAGGCCACCGTGTCGAAGGTCGCCGACGAGCAGCTCTTCTACCTGATGAGCCGTGGCCTCTCCGAGGAGCAGGCCATGTCGATGGTGGTCAACGGGTTCATCGAGCCCGTCACCCGCACCCTGCCGATGGAGTACGCCGTCGAGTGGTCCCGTCTGATCGAGCTGCAGATGGAGGGTTCGGTCGGCTGACCCGCCGGGCGATCTCTGGCTCAGGCCGCCAGGCCGGGCCGCACGTCGATGATGCGGAAGCCGCCCACCCCGTCGTCCATCGCCTGCTCCAGCGCTCGGTCCGCCGAGTCGATGAGCAGCTCGGGCGATGCGGTGCCGTCCGCGACGACGATGCCGATCGTCATCGTGAGCGACACCTCGAGCTCGTCGAGCACCACGGGTTCGAGGGCGCTGGAGAGCAGTCGGTACGCCACGCCCGCGGCGTCCTGTTCGTCGCCGAGGTCCTCGGCGATCACCATGAAGGTGTCGCCGTCGGTGCGGCTGACCGAGTCGCTCGGTCGCAGCCGGTGCGTGAGACGCGCCGCATAGGTGTCGAGCAGTCGCGCCTCGACGGCCGGGCCGTGCTCGGCCAGGACCGCGCCGAGACCGAACAGGTCGCAGCGCATGACCGACAGCGGATAACCGGTACGGCCCGAGCGCCGCAGCGCCGACGCGAGCAGCGCGTCGAAGCCCAGCTGGTTCGGCAGCCCGGTGGCGGCATCCTCGGTGGCCACGCGGGTGAGCTCGACGACGTCACGGCGTCGGCGACGCTCCGCCCGTCGTTCCAGGGTCACGTCCGACGCCACGGCCAGGACGAGCTCGCGGTCGCCCGCGGTGACGCGTCCGAAGGTCGCCACGACGGTCTGCACCGCGCCGGCGCCGGCGTCGAGGCGGAGCTCGCACCGCTCGACCTCGCTGACGCCCTCGAGCAGTCGGACCAGCGAGGCCATCACCTCGGCCTGGTCGCCCTCGGGGCAGAGACCCACCAGGTGCAGACCGACGAGCTCCTCGGGGCGACGTTGCCACAGCGCAGCGAAGGTGAAGCTGGTCGAGACGACGTGGCCCTCGGTGTCGAGGGTCGCTGTCGCAACTCCTGCGGCGTCGAGCACTCGGCGGACCTGGGGATCCACCGGTGCGCGGTCGGCGTCGGGGACGCTGCTCCTGTGCGGTCGGGGATCGTGCGGCATGACCTCAATTGTCGGCAGATCCTCAGCCTGCGTTGAGAACTCAGGGCATCCTGGCAGAATTACCCAATGCCGATGCGTGAGGAGTGCAAGTTCTTCGAGAGTCGCACCTACCCGAACGGCGAGGCCGTGAGGAAGTGCGACCTCGACCTCGCTCCCGAGGCGCCGTGGCGCTGCCCCGATCCCTGCCCCGCCTACCAGCCCCGCATGGCCGACGTGAACTGGGCGTACGGCAGCCTCGTCACTCCGCCGACGCCACCGGAGCCGGCGAGCCTCGGGAGCGACGAGTCGATCTCCGCGCTGCTGGACTCGGCCGAGGACATCGTCAACGCCGTGGTCGAGCAGACCCGCGCCGAGGTCGACCTCGAGCAACAGCGCACGGCACCGTCGAAGCGGCCGTGGTCGTCGTGGTTCCGCCGCAAGCGCTGAGCCGTCGATCGGGCCGGCGTTGAGCGAACCGATCGCACGCCTGCGCAACGGCGATCCCGTCGGCGCGTGGGTCCTGAAGGCCAAGCCGTCCATCTGGGACATCGGCGCAGCACTCGCCGAGGGTGTCGAGCTCGACTGGTGGCGGCTGGCACCCACCTACCGGGCCGAGCTGGTGCAGCCCGGTCACCCGTGTGCCATGTGGGTCACCCGGGGTGACCCTGCCGTCGCCGCCGGATTCTGGGCGGTCGGAGAGGTGACGGGCCCGCCGATCGACGACGTGGGTGACCCCGACGACGACCTCTGGCGTGACCGCCACGCCCAACAGCAGCTGAGGCCCCGCCTCCCCGTCGAGCTGCGCGTGCTCGAGACACCCGTGACCGTCGAGGTGGTCCGGGCCGACCCCCGACTCCACGCCGCCGAGATCCTCCGGGTGCCGCGCATCGGCAATCCGGCAGTGCTCTCACCCGATGAGTGGCTCGCCCTCGTCGAGCTCACCAGCCACTGACTCCGAAATGGCACCTGTCATCGGTGTGACCACACCGATGACAGGTGCCATTTCGGAGGCGGGGGAGTCGTCGCAGTGGCGGTGTGGCGTCGACGGATCACCCCCAGGGGTGGGGCTTTGAGAGTTCCTCGTTACCGTGGAAACCCGTTCGACTCGAGGGGGCCACATGTCGTTCATCCCACACCGCCTGCGCTCGACGCACGGCAAGGTTGCACTGCTCGCCGCGGCGAGCCTGCTCGCCGTCGCCGGATGCACCTCCGACGACGCACTGACGTCCGCAGAGAACCGTGCAGCTGCCGAGACCGACGCCCGGGACGCAGACGTGCGGACCGCAGCGACGGAGGAGCCGACCTCGGACGAGATGACGCCGCTGCTCGTGTCGTCGCTCGGCGACCCGGTGCCGGTGCTCGGTACCGACGACCGCTATCACTTGGTCTACGAGCTCGAGGTGCTCAACGCCGCGCCCCGTGACGCCACGATCCAGTCGATCGAGACCCTGGACGCGGACTCCGACGCGGTGCTCGCGACGATCGACGCCGACGAGATCGTCGCCCGCACGGTGCTCGCCGGCAGCGCGCCGGCCACGCTGACGCCGGTCGAGTCGATCCCCGTGGGCCGCACCATCTCGATCCTCATGGACGACACCTTCGCCGCACGCGGCGACGTTCCCGACGCGGTCCGTCACCGGATCCGTGCCACCTTCGCCGCGCCGGCCGCCGACCAGGCTCCGTACGCAGCGGCGATCTATCCCGACGAGGTCACCTCGGTCACCGGCGAGGTCCGCACCTCGGCGGGGGAGCCGCTGCGCATCGGCTCACCGCTGCAGGGTGACGGCTGGATCGCCGTGAACGCATGCTGCGAGTTGACCCAGCACCGTGGAGCGATGCTCCCCATGGCTGGCCGTCTGCACGCGACGGAGCGGTATGCGATCGACTGGATCCAGATCGAGCCCGATCGCGTGGAGCAGACCCTGGCCGAGGGGCTGCTGCCGAGCTTCGACGGCGACCCCACGCGCAACGAGTCCTACCTCGCCTACGGCCAGCCGCTGCTCGCCGTGGCCGACGGCACCGTCGTCGACGTCGTCGACGGGCTCGACGACGCGACACCCCAGGAGCTCCCCGCCGACCTCGCGCTCGACGAGCTCGGCGGCAACCTGGTGATCCTCGATCTCGGCGACGGCTACTACGCGTTCTATGCGCACGTGCAGCGTGGCAGCGTGCCGGTGAAGGTCGGCGACCGGGTCCGACGTGGCGATGTCGTCGGGCGACTCGGGAACTCGGGCAACTCCACCGAAGCGCACCTGCACTTCCACATCAGCCGTGGCCCCACGCCGCTGGCGGCCACCAACTGGCCGTTCGTGATCGCAGAGTTCGACGTCGTCGGTTCGCTGACCGAGACCGGCCTCGTCCCGGATCCCACGCCGGGTCCCCGCAAGGATCAGCTCATCCTCGTTCGCAACGTGACGTCGTTCCCCATGGTCGTCGACGACTGAGTCGAGTCGTCGGGCCCGTCGGCGAGTCGCTCGCCGGAGCTACGACGGCAGCACGACCGCCAGCGCGGCCATCGACGCCGCACCTGCGGCCCCGGCCCCGAGGAAGGGCCGCCAGGCCGCGGCTCGCCGCGCCACCGTGGGCAGCGTCCCGAGCGCGACCCACAGCATCATGCCGCCGGCCATCGCGAGCACGAACGACACGGCGGTGGCAGGAGCGGCGGCCGCCCCGACGCCGGCCAACGCAGCGCCGATCGGTTCTGGCAGCGTTGCTGCCGCAAGGATCGTGCCGGTGCGGAACTTCTCGCGGTCCGCTGGCACGACGAACGCCAGCTTCTCGGGCAGGTTGTGTGCGGCGACGGCCACGATGACCGGCAGCGCTGCGACGAGGCCGGTGTTCGTGAGCAATGCGCCGACGGCGAAGCCCTCGGGGAGGTCGTGAAGGACGATCGCGACGCCGATCACCGGGGCGACGCCCGCAGCGAGGGTCGTTCGGTGTGCCAGGCGGGTCGTCAGCCACACCAGTGCCGTGCCGCCGGCGACGCCAGCCAACGTCACCGGCCAGCCCAATGTGGCGGCCGAGTCAGGTGCCACCTCGACGAGGGCGAGCCACAACATGACGCCTGCTGCCAGGCCAGGCGCGAACGTCGAGCACAGCAGGGCTCCACGACGGGCCCGTGCCAGCGCGAACGCAAAGAGAGTGGTGCCCACGGAGATGGCCGTCACGAGCAGGAAGCCGGTCATGTAGTTTGGAATCGTTCTAATCTTGAAACTATTCCCGAACTGGAACAGTTTCTGACCTGCTGGAGTTTCCGTCACATGGATCAGCTGATCGACCGACTGCGCTCCCGAGACGGCTTCCGCCTGACGGCCCAACGACGGGCTGTGGCCGAGGCGCTCTCCGGTGAGCACGTGCACCTCAGCGCCGAGGAGGTCCACGAGCGTGCGCAGCGGGGGCTCCCGGAGATCAGCCTGGCCACCGTCTACAACACGCTGCACGAGCTGGTCGCGTTGGGTGAGATCGACGAGCACGGCTTCGACGGGCGCACCCGCCGCTACGACCCGAACGTCGGCGAGGCGCACCACCACCTCATCTGCGATCTCTGCGGCACCATCCGTGACGTCCCGACCCGCGGTCCGGTGCCCAGCCCGGCCGACGCCGCGGGCTTCGAGGTCCGCAGCACCGAGGTCACCTTCCGCGGGCGCTGCGCCCGCTGTCGCTCCGCCGCCTGAACGCCCGTCATCCGGCGGGGCAGGCGCTCGCAGTCCGTCGGAGCGCACTCGTTCCGAGTCGGCGAGCGAGCTCCGGCGACCGCTGAACGGCGCTGTCTGCGATGCTGGGCGGGTGCAGCTCGAGACCTGGCGTGGCGACATCACGACCCTCGACGTCGACGTGATCGTCAACGCCGCGAACTCGCAGCTGCGGCCCGGTGGCGGAGTGTGCGGAGCGATCCACGCGGCGGCGGGGCCAGGACTGGCTGAGGAGTGCGCGGGTCTGGGCCCGGTCGCGACCGGCGACGCCGTGGCCAGCGGAGGACACGAGCTGGCGGCTCGCTGGGTCGTGCACGCCGTCGGACCGATCTGGGGTCAGACCTCGGAGGGCGATTCCGTCGAGCTGCTCGCCTCTGCCTACCGACGATCGGTCGAGGTGGCCGACGGGCTCCACGCCGAGTCGATCGCGTTCCCTGCCATCTCGACGGGCATCTACGGGTTCCCACCCGAGCTCGCTGCCCGCACGGCCGTCGACGCATTGCGCGGGTGCCGGCCGTCCTCGGTGCAGCGCTGCGTGCTGGTCGCCTACGACGCCGCCACGCTGCGAACGCTCGACGACGCGCTCGCCGCGTGACCGGTGACCCAGGACCGGCCTGGTAATACTCCTACCGCCATAGGGTAAATTGGTCGCATCATGCGGCTCCTCTGGGGAGCCCCCGTCCACGTCACCCACGTGGACCCGCCGGCTCGAGGAGCGACGTGGCATCTGAGACCTTCACCCCCGACCTGGCCCGGTCCCTCGACGGCCCCGCGTGGCTCCGAGCGCGCCGCGAGCGAGCCGCCGAGGCCGCAGCGACGATCGAGGCGCCGACCAGCGAGCTCGAGGAGTGGCGCTACAGCCGCATCGGCGACCTCCGACTGGGTCAGTACCGACCGCTCGGCGCCGACGCCGATGCCTCCACCGGCTCGGTGCCCGTGCCCGCCGCCGCGCTGATCGCCTCGCTCGGCGAGCTCGCCGGCGTGGTCGTGGTGCACAACGGTCGGGTCGTCGACGTGCAGGTGGGTGACGTCGCCGTGCGTGCCGGCGTCCACTTCGGTCGTGCCTCCGACGACACCGAGGGAGTGCTCGGCGCCACCGGAACCGAGCCGACCGACCTCTTCGCCGCCTACAACGACGCGTTCAGCGCCGATCCGGTGCTGCTGCGCGTGCCGGGCGGTCGCTCCATCGAGCAGCCCTTCGCCGTGGTGTCCTACCTCGACGCCGAGGGCGCCGTGGTCTTCCCTCGACTGTCGATCCAGGCCGGCGAGGACAGCGAGTTCGGCGTGATCGAAGCGCATCTGTCCGCGGATGTGGACGCGCTCGTCGTGCCGGTCACCGAGGTGTCGGTCGCTGCTGCCGCCCGGGTCCGCCACAGCGGCCTCCAGGATCTCGGCTCCCGCGTCTGGCAGCTCGGTTCACTCGTCGGTGACGTCGGCCAGTCGGCCACGTTCAGCTCCGGGGTCGCGGCGCTCGGCGGGTCGTACGCCCGGCTGCGTCTGGACTGCCACCTGAGCGGTCGGGGCGCCACCGGCAACCTGGCCGCCGTGTACTTCGGTGACGGCGAGCAGATGCTCGACCTGCGCACCTTCCAGGAGCACCGCGCTGCTGACACGACCTCGAACCTGCTGTTCAAGGGAGCCGTCGCCGACCGGTCGCACTCCGTCTACACCGGTCTCATCCGCATCCAGCCAGAGGGGCGCGGCACCAACGCCTTCCAGACCAACCGGAACCTCAAGCTGTCCGACGACGCGTGGGCCGAATCGGTGCCGAACCTCGAGATCGAGAACAACGACGTGCACTGCTCGCACGCATCGACCGTCGGTCCCGTCGACGAGGACCAGCGCTTCTACCTCGAGAGCCGCGGCGTGCCCCGCACCGCCGCGGACCGGCTGATCGTCGCCGGCTTCTTCGACGAGGTGCTCGATGCGCTGCCGGTGCCGCAGCTCGCGCCCGCCGTCCGCGCCCGCATCGCCGACCTGCTCGACCGACAGGTCACCAGCGGAGCACTCGGTGCCGCCGCTGCACCTGCCGTCGACGCCTCGGTCGCCGAACCGATCGTGGGCGCACGATGACCTCGACCAGCACTCGACTCTGTGCGCTCGACGACATCGGTGACGGCGAGGCCCGACGCTTCGACGTCGACGGACGCGTGCTCGCCGTCGTGCGCATCGGCGGCGACGTCTATGTCATCGGCGACCGTTGCAGCCACGGCGACTTCTCGCTCAGCGAGGGAGAGGTCGAGGCCGACGACTGCACGATCGAGTGCCCGAAGCACGGCAGCCTGTTCGACCTGCGCACCGGTGGTGCGCTGACCCTGCCGGCGGTCCGACCGGTGCCCAAGTACGAGGCGTCCGTCGTCGACGGCGACGTGGTGGTGGAGCTGACATGAGTGAACTGGTGATCGACGACCTCCGGGCCAGCGTCGGCGGGACCGACATCCTGCACGGCGTGACGCTGACGGTCCGCTCCGGTGAGGTCCACGCCGTGATGGGCCCGAACGGGTCCGGCAAGTCCACGCTGTCGAACGTGTTGATGGGGCGACCCGGCTACGTCGTGACCGGCGGGACGGTGACCCTCGACGGGGTCGACCTGCTCGCGCTGACCACCGCCGAGCGTTCCGAGGCCGGCCTCTACCTGGCCATGCAGTACCCGACCGAGGTTCCCGGTGTTCGCCTGCTTGACGTGCTCGAGGAGTCGCTCGCGGCGTCGGGTCGTGACCGCACCGTCGCCGCCGGTCTGCTCGATGCCGAGGCCGACCGCATCGGTTTCGAGCGCGAGTTCCTGAACCGGCCGCTCAACGTGGATCTCTCCGGTGGTGAGAAGAAGCGCAACGAGACCGTGCAGATGGCCGTGCTCGAGCCGCGGATCGCGATCCTCGACGAGATCGACTCGGGACTCGACATCGACGCGCTGCGAGCGGTGTCGCGTCGCATCGAGCTGGCCACCAAGGAAGGCTTCGGCGACGCCGAGCCGCTCGGTGTGCTCGCCATCACCCACTACAACCGCCTGCTCGAGGAGCTGCACCCCGACGTCGTGCACATCTTCGCCAAGGGGCGGGTGCTCGAGTCCGGCGGCCCGGAGCTCGCGACCCGTCTCGAGGAGACCGGCTACGCCGCATGGGTCGGCGAGGACGAGGTCGATGCACCGGCGGCCGATGCCCGTCCCGTCATCGACGACCCGTTCTTCGCCGACGGCATCCTCTGACACCCCCCCCGGCGGGATATAGGGGTCCTCCGCGACACACCTTGTCGATGAGGACCCCACTCCCACCGTCGCCGGGAGCCGGGTGCGCGGGAGTGGGGTCGTCCGCGACACACGTTGTCGATGACGACCCCTATATCTGGGCGTGTCAGGCGGGGAAGAGGGAGCGGAACGCTTCGAGCTCGCGGATCGGATCGCTGCCCATCGGCGCGTACATGAACTCGCTGACGCCGCTCGCCGCGGTCTCGTCGAGCCGGATGCGCAGCTGCTCCGCGGTGCCGGTCCACGTGGTCGACGCGATGAGCTCGGGTGTGACCGAGGCGCGGTCTCGTTCGGTCATGCCGACGAAGTGCTCCTCGTGGGTGTGCAGGTGGCGCTCTCGCTCGGGGAACGCCTCGACGGCGTCGCGCCACTCCGGACCGCCGTCGAACGCGTCGAGCAGGGCGGGGTCGGCCTCGTACATGCCGTGGAAGACGACCGCCCCGCCGGGGCCCGCGGCGTCGAGTACCCGCGCCGAGCCGAGCTCCTCGTCGTCGTCGACGACGGTGCCGTAGGCGAACAGCGCGCACCACTCCCAGCCGGGCTGCGCACCGAAGATCGACACGACCCCGTCCGCTCCGACGCGCTGTGCGACAGCGAGGCCCTTCGGCCCGTTCGCTCCGACCAGGATCGGAGTGGTCACCGGTCGGTCGGCCACGTAGCCGTCGGGGTGGATCATCTTCGCCGGCGCGCCGTCGATCTCGACGATCTCGCCGCGCAGCAGACTGATCAACTGACGCAGGTACGTCTCGGTCGCAGCCCAGGTCATCGGCTGCTGGCCCATGACGAACCGACCGGTGAAGCCGGTGCCCAGCGCGGCGGCAGCTCGGCCCGGAGCGAGTTGCTCGAGCGTGGCGATCGCCGAGGCGTTCACCATCGGGTGACGCAGCGACGGCACCAGTACGGCCGGGCCGAGCCCGATCGACGACGTCACGTCCGCACAGCGTGCGAGCGACATCCAGCAGTCACCGAAGAGGGCGGGGGAGTCGTAGACCCACAGGCGGGTGTAGCCGAGCTCCTCGGCCAGCACGGCGAGCTCGGGCAGGTCGGGACGTGGGGCGAAGGCGCAGCTCAGTTCCATCGGCGGCGAACCTAGCGGCCGAGGTGGACCCGACGTCGCTGCGGTGACGGCGACGCTGCTGCGGTGACCGTGCGCGGCGAACGACACCCGTCGTCTACCGTCGCCGGTCATGAGGGAGTGGAACCGGTCTCAACGGGTCGCGGTCGTCGCCGCATGGGGAGCGGCACTCGTCGTGGTGTGGAACTGCCTCGAGCGGTCGCCGTGGAACGACTACGGCTGGGTGAACGTCGCCCCGAACAGCGGCGCTGTGTTCTCGAGCGGCCCGCTGAACAACGTCTGGTTGCGTCTCGCGGTGCAGCTGCTGCTCGTCGTGGTGTGGCTCGCGCCTGCCATCTGGCTGCTCGGTGACCAAGGGCCGGGCCCCGCTGACGACGACTGAGTTGTCGTTGCGACCCGAACGCTGAGTCGCTTCGATGTCGCTCCGGCGTGGAGTACCCGTCGCTCCTCCGACGCGAACCTGCTGGCAACGCGGGGCGGGTTCCCACTTCCTCGCGCCTATCGAGTCATGTCGAGCGCCGACCACCAGTCGGAGAGGAGCGCGCCGAGCAGCTCGGGCTGTTCGTGGGGGAGCGCGTGCCCGGCGTCGGCGAGCACGGCGAACGTCGCCCTGGGGTACTTGTCGACCAGTTCCATCGGGCCGCGGTACCCGGTCGCCGAGTCGTGCCGCCCGGTCACGATCAACGTCGGGCGGTCGAACGGCGTGAGATCGGGGTCGGGGTCGACCTGCGGAGCGCCCATCATGCGCGCGACCGCCTCGGCGTCGGCCCGCCCGATCGACGGTGCGACCGCGGCGGTGAACCGCTCGGCGGTCTGCGCGGTACGGACCACGAAGTAGCCGCGGTACTCGTCGCGCAGCGCTGGGTCGATCAGGTCGAGCACTCCGGGGTCGGAGCGGACGACCGTCCGGGGTTCAGGGAGCCGGGCCCCGGGCACCAGTGGACAGATCAACGCCAACCCGGCGACCTGCTGCGGACGGCGCGCGGTGATCGCCCGAGCGAGATGACCGCCGTAGGAGTGCCCGACGACGGCGAACGGCGACGCGCCGATGAGCTCGTCGACGAGGCCGTCGAGCAGGTCGACCAGGTCGTTCGTCGAGCGGACCGACGGATGAGCCGGTGAGTCGCCCATCCCTGTCAGGTCGGGGAACATCCATCGGCACCCCGTCTCGGGAGCGAGCAGTGGTTCGAGCGCCGAGGCGATCTCGTGGCGTGTCGAGTACGCGCCGTGCAGTGCAAGGACCGATGGTCCGTCACCGGCATTCATAGAGCGCAGCGTCGCCCCTGCCTCGTCGGAGAACGTCCGCGTCGACATGCCAAGAGTGTGACCCGGATGAGGTCGTCGATGCGGCCGCGCATCGGCGGGTCCGGGTCGTGCCGAGGATCCCCGTCGCCGCCGTCACGGCTCCCCTACATTGCCTCACGAACGACGTCGTTGACGACGTTTGCGCCGCGAGCTGCGGCCTCCTCGAGCTCGGAGCATCTGTGACGAACCCCACCGCCCCCACGACGAGCTCCGCGGTGCGCTGGTACCAGCTCACCGTCGAGGAGACCGCCAGCCAACTCGACGTCGACCCGGCGGTCGGCCTCTCGACCCCCGAGGTGGCGAGGCGGCGCGAGCAGTACGGGCCCAACGTGCTCGCCGCCAAGGAGGCGGAGTCGCCGCTGCAGGCCTTCCTGCGCCAGTACCAGGACCTGATGCAGATCATCCTGGTGGGCGCCGCGATCGTGAACCAGGTCGTCACCGGCGAGCTGGGCACCACGCTGGTCCTGCTCGGACTCACGATCTTCAACGCGGTGCTCGGCCTGCGCCAGGAGGCGAAGGCCGAGGCGAGCCTCGCTGCCCTCCAGAAGATGCTCAAGGACATCGCCCGTGTGCCGCCGCGACGGCGTGGCCGTCGAGATCGACGCCGCCGAGCTGGTGCCAGGCGACGTCGTGCTGTTCGAGGCCGGCAACCGGGTGCCGGCCGACGGTCGACTGATCGTCGCGGCGACGCTCGAGATCGAGGAGGCAGCGCTCACCGGTGAGAGCGCAGCCGGTGCTGAAGGACGACGCCGCGATCCCCGGCGACGATGTCGGGCTCGGCGACCGCATCTGCCTGGCGTTCATGAACACCTCGGTGACCCGCGGCCGCGGCGAGATGATCGTCACCGGCACCGGGATGGACACCGAGATCGGCAGCATCGCCACCCTGCTCAACCAGACCGAGGCGGACAAGACGCCGCTGCAGAAGCAGCTCGACCGCCTCACCCAGGTGATCGTCGGCATCGCCGGCCTCGCCTTCGTCGCCATGCTCGCTGCTCGGCATCCGCGACGACCAGCCCTTCGACGAGCTGTTCCTCGCCGGTGTCTGCCTGGCCATCTCCGCCATCCCGACCGGCCTTCCGGCGGTCGTGACGACGCTCTACTCCATGGGCACGCGGGTGCTGGCCGAGCACAACGCCATCGTGAAGCGACTGCCCTCGGTCGAGACGCTCGGCTCGGTGTCGGCGATCTGCTCGGACAAGACCGGCACGCTCACCCTCAACAAGATGACGGCCCGCGAGATGGTGGTGCCGGGCCGCAACCGGTTCACGATCACCGGCGAGGGCTACGCCACGACCGGCGAGATCCGCCACGACGGCGGCCTGGAGTTCGACCTCGACGACGCGATGCTGCCCGATGGCGCTGTGCGCCGACGCTCGGCTCGACCGACGACGGCGAGCTGATCGGCGACCCGACCGAGGGCGCGCTGATCGTGCTGGCCGCGAAGGGCGGTATCGACCTCGACGGCGCCCGGGCGCGCTACCCACGCGTGGCCGAGGTGCCGTTCGACTCGGACTACAAGTTCATGGCGACGTTCCACCGGATGACGGACCGGATCGGGCCGAGACGTGGTGCGCTGCTTCGTGAAGGGCGCGCCCGACGTGCTCATCGCCCGGTCGAGCACCTACTGGTCGCCCGACGGCGAGGTGCAGGACATCGTCGACCGAGCACCACACCGCAGCGCTCGCCGAGAACGAGCGCATGGCGTCGTCGGGCGAGCGGGTGATGGTCGTCGCCCGCCGCGACTTCGATCCCGCTCAGTTCGACCCGCAGGGCGATCTGATCTCGCTGGTGCAGGACCTGACGATCATCGCCATGGTCGGCATCGTCGACCCGCCCCGCGCCGAGGCCAAGGCGGCCATCGCCAAGTGCCACAGCGCCGGCATCGAGGTCCGCATGATCACCGGCGACCACGCGGTGACCGCGGCCGCGATCGGCAAGGAGCTCGGCATCGGCGGCCGAGCGCTCACCGGGGCGGAGTTCGCGGCACTCACCGACGAGGAGCTGGCCGACGCAGCTGGACGAGATCGGCGTGGTCGCCCGCGTCGCGCCGGAGGACAAGATCCGCCTGGTCCACTCGCTCCAGCAGCAGAGCAACATCGTGGCGATGACCGGCGACGGCGTGAACGACGCGCCGGCGCTGAAGAAGGCCGACATCGGCGTGGCCATGGGCATCACCGGCACCGAGGTGTCGAAGGACGCCGCGGTGATGATCCTCACCGACGACAACTTCGCCACCATCGTCCGGGCGATCGAGTACGGCCGCGAGCTCTACGACAACCTGTCGAAGTACATCCGCTTCCAGATGGCGGCGCTGGTCGGGTTCATCGCCACCTTCCTCGGCGCCGCCATCTTCTCGATCGCCGACGGCATCCCGTTCTCACCGCTCGCGGTGCTGTGGATCAACTTCGTGGTCCAGGTCCCCATCGCCATCGCGCTCGGCTTCGACAAGCCGCTCCCGGGCCTCATGGACCGCAAGCCGCGACCACTCGCGGAGCCGGTGCTGAACGTCCCGCAGTGGGTCCGCGCGGTCGGCCTCGGCGTCGCTGATGGCGATCGCGACGCTCTGGGTGCGTGACGCCTTCGAGGAGCTGGGCCGACGCCATGGTGGCCACCACCATGGCCGTGACCGTGTTCTCGCTGATGAACGTCGCCGTCGGCATGAGCGCTCGCAGCGAGACCCGCACGATCTTCACCCGCGACATCGTCGCCGACCGCCGACAGCTCACCCTCTACGGCGGCACGCTGGTGGCGATCGTCCTGGCCACCCAGCTCGACATCCTGAACCGCATCCTCGACACCGTCCCGCTCACCGGCGGACAGTGGCTCGTCTGCCTGGTCCTGGCGGCGGGCCTGATCGCTGATCGAGGAGATCATCAAGCTCATCCGCCGGCACCGGGTCACGACGCCGGCGCGTCACTGACCCGGACCGAGATCACCGGATCCGGGCGTCGCTGGAGGGGTCGGGCGCCGCAGCGGGAGCGTGAGGCACGGGACACTCATCGCCGCAAAGGTTCTTCCTCCAATTGTCGTAGTGCGGATGGCTCCCACCGCTATGTTTCGTGGCAACAGGGACGCCGCGAGCCAGGGGTTCGGCGGGGAGCGACGAAGGGACCACCATGGCGGACACGGACGGCGGCCGGGCCGGCGATGCTGCGGTGCCCGCGCAGACCGAGGACGGCGGCTCCGGACCGGGCTTCGGCCTGTCCGCGGCGACAGCGCTCATCGTCGGCAGCATCATCGGCGTCGGCATCTTCAACCTGCCGACGTCGTTGTCCGGCTACGGGCCGATCAGCCTCGTGTCGATGGCGCTCACGACGGTCGGCGCGCTCGCGCTCGCCGTGCTCTTCAGCTCGCTGTCGCGTCGCCTGCCGGCCGACGGGGGCCCCTACGCCTACGCCCGGGTGGCCTTCGGCAACGGTTGGGGCTTCGCCAACGCGTGGTCGTACTGGATCACGGCATGGGCGGGGAACGCCGCCATCGCCGTCGGCTGGGTCCTCTACGTCGAGGAGTTCGTCAACACGGGTCACGAGCGGTGGGCATCGGTGCTGCTCGTGCTGGTCGGGCTGTGGGTTCCTGCGGCGATCAACCTGTCCGGCGTGAAGAACATGGGGTCGGTCCAGATCGTGACGACCGTGGTCAAGTTCGCAGCGCTCGCGTTCATGGCCGTCGTCGGGCTCTTCTACATCGACACCGCCAACTTCAGGCCGTGGAACGTGAGCGGTGGGAGCGCCGTCTCGGCGATCGGGGGTGGCATGGCCATCGCGCTGTTCAGCTACCTGGGGGTCGAGACCGCGTCGGTCGCCGCCGGCAAGGTGCGCAACCCCGACAAGAACATCCCGAGGGCGACCATCTTCGGCACGTTGGCCACCGCAGCGGTGTACATGCTGTCGCTCACCGTGGTGTTCGGCGTGCTGCCGAACGCGGACCTGGCCAGTTCGACTGCTCCGTTCTCGGACGCGGTCAACTCGATGTTCGGCGGGACGTGGGCCGGCAAGGTCATGGCGCTGGCGGTGATCATCTCGGGGTTCGGCGCGCTGAACGGGTGGACGATGATCTGCGCCGAGATGCCCTACGCCGCGGCGAAGGACGGGCTCTTCCCCGAGCGCTTCGCTCGGACGAACCGAGCGGGCGTGCCGGCCTTCGGGATCCTGTCCTCGACGGTGCTCGCGTCGGTCGCGATGGCGATCAACTACCTGGGTTCGAGCGGAGCGACGGTGTTCACCACGCTCGTCCTGATGACGGGTATCACGGCCGCCATCCCGTACGCGTTCTCCGCGCTGGCGCAGCTGAAGTGGCGCCTGGCCGACCGTCGTAGCGTCCAGACACCACGGTTCCTGCGCGACGCCGTCGTCGCGGTCGTGTCGCTCGTGTTCTCGATCCTGTTCATCTGGTACTCGCGCAACACCGGGCAACGGCCGTTCGTCTACTGGGCGCCGTTCCTGATGGCCGGCGGCGCGCTGCTGCTGGGCATACCGGTGTACCGCGCGCAGCACGGTCGGATGTCCGAACCGGAGCCCGTGCCGCCGTTCACCGAGCAGGCATCGCGATGAGGCTCGTGGTGGCGCTCGGCGGCAACGCGTTGCTGCGCCGTGGGCAGCCGATGACGATCGAGAACCAGCGGGCCAACGTCGCCGTGGCGTGCGAGCAGCTGGCACGACTCGTCGGCTCGAACGAGCTGGTGATCTCGCACGGCAACGGCCCCCAGATCGGCCTGCTCGCGCTCGAAGGCGGCGGCGTACAAGGCGGTGCCGGCCTACCCGCTCGACGTGCTCGGCGCCGAGTCCCAGGGGATGATCGGCTACCTCCTCGAGCATGGAGCTGCGCAACCGGCTCCCGGCCTCGGCTCCACTGGCGACCCTGCTCACGATGATCGAGGTCGATCCCCGACGACCCGGCCTTCGACGTCCCGACGAAGCCCATCGGCCCCATCTACTCGACGGACGAGGCAGCCGCGCTCGAGCGTGGAGCGCGGCTGGGCGTTCCGACCCGACGGCGAGTCGACTGCGCCGCGTCGTCGCGTCGCCGGCACCGAAGCGCATCTATCGAGGAAGCAGCAGATCCAGACGCTGCTCGACGCCGGCTGCGCTCGTGATCTGCGCCGGCGGCGGCGGTATCCCCGTCGCGACGCAGGACGGCGGGCTCGTCGGGGTCGAGGCCGTCATCGACAAGGACCACGCCAGCGGGCTGCTCGCCCGCGACCTCGGCGCCGACATGTTCGTGATGGCGACCGACACGCCGAGCGCGTTCGTCGGCTTCGGCACCCCCGAGCAGCAGGCCGATCCGAGCCGCGCACCCCGACGCGCTGCTCGCCGAGCACGGCGAGCGAGTTCGCCGCCGGTTCGATGCTGCCGAAGGTCATCGCCGCGTGCGACTTCGCCCGGGCGACCGGTCGTCCGGCGGTCATCGGCCAGCTCGCCGACATCGAAGCACTGGTCGCCGGCACGGCCGGCACCCGCATCGACGTGCAGGTCGACGGGATCATCATGACGTCATCCAACAAGGAGCACTGACATGTCACTCGGCGTCCACTCCGAGGTCGGCACGCTACGGCGGGTGCATGGTGCACCGGCCCGGCCTCGAGCACTCACGACTCACGCCGGCCAACGCCGAGGAGCTCCTCTTCGACGACGTGCTGTGGGTGGCGCAGGCCAAGCGGGAGCACGATGCGTTCTGCGAAGCGATGCGCGAGCGCGGCGTCGAGGTCTTCGAGGTCGAGACGTCTGCTCGCCGAGGCGCTCGACGACGCCGCCGCCCGGGACTGGGTCGTCGAGCACGTCCTCAACGAACGCCAGGTCGGCATCGGCGCCGCCGAGCGCGCCCGTGAGTGGGTCGAGGGATCGACGGCGGACCGAGGTCGCCGACTTCCTCATCGGCGGCATCACCCGCGAGGACGTGCGAGCAGGACCTCGGCCTGGTGTGGGAGTCCAGCGACCCCACCGCGATGTTGCTGCCGCCGCTGCCGAACTTCCTGTTCCAGCGGGACCCGTCGTGCTGGATCTTCGACGGCGTCACGATCAACCCGATGACGAAGCCGGCCGCAAGCCGGAGTCGATGATCATGGAGGCGATCTATCGCTTCCACCCGCATGTTCAGCGACCGAGGACTTCCCGGTCTGGCTCGGCGGCGCGGACGAGGACTGGGGGCGCTGCCACGTCGAGGGCGGCGACGTGCAGCCGATCGGCAACGGCACGGTCATGATCGGCATGGGCGAGCGGACGACGCCGCAGGCGGTGCTGATCATCGCCCGGGAGCTGTTCCGCGCCGGGTCCGCCACCCAGGTGCTGGCGGTCCACCTCCCCAAGTCGCGCAGCTACATGCACCTCGACACCGTCATCACGATGTGCGACCGCGACCTCGTCACGCTGTTCCCCAACGTCGTCGACGGCGCCCGCACCTGGAGCATCCGCCCCGGCGACACCACCGACGACCTCGTCGTCGAGGAGTGCGCCGGCTCGCTCGTCGAGGCGATGGCCGCCGCGCTGGGCGTCGGAGAGATGCGGGTCATCCCGACCGGCGGCGACTCGTTCGAGGCCGAGCGCGAGCAGTGGGACGACGGCAACAACGTCGTCGCGCCTCGAGCCCGGCGTGGTCGTCGCCTACGAGCGCAACACCGGCACCAACACCGCGCTGCGCAAGGCCGGCATCGAGGTGATCACCATCGAGGGCTTCGAGCTGGGCCGCGGCCGCGGCGGCTCGCACTGCATGACCTGTCCCATCGAGCGCGACGCCGCGTTCTGACGAACCCGGCTACAGGAGAACAAGGACGCCCACCATGTACAACCTCCGCAACCGCAGCTTCCTCAAGGAGATCGACTTCACCCCGACGAGCTGCGCTTCCTGCTCGAGCCTGGCCGACGGCTTCAAGATCGCCAAGTACGCCGGCACCGAGACGCACGCGCCTCGCCGGCAAGGAGATCGCGCTCATCTTCGAGAAGACCTCGACGCGCACCCGTGCCGCGTTCGAGGTCGCCGCCCACGACCAGGGGGCTCACGTCACCTACCTCGACCCGACGCGGTTCACAGCTCGGCCACAAGGAGTCGATCGCCGACACCGCCCGGGTGCTCGGGCGGATGTACGACGCCATCGAGTTCCGCGGCAACGCCCAGACCGACGTCGAGGAGCTCGCGGCCAACGCCGGCGTGCCGGTCTACAACGGGCTCACCAACGAGTGGCACCCGACCCAGATGCTCGCCGACTTCCTCACCATGCACGAGGCATCCGACAAGCCGTACGACGAGCTCACGCTACGCGTTCATGGGCGACTGCCGTTACAACATGGGCCGCTCGCTGCTGGTCATGGGTGCGCTGATGGGAGCCGACGTGCGACTCTGCGGCCCGAGCGAGCTCCAGCCGCCCGCTGACGTGGTCACGCTCGCCCAGCGAGATCGCCTCGTCGACCGGCGCGACGATCACGATCACCGACGAGCCGGCCGAGGCGGTCGCCGGCGCCGACTTCATCCACACCGACGTGTGGGTGTCGATGGGCGAGGACAAGCCCGTCTGGATCGAGCGGGTCGAGCTGCTGCGGCGCTACCAGGTCAACGCAGCACTCCTGGCCGCCACCGGCAACCCGCGGACGCAAGTTCATGCACTGCCTCCCGGCGTTCCACGACACGAACACCGTCGTCGGTGCCGAGATCATGGGCGAGACCGAACATGCCCGACGGCATCGAGGTCACCGACGAGGTCTTCGAGTCCCCGGCCAGCATCGTCTTCGACCAGGCCGAGAACCGTCTCCACACGATCAAGGCCATCCTGGTCGCGACCCTGGGCTGACGGCGACACGTGACCGACATCGACCAGCCGCTCACGGACGCTCGGCGTCCGGCAGGCAGCGTTCATCGGCGTCGGCGCGATGGTCGGCGCCGGCATCTTCTCGCTGCTCGGCGCCGCCGGCGAGGTCGCCGGCGCGGCCGTCTGGATCTCGTTCCTGCTCGCCGGCGTCATCGCCGGGCTGCAGGGCTACTCGTTCGCGAAGTTCGGTGCCCGGTACCCGTCGGCCGGCGGTCTGCTCGAGTACGTCATCCGCGGCTTCGGCGACGGCCACGCCACCGGGATCATGGCCTGGCTGATCTACTCGGTGAACGCGATCGTGACCGCGATGGTCGCTGTGTCCTTCGGCTCCTACGCCAGCTCTGCGTTCGCCGACGGGAGCACGACATGGCTCAAGGTGTTCGCCGTCGGGGTCGTCGCGGCCATGACGCTGCTCAACATGGTCGGCTCCCAGGCGGTCGCCCGGGTGCAGACCGTCGTCGTGGTCGTCGTCATCGGGATCCTGTCGATCTTCGCGGCGACCACCCTGGCGAACATCGACACCGATCTGCTCGCACCCGTCCGGCTACCCGCCGTTCCAGGACATCGTGTCGGGCGTCGCCCTCACATTCTTCGCATTCCTCGGGTTCGGTGTGATCACCTTCACAGCGAAGGACCTCCGAGACCCGCAGCGCGAGCTCCCGCGAGCCATGTTCCTCGCCCTCGGCATCGCCACCGTCATCTACATCGCGGTCTCGCTCGGCGTGTTCGGCACCTTGACGGTGCAGGAGGTCATCGACTCCGGCGGCACCGCGCTCGCCGTCGCTGCCGAGCCGGTGCTCGGCCGTGCGGGCTACTGGATGATGAGCGTCACCGCACTGTTCGCCACCTCCGGAGCCACCAACGCCGGGCTGTACCCCGCGACGGGACTCTGCGACCAGATGGTGTCGGTCGGTCAGTTCCCTCCGGCCATGGCGACGACGGGTCGGCGACCGGCTCTCGGTGGGTCTGCTCGGCACCGCCGGCGCGGCGGCGGTGCTGGCCGCGTTCTTCGACCTCAGCTCGATCGCCTCGATCGGTAGCGCTGTGGCGCTCCTGGTGTTCACCCTGATCACCGCTGGCCACCTGCGCGTCCGACGCGACACCGGCGCCAACCCGGTGATCCTCACGATCGCGATGTTGCTGACCGGGTCCGTGCTCGTGACGTTCGCTGCGACCACGCTCGTCGACGAGCCGGCCACCGTCGCGCTGTTGGTCGCCATCATCGCACTGGGTGCACTGGTCGACGTCCTCTGGAAGCGTCGACGAGCGCAGGCGCCGGCGGTCGGGTGACGCCGATGGCCGCTCCGATCTCCCGCGGCAGGCCGACCTCGCTGTCGACGTTCCTCGTCCGGCTGGCTGCTGCGCTCAACGCGACCGACCTGCCCGTCGACGAGGTGCAGCGACGCGTCGAATCCGTCGGTGCTCGGAACGGCCGGCCGGGTGTCAGGACGAGCGCCTTCCCGACGTTCGTCATGGTGACCCCGGCGGACGGCACCTCGGTCCGCCTCGAGGTGACTCCGTCCCGGCCTGGACGAGCGGCACGGCTCGACCGCATCTCGTCGGTCGAGCGGCTCGCCCACGACACGTCGGTCCGGCCGGTCGACCCGGCGGTCGCCCTGGAGCAGCTGGACACGATCGAGCACGAGCCCCCGAGGTTCCCGACGGCCGTCACGGTCATCGGCTACGTGGTGCTGTCGGTCGGCATCTGCCTGGTGCTCCGTCCGCACCCGGCCGAGGTGCCCGTCGCAGCCGTCGGTGGACTCGTGGTCGGCGTGCTCCGCGTCGCCGCGGATCGCGGTCCGGGTCGTCTCGAGGTGCTCCTGCCGGTGGTCGCCGCGGCAGCGACCGCGGCCGCCGCCGCTGCGGCGATCCGACTCGGCATCGCAGATCCCGGCGCCCGTGCCATCGTCGCACCGCTCGTCGTGTTCCTGCCCGGCGCGTCGTTGACCACCTCGGTGGTCGAGCTCGCCGCTGGTCAGGTCATGTCCGGGGCGAGCCGGCTCGTCGCCGGCACGCTCACCCTTGCGCTGCTCGCCTTCGGCATCCTCGCAGGCCTCCGGGTCGCCGGCGCAGGCGCCGATGTGCTGACCGGCACCGGTGCTCGCCTCGGCGAATGGGGAGCCTGGGTCGGCGCACTCCTGTTCATCGCCGCGGTGTCGGTCACCCATTCCGCGCCGCGCAGAGCGCTGCCGTCGCTGTTGGTCGTGCTGCTGCTCGCCCGGGCCGGCCAGGTGGTGGGTGCCGCTGCGCTCGGCCCGTTCCTCGGGGCGTTCACCGGGAGCTGCGTGCTGGTGTGCGCAGCGGCGATCGCGTCGCGGTGGGCGTCGTCGATGAGTCCTCAGGCGACGTTCCTGCCCGGCTTCTGGCTCCTGGTGCCCGGCTCGATGGGCCTGATCGGTCTGGCCAGCTGGGCCGGCACCAGAGGTCTGCCCGGCCCGGCCGACCTGTTGACGACCGTCGGCACGATCTTCGCCGTCGCCGTCGGCGTGCTCGTCGGCGACCAGTTGCTCGCTTGGGCCCGGGCGCTTCGCCCGGAGCGCCGCACCGATCGGAGACCGACGTGACCGCTCACCTCGATACCGACCTCGCCCCACCGGGTGCAAGTCGACCTGACGATCGGCGGCACGCATGCGTGTGACCCACATCCGCCAGCTGCTCTCAGCGATCTGGCGCGACGACCTGGGACGACGATGGCTGATCTTCTCGCAGCTCGCGATGCTCGGCATGGTCACCTTCGACCTGCTGATCCCGCAGGCCATCCGTGGCATCGTCAACGACGGCATCCTGGCGGGCGACCTGGACGCCGTGTTCCGCGGCGCGCTCTACATGGCGATCTTCGCGGTCGCCAGCATGCTCTTCGCGACCGCCAACGCGTGGTTCGCCGCCCACGTCGGCGAAGCGGTCGGCCACCGGCTCCGGATGCTCCTGTACGGACACGTCTCGGAGCTGTCCTGGGGCGACATCGACCGTCTCGAGACGAGCAAGCTGCTCGTCCACCTGACCACCGATGTGAACCAGGCGCGCACGGTGACCACGAGCAGCGTCACGACGCTGTTGCGCGCACCGCTGATGATCGTCGGCGCGTTCGGGATCCTGCTCGCCCTCGAGCCGCGCCTGGCGCTCGTGATGGCGCTGTTCCTGCCCGTGGTGGTGCTGGTGCTCGGCTTCTACCAGCGCTTCGGGGCACCCCTGTACCGCGACGTGCTCTCCCGCTTCGACGGGCTCAACCAGGTGCTCCAGGAGAACATGGCCGGCGTCCGCGTCGTGAAGGCGTTCGTCCGAGCGGACTACGAGAACGGCCGGTTCGACGAGCAGAACCAGGGTCTGCACGGCGCGGCGGCCGCCGCCCAGCGAGCGGCGGCCATGCTCAACCCGGCGTTGCTGTTCGTGGTGAACCTCGGTCTGGCCGCCGCCCTCTGGGTGGGCGGCAACCTGGTGATCCGCGACGAGATCGAGCTCGGTTCGGTGTTCGTGCTCCTGAACTACCTGGTCGCGGTCATGATCCCCTTGATCCTGCTGTCGGTGCTGCTGCCGCAGATCGCGTCGGCCGACTCCTCGATCGCCCGGATCGTCGAGGTGCTCGAGGTGACACCCGAGGTCGACGACCGGCCCGGGGCGCCGCGACTCGTCGACGTCGCCGGCGGGTCGATCTCCGGGCGAGTCGTCTTCGAGGACGTGTCGTTCGCCTACCGCGACGCAGAGGGCCGACCGAACTCGACGCCGATCCTCGAGCACATCGACCTGGTCGCCGAGCCGGGCCAGGTCGTCGCGCTGCTCGGCGCGACCGGCTCGGGGAAGTCCACGCTCGTCAACCTGCTCGGACGCTTCTATGACGTCACGGACGGTCGCATCACGATCGACGGCGTGGACATCCGTGATGTGAGCCGCGAGTCGCTGCTCGAGGTGGTCACACCCGTGCTCCAGCAGCCGAGCCTGTTCAGCGGCACCGTCGAGGGCAACCTTCGCTTCGGTGCGGCCGACCCCGGCGAGGAGCTCCCGATCGACCTGGTCACCGCCGCCAGGGCGTCCGAGGCCGCCACCTTCGTCGAGAGCAGGGAGGAGGGCTACGAGGGCGAGGTCAAACGCCGGGGCGCGAACTTCTCCGGAGGGCAGCGACAACGCCTGTCCATCGCACGGGCCCTGGTGCGTGCGCCGAAGATCCTGGTGCTCGACGACACCACCAGCGCCCTCGACGTCGCGACCGAGGGCCGTGTGCAGGACGCCATCCGCAACCTCATCGGCGACAGCACGGTGTTCCTGGTCGCGCAGCGGATCAGCGCGGTGCTGACCGCCGACGTGATCGCCGTGCTCGACGAGGGGCGCATCGTGGCGAAGGGCTCGCACAGCGAGTTGCTGCACTCGAGCGAGGCCTACCGGTCCATCTACGAGTCCCAGCTCGGGGCGGTGCCGACCGATGCCTGACGACGTGCTCTCCCCACCCTCGACCACTGCCCCGGCGAAGCCGCTCCGGCGCCTCGCCGGCTACCTCCTCCGCTCCAGGCGACGCATCGTCGGGGTGCTGATCGCCAGCATGATCGGCACGTTCCTGGCGCTCGTGCCCGCGGTGCTCGTCGGGGTCATCATCAACGGACCGATCAGCGACGGCGACACCGACGAACTGTTGCGCTACCTCGCAGCCCTCGTCGTGATCGCGGTCGGCGGGTTCCTCGGCCTGTGGATCGCCGGACGACTCATCGCGGTCGCGGCGCAGAACGCCATGTACGAGCTGCGCAAGGAGGTCTTCGAGCACACCCAGACCCTGTCCCTGCGCTTCTTCGACCGGCAGCCGATCGGCGACCTGATGAGTCGAGTCACGAACGACCTCGACTCGGTCGGTCAGCTCTTCGACAAGGGACTGTCACCGGCGGTGAACGCCGCGTTCACGCTCGTGATCACGACCGTCCTGATGTTCGCCGTGAGCTGGCAGCTGTCGATCGCCGTGGTGCTCATCGCACCGGTGATCGTCGTCATGATGCAGTTGACGAGCCGCTATTCGGCGCCGGCGTTCGCGACGCTGCAGGAGCGGACGGGCGCACTCAACGGCGCCGCCGAGGAGCTGATCACCGGGGATCGCACCGTCAAGGCCTACCGCGTCGAGGATCGCGCCGTCGCCAAGCTCGACCACCTCAGCGCCGAGGCCCGAGAGGCAGGCACCAGGGCGAACTTCGTCGCGCTCACCGCGCTGCCGCTGTCCGCCATGCTGTCGAACCTCGACGTGGCACTGGTGGCGCTCGCCGGTGGTTGGCTGGCGCTGCGCGGCACGGTCGACGTCGGCACGGTGGCCTCCTTCTTCATCTTCGCCCGCATGTTCGCCCGGCCGCTCAACCAGTTCGCCCAGGTGCTCAACATGGCGCTGCAGGCAGGCGCAGGGGCCACCCGCGTCTTCGAGGTGCTCGACGAGCAGCCCGAGATCGTCGACCGGCCCGACGCCAGCGAGATCACCCAGACCCAGGGTGACGTCGAGCTCGAGCACGTCGACTTCTCCTACGTCGAGGGGGTTCCGATCCTCCACGACGTCAGCCTCGCCGCCCGTCCCGGACAGAAGATCGGCCTGGTCGGTCCCACCGGCGCTGGCAAGAGCACGATCATCAACGTGATCACCCGCTACTACGACATCCAGCGGGGCGACATCCGCGTCGACGGGGCCAGCATCTACGACCTCACCCAGGACAGCCTCCGCCAGTGCGTCGGCATGGTGCTGCAGGAGCCGTATCTGTTCTCCGACACCGTCATGGCGAACATCCGCTACGCCCGGCTGGACGCGACCGACGACGAGTGCATCGCCGCGGCGAAGGTGGCGAGTGCGCACCCGTTCATCGAGACGCTGCCCGACGGGTACCGGACGGTGCTCAGCGGCGGCGGGTCGAACCTCAGCCAGGGGCAGCGGCAGCTGATCACGATCGCCCGCATCGTGCTGGCGGACCGACCGGTGCTCATCCTGGACGAGGCGACGTCGAGCGTCGACACCAAGACCGAGCGCAAGCTGCAGGCGGCGCTCACGAAAATGATGTCGGGCCGCACCAGCTTCGTCATCGCACACCGGCTCTCGACGGTGCGCGACGCGGATGTCATCGTCGCCATCGACGATGGTCGCGTCGTCGACGTCGGCAGCCACGACGAGCTCATGGCGGCCGAGGGCTTCTACCACCGCCTGTACATGAGCCAGTTCCGCGGCGACGCCCGACCGACCGAGCTGTGATGCGCTCCGGATCCGCGGGCCGGCCTGCGCGAACCCGACCAGCGTGCGACGCTGTCATTCGTCCGCACGCCGACCGACGAGGAGCGCCACATGGGATCCGACGACGAGCGCCCGGCGGACGACGGGGCTGCACCCTGGCCGGCGATGCCGCTCGCCCGCTGGACCGACACCCGCGACACGTTCCACCTGTACCTGCAGGTCATCGGAAAGATCCGCATTGCGTGCGACCCGCCGACGAACCACTGGTGGAACTCCACGATGTACCTGACCTCGCGTGGTCTGACGACGTCGCTCATGCCGCATCCGACCGGGCCGGCGTTCCAGATCGACCTCGACCTGTTCCACCACCAGTTGATCGTGGAGACCGTCGAGGGCAATCGTCGGACGCTCGCGCTCGAGCCCCGCAGCGTGGCGGACTTCTACGTCGCGGTGCACCGCATGCTCGACGAGCTCGGCGTCGCCACCGCGACGTGGCCGGTGCCCGTCGAGCTGCCTGACGCGATCCCGTTCCTCGAGGACCACGAACACGCGAGCTACGACCCCGACGCGGTGCACAGGTTCTGGCGGGCGCTCGCGTCGATGGACGTGGTCTTCAAGCGCTACCGCTCGGAGTTCGTCGGCAAGTCGAGCCCGGTGCACCTGTTCTTCGGTGCGATGGACCTGGCGGTCACCCGGTTCTCCGGACGGCGCGCACCCGCCTACACCGGCGTCGTCCCCAATTGCGGACCCCACGTCATGCTCGAGGCGTACTCGCACGAGGTCGCCAGCTGCGGGTTCTGGCCCGGCGCTCCCGGCGACGAGGGCACGTTCTACGCGTACGCCTACCCCGAGCCCGACGGCTTCCGATCGACCGCGGTCGAGCCGGCCGCCGCCCACTGGGACGACGCGCTGTCCGAGTTCGTGCTGCCCTACGAAGCCGTGCGCACGGCGCCGGACCCCGACGCCGCGCTCCTGTCGTTCCTGCGCAGCACCTACGTCGCCGCGGCCGACGCGGGGCAGTGGGATCGCGCTGCGCTCGAGCGCTGAGTCCGAACAGTTGCTGACCTCACATCACCCTCCCGGGTGACGCGCAGCTGTAACCCCCTCGCGTGATCATCATCGAGTGCCCGAACGAGAGCGGGCCGACACGAGGGGGGACCCCATGTACCTGTTCGTACGAACCCGCACCTGCCTGCCGGAGCGCATGTCCGAAGCTGCGGCCTTCGCAGTGGACATCACGACCAGGGCATCCAGTCTGACCGGACTGGACCTGGCGGCCTGGCAGGTGACCTTCGGTGCACCGGCCGGGACCTTCAGCTGGACGACGACCGTCGACTCCCACGCCGAGCTCGGTGATGCCACCGAGAAGCTGGCGGTCGACGTCGGCTACCTCGACGCGGTCCAGAGCGCGAGTGAGCTGTTCGACGGCCCGGCCGAGGACGCACTGATCGACATCGTCGCCACCGTCGGCGACGGTGGTCATCAGGGCAAGGTCGCGGACGTCATCACCGCCCGCTGCGCACCCGGCAAGATCGCCGAGGCGATGGCCTGGGGAGTCGAGATGATGGAGTACGCCGGAGGTGTGACCGGCCTGGACGGCCTGTTCACACGATCCATGTACGGGCCGTGGGCAGCCATCGGATGGATCAGCCTGGCGGACTCGCTCGACGAGATCGACGCAGGGACCGCGGCGCTCGACGCAGCGCCGGAGTACGTCGCGAAGATCGACGCCGCCGGGGATCTCTTCCTGCCGGAGTCCGGGCAGGCGACCCTGAGCCGTCGCATCGCCTGAGCGCCCGTACGGGCTGCACCGCTGACGCCGCGCCGCACCCGCAGGACGCATCGAGCGCGTCACCCCCCGCTGCGGGGCGGCCACGGTCGTCCGTCGGACCTCTAGGTCCCGCCCCACCCTGGGGTCCGACGGACGCTCACCGCTCTGTGTCGACCTCGCTGTGCGTTCATCGGTCTGTGTTCATCGGTCTGTGTTCATCGGTCTGTGTTCATCGGTCTCGCGGTGGGCGGAGCAGCCTCGACGCGCCGGTCGACCACAACGCCCACACCACCAGCACGGGCTGGAAGAACAGCCGGGCGAACCGCTTGGCGTCCGTGTCGAGCCCGAAGCCGTCCTTGCCCTCGGCGAACTGCGCGATGTTGCCCGGGAAGATCACGACGAAGAAGCCGGCGACGACGAGTCCGACCGCTGCACGGCGGCGGCGACCCGTGAACACGAGCGCGGCGCCGAGCAGCAGCTCGACCACGCCGGAGACCACGACGACCGCGTCGGCGCTCGCCGGGAACCACGACGGCACCTGCGCCTGGAACTCGTCGCGCTGCACGGTCAGGTGGCCCGTCCCGGCCAGGAGCAGTGCGCCGCCCAGGGCGATCCTCGCGACCTGCCGGGCGCGATCGTGACCGGGGCTGTCGTCAGGCCCTACGTCGGAGCGGTCGCGTCCTGCCTGCTGCTCGTGTCGCTGTCGCTCGTGTTGCTGTCGCTCGCGTTGCTGGGTGTCATGTGGTTCCCCGTCGGTGGCCGCCGGTGGCGGTGTGGTCGATCACGTCGGTGTCATGCCCCCGTCGTCCGATGTCGAGACATCGGGGCGGGCGAGATCCATCGAGGCCAGCTGCGCTGCGATGCCCGCCAGGCGGTGTCGGGCAGCCAGCTCGCTCGCGTCCTCGAGCAGCGTCGAACAACTCGAGTCGAGGTGTCCACCGCGTCGCAGGCGCGCCTGGACCAGCGCGACCGACGTGGCCGCCCGGTGGTAGCCCCAGCCGAAGTCGGTTGCGGTGCGCAGAGCGATCCGGAGGTGCCGCTCCGCGGCCTCGTGATCCCCGAGCAGCGAGCAGAGCCGGCCGAGGTACGCACTGATCGGTCCCTGGCTGGTCGTCCCGTTGAAGGCCACCTCACCTGCGAACGGCTCGAGCAGTCCTCGGAGCTCGTCGGCGGCGTCGCCGTCGGAGAGCGCGACGGCCAGCACCGAGTACCCGATCATCGCGGTGGTCCACAGGTGGTCGACCGGCACGTGCGCAAACCCCTCGGACGTGCCGCGATCGAGCACCGCTCGCGCAACGTCGAGACGTCCGTCCGCCGCGTTGGCCACCGCGAGACCGAGTCGGTACTGCGTCGACTGCGGGTGGTCGGCGACGAGCGACTCGAGCATCGGGATCAGCTCGCCGTGACGTCCACCGAAGGAACGGATCACGAACAGCTGTCGGGCGCCGACGGTGAGCGCATCGGGTTCGCCGATCCGGACGCCCTGCGCCACCGACGTCCCGGCGTGCCGCTGCGCGTCGTCGAGGCGGCCCGCCATCGTCGCCTCGAACGTGTCGAGCACGCCGAGCATCCAGCGCAGCCGCGGCTCGGGCACCTCGTCGACGATCGAGCGCAGGCGCGACATCGTCGACGCGGCGAGCTCGGCGTCCGCGGACTCGACCGCGGCGAAGTACGCGGACCGTCGACTCCAGAACTGCAGCATCCGGTCGTCGAGCTCGTCGGCGGCCGCCACGGCCCGGAGCGTCAGGTCACGGCGGAGCGCCACCGTGCCACGCCCCCAGAGCGCGTACGTCAACGCCGGGATCATCTGCGGCAGGGCCGCAGGGTCGTCGACCGTCTCGAGCAGCTCGACGGCGGCCGCCGCGTCGCGCCGACGCTCGTCGGCGCGGTCGGTGTGGAACAGGAACTCGGCGTGCACGGCGAGCAGACGGGCGTGCGCGACCGGGTCGACCCGGTCCGCGACGCGGAGGGCGGCCTCGACCGTCGCCAGGTGTTCCTCTTCGATGCCGCCGAGTCGCATGACGGCGTGGTCCAGGGCGAGCGCGACTCGCACCAGCACGTCGTGGGCACCGCAGCGTCGCGCGAGCCCGGCGGCGTCGAGCAGCGTCCGGTCCGCCCGGGGGTCACCCGCCCGGACGCGGGCCTCGCCGAGCCGTGCGGTGAGGTCGGCCACCGCCGTGGAGCGACCGAGCGCCACGGCGTGATCGAGCGCGGTGCCGTACCAGGTGGCCGCCTCGGCGGGCGCCAGGTGGTCGAGGAAGGAGTCGCCCGCCGTCGTCGCCCGGTGCTGCGCGGCGGCGAGGTCACCCGCCGCTGCCGCGTGGCGGGCCAGGGCGACGACGGTGGCCACGGGGAGCTCGTCGCCGATCTCCGCGGAGGAGATCTGTGCATCGGTCGTCAGCAGCGCGTCTGCCGCTCGCTCGTGCAGCCGTCGCCGGCCGGGAGCACCGATCTCGGCCGAGAGCGCCCGCGCGACGAGCGCATGGGTGAACCGCATCGACCCTGTGGTTCGGTCGCCCTCGACCAGCAGCCCGGCGTCGACCGCGGCGTCGAGCACGGCGACCAGTTCGTCGTCGTCCAGGTCGCACATCCCGAGCAGCACTCGCTGGTCGAACTCGACGCCGAGCACCGACGCGGATCGCAGCACCGCTTGCGCCGTCGGGCCGAGGGACAGCACCCGACTCCGGACGACCTCGACCAGGCTGTCGGGCACACCGGTGTCGTCGAGCGGCGCGGTCAGTCGGAGCACGTCCTGTTCGACGGCGAGCACACCGATGTCGGCGAGGTGTCGCGACAGATGTGCCGCGTAGAGCGGGTTGCCGGCGGTCTGGTCGCGCAGGCGGCCGAGCACGTCGTCGGCCAGTGGCGCGGCGACCCCGACCGCCGCCGTGGCGATCGCCTCGAGTCCGCCGTCCTCGACGCCCTGCAGGTGCAGTCGCACGGCGTCGATGCAGTCGAGCGCCGTCAGCGTCGTTCGAAGGTCCTCGGACATGGTCGCGCTCACGTCCCGGTACGACACGACCAACAGCACCGGTGCGTCGGCGAGCTCGAGGGCCAGATGCCGCACGAGCAGCAGCGAGGTGGGCTCGGCCCAGTGGAGGTCGTCGAGCAGCAGGACCACCGGACCGGTCGTGGTCGATCGACGGAGCAGGTCGGTGATCGCGGCGAAGAGCTGGTGGCGTTCGATCGCGTCGTCCGCGGTGAGCGGTGGGGGCACCCAGAGTCGGGTGGCCAGCTGAGGTGCGACACGGAGGAGCTCGCCGCCGAAGCGCTCGCAGTGCGCTCGCAGCAGGTCGGTCGGCGCGTGCTCGACGATCGACTCGACGATGCTGCGCAGCGGTTGCAGCGGCACGGCGCCACCGTCCTCACAGCGCCCGTAGAGCACCGTCGCGCCGTTGCGTCCCTGGTGGGACCGGGCGAAGGTCGCGAGAACGGTCGTCTTGCCGATCCCCGCCTCGCCGCTCAGGGCCACCGCCCGGAGTCGACCTCGTCGGACCAGGCCGAGCTCCTGCGCGAGCGTGGCGAGCTCCCGGTACCGGCCGATCGACCTGGCCGCGAGGCGCACCGTGCCGGGCAGGGGGACCTGCACCGCGGTTCGTTCCCCAGGCCGATTCGTCGACGTGCGACGTTCCGCCTCGGGCCCGTCGTCGTGGCCGGTGCCTGTTCGGCCTGTGCCCGTGTGCCCAGACCCGATGTGCCCTGTCCCGATGTGCCCGGTCTCGACGTGCCCAGACCCGATGTGCCCGGTCTCGAGATGGGCGGTGGCGACCTGCCCCGCGGCGATGCGTTGCTCGATCGAGCGAACCGTCTCGGAAGGGTCCAGCCCCGTCTGCTCGAGCAGCGACCTGTACTCCTGGTAGCGGCGCAGGGCCTCGCTGCGTCGACCTTCTTCCGCGAGCGCTTCCATCAGCAGGCCCCACGGCCGGTCACGCAGGGGGTGCGTGGCCAGGTAGGACTCCAGCTCGGCGACCACCTCGCCGCTGCGACCACGACGCAACAGGCACTCGAAGCGCTCCTCGGTGGCCAGGCAGCGCAGCTCGTCGAGCCGGGTCGCGTCGGCCTCGGCCCACGCCTCGTGACGGAACTCGTCGAGCACGTCGCCGTGCCACAGCGCGAGCGCTGCGTCGAGCGCGGACAGGCGGTCGTCGACGGCGTGGTGCGCGACCACGGTCTCGGCGAACAACGCTGCGTCGACCGGGCAACCGATGCCGTAGCCGACGGCGTCGGTCACGATGATCTGCTCACCGAGACGTCGTCGCAGCCGGGACACCGTGGTGCGCAGGGCGCCGTGGGAGAGTCCGAGCAGTTCGCAGATGAAGTCGCTGCGCAGCGTGGCCCCCGCCCCGAGCGCGAGCAGCGCGAGCAGTCGGCGCTGGCTGGCACTGGGCAGGGTGACCGACCCGCCGTCGTCGCCCACGAAGCGCACGGCTCCGAGCACCTGGACGAACGGCGGATCGTGCATCACTGCCTCCGGACGGCGGCGAGCCGGTGTCGCATGTGGTCGACGCTACCTGCGAGCGCATGGACCGTTCCCGGGATTCCGAGCCGAGCCCGTGACGCGGTGCTGTAACGGCGACGGCGGAGTCTTCCAGGAGCGTCGGGTGCCACTTCGCACCGGACGGCATCGAGAGAGGAGCCACGGATGCTGGCCAAGGTCGTGCACGGCACCATCGACGCCCATCGGCTCGACGACGCGGCTCGTGCGGTCCGCGACGAGCTCGTCCCCGGCTTCACCGCGCAGCTCGGCGCTCGCAGCGGTTACTGGATGGCCGACCGGCTGTCCGGTCAGGTGCTCATCGTGACCGCCTGGCGCGATGCCGATGCGCTCGACGCCGCACGCGGACACGACGGCGCGGACCGAGCGAGGATCGCCGAGCGCATCGGGCTGTGCGTCCACGCGATCGAGACGATGACGGTCGTCGGCCGAGGTGCTGAACACGACGACGTCGAGGTCGGTCCGGTGTGGCGCTGGGTCCGGGCGACGTGGATCAGCGGCAGCACCCAGCATGCCGAGGCGCTGGACGAGATCCACCGCGCCACGTTGCCGTTCCAAGCGCGCGACGCCGGGTTCCGGGGCAGCTTCTGGCTCGCGGACGCGTCGATCCGTAGCGGCGTCGCACTGAGCTTCTGGGACGGGCCCGACGCGCTGACCGGCAGCGAGCACACCAGCCGGGCCCGCCGCCGCCGACTGCAGCGACGATTCGGATTCACCGTCGAGCGGATCCACAGCTACGAGGGCATCGGCGTCGCGGCCCTCGCCCAGGCCACGGGGCGAGCGGCGAGGGTCGGTGCCGCTCGATCCGCCGTGCGGGATCTCGGGGTCGCCGCCCGCATGGGAGTGCGTCCCGCTGCACCCGGTCCGTCGTGAACGGGCGACAATGGTGCGGTGACTCCGACCGCGACCCGCCAGGTGCCGATCGACCTGATCCCGCACCTGCGTCGGGTGCGTGACCACATCGACCGCCACTTCGCCGAGCCGATCGAGCTGGACCAGCTCGCCGAGCTGGCCGGGATCTCCCGCCACCATCTGGTGCGCTCGTTCGGATCGGTCTACGGCGAACCACCGATGCGGTACGCGACCCGACGTCGGATCGAGCGGGCACAGGACCTGCTGCGCTCGGCCAACCTGACCGTCACCGAGGTCTGCATGATGGTGGGTTACTCGAGCCTCGGCTCGTTCTCGTCGCGGTTCCGTGACCTCACCGGCGAATCACCGATGGAGTACCGCGATCGCTTCGCCCGCGACGGGGCGCCGCGGATCCCGGGGTGCTTCCTGTTCATGCGCGGCGTCTCGGTGCTCGACCACCGGCCGACCCGGGCACCGGGCGACGAGCAGGCGGGCGACGAGTCGCCGATGGGATCGAGCAATCCCGGAGAAGCGTCCTGAGCCGCAGGTCCGTACGGTCGATCACATGATCACCAACGTCTCCCTCATCAGCATCTTCTGCACCGACCTCGACGAGACACGCGACTTCTACGTCGACGTGCTCGGGTTCAAGCCCGGCGAGGACATCAGCTTCGGCGACTACCGGTGGGTGACCGTCGTCCACCCCAGCCAGCCGGAGCTCTCCCTGCACATCACCACCCCCGGAGCGCCCCTCGACGACGGCCTCACCGAGGCGATCCAGCGTTCGCTCGCGGCCGGTTCGATGACCGGGATCGGCGTGACCGTCGACGACTGCCAGGCGACCTTCGAGGACCTCTCGGCCAAGGGCGTCACCTTCATCCAGGAGCCGGCGGATCGGCCCTACGGCAAGGAGGCGATCCTGCGCGACAACGCCGGCAACTGGCTCGTGATGGTCGAGAACAAGGAGTACACACCCGAGGACTTCGAGGGCTTCGACTTCGACGAGTGAGCCGCGAGCTCGTCGGGCACCGGCGCGGTTAGGTTCGTCGTCATGGCGCGACCGACTGCCCTGGGACCCGACGAGCTCGCCGAGGCGCTGCGCGGACTCCCCGGGTGGGAGCTCGACGGCGGCACCCTGCGCCGCGACTTCCGCTTCGCGGATTTCGCTCTGGCCTTCGGCTTCATGTCGGCCGCGGCGACCGTCGCCGCGCAGATGGACCACCACCCCGACTGGTCGAACGTCTACTCGTCGGTGTCGGTGCGTCTCAGCACCCACGACGTCGGCGGCATCACCGAGCTCGACGTGCAGCTCGCGACCCGCATGAACGAGCTCGCCGAGCGCTGAACGCGCCGTCGACGGGCGCTGAACGCTCGTCGGGACCCGCTCGCCACGGAGGGTGAATGGGGTTCAGACTCATTGTCGGGGCCCGGCACAGGTGCGTAACCTCGGCGCCATGTTGCGTTCAGCCGGGTGGGGGAAGGGTCGCTCGCGTGTGGTCGCGGGTGCGGCCGCCGTGGTCGTGTCGGTCGGGCTGGCGGGCGCCTGCACGCCGCCGCCGTCGGACCCGGGCAGTCCGCCCACGACGGTGGCACCGCTGCCGGAGCCGCCCGGAACGTTCTCGGTCCTGGCCTACAACGTCGCGGGTCTGCCCCAGGGCATCTCCGGCTCCGAGCCCGAGCGCAACCTGCCGCTGATCAGCCCGCTGCTCAATGCCTACGACGTCGTGCTCACCCAGGAGGACTTCGACTGGTGGGTGCCCGTCGCCGGCCTGCTCGACTTCGCGAACTACCACACCCGCCTCCGCTCGCAGGCGGAGCACCCCTACCGCAGCGATCGCCATCCGGGCCCCGAGGCCGTCGGGGTCGACGCCTCGTCGCGTGGCCTGCTCGTCGGCGACGGCATCGGCATCATGTCGCGCTACCCGCTGACCAACGAGACGCATCACGCGTGGAAGGGCTGCTTCGGCGGTGTGCTGCCCGACGGTGGCGCCGCGGACTGCCTGGCGATGAAGGGCTTCCGGATGATGACGATGACCCTGGGCGACGGTCGTGAGGTCGACGTGTACAGCCTGCACGCAGAGGCGGGCGGCACCGAGTTGGACCAGTGGCTCCAGGAGCGCGACTACGAGGAGCTCGCGGCGTTCATCGCCGCACGCGGAGGCGACCGGGCGATCGTGCTCGGTGGCGACACCAACCTGCACACGAGCGATCACCCCGACGGCTCGGACGGCGCCGACGTCGTGATCTGGGACCGGTTCCTCGCTGCGACCGGACTGACCGACGTGTGCACGGAGCTCGCCTGCGGTGAGCCGGGCAGCATCGACAAGTTCGCCTACCGCAGCGGCTCGACGGTGGCGCTGCAGGCGACGTCGATCGACTTCCCCCGTGAGCGCTTCAGCATCGACGGCGAGGCGCTGAGCGACCACCCGCCGGTTGTCGCGCAGTTCGACTGGGACGTCCCCGCGAGCTGACCGAACACCACCGCACCGCACCGCATCACACTGCACGAATTCCGTCTCGGATTCGGTGTGATCACCCCGAATCCGAGACGGAATTCGGGGTGGGAACTCGGGTGAGGGAGCGCTTCAGGCGGTGGCGGGCTCGCCGGCCTCGGCGATGCCCTGGGCGAGCGTGTTCCAGCTCAACGTCGCGCACTTGATCCGCACGGGGAACTTCACCACGCCGCGCAGCGCCTCGAGGTCGCCGAGGGGCAGTGTGCCTGCATCGTCGTCGTTCGTGCCCAGGTCGCCGGACTCGAGCCCTTCCTCGTGGATCGACATCATCGCCTTGAACGACTTGGTCAGGTCCTCGATCTCGCCGACCGTGCGACCCTTGACCGCGGCGGACATCATCGATGCGGACGACTGCGAGATGGAGCAGCCCTGACCGCCGATGCGGATGTCGGTGACGACGGCGTCGGTGCCCTTCGCCGGGTCGTCGAGGTCGAGGTAGACCACGATCTCGTCGCCGCACAGGGGGTTGAAGCCCTCGACTCGTGTCGCCGGGGGCGTCGTCAGCTCGCCACGGTTCCGGGGGCTCCGGTAGTGGTCGAGGATGATCTCGCGGTAGAGGTCTTCAAGGCCCGACATTCGGTGCCCTCCCTTGCAGTGCAGCAGTGAACTCTAGACGGTGGCTCAGAAGGCGAAGAAGTCGCCGGCGGACTCGAGCGCATCGCCGAGCACGTCGATGTCGGCCTCGTCGTTGTAGACGTACCACGACGCCCGGGCGGTCGCCCCGACGCCCAGGACCCGCATCAGCGGCTTGGCGCAGTGGTGGCCGGGACGGACGCACACGCCGTGCTGGTCGAGCACCTGCGACAGGTCGTGGGGGTGCAGGTCGCCGAACGCGAAGCTCATCACGCCGCCGCGTTCCGCCGGCTCGTCCGGACCGTAGATCGTGATCCGGTCGCCGAAGCGCTCGGTGAGCGAGCGCAGCGCGTAGGCGGTGAGCGCGACCTCGTGGCGACGCACGACGTCCATGCCGAGCCGGTCCAGGTAGTCGACCGCCGCGCCCAGCCCGATCGCTTCGGCGATCGGCGGGGTGCCGGCCTCGAACTTGTGGGGCACGTCCGCGGCGACGAAGCCGTCGAGGGTGACGTCGAGGATCATGCCGCCGCCTCCGAGGAACGGCGGCATGGCCTGCAGCAGGTCCATGCGTGCCCACAACACGCCGATGCCGGTCGGGCCGAGCATCTTGTGTCCGGAGAACGCGAGGAAGTCGGCGCCCAGGGCGTGCACGTCGGTCGCGACGTGGGGCACGTACTGGCAGGCGTCGACGCAGACCAGGGCGCCGGACGCGTGGGCGCGGTCGGCGAGCTCGCGGACCGGGGTGATGGTGCCGACGACGTTCGACATGGCGGACACGGCGAGCAGCTTGACCCCGTCGAGCAGGCGATCCAGGTCGCTCAGGTCGAGGCGCCCGTCGGCGGTCAGGGGGATCCAGCGGATCTCGATGCCACGCTCGGCGGCGAGCTGCTGCCACGGGACGATGTTGGCGTGGTGCTCGAGCTGGGTGAGCAGGATCGCGTCGCCCGTACCCAGGTTCGCTGCACCCCAGCTGCGAGCGACCAGGTTGATCGACTCGGTGGCGTTCTTGGTGAAGACGACCTCGTTCGGGTCGCCGGCTCCGATGAACCGTGCGACCGACGACCGTGCCGCCTCGAGCGCGTTGGTGGCCTCCTCGGCCAGCGTGTACGCCGCCCGGTGCACGTTCGCGTGCGTCGTCTCGTAGTAGTGGTCCATCGCCCGGATCACCTGGATCGGCTTCTGCGAGGACGCTGCGGAGTCGAGGAACACCAGTCGCTGGTCGCGGATCCGGCGTTCCAGGATCGGGAAGTCGGCCTTGATCGTCGCGACGTCGAGGTCGTCGATCGGCTCGGAGCTGGTGTCGGTCACCGCCATGCGTCGAACCCCTCGCCCTCGAGGCGCTCGGCGAGCTCGGGGCCTCCGGAGTCCACGATGCGGCCGTCGACGAGGATGTGCACGACGTCCGGGGTCAGGTGGTCGAGCAGGCGCTGGTAGTGCGTGATGACCAGCACGCCCAGGTCGCTGCGCTCGGCGCGGACCTCGTTGACGCCGCTCGCCACGACCCGCAGCGCGTCGATGTCGAGGCCCGAGTCGGTCTCGTCGAGGATGGCGAGCTCCGGTTCGAGGATGGCCATCTGCAGGATCTCGTTGCGCTTCTTCTCGCCGCCGGAGAAACCCTCGTTGAGGAAGCGGTCGGCGAACGCCGGGTCCATGTCGAGGCGCTTCATCCAGTCCATCATCGCCAGGCGGATCTCGAGCACCGACAGGTCGATGCCCTTGCGCTCCGAGAGCGCCTGTCGCAGGAACTGACGCACCGAGATGCCCGGGATCTCCTGGGGGTACTGGAACGCCAGGAAGATGCCGGCCTTGCCGCGGATGTCGGCGGTCCAGTCGGTGATGTCTTCGCCCTTGTAGGTGACCGTGCCGCCGGTCGTGACGTACTCGGGGGACCCCATGAGCGTGCTGGCGAGCGTCGACTTGCCCGAGCCGTTCGGGCCCATGAGCGCATGCACCTCGCCGGGGCGGACCGTCAGCGACACGCCACGCAGGATCTCGGCGTCGGGCTGGGCAGCGGGAGCGACGCGCAGGTCCTCGATCTGGAAGAGCGGGGTACCAGCTGCGGTGTCGGGTGCGGCAGGGGCGGCGGAGGTCGGATCGGCGGCGGCCATGGGCCCAGTGTATTTCCACTACCTGGGTAGTGGAAATAGGTCCGCACGGGCCGTCGGTCACGTCCGGAGCGTCCACGGACCGACGCTCGACATTGACCCCGACCATTCCTACCTGTTCAATAGGAAACCTCGTGTTCCGGAGCGTCCGGGGCGGCCGACCCCAGGAGGCCAGGTGGAACGTCTGATCGTGTTCGTCGCCGCAGGTTTCGTGGCGCAGCTGATCGACGGCTCACTGGGCATGGGGTTCGGGGTGATCGGGACCTCGGTGCTGGTTGCGGCCGGCGCCTCCGCCGCGGCGGCCTCGGCGGTGATCCACGCCGCGAAGGTCGGCACCGCGATGGTCTCGGGCGCCAGCCACTGGCGCTTCGGCAACGTGCACTGGCGCACCGTCGGGCTGCTCGGGGTGCCGGGTGCGATCGGCGCATACGCAGGGGCGACGTTCCTCGCCTCGGTCGACGGCGACGCCTTCGCGCCGATCACCGCAGCGATCCTGTTCGTGCTCGGCGGGTACATGCTCGCCAGGTTCGCGTTCGGCGTGACGCGCAGCGCAGCCGACCCGTCGCACCTGCGGCCACGCTTCCTGGTGCCGCTCGGCGCGGTCGGCGGCGTGGTCGACGCGATCGGTGGTGGGGGATGGGGTCCGGTCACGACGCCGACGTTGATGACGGTCGGCAAGATGGAACCACGCAAGGCGATCGGCTCGGTCTCGCTGTCGGAGTTGCTCGTCGCACTCGCGGCGAGCGTGGGCTTCCTCACGCACCTCGGCGCGGACGAGGTCGACTGGGCGCAGGTCGGCGCGCTGCTCGCCGGCGCGGTCGTCGTCGCGCCGTTCGCCGCGTGGGTGGTCAAGATCCTGGCGCCCCGTGTGCTCGGCACGGTCGTCGGCGGACTGATCGTCGTGCTCAACGCCCGGACGATCCTGCTCGCCATCGACACACCCGGACCCGTCAGGCTCGTCGTGCTGGTGGCGCTGTTCGCCGGGTCGGTCACCCTGGTGCTCCGCAGCGTCCGGCTCGCGGCTGAGGAGTCGAAGACCCTCCAACTGCTCGAGCAGGACGACCCAGAGCGCTCACCAGCCTCGGTCGATCTCGACAGGGCAGTGGAGCAGGACGATCCCGAGCGCTCACCAGCCTCGGTCGATCCACTCCTGTAGCTGGGGGGACTCGGTGCCGATCGTCGTGTCGTCGCCGTGGCCCGGCATGACGATCGTGTCGGCTGCCAGGGGAGCGAACAGTCGCCGCTCGAGCGACGTGATGATCGTGGTGAAGTCGCCGCCCTCGAAGGTGGTGTTGCCCGGCCCGCCGGGGAACAGCGTGTCGCCGCTGAACAGCAGCGGCTTGCCCTCGACCGAGAAGCACATCGAGCCGGGGGTGTGGCCGGGGGTGTGGATCGTCCGGAGGCGCAGGCGCCCCACCTCGATGACCGAGTCGTCCTCGATGATCTCGTCGTAGCTGTCGAGCATGGCGGCGTCCTGCGAGGTGACCCCCACCGAGTAGCCCGCGTCGCGCAGCTCGGGCACCGCCTGGATGTGGTCCCAGTGGCCGTGGGTCTCGAGCACCCGGCGCACGCCGAGCGCCCGAGCCAGCTCGAGCAGGCGCTCGTGCTCGTTGGCGGCGTCGATCAGGACGGCATCGCCGGTGTGGCGACACCGCAGCACGAACACGTTGTTGTCGACCGGGCCCACGACGAGCTTGTGGATCTCGAGGTCGGTGTCGGCGTGGTGCAGCGTCGAGGTTGCGTCGGACATGTGCCCAGTCTCGCGTCCGGGCCGTGCCGTGCGCAGCCGTGGCTGCGACCGACACGGCCCGGGTGCCAGGAGGCGCTGCTGGGTCAGACCGAGCTGACGGTGACCGGCAGGTTCGAGTTGGTGGTGGCGCCGTTGCCGAGCTGGCCGTAGGGGTTGGCGCCCCAGCACCGGATGGAGTCGTCGGCGAAGATCGCGCACGTGTGGTACGTGCCGGCGGCGAGGTCGACCGGATCGCTGAGCCCCTGGACCTGGACCGGGGTCAGCGAGGAGTTGTCCGAGCCGTTGCCGAGCTGGCTGTTGCTGCCGGTGCCCCAGCACTGCACGATGCCGCTGGCGGCACACGTGTGGTAGACGCCGCCGGTGATCTGGGTGGCGTCGCTGACTCCGGGTGTCGAGACGGGGAGGCTGGCGTTCGTGGTGGTGCCGTCGCCGAGGTTGCCGCCGCCGTTGTAGCCCCAGCACCGGTTCGCTCCATCGGCCAGGACGGCGCAGCTGAACCAGTCGCCCGTCCCGATCGAGACGGCGGTGTCGATGCCCGAGACGGTCACCGGGACCGTCGAGCGACCGCCCGACGCGTAGCCGTCGCCGAGCTCGCCGTTGCCGTTGTTGCCCCAGCACTCGATCGTCCCGTCGTCGATCAGCGCGCAGGTCTGCCCCGAGCCGGCAGCGAGCTCGACGGCGCCGGTGAGACCCGTCACGTCCGTCGGCGTCAGGGAGTCCCAGAACGTCCCGTTGCCCAGCTGGCCGGAATCGCCCCGACCCCAGCACTTGGCCGCACCACCGGTGACCAGCGCGCAGGTGTGCAGCGGGCCGGCCGCCACGTCGGTGGCGCCGGTGACGCCCGGGACCGTCGTCGGGCTGGTGCGGTCCTGGTAGATGCCCAGGCCGACCTGCCCGTAGTGGCCGTTGCCCCAGCACTTGATGGTGCGGTCGGTCAACGTCGCGCAGGCGTGCTCCATGCCGGCTTCGACGTGGGTGGCGTTGGTGATGCCGGTGCTGACGGGAACGGTGCTGTTCGTCGTGGTGCCGTTGCCGAGCTGTCCTCGGTTGTTGCGACCCCAGCAGCTGACGGCGCCGTCGGTCAGGGCGCAGGTGAACTGCTGCCCGCCGGCGAGATCAGCCGCCCCGACCGCCAGCGGCGGCAGTGGTGCGGCCGTCGTGGGCGGTGTCGCCGTCGTGGGCGGTGCGGCCGTCGTGGGCGGTGTCGTCGGGCGAGGCGTGGTGGTCGTGGCGGGCCGCGGTGGCTGGGGCAGCGGGGCGATCCTCACGTCTTCGCCCCGACTCACACGGGAGTACTCCTCGACGGTCATCACGGGGGTCCAGCGACCGCCCTTGCAGCTCAGGACGTAGCTGCCGTCGGTGCCCGAGGTGTTGCCGCCGGCGGCGGGCGAACACCTGCTCCACATGGTCACGCCCGTCTGGCAGGCACTCAGGACGGTCGCCACCACCAGTGTGGCGAGGAGAGTGAAGATCGTTCGTTTCATGGAGTAGGGATCGGCAGGGTCGCTCCACGGTTAATAAAATTATTCCACCCCATCCGGGAGGTGGCGACGGGCGATGTCCGATCCGAGCTCGTGCAGACGCGTCCGCAATGAGTCCGGCGCGAGCACCTCGACTCCCGCACCGAGCGCGATGAGTTGCGAAGAGGCCACATCGTCGCTCTCGATCTCGAGCTCGACGGTGCGCCACCCGTGTGGATCGGCCTCGTCGGCAGCAGCGAGGGCCCGCTGCGCGGCGGACGGATCGGTCACATCGCGCAGGCGGCGCTGCGCGGCGGGCGACAGTCGGAGTCGGCAGGCGGCACGCAGCACGCTGCGACCGAACTCCTCGGAGGACCCGGCCCACCACGACGCCAGGTCGAAGCTCGCCGGACGGTCGGCGGGCTCGTCACGGACCGAGCACGCTGCGATGCGACCCACTCGGTAGGTCCGGATCGACCCGCGGTGCGAGGCGACCAGGTACCAGGTGCCGGCCTTGAGGACGAGGCCGAGCGGATCGACGCGGCGCCTGACGGTGCGGTCGCTGCGCAGGTAGGTGAGATCGAGGCGGTTGCCCGACCAGACGGCGCCGGCGACGTCGGCCAGGTGCTCGGTCGGGTCGGGTCGGTGGAACCATCCGGGCAGGTCGAGGTGCAGGCGCTGCTCGATGCGCGTCGCCCGAGCGGCGAGCTCCGGGGGGAGCGCCGCTCGTACCTTGAGCTGCGCCGACAACGCGACCGCGCCCAGGCCCAGCTCCGAGGCGGCGGAGGGCACGCCCGACAGTGCGAGCGCGGCGGCCTCGTCACCGGTGAGTGCCTCGACCCGACTCGACCACCCGGGCAGGATGCGGATCCCGCCGCCCGGTCCGGTCTCGGTCCACAGCGGCACGCCGGTCGCCTGCAGCGCCGCGATGTCCCGGTAGATGGTGCGGACCGAGACCTCGAGCTCGTCGGCGAGCTCGGCGGCGGTCCACCGCTCGCGACTGCGGCAGAGCATCAACAGGGCCATGAGTCGTGTCGCTCGCACGCTGTCGAAGGTACGCCCACATTCCTGACAGGATCTGTCAGGGACCTGCGTCGATGATGGCGACATGAGCAACGAAGCGTCCCGCTGGTCCACCGTCGAGTCCGAACAACCCGCCCTCGCGGCCGCCGTCCTGGCCCGGTTCCAGTGCACCAAGCACCACGTCCTCGCGACGCTGCGCCGCGACGGGGCACCGCGGATGAGCGGCACCGAGGTGCCGCTGGTCGAGGGCGATCTCTACCTGGGGTCCATGCCGGGCGCCCTCAAGGCGCGCGACCTTCAGCGCGACGGCCGCTTCGCGCTGCACTCCAACCCGGGCGACGGATCGATGGAGGGCGGCGACGCGAAGCTGAGCGGCGTCGCGGTCGAGATCGTCGACGCCGACGAGGTCGCACGCGTCGGCGAGCTCGTCGGCGCACCTCCGGGGCCGTTCCACCTGTTCCGTCTCGATGTCGACCTGGTGGTCCTGTCCGAGGTCGACGAAGCGAACGGGACGATGGCGATCACGTCGTGGCGACCGGACCGGGGTCTGCGCGTCGACGAGCGATGACGGGGCCGCGCGTCGCGCTCAGCTGCGCCGCTCGACGCTCGTGACCTCGAAGCCCAGCGCCATGGCGACGGGGATCTGCGCCGGGTCGAAGGTGAGATAGGTGAGCGGGCGCGGCAGTCGGTCCGCAGCTGCAAGGTGCAGGGCGTCGGTGGTGCGGACCGGTTGGGTTCGACCGATCTCGGCCGCGCGGTCGAGGCATCGCTGGTCGACCGGCACGACGTTGATGCGCTCCCAGTCGTCGCGGATCGAGCGTCGCAGCTCGTCGGCTCTGACGGGATCGTCGCCGAGGCGGTCGACCAGCATGAGCGCCTCGGAGAGCGCGAGCGCGCTCGCGCACCACTGCGGGTCCTCGGCCATCGTGGTGTGGATCACCTCGCGGGCGGGTCCCTCGAGGAACCTGCCCAGCAGCGCGGTCGTGTCGAGGAAGACCGTCATCGGCCGCGGATCTCCCGCACCAGCTGATCTGTTCTGACTCCCGCAGTGCTGCTCATCGGCCGCGGATCTCCCGCACCAGCTGATCGAGGCGGGTCCCGGCCCACATGGGCATCGCGAACGTGGTCTCCGGTCGGTCGCCGCGGCGGGCGAGCACGAGCTGACCGCGTGCGGCGAGGTCCTCGAGCGTGAGGGTGCCGTCGACCGGCTCGAGCGGTCCGAGCTGCGCGACGGGGGTGCCATCGACGGTGACGACGATGCGCTCGCCCGGCCCCGGCACGCCGGATCGCCGCCGGGAGCTCCCGGCGGAGGTCTCTCACCCCGATCTCTGTCACACCGTCCAGAATAACTGGACGGTGTGACGGGTGTACAGCGGTGTACACCGGGTGAGTTGTCCAGTTGTTCGGGACGGTCTAGACAACTCGGCGTTCGAGTCACCGACACCCACACAGGGGGATCCACCGTGAACTTCGCATTCAGCGAGGACCAGGAAGCACTGCGCAAGGTCGTCAAGGACTTCCTGAACGCCAAGTCCAGCGAAGAGACCGTCCGTGAGCTGATGGACACCGAGTCCGGCTACGACACCGCCGTCTGGACCCAGATGGCCGAGCAGATGGGCCTGCAGGGCCTCGTGATCCCCGAGGAGTTCGGTGGATCCGGCTACTCCTTCGTCGAGCTCATCGTCGTGCTCGAGGAGATGGGCCGCCGCCTGCTGTGCGCCCCCTACTTCTCCACCGTCGTGCTCGCCGGCCAGACCCTGCTGCACTCCGGTGACGACGCCGCCGAAGGCCGCCTACCTGCCGGGCATCGCGTCGGGCGAGACCATCGCGACCCTCGCCTACACCGAGCCGAACGGCCGTTGGGACGCCGAGGCCGTGACCGCCACCGCCACCAAGGACGGCGACGCCTGGAAGATCGACGGCGAGAAGCTCTACGTCCTCGACGGCCACACCGCGAACCTGATCATCACCGCCGCTCGCACCGAGGCCGGCATCAGCCTCTTCGCCGTCGACGGTGACGCCGCAGGCCTCACCCGCACGGCGCTGTCCACCATGGACCAGACCCGCAAGCAGGCCCGCCTGGTCTACGAGGCTGTGCCCGCCACGCTGATCGGCACCGACGGCGCCGGCTGGGACGTGCTGTCCACCGTGCTCGACCTGGCCGCCGTGGCGCTCGCCGCCGAGCAGGTCGGCGGCGGCCAGGAAGTGCTCGAGTCCGCCGTGCAGTACGCCAAGGACCGCGTGCAGTTCGGTCGCCCGATCGGCTCCTTCCAGGCCATCAAGCACAAGTGCGCCGACATGCTGCTCGAGGTCGAGTCCGCCAAGTCCGCTGCGTACTACGCCGGCTGGTGCGCCTCCGAGCTCAACGACGAGTTGCCGTCGGTGGCCTCGCTGGCCAAGGCCTACTGCTCCGAGGCGTACTTCCACGCCGCTGCCGAGAACATCCAGATCCACGGTGGCATCGGCTTCACCTGGGAGCACCCGGCGCACCTGTACTTCAAGCGTGCGAAGAGCTCCGAGCTGCTCTTCGGTGATCCGACCTACCACCGCGAGCTGCTCGCTCAGCGCATCGGGATCTGATCGACGTACCTGCCAGGCCCGGGTCCTCCCGGGTCGTGTGTCGCCGGCGTGGCACTCCGTCCTCCGGGCGGGGTCCACGCCGGTGGCGCGTCCGGGCCACGCCACCAGCGGCGTTCAGCTCGCGGCGTTCAGCCCGCCGCGCGTCGGGCCAGCAGACCGACGAGTGCCGGGTCCGCACCCAGGTGTTCCATGAGCTCGATCCGGACCCCGGGGTGTCGCGAGCGAGCGTCGTCGGTGATGCGTGGCAGGTCGACCGCCACGTGGTTGCCGGGTGAGAGGAAGTGGGGGAGCAGGCGGACCGTCGTGGCCCCGTCGGCCACCGCGGTGTCGACCGCGGCGGGGATGTCGGGCTCGGTGATCTCGAGGTACGCGGCGCGTACCCGCGGCGCCGAGCCGTCGGGTTGTTCAGCGTCGAGTTGACGCTGCACCTGCGTGCACAGGCGCTCGTGCTCGGCACCCGCGGCAGGGTTTCGTGAACCGTGGGCCACCAGGAGGACGACCGACGCTGCCGTCGGGATCGCATCGTCGCCGCCGGTGGGAGGGTCTGCCATGGTCCGACGCTACGGTCCGGACCCGTGACTGACAATCCGCCCCAGATCGGCGTCGGCCCGCACCCGCGCCCCTGGCCCGAGGGCCACCACCTCGATCCGGAGCTGCTCGCCGAGGGCGATCGTCGCAACGTTGCGGACCGCTATCGCTACTGGAGCGTCGAGGCGATCGTCGCGGATCTCGACCGGCACCGGTTCCCCCTCGAGGTCGCGATCGAGAACTGGGAGCACGACTTCAACATCGGGACGGTGGTGCGCAACGCCAACGCCTTCGGCGTGCGGAGGGTGCACATCGTCGGTCGTCGACGCTGGAACCGGCGCGGCGCCATGGTCACCGACCGCTACCTCGAGGTCGTGCACCACCCGTCGATCGACGGGCTCGTCGCGCACGCGCTCGACGAGCACCTGGAGCTCGTCGGCATCGACAACCTCGACGGCTCGGTCCCCATCGAGACCACGGCGCTCCCGGCCCGTTCGCTGATGCTGTTCGGGCAGGAGGGCCCAGGGCTCTCCGAGGACGCCCGCACCGCGGTGTCGATGGTGTGCTCGATCTCGATGTTCGGTTCGACCCGGTCGATCAACGCCGGCGTGGCATCCGGGATCGCGATGCACACATGGATCCGCGAGCACCACCTCGGTTGACCGCGCGGCCGCGGTGAATACCCCTCAGGGGTATGAGGTCGAAGGCGGTATGATCGAGAGATGCACGGCTACGACGAGGAGAAGGATGCCTACCTGAAGCGTCTTCGGCGCATCGAGGGTCAGGTGCGCGGGCTGCAGCGGATGATCGACGAGGACACGTACTGCATCGACGTCCTCACCCAGATCTCGGCGGTCACCCGAGCGCTGCAGGGTGTCGCGCTCGGATTGATGGAGGACCACCTCGGTCACTGCGTCGCCGACGCCATCGCCGAAGGTGGCGACGAGGCGGACGAGAAGCTCGCCGAGGCGACCGCCGCCATCCGCCGTCTGGTCAGATCCTGAGCGCACCGCAGTAGTCTTCCGCGAGCTTCGGAGCACGCAACGAGGGATGGACCTGATGGCTGATCAGCACACGGCGGCGGCGCTCGCGCCCCACGATCTCACCCCGGCGCGTCGGCGTCGGGTGCGACCGGCACAGGTGGCACTCGGAGCGCTCGCGATCGTCGCCATGTTCCTGCTCGCGGCGTGTCAGCCCCCGCCGCCCGCCTTCCCCGACGCGCCGTTCGACTCGGGATCGGGCCGCCGGCTCATCTACTCCGTCGAGCAGCAGCGCGTCTGGTGGGTCGACGAGCACGAGGTCGTGGTCAACAGCTACCTGGTCTCGGGTCGTGCCAACACGCCGCGACCGGGGCACTACGCCGTGTTCTCGAAGAGCCGGCACACGACGTCGCTCAACGGCGCGTCGCGCATGGAGTTCATGGTGCGCTTCACCTGGGGCAACTCCGCTGCCATCGGGTTCCACTCGATCCCCGTCGACCGGCGCGGTCGCCCGTTGCAGAGCGAGGCCGAGCTCGGCCAGTACCGGTCCGCCGGGTGCATCCGTCAGCGCTACGCGGATGCCGCGGGTCTCTACGACTTCGCCCAGGTCGGCACCCCGGTGGTGGTCGTCAAGTGAGCGACGGTCCCCAGACCGACACTCCTCGGACCGAGGAACTCGCCCAGCACCTGGGCTCGCTGTTCGACCTGACCGGACAGGTCGCGGTCGTCACCGGCGCCTCGTCGGGCCTCGGCGACCGGTTCGCCCGGGTCCTGCACGGCGCCGGCGCCCACGTCGTGGTCGCGGCGCGTCGCGCGGACCGCCTCGAGCAGCTGCGCGACGAGCTCGGCGACCGGGTGCTCGCGGTCACCGCCGACCTGACCGATGCCGCCGATCGCGAACGCCTGATCGCCACGGCGGTCGAGGCCCACGGCCGACTCGACGTCGTCGTCAACAACGCAGGCACCAGCGACCCCACACCAGCCGAGGCCGAGACGCTCGAGCGCTTCGGTGCGTCGGTCGAGCTCAACCTGGTCGCTCCGTTCCACCTGTGCCAGCTCGCCGCAGCGCACATGTTGCCGGCCGGGCGGGGCAGCATCGTCAACATCACCTCGATCCTCGGGTCGGTCGCGTCGTCGCCGATGAAGGACGTCGCCTACTGCTCGTCCAAGGGCGGGCTGTCGAACATGACCCGCCAGCTCGGCTGCGAGTGGGGCCGCAAGGGAGTGCGCGTCAACGCGCTCGCACCCGGATGGTTCCCCTCGGAGATGACCCAGGCGGAGATGTTCGACGACGAGGGCGGCGCACAGTTCATCGTGCGCAACACGCCGATGGGTCGACCCGGCGAGCTCCATGAGCTCGACGGCGCCCTGCTCTTCCTGGCGGGACCCGCCTCCAGCTACGTGACGGGTCAGATCCTGGCCGTCGACGGCGGTTGGCTGGCCCGCTGAATCGGGCCCGCTGCGGTCGGTCGGACGACCGCCGCGGCGTCAGCCCGCTGCTTCGACCGGCGGGCCCTCGACGGTGGACCCGTCGGCTGCGGAACCTGCGAACGCTGTCGGGTCACCCGGCTTCGGGTAGAGCGGCTTGCTCCACGACATCATCGTCGCCAGGTTGTCGGTGATCGGGTGCCACTCGTCGGGGTTCCAGCCGTTCGCGAGGCCGATGACCGAGAGGTCGTTGCCGACGTGCACGAGGGCGGGGATCTGCTCGACGCCGAGGCCCTTGACCAGCTCGCGATCGGGGTCGCAGAAGGTCAGCAGGCGCTGCTCCCACGGTCCGAGGAACGCCCGGGCGTCCTCCTCGTCGGCGGTGACGATCCACGCGGTGCGGCAATCCGCGCCCATGAACTCCTCGAGGATGCGTCCCGCGGTCTCGAGGATCCACGAGCTCTCGTAGGTGTACGGGTCGAGCACGACCGCGACCAGGTGGAACATCGTCACCTGGTCGGCCAGGGTCAGGCTCTCGCCGCCGAGCGGATGGAGGGGGAGGTCTGCCGAGACGGTTGCCACGGGCGAGAAGGTAGCGCGCCGCACCCCCTCGGAGCAGATCCGGGCCGGGCCACGGTCGACGCGACGGTCGCCGTTGCGGACCGGCGGCGTCGACGCGCCGCCGTTCCGGTCCGCGCGGAGCGGTCGTACACTTCCGGCGTGCATCCCATCGAACGACTCCGCTACGTCGCCCGTTCACAGGGCGCGCCGGCCGAGGTGCTGGTGAGCGAGTCCGCGATCGCCCTCGGGGCGTTCCGCGACGACCCGGCGGGCATGGTGGCGGCGTGCCGACGGATCGTCGACCGTCACCTGACCTGCGGCCCGCTGTGGTGGCTGTGCGCCACCATGCTGTGCTCCCCGGAGTCGATGGCCGACGGCCGCCGCGCGGCCGAGGCGCTGCAGGACGACCCCACCGGGGCGTTGCTCGCCTCGGAACTGCCGATCGACGCGACCGTCACGGTCGTCGGGTGGCCCGAACAGGCCGCCTCGGCGCTGCGCCGCCGCGGCGACGTCGAGGTGCTGGTCGTCGACTCCGACGGCGAGGCCGACGAGGTCGCCCGACAGCTGGGCCACCTGGACGTCGACGCCGTCGCCCTGGCGGGTCGCAACGTCGCCGCCGCGGTGCGGGCGTCGCAGCTGGTGCTCGTCGACGCGTTCGCCGTCGGACCCGATGCGGTGCTGGCCCCGGCGGGTTCGGCGGCCGCTGCAGGGGTGGCGCACGCGCACGGTGTGCCGGTGTGGGTCGTGGCCGGTGTCGGCCGGCTGATGCCGGAGCGGATGTTCGACGCGATGGTGGACCGCTGGTCCCAGGGCGTCGATCCGCTGGTCGCCGCCGAAGAGGTCGTGCCGTTGGCGTGGGCGGATCGCGTCGCCGGTGTCGCCGGCGTGCTCGACGTCGAGACGGCGTTGGGGCACACCGACTGCCCGGTCGCCCCGGAGCTGCTCCGCCTGGCCGGCTGAGGCAGCGCCAGCCTGGCCGGCTGAGGCAGCGCCCGCCTGGCCGGCTGAGGCAGCGCCCGCCTGGCCGGCCGGGGCAGCACCAGCCGGTCGGATGGGGGTTGGTACAGTCCCGCCGATGAGGTTCGTCGCCGTCGACCCCGGAGCATCCTGATGCGGGTGCTCGTCGTCACGAACGACCTGCCGCCCCGTGTCGGCGGCATCCAGTACTACGTCGACCAGCTCTGTCGAGGCCTGGTCGACGCCGGTGACGACGTCACGGTCTACGGATCGACCCACGAGGGCGCCGACGACTGGGACCGCACCGCGCCGTACCGGGTGGTGCGTGACGACACCCGGACGTTGCTGCCGACCCCGACCGTGCTGCGCCGCACCCGTCGGCTCATCGAGCACACCCGTGCCGAGGTCGTGGTGTTCGGCGCGACGTTCCCGCTGGGTCTGCTCGGCCCGCGGTTGAAGGCCCGGACCGGGGTGCCCTACGTCGGGTTCACCCACGGACTCGAGGTCTCGACGGCCCGCCTGCCGGGAGGTGCTCGGCTGCTGCGGTCGATCGGCGCGGACGCCGCTGCGGTCACCTACGTGTCGCACTGGTGCCGCGACATCCTCGAACCGGCCTTCGGCTCGGGACCCGCGCACGCCATGTTGCCCCCGGCGGTCGACCCGGCGGTGTTCCACCCCGCGGTCGACGGCGAGCCGGTGCGGACCCGGTTGGGGATCGGCGACGAACCCGTCGTCGTGTGCGTCTCGCGTGTGGTCGAGCGCAAGGGCCAGGACCAGCTCATCCGTGCGCTGCCCGAGCTGCGACGCAGGGTCGAGGGCGCTCGCCTCCTCGTGGTGGGCGGTGGCCCTCACGAGCCCGAGCTGCGGCTGCTCGCCGCGTCGCTGGGTGTGTCGGAGTGGGTGACCTTCGTCGGCGAGGTCAGCGACGCAGAGCTGCCAGCCCACTTCGCGGCGGGCGACGTGTTCGCCATGCCCTGTCGCGAGCGTCGCAACGGTCGTGAGGTCGAGGCGTTCGGCATCGTGTTCATCCAGGCCCAGGCCATCGGCCGACCCGTCGTCGCGGGTGACATCGGCGGCGTGCCCGACGCGCTCGCCGCGAACCGCACCGGAGTGCTCGTCGACGGCGAGGATCTGACGGCGGTGACCGACGCGGTGGCCTCGTTGCTCGGAGACCCCGACCGGGCGACGGTGATGGGCGCCGCGGGCAGCCGCTTCGTGCGCGACGGATTCACCTGGGATCGGCGAACCGCAGACTTGCGCGAGCTGCTGGCATCGGTCGTGGACGCCTGACCCACCCGACGTCACCCGTCCTTGCGCGGACAGTCGACCGGGGACTACAACGACGGGCCTGACGTCCCGGGCGAGGGCGTTGCGGATGGGGGAATCGAAGATGCGTACGAAGGCGACCGCACTCGCGTGCGTGGCGGCAGGTGTGCTCCTGATCGCTGCCTGCACCACACCGACCACGCCGGGGACCGGAGGACCGACGACCAACCTCGCGCCGCTCGCAGTGCTGACGGCGACGCCGACGGCCGGGACCGCGCCGCTGACGGTCGAGTTCTCCGCTGCGCTCAGCACCGACCCCGACGGCACGATCGTCAGCTACCTGTGGAACTTCGGTGACGGCACCACGTCGACCGACGCCGAGACGTCGCACGACTACGACGAGCCCGGCAGCTACACCGTCACGCTGCGCGTGACCGACGACGGCGGGCTCACCAGCACCGATGTCGAGGTCATCGAGGTCAGCGAGGGCTTCGACAGCGTCGTCCTGGTCGACGACGCGGGCACCGACAGCGAGACCTGCGGTGACCTGGCCGCTCCGTGCGCGTCGATCGCCCAGGGCATCGCCCGCGCCGGAGAGCAGGGCAAGTCCGATGTCTACGTCGCCGAGGGTTCCTACGGCGCGTTCGACGTCGTGGCCGGCGTGAACGTCACCGGTGGGTACGCCGACGGCTTCCAGGGCACGTCGGGCACGACCGAGGTGACCGGGTCGTTCCATCCCACCTCGGGTGTGTCCGCCGCGATCCGCGCCGCGGGTGTCTCGACGCAGACCCGCATCTCTCGACTGACCGTCCGGGGCGCCGACGAGTCCGCCCAGGGCCGTCCCGCCTACGCCGTCCACGTCGCCGGCACCGGTGCCGGCCTCCGTCTCGAGGGCATGGAGATCCACGGTGGCGAGAGCGGCACCGCAGCGACGGGCGTGCTCGTCGACGGACCTTCGACGGTCGGCATCGACGCCAGCAACATCACCAGCGGCACCGCGACCGGCGCCGGCAACAGTGCCTACGGCGTGCGTGCGCTCTCGGGCGCTGTGGTGAACATCTCCGGTGGCTCGGTCAGCGCCGATGACGGGATCGCCGGCGCCGCCGGTGGCGCCGCTCCTGCGGCACCCGGCGCGGCCTGCAACGGTGCCGGCGGCGGCAACGCCGGCGGTCCGTCGTCCCCCGGCAACGGCGGCGGCGGTTGTGCCGGCAACTCGCGGACCCAGTCGGGAGCGGGCGGCCGCGGCGGTGACTACAGCGGTTCCGGTTCGGCGGGCGCGAGCGTGAACGGCGCCCTCGGTGGCAACGGCGGCTGCGGCAGCCTCTTCGGCTGCGGCACCGACGCCGGCGGTGGCGGAGCGGGCAGCAGCGGCGCTGCGGGCGCCGGTGGCACCGGCGGCAACGCGGCGATCGGTGGCACCTCGACCTACCTCGGTTCGAACGGCACGTCCGGCTCGGCCGGCGGTGACGGCACCGGTGGCGCTGGCGGCGGTGGCGGCAAGTCCGCCTCGGCGTCCGGTGGCGGCGGTGGCGCGGGCGGTGGCGGCGGTACCGGTGGTGCTGCTGCGACGATCGGTGGCTCTGCCGGTGGCGGTTCCTTCGGTGTCTACGGCTCGGACGCCTCCCTCGCGCTCACCGGTGTCGTCGTGATCGCCGGCTCCGGTGGCAACGGCGGTGCCGGTCAGGCAGGCGGTCCCGGTGCCGCGGGTGGCTCCGGTGGCGGCGGCGGCACCAGGTCCTGCTGCCTCGCCGGTGGCGGCGGTGGCGGCGGCGGCGGAGCCGGCGGTGCCGGTGGTGGTGGCGCCGGTGGCGGCGCGGCTGGTCCGTCGGTCGCAGTGCTGCATCGCGGCACGGGCTCGCTGACCATCAGCGGTGCATCGCTGTCGGCGGCTCCTGCCACGATCGGTGGCGCCGGTGGTGCGGGCGGAATCGCTGGTGCCGGTGGCGCCGGCGGCTCCGGCACACAGGACGCAGCGAACGGCTCGTCGGCTCCGGCGGGCAACGCCGGAACGGCCGGGTCCGTCGGAGCGGTCGGCCTGAGCCTGGGCAGCTGGGACAACGGCGTGACCACCGAGCCGTCGAACGAGACCCCGACCACGACGACGTCGTCGACCACGACGACGGTGCCCGCAGCGACCACGACCTACACGCCGGTGTCGATGACGTGTCAGACGACTGCGTCGGGTCAGACGCGGGTGAACGCACACCCGACGGGCGCCACCGTGAAGGCGCCCACGACGGTGCAGCAGGGCTCGACGTTCCAGGTCGAGCTCACGCCCGATCCCATGTCGGTCCCGACCAGTGGCGAGGGCTACCCGATCAGCTGGATCGCGAACCTCAACGTCAGCTTCCTGATCCCGGCGGGCACGACCTTCGTGAGTGCCTCGACCTCGGGTGGCAGCAACCTCGGTTCCGGAGCCGTCTCGGCGGCGGTGAACGGCGACGACGTGCGCCTGACCGTGCCGGGTCAGCTGTCCCCCGGAACGACGGCGGTGCTGCCGAAGGTCACCGTGACCCTCCAGGCCACCGGCGCAGTCGGCACGAACGTCACGACGAAGTTCGGGGGTGCCTCCTACGGCGATCCCGGCACCACGTTCCAGACCCGCGTGACCGGTATCCCGCTGCTCGGATCGGTGACCTCGAACTCGAACTGCTACGCGCCGACCAACCCGGTGCTGAGCACGACTGCCATCGTCGACTGAGACGACGGGTCGGGCTCGGCCGCCCGGTTCGACGGGGTCGAACTCACCTGGGAGCTCGGGGGCGTCACGTGCGTGACGCCCCCGAGTCGCGACCGGACTCAGCCGAACCGGCGACCCAGCCAGTCGACGAGCAGGTCGTTGACCTGCTCCGGCGCTTCCTGCTGGACCCAGTGACCGGTCTTGCCGACGGTGTGCATCTCGAGGTCGGAGCACATGTCGTGCATGCCCGCAGCGAGCGCGGGCGGCAGCGCCGGGTCCCACTCGGAGCAGATCATCAGCGCCGGCAGGTCCAGGTGCTGCGTGCCGACGGTCGGGTGGGCCAGCGCGTTCGCGTCGATGTTCCGGTACCAGTTGATGCCGCCGCGGAAGCCGGTGCGTGCGAAGGTCGACGTGTAGTGCTCGAGCTCCTCGTCGTTGAGGATCTTCGATCCCACCGAAGGCAGCGACGCCAGATCGATGAACGGGTTGAACGACGCGCCGCCGCGGTCCATGCCGAGCGAGGCGAGCTCCGCCGGGTCGGTCCCGCCGACGGTCAGCTTCTCGAAGACCAGTCTCGGGTCGCGGTCGAGGACGGACTCGGCGACGCCGGGCTCCTGGAACCAGAGCATGTACATCTTCTCGGGGTCGTCGCCGAAGACCGAACGCAGGAAGTCCGTCGTCGGGAACGGCGTGTACGGCGTGCACACGCCGACGACCCCCGCGCAGCGCTCGGGGAACAGCACCGGCATCGCCCACGCGACGAAGCCGCCCCAGTCGTGTCCGACGAAGACCGCACGGTCGACCTCGAGGGCGTCGAGCAGGTCGGCGAGGTCGCCGCACAGGTCGCCGAGCCCGTAGTCCTCGACCCGCTCGGGGATGGTCGAGTCGCCGTAGCCCCGCTGGTCGGGAGCGATCGCCCGGAAGCCGGCATCGGCGAGTGCCGGAAGCTGGTGACGCCATGAGTAGGCGAGCTCCGGGAAGCCGTGGCACAGCACCACCGCGGGCCGATCGGTGCCGACACCGGCTTCGTGGACGGCGAGTCGGACCGTCGCTCCCGAGCTCCCCTGGGGTGCGTTCGCCCCCGAGAGCGTGTGGTGGACCGGGAGCGGGAATGCAGTCATCGCGTCAACGTAGCGGCGCGGGCGGCGACGCCGCCGCGGTTCACTCCGTGCACCTCGGTCGGCCCTCGCCTGCGCTAGACCATCGGGCATGGTGGACTCACCCGACACGCCCGATCCGTCCGTTGCTGCGAAGCGTCCTGCACGGGTGACGACGGTGAGCGAGGCGCGCGCCGCGGCCGCGAATGCAGCGTCCGCCAGGAAGGCTCCCGCCCGGAAGTCGGTCCCGAAGAAGGCAGCCTCGAAGAAGGCGGCCCCGAAGAAGGCGGCCCCGAAGAAGGCGGCCCCGAAGAAGGTCGCCTCGAAGGCCCCAGCGAGGAAGGCGTCGGTCACGAACGCTCCCGCCAAGAAGGCTCCCGCCAAGAAGGCTCCCGCCAAGAAGGCTCCCGCCAAGAAGGTCGGGGCGACGACCCCGGTGGCGCGGGTCGCAGCCAGCGCCGAGCTGGTCGACACGACGGTCGCCTCACAGCTGGACCCATCGGTCTCGCAGCAGCCGGTCGCGGACCGGGCGGACCGGGCGGACTTGGCGGACCGGGCACCGGCGACCGCGGCTCCCGCGGCTGCCCCGAAGAAGGCTGCTCCGAAGAAGGTCTCGGCGAAGAAGACCGTCCCGAAGAAGGTCTCGGCGAAGGAGACCGTCCCGAAGAAGGCTCTCCAGAAGGAGACCGCCCCGAAGAAGGCTGACGTGAAGAAGGTGCCGTCGGCGCCGACCCCGGCGGCGCGTCGGGCGGGCGAGGACGGCCCGGTGCTGACACTCGTCCCCGATCCCGTCGACGCACCCGAGAAGTCGACCGCGCCGGTCACCTCCGGCCTGGCCCGCCGCAGCGCCGACCCCGACGGACGCGTCCAGAGCGACCGTTGGGCCGTGTGCGCGTCGATCACCGAGGAGCTGCTCAACGACATCGTGCTCATGGCCGTCGGCGCAGGGATCGCGCTCGAGCCGCTCGACACGACCGTCGCGCTGCCCGGCATGGGCGATGTCGACGTGCGTCTGGCGACTCACCGTCACCGGTGGTCAGCTCGACCTGCGCGCCGACGACGACGGGCGTGCCAGGGTGGTCGTGCGCGCCGACGGCGAGGTCTCCAGTCGATCGACCAACTACGACGGCGACGTCGCCGAGGGATCGGCCGGCACCCCGGCCGTCGGGTTGCCCACGCCGCCCGCGCCGATCCCCGTGCGGGTCGAGGCGTTGGTCACGCCCTTCGTCGAGCTCGGTGAGACCGGTGGCGCTGCGGGACTCGACCTGCGCAGCGCGGAGCTCGTCTCGCTGTCGACCGACCCGGATGCGCCGGTACCCGACGGGCGTCGACCCGGCGACGTGGGCAGGCATCCTCCAGATGTTCGGCATGGTCTTCGCCGTGCTCGGCGGCGGTCTGTTCGAGTCGCTGGGTGAGCACGTCGGGCGCGCCGAGGTGGCGTTGCCCGACGACGTCGCCGACATCCTGAGGTCGCTCGGCGTCGCTCCGGGCGCCGGTGACGTGAAGGTCTCCTCGGGACTGTTGACCGTCGGCCTGCCGGCCGCGGAGTCGGTGCGGGGCCGCGCGCTGCCCGTCCCGATCGCCGGCAAGCGGGTCGGCCTCGGTGTGGCGAGCTCGCTGGTCGACGGGATCTGCCATCTGCTGATCGAGCGGGTCGCCGGCGATCTGCCGCTGCCCTTCGAGATCGACGTCGACCTGGGGGAGCAGCAGGTCGGCGGACGCCTGCGGCAGTCGCGGCTGTTCCCGGTGAACTTCCCCGACCTGCGCACCGCGCTGCGCACCGAGATCCGGCCGCGCCTGCTGCGAGGACGCCTCGAGCTGTCGGTCCAGTCGGCGTACCTCGAGCTGCCCCCGGCGCTCCCGTCGATCTTCAACCACGTGTCGCGTCGCCTGGGTGACCTGGTCTCGCTCGCCCCGGTGCGGGTGCGCCTGCCCTCGACGATCCAGCTGCCGATCATCCCCGACAGCACCGACACCATCGGGATCGAGATCGACGACCTGAGCGTGACGACCGACGGCCTCGGAGTCGTGGTCGGTCTCGCGTGACCAGCCCGTCGGTCGCCTCGCTGCGGCCCCGCTTCGCACGAGAAGGCATCTTCAACATCCGAGACCTGGGCGGCATCGAGCTCGCTGACGGCGCGGTGGTCGCCCCGGGTCGACTGATCAGGGCCGACGCCCTGCATCGGGCGACGTTCACCGCGCCATTGCTGAGCGACCTGCGGGTCGTCCGGGTTCTCGACCTGCGCGACGAACGCGAACGTGAGGCCTCGGGCGTGCTCGACGCTGCGGCGATCGACGTGGTGCACCACCCGGTGCTCGACCCGACGTTCACCTGGCACGACGCCGAGCACCCCGAGCCGGCCACGCTGCTCGCACATCGCTACCGGGTGATCCTCGACTCGTTCTCGCCGCGGTTCGTCGGCGCCCTCGAGTCGATCGCGGCCGACGTTCGACGGCGACGACACCGCCGCGGTCGCGTACCACTGCGCGGTCGGCAAGGACCGTACGGGACTGCTGACCGCCCTCGTGCTCGACGTGCTCGGCGCGTCCGACGAGGCGATCGTCGCCGACTACGTGCGCTCGGGCCGTGCGACCGCCGTGCAGGTCAACTGGCTGTGGAGCTTCGGCATGCCCCAGGGCGACACCACCGACGAGGAGCTCGCCACCGGTGTCTGGTCGGCGCGACCCGAGACGATGGCGACCACGCTCCGCTGGCTCGACGACGAGCACGGGGGAGCCCGTCGGTACCTCGAAGCGGCAGGTCTGCCCACCGAGGTGTTCGACACCCTCGTTCGCACGCTCGCGGCGTCGGCGGTACGGGGCTAGCTTCGGCGGATCGCACCACGTCGTGCGCCGAGGAGGGACCCACATGCTGAAGGCCGGCGACACCGTCCAGGACTTCACCGCTGTCGACCAGACGGGCGAACAGGTCACGCTGTCGGGTCTGCTGGAGCAGGGACCGGTCGTGCTGTTCTTCTACCCGAAGGCGATGACCACGGGCTGCACCAAGGAGTCGTGCCACTTCCGGGACATCGGCGCCGAGTTCGCCGAGCTCGGCGCGCAGCGCGTCGGCATCTCGGCCGACAAGGTCGACAAGCAGGCGGCGTTCGACGAGAAGCACGGTCTCGGGTACCCGCTGCTGTCGGACCCGGACCGCGTCGTGGCCGCGGCCTTCGGGGTGAAGCGACCCGGCCCGATCATGAACAAGCGCGCCACGTTCGTGATCGACACGGACCGCAAGGTGCTGGCCGCGATCAGCTCCGAGCTGAACATGGACCTGCACGCGGACGAGGCCCTCGGCGTGCTGCGCGCAGCTCGGGGCTGACGCACCGCAGTGGACCCGACCCCGAGCGCCGCCCTGACCGATCCGACGGTCACGGGCTCCGGCCGCCTGCCCGCACGAGCCCCGTTCGTCCCGCATCCCGACGCGGACTCGGCACGCGGTGACCAGCCGTCGCCGTGGTGGGCGAGCCTGGACGGGACGTGGCGTTTCGAGCTGCTCGACAGCCCCCACGACCTGACCGAGGCGATGGTGGCGCCGTCCACCGACGACTCGCACTGGGCGACCATCGAGGTGCCCGGGGCGTGGACGCTGCAACCGGCCGGTGCACGGGACCGACCTCACTACACGAACGTCATCATGCCGTTCGACCTGGAACCGCCCTCCGTGCCGGAGCACAACCCCACGGGTGTCCATCGCCGCACGGTCACGGTCCCCAGGGCGTGGAAGGGGCGACGTGTCGTGCTGCGCGTCGGCGCGGCGGAGTCGCTGCTGCAGGTCTGGGTCGACGGTCGCTTCGTCGGCGCCGGCACCGACTCCCGTCTCCCGAACGAGTTCGACATCACCGAGCACGTCCGTCCCGGGCGGCGCTGCACCCTGGCGCTCGTCGTGTCGAAGTGGTCGGCTGCGACCTGGCTCGAGGACCAGGACCAGTGGTGGCACGGCGGCATCCAGCGCAGCGTCTCGTGGCACTCGACAGCACCGTCGCACCTCGAGGGCGTGCAGTTGCTGCCCGGCCTGGTCGGCGGCTCGACCGGTTCGCTGCAGATCGACGTGGTCGCGAACGGTCCGCTGCGGCGCGAACCCGGCTGGACCACCGAGGTCGTCGTCGAGACGCTCCGCGGACGCCGACTCGCGACGACCGGTCCGCTCGACGTGCCCACCTGGGACGCGTCGAGCGAGGCGGCGCAGCTGCTCTCGGGCATGTTCGTCGAACCGGGTGTGGTGCGGACCCGACTCGAGATCCCCGGCATCGAGCCCTGGTCGCACGAGTCGCCGCAGCGCTACCGGGTGCTCACGTCGCTCAGCGACCCCGACGGTCACGTCGTCGAGGTGAACGTCGTGCCTCACCGGCTTCCGGTCGCTCGAGGTGCGCGACAACGAGCTGCTGATCAACGGCGCGCCGGTGCTGATCCATGGGGTGAACCTGCACGAGCACGACCCGAAGCTCGGTCGCGTCGCCGAGCGAGGCGCTCACCAGGACCGACCTGCTGCTCATGAAGGCGCACCACCTGAACGCGGTCCGGGCAGCCCACTACCCCCATGACGAGCACCTGGCCGAGCTGTGCGACGAGCTCGGTCTGTACCTGGTCGACGAGGCGAACGTCGAGGCCCACTCGCGGCAGTGCTCGCTCGTGCACGACCCTCGCTACGGCTCAGCGATCGTCGAGCGTGTCGAGCGGATGGTCCGGCGCGACCAGCACCACCCGAGCATCATCATGTGGTCGCTGGGCAACGAGTCCGGCGACGGCGCGGCGCATGACGCCGCGGCGGCATGGGTGCGACGCCACGACCCGACCCGGCCGGTGCACTACGAGGGTCCACTGATGCACGACCTGTACGCCGAGGCGCCGGCGACCGACATCGTGTGCCCGATGTACTCGTCGATCGACGACATCGTGGCGTGGGCGAGCTCGGGCCGCGACACCCGGCGACCGCTGATCCTGTGCGAGTACTCCCACGCCATGGGCAACTCGAACGGCTCGCTGTCGGACTACTGGGAGGCGTTCGAGTCGACCCACGGACTGCAGGGCGGGTTCATCTGGGAGTGGCTCGAACACGGGTTGGCCCTGCCGGGCACGGGCCCCGGCGGTCGTCCCGTGTGGGGCTACGGCGGCGACTTCGACGACACGCCCAACGACGGCAACTTCGTCTGCGACGGGCTCGTGTCGGCCGACCGCGTCCCGCACCCGGCCATGGAAGAGGTGCGTTTCCTGGGTCGCCCGGTCGGCGTCGCGTGGCGCGACGACCGCCGGCGTCGACTCGTGGTCACGAACCGGCGCTGGTTCTCGGGCATCGACGACCTGACGGCCACGTGGCGACTGCTGGTCGACGGCGCCGAGGTGGCCAGCGGCTCGACTCGACGTGGCGCCGGTGGCACCCCGGGCCTCGGTCGAGGTGCCCTCTCCGATCTCGAGGCGTCGGGTGCCGGAGGGCAGCGAGGCGCACCTCGAGCTCACCTGGTCGGCCCGCCGGGCGACGCCGTGGGCACGCGCCGGCGCGGTGGTCGCGATCGAGCAGCTGCCGGTGGCATCACCGGCCGCCGAGCGCGCCACTCCGGTCGCAGCCGGCACGGTGGGAGCGCTCGCTCCTGACGCCGATCTCTGGGACCCGGAACGCTGGCAGCCGACGGTCTTCAGGGCGTTGACCGACAACGACGGCATCCGCATCGGGTGGATGCGCGGCTCGTCGGCCAGCTGGGTCGTTGGGTCGACCAGCAGGGCCTGGACCGCTGCGAGTGGGTCGACGGTCCCTCACGTCGTCGCCGTCGGGGCGACGACACGGTGACCACCTCGACGGGCGAGCTGATCGCGACGGGCGCAGCGACGCCGGTGCGGGTCACCCGGCGGATCACCGAGACGCCCGGCGGCTGGGCGCACCTCGAGGTACGAGCTCGTCGTGCCCGAGGAGTTGTCGGACCCACCGCGGGTCGGCCTCGAGTGGCGGTTGTCCGGCCACCTCGAGGCACTCGAGTGGTTCGGCGACGGACCGCACGAGACCTACCCGGACCGTCGTGCGTCGGCCAGGGTCGGTCGCTGGTCGACGACGGTGAGCGACACCTACGTCGACTACGTGTTGCCCCAGGAGCACGGACACCGCACCGGTCTCCGCTGGCTGGCGCTGGCACCGACGCGTCCGAACCGCGGCACTGGGCTGCTGGTGGTCGCCGACGAGCGCAGCGGCACCTCGCTCGGCTTCTCGGCCCGACATCTCTCCGACGCGCAGCTGTGGGACGCACGCCACACCAGCGACCTGGAGCCATCGACCGGGACGACGTACCTCTCGCTCGACGCGGCGCAACGCGGCCTGGGCACCGGGTCGTGCGGTCCCGACGCGCTCGACCGCTACCGGATCCCCGCCGGGCGTCATCGCATCGGCGTGTGGGTCACGGCCTTCGATCCTCGCCTCGTGGACGTCGCCGACCTCGTCGCTCACCAGAGATCTGCCTCGTCCCGCTGAATTCCGTCCCCGCTGAATTCCGTCCCGGAATCGAGGTGATCACGTCGATGTCGAGACGGAATTCGGGTCAGCGGCCGATCGCGTCGGCGTCGGCGCGCAGGCCCGCCCGCAGGTCGGGATGTGCGATGTCGACCAGCAGGTGCGCCCGTTCGCGCACGGTGCGGCCCTTGAGCTCGGCGGCACCGTGCTCGGTGATCACCACATCGACCTGGTGCCGCGGTGTCGTCACCACCATCGGGTGCAACGACGATGTGATCCGGGAACGCAGCTCGCCGTCGACGAGGCTCGACGAGCGCAGGCAGAGCAACGAACGATCGTCGCTCTGCAGACCCGCGCCTGCCAGGAAGTCCTCGTGGCCGCCGGTGCCCGAGTACTGCCGGCCGTTGACCGTGTCGGCGGCGACCTGGCCGTACAGGTCGACAGCGGTCGCCCCGTTGACCGACACGAAGTCGCGGTTCTCGGCGATGGTGTCACCGCTGTTCACGACGTCGACGGGCAGGAACCGCACGGCGTCGTTGCCGTCGAGCCAGGCGTAGAGCTCCGGTGTGCCGGCCGCGAAGGTCGTCACCGAGAAGCCCTCGAAGATGCCCTTGTGGGCGTTGGTGACCTTGCCCGAGCGGTGCAGCCTCATCAGCCCATTGGTGAACATCTCGGAGTGCACGCCGTAGTCGCCGCCGGGACCCTCGGCGAGCTCGGTCGCGATGATCGACGGGATCGCGCCGATGCCGGTCTGCAGGGTGGCGCCGTCGGCGATGTAGCGGAGGGCGATCTCGGCGATCGCGACGTCGATGTCGTCGGCCACCGCGTCGGCCAGGTCGACGGGCGCGGCGTCGGTGCCGACGAGCACGTCGATCTCGTCGAGGTGCAGGCGGTGGGGGTGATCCGGCATCAGGCCGAACGTGCGTGGGAAGTGCGGGGAGTGCTCGACGATCAGCAGCCGGTCGGGGTCGGCGCCGGCGCGGTGCAGCTCGTCGACGGTGGCTCCCGCGTGCAGCGACAGGCTGCACCAGCCGTCCTCGTCGGGCGGTGCTGCGGCGGTGGCCATGATCCGGGGACGCAGCTGCTCGATGATCGGCGCGAAGCGGCGGAAGTCGGCGGGCACGTACTCGATGTCCGCGCCGCTGTCGCGCAGGAACCGTTCGGCCGGACCGAAGAACCCGGAGCGGTAGTGCACCGCGGGGTTGGTGAAGACGGCGTAGAGGTCGGTCAGCAGCGCGCCGAACATCTGCAGGTCGACCCAGTCGTCGCGTTCGCCGAGTGCGTGCAGGAACCCGCCGGGGTGGGCAGGGCCCAGCCCGACCGCGAGCGTGTCGGTCGGACGGACGAAGGCGACCGCCTCGGCGGCGGTGGCGACACGGTGCAGAGCCATCCGGGTTCCTCTCGGTGCGTGGTCCAACCGGACCGTATCGTTCGAGCAGTGCCGCTCCTGGCCATACCCTGCACGGGAGAACCGGAGCGACGACGGCACGGTGCGAACCGCAAGGGGCAACATGGCAGAGGGTGTGGTGCAGGACACGAACGCGACGGTCTCGAACCTGGCGACGGTGTGGGAGCTGGTCGCGGCGACCGTGCCGGACGCTGATGCCCTGATCCACGCCACCCCGGAGCCGCTCGTGCGGTCCTGGCGCGAGTTCGAGTCGCGTGCCGCTCGACTGGCTGCACACCTGGGGGAGCAGGGAGTGGGCGTGGACTCGAAGGTCGCGATCCACCTCTACAACGGGCCCGAGTACCTCGAGACGACCTTCGCCGCGTTCAAGGCGCGGGCCGTGCCGGTGAACGTGAACTACCGCTACCTCGAACACGAGCTCGAGTACCTGCTACGACAACTCCGATGCCGAGGCGGTGGTCTTCTCGGCCGAGTTCGCGTCGCGGATCGCGGCGGTCCGCGACCGGTTGCCACGGCTCACCACCTACCTGTGCGTCGGTGCGGACGACGAGCACCCGCTGCCCGAGTGGGCGGAGGACTACGAGGCCGTGCTCGCATCGACCGAACCCGCGCCGCCGATCGACCGGTCGGGCGACGACCTGTGGTTCCTCTACACCGGCGGGACCACCGGCATGCCCAAGGGCGTGATGTGGCCGCATCGCAGCCTGCTGGGCACCACGTCCGCGACGTTCTCGGTGATCAAGGTGCCGGTCCCGTCGACGGCCGGTGAGGTGGTCGAGGCGGCGACCACGTTCCACGACCGAGGCCGTGCCGTGCGGCTGCTGCCAGCGGCACCGCTGATGCACGGCACGTCGTCCATCACTTCGCTCGCGGTGCTGTCCGCCGGCGGCTGCGTGGTGACGCTGCCGTCTCGATCCTTCGACGGCGACGAGTTGTGCCGTGCCGTGCAGGACCACCGAGTCAGCCAGCTCACGATCGTGGGTGACGCCTTCGCGAAGCCGATGCTCGCCGCGCTCGAACGCGCCGCGCGAGCACGCTGAGCCCTACGACCTGAGCTCGCTCAAGGTGATCGTGTCGTCGGGTGTCATGTGGTCCCAGGAGACCAAGGACGAGCTGCTCACCTGGTGTCACGCGGTTCTCGCCGACACGCTCGGTTCGTCCGAGGGCGTCGGGTTCGCGAGCTCCGTCGCCCGCGCCGGCCAACCGGCACGGACCGCACGGTTCGCCCTGGGCGAGCACGCGCAGGTCTTCGCCGAGGACGGCCACGCGGTGGTGCCCGGCTCGGGTGAGCGGGGCCTGCTCGCCGTCGGCGGCCCGATCCCCGTCGGCTACTACAAGGACGAGTCGAAGACCGCGGGGACCTTCCGCACGTTCGCCGGGCGGGTCTGGTCGGTCCCGGGTGACTTCGCCACCGTCGAGGCGGACGGCACGATCGTGCTGCTGGGTCGTGGCTCGGCGTGCATCAACACCGCCGGCGAGAAGGTCTACCCCGAAGAGGTCGAAGAGGCGCTGAAGACCCACCCGGCCGTGCACGACGCCAACGTGGTCGGTCTGCCCGACGAGAAGTGGGGGCAGTCGGTGACGGCGGTGGTGTCACTCACCGGCGGGGCAGCACAGCCCGACGAGGCAGCGCTGGTCGACGAGGCAGGGCTGATCGCGTGGGTCAAGGAGCGTCTGGCGGGCTACAAGTGCCCGAAGCGCATCGTCGTGGTCGACCACGTGCAGCGTGGCCCGAACGGCAAGCCCGACTACCGCTGGGCGACCGACGTGGCGACCCGGGCGACCGCCGGCTGAGCCTCCGCCCGACTCCCGGCCGGACCCCGTCCGACCGGCAGCGTGTCGCCGCTCGGACGAACGACCGCCGCGCAACCACTGCTGGGAGTAGGGTCGCTGGTGTTGCGCCGAGCCGGGGGGCTTGCGGTGCACGGAGGGGTGGATCATGAAGCGTCTCGTGACGGTGGTCGTGGCGGTGGCTGCGCTGTTCGCAGCATCGTGCGGAGCGTCGGGCGACAACGCCGACCCTGAACCCGATGAGACGACGACCACCGAGGCGGGCGGTGGCGGCGACGCCGCAGGGTTCCCCGACATCGAGGGTCCGCTGTGCGGCGAAGGTGACTTCACGGTCCAGGCCGACGAGGCGGGGGCGGGGGCCGACGCGCTGCACCTCGGGGTCACCAACGACCGCAGCTCCGACATCAGGCCGGGTCTCAACAAGATGATGTACGACACCGCCGTCGCGTTCGCCGGGTGGTGCAACGAACAGGGTGGCATCGGTGGGCTGCCGATCGAGGTCGTCGACCTCGACGCCGCGCTGTTCAACGTCGAGGCGGTCATGACCACCGCCTGCACCGACGTGTTCGCACTCGTCGGCGGCGGCCTCGCCCAGGACCAGCTGCAGTTCTCCGGCAAAGAGGGCAGCGACATCCTGAAGTGCGGGCTGATCGACATCCCCGGGTTCGCGGTGTCGGCCCAGAAGGCCGACTCCGAGGGCCAGGTGCAGCCGATCCCGAACCCGGGCAACTCGGTGAACAACACGTGGTTCCGCGACTTCGAGGTCGTCGATCCGGAGAATGCGAAGAGCTGGTCCGTGCTCTGGGGCGAGCTGCCCGCATTGGAGCTCGTGAAGGACAAGTACCAGGCCGCTGTCGCGGATGTCGGCGGAATGGAGGACGTCGGCGAGCAGTCCTATCCGGCCACCGGTGCGGCCGACTGGACGCCGCTCGTGCAGCGGATGATCGGCGACGGAGCGACGACGTTCAGCTGGGTCGGCGAGGTCGAGAACCTGACGTCGTTCCTCAAGTCGGCTCGTGAGCAGCGCTGGGAGGGCACCCCACTGCTCGAGACGAACATGTACGACCCGAAGCTCTCGTCCTCGCCGAGCGCCGAGGGTGCGGTCCTGCGCATGGGGCTGCACTCACTCGAAGAGGCCGACGAGTGGCCGGCGATCCAGCAGTACCTCGACATCCTCGACGAGCACGTCACCGACGGCGACGTCGGCGCGCTCGGCATCCAGGCGATGTCGGCGTGGCTGCTCTTCACCGTCGCCGCGAACGCCTGCGGCGAGGAGAACGACGGCGTGCTCGATCGTGCGTGCATCCTCGAGCAGGCGGCCGCGGTCGAGGACTGGACCGGTGGCGGTCTGCACTCCCCGCAGGACCCGGAGCCTGCAGGCGAAGCGGTCGCGAGCCCGTGCGGCATGTTGCTCGTGGTGAAGGACGGGACCTTCGAGCGCCTCTACCCCGAACTCGGCGGAGAGAACGATGACGCCGACGGCTTCCACTGCCCCGACGACGGTGTGACGGTGCTGGACTGACAGCCGACGCCGACGGCTTCCACTGCCCCGACGGTCGGTCTCAGCCCACCCAGCTGCGGACGGCGTGCTCCAGCTCGTCGACCCTGAGGGGCAGCTCGTCGATCGTCACGGCCTCGGACAGGTGCACGCCCTGGGCCTCGTCGCAGCCGAACCCTGCGAGCATCGACAGCGTCGTCGCGTCGGGCACGCCGTCGGCGCCGACACGCAGGCCGAGCTCGTGGCACAGCTCGATGGTGGAGCGGACGATTGCCGCATCGGACGCGGCGTCCGCGAGCGTCGAGATGAACGTGCGGTCGATCTTCAGCCCGACGACGGGCAGGTGCTGCATGGTCGACAGCGACGTGTAGCCGGTGCCGAAGTCGTCGACGACGAATCGCAGGCCCAGGTCAGAGAGCGCCGAGAGCGTCTCCCGTGACCGGACCGGGTCGTCCATCAGTTCGACCTCGCCGACCTCGATCTCGATCAGGTCGGGCTGCAGCTCCCCGCTGGTGACCAGCAGCGACACGAACGCCGCCAGGTCCGGGTCGATGAGGTTGCGCATGGACAGGTCGGTGCTCACCACGACGTCGTGGCCCGCGTCGCGCAGCATGCTCGCGGCTCGTGCCGCTTCGCCGAGCACCCAGCGGGTCAGCGGCTGGATGAGACCCGACTGCTCGGCGAGCTCGAGGAACTCCACCGGCAGCTGGCTGCCGTCGTCGCGACGCCAGCGCAACATGGCCTCGACCTTGGCGACACGTCCGGAGCGCAGGTCGATCATCGGCTGGAAGCGCAGCTCGAGGTCCTGGTCGGCCAGGCCGCGCCGCAGGTCGGCGAGCAGCGAGAGTCGATGGATGGAGCTCGACGCGTCGAGGTCCTCGTGGCGGGCGAAGCCGCTGCCGTCACGCTTCGCGACCTCGACGGCACGGTACGCCGCCCGCAGCAGCCCACGTCCGTCGTCACCGTCACCCGGTGCGATCGCGACGCCGATGCTGACCTGGCAGCTCACGATGTGTCCGGCGATGTCGAACGGGCGGTCCAGCGCGACCCGGACCGAGTGCGCTCGGTCGAGCGCCTCGGTCTCGCTGCTGCACGGCATGCTGAGCACGGCGAACTCGTCGCCGCCGATCCGCGAGACGACTGCTGCGCCGCGGACCTCTCGGACCAGCCGGCGGCCGATCTGCACCAGGAGCTGATCGGCCAGGTGCAGGCCGAGGGTGTCGTTGAGGCGGGCGAGCCCTTCGATGTCGACCACCGCGAGCGAGATCGGTGCGCTCGTCGACGCGGATCCGACCGACGCGGTCAGGCGCTCCTCGAGCAGCGACCGGTTGGGCAGCGCGGTGAGGGCGTCGTGGGATGCCTGGTGGCGCAGCCGGTCCTCGAGCGCCACCGTCGTCGTCACGTCCGTGACGGACATGCCGAGCGTGCCGTCCGCCAGGCGGTCGACCCGCAGGTCGAGGTACGTGCCCGGCACCTCGCTCAGCGAGATCCGCTCGGCGGTGAGGGTCTGACCGGTGTGGCTCACGTCGAAGAGCGCGGACCGGATCAGCTGTGCCGAGGCCGGCCCGAGGATCGACTCGAGCGCCGTGCCGTCGACGTCGCGCACCTCGAGGTTGAACATGGCGTGCGGCGGACCGGTTCGCGGCGCGCAGCACCAACGACCCCGGATCCGACGGGTCGGTGAACTCGGTGACCAGGCAGGCGGACGGATCGTGCTCGACCACCTCGGCGAAGCGACGCGTCGTGGTGCGTCGTTGCTCGAGCTCGGTGACGTCGACCAGCGCGCCGACGCAGCTCGCAGGCGGCGTCGACCCGCTCCGTGCCGGGGGCGACGAAGTCGCTGCGTTCGGCCCGGACCTCGACCGACCGCCAGGTGCCGCCGGCGGAGCGGAAGCGGATCGGGCCGTCGAGCGGCTCCGGCGGAGCTCCGGGCGCAGCGACGGGTGTGGTGACCGTGAGCGGCGACCCGGTGGTCAGGTCGATGATGGGGCTGGGAGCCGGGCGGGTCTCGGGGCCCGAGGCCCCCGTGCCGGCGTGCGCCAGCTGGTGGTCGAAGCGCGCCAGGTCGTCGGGGTGCACCATCGCCCGGAACATGCCGGGGGTGAGGAACATGACCGGCTGCCAGCCGAGGACCTGCTCGGAGGACGCCGAGACGTGGAAGGTGTCGGAGCCCGGTGCGACCTCTTGGAAGAAGACGGTGCCGGACGAGCGCGAGCGCCGCGTCGTAGTCGGACCGGACGCGCGAGATGTCGGCGTCGGCGCTCTGCCTGAGCGCCACCAGCTGCGCGGTGAGCTCCGCGGCGTGCTGGGCGATGGCAGCCTCGGCTGCTCTGCGGCGCGAACGTCGACTCACGATGGCGCCCTCTCCCGTGGTGGTGCTGCCGATGCTACTGAACCGCTCGTCCGCGTGGCCGGTCGCCTGGACCCGGGACGCACGGAACGGGCCTGAGACTACGGCCCGCTCGGTCGGCGCGAGTGGATCCGGCTCGGTCACTACGATCCCGCGATGGCCATCGGATCCAACCTGCTGTTCGCCGCCACCTCGGGCTACTGCGACGACCGGGGCTGGGCATGCGATCCGGTGCTCGACGCGACCGACAACGAGGGGCTCGCCGCCGCTGCGGGTTGGTTGTCGGAGAAGCCGTTGCAGATCCTCGCGATCCTGCTCGCTGCCTGGATCGCCAACCGGGTGCTGCGACGGCTGATCAAGCGCGCCGGCGAACGGATGATGGACCAGGCGGATCGGCTGGGTGACTTCGTGCCCACCAAGTTCCGGCGGGCCGCGCCGACCGGTCGGGCCGAGGCCAGGGGCGCGGCGATCTCGACGATCGCCCGCAGTGTCGCCACGTCGATCGTGGTGGTGGTCGCCTTCGGGGCGGTGCTGTCGGTGCTCGGGGTGAGCCTCGCGGCGCTGTTCGCGAGCGCCGGCGTGCTGGGTGTCGCGCTCGGCTTCGGTGCCGCAGACCCTCGTGCGCGACATCCTCGCCGGCTGGTTCATCATCGTCGAGGACCGCTACGGCGTCGGCGACACGATCGACGCGGGTGCACCCGCGGTCGGCGTGGTCGAACGAGTGACGCTGCGCTCCACGCGGCTGCGCGACATCACCGGCACCGTGTGGCACATCGCGAACGGCGAGATCCTCCGCGGTCGGCAACAAGAGTCAGAACTGGTCCCGGGCGCTGGTCGACGTCGTCGTCACGCCCCAGGCCGACATCGACCGGGCCTGCGACCTGCTCGAGGAGGTGGGCGAGGAGATGTTCGCCGACCCCGAGTGGTCCGACCGGATCACGGGCCGGCCCAACGTGCTCGGCGTGCATCTGATGGACCCGACGGGTGTGACGCTGCGCGTGATCTGCGAGACCGAGCCGGCGAGCCAGTTCAACGTCGAGCGCGAGTACCGGCTCCGCGTGCTGAGGGCCTTCGAGGCCAACGGGATCCCGCTGGCGACGGCGGTGCCGATCCGCCCGACGAGCGCCCCCGAGGGTCCACCGAACGGCTGAGAGCCGCTGGTACGTTCGCATTCCGAGCGGACAGGAGTCCTCGTCGCCCGGCGCGTGCGAGCGTCCCGGCGTCCACCGCAGCACCCGGTGGCGGTCCGTCGGAAAGGTGGTCGAGCGCGATGAACAAGTACGTGCAGGTGGTGCTGATGCTCGGCGCCGGGTTCCTGGTGTTCGCCATCTGGCGCGACCCCGCCACCGCGGCGCAGGACATCGGCGACCTGGTGGGCATCGTCGCGTCGTGGCTGCAGGACGTGCTGGCGAAGCTCGCCGACTTCTTCTCGAACCTCGGGTCGTGACCCACACCGACCCCGGACGCCACGACCCCGGTCGTGACGTGCCCCGGGTCGTCCGCACCCGGGGCGCCGGGCAGTCCAGGAGCCGAGCGCCGCGCGGGTGGCGCCCGGCGACGATCGCGAGCGCCTACCTCATGCCCGGCGAACGCGTCGTGCGTCAGGAGACCCGCTCGGTCCGCGGCTTCCTCGCCGCACAGGTGCTCTGGCTGGGACTGGCGGTGCTGGTGCCCGTCGCCGGCGCGATGTTCGACCCGGCGCTGCTCGGACTCGGCCTGATCGTGTCGGTCGGCATCCTCGGATTCCTGGCGGTGCGAGGGACGCAGGCGGCGTTCACCCGCTACCTGGTCACCGACATGCGGGTGCTGCGGGTGAGCGGTGTGCTCAACCGGTCGGCGGAGTTCATCCCGTGGGGCAAGGTCACCGACATCACTCGCACCGAGTCGCTGATGCAGTGGCTCGCCCACACCGCGACCATCCGCATCGAGTCGCGCCAACGAGCGCTCGAGCTTCCGGGCGATCGACGACATCGACGACCCGGACGCGTTCTACCGGGTCGTCGTGCAGCTCGTCGACCGCAAGCAGGGTCGCATCTCGAACGTGTCCGGCCTGGACTGAGCCCGTCTCCGGCAGCCGGGCGGTCCCGGGGGCTCCGCCCTGCTCGCCCGGTGCTCGTTGTCAGCCTTCGGGCGGGACGATGGTGGTCTCGACCGACGGCTCCGTGGCGATCTCGGTGCGCAGCTCCTCGACCTTGCCGGCCTGAGCGACGTCGTTCGCCGCCAGCGCGAACAGCTCGAGGCGTTCCGCGGTGTCGCGGACGACGGCGATCTGGATCGGCGAGCCCATGCGGACCTTCGCCGCGGACTTCGCGCCGCGCAGCTCCGACAGCACCGAGCTGGCGATCTGCCAGACCGCCGGGTCGCCGGCGCCGCCGTCGGTGCCGCCGGCCGCAGCACGGATCGCCGCGGCGTCGGGCCACTCGGCAGCGGTGCACCGAGCCCTCCATCCACCAGGACCACACCTCTTCGGCGGTGAAGGGGAGGAACGGGGCGAACAGGCGGTGCAGCGTCGACAGCGCGACGGCGAGCGCGGCGCGGCCGAGCGACGCCCTCGGGATCGGCGGCGGGGCCATCGGGGTCGGACGGGTCCGAGCCGTAGGCGCGGCCCTTGACCAGCTCGAGGTAGTCGTCGCAGAAGCGCCAGAAGAAGTCCTCGGTGCGCTCGAGCGCCCGGGCGTAGTCGAAGCCCTCGAACGCGGTGGTGGCCTCGTCGACCAGGTCGGCGAGCTCGGCGAGCATCGCCAGGTCGAGCGGTGTCGAGACGACGCCCGGGGTCGTGTCGGGGCGGCGGCGGTGCCGTCGGCGAGCCGAAGCCGAGCGCGAACCTCGACGCGTTGAGGATCTTGATGGCGAGCCGGCGGCCGACCTTCATCTGGCCTCGTCGAACGCGGTGTCGGTGCCCGGGCGACCGTTGGCCGCCCAGTAGCGGACGCCGTCGGCGCCGTGCTGCTCGAGCAGGTCGATCGGGGTGACGACGTTGCCCTTCGACTTCGACATCTTCTTGCGGTCGGGATCGAGGATCCACCCCGACAGCGCGGCGTGGCGCCACGGCACCGAGTCGTGCTCGTAGTGGCTGCGGACGACCGTCGAGAACAGCCAGGTGCGGATGATGTCGTGGGCCTGGGGGCGCAGGTCCATCGGGAAGGTGGTGCGGAACAGGTCGTCGTCCTCGCCCCAGCCGCAGGCGATCTGCGGGGTGAGCGACGACGTGGCCCAGGTGTCCATGACGTCGGGATCGCCGACGAAGCCGCCGGGCTGGCCGCGCTGGTCCTCGGTGAAGCCGGGCGGGCACTGCGACTGCGGGTCGACGGGCAGGGTCGACTCGTCGGGGACGATCGGGTCGTCGTGGTCGGGGTCGCCGTCGGCGTCGAGGCGGTACCAGAGCGGGAACGGGACGCCGAAGAAGCGCTGGCGGGAGATGAGCCAGTCGCCGTTGAGGCCGCCGACCCAGTTGTCGTAGCGGTGGCGCATGTAGTCGGGGTGCCAGACGAGCTCGTTGCCGCGGGTCGAGCAGCTCGGCCTTGAGCGCCTCGTCGCGACCGCCGTTGCGGATGTACCACTGGCGGGAGGTGACGATCTCGAGCGGCTTGTCGCCCTTCTCGTAGAACTTGACCGGGTGCTTGATCGGTCGGGTCGCCGAGCAGCTCGCCGGTCTCGGTGAGCATCGCACCATCTGCTCGCGGGCGCCGCCGGCGGCCTTGCCGGCGATGCGCTCGTAGGCCTCCGGGCCGCGTCGGTGGTGAGCCACTCGGGTGCGTCGCGCGAGAAGCGGCCGTCGCTGCCGATGACCGCGCGGGTCGGGAGCTGGAGCTCGCGCCACCAGATGACGTCGGTGAGGTCGCCGAAGGTGCAGATCATGGCGATGCCGGTGCCCTTGTCGGGCTCGGCCAGCGGGTGGGCCAGGACCGGGCACCTCGACGCCGAAGACGGGCGTGGTGACCGTGGTGCCGAACAGCGGCTGGTAGCGCTCGTCGTCGGGGTGGGCGACGAGCGCGACGCAGCTGACGAGCAGCTCGGGCCGGGTGGTGTCGATGATGACGTCGTCGCCGCCGTCGGTGCGGTGGAACGCGAGGTCGTGGTAGGCGCCGGGGCGCTCGCGGTCCTCGAGCTCGGCCTGGGCGACCGCGGTCTGGAACGTGATGTCCCAGAGGCACGGCGCCTCCTGGGAGTACGCCTCGCCGCGGGCCAGGTTGCGCAGGAACGCCCGCTGGGTGATGCGCCGGGTCGGTCGCCGATGGTCGTGTAGGTGAGCGACCAGTCGACCGACAGGCCGAGCGTGCGGAACAGGTCCTCGAAGGCCTTCTCGTCGGTGACGGGCAGCTGCTCGCACAGCTCGATGAAGTTGCGCCGGCTGACGCGCACGAAGTCGTGGCGCTTCTTCGCGGGCGTCTCGGGGGCCTGTAGCTCGGGTCGTAGGGGACCGACGGGTCGCAGAGGACGCCGAAGTAGTTCTCGACGCGGCGCTCGGTCGGCAGGCCGTTGTCGTCCCAGCCCATCGGGTAGAAGACGTGCTGGCCGCGCATGCGCTGGTAGCGGGCGACGGTGTCGGTGTGGGTGTAGCTGAAGACGTGGCCGACGTGCAGCGAGCCCGAGACGGTCGGCGGCGGCGTGTCGATCGAGAACACCTGGTCCCGTTCCGCCGCTGGTTCGAAGTCGTAGGTGCCCTGCTCGGCCCACACGGCGTTCCAGCGCTCCTCGAGACCGTCGAGGGTCGGCTTGTCGGGGATGGCGCGGTCGGGGCGGGGAGTGGGGGGCGTCGCTGGCATACGGGGCAAACCTACCGGTCGCGCCCGCTACGGTCCGAAGCCGAAACCACGCCGGTGTGCCACGTCGGGCGCCGTGACGCGAGGCCTCGAGCAGAGGATGCACGTCGATGGAACTGAGCAGTCGATGGAACTGAGCGGGGGCGCAGCGATCGTGACGGGTGCCGGCGGCGGCATCGGTTCCGCGATCGCACGCCGACTCGCCGCCGAGGGCATGTCGCTCGTGCTCGCGGATCGTGACGACGCGGCGCTCGATCGGGTCGCCGCGTCGCTGCCCGACGCGACGTCGGTCGTCACCGCCGTGGTCGACGTGGCCTCGGTCGCCGACAACGAGCGGCTGGTCGCCCTCGCCGAGGACCTGGGCGGGCTGCGCCTGAGCGTCCTGAACGCGGGGGTCTACCTGCCGGGGCTGTCGTGGGAGGTTCCGCTCGAGCAGTGGGAGCTGCAGGTCTCGGTCAACCAGTGGGGCGTGATCCACGGCGTGCGGGCCGCGGTGCCGATGATGATCGAGCACGGTCAGGGTCACGTCGTCGCGATGGCGTCGGGCGCCGGCCTGGTGGCGACGCCTGCGCTGGCGCCGTACGTCGCGACGAAGCACGCGGTGGTCGGGCTCATGGAGTCGTTGCGCCACGAGCTCGCACGCGTGGCGCCGAAGGTGCACGCGTCGGTGGTCTGCCCCGGCAACGTGCGCACGCCGATGGCGGCGAACTCGCTGTCGACCGCCGGCATCGAACGTGAGGACCTGAGCGCCACGGTGGCGCCGCTCGCCGCGACGATCCGGACCGGCAACGACGAGGGAGCCGACGCCTCGACGGTCGCGGACGCGATCGTCTCGGCGGTCGGGGAGCAGCGCTTCTGGGTGCTGCCCCAGCCCGAGGTCGCCTGGGGTGCCCTCGACCGCGTGCAGCGCATCTCCGACGGCCGCGAACCCGTCGACCTCTTCGGCTGACCCGCCGACCTCGGCCGGCCGCTGGCCGCGGCGGCCTTCGCGAAGGTGAGCGACCGGTCGGTGGTCTGTGGCCTTCGCGAAGCTCTCGGCCGGTGTTCGTGCCGGCCTTCGCGAAGGTGAGCGACCGGTCGGTGGTCCATGGCCTTCGCGAAGCTCTCGGCCGGTGTTCGTGCCGGCCTTCGCGAAGGTGAGCGACCGGTCGGTGGTCCATGGCCTTCGCGAAGGCCGGGGGCAGCGCGAAGGCCGGGGAAGCGCTGGGGTCAGTCCGCGGCGGTGGTGCGGTCCGACGACCGGCTGACGGCGACGCGGTTGCCGCCGGCATCGGCGGCCTGTTCGCACGCCGTGGTCGCCAGTTCGATGATCTCGTCGATCGACGTCGCCCGGTGGGACTCGACGATGCCGGCCGAGCAGGTGACGTGCACGCCGTCGCCCTCGGCGAGCAGCAGCGTCATCGTCTCGCGGGCCCGTTCCAGTGCCGACGACGCCTGTTCGGCGGAGCACTGCCGCAGCACCGTCGCGAAGCGTGGACCGTCGAGCCGGCAGACGATGTCGTCGGGGCGCAGCGTGGCGCTCAGGACCTCGGCGACGGTGCGCACGGCTTCGTCCGCGTCCAGGTCGGTCTCGATCTCGCCGTAGTGGTCGACCTCGACCACCGCGACGCAGAACGGCGACAGCGACCGCACCAGGTCACGCAGGTGGTGGTGCAGCGCGCTGGGGCCGGGCAGCCCGGTCAGCGGGTCGAGTCGGGCACGAAGGACCGGGCCGCTGACACGGCGCTGTTCGGCGACGCGTGCACCGGTGCGGTGCGACGACCCACTCCAGGCGGCCGAGCAGCTCGGGATCGAGCGCGTCGCCGGGGGCGTCGACGATGCAGACGCTGCCGAGCAGGCGGTCACCGAGTCGCAGCGGGACGCAGGTCGCCGAGACGTCCATGGCGGGGTCGTGCAGGTGCGCGCACGCGTCGAGCGCGCTCGACGACGTGGTGACGACGCTCGCTCCGGCGGTCAGCGCCGAGCACGTCGGCGTGCTCGGCACGGGTACCGCCGCGTCGAGCGAGCCGCCCGAGAGCCGGACGCTCCACCCGATGCGCGGTTCGTCGGGCACGTTCAAGAGCAGAGCGACCTCGGCGTCGGGCACCAGTTCGGCGACGGCTCGCAGGCCGGTTCGCAGCGTCGCGGGTTCGGCCTCGCAACGTTCGAGCGCTCGTTCGAGTCGGTCCCGGAAGTCCCGCTCCGCCTGGTGCTCGGCGACGCGAACCTCGAGCTGGGCGACCTTCGCCCGATCGGTGAGCACCGCGGATCGCAGCGGTGCCACGACGTGGCGCAGCGTGACGACGATCGACACGGCGACCGCTGCAGCGACGAGCAGCGCCGCGGCGACGGGACCCAGTCCGAACGCGATCACCAGCACCACCGCGAGGGCGGGCGGACCTGCGACCGCAGCGACGACCCGTGCCGGGTCGGCCGCGATGGGCGCCGGGGACGCAGTGATCGCGGTGACGTCGAAGGAACCTGTTCCGAGGGAGTCGCTCACCCCGCTGCTATCGGCGGGCCAGACCGTGACGTTGAGCTTCGCCGGTAGCATCGCCGCCATGATCTCGTTGCACGACACCGCGACCGGTGCACTCCGGCCGCTCGAGACCCGTGAGTCCCACAAGGTGTCGATGTACGTCTGCGGCCCCACCGTCTACGGCCCCCCGCACCTGGGCCACGGCAGGTTCTCGCTCGTGTTCGACGTGCTGCGCCGCTACCTGGAGTGGTCGGGTTTCGAGGTCACCTACGTCTCGAACATCACCGACATCGACGACAAGATCATCGCCCGGGCCGCCCAGGAGCAGCGTCCCTGGACCGAGATCACCGAGGAGTTCGAGCGGGTCTGGTTCGACGCGATGGACCGCATCAACGTGCGACGCCCCGACCGCGACCCGCACGCCACGGCCTACGTCGATCAGATGGTCGAGATGATCTCGACGCTCGTCGAGCGCGACAGCGCGTACGTCACGTCCGACGGCGTCTACCTGTCGGTCGAGTCCGTCGACGGCTACGGACTGCTGGCGCACCAGTCGCTCGACGACATGCTCGCCGGCGGCGGCGAGCGGGTCATCGTCGGTGAGGGCGAGAAGCGTCACCCGTCGGACTTCGTGCTGTGGAAGCTGGCCAAGCCGGGCGAGCCCGCGTGGCCCTCGCCGTGGGGCGACGGTCGACCGGGCTGGCACACCGAGTGCGTGGTGATGAGCCTCGACCTGCTCGGCGACGGCTTCGACCTGCACGGCGGCGGCATGGACCTGGCCTTCCCGCACCACGAGAACGAGCGGGCCCAGGCCGTCGCGCTCGGCCGGGAGTTCGCCGGGCACTGGGTGCACAACGGGTTCGTCGAGGTCGGCGGCGAGAAGATGTCGAAGTCGCTCGGCAACTTCACGACCCTCACCGAGCTCGTCGACCAGCACGACCCCCGCGCCTACCGCCTGCTGGTGCTGCAGTCGCACTACCGCTCACCGGTCGAGGTGACCGCGTCGACGATCGCGGATGCCGAAGCGGCGCTCGATCGCCTGGACGCGCTCGCCCGTCGAGTGGTCGAGGTGCCTGACGCCGAGCCCGAGGCCGAGTCGATCGAGGCGTTCCGCACGTTCATGGACAACGACCTGAACACGCCGGGTGTCGTACGCGCTGGTGTTCGGGCTGGTGACCGAGATCAACCGGCGTCTGGACGACGGAGCCGGCGTCGACGTGGCGCCACAGGTCGCGGCGTGGCGCACGATCCTGTCGGCCGTGGGGCTGGAACCCGATGCGACGGTCGCCGAGGTGCCCGAGCACGTCGCCGCGTTGGCGGTGCAGCGTGACCAGGCACGCGCGGCCAAGGACTGGTCGACCGCCGATGCGCTGCGCGACCAGATCGCCGCGCTGGGCTTCCTCGCCGAGGACTCCGCCGCGGGCACCGTGGTGCGTCGGGCCTGACGGCCCGTTGACGACGAGCGGCGTTCGGCGCTCAGCCGAACGAGGGCGGCAGTGCCGACGGTCCCGGACCGAGGGCACCCGGCGCAGCAGGAGCCGCGGGCGGCTGCTGCGGGATTCCGGCCGGCGAGAAGAGCGCTGCGCCCGGGTCACGTCGGTTCGTCGGTGCGTGCACGCTGAACACGGGCGGGTCGACGACGACCTCGTGGTTGGTGTGCTCGACGGCGAACAGCGGGAGACCTTGCGAACGTCGGTCCGGTGCGCGGTTCTGCGGGACGACGCCGGTGTGGAAGGTGGCGCCGCTTCGACCGCTCGCGGAGTCGACCGCGCGCGGTGTTGACCGGAGACGCGTCGAGCGAGGCGCTGGGAGCAGGTGGGGCCTCGTCGGCGGGCAGTCCGCCGAGCTCCTGTTGCTCGCGGTCCCACTCGTCACGGTCGATCAGCAGCGGGGTCTCGGAGATCTCGACGGGCACGTCGTCGCCCGACACGATCTCGGTCGGAGCCGAGTCGGTCGGAGCAGAGTCGGTCGTGTCGTCGCTCAGGCGTTGTCGCGTTCGACGGCGATGCCGGGGACCGACACATCGGTGGTGACGTCGGTGGCGTCCTCGACCACGACGTCGGCCACGGCTGCCGGCGGGCGCACATCGGCGGAGCTGTCGGCCGAGACGCTGGGGGCGAACCACGACGAGCCGAGCGCGCCGGTGGCGACCATGGCGACCAGGCCGCCGACGAGCATGCTGCGGATCGCCCATTGCGCGCCCGCGGGGGTCAGGTCGAGCAGGTCCATGAGGATCTGCTGGAGCTGGTCGTCGTCGAGGTCGAGCACCATCGACAGGGCGGCCAGGTCGTCGGAGCGCAACGCGATCTCGTCGTGTTCGTCGGCACCACGCTGGCGACGCACCGCGGCGAGGTAGCGCGAGATCACGTCGCGGTTGTCGACGGTGCCGGGGTCGCCGTCGGGCCACACGGGCACACGTTCGCTGCCGACGACCAGCACACCGGGCTGTTCGGGGTCGACGAGCGGGGTGCGTTCGGCCCAGATGTCCTCGGCGCCGACGCCGTAGACGATCGTGGCGAGCTCGATCTGCGCAGGGTCCGGTACGACCCGGTCGGACTCCCAGTCTCGCAGTGCGGCGCGGCGCACACCGAGGGCTCGGGCGGCGGCGCGCTCGCTCAGGCCCGCGAGCTCGCGGGATCGGCGCAACGCATGTCCGGTGGTGATCGTGTCCAGCATGTGTCTCCTTGTCTCACGTATCGGCAGATGAGCGCAGAACGTGAGCGTGTGGGCGAGTTCACCCATGGAGCGGATGCGGCGGCAGCCCGGAACATCGGAGGCGCACCAGCGCTGGACCGCCGTTGTTACCCGCTGGTAACCTACTCGTCGGTAACCACCGGAAGGACGGCCTGACATGACCGATTTCTCCATGACCCTCTCCGAGGATCAGCTCCAGATCCAGAAGTGGGTCCACGACTTCGCCGAGAACGTCGTTCGACCGGCCGCCGAGGAGTGGGACGAGCGCGAGGAGTTCCCGTGGCCGATCGTCGCAGGAGGCCGCCAAGATCGGGCTCTACAGCTTCGACTTCATGGCCCAGGCGATGCTCGGTGACCCGACCGGTCTCACCATGCCCGTCGCCATCGAGGAGCTCTTCTGGGGCGACGCCGGCATCGGCCTGTCGATCATGGGCTCGGGTCTCGCCGCGGCCGGCATCGCCGGCAACGGCACCCCCGAGCAGGTCATGGAGTGGGTGCCGCAGTGCTACGGCACCCCCGAGAAGGTCGCAGCTCGGCGCCTTCTGCGTGTCCGAGCCCGACGCCGGCTCCGACGTCTCGTCGCTGCGCACCCGCGCCGTCTACGACGAGGCCAAGGACGAGTGGATGCTCAACGGCACCAAGGCGTGGATCACCAACGGTGGCATCGCCGACGTCCACGTCGTGGTCGCGACCGTCGACCCCGAGCTCAAGGGCCGTGGCCAGGCGAGCTTCGTGGTCGCGTCCGAACACGCCGGGTCTGTCCATGGGCCAGAAGTACAAGAAGCACGGCATCAAGGCGTCGCACACCTCCGAGGTCGTCCTCGACGACGTGAAGGTCCCCGGCAGCCTGCCTGCTCGGCGGCAAGGAGAAGCTCGACGAGAAGCTGGCCCGGGCCCGTGAGGCGCTGAAGAACCCGGAGATCCGCTCCGGCAAGCAGCCGGCGATGGCGACCTTCGAGGCCACCCGCCCCGCCGTGGGCGCCCAGGCCATCGGCGTGGCCCGTGCCGCCTACGAGTACGCCCTGCAGTACGCCCAGGAGCGCGTGGCGTTCGGCAAGCCGATCATCATGAACCAGTCGATCGCGTTCATGCTCGCCGACATGGCCACCGAGATCGAGGCCGTCCCGCCTCCTGGTGCACCGTGCCGCGTGGCTGTCGAACAACGGGCGGCTACAAGAACGCCGAGGGCTCCATGTCGAAGCTCATGGCCGGCCGCACCGCCGTGTGGGTGACCGAGCGTGCCATCCAGATCCTCGGTGGCTACGGCTACACCCGTGAGTACCCCGTCGAGCGCTGGCACCGCGACGCCAAGATCTTCGACATCTTCGAGGGCACCGAGCAGATCCAGCAGCTCGTCATCTCCCGGGCCATCTCCGGCCTGCGCATCGAGTAGTCGAGTCCCTTCCGGGAACTGGAGTACGACCGCGGCGGCATCCCACTCGTTGGGTGCCGCCGCTGTCGCGTTCTGCCGCAACGAGGCGCAACCAGCCGCATCGTCGAAGTGTTGGATCGTGGCATCGCCAGCCAGCGCATAGGTCATCTTGCTCCTTCTACTTCGGTGCGACGGGCGTGTACCCGTGCTGCTTCCAGAGCTCGGGTCGAGCGATGAAGCGGTCGTAGTCCTTCGCCGGCCAGACCAGTCCGGCCTCGTCCTTGCGGCAGTCGAGGCACACAGCGCCGGCCGGTTCGGCGATCTCCAACGGAGCAGCTCGCACGGATCCGCACTCGCACGGCGCGAGTCGGTAGCCCTGCTTGCGCTGTGAGGTCCATCGCCGGCTGGCGGACTCAGGAGCCGGAACGGTTTGTGGACGAGCCCGACCTTCACACCCGCCGCATCGACTGCCTTGGCTGCAGTTGCCGAACGGGTCTGCTGCGGGTTCCGTTGACCGTGGTTGTGACTGATCATGTCGCGTGAGGGACGGTTCGGTACCCTGAGGGCATGTCCTTGATGGAGCGGATCACGATCGACCCGGAGGTCGTGCACGGTCGTCCCGTGGTTCGGGGCACGCGCATGCGGGTGGCGGATGTGCTCGCGCTGCTCGCAGCTGGCGCCGACGAGGCGGAGATCCTTGAGGACTACCCGTACCTCACCGCAGAGGACCTGCGGGCGTGCCTGGCCTATGCGGCAGCGCAGGCCAACCACGCCGTGGTGATCGCATCGTGAGCGTGTGCGCTTCCTGATCGACGCCCAACTCCCGCCGGCACTGGCTCGCCTCCTGACCGAGCACGGCCACCAAGCGGAGCACGTGCACGACATCGGTCGTGGCGATGCACCTGAGCTCCACAGCCGCGAATGAAGTTGCGCGACTACCGCGCTGTCACGGTGCAGTTCTGGTCGTAGTCGCTGCTGTGGAAGCCTGAGACGCCGCCGTCGGGGTGTAGCGCCACGGTGCCGCAACGCCCTGTCTCGGCCCCCTTGAGGCGAAGCGAGTAGAAGACGGGTTGGAGTCCGGCCATCTCGCCGACGAACCAGTCGGCTCGAGCTTCGTCGGTTTCACCTGAGCGTCCGGTACCGCTGCCGACGACCTGGCACCCGAGGGTCCAAGGGGCCGGAACAGACTCCGAATCCCAGAAGCAGCCTGTCCCGTCAAGCTTGGGTCGCTGGTCACTCTCGGAGGCTGCGAACATGGCGAGGAGGTTCATCCCCTCCGACGATGGCGTGGTTCGCCCGGCGAGGGTCGGCGTGACGGTCACCTCGTAGGGCGCGTCGAACTTGGAGATGATCTGCGCACGTCCGGGAGGTGAGGTCGACACGTCCTTGGAGAACTGCCCGTTGAACTTGGTCGCGGAGACGTCGACGTCGTACTCCCAGCCCTCGGTGGTCACCACATGGAAGGACCACTCGAGATCGAAGGCGTCAGCGACCGTGGTGGTCGTCGAGGTTGTCGTGGGGGCGTCGGTAGTGCTCGTCGATTCGGGTGGCGGGACCGCCTCACCGCCATCGGCGGAGGCGTCGTCGTCCCCGCCGCAACCCGTGATCGCGATCGTCGCCGCAACCAGTGCAGCGCACAGCCTGACTCTCGACGTGGTCCCCATGAGCGCCCTTCCCCTTGCAGCCTGGTTCGTTGTCCGACCTTCTGAACCCTGCATGCCTCGATGGTCGACGGCGCAAGCTACTGCTCCCGCGATCGGCGCACAACTGACCCCCGACCAGCGAAGGTCCGCCGTCCCGAGTGGGCGTTCGGGCGCCCCTCGAGCAGTTCGTCGACGGGAGAGTGGAAGCGGCCACCGACGAAGTGATCTCCCTCGGGGGTGCGCTCGCGTGACAGCGTCACGCACACGACGAGGGCGTCGTGGTCGTGGTACCGGACCTCAGCGCATCAGGTGATCGTCGGCCGTTGTCCTTCCACATTCCCGACGCGGTCGGCGAGCCACGCGGCGAGCTCACGTCGGAGCTGTCGGGAGGAGGGATCGTCGATCAGGTTCGTGCGCTGATCGGGGTCGCGGACGTTGTCGTAGAGGTGCGTCCCGACATAGCGGTCGGCCGACGCCCGCGAGTGTCCGGCCAGCGGATTCCGACCGGGCGCCTTGGCCGCGTAGGTGTGGGTGGTCGTGCGCAGCGCACGCCCGATCTGGGATTCGCTGATCTGGACGAGCACGTCGTCGGGCGCTGCTGCCTCGGTGTGGAGGGATCGGCCGTCGAGCCCCGGGTCCTCGCCACCGGCAGCGGTGACGATCGTCGGGAGCAGGTCCAGGTTCGTCGCGAGATCACGCCGATGTTGCCCGCCGCGGAACCCGGGGCCGGCGATGACCAGCGGGACCCGGATGGACGCGTCGTGAGGGCTCCGCTTGTACTCGAGGTTGCGGGTGCGGAAGTGGCTGCCGTGGTCGCTGGTGAACACCACGAGCGTGTCATCGAGTCGTCCCTGTCGCACGAGCGCGTCGACCAGCCGGCCGAGGTTGGCGTCGATGCTCGCGCAGCACGCCAGGTACTCGGCGTAGTTCCACCGCCAGTCACCGCCCCACGCCGGCAGGTCGCCGGGACGATCGAACGAGTCGAAGCGCTCCGACCATCCCTTGGGCCCGATGGTCCGGAACCGGTTGTTCTGATGGTGCGGCTCGAGGAAGGACACGAACAGGAAGAACGGTCGGGTGTCGTCGAGACGGTCGAGACGGTCGAGGCGGTCGATGGCCAGGTCGGTGAGGGCATCGACCCGGTAGCCGTCGAGGCGGACGCGGTTGCCCTGCTCGTCGTAGACGTGGCCGCTCGTCGCCCCGGAGGTGTGCTCGAGTGCGTCCGCTGCGACCCAGACATCGCGGTATCCGCCGCGGCGCTCTGGCGGGACGGGCCGGCGTTCGAAGCGGGCAGCCGGTCGGTCGGCGGGCAGGTTCCGTCCACGGTTCGACGCCAGGTGCCACTTGCCGATGTACCCGGTCCGATAGCCGAGTGCGCTCATACGGTCGGCGAGCGTCGTCGCCGACGGTGGGAGCGCGATGCCGTTCCGCCAACACCCGGTTCGAGTGGGATACAGGCCGGTCTGGATGGCGGCACGCGCGGGACCGCAGACGGGTTGCACGGTGAACGCCTCGTCGAAGGCGACGCCGTCGGCGGCGAGCGCGTCGAGGCGGGGAGTGACGGGGAGCCGCTGGCCGAACACCCCGCAGGAGTCGGGGCGTTGCTGGTCCGAGAGCACCACGAGCACGTTCGGGCGGTCCGTCACGGCCGGAACGGTACCAAGGGTGCTGACCGACCCCGCCAGCCGGTCACCGCCCCCGCACGAGGTGCGATCGTCGGATCAGACCTCGGGGTTGTTCGTCGTCGGGATCTGGATGCTGATCGGGAACTGTCCACCCGAGAGGTACCAGAGCGCACCGATGCGGATGATCCGTGTTGGGGGTACGCCAATAAGGGGTCTACATGACGACGTCACATGGTCAACGACGTCCTGGTCGGGCGTACGCGCAGGCTGCGTGGCCGGCGGGCAGGCGGTGTTCGAACGCTCGGACTGCGGCGAGATCCGCGTCGGAGAGCGCTGCCGAGGTCGCTCGCTGGCACAGCTGCAACTCGCCCGGCAGTGAGCGGCAGCGGAAGTCGGCGTAGACCACGACGTACGCCGACAACTGTCGTTCGAGCGCGAGCCGCTCGGCCTCGAGCTCGGCGTCGAGCACGGCCAGACCCGAGACGTCGAGTGACGGCATGCCGTCCCGCTCGAGCTCGTCGATGATCGGATACCGCTGCCGGAGCAGTAGGGCGCGGGTGTCGTGGTCGTCCGTTCGAGGAGCGCTGCCGACGGCGTCGACGAGCCGTCGCGCGTTGCCGCCGGTGACGGCCGCGTGCTGCTCGGGGTCCAGTCCGAGCGCGGCGACGTGGGCAAGGCACCCACCCGCGGTGATCCCCGTGTTCGGGGCGTCGGTCCCGAAGAGGAGCTTGTCGCTGATCCGCCCGGCGTCGGTCGGAGCGATGCCGACGAGGTCGAACACGACCGGCGTGAGGTCCGCGTGGACGTAGGTGTGCTCCTCGACGAGGCGGACGGCCTCGTCGACGGCATCGTGGCCGCAGTGGGCGATGATGATCCGCGCCTCGGGGTGTCGACGGGCGACCTGCTCGACAGGGCCGAGGTCGTCGAGGCCCGTCGTCCCGAGCACCGAATGCCCGGCGTGCACGACCACGGGCAACGCCACCGACTCGGCGTACTCCCACACGGGGGTGAGCCGGGGGTCGGCGGGGTCGTAGTCGCCGACGGAGCAGTGCAACTTGAGGACCCGCAGTCCCAGGTCGTCGACGGCGGTCCTGACCAGGCCCGCCGGGTCGTCGTCGTCGGGGTGCACGGTCGCGCCGCCGACGACCTCGACCGCGAGGCCCCGCCGCGCGGTCGCCGCGGACTCCTCGTTCATCCACTCGGCGACCCCGCGGCGATGCGCGTACGGCAGTGTCCACACCGTCGACACGCCCTCGCCGGCGAGCCGCTCGCAGATCGCCCCGTGGTCGAGTGGATACGCCAGGTCGACGAGCCCACCGGCCTCGAAGAAGCCCCGCACCTTCTCGGCGAGTCGACCCGGAAGGAGATGCACATGTGCGTCGACCGTCCCCGACATGGGGCTCACGGTATCGGTCGCCGACCCGCCGACCCGCCGACGTGCCGACCTGCCGGGGCAGCGAAACGCTCGTTGCCCGCAGCGGAGACGCTCGTGCTCAGTGCACCCCGCCGGCCAGACGGTCCGCGAGGATCGCGGCCCACAGCTCGGAACCAGCGGGCCGACCGTCGATGAACGCGACCGGAGCACCCCACGCCAGCGCCGCAGCCGGGCGGTCCGCGGTCCGCACACCCCACAGGTCCAGGCGGATGCCGGGCACCGATCGGCAGATCCGGAACGCCGTCGACGGCGGGCAGTCCGGGCTGGTGCGCAGCAACACCGATCGTGGTCGACCTCCGCCTCGGGTCCCGGCGCTCGTCGTGCGACCGTCGGTGAGCTCGTGAGTGCTCGGCCACGGCTCGACCCGTACCGTCGCATGTCCGACCGGATGACCGGCCGCTGCGAACTCGGTCGTGATCGACGAGACGACCTGCTCGGCACTCGAGCTGTGCGGCCCGAACGTCAGCACCAGGATCTCGTCGCCGTGGCGATAGGCCGGCAGCTTCGGAGGCGGGAGCAGGTCGAGCAGCCCGAGCAGCTCGGCCAAGCCACCGCCGTCGGGCGGAAGGAGGTGCTCGGGCAGCCCGAGCGAGGACATCGTCGTCGAATCCGGTGCGCGCCCGTGCGTCGCCGTACGGGACTGCAACGGCACCGGGCGCACGGTCGCCATGGGGTACTGCAACACCTCGCCCTCATCGTGGGGCACCGGATCCGACGCGGGCAGCACGTGCAGGACCGAGTCGACCTCGTCGTAGAGCTCCACGGCGGTCGCCGCTCCGTTGCCGGCATGGGCTCCGGCGGAGTCGCCGTTCGAGGAGCCGGTGTCGTCGTGCGCCGGCGACGCCAGGTGTCGTCGGGTGCCGCTACCGAAGAGGCTGACCACGACGGGCACCTCCTTCTTCGCCGATGGCGACAGGGTGACGTGGCATGGGGCGACCTCCCGCTCTGGACGCGGTGCCGACAGGATCTGGCCGCCATGGACCGGACGACCGCTGGGGGAAGCGCCACGTCGATCTCGGAGCAGCTCGAGCCGATGACGACACTCGAACCGCTGCGTTCTCACGGTACACACGACCTGTCGATGCGGCCAGGGGTTCAGCGCCGAGCCAGCCTCATCGCCGACGACCTGGAGCCGGGGTCTGGTTCATCGGTCGAGCGGAGGTCCGAGCCGTTGCTGCAATGCCGCGGTCATCGCCGCGAGCTGGGCGTCCGACTCCCGGGTCAGGCGGCTGTCGAACGAGCTCCAGAGGTGTCGCCAGCGAAACGGCACCCCGTCGTGCGACCAGAGGGTGAGCTCTCGGTCGTCGACGCTCCATCCCGCGAGGTCCTGCCACGATGACGATGCCTTGATCCGCTCCGGCCGCCACAGCTCGCCCGACGCTGCGAGTGCCAGCACGGCGCGACGATCGAGCTCCGGCTCGAGCGCCCCGGAGCGGCGCAGCGCGCCGGACGGGAAGGTGGCCTCGACCGCGTAGATCCCGAGCTCATGGCAGACCAGCGCATTGGCGGCCGAGAGCTCGACCTCGAGGTGGACCGTGGCCGGCAGTCGTGGTGCCCCGAGCAGCACCGGCAGGTCGACGGGCGGCACGGTGCCTCCGGTGTCATCGTGGAGCCCGTCATCGTGGAGCCCGTCATCGTGGAGCCCGTCATCATGTAGTCGGCCGGGGTGTGCGAACGCCTCGGGGTGCTGTGTCCGGGCATCGTGGTGGCGGAGCACGCGGGCCCGCTCGGACGGACTCCTGGCCAGCACCCACCGCGCGAGCACGATGAGCGGGGCGGTGATCGCTGCGGCCACCAGGTAGCCGACGTCCCAGGGCACGCACAGCAGGAACGTCACGGGCAGCGCGACGAACACCCACATGATCGAGTTGGTCGCTTGGAGGCTGCGGAGCATGACCTGCGTCCGGAAGGGAGCGGCCACCGCCTCGGCCTGAGCTCTCGTCGATCCGGGCGGTGCGTCGCGATTGATCGCTCGCTGCATCGTCAGCTGCGCCCAGTGGTATCGCACATATGCGGTCGAGCAGGCCAGCACCGGCACGATCATGAGGGCCATGGGTGGCACCTTCAGCGCCCAGAGCGACAGGACGATCGACGTGACCAGTCCGCCGAGCACGGCCGGCACGATGCCGTACCACCACAGCACGACGCTGTTCAGCGCCCGCCCCGGCCGGCCGGCGAGCCGGTCGACGCGCTGGTCCACCCTGTCCCAGCGGTCCCTCAGTCGTCGTCGATCCACCCGCCCATCCCCTCCGAGCCGGGACGGTACCAGCCGGACGGCGATGGTTGCGTCGTCAGTTGTCTCGGCGGGCCACGTCCGTGCGGCCAGGGGTCCTGACGTGAGGCCGGCTACGTGCGAGGTGGCATCGCCATCTGGAGGTACACCGCCAGATGGCGGAGGCGACCGTCGTCGTCGAACTCGTACACCGACAAGGAGTTGGCGGCGCTCGTCGAGTCGCCCGGTACGTTGCGCTCCTCGAGCTCCACGAACACCCGATCGCCCACGTCGGTGATGCTCCGCAGCGAGCACTCCCAATAGCGACCCGGTGCCCAGCTCGTGAGGAACTCGACGTACTCGGGCCACGTCATGTGGTCCTTGAACGGGCCGACCCGCTCGAAGGACTCGACGTCGACGAAGCGGGCGAGCGTCGCCCAGCTGTCCCGGTCGAAGCCGTCCAGCTTCGCCCGGTCGACGGTGCGCTTCATCTCGAGGGTGTACTCGAGCACTGCGCGCGACAGGCCGGTGTGATCGTCGAGGACGTCCTCGATGTTCTCCATCTCGCCGGTTGTTCTCCATCTCGCCGTTCATGCCGACGCTCCTGAGTTCATCCACCGGTCGTAGACGGCGTGGAAGCGGGCGACGCTGAGCTCCTCGTGGACCAGCTGCAGGTGCTCGAGGCGGGTGTTGCGCAGCCCGATCTGTTGACGGGGCATCTGTTCGTAGTCCTGTTGCAGCGCGAGGAAGTACGGATAGGAGTTGGGTTCGTCGACCTCGACCGGCGTCGTGACGAACTCCTCGCGGTACTCCTCGGGCAGCCACATGAAGCTGCGGATGTGCCAGATGCAGCGGTTGGGGTCGCCGTCGGGGTGTGGCACGGCGGTGATGACGGTGGCCTCGGCCGCCCGGATGGTCATGAAGAAGTTCGGGAACAGCAGCCACCCGTGGTTGTCGGTCATCTGCGCGTCGGTGAGCCCGGCGACGTCGAGGCCCAGGTCGGTGAGCGTCTCCCGGGTGGCCTGCTGGAGCAGCGTCCGACCGGTGACACCCGCCGGGTAGGTGATGGTGCCGTCGTCGTCGCGGTACGAGCTCACCAACTCCTCGAGGCGCGGAAGGTACCCGGTGACCGTCGGGAAGGTGTCGGGCAGGCTCTTGAGCCCTTCGTACTCGTCCTCGGGGGAGGCGTCGGTGACAGCGAACGGCGCGCACGCCACCTCGTGGTCGCCCCAGAACCGGAACCGGTTCGTGGTGGGGTCGATCACCACGATCTTGAGCAGCTGCGGGTGGATCGCCTGGATGTGGTACCCCTCCTGGAACGCATCGACGACCACCTTCCAGTTGCAGTCGACGGCCTCCCGCACGTCGAGCACCGTCACCATCTCGCTCAGGTGGTACGGCTCGACCATCTCGGCCGCCTCGGCACCGAGGAACTCGGCGAGCGGGACGGCGTCCGGGTCCGGGTTGAGGAACACGAACCCGGCGAAGGTGTCGACCGACACCGGCAACAGCCCCAACGCCGCCTTGTCGATGTCGCCCACGAGCTCGGGTCGGCTCACCCCGCGGAGCTGCCCCTCGAGGTCGTAGGACCACTGGTGGTACGGGCACACGAAGCGTCGGCCGGCGTGGCCGCTCGACTCGCGGCACAGCACGTTGCCGCGGTGGCGGCACGCGTTGACGAAGCCGCGCAGCTCGCCGTCCACGCCGCGCACGACGAGGAACGACTGGTCGTGGATGCGGTACTCGGACCAGTCCCCGGCGCGCGGCAGGTCGTCGACGCGGCCGGCGACCTGCCAGGCCTTCATCCAGATCTGGTCCCGTTCGTCATCCGCGATCTCCCGGGAGCGGTAGCGGTCCGTCGGGATCTGCGTCGGGTAGCGATCGGCGTCGATGTCGTCGAGGCCAGGGGCGGTGTCGACCCAGTCGCCGGGGCGGACCGCGGGTGCGATGTCAGTGGCGGACAAGGTGGTTCCCCCTTGGGTCGGGACGGTTCAGCGCCGTGGTGGCGTGCCGACGGCCATGCCGCCGTCGACGCTCAGCACGACGCCGGTGACGTGAGCGGATCGGTCGCTCGCCAGGTACAGGACGGCCTCGACGACATCGCCGGGGCGTCCCTGGTGAGCGAGCGGCTGCAGCTGCGTGACGGCGGCCTTGTCGAACGCGGCGTTGATGTCGGTCGCGATGTTGGCGGGGGCGACGCAGTTGGCGCGGATGCCGTGCTCGCCGAGCTCGACCGCGAGACAGCGGGTGACGTGCGCGACCCCCGCCTTCGCTGCGCGGTAGGGGAGCATCCCGACGCCCGGCGTCGTCCCCGCGCCCGAGGCGACGTTCACGATCGCTCCGCCGCCGCCACGTTCGACCATGTGCAGCGCGACGGCGCGGCTGCACGCCAGGACGCCGAAGAGGTCCACCGCGACGACCGAGTGGAAGTCGCGCAGGTCGTCGTCGAGCAGGCGGCGGAGGCTGCCGGAGATCCCGGCGACGTTGCACAGCAGGTCGACGCCGCCGAAACGTGCGACGGTGAACTCGACGAGCTCGGCCACCTGGTCGAGGTCGCTGACGTCGGTCCGCTTGAACTCGGCGTGAGCTCCGAGCTCGGACGCGAGTTGCTCGCCGCCCGGGACGTCGACATCGGCGATCACCACCTGCGCGCCCTCGGCGACGAGGCACGCGGCGGTCGCCCGACCGATGCCGTTGGCCGCACCGGTGACGATCGCGACCGAGCCCGCGAACTCGTCACTCATCGGTTGCCCGGCCCGGTGTGCTCGACGACATCGAAGTCGTACACGGTGTCCCCCCGTCTCGTACTGCGTCCCCCCGGACGTGACCTAACTTACTTTTGTTAAGGGCGCTCCGCAAGGGGTCGGATGTTCTGGCGCTGGGGGTCTGGGCGCGTAGGGTCGTGCCGTGGGCTACATCCCGACCTCAGCCGACGGGCAGCCACTGGGCGAGCGAGGGATCCGCACCAGGCAGCGGATCCTCGAGGCCATCGGGTCGGCCATCCAGGACCGCGGTCTTCGTGGACTCCGCCTGGCCGACATCGCGGACGAGGTCGGCTTCAAGCCGCCCGCCTTCTACCAGTACTTCACCGACCTCGACGAGGCGATCCTCGCGCTGTGCGAGGAAGCCGGTGACCTGGTGCCGCAGTTCGACGCCGGCTCGGTGGACTGGGACGGCAGCCAGGCGAACAGCTCCCGTTCCTTCGTCGAGGAGTTCTTCCGGTACTGGGACGAGCACCGGCCGCTGTTGACCGCACGGCACGTTGCGATCATGTCGGGCGACGCGCGGTACCAGGAGGTGGCCGACGAGGCGTTCCGGCCGGTCGCCGAAGCCCTGCAGGCCCAGATCCAAGCCGCGCAGGACGACGGGCGGATCGACCCGTCGCTCCATCCCGTGGCCCTCGGCGCCGTCCTCAACCTCATGATCGACGTGGCTGCCATGGCCGGCCCATCGATCACGGGCTACTGGGACAGCACCGACTCGACCGAGCTGACCGACGCCGTGTCCTTCGTGTTCGACCGGGTGCTGGGCGTCGAGCCCGATCCACGCTGATCGGATGCGACGCTCAGTCCGAGTCGCGTGCGGCGGGAACCGGTGAGGCGAGGGACCCGAGTGCGGTCGAGCCATCCGCCAGCGCTCTCACGTCGCCGAACGTCCGGAGCATCATGTCGGCGTAGTCGGCCCCCGGGGCGCTGCTCGACCAGCGGGCGAACGACTCTGCCGCGATGAACAGGCCCAGCGTGACGCCGAGCGCGAGCTGCTCATCGTCCGGAGGGACCTCGTAGAGGGCGCCCAGCTGCTGCACGAGGCTGTCTCGTAGCGATGAGAAGGCGTCCCACGCGCCTGCGCCGACCTCGAGGTGGTTGTCGGAGATGATCGCGAATCGCCGCCGACGGGTCTCGATGTCGTCCTCGCCGAACTCGCCGGCGGTCGCGAACAGCTGCATGAGCGCGCCGAGTGTGAGTCGCTGTGGCGTGTGCTCCTCCAGGCTGCGCAGCAACAGGTGCTCGTAGTCGTCGGGGTCGGGGTACAGCACCGCCTCCTTCACGGGGAAGTGCCGGAAGAAGGTGCGACGCGCGACGTCGGCGCGTTCGGTGATGTCATCGATCGTGGTCGCTGCGTAGCCCTTCTGCTCGAAGAGATCGAGCGCGGCCTCGACGAGCGCATCACGGGTGGCCTTGCGCTTGCGGTCGCGCCGACCGAGGGGCGCAGTGTCGGCAGTCACAGCCACGAGTATCGCACCTCCGATGTTCGGCCCCTCCCTGAGGGGTCTCTGTCGGTCGCCAGTAGTGGCACTTGTGTATCAAGACACTAGTGCCTACTCTCCCTCCCCTCGCATCGGACGTCGTGGAGGACGTGATGGCCAAGTTCCTGTATCGAATCGGCGGATGGGCCGCTCGGCGCCGTCGCGTCGTCGTCGGCGCGTGGGTGGCAGTCCTCATCCTCGGGGTCGTCGGTGCTGCGACGCTCTCGGGCGAGACGAGCGACGTCTTCGAGTTGCCCGGCACCGAGGCGCAGACGGCGATCGACCAGCTCGCCGAGGAGATGCCCGGCGCCGGTGGAGCCACGGCCAGGGTCGTGTTCCAGGCACCCGAGGGCTCGACCCTGCAGGACGCCGACGTGGCCGCGGCGGTCGCGGAGAGCGTCGGGATGCTCCAGGCCGCGCCCGACGTGGTGAACGCGACCGACCCGATGCAGGGAGGCGCAGTGTCCCAGGACGGGACGATCGCCTTCTCGAACGTCACCTACGCCGAGCCCGCCGCCGAGCTGTCCGATGCGACCAAGGCCGCGCTCGAGAGTGCACCCGACCCGGCGAGGGACGCCGGGCTGACCGTCGAGTTCGGCGGTGACGCGCTCGCCGAGAGCCCGCACGCCGGCGCGGCCGAGGTCATCGGCCTGCTCGCCGCGATCGTGGTGCTGCTGTTCACCTTCGGGTCCCTGGTCGCCGCAGGACTGCCGATCCTGACCGCGCTGATCGGCGTCGGCATCGGTCTGACCGGCATCACCATCGCCACCGGGTTCATGGACATGAGCTCGACCGCGCCGACCCTCGCGATCATGCTCGGCCTCGCCGTCGGCATCGACTACGCCCTCTTCATCGTGACCCGGCACCGACAGCTGGTCGCGACCGGCCTCGCGCCGGACGAGGCCGCTGCCCGGGCCGTGGGCACCGCCGGATCCGCGGTGGTCTTCGCCGGCGCGACGGTCGTCATCGCGCTGCTCGGTCTCATCGTGGTCGGCATCCCGTTCCTCACCGTGATGGGCTTCGCCGCTGCAGCGACCGTCGCGGTCTGCGTCCTCATCGCCATCACGCTGCTGCCTGCGCTGCTCGGCTTCGCTGGTCGTTCGATCGACCGGTTCCGTGTGCCCGGCGTCCGCGTGCACAGCGGGCTCGGCTCCGGTCGTGACGCCATGGGCCTGCGGTGGGGGCGCTTCGTCGTGCGCCGCGCCGGTCCGGTGCTCTTCATCGGACTGCTGATCGTGGGGGCGTTCGCCGTGCCGGCGGCCAACCTCGAGCTCGGGCTGCCCGACGACGGCTCGGTCTCGACCGAGCTGACCCAGCGTCGTGCCTACGACCTGCTGAGCGACGGTTTCGGGCCGGGCTTCAACGGTCCGCTCATCGTGACCGTCGACACCAGCGAGGCCGCTGACCCCGAAGCGGCCGTGCAAGCCGTCGCCGACGTGGTCGCTCCGCTCGACAACGTCGTGGCGGTGACCCCTCCGGTGCCCAGCGAGAGCGGCAACCTGTCGATCGTCACGGTGATCCCCGCGACGGGACCGTCCGAGTCCGAGACAGCGACGCTCGTCGACGAGATCCGCGACACGACCGGAGCCGTCGAGTCCGAGACGGCGGCGGTCGCCAGCGTCACCGGCGCAGCCGCGCTGAACATCGACATCACCGGCAAGCTGGCATCCGCGCTGCCGATCTATGCGCTCGTGGTCGTCGGGCTCGCGCTGGTGCTGCTGACCATGGTCTTCCGCTCGGTGCTCGTGCCGATCAAGGCAGCCCTCGGGTTCCTGCTCTCGGTCATCGTCTCGTTCGGCGCGACCGTGGCGGTCTTCCAGTGGGGCTGGCTCGCCGGGCTCATCGGGCTGGAGCAGTCGGGGCCGATCATCAGCATCCTGCCGATCCTCCTGCTCGGCATCCTCTTCGGCCTGGCGATGGACTACGAGGTGTTCCTGGTGTCCCGCATCAGGGAGGACTACGTGCACTCCGGCGATGCTGTCGGTGCGGTCGTCGACGGGATGCGCCACAGCGCCCGTGTGATCGTGGCCGCCGGACTGATCATGATCGCCGTGTTCGCAGCGTTCATCCTGAGCGGGGACTCGACGATCAAGATGATCGGTTTCGCACTGGCCACCGGCGTGCTGGCCGACGCGTTCCTGGTCCGCATGGCGATCGTGCCGGCGGTGCTGGCCCTGCTGGGCGACCGCGCCTGGCGGCTCCCGGCCTGGCTCGACCGGCTCATCCCGAACGTCGACATCGAGGGCAGCTCTCTCGACGCCGAGCTCCAGGCTCCCTCGGAGCCGCTCGTCGGCGCCGGACAGCCATGACCCGAGACCGGACCGGACCACCGGCGCCCGAGACCACCGACTGCGGAGAGAACAATGATCCTTGCGACCCTCGACACCTCCGAGACCAGCGAGCGGGCACTCGACGTCGCCGTCGCCCACGCGGTGGCCTTCGACGAGCCGCTCTCGCTGCTGCTCGTGATCGACGGACCGCTGCGTCACCACCTCGACGAGATCGCCCGAGGATCGGCGTCCTCGCTCGAGGCGGTCGCGGACGGCTACCTGGCCGACCTGGCTGTACGGCTGCGCGAGCGGACCTCGGGGCTGGCGGTGCTGACGAGCGCGGTGCACGGCACTGACGCCGGACCCACGATCGTCGAGCAGGCGGACGGCGCGGACGTCCGTCTGGTCGTGATGGCCAGCCACGGACGATCGGGGCTGAGTCGACTGATCGTCGGATCGGTCACCTCGTACGTCCTGCAGCACATCACCCGACCGGTCCTCGTCGTCCCGCGGGCGGACCGGGCAGCGATCGGGTGATGCTCCCCGGCCCGCGCTGACGGGTCCCGTCCGGCCGAAGTGGTGAGCAAGCGGTCCGGTTCGTCGAGGACGTCCTCGGCCATGCGCCAGGCGTTATTCGATCTGGATAAGCCCCGATATCGTCGAAAGGCAGGCGAAGTGCCTTGACCTGACTCGATAACGGCGCGAATCATGTATCGGATTCGGGGACTCTCTTGAATCGATCGAAGGGGCACGAATGAACGACCGAACGATGCATCTGCTGGGGTTCATGTTGAACAACCCGATCAGCCACTCGGCGCTGTCATGGGCGGATGCCGATGACGGCCGAGCTGCAGGCTTCTCGGAGCCTGCGTACTGGCAGCACGTCGCGCAGGTGCTGGAACGGGGACGCTTCGACGGGATCTTCTTCGCTGATGCGCCGTTCGCGATGGACACCTACAAGAACCGACTGGACGCCGCGGTCCGGTACGCGATCGGCTTCCCGACGCACGACCCGTTGCCGCTCGTGCCGATCATGGCCCTGGCCACGCAGCACCTCGGATTCGCCGTGACCATGTCGACCAACGTCGCGCCGTACTCACTCGTGCGGACGTTCGGGACGCTCGACCATCTGACCAACGGCCGCGTCGGTTGGAACGTGGTGACGGACTTCCACAAGAACCTCGCACTGAACCTCGGGCTGAAGGACCTGCCGCCCCACGACAAGCGCTATGACCGGGCCGATGAGTACATGGAGGTCTGCGAGAAGCTCTGGAACAGCTGGGAGGCCGATGCGGTCGTCGTCGACACCGACGCTCTCGTGTACGCCGACCCGTCGAAGGTGCACCGCATCGATCACGACGGCGAGTACTTCTCCTGCATCGGGCCGTCCGCCGTGGAGCCGTCGCCGCAGGGCAGGCCGGTCATCTTCCAGGCGGGCTCATCGCCGCGCGGTCGCAACTTCGCGGCGGAGCACGCCGAGGTCGCGTTCTCCATCCAACGCACTCCGGAGGGCATGCGGAGCTTCGCCGACGACATGGCGACGCGAGTCGCCGACGCCGGCCACGACCCGGAGCGGTTCCGCGTGTTGTTCGGCATCATGCCGATCGTGGGAGCGAGCGACCAGGAGGCCGCCGAGCGACTCGAGCAGATGCAGGATCGCGTGCCGCTCGAGGCGTCCCTCGCACGTCTGTCGTCAGGGTTCGGGGTCGACCTGGACGGCTGGGATCTCGATGCCCCACTCGAGCACCGGGAGGTGCCCGGCGTCCAGGGGATGATGGACATGTTCACGAAGATGATGCCCGGCTCCGTGCCGACGTTGCGTGAAGCGGCGAAGGTGTACGGGTTCTCGATCGGCATGCCGACCGTGGTCGGCTCTGCGGAGACGGTCGCAGCGACACTCGAGGAGCTCTTCCGCGAGGGCGGTGGCAACGGTTTCAACGTCTCGGTGCCGACCTGTCCTGCTGGCTTCGAACGCTTCGTGGACGGCGTCGTCCCGATCCTGCAGGATCGTGGCGTGTTGCGCAGGGAGTACGTCGAGGGACAGACGTTCCGAGATCGCTTGTTGGAGGGCTGACCAGATGACGTCGAAACCGTCGGCCGGTTCGTCGTCCGACGGGGCTCGTCAGCTCGACAAGGTCCCCTCCGCAGTGGCGAAGCCGCGGTCGGCGCAGCTGCTGGCAGATTCGATCCGCTCCAAGGTCGTCAGCGGCGAGCTCGCCGTCGGCGGGCTGCTGCCGAAGCAGGACGAGCTCGCCGACGAATACCGCGTGGGCGCTCCGACGGTCCGTGCGGCGCTGCGGATCCTCGAGTCCGAGGGCCTGATCAGCGTGCGTCGAGGCAGGTTGGGCGGCGCGGTCATCGTCGGCCCGGGTGTCGACGCAGTCGCTGCCACGCTGGATCAGCTGCTCCGGTCGCGCAACGTGCTCCTCGACGATCTCGGGGCCGCGTTGCGCGAGATGGAGCCGGTGGCGGTCGGCTTCTGTGCGGGGCGTGCAGATCGTCACGAGGCGGTGGTCCCGGTGCTGCGTGACGTGCAGGAACGGGCGCGTGAGTGCATCGATGACATCGGCCCGTTCTCGAAGCTGCTCGAGGAGTTCCACGACCAGCTGCTCGCCCTCTGCGGCAACCAGACGGTGATCTCGACCATCGGAGCGTTGGAAGCGATCTGGATCGCCCAGGCGGCGGTCTCCAGCGCCGAACTCGACCGCTACTACGAGCTGCCGAACCGCGACGACCGGCTCCGCGGCCTCGACGACCACGAGCTGCTGATCCGGCTCATCGAACGGGGAGACGTCGAGGGCGCCGTTCGTGAAGCGCGGGCGCACATGTCCTGGACGCCGATCTACACGACCGACAGATCACGAGGAGAAGGATGAACGCAGTGCCGACGACCGCCGCGGCCGACGTCGGATCGGCCTCGTTGGAGGAACGACTCGAGGAGACCGCATCGACCCGCTGGACGAACCAGTGGAAGGAGTTGAAGGCCGAGGTCATCGACACGGGCCTCTGCACCGGGTGCGCTGGTTGTGTGATCTCGTGTCCCCATGACGTGATCGGTTATGACCACGAGCAGGGTGGTTACAAGCCGTTCCACCTCGAGGACGAGCTCGGCCCGGATGACTGCATCCATGGCGAGAAGGGCTGCACGAGCTGCACTCGTGCGTGTCCGCGGTTCCGGTTGTGGGAGGGTCAGGCCGACACCCATCTGTTCGCACGCACGCGTGAGGACGACGAGGTCGCGGGGATCTTCTCGGACATCCTGCTGACCCGCGCCTCGGACGACATGGTGCACCGCACCGGTCAGGACGGCGGGTTGGTCTCGGCGATCCTGATCTGGGCGATGGAGAACGACTACATCGATGCGTCGTTGGTGTCGTTCCTCGAGGGCGACAAGGGTTCGTGGAAGGCCCGCCCCGGTGTCGCCGCGACGAGGGAAGAGGTCCTCGAGTCCGCGGGCAGTCGGTACACGTACTCGGCCAACACGTTGGCGCTCGATGAGGCGCTCGAGGCCGGCCACACGCGACTCGCGTTGGTCGGCATGAGTTGCCAGTCGTCGGTGCCGCCGGTGATGTGGTCACGCAAGATCGGCAAGATCTCGAAGCCGATCGTGTTCAACCTGGGTCTGTTGTGCTCCAAGACGTTCGACGACGCGATCTTCGAGGAGTTGTTCCGGGCGAAGTACGGCCTGGAACGTGAGCACATCGTGAAGATGAACATCAAGGGCGTGTTCCAGCTCTGGATGGACGACGGCGCCTACCACGAGATCAACCTCAAGGAGTGCCACGCCTGGACCCGTGAGGGCTGCACGCACTGCCCCGACTTCGCCGCCGAGCACGCCGACATCTCCTGTGGCGGCATCGGCGAGAACGCGGACTGGACCCTCACGATCGTGCGCACCGAGCTGGGCCGCGAGATCATCACCCGCATGATCGCGGACGGCTCGATCGAGTCCCGCCCGGGAGACTCCGACCCCGGCGCGATCGCGCTCATGCGCAAACTCGCCGAGAAGTCCCGAGCACGCTGGCCCCTGACGGGTGAGGCATCGGTGCGGATCGGCGTTCCGGCGCCGAGGTCGAAGCAGGCGTAGCCGCACGATGTGATCCCGCCGGCGTGCCGCCTCGTAGTCTCCTGAGGGCGAACGATCGCCTGCGAGGGCGGGGTGCACGGGTGACACGAGCTGTCGAAGCGAGATCCAAGTCGGCTCCGAGCAGCCGCTCCGAGCGCGCCGCGGCGCGAGCGCTGCCGGCGTTCATCGCCGGAGCCCGCGAGTGCTTCGACCGCTCGGGTTACGTCGGTACCCGGATCGAGGACATCGCTGCGGCGGCGAACTACGCCGTCGGGTCGTTCTACACCTACTTCTCCTCGAAGGAGGAGGTCCTGCTCGCTGCTTCCCGGACGGCGGAGACGGCCATGCCGTTCGAGCTCCGGCCGGGGGCGACCGGCGCGCCGGAGCTGTCAGCGATCATCGAACGGCTCGATCTCCGCTGTGGCGACCGGCTCGGACTCGATGTCGCGATGGAGCAGGCGGCACTTCGGTCGCCGTCCGTCCTCGTGGAGTGGCGCCTCGGTCGCGCTCGAGCCGTCTCGTCGTTGTCCGACGCGCTGCGCAGCGTGCACGAGTCATCGTCGCTCTCGGATGACGAGCTCGCCGCGGTGGCGTCCGCCGTGTTGTCGATGTCGGAGCAGTCGCGTCGCCTGGAGCTCGATGTCGAGAGTGCCGCGAAGATCGACCTGTGGGCAGCAGCGTTGGGGGCGGACGCGGTCGAGGCCACCCCGTTGACCGCGAGCATCGATCGGCGGTCAGAACCGGAGCCGCCGGGAGCCACGGGCTCGAAGGCTCGGCTGCTCGCGGCGGTGCTACGTCTGCTCTCCTCCGAGTCGTGGGACTCGGTGTCGGTGGCGCGCATCGCCGAGTCGGCCGGGTTGGCGAACGGGACGTTCTACCGGCACTTCGATTCGAAGGCAGGTGCACTCGCCGGGCTGGTCGACGCGTTCCCGTCGCTGATGTTCCCGTCGGTCTCGATGGGGGCCTCCCTGTCGTTCCCCGACGAGGTCTTCCACCTGGTGATCAGGCACATGGATGCCGTGCGACGTTCCGCTGGACTCTGGGCCTCGGTCGCCGAAGCCGTCGGGGACGAGCCGCTGGTCCGGGACGCGGTCGACCGTGCCCGAGGCGGGTGGGTCAGTTCGGTCGGGCAGGCGCTGCTCGACCGACAACGCAGCGGCGAGGTCGCCGTCGGGGTCGACGTCGCGAAGGTGACGCCGCCCCTGGCAGCGATGCTCGAACGTGAGGCGTTCCTCGTCGCCGTGGTGTCGAAGTCGCCCGAGCTGCTCTACGAGTCGGCAGCGACGGTCCGGGACTGCTGGTGGAGGATTCTCACCGCTCGTTGACCGGTGCCGAACCCAGCGACGCTTCGATGCGCCCGTAGTGGAAGCTCTGATCGCCCCATGTGTGGGTGAGCGCCCAAGTTCGCTTCATGTAGAGCTGCAGGTCGTGCTCGGTCGTGTAGCCGATCGCTCCGTGGCACTGCAGCGCGACCCGTGCGCAGAACTCGGCGGCATCCGACGCGAGCGTCTTCGCCATCGACACCTCACGGGCTACCGGGACGCCCGGTCCGTGAGCAACGCTGTGCGCGGCACGGTCGACAGCGGGTCGGGCGAACTCGAGTCGGAGCAGCGCGTCGGCGAGGTGGTGCTTCACCGCTTGGAAGCTCCCGATGGGCCGCCCGAACTGGTGCCGCTGCTTCACGTAGGCGCTGGTCAGATCGAGCATCCGCTCGGTGAGTCCGCAGAGCTGCGCTGCGACGCCGACGGTCGCGGCCTCGAGGAGGTGACTGATCTGTTCGGGGTCGTCGGTGAGGACCGTGCCGGCGCAGCGCGGGGTGATGGTCGCGGCGCGTCGGGTCGGGTCGACGGTCCTGACGTGGTCGAGCGCGACCTCGTCGGGTTCGAACACGACGAGCCGGCCGTCGACCCGGCTGATGAGGCGATCGGCGTCCTCGGCACACGGCGCATGCGGCCCGCCGAGGTCGGAGCTCACCATGCCGGCGACGCCGAGCGGCGCTGCGACGTACACGGTGTCGACGACCGGGTGGGGGACGGCGTGGCGACCGGTCTCGACGAGTGTGGGGACCGTCCAGGACGCGTCGAGTCCCAGTCCGTCGTCGCACTCCGGGACGAGCATCGCGAGCACGCCGGTGTCGTCGAGGTGGTTCCACACGCGCCGGTCGAGCTGGCCCGGGGATTCGGTGCCGGCGGCGCGCAGCGTGGCGGGGGAGCATTCGGCCCCGAGGAGGTGGTCGACCGCGTCGGCGAAGGCGAGCTGGTCGTCGGTGTATGCGAAGCGCATGGTTGCCCCTACTTCGGGAGGCCGAGCAGACGCTCGGCGGCGATGTTGCGTTGCACCTCGTTGGCGCCGGCGTAGATGGGGCCCGAGAGTGAGAACTGCCAGCCGCGGCTGGCAGCGGTGTCGAGCTCGGCTGCGGCGCCGAGTGCATCGAGCTCGATCTGGTGGAGCTCGACGTCGAGCTCGGACCACCAGATCTTGGTGAGGCTCGCCTCGGCCCCGGGGGTCTCGCCGGCCACGAGGCGGGTGACGGTCGCGAGTGTCTGCAGCCGATAGGCCTCGGCGTGGGTCCACGCGATGGTCGCTCGCCGGATGAGGTGCGGATCGCCGGTTCGGTGGGCGATGTCGCGGACTCGTTCGGCGGTGGCGAGAAACCGGCCGGGGGAGCGAAGGGTGAGCCCACGCTCGGATCCCGCGGTGGCCATGGCGACCTTCCAACCGGCGCCCTCGTCGCCGAGGAGGACGCCGCCGTCGATCGCGTCGTCCGCGAGGAACGCGTCGTCGAAGAACACCTCGGCGAAGCCGAGGTCGCCGTCGAGGCGCTCGAAGCCTCTGACGGTGACACCGCCGGTGTCGAGTGGGACGAGGAGGTACGACAGGCCGCGGTGACGCTGCTGTCCGGGGTCGGAGCGGAAGATGCCGAACAGGTGGGTGCAGAACGCACCCCGGGTCGTCCAGGTCTTCTGGCCGTTGAGCATCCATCCGCCCGGGACGCGGTCGGCGCGGCAGGCCACCGATGCAAGGTCGCTGCCGGCGTCGGGCTCGGACCAGCCCTGGCACCAGAGGTCGGTCCCTGCGGACATCCTCGGGAGTATGTGTGCCTTCTGGGTGTCGTTGGCGAACTCGAACAGCGATGGTGCGAGCAGGAAGATGCCGTTCTGTGTGACCCGGGGCGGTGCACCTGCCCGGTAGTACTCCTCTTCGAAGATGAGCCACTGCCACAGCGACGCCGCTCGCCCGCCGTACTCCTCGGGCCACGACACGGCTGCGAGCCGGGCCGCGTGCAGCGTCCGCTCCCAGTCGAGGTGTTGGTCGAATCCTTCTCGCGTGTCGCCGGAGTGGATGTCGTTGCCGTGACGTGACCGCCACCGCTCGAGGTTGACCTCGAGCCAGGTGCGTACCTCGGCACGGAACGTGTCGTCGTCGTGGGTCCAGGTGATGTCCACGCCCCTCCTGTCCTGGGTGGTGTCGGCGTCAGCCGCGGTCGGGCACTTCGCGAAAGCGCTCGCCGCCGCCGTCGATCGTCGTGTTGAGCAACTCGAGCTCGTGCCGAGTGGGTGACCGTGTCGTCGGCACGTCGTCGCCGACGACGAGCTCGAATCCGGTGGCGGCGATGACGTCGTCGACGTGAACGCCCGGGTGCACCGAAGCCAGGCGCATACGTCGATCCGCTGTGGCGAAGTCGAGCACCGCGAGATTGGTCACGACCCGGCGGATCTCGACGCGGTCGTCGATGCCGGCGTCGCGTGCCCGGTTCCACCCGACACCGGTGACGACGTCGACGTTCGGCACCAGGACCTTCGCCGACTGGCGTGGGATCCAGTAGCTCGTCGTGTTGTGCACCGTGTTGCTGGGGGCACCACGGAAGCCGATCAGCTGGCGGACGGGCCGCTGGTAGTCGTCGCCGACCGCTGCGAGGTTCTGGTTGCCGTACATGTCGAGCTGGCTCGCACCCATCACGACGTGGCGCCGTCCCCACCACACGATGTCGAACATCGACCGGTACGGGTTGTACAGCTCTGTCGCGACGTGTCCGTCGGCGTCCGGGGCGGTGACGAGTCGGGCACCGCCGTCGGTCATCATCAGGTCGGGCTCGCTGGTGGCCCGGGCGAGCTCGCCGCCGATGCGTGGCAACGTGCCGATGGGGTTGGCGAGGATCTCGCCGTCGCCGAGGTACAGGTCCGCGAGCGCTGTGGCGCAGACGTCGGCGAGTCGAGCAGTGTCGGTGGTCATGATCGTTCGGTCCAGTCGCTCGGGCGGTCGCGGTCCGCGTCGATCCATTTGGCGCGATACGCGGCCCAGGCCTCGGGCGAGCTCGCAGCGTCGGCGTACTCGCGTTGCGCCGCCTCGTCCCTCTGGTATCGAGCGGTCTCGGTGAATCGAGCCCCGCGTGGTTCGTTCACGACGCCGTCGACCATCATCCGGCCGATCGCGACGCGCAGCTCGGTCCCGGCTCGTCGTTCGAGCTCGGCGGTGGGCACGATCTCGTCGACGCTGATGAACCGGTTGCCGGACGCAGCTCGGAGCATGAGGTCGTCGAAGAACAGGTCGGCGCCGAGGAACGCTGCGTTGCCGGATGCATCCGCGATGTCGAGGTGACACAGCGCCGCGTCGAGGTGGAGCGCGGGGACGGCGACGAGCTCGTCGTCCGGGTCCCACGGGTTGGCCACGACCTCGAAGGTCGGGTTCAACGCCAGCAGGTCAGAGCCGATCCCAGCTCTGGTCGGCAGGTACGGCACTCGCCAGGATGCTGCTTGGAGACCGAGCAGCAGCGTGCCCTCGTCATGGGGCACGTCGACGATCTCGCCGTTCTCGCGTGCCCGTCGGAAGTGCGGCTCGAGAGGGATCGTGTCGAGCGACGCGAATGCGTACACGGCGCTGGCGACCTTGCCGGCGGCACACAGCATGCCGAGGTCGGGGCCGGCATAGCCGACGACGGTGAGGTCGCGGAGCTCGGAGCGGACGATCGCTTCGATGATCGCCATGGGCTTGCGTCGACTCGCCCAGCCGCCGATCCCGATCGTCATCCCCGAGCGGAGCCGGGACACGACGTCGTCGGGGCTGCACAGCTTCGAGCTCATCGGGTCACCTCGGTGTCGCGCCCTTCGACGAACGCGTCGCGGTGCTCGTCGGCGACCCCGCTGAGGTTCAGCTCGAAGGTGAAGCCCTGCTCGTAGCGGTAGCTCTTCTTGACGTCCCACAGGTCGATGCCGTTGAGCGATTGCTTCGCGGCGCGCATCACCGTCGGCGACTTGGCTGCGATCTGCCGTGCGACCGCGAACGCGGTGTCGTGCAGCTCGCTCGCGTCGACGACCGAGTACACCGAGCCGAACGACTCCAAGTCCGACGCGGTGGCAACGTGCGCGAGGTACACCATCGCTCGTGCGGTGTGCTGTGGCACGAGTCGCGACAGGTGCGTCGCAGCTCCCAGCGCTCCGCGGTCGACCTCGGGGAGCCCGAAGGTCGCGTCGGTCGATGCGACGATGATGTCGGCGTTGCCGATCAGGCCGATCCCGCCGCCCAGGCAGAAGCCTTGAACTGCGGCAACGACGGGGACGTCGCAGTCGTAGATGGCGGCGAACGCCTCGTAGCAGCCCTTGTTGGCGGCGAGCAACGCGTCGAAACCGGCGTTGCGCTGCATCTCCTTGATGTCGACGCCGGCGTTGAAGCCGCGTCCGTGTGCTCGGAGCACCACCGCACGCACGGTCGGATCGACGCCCGCCGCTCGTACGAGCGCAGCGAGCTCGAACCACTGCGCAACCGTCAGGGCGTTCACAGGAGGGCAGTCGACCAACACGTCTGCCACGCCGTCGTCGCCGATGGTCATCGAGATCGTCATGCGGGCCAAGGTAGGGCCGTGTGACGAATGGTTCAACCAATGAGGTGATCGTCTACCCTCGGGGTGTGGTCGCAGAGCTGCGACCGGAGGTGGTGACGCACATGGCTGTACCTGCGCTCGGGTCCGTCGGATGGTTCGATCCAGAGGATCGATCTCTGATGGGCACACGATGTGAGCTCTGTGGGACGACGTCGTTCCCGCCCGAGCCACGTTGGTGCCGCAATCCCTCGTGCGACGCCGCCTCGACGGTGACGGTGAGCCTCGGTGGCGTCGGCGCGGTGTGGTCGTTCACGACGGCCGAGTACCGCCCGCCGCCGCCGTTCGTGGCCGCGGAGCCGTTCGAGCCGTTCGTGATCGCGGCGGTTCGACTCGACGGCAGCGGCATCGTGGTGATCGGGCGTGCCGCTGGGCGCAGGACGGTCGACGGACTTCGGGTCGGTCAGCGGGCCGAACTCGATGTCGGTGTCTTGTACTCGGTCGACGGCATGGACCAGTTGATGTGGGAGTGGAGGATCGAAGATGTCTGAGGTGATCGTCGCCGGGGTCGGCATGACGGCGTGGAGCAAGGACGGTCGCGCCTTCGTCGAGGACGGGGTCGCCGCGGCGCGGGCCGCACTGATCGACGCCGGGATCGACTGGTGTGACGTGCAGTACGTCGCCGGCGCGGCGACGGTGCGCAACGGATACGCCGGGTTCGTGGCGGGTGCGGCGGTGTCGGAGGCACTCGGGTGGAACGGCGCCGAAGTGTCGACGAGCTACGGCGCGTGTGCATCCGGGACACAGGCGATCGCCTCGGCGCGATCGAGGATCATGGCGGGGGAGTGCGACGTCGCGCTGGTGGTCGGTGCCGACACGACACCGAAGGGTTTCCTCGCGCCCAATACTGGTGACCGCCCGGACGATCCGGACTGGTTGCGCTTCCGCCTGGTCGGGATGACGAACCCTGCGTACTTCGGTCTGGCTGCCCGCCGTCGCATGGATCTGTTCGGAGCGACGCCCGCGGACTTCGCGTCGGTGAAGGTGAAGAACAGTCGCTGCGGGGCACTGAACCCGCGGGCGAGGTTCCGCTCCGAGGTGTCCTTCGACGACGTCGCTGCCTCGCCGATGGTCGCGGACCCGCTCCGTCTGCTGGACATCTGTGCGACGAGCGATGGCGGCGCGGCGCTCGTCCTCATGTCCCGGGCACGGGCTGAGTCGGCCGGAGTGCCGCTGGTGCGGGTTCGTGCTGCGGTGACGCTGTCGCCGGCACATCCGAACACGACGCTCGAGATGCCGGACTTCGCATCGGCCGGTGGAGAGCCGGCCGAGGAGTCGTTCATGGATTCGATCCCGCGACGGGCGCTGCGGGACGCGGGGCTGGGGGCCGAGGACGTCTCCGTTGCCGAGGTCTACGACCTGTCGACGGCGCTCGAGCTCGACTGGTACGAGCACATCGGCCTCTGCGAGGTCGGTGAGGCCGAAGGCCTGATGCGAGACGGGGTGACGGCGATCGGTGGTCGTGTCCCGGTGAATCCGAGCGGCGGACTGGCGTCGTTCGGAGAAGCGGTTCCGGCGCAGGCGATCGCTCAGGTCTGCGAGCTCACCTGGCAGCTCCGAGGTCAGTGCGGTCCGCGCCAGGTCGACGGCGCGACCGTCGGGATCTCGGCGAACAAGGGTCTGTTCGGACACGGCTCGTCGGTCGTGCTCGTGCGCTAGGCGTGTGGGGCGACGAGTCTCGTGGGCGTCGTGAACGGCTGGCCGAGGTGGTGGCCGCGCCCGTCGATGAGTCGTGGTGCCTCGTCGGGCAGGTGGTCCTGTCGGACCTCGACACGCAGCGGCGTGACGGCTCCGAGCGCCGCCGAGACTCTGCTCATGGGTACGCGCTCGTCGACGACGAGCGCGATCTGCTCGCCCGGGCCGGCGCGGCGGATGCGTAGCTGCCATCGACGGACCCCGAGCTGATCGAGGGCGCGTTCGAGGGATCCGCAGGAGAACCACCGACCCCGGATCAGGAGGTGGTCGCCGGTGGTCCAGCGTGGCTTGTCGAGCACGGCGGGGTCCGACGAGGCGCAGACCACTCCCGAGCGGTAGCTGATGCCGTGCAACTCCTCACACCAGCGAGGGTGCACGATCCATTCCGCCGCGGACGTCGCGATCGGCTCCGCGTCGAGCAGGCTCGGATCGACACGCCTGAACGCGGTGCCTGTCAGAGCGTCGCGCCATGCGAGGGCGACACCGAAGACGGGATCCGGCCACGCCTCGGAGACGAGGCAGCCGAGGGTCGACGCGATCTCTGCGGCGTCGGTCCGGCCGACGATCTCGCCGACGAGAACGATGCGTCGAAGCGTGTGGTCGAGGTCCGGTTCTCGCTCGACCACGTCGGCGAGCTGTCGAGCGGCGGTGGGCGTGCAGACCAGGGCGGTGGCGTTCGCCGCAGCCAGACGTCCCAGCAGCCGACGTGTGCCGTCGGGTCTGGTCGCGGTCGCTGCTGCGCAGATGGTTGCCGCTGCTTCGGACCACAGGACGCCGACACCGGCGCCGTCGCTGTTGAGCGCGACCACGACACGGTCGTCGTCGAGGACGCCTGCGGAGCGGAGGCAGGTCGCAGTGATCCTGCGAGCGGCGTGCACATCGTCGACGGTCATGGCGATCTGGAGTCGGCCGTCCGCGGAACAGGTGAGCCAGCCCTGGGCGTCCCCGAGAGATCGGGCGAGTGCGCCGAGCTCGTCGCGGTCCAGCACTGCCCGAGTGACTCCAGCACTCATCGGTTCGTCGGGACGACGACGTCCGCTTCCAGTGGCCAATGTCACTCCTGTCAGGTAGAAGAAAGCCTGCTGCAAGGTAGATGAAAGAGCCTCTACTCGCTTGATTTGGTCCTGGAGCGGTCAGCTCCGCCAACTTGACATGCGGATAGTGGTCCTATTGTATGTCGAATACCGCTTCGGTGTGACGAAGCGCACAGGGGATCGATCGCACGGTTCGGGCCGTGCCAGAGGGGGCAGAGTTGTCGTCAACGCCTGATGTTCGGACAACGTCGAACGGCGTCACCGGGTCGGGGTTCCGCAACGTCGCCGACCCCGAGGCAGCGGTCCGCTACCGCGAGCTCGGCTACTGGGGCGACATCACGCTGTCGGACCGGGTCTCGGAGCTCGTCGACATCAGCCCTGGTGCCGAGGCGTTCGTCACCGACGGTGGTCGGGTCACGTGGGCGGGATACGACGACGCTGCGTGGAAGGTGTTCGAGGCGATCGTCGGAGCCGGCATCGAGCCGGGGGAGCGGGTTGCGGTGCTCCTTCCGGACGGTGCCTCGGTCCACGCCGCATTGCTCGGAGCTGAACGCGCCGGTGTCACTGCGGTCGGTCTCGGCATCCGGGCCGGAGTGGCAGAGGTCCACCACGTGGTGTCTCGCACAGGTGCGATCGCCCTCGTCAGCCACGAGCACCTGCGCGGTGCGGCGACCTCGGAGCTGTACGAGCGCCTCGGCAGCGAGTCCGACGTCCATCTTCGCCACCACATCGTCGTGCCCGACTTCGCCGCTGCGCCGACCGCTCCGATCCTGGTCGACGGAGTGGAGTCGCCCTTGGTCGACGACGACACGATCCGCTTGAGCGGCTCGCGACGGATCGAGGCCGACGACCTGTGGATGATCAACTCGACGTCGGGCACCACCGGACTGCCGAAGTGTGTGATGCACACCCAGAACCGCTGGATGTACTTCCACCGCAAGGCGGCGGAGTTCGGCGACCTCGACACCGAGGTCGTCCTGGGCGCCGTCCCGGCGCCGTTCGGATTCGGCCTGTGGACGTCGCACTTCACACCAGCGCTGCTCGGCGCGCCGACGGTGACGATGGAGCGGTTCTCGCCGGAGCTCGCGCTGGAGCTGATCGAGCGTGAACGGGTCACGGTGCTGTGCTGCGTGTCGACGCAGTTCCTGCTCATGATGAACTCGCCGCGTTTCGCGTCGACGGACTTCAGCTCGTTGCGAGTGATGTTCACCGGCGGCGAGGCGGTTCCCCTCGAGCAGTCGCGTCGCTGGGAAGCGGAGACCGATTCGCTGGTGCTGCAGTTCTTCGGCTCGAACGAGACGGGGCTGCTGAGCGGCACCACGACGCGCGACAACGAGTCGGAACGCCTCGAGACCTGCGGCGCCGTGGTGCCGGAGATGCAGGTCCGGCTCTTCGACGACGGCGAGGACGTCACGGCGAGCGGACTCGGTCAGCCGGGGTGCAAGGGCCCCGCCACGTGCGTCGGATACCTGGACGACGACGAAGCGAACGCCACGCTCTTCACCGATGACGGCTGGATGCTGATGGGTGACATCAGCGAGCTGGACGACGACGGCTACCTGCGGGTCGTCGGACGGAAGTCCGACATCATCATCCGCGGCGGCAAGAACATCAGCGCAGCCGAGGTCGAGCGCTATGCGAACGCACATCCGTCGGTGGCGCTCGCCGCCGCGGTCGCCGCTCCCGACGAGGTCTTCGGCGAGCGGGTCTGTCTCTACCTGCAGCTGACCGACGGTTCCGACTTCGAACCGGATCTGCTCGCCGTTCGGGATCACTTCGAGGCCATGGGGGCCTCGCGCGAGCTCATCCCCGAGTACGTCGTCGTGCTTCCGGAGCTGCCTCGCAGCTCGGGGGCCAAGGTCGCCAAGGGCGCGCTCCGCGAGGACGCCGCCCAGAAGTTCGGGTCAGCACACCGCTGACGAAGTCATCCGGGGAGTTCCCGGACTAGGGCCGCACACCTGTGTGGAACCTCTACAAGCAAGGGGGAGTACAACATGCGTTGGAGAGCTCAGCGGACCGCGAAGGTCTGGGGGGTTGCGATCGTGGCGCTCGCCGCGATCGGGGCCGGATGTTCCGACAACTCGAGCTCGGATTCGTCTCCGCTCGACGGAGGCGGTGACGGCGGTTCCGAGTCGGCAAAGGCGCCATCGGAAGGCGACGTGATCATCGGAGTGATCGCCGACACGTCCGGGCCTGCAGCCCAGGTGTCGACGGTGACCCAGGAGGGCATCGACCTCGCCGTCGAGGAGATCAACGAGGACGGCGGAATCGACGGAACGCCGGTGGCGCTGATGCTGGACAACGATGCCGGCGACGCCACCCAGACCGCAGCGCTGGTCCGAAAGCAGGCTGCTGCTGGCGCGGAGACGATCCTGTTCACGACGTCGTCGGCATCGATCCTGGGCGTGAAGGCGGTGTGTGAAGAGCTGAAGGTCGTCTGCATCTCTCCGACGTCACCGAGTCCGGCGATCCCCGCGGCGCCGAACAACACCTACGCCTTCGGCGTGGCACCGGGGATCGACAAGACCGCCACGGCGCTCGCCGAGTCCATGCCGAAGGACGGCGTGAAGACGGTCGCCTTCCTCGAGGACAACAACCCGACCGTCATCGGTATCGATGACGCGTTGATCAAGGCGATGGAAGAGAACGGTCTCGACATCGTTGCTCGTGAGGCAGTCGCTCCGACCGCCAACGATGCATCGGCCGAGGTGGCTCGCATCGCGGCTGCGAAGCCGGATGCCGTCCTGATCTCGTCCCTCGGTGGCCAGCCGGAGATCACGATGACCAACGCGATGTTCCAGCAGCTTCCGGATCTGCCGAAGTTCGGCAAGCAGTCGCTGCCGAACCAGCCGTCGATCTGGTCCCTCGCGGATCCGGGTGCGCTCGAAGGCATCGTCTACGCGCAGACCATCGACATGACGAATCCACGCACCGAGGAGCTCGCGAAGAAGATCGAGGAGCGGCTCGGCGGTGACTTCATCGCCATGAGCGACTACTACGCCCAGGGATACGACGCGGTGTACCTCGTCAGGATGGCCTACGAGGGTTCCGCCCCCGGTGAGCGCCTGAAGGGCTTCGAGTCGATCGAGGGCTACGAGCCTCACTTCGGCCAGGACGGCCTGACGCTCAGCTTCACCTCGGAGAAGCACAGCGCTCCCGACGACCTCTGCGCCATCGTGATGCTCGAGTTCGGCGCCGACAACCAGCCCGCCGGACCCTGGTCGGTCTTCCAGCCGACCTGCTGAGCCCATGATCGAGGACGGGCGACCCGGACACCGTCGACGCGTCATGCGCCAACCCCCGTGCGCGACGACGACGACGGCCGACGACCGATCGACGTGGATCGGTCGTCGGGTTCCGCACCGCGACCGGGTCGCTCGTCCTTCGCTCACGATGACGGAAAGGTGAAGTAGATGCCGCTCCAAGTATGGGTAGGGGCCATCCAGGTCGGGTGCTTCGCAGCGCTGATCGGGCTCGGCTACCAGCTCATCCTTCGCACTGCGAGGATCTTCATGTTCCCGCTGGGGGCGATCGCCTCCGGTGGAGCGTTGCTCACGTCGTTCCTGGCGGTGAAGAACGACTGGCCGTTCGCAGTCGCTGCGCTGGTCGGCGTGCTCGTCGGAGCAGCGGTCGCGATCGTCGCGGACATCGCGGTCCTGCGACCGATCCAGGAGCGCGCTGCAGCGGGCGACGAGCTGGTCGTCGTGGTGGGAACGATCGGCACGCTGTTCGCGATCCAGCAGCTCGACGGCACGCTCTTCGGCCGGCAGTCCCAGCGGGTCCCCAGCTTCGTCGAGGGTTCCGCGTTCCGGTTCGCCGGAGCGTCGATCTCCCCGCAATGGGTGCTCACGGTCGTGGCGACGCTGATCGTGTTCATCGGCGGAGCGTCACTGATGAAGCGCGCCAAGTTCGGCCGCTACATGCGAGCGGTCGGCGCGAATCCACTTGCCGCTCGCCTGATGGGCGTGCCGGAGCGCAAGTTGCGAGCGGTCGCCTTCGGTCTGGGCGGCGCGGTCGCCGTGGTCGCCGGGCTCTTCCTGGGCACGCGGTCCGGCGTGCGGTTCGACTCCGGCTTCGAGTGGGCGATGCTCGGCTTCATCGCCTCGATCATCGGTGGCAGCGCCAGCGTCTACGGGCCGCTCGTCGGCGGACTGCTGGTCGCGATCATCCAGGCGTTCGCGTCGTTCAAGCTCGGCCCGGCGTGGCTCGACTACACGACGCTCGCCCTCGCTCTCATCTTCTTCTCCGTTCGGCCCGAAGGTCTGTTCGCCTCGAAGGGACGTGTCTGATGGCAGTCGGAACAGCGCCAGCTGTCTCCCCAGCAGCGGTCGAGGGTGACCTCGACGCGATCCACCGGAGGACCGATCGCCGACTCGGCCTCGTCGATCTGATCACTGCGGCGATCCTGCTCGGCGCAGGTCTCGCCGTGGCCGCGTCGTCGGAGTTCAACCGGGACGTCATCCTCCTGGTCTGCGTCTACACCCTCGCCGGCCTCGGCATGTACGTGCCGCTGGTCCTCAACGGCCAGCTCTCGCTCGCCTACGCCGCCTACGTCTCGATGGGCGCCTACGCGGTCGGCTGGGTCAGCTTGAACACGTCGATCTCTCCTGCGGTCGGCATCGTGTTCGGCATGGCGGTCGCTGCGATTGCGGCCGCACTCCTCGGTCTCGTCACGGTGAAGCTCAACGGCTTCTACCTCGCGGGGGTCACGTTCCTCTTCGATCGAGCCTTCAAGGCGTACGTGATCGAATCCGACTGGATCGGTGGAGCGAGCGGGATGTCGAACTTCTCCGCCGGGCAGTTCCTCGGCATCCAGCTCACCCGCCCGGTCGTGTCGACCGCAGCACTCGTCGTCACGTTGCTGCTCGTCGTGTACGTGGCACGACTCCGCCGCGGCCCGTTCGGTCTGCTCGCCAGGTTCCAACGCGAAGCGGGACGGACCGTCGAGTCCGCCGGCGTCCGCTCCCTTGCCGTGAAGGTCGCGTGTCTGGCCCTCGGGGCCGCCATCGCCGCCGTCGCCGGTGGGCTGTTCACGCTGCAGAACCGAGCGGTGTACCCGGAGACGTTCGGCCTGAACATCTTGTCGATCGCGATCTTCGCACCGCTCCTCGGCGGCCAGCGCAGCCCATGGGGCGCAGCCCTCGGCGCTGCTGTCGTCTGCTGGCTCTACTTCGGGATGAACGTGGCACAGGACACCGGCACTCTTGTGTTCTCCCTCGCCGTGGTCGCGATCGTACGTCTCGCTCCGGGCGGAGTCCTCGGGCTCATCTCGAGCCTCTGGGCGAAGGTGAGGGCGACGTCATGAACGCCGTGCCGAGCTCACCTCGCCACCGACCGGTGCTCTCGTGCGTCGGCCTGTCCAAGCACTTCGGCGGCGTCGCCGCACTCGATGACGTGACCCTCGAGTTCACCCCTGGGGAGGTCATGGCGCTCGTCGGGCCCAACGGAGCCGGGAAGTCGACGCTCATCGACACTCTCACGGGCTACGTCAAGCAGGACAGCGGCACCGTGCATGTCGACGGCACGCCGCTCACCGGCGCACCGTGGCGCCGCGCTCGTCGCGGCGGGATCCGTCGAACCTTCCAGCACCCGAAGCTGGCGACCGGCCTGAGCGTCGAGGAGAACGTGCTCGTCGGAGCGCTCGGCGACAGCCGCGGCACCGTTCGCGGTGTCGGCGTCTCCTCGTTGCTCCCGGCATCGCTGCGTGAGATGCGGCGAGCCCGGAACGCGTCCGACGACGCGCTCGCGTTCCTCGGGGTGCGAGCGACCGGAACGACCGGTTCGCTGTCGATGGGCGAGCAGCGCCTCACCGACCTCGCGAGGGCGATCTCGGTCAAGCCCGACATCGTCTTCCTGGACGAGCCGTTCGCCGGCGGCGACGCCGCAGGCATGGCGCGCATGGGACAGTCGATCCGGGACCTCGCAGATCAGGGGTGCACGGTCGTCGTCGTGGACCACCACATCGACGTGCTCGCCGAGCTCGCCGATCGGATGGTCCTCATGTTCCAAGGCGCCGTCGTGTTCGACGGAGCTCCCGAGGTCGGCCTCGCCTCGTCGGAGATGCGAACGATCTACTTCGGAGATTCACATGTCTGAACCAGTGACGTTGCACCTCCGAGACATCGGCGTCAGCTACGGCGAGGCCGTGGCGGTCGATGGTGTGGACTTCGATGTCCCGCCGGGGAAGATCACCGCGCTCCTCGGTCCGAACGGTGCCGGGAAGTCCTCGACGATGCTCGCCGCCTACGGCGCGGTGAGGAGCAGCGGTCGGGTCGTGCTCGGCGACGAGGACCTCTCCGACATGTCGCAGCGCCAGCGCGTCCGCAGCGGAATAGTGCTCGTCCCACAGGGACGGCAGCTGTTCCCCACGATGACGATCGAGGAGAACCTCAGGGTCGTCGCCGACCTCAATGGACTCGGTCAGGAGGCCGTGGAGCGTGGGCTCGGCTACTTCCCCGTGCTCAGCGAGCGGCGGTCGAACCCTGCGGGTGTCATGAGCGGAGGGGAGCAGCGGATGCTCGGACTCGCTCGAGCGATGATGATGCATCCTCGTGTCCTCCTGCTCGACGAGGCCGTCGACGGGCTGTCCGTCGGCACCGTTCGAGTGCTGATGGACGCCATCCGATCGCTCGCTGACGCCGGCGTCGCCGTCGCGATGGCGGAACCGACCGCTGGCCCGATCCTCGGCTCCGTGGACCGCGGTGCCGTCCTCATCCGCGGCCAGGTCCGAGGTGTCGCCGAGGCCGCCGACGAGCTCGAAGCCACGTACGCGGAGCAGCTCGGCCTGCTCGACGCTCCGCTCACCGCAGTCGAACCTTCTGCGGCAGCCACCACCGATCCGACCAGCAAGGGGACACAGCAATGACCCACCCACTCCAGTTCGGTTGTCAGTTCCAGCCGTTCAAGGGGAAGGACCTCTTCCTCGACACCGCACGGCAGGTCGAGGACCTGGGATTCGCCGCAGCGACCTTCCCGGATCACTTCGGCGGCTGGACGGGCGTATGGCCGTCGATCACCGCTGCAGCATCGGTCACCTCGACGCTGAGGCTCGGGACGCTGACGATCAACAACGATCTGTGGAACCCGATCGTCCTCGCCCGCGACGTCGCGAGCGTCGACCAGTTCAGCGAGGGGCGGGTCGAGCTCGGCATGGGCGCCGGCTGGCGGACCGCGGACTACGACATCACCGGTCTGGCGTACGACCGGCCGGGCCGGCGCATCGCCAGGTTGGCGGAGACGATCGACATCCTCGAGAAGTACTGGGCGGCGGGCGAGTTCGAGCACTCCGGCGAGCACTATTCGGCGCAGGGGTCCGAGCCCCGCATCCGGGCGTTCCAGGACCGGCGCGTGCCGCTCTTCGTCGGTGGCGGCGGCGACAAGATCCTCACGCTCGCCGCTCGGACCGCTGACATCATCGGCGTCCACATCAACCTCAACGGTGGAGCGTTCACGATCGGGACCGGCGCCGCGAACCAGGAGCAGGGTGTCGTCCAGGACGTGATGGAGCAGCGACTGGAGCTCATCCGGGCGAACATCCCGGAGGGCAAGGACCCGGTGCTCCAGATCTTCTTCATGGAGGTCCGTGAGGGTGCGTCGCCGCTCGAAGCCGCGGAGTCCGTGGCACCGACGTTCGGCATCACGCCCGAGCAGGTCGTCGAGTCGCCGTACTTCCTCGTCGGGCCGCCCGAGGCGATGGCCGAGAAGGTCCGCTCGATCTACGAGCGGTACGGCATCTCGTACTTCACGTGCCGCGAGGACCACCTCGGGATCATGGCCGAACTGCTGCCGCGCCTCCTGGGCTGAGCATCGATCACCCCTCACCAGCGACAACCGAAAGGAACACCACACATGGTCACTCCCGATCAGTACGAAACCCACATGCGCGACTACCTCCACGCACTCTCCACCGGCGACGGTGCAGGCGTCGCGTCACGCTTCGCTGACGACGTCGTCTTCCACGTCGGTGGCAGCCACGATCTCTCCGGTGCGTTCACCGGTCGCGAGAACGTCGCCGCCGCACTCGGCCGCTTCAAGGAGCGCAGCGGCGGCACCGTCAAGCTCGTCCCGGGCGAGCCGATGTTCAACGGCGAGTACTGCGCCGTCACGCTCCAGTTCACCGCGCACAGGCCGGGCAAGATGATGTCCCAGCAGGGCATCGACGTGTTCCGCCTCGGACCCGGCGGTGTCCAGGAAGTCTGGTTGTTCTCGACCGACCAGGCCTTCGAAGACGAGTTCTGGGCCGAGTAGGGCCCAGGCCGGTCATGCACATAGGTGCTGTCTTCCCCCACGAGATCGAGCTCGAACAGCCGTCGGACCTCGCCTCCTTGTTGATGGGCCTGGAGGCGCTCGGCTTCGACTACCTCACCGTGTTCGATCACGTGGGGGGAGCGCCGGCCTCCCAGCTCGGCGACCTGCCGGTCGTCCCCTACACGAACGCGTCGCCGTTCTTCGAGGCGATCGTGCTGCTCGGCTTCGCTGCGGCGGTGTCGACCTCACTGGGACTCTCCACGGGCGTGCTCGTGCTCCCTCAGCGCCAGGTGGTGCTGGCCGCGAAGCAACTCGCCACGCTGGACCAGATCAGCGGCGGCCGGCTGCGCGTCGGCGTCGGGGTCGGTTGGAACCCCGCCGAGTACGAAGCTCTGGGCGTCGACTTCACTCGCCGAGGTGACGTCCTCGACGAGCAGGTCGATCTGCTCCGCTCGCTCTGGAGCGACGAGTTGGTCGTCGCGGACGGCGGCCTCCACCGATGGACCGGGATCGGCCTCGACCCTCGGCCGGCGTCCCCGCCGCCCATCTGGTTCGGTGGGATCTCCCGGCGCGCCCTGCGCCGTGCGGCTCGAACCGGCGATGGTTGGATCCCTCCGATGATCGACACCGAGTCCGGCGAGCGACCGGACATCGACGGTGCGCTCGAGCACCTCGACCAGCTGCTCGGCGACGCCGGTCGACGTCGCGATGGCTTCGGGATCGAGGGAAGGGTGCGGTGGACGCCAGCGAGTCAACCCCGCAGCATCGTCGCCGACGAGGCCGAGATGTGGCGATCGCGCGGCGCGACGCACATGGCGGTCGCCGCTGCGCACGACCCATCCGCCCGCAGCGTGGCTCACTACCTGGAGACGTTCGCGTCGGCGAAGGACGCGTTGACGTCATGACCGCCACGGGTACGGTCGAACGTTGCGACAGGGAGAGACAGTGAAGGAACTGCAGCGATGGATGTGACACGCCACGACGACGGACGCGCCGAACACCGGCGTCGCACCACCCAGAAGCCGCGTGTCGCCGAAGTGGTCGCCGAGGAGATCCGTCGTCGCATCGTCGACGGTGACCTCCCTGACGGTGCGCTGCTCCCGAAGCAGGAGGAGCTCATCACCGAGTTCGGCGTGAGTCGTCCGTCGATCCGGGAAGCGATCCGGATCCTCGAGTCGGAGGGGTTGCTCACCGTCCGGCGCGGCAACCGTGGCGGGGCCGTGGTGCACCGACCCCGGGCCGACAACGCCGCCTACGTCCTCGAACTGGTGCTGAGGTCGAACTCGGTCGCCGTCGACGACGTCAGTGCGGCGCTGCGCTACCTCGAGCCGATGTGCGCGGCGATGTGCGCCAGTCGCATCGACCGGGCGACCGAGGTGCTGCCCAGGCTCCGCGCGATCCACGAGGAGTCGATCCGCTGCATCGGTGATGTCCGCAGGTTCACGAGCGTGCTGCGCAGCTTCCACGAGGAGATCGTCGCCTGCTCCGGCAACCAGACGATGATCCTCATCATCGGCGCGCTCGAGCGCATCACCTCGGCGAGAGCCGAGGTCTGGGCCGAGGAGCAGGTCGAGGGTCCGGGATTCCCCGATCTCGCCTATCGCCAGCGAGCCGTCGACGACCACGAGTTCTTCCTGCGACTGATCGAACGGGGCGAAGCGGACACGGTGGAGCGCCAAGCTCGCGCGCACATGCAGTGGACACCCGTGTACGAGGTCGAGTCGGTCGCAGAAGTCGTCCCACTCCTCCTCCACCCCGAGGACCGGTGATGGGCCGACCCGTCGTCGACGTCGTGATCGTCGGCGCAGGTCCTGCCGGAGCTGTTGCGGCGCTCCGACTCGTCGAGGCCGGTATGTCGGTGCAGTGCCTCGAACAGGGCGACTGGCCCGACCGCGCCGACTTCCGCGGAGCGGAGAAGGACTGGGAGCTCAGCGCCCGCGACCGTTGGGCGCCTGCGCCGGCCATCCGTCGGGCACCGGCGGACTACCCGATCGACCTCGCCGGATCCGACATCGGCGTGCTCAACTTCAACGGCGTCGGAGGCGGCACCGTCCTGTACACGGCCCAATGGCCACGGCCGTTGCCGTCGGACTTCCGCGTCCGAACAGATGACGGCGTCGCTGACGACTGGCCCGTCGACTACGGCGAGCTGCTCCCCTTCTTCGAACGGACCGACGCTGCGTTCGGAGTATCGGGGCTGGGGGGCAATCCTGCGTATCCGCCGGGGAGCGACCCTCCGCATCCGCCGTTGCCGATCGGCCGTGCGGGAACGAAGCTGGCGCGCGCTCACCGTGATCTCGGCTGGCACTGGTGGCCGGAACCGAACGCGATCCTCTCGGTGGAGTCCGGCGGCCGACATCAGTGCGTCCAGCGCGGCACGTGCATGCAGGGATGCGGCGAAGCGGCGAAAGGCTCTGCGGACGTCACCCACTGGCCACGCTTCATGGATCTCGGCGGGGAGCTGCTGACCGGCGCGACCGTCAGCCGGGTGCTGACAGACGAGCGGGGCCTGGCGTGTGGAGTGGAGTGGTTCGACGGTGAGGGTCGGGCCCGATCGACGGCCGCTGACGTCGTCCTGCTCGCGGCCAACGGGGTCGGCACGCCGCGACTCCTTCTCGCCTCCGCCCACGGTGGCGCTCCCGACGGCCTCGCGAACAGCTCCGGACTCGTCGGACGGCGACTGATGCTCCACTCACAGTCGATGGTCTTCGGCCTCTTCGACGACGAGCTCGGCTCCTGGCAAGGGCACTGGGGCGCGTCCATCCAGTCGCTCGAGTTCTACGGAACCGACGCGTCGCGTGGCTTCGTCCGAGGAGCGAAGTGGGGGCTGGCGCCGACCGGCGGCCCGCTCCGCGCTGCCGTGCCGCCGGGCCGGCGCCGCGTCTGGGGCGACGGGCACCACGAGCTCGTCAGATCCCGGCTGGGTCGAAGCATCATGTGGGGAGTGCTCGCCGAGGACCTCCCCGAAGCGCACAACCGTGTCGAGCTCGCCGACGCCGTCGACCGCATCGGCCTACCGGGGGCGAAGGTGACGTACCGGGTCTCGGACAACACGTCGGCCATCGCCGACTGGAACATCGAGCGAGCCTCCGAGTCGCTGCTCGCGGCCGGGGCGACGTCACTCGAGGTGGTGCGAGGTCTGCCCACGGGGCACCTGATGGGCACCGCCCGCATGGGTGACGACCCGGCGACCTCGGTCGTCGACCGCTGGGGCATGTGCCACGACATCCCGAACCTCGGGATCGTCGACGGCAGCGTGTTCGTCACCTCGGGTGCGGTCAACCCCACGAGCCTCATCGCCGCGCTCGCGCTGCGAACCGCCGAGCACCTGGTGGCGAATCGGTCCTCGCTCCCCGCGCCGCGCCACTCCGCCGGCATCGCGCCATCCGCCGGCCCCTCTGCCTCGACGTCGGCAGCGTCGAGCGATCACGTCCAGATCTCGCGACGACTGCGGTCGGCCCATCGCGATCGGCTCGCCGTGTGGGCGGACCGTCTGATTCCTGCGACGAACCACATGCCGTCAGCGACCGCCGTCGGCGTGAACGCTGACTTGCTCGACGCTGTCCTCGACGCAGCACCTTCGCTCGAAGCCCCACTGCTGCGTGCGCTCGAAGCCGACACAGGAGACCTCGAACAACTGCAGCAGTTCGATGCAGCAGCTGCAGAAGCCCTCTGCACCGTCGTCGCCGGTGCGTACTACATGTCCGACGACGTCAGGGAACGCATCGCGTACCCGGGTCAGGTCGCCCGTCCGGGGAACCCCCACGAGTTCCCCGACTACATCGCCGAGGGTCTGCTCGACCACCTCGTCTCCTGACGAACGGACCAACGGATCTCGACGACGACACGCCGCCTGTTCGACGGAGCGCGCCCCGAATCACGAGCGACAGAACGAAAGGAACGACATGACCGACGCTGCCTCCGATGCAACGATGACGTTGCGTAACCGATGGTCCTCGGACGATTCCGCCGAGGTGCACACGGTGCACGACCCCTGCACCGGGTTGCCGCTCGCCGCCGTGCACGGCGCAGGTGCCGAGCAGGTCGACGGAGCGGTCCGCTCCGCCCACGCTGCTCAGCTGACATGGGGGAAGCGGGATCCACGCGAGCGCGCCGATGTGCTGCGTGCGGCCGCAGGTGCACTTCGCGGCCACATCGAGGAGGTGGCTGAGCTCGAGTCGAGCGACAACGGCAAGCCGTTGTCCCAAGCGCGCATGGACGTCGAGTCGGCGGCGAAGGTGCTCGACATGTACGCGAGCTTCGGCGAGGACCTCCCGAGCTCGGTGCCGCGATGCCGGCGATGTCATGGACCTGAACGTGCTCGAGCCCTTCGGGGTCATCGCGGGCGTCGTCCCGTTCAACTGGCCGCCGCTGACGACGATCGGGAAGATCGCCCCGTCACTCATCACCGGCAACGCCGTCGTGATCAAAGCGCCGGAACAGGCCCCGCTGTCAGTGCTGCGGGCCGCGGACATCGTCGCATCTGTCCTGCCCGACGATGTGGTGCATGTCCTGCTCGGCGGTCCGGCGACTGGTGCCCACCTGGTGACACACCCGCTGGTCGGCAAGATCTCGTTCACTGGTTCGCCCGCCACCGGCATGAAGATCCTCGAAGCAACGGCGCGGCTGCTGACGCCGACGCTGATGGAGCTCGGTGGAAAGAACCCGTTCGTCGTCTTCGATGACGCGGAGCTCGGGCACGCGACGAGGTGGGCGTTCGACGGCGCGTTCTTCAACCAGGGCGAGGCGTGCTCGGCCACGTCCCGCGTTCTCGTGCAGCGAACGGTCTACGACCAGGTGGTCGAGCGGCTGGCCGAGGGTGTGCGTCGCCTGCGCCTCGGCCGATCCACCGACCCGGCAACACACCTGGGTCCCCTCGCCTCCGCCGAGCTCCGCGACCGGGTCCAGTTCTACATCGACCTCGGCATCCAGGAGGGTGCAACCGTCGTTGCCCAGGGGGACCTGCCGAGCGATCCGGACCTGGCTGGCGGCTACTTCGTCCGTCCGACGATCCTCGTTGACGTGACTGCCGACATGCGCGTCGCCAACGAGGAGATCTTCGGGCCGGTCGTGTGCATCATGCCCTTCGACGACGAGGACGAGGCGGTCAGGATCGCCAATGGGACGGCTTTCGGTCTCGTCGGTGCCGTGTTCACCTCGGACGCCAACCGCCAGATGCGGGTGGCACGAGCGATCCGGGCCGGCGTCGTGATGGTGAACAACTACGACCGGGCACTCTGGGGCACGCCGTTCGGCGGCATTGGCCACAGTGGGTTCGGGCGGGAGTACTCCCGTATGACGCTCGCCGAGTACGGCTTCAACAAGTGCATTCGCCTCCCGAGCGGGACTCCAGCTGAGCCGAGGTGGCCGGTGCCGGCGGAGGTGCTCGACCCAGTTTGAGCCCTCGAGCTGCCACCGAGTCGTCGGTCGGCGCCATTTCCGTGTGGCCTCCATGTCGGTGGCCGTCAGCGGAGCTCGTAGGTGAGGTGCGTCGCGAACGGGGAGACCTGCACGTCGGTCTGTCGCATCTCGGTTCGGCCGACGGCGTGGAAGAGGGGAGTGCCGTCGCCGAGCAGCATCGGTGCCAGGTGCAGGTGCAACTCGTCGACCAGCCCGGCGTCGAGCGCCTGGGCGATCACATCACCTCCGCCCATGATGACGACGTCGTTCGCTCCGGCGACCGCTCGTGCCTGCTCGATCGCTGACGCGATCCCCTCGAGCACGAACGTGACGTCCAGGTCGAGCCGCCGATGCTCCGGTGTGGCGTGGGTGACGACGAAGAACGGCGGTGAACCGACCTCCCTGGCGCCGTAGCCCACCTGGTCGTCCCAACCGTGGGGACCGTCGACGGTGTCGAACAGGCGCCGACCCATCACGACGGCACCGGATCGCTCGGTCCCGGTCCGCAGCTGTGCGGCGTCGACCGGGTCGTCGCTGAACGCCCACCGGTGCAGTGCCTCGCCGCCGATCCCGAGCCCGTGATCCAGGTCCGGATCGGGCCCGGTGACATAGCCATCGAGCGACATCGTGATGTCTGCCACGACCTTGGTCATCCGCGGTGCCTCCGTCGCTGAACGGAACGTCCGAGCGGTCAGGCTCGCTTGGCCTGGTGACGCTTCTTCGCTGCCCGGTCGCCCGCCGCCTTCTTCTTCTTGATCGGGGACCGAAGGGTGTCGTCCCCGCGGTGCTGAGCACGTGGCGCACGTGCCGCGGCCTTCTTGCCCGCCTTCGGTGTGGCAGCGCCCTTGCGGTCGGCCTTCGCCGCAGCGAGGCGTTCGGCCTTCAAGGCTTCGGCACTCTCATGTGCCACCGCGGCGAGCTGGCTGCTGACGGTGGCCAGGACCTCCTCGAAGACCTCGGCCTTGGCGCGGGTCTTCGTATGCGCCGCGCTGGCGCCACCACGTCGACCCTTCGAGCTCACCTGATTCGCGGCCCGTTGTCGGTAGAGCTTCGTGTACTTGTTGCGGGCTCGGCGCACCCGGGAGTGCAGGTCGATCAGGTCGTCCTCGTCGAGCTTCGCGAGTCGCTTCGGCTCGACCTGTCGCACGAGCGCCTGCTCGGTCTCGTTGAGCATCGACTGCAGCTTCTTCTTCTTCACGGCACGTCCTTCCCTGGCGGTGGTGGCCCACGACCGGTTCGTCGCTGGTCCGTCCCCTCGTCGCACCGTACACAGCGAGTGCCACAGCTGTCGGTGGAAGTCCTACTGCGACGCGTCGGGCGCTGCGACCAGTCCTTCGATCGTCCCGTGGAGCACGGAGCGGCTGGCGTCGGGAAGGACACGCCGGGCGACGAGGAACTCGGTGCCCATCCAGCCGTGGCGGATGAATCGTCCGAACCGGAGTCGGGTGCCGGGGGCGCCAGAGGCTGCTGGCAGCATCTTGATCCGCTCGAGCGCGTCCTTCACACCTGCGCCCGACAGCGGTCGAGCACCAGCGATCGCGAGGGTCATCATCCGGCCGACGTCGCAGCAGTAGAGCGGGAAGAAGTACTCCGGTCGGTGTCCGTGCCGTGCCTCGAAACGGTCGAGGAACTCCTGGCCGACCTCGTTGCGCTCGTCGAACTGGTCGAGCCCGATCCAGCCGGCGAACTGCGAGCGCCACCAGGCGCTCGTCGCCGCGAACTCGAAGGCGGTCGTCGTGTACCTGGGTGGCATCCAGCCGATCGTCTCGAGTGCGTCGTTCATCCCGGGGATCCCGAGGCCGAAGCCGACGTGCAACAGCGCGTCGGGCCGCTCCCGCGAGAGCACCTCCATGGCGCCCTGCTTCTCGGCGGCGACCTGCGGGATGGGTACCTCGGCGGTGATGCGGAGCCCTGCCTCCGCGCACGCGACCCGCGTGGTCCGCAGGTACTCGGTGCCGATCAGCGAGTCCTCGAACGCGATGCCGACGCTGCGGTGACCGTCCAGCGCAGCGATGGTCGCCATGATGATCGGCTCCTCCTCCATCGAGCCCGCGGGCAGGGCGAACATCCACTCGCCGAGCATCGATTCCGATGCTGCCATCGAGATGCACGCGACCTCGGCGGTGCGTTCGACGTAGGGCCGCAGGGCCACACCGTTCTCCGAGACCCATGGTCCGAAGATGACGACGACGCCTTCAGCGACCAACTCGTCGAACGCGTCGCGCACCGCGCGGAACGATCCGTTCGGCAGTCCCTGCACGGCTCGGACGACGAACTCGACCGGGCGATCGAGCACGCCCCGATCCGTGTACTCGTCGACGACCAACTGCAACGAGCGCAGGACGTTCTCGTCGAAGCCGCCGCTCGAGTCCAGGTAGTCGACCAGCAGCCCGATCCGTGCGGGCGCCACGTCGGTCATGCGCCCAGGTCCATCAGGGAGTCGCCGTTGAGCACCTCGAAGTCCCGCGGATTCCCCTGGGCGTCGAGCACGGTCTGGTACACGTCGTTGGAGCAGAACATCGGAAAGGTCGGTACGCGGGTGCCGTTGCACTGGAACGTCAGCCCCTGGGCCAGCGGCATCGGGGTGGCGGGCATCGACTCGAGAGCAGCACGGACCGAGGCCGCGGTGACCTCGCCGGTCAGCGCCTGCATGGCTCGGGCGAAGCCGACGACCACCTGGTACGAGGCAGCGTTGGAGCCGCCGGTCTCGGCATCGCTGCCCGCGTACTTCTCCATCACCGCCTGGAACAGCTGGAACTCCTCGGTCGTCGGATCCGAGTTGAACGTGGTGACCGTGTGGACGCCCTCGAGGTTGGTGGCGTTCTCCCGGATGTTGTCGTCCATGCACTGCGGGATGATGGCGATCTCGCCGCTGAACGCCGTGAACGCGATGCCGGCCATCGCCTTGGCGCAGAAGACGGGATCGCCGACGACCGAGATGCCGCCCGGGTCCTTGGTCAGCGCCGCCTGGATGTGCGGGGCCATGTCGGGAGTGTCCGGCGGGATCAGGATCACGTCTGGTTCGATGCCGACCTCCTCGTAGAACAACGTCGCCGACGTCTTGAGCGCGGCGCTCGCTGCGGGGACGTCGATGCCGATGATGGCGGCTCTGGTCACCCCGGCGTCGGCGAGCACCTGGGCGGGACCGGCAGCGAGCGCGAGCACGCTGTTCGACAGGACCGTCACCCCAGCGTTCCGGGGGTCTGCTCCGGCGGCGAAGATCGGGACGCCGGCAGTGGCGAGCGGTTCGAAGAACCCGGCCGCCTGACCGGTGTTCGCGTTCAGGACGACCGGCACCTCTTCGACGATGAACTGGTTCGCACACGCTCCGGCCCCGGCAGGGGTCTGATCGGACGAGCACGGGACCAGCTCGACCCTCTGCCCGGCGATCCCGCCGAGGTACTCGTTCACATACTCGACCGAGGCCTGTGCCGTCTCGAGGTCCTCGGTGGTGTCGACCGCCGCAGTCGCGCCGTCCCACGCGTAGCCGATGCGGAGCGTCTCGCCGGTCGCCGGGTCCGGTGTGCCGAGCACCGCGTCCGCATCGATGGTGGAGGAGGTCGGATCCTCGGGCACCGCTGCGCTGCCGTCGTCGGAGGAACACGACCCCGCCAGCATGGTGACCGCAGCCACTCCGACGGCGACCCGGCGCCGCGTCGGCGTCCACCCCGAACCCGTCGGCTCGATGCGTTCCCGCCCGTTCGACCATGCACCCATGCGTCGTTCCCCCGGTTGTCATCGTGGTCGCCCTCGGCGACTTCTAGTGAAGTGAGTGCTACTCTAACGCGCACCGGCACGACGGGTCGGGGAAACGGACCGGCGGCCGACCGTCGGCAGACGCGGCGGCGGTCGCAGGGGGTGGCGAGCGTGGTCCCGGAGAACCTCGAGTACTCGATGCAACTGCTCGACCCGAGGACCGACCTCTACCGACTGGACTGGACACCCAGCACGGATGTCCGGTTGGCGGGTATGTGGGTGCCCGGCATCGTCACCGACGAGTCCGGTGACGACTTCCTCGGTCTCCGCGGCTTCAGCGACTTCATCGGCGGCATGACCCACACGGTGTCGCCGTTCTGCGGGTTCCGGTCGCTCCAGACGACGCTGCGGGGCGATCCCCCGCACCTCTTCGCCGAGTACTCGAACCACGACTGGTTCGAGCCGTTCCAGTACGACGACTCGGGCGACCGACCGACCATCACCTTCGACAGCGGCCGCTTGATCCGTGACGGTGACGGGTTGCACTGGTTCGACGCCGACGAACGCTGGGTCCTGCACGGGGAGACCATCAGCCAGGTGTTCGTGCTGCACGTCCCTCGTCAACAGGGCATCGACGACGAGGTCTACTACCGCCACGAGCTCCTGCGGGCGCAGGGCACCGTGAACGGGACGCCCGTCCGGGGGTACCTGCACCAGGACTACGCGTACGGGCCGCCGGGGATGACCTACACACAGCTCCCGATCGCTCGTCAGCTCGAAGGCATGTGGGTGTCGTGGATCCACCGCTACGCCGACGGCGGGACGGGAGGCGGCTGCTTCTGGCAGGGCCGCGACGGTGCGGACTTCCGGCCCGGCTACGTCCTTCGAGGTGGCGTCACGACCGCCCACGACGACGTCGACGCTCGACTGGGCTTCGACGACGGAGTCCCGCACGCGCTGCACGTCGCCGTCGACGGCGACACCTTCGACTTCGAGCTCCGGTCGAGGTCCGGCCCGTTGCACTTCGTGGGTCGACTGGTCGGCAGCTCGTCCGGTCGGGCGATCGCGGACAGCTGGTGCTGGATCGAGTATGCAGACGGCATGCTGACTCCGGAGATCCTGGACCTGACCGGCCAGCGCTTCGCACAGGTGTGGGCGCGAGGCGACCGTTGACGGAGCCGGCCGAGTCGCCCGATCCTGATGTGACGCCACGGCGCCGGCGGCCTCGGGGGGAGCCGCGTCGCCTCCTCGTCGAGTCCGGCAGGGCGCTGTTCAACCAGCAGGGATTCGGCGGGGTGTCCACCAGGGAGATCGCCGACCGGGCAGGCGTCTCGGAGACGCTCATCTTCAAGAACTTCTCGACGAAGACCGGGCTCTTCCGCGCTGCGATCGTGCAGCCGTTCGTCGACGCCATCGAGGCAGAGATCGACCGTCCACGACCCGACCGTCGAACGCTCGCCAGTGACCCGGCGGAGACACGCGCGTTCGTCGGCTCGATGTACGACGTGTTCCGTGAGCACCGAGCGCTCGCTGCGATGCTCTTCGCCGGCGACGAGATGATCGACTCCGAGATCCGCGACGCAGGGATGGTCGACGAGGTGCGGGACGTCATGGACCGATTCGTCGCCCACGCCGGCGTCGAGGCCGACGCCGTCGGCCGTTCGATCGCCCCGGCAGCCCACGACCTGGCGATCCGGGGCCACATGGCGATGATCGCCGGGGTCGCCACCAACAGCACGTGGCTCTTCGGTTCGCGTCGACCCGGACGACAGACGATCGTCGACGAGCTGAGCGAATGGGTGCTGCTCCGTTACGGCGGAGCCGCGCGGCAGGACGCAGAGGATCCGCAGTGAGGTGCACCTCGGGCGAGGTGCGCCTCGACACGCGACGGGGGAGCAATGGCTGATCGGGCAGCGATCCTGTGGGACGTCGGAGCGGACTGGAGCGTCGAGGACATCCAGCTCGATCCGCCGCGGGCGGGAGAGGTGAGGGTCGAGCTGGCCGCCGCAGGACTCTGCCACTCCGACGAACACCTCGTCACGGGTGACATGGTGCTGCCGGCGGAGATCGCCGAGCTCGTCGGTGTCGAGCAGTTCCCCGTCATCGGAGGACACGAGGGCGCCGGCGTCGTGGCCGAGGTCGGCGCAGGTGTGACGAGCCTGCGCGAGGGTGATCACGTCGTGTTCAGCTTCGTGCCGGCGTGCGGCCGCTGTCCGTCGTGCGCTCGAGGACGTCAGCACCTGTGCGATCTGGGCGCCTTCCTCCTGGCCGGCCGGCAGATCACCGACCTCACGGCCCGCCACCACGCGGCCGACGGCCGGGATCTGGGAACGATGTGCTGCGTCGGTTCGTTCGCGACGGCCACCGTCGTCGCCGAAGCAACGTGTGTGAAGATCGACGACTGGATCCCCCTGGACCGTGCCGCGCTCGGTGAGCTGTGGCGTCACCACCGGCTGGGGCTCGGTCGTGTATGCCGCAGGGGTCGAGTCGGGGGAATCGGTCGTGGTCGTCGGCCTCGGGGGCATCGGCATGAACGCGGTGCAGGCGGCAGCGCTGGCCGGCGCTCGTCACGTGGTCGCCGTCGAGCCACACGAGTGGAAGCGCGATCTCGCGCTCGCGACGTTCGGAGCGACGCACGCCTGCGCGTCGATGGAGGAGGCCGCCGCTGTCGTGGGGGAGCTGACCCGGGGCGCCGGCGCGGACAAGGCGGTGCTCGCGGTCGGGCTCGCAGCGCCCGACCAGATCCAGCAGCTGATGGGCCTGATCGGCAAGGGCGGTCGTGTCGTGGTGACCTCGGCGTCGCCGATGCTCGCCGATGACGTGAAGCTGAGCCTCCTCGACCTCACGATGCAGCGCAAGGAGCTGGTCGGCTGCATCTTCGGCAACGCCAACCCGAGGCGCGACATCCCGCGCCTGCTCCGGCTGTACGAGGACGGCAGGCTCAAGCTCGATGAGCTCGTCACCCGCACCTACGCCCTGGACGAGATCAACCTCGGCTACCAGGACATGCGCGACGGCAGGAACATCCGCGGGGTGCTCGAGTTCTGAGGGCGGCGGACCCGGCGCCGATCACTCCGAGGCGGCGCAGCGACGCGGGTCCGGCTGGAGCGGTGCGCCGTCGACGGGACAGATGACCTGCCGCGCCGACCGGCGGGTGCGCGGCGCGTGCGGCAGACCGATCGCGCTGATGAGGGCGCCCATCAGTGCGAGCCCGGCGGTGATGAACATCGCGGTTCGGAACGCGGCGTTGGTGGCCTCCACTCCGACCGCTGCGGTGAAGCCGGACACGGTCGGGACGACCGCGACGGCGAGCAGGCCGGCGGTGCGGGCGACCGCGTTGTTCACGCCGCTGCCCGTGCTGACCAGTCGCTCGTCCACGCTGGCCATCACCGTCGCGGTGAGCGGAGCGACGAACGTGACGAGACCGAGCCCGAGCACCAACGACGCCGGCAGCACGTCGGTCGCCCACGAGGCCGTGTCGTCGATCCGCGCGAGCAGGATCATCGCCGCCGCGACGAGCAGCGGCCCGATGACGAGCTGAGGCCGGGGTCCGATCCTCGCTGCGAGCTCGCCCGACTTCGCGGATCCCACGAGCATGAGCACCGTGGCCGGCAACAGTGCGCAACCGGCGGCGAGCGGCGTCCAGCCGGCGGTGACCTGCAACTGGAACACCACGAGGAAGAACACCACGCCGAGGCAGGCGTAGAGGGCGAACGTCGCCAGGTTGAGCACGGTGAAGGTGCGGGAGCGGAACACCTCGCCCGGCACCAGCGGTGCGGTCGTCCGTCGTTCGTGGATCACGAACGTGGTCGCAGCGCCCACGCCGAGGGCGAGCGAGACCAGGACCTGCGAGTCGCCCCATCCCTCCGCTGCGCGGGTGAGGGCCCAGGTGGTGGCAGCGAGCGCCACGGCGGCGAGCACCGCGCCGGTGATGTCGAAGTGGGTGTCGTCGCCGGGTCGGTGCTCGCCCGACTCGGGAATGGTGGTGGCCGCCAGGGAGCTCACCAGCAACACCGGCACGTTCAACAGGAAGGCCCAACGCCATCCCGGGCCGCCCACCAGCCAGCCGCCGACGAACGGCCCCACCGCGCCGGCCAGCCCGCCGAGACCCGACCAGGCGCCGACGGCGGGTGCGCGGTCGTCGGGCCGGAAGCTCGCCTGGATCAACGCCAGCGACGCCGGCGTGAGCAGCGCGCCGCCCACACCCTGCACGACTCGGGCAGCGACGAGTACCTCGATGTTCGGTGCCACCGCGCAGCCGATCGACGCGACCCCGAACCAGGCGGAACCGATCAGGAACATCCGACGACGCCCGAAGCGGTCGCCGAGCGCACCGCCGAGCAGGATGAACGATGCCAGCGTGAGCAGGTACCCCGTGAGCACCCACTGCAGGCCCGCGACGTCGACGTCGAGGTCCCGGCCGATCTGCGGGAGCGCGACGCTCGCGATCGTGGCGTCGAGTGACGCGACCGCGCTGGCCCCGACGGTGGCGCCCAGGGCGACGCGTCCCCGGTTGCTGCGGAGAGCGAGCATCGGGAACGCCGGCTCGGCGTCGAGCGCGGCGTCAGCCATGCGAGGACGCTACCGCTCGGCTCGACGGCGGCGCCGCGTCCGGCTGCTCGGCGCTGGCTGCCTGGTCGAGCTCCGAGACTGCACGACGGAGGATCCCACGAGGCAGCGATTCCTCAATGTACCTTCGAGCGCAAGGAAAGGGGTTTGGCGTGGATCGGCATCGGATCGGGTGGACACGCGGCCTCGAGGTGACGCTGATCGCGGCCGCGCTGTTGGTGACCGCGTACTACGCGCACTCGGCGAACAAGATCTCGCAGGAGTCGCTCGCGCTCAGCCGACAGCTCGCCGCTGCGGAAGCGGCGCGAGCCGAATCGGACAACGAGCGGGCCGCAGCGAGGGACTTCGTGGCCAAGTACTTCGCCTCGAGTTGCACTGACAAGCTGACGCAGATGGATCTGCCCCTGCGCCGGTTCTACAACGAGATGGACGAAGCCGAGCTGGGTGAGCAAGCGATGGGCGAGCGATGTGCGAGTGGCGACGCCGGCGCACCACGCACCTTCGTCGTGCGCTCCGTCGATCACGCCGGCTCGTCCGGCGACGGCGAGTACTTGGTCGCCGCAACCCTCGTGTACGACACCGGTGGGGACGACCATTCGCACGTCATGGACGGGATGACCGCTGTGGAGATGATCCTCGTCGAGGCGTCGGAGGAGCCTGTTCGCACCGCCGAGGACCTCCGGCTGGACAGCATCGCCGAAGTGCTGTGCCGTTCAGGGGAGCCGTGCGCCACCGGTTGAATCAGCGCGGCTCGACCGTGCGTCCTGCACGGGCGACGCAGGTGTGGCGGTCCTCGGCCTCGGCGCTCTGAGCGCCGAGGCCGGAACGTTCACTGACCCAGCTGACCTTCGATCGCCTCGACGAGAGCCGGGTCGTCCGGGGTCATCGACGGTGCGAAGCGCCCGACGACCTCGCCGTCGCGCGAGATCAGGAACTTCTCGAAGTTCCACAGCACCTCGGGATCGTCGGTGGGGGTCAGGCCGTGGCCGCGGAGGTTCTCGCGGAAGCCGGCCTTGTCGCCCTCGGCGCTCGGCGCCGCCTCGGTGAGCGCGGCGTAGAGGGGGTGCTGGTCCTCGCCGACGACGCTGATCTTGGAGAACAGCGGGAACGACACGTCGTAGTTGACGTTGCAGAACTCTGCGATCTCGTCGTCGGTGCCGGGCTCCTGGCCGGCGAAGTCGTTCGCCGGGAAGCCAGCGACGACCAGGCCGTCGTCCTTGAAGCGCCGGTAGAGCGCCTCGAGCCCTTCGTACTGCGGGGTGAGACCGCACTTCGACGCGACGTTCACGACGAGGACGGCGGAACCCGCGAACTTCTCGAGCGACGTGGTGTCACCGTCGATCGTCTGCACCTCGATGTTCTGGATGTCGGTCATGGCAGCGTGGGACTCCTGGGTGGTGGTGACGGATCCGGCCGTGAGCAACGGCCGAGCTTCGGGCCTTGGTTCTACTCGGAGATCAACGTGTCGTGGGACCGGGTGGGCTGGTAGGTGCGGAGCGTCGACATCGCGTTGCTCGGCCGGACCTATCGTCGGAGCGTGCATCGCATCTTCACGACGAGCGTCGCCTCGGTCTACCCCCACTACGTGACCAAGGTGGAGCGCAAGGGGCGCACGAAGGCCGAGCTCGATCAGGTGATCGAGTGGCTCACCGGCTACGACGACGCGGCGTTGCACGCGCACCTCGACGCAGAGACCACCTTCGACGACTTCTTCGCCCAGGCGAACCTCAACCCGAAGGCCTCGTCGATCACCGGGTCGGTGTGCGGCGTCAAGGTCCAGGACGTCGAGGACCCGCTGATGCAGAAGATCCGCTACCTCGACAAGCTCGTCGACGAGCTGGCGAAGGGGCGACCGATGGAGAAGGTGCTCCGCGCCTGACCGGGCGAGCCTGCCGTCACGGCCGGCGATCCCGTCAGACGGAGAGGGTGCCTCGAAGGACGCTGTTGCCGGAGTGCTCCGGGCCGGCGTCCTCCTCCTGGACCGAGACGTCGACGACGTCGAAGCGCTCCGGGTCGGTGCCGGCCGGCACCGCGATGTCGGTGGCCACGTCGCTCGACCCGTCCTTCATGGTCGCGACGGACACGGGCTCGCCGGTCGTCGGGTCGATCAGCCAGAGCTCGTAGAAGGTGCCGGGTGCCGGTGCCGGCAGGTCCCGCATGTCGACGCGCAACGTCAGCTGGTCGCCGTCCTCGATCAGCTCGACCTGGCCCGCAGCGTCGCCGACCTGGGCGCCCTGGTAGGGGAGGAGCTCGGCCGCAGCCAGCTCGGTCGGTGCGTTGTCGGCCCGGGTCGCGGCGAACACGCCGACGCCGGCGACGATCGCGACCACCGCTGCGGCGCTGATGAGCACCGTCGACCATCGGCGCCGTCTCGCACCCAGGTCGACCACCGGCGCGACGCCCTCGTGGGCTGGGGTCGGGAGCAGTGCCCGACGCAGCGTCCGGCCCGGCGTCGGTCTCGACCGCCGCGGCGATGCTCGCCCACAGGTCCTTCGGGGCGTCGACGAGCTCGACGGGGTCGGCCGCGACCGATCGGACCAGCTCGATCTCACGGTCGAAGTCGGTCTCGTCGAACGGGGTGTCGTCGAAGTCCTCGTGGTCGGGCTGTTCAACCCTGGGCATCGAACACCTCCAGGTCTCGACGGATCCGCTGCAGGCCTCGGCGGATCGTGCTCTTCACCGTGCCCAACGGGGCTCCGGTTCGCTCGGCGATCTCGGAGTGGGACAGCCCGTCGACGAACGCCAGCCGGATCCACGTCGAACCCGGCTCGTCGACTCGTCGGAGCGCTTCGGCGACCAGGATCCTCGTGGCGACCAGATCGATGTCGGCGTCGCCCGCTGCCGAGCCATCGCCGGACGCACCGAGATCGACGAGGTCGCCCGACGCGACCGACTGGTTCCGGTAGTGCGCTCGCAGATGGTCCGCGACCTTGAACTTGGCGATGCCCATCAGCCAGCCGCCGAGCGAGCCCGAACGGGGATCGAAGCGGCTGCGTGATCTCCAGGCCGCCAGGAAGACCTCTTGGGTCACATCAGCGGCGTGATCGGCGACGAGCTTCCGGCAGTACGAGTGGATCGCCCGCTGGTGCTCGTCGTAGGCCCTCCGCAGCGCATCCGGCGCACCGGCGGCGAAGTCTTCCGCGAGGTCGTCGCCCGAGGTCCGGATCGGCATCGATGGCAGAATACCCGGCGCCGCGGGGCGAACGCAGACCGAGATCGATCGGTCGCTCGCTCGGAGGTCAGGGGCCAACGTGATCACACCTGGTCCTTCGGCGCGGAGCGCCGCTCGGATGCTTCGCTGTCCGATCGTCACACCGATCACTGGGCGACCTCTCAACTCCGTGCATCCGATCGAGGGGTGGCCGCCGAAGTGTCTCGTGCGAGCCGCCCCGGCCGCACCGAGCACCAGGAGATGAACATGCGTCGAATGATGATCACGTTCGCGGCCGTCGTGGCCGTCGCACTCGGCGGGCTGGCGGGATCCGCCGGCGCGCAGGACACGTCGAGCCAGAACATCGTCGAGATCGCCCAGTCGAACCCGGACCTGTCGACGTTGGTCGAGGCCGTCACCGCGGCCGGGTTGGCCGAGACGCTCGCCGGACCGGGCCCGTACACGGTGTTCGCGCCCACCAACGCTGCGTTCGCGGCCCTGCCGGCCGGCACGCTCGACACCCTGCTCGCCGACCCGACCGGTCAGCTCGCCAACATCCTCAAGCTGCACGTGATGTCGGGTGCGGTCGACTCCCAGGCGGCGATCGCCGCTGCGGGCGGAACCGTCGAGACACTCGGTGGCCCGGTCGCGGTGTCGCTCTCCGGTGAACAGCTCATGGTCGGCGGTGCGACCGTCACCACGGCTGACATCAAGGCGTCCAACGGCGTGATCCACGTCATCGACGCCGTCATCACCGCGCCCGCCACGGCCGACAGCGCCGCGATGCCCTCCGGCGTGGACGCCGGCACCTCGGGGATCGCTGCCGACCAGGGCAACGCCCTCCCGATCGTGTTCGCCCTGCTCGCAGGAATCGCGGTCGTCGGGCTCGGCACCTCCGGTGTCGTCCTCGCCCGTGACCGTCGCCGCAGCTGAGTGGCCCGACCTTCCCCCGAGCTGACCGAATGACACCACGCCGCGCCCGCATCCTGCTGGCAGCTTCCCTCGCGCTGCTCGCAGGTGTGGCCGTGGCGTGGTCGACGGTCGATTCCGACGGCAGCGCCGACCTGGTCGGCGCTGCCGTCACGACGTCCTCGACCACCACTGCACCCGCCCCGACGGTGACCACCTCCACGGTCGTCCCCTCCCCGATCGAGGCCCCGGCGATCCAGCCGGCGCGGCCCGGGGTGCCGGTCCGGATCTCCATCCCGTCGATCGGCGTCGAGCACACGGTCGTGCCCGTCGGCTTCACACCCGACGGGAAGATGGAGGTGCCCGGTGTGGACGACGCCGGTTGGTGGGCGCCCGGCCCGCGTCCCGGGGCCACGCACGGGTCGTCGGTGATCGCCGCGCACGTCGACTTCGACGGTCGCCCCGGCGTCTTCCGCGACCTCCAGCGGCTCGAGGTGGGGAGCGACGTGGTCGTGACCGACGACGCCGGCGCCAGCCGGCGATACCGGGTGAGCGAACGCTTCCAGGTCGCGAAGGGTCAACTGCCCCGAGCCGAGGTGTTCCGCACGGGCGGTCCGCCCGTGCTGACCCTCATCACGTGCGGCGGGTTCTTCGACACCGGGCGACGGCACTACGACGACAACATCGTCGTGCGTGCCGTTCCCGTGTAGCGGGCCGTTCCCTCTCTCGAAGCGCGCCGCTCCGCTCGCTGCGAGTGGGACCACGACGAGCATCGTTCGGGGAGCGTCGGATGACGCGTCCCCGACTCGCGCGGGTGGCCGTCCACCCCGTGCGTCGCCCGGCCAGGGATCGTCGACGGGCCTGCGATCACGCTGAGATTCCTTCCCCCCCATCGGTCGTCCCACCGTCCACCGGTCGTCCCGCCGTCAACCGGTCGACCCGCCGTCGACCCGCCGTCCACCGGTCATCCCGCCGTCAACCCGTCGACCCACCGCACGGTTGGTGCGCTCCGGCGGGTCCCGTCCTGGTGGCTCGGACGAGACGCCGGCAGACCGCCTGGCCGAGCACCCGACGCCGGCAGGACCGCCTGGTCGGCACCAGAGGTCGGCTGGATGGCCCGTCGAGTTGTCGACGCCGCCGACTCGACCTGTCGAGCAGGGTCGCCGGCGGGACGGCCTGCCGCGGGTGTCACGCGGAGGGCGGTCGGGGCGGCGGGGACAGTGCCGGGACCACGAGCGCGGACGAGGCCGGCCCGTACGGGCCGGCCTCGTCACGTGATGCTGGGGGGTGGGACGGATCAGGGCGTGATGACCGAGCTCACCGTCTGGAGGGTCCCCGCGGCGGCACTGCCGACCACGTAGACGTTGGTGACGGCGCGGTCCTTGAGGCGCACGTCGTCGAGGGACAGCACGGTGGTGTTCGTGCCGGCCACCCGCACGTCGGCGGTGTAGCTCAGGAAGGAGAGCGCCTGCAGTGCCGCCTGCTGACCGTTCACCGCACCCTTGACCGGGGTGAACTTCAGCGCCGGCAGGTAGCGGCTGAGCGGGAACAGGCCCAGGTCGACGTCGACCGCCGGCGCCGCGGCTGCATGGTGCAGTGCGAGGCGACCGGTGAACCACGGGACGGGGCTCAGGTCGTTCGAGAACACGTTGAGGCCGATGTCGCCCGCAGCGCTGGTGTAGCTCGCGACGACCGAGAAGTTGCCGCCCGCAGGCACGGCGACGTCCTGGTCGATGGCGACGGTGTCGGTGTTCGCGAGCTTCACCTGGATGTCATAGGTGGCCGCCGGGAGCGTGAGGGGGCCGACGGTCTTCCCGAAGGCGAAGTCCTCGACGGTCAGGGCGCCGTCGACGTAGACGTCGACGACCGTGCCGGCGTCGTCGAGGGGAAGGCCATGGGTGACCCAGACCTTCGACGTGCCCGGCTTGGGTGCGCCGGGAGTAGGGGCAGCGCCGGCACTGGACGTGCCGAGCGTGAGGGTCGCCAGGGCGACGACGATCGCTGCGGCCGCAGCGATCCGGGTTCGTGATGTGGACATGGGCATGCTCCTCGGGGGTGGGAAGTGGTGCACCTCTTCCTTCGCCGATGCGCGGTGCCCGGATGCGCGCCCCTTCGATCCCGACGCGATCGGGCTCACCGGAGCGCGACCTCGTAGGCGAGCTGCGTGGCGGCGACGAACATCAGACCGGTGACGACCAGGTCCTCGAACCTCGCTCGATCATGATGCGTGGGTTGTGGACGAAGTTCGAGATGAGGATCACCGCGACGCTGAAGGTCAGGCCGACCCATGCCGCCCAGTCCTCGCCGATGAACAACACCACGAGGGCAGGTCACCGGACGGTGCGTCGAGCACGAGGCGGGGGATCGCCCGGAGCTCCCGTCGGAAGATCCGATGGGCAACGACCATGTCGTGCAGATCGGTGGGCTCGTCGATGATGGGGTGTTCGGTGTCGGTCACGGATCCACGTCATCGGACCCACCGTTGGGTGGAACCCGCACCGGGTCCACATCGCACCCACATCCGGAATCCGGCGACGCGGGCCGGCACGCGGGCGGTCAGCCGAAGGTGGCGACCGCCAGGTCGATCACGGCCAGCTGGGTGCCGACCAGGTCCTCGGGAGGGGCGCCACGGCCGATCCAGCGACGGGTGACCGCGGCGTTGCCACGCACCAGCGTCGACGCCAGAAGGATGGCCGCGAGGTCTCCGGGTCCGGTGCCGGCGTCGGCGGCGAGAGCGGCGGCCATGGCGTCCTCGTGCTCAGTGGTCAACGACTCGAGTCGCGCCCGCAGGACCGGTTCGGCGTCGACCCAGGTGAGGTAGTCGGCCGCGACCTCCTGGTGACGCACGGCCTCGGTGCGCACGTGGTGGCGCCAGATCGCGATCGCGTCATCGGTCCGCTCCGGGTCCTGGAGTCGGTCGGTGAACGTGTGGAGCACGTCCTCGAGCGGAGCGAGGGCCAGGTGCGCCTTCGAGGGGAAGTAGCGCAGCAGGGTCATGGTGTGCACGCCGACCTGGGCGCAGATCTGGTCGAGCGTCGTGGGGTGGTAGCCCTGCTCCATGAACAGCCGGTGGGACACCGCGACGAGTGCTCGTCGCGTGCGTTCCTTCTTGCGCTCGCGGCGTCCGACCGGCGCACGATCCGCACTGCCACCGTCCGGAGTGTCGTCATCCGCACCGGCGTCGAGGCGGTGCTCGGTCTCGGTCATCGCCCTCCCTGCGGTCGATCGGCGCCATACCCTTGCGGAGCTGGCAACGGTGACGTAGACAACTGTCACACAGAGAAAAGTGTGCCACTCACATTTTGGTCCGGGGGGACAAGATGGAGATCGAGCGTCATTCGTCCGAGAGCTTGCGAGCGTCCGTGCGGCGCTCGTCCCGATTCGCACCGGCGTGCCGGGTCGCCGGGGCGTCACTCGTCGCTGTGGCGGTGGTCGCGCTGGGCGCCTGCACCACCAGCGACGGCTCCGACGGTGACGGCGGTGGTGGTGGCGGCGGATCGGACAGCACCACGTCCGAGGTGCCGACCACCGACGTCGGCACCGAGGCGACCGGCGAGCCGATCAAGATCGGCTACGTGAACACCGACACGGGTGCGACGGCGATCCCGGAGCTGACCGAGGGCGCCGAGCTCGCGACCGAGCGGATCAACCAGCACGGCGGCGGCATCGGCGGTCGCCCGATCGAGCTCGTCGTCTGCGGGACCGACGGGACCCCGGAGTCGTCCGCGTCGTGTGCGAACGAGATGATCTCCGAAGGGGTCGTCGCCGTGGTCGAGGGCGCCGACCTCGGCTCCGACGCCAAGATCCCGATCCTCCAGGACGCCGGCATCGCCACGCTCGGGACCTCGACGATCGGCACCGGTCAGTCCCTCAACCAGGACGCGTTCTTCTTCTCGCCGGCCGCCACCACCTACCCGGCCGTCGAGGTCGACCTGGCCGCGCAGGTCGGGGCGACGAACATCACGCTGCTCATCCCCGACGTGCCGCAGGTCCCCGTCGTGTCCGACATCGGCGCGAAGCAGGCGGAGCTGAACGACGTGCAGTTCCAGGTCGTGACCTTCGATCCGGCCGCACCCGACTTCGACGCCTCGCTCGCGGCGATCATGTCCAACGGCTCCGACGCCATCGCGACCATCGCCACCGACGACTGGTGCACCGGCATGGTCCGCGCTGCGCGCTCCGCCGGGTTCGAGGGTTCGCTCATCATGGGCACCTGCAGCGAGTTCACCGACGAGCTCGGCGTCGACGAGGCCGAGGGTGTCTACGGCATCAGCTCCATCTGGTCCCCACGCGCGATCGAGTTCGCCCCTGACGACGCGAAGCAGATCATCGACGAGTACATCGCAGCGATGGATGCCGCGGGCAAGGGCGACGACATCGTCGGACTGACCTTCGCCGGGTACGCCGCCATGCAGCAGGTCGCCGGGGTGCTGTCGACGATCGAGGGCGACCTGAATGCCGAGACCGTCCTCGCCGGGATGAGGGTGATGAAGGACGGGCCCAACCCGCTGGGCCAGCCGATCACCTGTGACCCGAGGCCCCAACCGGGGTTCTCGGGCTGCACGACCGGCTGGATGTTCTTCCAGCAGCAGCCCGACGGTCAGGCGAAGCCCGTCGTCGACGAGTTCGTGGTCCCGAAGAGCTGAGCTGAGCTTCGGTGACGCAGATCGTCCTCTATCTCGGCCTGGGGCTCGCAGCAGGAGTCCTCTACGCCGGCGTGGGGGTCGGTGTCGTCACCACGTTCAAGGCGACCGGAGTCGTGAACCTCGCACAGGTCGGCTTCGGCATGTGGGGGGCGTTCACCTTCGCCGTGCTGCGACAGGACGGCCGCCTGGTGCTGCCGATCCCGGGCATCCCCACTCCGTCGCTGGGCGGTCCGGCGACGACCGCGACGGCGATGGCCATCGCGCTGGCCATGTCGGCGTTGCTCGGCGCTGCGTCGTACCTCCTGGTCTTCCGGCCGCTGCGCGGGGCGTCGACGGTCGCGAACCTGGTGGCGTCGACCGGTCTGCTCGCCGTCATCCAGTCCCTGATCGTGTTGCAGTTCGGCACCGCGGCGGTGCCCGTCGACCGCTTCCTGCCACAGGGCGGCGCCCGCATCCTGGACGCGTCGATCCCGATCGACCGCTTGTGGGCCGCCACCATCACCGTGGTCGTCGCCGTGTTGCTGGCCGCCTGGTTCCGGTGGACCCGGACCGGCCTGGCGTTGCGTGGCGCCTCGGAGAGCCAGTTCCACGTCGCGCTCGCCCGGTGGTCGCCGAGTCGGCTCGCGTTGATCGGCTGGACGCTCGGTGCCGTCGTCAGCGCCCTCCTGACCATGTTGGTGGCACCCGCGGTCAGCCTCAGCCCGGTCGCCTTCGGCCTGCTGATCGTGCCGGGCCTGGCCGCCGCGTTGATCGGCCGGTTGTCCTCGGTGCTCGCCGCGTGCGCTGGCGGCCTGGGCCTGGGGATGGCACAGGCCGTCATCGCGAACTGGAGCACCCAGTCGTGGTGGCCGGACTTCGCCAGGGTCGGCGTCGCCCAGCTCGTCCCGTTCCTGGCGGTGGCTGTCGTGCTGACGGTGCTCGGCAGCCGGCTGCCGTTCCGCGGCGACCCGATCGGCGCACGCCTGCCGGCCGTGCGCCCGTCGCGCCCGCGCCCCGTGGTCGTCGCGGCGGTCGCCGCGCTCGGCGTGCTCGCGCTCGTCGCGACCGGCGGCAGCTACCGCTTCGGCGTGATCACGAGCATGGCGCTCGCCGTGCTCGCCCTGTCGATCGTGGTGCTCACCGGGTACACCGGTCAGCTCTCGCTCGCCCAGGCGGCGGTGGCAGGTGTCGGCGGCTTCGCGATCGCGAAGTTCGGCACCGGCATCCCGTTCCCGCTCAACCTGCTGCTCGCCGCGCTGGTGGCGAGCGTCGTCGGCGTGCTCATCGGAGCACCCGCGCTGCGCATCCGGGGTGCACAGCTCACGATCGTCAGCATGGCCGGGGCGGTCGCGCTCGAGAGCCTGGTGTTCAAGAACCCGTCGTTCGCGTCGCAGTCCGGCGAGATGATCCCCGCGCCCAGCCTGTTCGGCGTCGACCTGGGGATCCGCCGCGGCAACGAGATCGCCCGGCTGCCGTTCGGGCTGACGGTGCTCGTGGTGTTGGTGCTCAGCGGGTGCGGCGTGGCGTGCCTCGCTGCGGGCCGGACCGGGCGGCGGTTCTTCGCGGTGCGCGGCGATGAGCGCGCTGCCGCCGCGGCGGGCATCGACGTGGCGCGGACCAAGCTCGTGGCGCTGGCGACCGCGTCGTTCGTGGCCGGCCTCGCCGGTGGCCTGCTCGGCATGGTGCGGGGCCAGCTGACCGCCGACTCCTTCACGCTGTTCGTCGGGATCGCGGCGGTCGCCTACGTCACCATCGGCGGCATCACCCGCGTTGCCGGCGCGGTCATCGCCGGTGCGCTCGGAGCCCTCGGCATCGTCTACGTCGTGCTCGACAAGTCGATCTCGTTCGGCAAGTGGTACGGCCTGGCCTCCGGGATCGCGCTGGTCGCGTCGGTCGTGCAGAACCCCGACGGCCTGGCGGCGAACGTCGAGGAGAAGCTGCGGGCGCGACGCGAACGGCGGGCGCTGCCGGCGGAACCGACGCCCGAACTTCGGACCGACACGTCGGCCGAGCGCGCTCCCGTCGATGCGGACCCCGTCGGCTCGACCATGGCCGCGGCGCTCGGCACCCCCCACGGCGGCGGGTCGCTGACCGTCACCTCGCTGGGCGTCAGCTACGGCGGCATCCGCGCCGTGAGCGACGTCTCGCTGCACGTCGACGGCGGCACCGTGCTCGGCCTGGTCGGTCCGAACGGGGCGGGCAAGACGTCGATCATCGACGGGATCTGCGGCTTCACCCCGAGCACAGGGTCGGTCGACCTGGACGGGGTCCGGCTCGACGGACAGCGACCGCACCAGCGCAAGCGCGCCGGGCTGGCCAGAACCTGGCAGGACGGCGGGCTGTTCGAAGAGCTCTCGGTGATCGAGCATCTGGCGGTCGTCGCGGATGACGCCCGCCTCGGTGACATCGGCCGCGACCTGTGGTCACGCTCGGGGACCGACCGAGATCACCTGATGGCGATCCTGGACGCCTGGGGACTGTCCGACGTGGCCGACCGTCGGCCGTCGGAGCTCTCGGTCGGGCGCCGCAAGCTCGTCGACATCGCCCGGGCCGTCGCGGGCGCACCGTCGGTCCTGCTCGCCGACGAGCCCGCCGCAGGGCTCGACAGCTGGGAGAGCGAGGAACTCGCCGTCCGCCTGCGGGCCTACGCCGACACCGGGCGGGCGGTGCTGCTGATCGAACACGACCTCGCCTTCGTCCGGAAGGTCTGCGACCGGCTCGTGGTGCTCGACTTCGGCAGCGTCATCGCCAGCGGCGACCCTGAGCCGGTGCTCGCCGACCCGTCGGTCGCGATGGCCTACCTCGGACTCGCACCCGACGACCCCGAGGTGGGCGGTGACCCGGTGGCCCCGGTGCTCGACGTCGAGACCGGCCTGCCCATGGGGACCTCATGACCGCCGAGGCGGACACGGCCGACCACTCGGCGACGGACGTCGCACCGCTGCGCGTGCGCGGACTGTGCGCCGGCTACCGCGGCCTCCGGGTCCTGCACGAGGTCGATCTGTCGGTCGCCGCCGGCGAGGTGGTCGCGGTGCTCGGGCCGAACGGCGCCGGGAAGAGCACGCTGCTGTCCGCGATCGCCGGTGTCCTCCCGCCGGAGGAGGGCGCCATCGAGCTGTTCGGCGAGACGGGACGGGCAGGGTCGGTGCACCGACGAGCACGACGCGGACTCGGGCTGGTGCCCACCGGGCGTGGTCTGTTCCCGGGCCTCACCGTCAAGGAGAACCTGCGGGTCCGCACCCGGGAACGTGATGCCAGGGTCCGGGCCGTCGAGTACTTCCCTCGCCTCGAGATGCTCATGGACCGTCGGGTCGGTCTGCTCTCCGGTGGTGAGCAACAGATGCTCGCGCTCGCTGCGGTGCTGGTGATGCGGCCCCGCGTGCTGCTGATCGACGAGATGAGCATGGGGCTCGCGCCGTTGGTCGTCCGGTCCCTGCTGCCCGTCATCCGCAGCGCCGCCGACGACGAGGGCGTCGCCGTGCTGCTCGTGGAGCAGCACGCACCCGCCGCCGTCGAGGTGTCCGACCGGGTCCTCGTGCTGAACCGTGGACGGATCGTGCACGAAGCGAGCTCGCAGGCGGTCCGTGACGACCCCGCCCAGCTCACCGCCATCTACCTCAGTGAGTCGCCGACGACGTCGTGAATCCGCGTCCCGCCGAGTGGGTCGCTGCCTCTCGACATCGAATTCATACGGTCGTACAGTCCCGCCGACATCGGCACGCTGGCGTCTCGTCGGCGGACCAGGGGTGGCGAGCGACAGCACTGTCGGTCGAAGGGGGAGAAAACTTCATGACGAACATCTCTGCACGCGCGGCTTCGGCGATCCCGGGCGGCCGGAGTGGGCCGGTCCTGTTGCAGGTCGACTCCAGTCCGCGACTCGGGAGCGTCACGAACTCGTTGACCGCCCTGTATGCGACGGCGTGGCTGGAGTCGCACCCCGACGGACAGGTGATCCGCCACGACCTGCCGGCGCTCAACCTTCCCCATCTCAACTCGACCGAGATGGGCGCGTGGTTCACCGATCCGTCGGAGCACACCGACCTGCACGAGCTGGTGCTGGCCCGCAGCAACAACCTGATCGACGACGTGCTCGCCGCCGACGAGATCGTGATCGGCGCCCCCATGTGGAACTTCTCGATCCCGTCCAGCCTGAAGGCGTGGATCGACCACGTGACCAAAGCCGGCCGCACGATCACCTTCGGTGAGCACGGTCCCGAGGGAGTCGTCACCGCATCGAGGGCAGTCGTCGTCAGCGGACGGGGGAGCGAGTACCGCGCCGGGACACCGACCGAGTTCCTCGACATGCAGGAGCCGTACCTGCGGCTCATCCTGGGCTTCCTGGGGATCCAGGACGTGCGGGTGGTCTGCGTCGACCACCAGGGGCCGAACTACACCGACGGGCTCGAGACCTATGCGGCGGCAGAAGCCGAGATCCTGGCGATCGCAGCCGAGGCGACCGCTCGGTCCCTCTGACCTGCGCCCCGACGCGACGTGGCGGACGCGTCGTCGCCCAACTCGGTGGCCGGACGTCCCGAGTGCCGACATCATGGCGATCATGACCCGGTCCTTTCGACAGATCGACGTGTTCGGCAGCGACCGGTACTCCGGCAACCCGGTCGCCGTCGTGCTCGACGCCGTCGGGCTGACCGACCATGAGATGCGTCGTTTCTCGGTGTGGTCGAACCTGTCGGAGTGCACGTTCGTGCTGCCGCCCACCTTGCCGGGCGCCGACTACCGGGTCCGGATCCTCAGCCTGGAGCACGAACTGCCCTTCGCCGGGCACCCGACACTCGGCACGGCGCGGGCGTGGCTCGACGCCGGCGGCGTGCCGGCCTCACCGACGACGGTCGTCCAGGAGTGTGGCATCGGTCTGGTGCGGGTGCGGATCGACGGTGACCTCCTGTCGTTCGCCGCGCCGCCCCGGACGCGCACCGGACCGGTCGACGCAGCGCTGCTCGCTCGGGTGGTCGAGGTGCTCGGCATCGAGTCCGGCTCGGTGGTCGACGCGGAGTGGCTCGACAACGGTCCCGGTTGGATCGGTGTGCTGCTCGACGACGACGCGGCGGTGCTCGCCGTGACCCCCGACGCGTCGCGGCACCCCGGCCGCTGGGACATCGGTGTGATCGGTCCGACCCCGCCGGGGTCCGACGTCAGCGTCGAGCTGCGGGCCTTCTTCTCCGAGGGCCCGACGACGTTGCGCGAGGACCCGGTGACCGGCAGCCTCAACGCCGCGGCGGCCCAGTGGCTGCTGGCGAGCGGTCGTGTCAAGGCTCCGTACCTCGCCCGACAGGGCACTGCGATCGGTCGGTCCGGCCGGATCCACGTCACCGCCGACGGCGACGACATCTGGATCGGCGGCCGGACCCACATCGGCGTCACCGGCACCGTGGACCTCGGCTGAGTTCGACGAGCGGTCAGCCCTGGCGGGCGACGTCCACCACGCTGGGGCCGGTGTCGTCGGCATAACGAGCCAGCTCGGCCCGGCCGACCACGTGCCAGTGCACCTCGTCGGGGCCGTCGGCGAGCCGCAGGGTCCGGATGTTCGCGTACATGCGGGCCAGCGGCGTCCACTGCGAGATGCCCGTCGCGCCGTGCACCTGGATCGCCTCGTCGATGATCTCGCAGACCCGGATCGGCACCATCGCCTTCACCGCGGAGACCCAGACGCGGGCCTCGGCGTTGCCCATCGTGTCCATCGCCTTGGCCGCACGCAGCACCATGAGTCGCATCGCCTCGATCTCGATGCGGCTCTTGGCGACCAGCTCGACGTTCTTGCCGAGCCGGGCGACGGGCTTGCCGAACGCCTCACGGCTCAGACCACGCTGGATCATCAGCTCGAGGGCCTTCTCGGCGGCACCGATCGAGCGCATGCAGTGGTGGATGCGGCCCGGTCCGAGACGGACCTGGGAGATCTCGAAGCCTCGACCCTCGCCCAGCAGGATGTTGTCCTTCGGGACCCGCACGTCGGTGAAGCGCAGGTGCATGTGGCCGTGCGGTGCGTCGTCGTCGCCGAAGACCTGCATGCCGCCGAGGATCTCGACACCCGGCGTGTCCATCGGGACCAGGATCTGCGAGTGGCGACGATGCGGCGGCCCGTCGGGGCTGGTCATCACCATCGTGATCATGATCTTGCAGCGGGGGTCACCGGCGCCGGAGATGTAGTACTTCTCGCCGTTGATGATCCACTCGTCGCCGTCGAGCACCGCGGTCGTCGCGATGTTCTTCGCATCCGACGAGGCGACGTCGGGCTCGGTCATGGCGAACGCGGAACGGATCTCCCCGGCGAGCAGCGGCGTGAGCCACTGCTCCTTCTGCTCGGGCGTGCCGACACGCTCGAGCACCTCCATGTTGCCCGTGTCGGGGGCGGAGCAGTTCAGGCACTCCGCGGCGATCGGGTTCTTGCCCAGCTCTGCAGCGATGTACGCGTAGTCCAGGTTGGAGAGCCCTTCGCCGGTCTCGGCGTTCGGCAGGAAGAAGTTCCACAGACCTGCGGCCTTCGCCTTGGCCTTGACCGAATCGAGCAGCTCGAGCTGGCCCTCGCCGTAGCCCCAGTGCTCGGCGCGACCTTCGCCGAGGCGGAAGAACTCCTGCGTCACCGGCTCGACCTCGTCCCGGACGAACGCGACGACGGCCTCGTAGAGCGGCAACCCCTTCGCAGACATCGACAGGTTCATCGACTCGTCGACGGCCGATCCGTTGTGCATTCCGGGTCCAGGCATTGCGGTTCCCCTTCGGGTGGCGGTGATGCCTGCAGCCTGCCACGCCGGAGCGCCCGTGACGGCAGCGAGACGTGACGTCGTCGCCCGCACGGAACGAGGAGCCGGGAACAAGGACGGCCCGAGGCCTGTTCGGACATGGGATGAAGCTCTCCGTGCTCGACCTCGTCCCCACCCGATCCGGTCAGTCGACCGCCGACGCCCTGGCAGCCAGCGCATCGCTCGCAGTGACCGCCGACTCGCTCGGCTTCGAGCGCTACTGGGTGGCGGAGCACCACAACATGGCCGCGGTCGCCTCGACGGTGCCCGCCGTGATCATCCCGTTCCTCGCCGCCGGAACGCGCCGCATCCGCTTCGGGTCCGGTGGCGTCATGCTGCCGAACCACTCCGCGCTCGCCGTCGCCGAGCAGTTCGCACTGCTCGAGTCGATGTTCCCCGGTCGCATCGACCTGGGCATCGGTCGGGCGCCGGGCACCGACCAGGTCACCGCCTTCCTGCTCAGGGGAGCCGGTGCCGCTGCAGCGCCGGACGACTTCCCCCAGGAGGTCGACCTGATCGCCCGGCTGCTGGGCCTCGACGGCCGACCGGGCGACGGCGTGGACATCGACCTGCGCGGCCAGGCCTTCCCCCTGCGGGCCACCCCGCATCTCGCCGGTGCCCCGGAGCTCTGGCTGCTGGGCTCCAGCGACTACTCCGCCGAGCTCGGCCGCGACGCTGGGCCTGCCCTACGCCTTCGCCCACCACTTCGGATCACCCGGCGTCGACGAGGCGCTGCGTCGATACCGCTCGGGGTTCACCCGGACCGACTACGGCACGCAGCCACGAACCCTCCTGCCGGTCAACGTCATCGTCGATCCCGACCCCGAAGTGGCGACGCGACGGGCCCAACCACAGCTGGTGCAGATGACAGAGCTGCGCACCCGGGGCGTCGTCGGACATCAGCTCAGCATCGAAGAGGCCGAGCGGTACGAGTGGACCGACCAGCGTCGGGCGGTCGCCGACCAGATGAGTCGCAGTTGGATCGTCGGCACCCCCGCGGAGGTCGCCGATCAGCTGCGAGCGCTGGCCGGGCGCTTGGACGTCTGCGGAGCTGATGCTCTCGCCGACCTCGGGCGCGTTCGCCGCCGAGATCGACGACGGCCCGGGCGCTCGTGCAGCGACGCTGGAACTGCTCGCCGCCGAGTTGCTCGACGACTGACGGAGTTGCTCGACGGCTGGCCGAGTTGCTCGACGACTGCCCGCTGCGGGTCAGTCCGCTCCCTCGCCGATGTCACCGCCGACCGCGTGGTGGATCGGCTCCCCCTCGTCGGTCGGCTCGGTCACGTCGAGGTCGTCATCGGGCTGCAAGCGCTGGTCCGGGTCGTCGTCACGGGTCCGGGCATGGCTGTGGGAGCCGCCCTCGAGGGCGTCCGGTTCACCGTTGCGCACATCGGCGTCGTGCACCCCTGCGCTGTCGATCTCTCGGCCGGCGTGCTGGGGGTCGGTGCTCTGGGGGGCGGCGTTCTCGGGGCTGGCGTCGTCAGGAGTGCGGTCGGACATGGCCGGCTCCTACCCGATCGATCGCTCGCTCACTCCGGTCGGCCGCCCGGCATCACTCGGTCCGCCGAGGTCGAGACGTGCGGTTCCGAGCGGGGCGTCGGCCAGGTCGTGGTCCAGCGTTCGTTGATCTCGCCGAGCGAGACGGGCGGGGAGTACAGGTACCCCTGGGCCAGGTCGCAACCGATGGTCGCGGCCAGCTGGGCCTGCGCCGGTGTCTCGATGCCCTCTGCCAGCGTCCGGAGCCCGAGGTCGTGTCCGAGGCGGTTGATGGTCTGCACCAGGGCGAGGTCACCGGGGCGAGTCGTCGCGTGCTCGATGAAGGAACGGTCGATCTTCAACATGTCGAACGGGAGTCGCTGCAGGTAGCTCAACGACGAGTAGCCGGTCCCGAAGTCGTCGAGCGCGAGGGAGACGCCCAGGTCTCGGAGCTCCTGCAGGGTGCGCGACACCGAGTCGATGTCGCGCATGAGCAGCGACTCGGTCACCTCGATGGTGAGCAGCGTCGGGTCGAGCCCCGATCGCTCGAGCGCGAATCGGATCAACGGCACGAATCCCGCTTCCTGGAACTGTCGCGGCGAGACGTTCACCGCGACCGAACGGTGCCGCCCGCCCGGAACGTCCTGCCAGGCGGCGGCGTCGACGCAGGCCATGTCGAGCACCCTCGCTCCCAGGCGGACGATCATGCCGGAGCTCTCCGCCACGTCGATGAACCGGGACGGTCCGACGAGCCCGAGCTCGGGATGCCGCCACCTGACGAGTGCCTCGGCGCCGTGGATCTCGCCGGTCCGTACGTGCACCTTCGGTTGGTAGTGCACGACGAACTCGTCGCGTTCGAGTCCGGAGCGCAGCTCCGACTCGGTGTTCAGCCGCGCCAACAGCTGCTCGCGGATCTCGGGTCGATAGTGGACCGCCGCGTTGGGCCGGGAGGTCTTCGCGACGTACATCGCGGTGTCGGCGTCGCGGATCAGCGCAGCGGCGCCGTGGCGGACCGGATCGCCGCGGCCGGGTGCGTCGTCGCGCCGCCGCCCTGCGGCGGAGGACCCGGCGCCGGACAGCGGCCACGTCGCGACACCGGCGCTCGCGGAGATCTGCACCTGCGACGGACCGATGCGGAAGGGAGCGTCCAACGACCCGAGCGCTCGTCCGACCAGCGTCGTCGGTGGACGAGGCATCGCAGATGAGCAGCGCGAACTCGTCACCGCCGAGCCGGGCGACCACCGCCTCCTCGTCCGCTGCCGAGACCAGGCGCTCCGCCACTCGTCGGAGGAGCTCGTCCCCCGCGGCGTGACCGGCGGTGTCGTTGACGTTCTTGAACCCGTCGAGATCGAGGAACACCACCGAGGGCGTGGCACCGGCGGCCAGGGCGTCGGCGACCTCTTCGCGGAAGCGTGTGCGGTTCGGCAGTCCGGTGAGCTCGTCGTGGTACGCCTGGTGGTGGAGCTCCCGTTCCAGCTGCCGGCGCTCGTGCACGTCGCGGATGTGCACGACCACGCCACGGATGTCCGGATCCTGGTAGCGGTCCTGGGCGACGGCCTCGATGTGCACCCAGTGACCGTCGGCGTGGACGGAGCTCGAGTTCGACGACCTCGCCGAAGGTGCTGTCGACCGCCGCCTGGTGAGCTCGCAGGGTCCATGAGGCAGGCCGACCGTGAGGTCGTCGATGCCTCGCACCCGTGACTCGGCGAACTCGGCGAGCGTGCCACCCGTGGAGCTCGTCGGGTCGATGACCGAAGGTGTCGTAGATGGCGGCGCTGACGTACGCGATCGTGCCGTGGTCGTCGAAGATCAGCGTGACGTCCGACGAACGCTGGACGAGCGTCGCGAAGCGTCGTTCCTTCGACTCGATCAACCGGACCTGAGCGTCGTCGAGACCGACTCCGCAGGAGGGCCAGCGACTCGCCGACCATGACCGACACGGCCGTCGACCACCACGGTCGCGATGGGCGAGGGTCGGGAGCGGGTCCCGCAGGCTGAGCGGCCACCAGTACGCGATCGCGATCAGCGGTGCGAAGTACAGGGTGACGCCGCGGCCGTGGCAGAGACCGGTCCACATCGCGACGACCACGAAGAAGATGTCGGCGGTGTACGGGTCGGGGTTGGCGTAGTTGCCGAAGCCGATCAGCACCAGCACGGCGGGCAGCAGGATCAGCGTGGACCGCGTGCCCCACCGGTTCCAGGGCATGACCATCGCCAGCACGCCGAGCGAGAGCGCGACCGCCGACACCGCCACGTCGGCGCGGCGCATCTCGGGGGTCGCGAGTCGCTGGCCAAGGTGGTCACGACGGTCGCGAGCCCACCGAAGGCGAGCAGGATGCCGGCGAAGACGCCCGACATGCGCGCGGAGACCACACCACTGGAGTCGGCGCGGGGGGACCTCGTCATGGGTCCCCATCGGCGGTCGGTGCCCCGCGCTTGAAGAGTCGGCCAGCGTTCACCCCCAGGGGTGGAACGAGAGAGGGAGTGCGGGCCGAGGTGTTCCGAGACGGAGCTGCGATGGGTAGGGAACGACGGGTCCGGAACCGGGTCCGACAGACCTGGAGGTGCCCGACATGGCGAAATCGACGAAGCGCACGACGAGCGGTCCGACCGACGGATCGGCACCGGTCGAACCGTCGGTGCACGGTGCACGATCGCCCAACCGTGACGAAGCGACCAGCGCTGCGCCGCAGGACACGCCGGCCAGCGCGCCGCGCAAGGCGGCGCCGGCGGGAGCGGTGGCCGCGGCCGAGCTGCGCCGTGTCGCCGGGGTCGTCGAGCCGGCACCCGAACAGAACCCGATCGCCGCGGCGGTGCGACCGAGCTGGGCCCAGTCCGGCGACCGGCTGACCACCGCGCAGGGCCTGCGGGTCGACGACGCCGACAACTCGCTGACGGCGGGCGAGCGGGGCCCGACCCTGCTCGAGGACTTCCACCTGCGCGAGAAGATCACGCACTTCGACCACGAGCGCATCCCCGAGCGGGTCGTGCACGCCCGCGGCGCCGGTGCCCACGGCACGTTCGAGGCGACCGACGGGCCTCGAGGACCTCTGCGCCGCGCGCGTTCCTGCGCGCCGGGCGCGACGCACGCCGGTGTTCGTCCGGTTCTCGACCGTCGCCGGCTCGCGGGGCTCGGCCGACACCGCCCGTGACGTCCGGGGCTTCGCGACGAAGTTCTACACCGAGGAGGGCAACTTCGATCTCGTCGGCAACAACATCCCGGTGTTCTTCATCCAGGACGGCCTGAAGTTCCCCGACCTGATCCACGCGGTGAAGCCCGAGCCCGACCGCGAGATCCCCCAGGCCCAGTCGGCGCACGACACGTTCTGGGACTTCGTGTCGCCTCCAGCCCGAGTCGACCCACATGCTGATGTGGGTCATGTCGGACCGGGCGATCCCGCGGTCCTACGCCACGATGGAGGGCTTCGGCGTCCACACCTTCCGGCTCGTCGCCGCCGACGGGTCGACGTCGCTGGTGAAGTGGCACTGGAAGCCGGTCGCCGGCATCCACAGCCTGGTGTGGGAGGAGTCCCAGAAGCTCGGCGGCATCGACCCCGACTTCCACCGCCGCGACCTCCACGCCCGCATCGCCACCGGCAACCTCCCGCAGTGGGAGCTCGGCGTGCAGGTCATGCCCGACACCGACGGACCAGACCTTCGAGGGCATCGACCTGCTCGACGCCACCAAGATCGTGCCCGAGGAGCTGTGCCCGGTCCGCATCGTCGGCACGCTGACGCTCGACCGCAACCCGGCGAACTACTTCGCCGAGACCGAGCAGGTCGCGTTCCACCCCGGCCACCTCGTGCCCGGCATCGACTTCGTCGACGACCCGCTGCTGCACGCCCGCCTGTTCTCGTACCTCGACACGCAGCTCACCCGCCTCGGCGGGCCGAACTTCTCGCAGATCCCGATCAACCGGCCGATCGCCCCGGTCAACGACAACAACCGCGACGGCTTCATGCAGCAGGCCGTCCACGAGGGCGTCGCGCCGTACACGCCGAACTCGCTCGGCGGCGGCTGCCCGTTCGCGCCGGCCGGCGACGGCGCCTACACCCACGTCGCCGCGCCAGGTCGACGGCCCGAAGGTGAAGCTGCGGCCGGCGAGCTTCGACGACCACTTCACCCAGGCGACGCTGTTCTACCGGTCGCTGACGCCGGTCGAGCAGGAGCACATCGTCGGCGCGTTCAGCTTCGAGCTGGCCAAGTGCGTCAGCCCCGGCATCCACGCCCGCATGGTCGCCAACCTCGCCGCAGGTCGACGCCGACCTCGCCGAGCAGGTCGCCGCCCACCTCGGCATCGACGCACCCGACGGGCTCGCCGGTCGAGCCCGGCGTGCTGTCGCCGGCGCTGTCGCATGGTCACCGGCGAGCCCGGCCCGGTCGACGGCCGCATCGTCGCCGTGCTCGTCGACGACGCCACGACGACCCGGACCGTCGACGCGTGGCGCACGGCCGCCGATCCGCTCGGCGTCGAGATCGTCGTCGTCGGCCCGCACCTCGGCAAGCTCGACAAGGGCGTGCCGGTCGACCGCACGCATCCACATCACCGACCCGGTCGAGTACGACGGCGTCGTGCTGGCCGCCGAGCCCGACGAGGCGATGGCGCTGTTCGTGCAGGAGGCCTACCGCCACCACAAGACCGTCGCGGTGCTCGACGGGTTCGACGGCACCGTCGCCGGGCTCGACCCGGTGCCGCGGCGTGGTGAGGAACCCGGAGGCCTTCTTCGAGGCCCTCGCCCTCCACCGCCACTGGGATCGGGCGCCGGCCGACTGACCGCTCGCCCCCGGGAGTCCGACGACCCGCGGCTCAGCGCCGCGGGTCGGTCAGATCGAACTCCGCCCAGACGACCTTGCCCCGGCCGGGTCGGAGATGGGCTCGACGCCCCAGCGGTCCGCGGCGCTGTCGATGATGCGCAGACCGAAGCGGCTCGTGGCGTGGCGCCGTCCGTGCGTGCGGAAGTCCGGATCGCCGTCAGCGACGGTCACCTGCAGGGTGGCGCCGTCGTGTCGCAGGTCGATGACGACGTCACCGCCGACGTGCTGTCCGACGTTGGTGACCATCTCGTCGACGACGAGCACGACGTCCGACCGTCGGCGTCGGATCTGCCAGCGGTCCAGCACGGTGCCGACCGCTCGGCGGACCGCCGGCAGCGACTCGATCGAACCGTCCGCGATCAGCACTGTCGAGGCTCGGTCATCCATCCATCGCCCCCGGTTCGCCCACAGCCGGGTCAATGGCCGTTCTGCGCCCGGTTCAAACAACCGATCGTCGGGATGGCGTCGGCCGGGTGGTCCGGCCCGTCAGCTCGTCGCGGTCTCGGGTTCCTCGAGGAGGAACGTGACGGCGGCCAGCTCGCAGCGTGGCGAGTGACGGCGGGTGACGCGCGCACGACGGTCGCGCCCGGTCCGTCCGATGGACGAGCAGCGACCGCAACCCGCTCGAGTGCCGATGAACTCCACCCCGGCGAGGTCGAGGAACTCGACAGCGGCTCCCTGCTCCTCGATCACCCGGTCGAGGACCTTTGCCGCCCCGTCCAGGTCGAGATCGCCGGTGACGACCAGTCGGGGCACGTGGGGCCCCGCGGTCACCTCGACGGTGAGGACGGGCTCCACGACATCGGGATCAAGCACGACAGGAGCCTAGGGACGATCCTCGTTCGGCGACGATCGCGGGAACCGGCTCCCGGACGAGAAGCACCCCTTGGGGTGAACTCTCGCGCCGACCCGTCACGACCATCGCTGCCGAGCGGGAACCGGGAGCTGGTGCACGCCGGTACGGCGCCCTGATGACGGGTTGCGCGACGTTGCGGACCGGCGTGCCACCAGAGGTCCGCCCGTGCTCACGCCCACGGTGCGCATGGCCGTGCACCACCAGGTCGGCGCCGCAGTGGTCGATGACCTCGGCCAGCCGGTAGTCGCCCAGGAAGCAGTGGATTCGGGCCGTTCGCCCTCGAGCGTGTCGCGTACGGGCGAGTAGTGCAGCAGAACGATCCGCAACTCGGTGCCGCAGCGGCTGTCGAGCGCGAACTGGAGACGACCGGCCCGTCGAGCACACCCCGGGTGGCGAACGACTTCATCTCCGGTTCGCCGAAGGGCGAGGCGGCGACGCCGGCCATGCCCCCGCCGAAGCCCTTGATCCCCGCCACGCGACGCGGTGGCCGTCCACCTCGACGCAGCACGCGCGCCTCGCCGTCGAGCACGGTGACCCCCGCCTGCCGACCAAGACGTCAGCGACCTGGTCGGCCATGTCGCTGTGCACGTCGTGATTGCCGAGCACGGCCACGACGGGCAGCGCCAAGCGTCGCGGCGACGAGGCCAGGCGCTCGGCCTCGTCGGGTCGGCCACGACGGGTCAGATCGCCGGCGAGCAGGAGCAGGTCGGCGGCGCTCGTCGACCTCGTCGAATGCAGGGATGTCGTCCTCGACACCGACGTGGATGTCGCCGACCGCAGCGATCCGGACGCAGCTGTCGTCGCCGGTGCAGCCCTCGACGACCGCGGCGCTCACGGCACGATCCGTTCCGCGCGTCCCTCAGCTGCGCGGCGTGGTCGTGACCGGGTGCCTCGAGTTCGTCGATGACCCGTCGACCGCCGGCCCGTGTCGAGACCGTGGCGAGCACCTCGATGCGCGGTGCTCGGGGTTGACCAGCCCGCGGATGATGACGGAGTCCGCGGTGATCTCGACCTCGATGCCGAGCTGACCGTCGTGGGCCACGACCAGCTCCCGGATGCGCTCGCCGAGGTAGTTCGTCGGTTCGCGCTCACGCATGGCTCGCCTCCTCGGCGCTGGGCGTGGATCGCGGCGAAGCTTCGTGCACGGTCTCGGCCGGCACGGTCAGGTCCATCGACTCGGCGTAGAGCAGGAGGCTCAGCACCCGACGGGGTCCGCAGCGGCGCGCCCGCTCACACAAGTAGGTCCAGTCGAGGTCGCGCAGCGAGATGATGCCCAGGGCGTCGTACCAGTGGTGCGAGCGGTGCTCCGACGCCGTGACCGCCTTGATCACGAGCAGGTCCTCCGGTGAGATCGCCCGGATCTCGACGCCGTGGTACTCGCAGCGTTCCGCGTGGTCGAGCACCTGTTGGTCCAGGTAGATGTCGCCGGCGGAACGGAAGATCAGGTCCACCAGCACGCCACGCCGTCGGGCCTTGTACAGCCAGCGCGGATCGGTCCGCTCGGTCTCGAACCCGTGGTCGGTGAGGTGGTCCAGGACGTCGTCCGCGTCCTCGACGTGCACGAACACGTCGATGTCGTCGGTCTTGCGGGGCCGTGCCATCGCGGCGGAGCCGATGCCGCCCATCAGCAGCGCCCGGAGCCCTGTGCTGACGAGCACGCAGTTCAACTCGGCCAGCACCGAGGTCACCGTCGGGCTGTCCGGTGTCTCGCCGTCGGGGTAGTGGGGGTTCTGCACGGAGCCTCCCGTGGCTCGCCGCCGGGTGCCGCGGACTCGACGTCACGACGGTCGTGCTCGCGGTTACCCCGCCGACCTCGTGGAGAAACACGCGCGCAACGTCGCCGAGGCCGTGGCCGCGATTGACCGCCGGGGTGCGCGGGTATCCGACACCCGTCCCGCGAAGGAGGAGCACCATGCCGGGAAGTCAGCACGGACCGTCGATCAAGGACCCCGACCAGTACGAGGCGCTGCGCGACCAGGGGATGAGCAAGGAGAAGGCGGCACGCATCTCGAACCGGTCGGCGAACGAGGGGCGCTCGCAGGTCGGCGAGCGCGGCGGTGAGGCCGAGAACTACGAGGACCGGACCAAGGACGAGTTGCCCTCGACCGGGCTCGCGTGCCGACCTGGACGTCACCACGCGCATGACGAAGGACGAACTGATCGACGAGCTGAGGTCGCATTGACCACCTACGGGTTCACGCTCAGCAGCGAGGAGCACCTCGGCGGAGTCGTCGACCTGGCCCGCCGGGCCGAGTCGGTGGGCTTCGAGTTCCTCACCGTGTCGGACCACTTCCACCCGTGGGTCGAGGCGCAGGGCCACAGCCCGTTCGTCTGGTCGCTGCTCGGGGCGATCGCCACGGTCACCGACAGGATACGGGTCGGGCGTCGGCGTCACGTGTCCGATCGTGAGGATCCACCCGGCGATCGTGGCGCACGCCGACGGCGACCAGCTCGCTGCTGATCGACGGGCGGTTCTTCCTGGGGCGTCGGCACCGGCGAAGCGCTGAACGAACACGTGCTCGGACAGCGCTGGCCGGTCCCGGAGATCCGGCGCGAGATGCTCGCGAGGCGATCGACGTGATGCGGGCGCTCTGGACCGGCGACACCGTCGACCACCGTCGGCGCGCACTTCACGGTCGAGAACGCACGGCTCTTCGACCCGCCGGAGGTACCCGTGCCCGTCGTCGCGTCCGCGTTCGGCACCGACGCCGCGGCCGAGTTCGCAGCGGTCGCCGACGGCTACTGGGGTCACCAGCCCGGACGCCGAGCTGCTCGAGCACCTACGCCGAGGCCGGCGGCTCGGGTCCCCAGTGTGGCAGGTCACCGTGTGCTGGGCGACCGACGCCGATCCGCCGCGCAGGACCGTCCACGAGCGATGGCCGAACTCGGGACTGCCGGGCCAGCTCGCCCAGGACCTGCCCACCTGGACGCACTTCGAGCAGGCGACGTCGGTGCTCTCGATCGACCAGACGACCGAGCACGTGCCGTGCGGCCGCAGATCGAACCGGTGCTCGCTCGGTGTCGAACCTATGTCGACGCCGGCTACGACCACCTGCACTTCCACCAGGTCGGCGACGACCAGCGGGGCTTCCTCGACTTCTGGGTGGACGAGCTGGGCCCGGCGCTGGCCGCCGAGGGCATCTGAGCGGGCACGGGCCATGGTGTTCGACCCCGGGGGCATGAGCGAGGACGGCCCCCGGTCCGCGGCAGAGGCGGGACTGCGGTACGTGTGGGACAGCCGAGCCGGGCATCGGTCGGATCCGGCGAGGTCGGGGGTTCGGTCCACGCCGGGGCCGCGGGCGCGGCGCCCGTCGGCGCGGGGGACCCGGACCCGGATCGAGTCACTCGCCATCCCCCCCGCGTGGACCGACGTGTGGATCTGCTCCGACGACCTCGGTCACACTCCAGGCCACCGGTCGGGATGCCCGTGGCCGCAAGCAGTATCGTTACCACCACCGTTGGCGGTCAGTCCGCGACGACACGAAGTTCGACCAGCTCGACGAGTTCGGTGCTCGGCTCGGCCCGGTCCGCGCCGTGGTCGGCGAGGACCTCGGACGCAGCGGACTGCCCCCCAGCAAGGTCATCGCGCTCGTCATCGCCCTGCTCGACCGGACGCTGATCCGGGTGGGCAACGAGGAATACCGTCGTGACAACGGGACGTACGGACTGACCACGATGCGATGGCGGCCACGTGGACGTCGACGGGGCCGAGACTGTCGTTCTGCTTCATCGGCAAGGGTGGTCAGGGAGACACGAGGTGGCGTGAGGACGGACCCGACGCCTCGCTCGTGCCGTTCGCGCCTGCCACGAGCTCGGCGGACGGGAGCTGTTCACCTACCGCGGCGTCGACGGGGCCCCCGTGCGCGTCGACTCGGCGGACTGCAACGACTATCTGGCGGACGTCATGGGTCCGGCCACCACGGTCAAGTACTTCCGGACCTGGGGCGCCTCGGTCACGGTCCTCGAGGAGCTGCTGGGGCACGACGACACCCTTTCGCAGGCCGACGTGCTCGCTGCGATCGACGTGGCGGCCGATCGACTCGGCAACACCCGGGCGGTGTGCCGTCGGTCGTACGTGCACCCGAGGCTCGTCGATGACGTCGACATGGATCGGCTGCGGGACGCGTGGTGCGCGCCCGCGGAGCCGAGCATCTCTCCAGGGGTGAACGGGCGCTGGTGCGCCTGCTCGAGGACGACGGGCAGGCGGCGCTGACTTCGTGCCCGCTGCCCCGTAGGACGTTGGAACCAGTAGAGCCAGGAGCGGTCGAGCTGGCGAGCGTGAGGCCGAGCTCCTGGACCACAGCGTCGAGCTGGGCCAGCCGCACCACAGCAGTAGCGTCGCTCAGGGGCACGCCAGTCTCCCGGCGAGAGGATGCACCCCAGGAGCCCACCTTCGGGCATCGGGCATCGCCGAGCGCTTGGAGAACCGGCTCGTGATCAAGCCCCGGTGCAGGAACTCCCGGAGCCGACGACCAGCACGCCGAGGCCGAGGTCGTATTCGTTCGGTCCATGGAAGCGATCACGTCGGGCCACGTACCGCTCGCGTTGAGCTCGCCTGCTCGGCCAGGTACCCGAGCTTCGAGGGCAGCGTCCCGAACTCCTCCACCTGGTACAGGTGGAAGTCCTCGGAGCTGGTCAGGGCCCGACCACATCTCTCTCGCTGCGCTGGTCGGGCCCGTCGGTCGCCGGCCTGGCCGGGAACCAGCTCGGGGGAGATGTCGGTTGCCGAGGGGGACGAACGTGAGCACAGCGGACAGCGGCGGGGAACAGAGAAGCACTGCTGGTGTTCCGCGACACCACCGGATCGGTGCTGGACAGCGTCTTGGGCACCGAGGCATTGACCCCGGTGGTCCGACATCTGGTCACCGACGCCGTAGGTGCACCAGCCCAGCGCCAGTTCCGTCAGGTCGCCGGTGCCCACGACGAACGCGTCATGCAGGTTGTCCAGGCGGACCAGGACCGAAGACCAGGTCGCCCGCCGGCCTCCCGGAGGTGCTCGTTGGCCGTCACGTCGTCGACCGGTCGACGCGACCGGCGGGGTGGTCAATGCGCCTTCACTCCGCGGCCGGGCGGATGTCGATCTCGTGGGCGGTGAGTCCGAGTGCTTCGGGTCACGGGTGCGCGCGTTGGCGAGGGTGCGTCCGGTGGTGCCGAACCCGGGCAACGTCTAGCCCAGGACGTTCGCCGGGGCACGCCGAGCACGTCCATGCGTCTGGCGGCGACGAGCAGCGCCAGTGTGGAGTCGAGCCCACCGGAGACGCCGAGCTCACCGTCGCGTGCCGGTGTGCGCCAGGCGGGTGGCCAGCCCGGTGGGTGTGGATGGCGTAGAATTTCGTCGCAGCGCGGGTCGCGCTCCGCCGGGTCACTTCCCGGGCACGAACGGGAACGGCCCGACCATCGCACCGCCAGGGGCGTCGGCGGGCGGCGCGTCGAGCGCGACGCCGATCCGGCGGACCCGCAGCGTGCCGCCAGGACACGCGTACTCGGCAAAGGTGGTCGTGCGCATCCGGTCGCCACCAGGCGGTCGAGGTCGACGTCCGCGACCACCAGCGCCACGTCGACAAGCGGCGGACCGCTACCGACTTCGCCAGCAAGGTGCCGTTCTCGCCGACGAGCGCATGGCCGTCGAAGACCAGGTCGGGTCGTCGACTTTCACGCGCCGCAGGAGGCGTAGCCCGTAGGCCGAGGTCGTCCTGGGCCGAGGTCGGTGACGAGCCGCCGGCGGTAGTCGGCCTTGCCGACGTGATGTTGCAGGCGGACAAGTTCACGACAAGGTGGGCCCCGGCGAGCCGCGGAACGACGGATCGGCGGGATCGGCGTCCACACATCCTCACCATTTCGATGCCGACGACCAGGTCGTCGACGTCGGCCGCGGCGAAGAGCAGGTCGGTGCCGAAGGGCACCGGCTCGCCGAACTGGCGATCACCGTGGCCTCGTCTCGCGGGCGGCGCTGCAGTGCCGTGCGTCGTAGAACTTCTTCAGGTAGTTGGGCAGGTCGAGTTCTTCGGCACCACGCCGAGCACCCGACCCCGGTGCAGCACCGCCGCGGTGTTGAACAGCTGGTGACCGACGCGGAGGGGGAGCATGCCGACCCGCGAGCGGCATGGCGTAGAACAGTCAGCCGCTCGCGGCCCAGTAGAGCCCCGACACGGCGGCGTCGAGCAGCGCTTGCTGGTGGAACAGGTCCTCGCCGAGTAGCCGGTCACACCCCAGCTCCAGGACGCCGACGGCGACCCGCTGGTCGAGAGGCGGCGCCACCATTGCGAGCGAGTGCTCGACGTTGCGGTCGACGTCGCTGACCCCGCATCGTCGGCACCGCAGCGGCGACCAGTGCGAACCGTGGCGATGCGGGCGAGCCCGAAGGTCGGTCGGCTCGGGACTGAGTTCGTCCGCCGCTGGGCTCACCGGACCGCCGTCCGGCGCCTCGCTCACGAGGCGGAATCCGCAACGGCGGCGCGCTGGGGAACCAGTGTTCGAGCAGCCAGCGCACGGCGGCATCGCCGCAGGTCGAACTGACCACCTCCTCGGTGCCCAGGAACCGCGCCTCACGGTCACCGGTCGCGCCACTGCCACGGTGGTGCAGCGCCAGTCCAGACGGTACGGGCGGTTGACCGTCCTGGGGGTCCGGGCCACCGGCGCCGGTGACCGAGAGTCCGACATGGGCATTGAGCCGCCGGCACACTCCTTCTGCCATCACTGCTGCTGCGGCGGTCTCGCTCACCACCGGACCCAGGGGCACGCCGAGCAGGTGGTGCTTCACCGGCACCGAGACCGACACCACCGCCCCCCGGAACCACGACGACGAATGGGTAGCGGCAGCGAACCGGCACGACAACCCGCCGCCGGTGCAGGACTCCGCCACCGCGGACGTTCCCCAGCCTCACGCGGTCGAGCGCGCCGACGCCGAACTCGTCGACGGTGGGTGGGGCCTGGGCCGGTCGTCCATGCCGGCCACCTACCTATCAGTACGACGCACCGAACAGGTGGCACCAGGCGTGGGGCGGCCTGGGCCGGGATCCAGCCCGGTGATGAATGCCTTCCTGTTCGATTTTCCTCCGACCGTCGACCCCCGACAGCCGCATCGCCGGGCCCGGTCGAGTGGAAGGTGGTGTAGACCACCAGTGGACTGCTCGCCGGCGCCCTGGTCCACCGCGACGTTCGGCGCCTGGTGCAAGGTTCTCCTCGGAGCGCGAGGGCCGCTGAACCCGGCCGATCGGGACATCGGGTGGCGGGAGCAGGCGATGGCCGAGTGGTCGATCGCCACGGCCGTCGGCATCGGTGTGGCCAGGGTCGTCAGCGACCGTCTCGGCGGCGAGCGGTTAGAGCTCGCGACCGGCCAGCCGGGCCCGGGTATGGCCGCAGATGAGCAAGTGCACGAACCGTCACATCACCCGTCCGGGCGGCCGCGCTCGCGGGCCTGATTTCGGTGGGCCATGGACGCCATCACCCTGCTCAAGGACGACCACAAGACCGTCGAGGAGCTGTTCAAGCGGTTCGAGAAGGCCGGCGACCAGGCCTACGTCGAGAAGCGCGAGATCGTCGACCGGATCATCGAGGAGCTGTCGCTGCACGCCGCCGATCGAGGAGCAGCTCTTCTACCCGGTGACCCGGGCCACGGTGCCCGACACCGAGGACATCGTCCTCGAGAGCCTCGAGGAGCACCACGTCGTGAAGTGGCTGCTCGTCCGAGCTCGAGAAGATGGACCCGGACGACGAGCGCTTCGACGCCAAGGTCACCGTGCTCATCGAGAACGTCCGCCACCACGTCGAGGAGGAGGAGACCGAGTTCTTCCCGAAGGTGCGCGACGAGCTCGGGCGCAACGCCCTCGGCGACCTCGGCGACGCCATGGACGCAGCCGCGAGGTCGCTCCGACCCACCCGCACCCCCGCTCCCCGGAGACGCCGCCGCTCAACGCCGTCACCGGCGTCGTCGCCGGTGCCGTCGACAAGGTCGGCGACACGGTCAGGGCGTGGCCCAGGGATAGGTCTCGGTGGCCCGGGGCGTGGTCGGCCTGGTGCCCGGCATCGGCGGCGAGCGCACGGCGCCCGTCGGGTCGACCCGGACCCGCACGCAGGCGGCCGACGTCCGTGACGCCGCCGACGACGTGGTCGATGTACGCGACCGCGGCCGGGCGCGGTCGCCCGCACCGCCGGAACCGCCGCCCGTGGCGCCTCGACGACGGCTCGGACTGCCGCCTCAGGAGCGGAGCAGGCGCGGGCCTTTCACAAGGCGCGCGGCGCCCCGTTCCACGGCGAAGCGAGCTGCGACGGCACGGGTCGCGCCGCCCAGAAGGTACAAGCTCGACCAAGAGGGCTGCCGGCGGCGCCGAACTCGCTCGACGAAGGATGCAGCTCCGATCGTGAGCCGAGGTCTGGTTCGACATCGCCGAGTCGTCGCTGCTGACGGACCCCGACGTGCTGGCGCTGATCACCAACGACAACGGCATCGGAAGCACCGGCATCAGAGTGCTGGCCTCGTGCGCCGAGCAGGCAGGACTGGACGTGCTCGTCGCTGCGCCGTCGTGGGACAGCAGCGGGGCGAGTGCGTCCGCTCGCCGCGGATCATCGGGCGGTCGACTGATCGTAGACGACGCCGAGCTCGCCGGAGTGCGCGGACGGTGCGTGTCGATGGAGGCCGCTCCGGCCTTCATCGTCCGTTCGGCGATGAGCGGCGCGTTCGGCGCGCGGCCCGATGTCGTCCTCTCGGGCGTGAACCACGGACCGAACACGGGTCACGCGGTGCTGCACTCCGGCACCGTCGGCGCGGCGTTGACCGCCGCGACCCACGGCGCTCCGACCGTGGCCTTCTCGCTCGACACCCACGGCGACGGCACGAACTGGGCGACGGTCTCCGAGGTCGTGTGCGCCGTACTGGGCGCACCACGGTGGGATCGCCACCCGGGGCTGGCGCTCAACGTGAACATCCCCGACGTGCCACGAGCACAGCTCAGGGGACTCCGGCATGCCCGCCTGGCGCCGTTCGGCAGCTGGTGACGGTCAACGTCACCGAGATCGGCGCAGGGTACGTCTCGATGCACTACTCCGAGCCCGAGGAGCACGCGGACGACGGCACCGATGTGGCGCTGCTCCGCGGTGGCCACGCGACGGTCAGCGTGCTCGAGCCGCTCGGCCAGCGCAGCACCGAGACCGACCTGGACGTCGTGGTCGACGCACTCGAACCCGTCGGAAGGGCCTGACCGGTGCGGCTCGTGATCGTGCACAACCCCTCTGCCGGCGACGGGACCGAGGGCGACGAGATCGAACGCGTCGCCCGACGTCACGGCCACATCCCCACGCTCGTCGACACCGGTGACGGGTGGTCCGACCATGTTCGCGAGGCATCTGCCGACCTGGTCGTCGTCGCCGGCGGTGACGGGACCGTCCGCGAGGTCGTCACCACGCTCGCGCAGCACGGCCTGACGACCCGCTCCCGCTCGCGGTGCTTCCGCTCGGCACCGCCAACAACATCGCCCGGTCGCTCGGCCTCGACGTCGACGATCCGTGGAGCGAGATCGCTGCGTGGGGAGGTGCGGCACGCCGACCGGTGGCGTTCGACGTCGCGGTCGTCGACACCGGAGACCGCGCGCATCCCTTCGTCGAGTCGTTCGGAGGGGGCTTCGTCGCCGCGGCGCTGTCGGCCGCGGACGACGCCACCGATACGGTCGAGGACGGCAACGAGCACGGTCGGCGTCACCTGCTCGAGACCTTCGAGCGGTTGGAGCCGGCGTGGTGGTCGCTCGTCGTCGACGGACAGGACCGCTCCGGCGAGTACCTGGCCGTCGAGGTGATGAACGTGCCGACCGTCGGGCCGATCCTTCCCCTCGCTCCCTCGGCGAGCCCTCACGACGGGCGACTCGACATCGTGTGCATCGCGCCGTCCTGTCACGCGCTGCTGCGCTCGACGATCGCTGGGACCTCCGACGGCACCGGACTCGAGGTCCTCGGGGGCTCGTGGGCCACGGCCCTGCGCGTCACCGCGCCCGAGGGCACGCCGATGCACCTCGACGACGAGCTATTCGACGACGACGGCGCCGCTCGCTGCGTCGCGCGCTGCGGGGCAGGACCGTGTCGGTGCTCCGCTCGACGACGTCGGACCCGTCCCCCGCGCGGGACTCGGCCGCGCCATCGACCGGCGCTCGTCCCGGCTGACACCGGCGGCTCGGCGGGCCGAGCGATCAGCCCGCGAGGGGATCAGCCCGCGAGCGGCGGGACGTGACGGCTCGACAGGGCGGCGAGCCAGCGTCGCTGGCTGTCGTCCGCCGGCCCGTCGCACGACAGCCCGTAGTGCCTCGCCACCGCTGCGGCGGCGTGCTGCACGGTGGACGTGGTGCCTGCATCCGGCGGACCTGCTCGCCGCGAGGACCTTGCGATCGGACGACCAGCGTGCAGTCCCCGTCGGGGTCCTCCTCGACTGCGACCTCGACCACGTCGCAGGCCCTGGGAATCAGGAGCTCGTTCCTCATGTCGGTTCCCCCCGGCTGAGCGACGCGCCGCTGTTCGCGACGACGCGCAGCTGTTTCGCGAAGAAGAGTTCCCGCGCAGCCCGGGACGAAACCCCGGAGGAGTGCCCGGCCGTTTGCCCGAGGTCAACCGTGGGAAGGGGAGGTGGACTCGGAGGCTGAGATGACCGAACGACCGTTGGCCGAGCACCCGGACCGACAGACCGCTACGAGTGTCGATCGAGGACGACTACGAGGTCGTCGTCCGGGGCGTCGCCGCGATGCTCGCCCCGTACGCCGAGCGGATCGAAGTGATCGAGCTGCCGGGACGAGACCCCCAACGAACCGGTCGACGTGCTGCTCTTCGACGTGTTCGGGACCGGCGAGGTCCACACGGGCGATGTGCAGCGAGCGATCTTCGATCCCCTGGTCGGTCGGGTCGTGGTGTTCACCTCGAACTTCGACCCGACGCTGGTCGAGAAGGCTGGGCAGCTCGGCGTCGGCGGCTACCTCTCCAAGGCGCTCTCGGGCGACGAGCTGGCAGACGCCATCGAACACGTCGCTCGCGGCGAGACCGTCGTGAGCGCTCCGCCGGACCGGAGCGCGCCCAACCGGCGGCGGTGGCCCGGTCAACTGCACGACCTGACCGAGCGTGAGGCCGAGGTGCTGGCGCTGATCACCCAGGGCTACGACAACGACGCCATCGCGACCCGCCTGTTCATCAGCCCGAACACGTTGAAGAGCCGGATCCGGACCCTCTACCGCAAGCTCGGGTTCGAGAACCGCGTCGCAAGCGGCGGTGTGGGGGGTCAAGCACGGCTTCGAGACCGACAGCGGCGCGTCGTCGACCACCCGCGGCTGATGGCCCCGGCCCGACGGTGGCGTTGCACCAGGTTCGTGGCCGTTTCAGCGCACCGGCGAGAGGGAACCGGTCCGGCATGAGCAACTCCACCCCACGCACCCCGCCCGCCGGTCAGGACACGCAGACGGGCACCGACCCCGACGCCAAGTACGACCAGCCCGGCTACGAGGACAAGTCGTTCGGCCAAGCGGTCGGCCAGGACCAGGAGCTGGCCGAGCGTCTGGAACGAGAGGCGGGCGACGACACCGAGGCTGCGGACCGTTTCGAGTCCGAATCCGCCGGAGCGCCCGCCCGTGAACGTCAGGGCCGCCCCGAGACCGCCTGAACCGAAACCGGCTGCCCCTTCGGACCGCGGAACCTTCACTGTCGGACCGCGTCCGGCATGATGGCCCCCACGGCACACGGGTGCCGGGATCCGACGAACGGGGGCATGATGACGGACTGGGCGCAGATCACTTCGGCGGTGACCACGACGATGGGTGGCGACGCCGAGGGCGGGCGGGTGGCGCTGACACGGTGCTGGGAGGCGACCGGTCCCGACGACCACGCCGCTCGGTGTGTGCTGGCCCACTACCTCGCCGACCTCGAGCCCGACCTCGCCGACGAGGTCGCGTGGGACGAACTGGCGCTCGTCGAGTTCGCCTCGATCGGCCGCAGCGACCTCTGCGGCGGTCGGCATTCCGGACACCCGGCTGCTCGCCCCGAGCCTGCACCTCAACCTCGGTGACGGGTACCTCCGCGCCGGTCGCCCCGACGACGCCCGACGGGCGCTCGCCGAGGGTTACGCCGCGGTCGAGCTGCTGCCCGATGACGGCTACGGCGACATGATCCGTGGAGGGCTCGACGGGCTCGCCGCTCGGCTCGAAACGGTGGGGTGACGGCGGGCCGGACCGGCCCTGGACGTCGTCGGGGTCAGCGGGTGCGCCACTCCGGTCGCTTGCCCGACGAGAAGCGCTCCTGGCCCTCGCGGAAGGCCTCGGCGTCGTTGCCGATCCGTGTGAACAGGTTCGCCATGTCGATCGCCTGCGCACGGGAGAGCTCCCGCGCCGTCCAGATCGCCCGCATCGTGCCCTGGATGGCGAGCGCGGGTGACTCCGCGATGACCGGTGCGGCCCAGCCGGCACGCGCTCGAGCAGCTCGTCGCGCGGCACGAGCACCAGGCCGATCTCGTGCACGTTCGGCCGACAGGCGCTCGTGCACGCCCATGAGCGACATGCGCATGACCTCGCCGAAGGGCATCTTCGAGAGCATCTGCATCGGCTCGAACGACGCCGTCATGCCGTAGGTGACGTGCGGGTCGAAGAACGTCGCGTCGTCCGAGGCGATGATGAACTCGGTCTCGCCGAGCATGTAGAACGCGCCGCCACAGGCGATGCCCTGCACCGCGGCGATCACCGGCTTCCAGAGGTCGCACGCCTGGGGCCGACGTCCCGGCCCGGGTCGTCGTACATCCACGGCGTCGGGTACCCGGGGTACTTGCCCTTCGCCATCGCCTCGTTGTTCTCCTCGGAGATGGCCTCACCGCGGTCGATCCCGGTGCAGACGACTCGCCCTCGGCGGCGAGCACGATGCAGCGCACGTCGTCGTCGTAGCGGAACGAGCGCCAGAGCCGCGCAGCTCGTCCTGCATCTTCTGGTTGATCGCGTTGCGCACCTCGGGGCGAGCGAGGGTCACCCACGCCACCCCGTCCTCGTGGGCAACCTTCACGGTCTCGAGTTCGGCCATCGCCGGAGCGTAGACCAGCGCCCCGGGTGCCCTCCCCGTCCCATCGGGCCGTGCGGGAGCCCCCACCGCGTTGGCCTGACGTGGCGTTCTCGGTCGCCAGGACGGTGGTGCGGGGCGCTCGTGCGCTCAGGATCGTCGGTCGCTCTCGGCGAGCTCGACGAACTGGTCCATCGACACGCTGTTGCGTCCCCACAACATCATCGGCACCAGCGGCCCGGTCACCCTGGTCGACCACGCGGACGATGCCCTTCGACGGGAGCTCGTCCATCTGGAGCACGGTGGTGTCGCCGTCGGGTTCGAGCACGAAGCGAACCTCTGCTTCTCCGAGCGGGCCCATGCCGGCCCGCAGCACCAACGTCCGGTCCGGGTCGAGTGTCGCGATGGTCGTCGACCCCGGGAGCTGCAATGGCCCGACCCCGATCCGGTGGTGGAACGACGAGCCGACAGCGGGCCAGGCGTCGTCGACCTCGGGGACCGCCTGGGCCCCGACCAACCACGCGGGGTAGCAGGATGCGTCGAGCAGGAGCTCGAAGACCGCCGACACCGGGGCGGCGATGCGCAGCGAGTTGTGCGACGAGTCCATGTCACCGATGCTCCGGGTGGCGGTCCAGGACTCGGCGACGAACCAGCAGGTCGGCACGATCCCGACGTCTCGCTCGTGGAGCTGCAGGACGGCGCCCTCGACCAGCACGTCGCCCAGCCCTTTGCCCCGGTGCTCCGGTGCGATGACCGTGTGGGGCATCTCGACGACGTCGTCGCCGATCGAGCGGTAGTCGGCGTAGCCGAGCACGTCGTCCGCCCGGCGCAGCTCGAAGCGGCCGTGTTCGGGCACGTCCACGACGGTCAACCCGTCGGCAGCGGTCGGATCCGGGTCGGGGGCTCGCATCGCATCCTCCTTGGTTCGGCACCGCCGTGGTGGCGGTCGACCAGGCCTCGTGGGTGGTGTCCGTCGGAGCGGCAGGCTCGCCGGACCGGTCGTCCCGTGCCAGCGGACCGACCCGAGGTCACTACCCGGTCTCTGCCGGGGTCAGTCCTTGTGGAGCGAGGTGGTCGCTCCCTCGTCGACGGCGTCGAACACGCCGGCGAGCCAGTCGCAGGTCCGTTCGTCGCGCAGCATCCGGGCGGCGGGTTCGCAGTGCCAGTCCGCACCCTCGGACTCGGGGAAGCGCACCAGGGTCGACCCCACCACTCAGGCCGTGCATCTCGTCGGCCTGGCCCGGCCAGAACTGCTCGTGGTCGGGTGCGGTGATGAGCAACGGGCAGGTGATGGCGCCAGGTCGTCCGCCGTCGGCCTGTCATGGCTCGCGCTGCCTGGTAGGCGTCGTAGTACGAGTCGGTGCCGTAGGGCGCCATGCGCCACTTCAGCTCGGCGGCGTGGCCGGCTAGTCCTTCATCGCCTCCTCCATGAAGGTGTCGAAGTCGCCCTGTCGCCGGGTCCAGCAGCTGCTTCATGATGTCGGGGAGGTGGGCCGTCCAGGAGTCGCCGACCCGCACCACGCCCGGGTCGGCGATCGCCGCCACGATCCGGTGCTCACGGCTCATCGCCCGCGGCACCCAGTACCCCGCCTGGCTGATACCGGTCATCGCGATCGGTCGCGGGTCGACGTCGTCGCTCGTGGAGCAGATGGTCGACGTCGGGGTGATGACCTGCTCCCAGTCGGGACGGAAGTAGAGGTGCTGGCGGTACAGCGCCGCGTCTGCCCGGGACCGTCGACGACCACGCGTTCCACCCACTTTCGACCGCCGCTGCTGCGCCCGAGGCCCACATGTCGGTGACCGCGCCGTCGCTCCCGTTGTTCAGGATCAGCGTGGGGCGTGCGACACCGGCGTCGGCGGCACCGACCGGGCGGGGCCCGGGAAGAAGTAGCCCGCGATCGTCGTGCCCTCGTAGGCGATCGCGAGACGCTCGACCGGCGGGTCGAACGCGTCCACCGCCACGTCCCAGCCGTCACGGTGCGCGTCCCAGAGCGTTCGTACCGGGTCCGGTCGCCGGTCCCGATCGCGTGCGAGGCCGCGGTCGCGTAGTACCTGCTCGCCCGCAGCGGGCGCCCAGCGGGCGCTCGCCATCGTGACCGGCCGCGAGCGCTCGCCTCCGGCGGCATTGCGCAGCCGGTCGACCAGCGCGGTGAACGTCGGGATCCACGCCTCGCGGTCGCCGTCGGGGATCGGATCGAGGATCATGAGCACCTCGCCGACGTCGGTGAGGCCTCGGCGGCCCCGCCGAGCAGGTTCCGGCGATCGAACTCGAAACCGTCGTCGTCGAACTGCGACTTCATCAGCACCCTCCCCTCGTCGGCCGACTCGGCGGGTCGGCCGGGCCGTGCCGGACCGGTCGCCGCCGTCGTCGAAGTTCCTCTGGAGCCGGACGTCGGTCCGGTCCGGCATTCCGGCGGTGCCCCGGGACCTCCACCTCGGCCGGCGAACGAGAACCGGCCGGGGCGAGGGTCGGTCCGGTCACGGTAACGAGTGATCCCGAAAAGCGGTTCGTGTGACAACGAGACCCGATGGTGCGTGTGTGGATCGTGGCACCGGGACGCGCTTGAAGCTGATACCCCCATGGGGTATCTATGGGGTCGGGCGCTGCGTGCGTCCCAGGACCGAAGAGGAGTCGCCATGGCCACGATCGAGTACCGGGTGAACGGCATGAGCTGCGGCCACTGCGAGTCGGCGGTCGCCGAAGAGGTCGGCGCGCTCGAGGGTGTCGAGTCCGTCGACGTGGACGCGGCGACCGGGCGCCTGGTCGTGACCGGCGGCACGCTGCCCGGCGACGCCGCGGTGCTCGCCGCTGTCGACGAGGCGGGGTACAGCGCCGAGCCGGTGTCGTGAACGTCCCGGTCCGGCTGGTGAGCTTCGCGGTCGGCCTCGTCCTGGTGTTCGGGGCGTCGTACGTCGTGGCGGGTGCCGTCGTGCCGGACCGGGTGGTCGAGGACTGGACCCGGAGCCGGCGCAGTCCGAACAGCACAACGACCCCGCTGCCCCGCACTCCGGCCAGGAGCGCTCCGGGTCGGAGAGCTCCGGGTCGGAGAGCTCCGGGTCGGAGAGCTCCGGTCGGGCGACCACGTCGTCCACGACCACTCCGACCTCCGGCGCCGCCGACACCGGATCGCACGCCCATCCCGACGGTGCACCATCGAGCACGCCTGCGGACACCTTTGCGAACAGCATCGACCTCGAGATCGGGGGTATGACGTGCGCGTCCTGCGCCTCGCGCATCGAGAAGAAGCTCAACCGGCTCGACGGGGTGACGGCGACCGTCAACTACGCGACCGAGAAGGCCCGGGTCCTGGCCGCGGCCGGCATCGACGCCGACGAGCTCATCGCGGAGGTCGAGACGACCGGGTACACGCGCGCTGCCACGTCCGCGGGCCGACGAGCGCGACCGGCCAGGACGGACCGAGCGCGACGGGTCCCGCCTGGCGACGCCGGCGACGATCCGGCTCAGTCGCTGCGCCAGCGGCTGATCGTCTCGATCGTGCTGTCGGTGCCGGTCATCGCGATCGCGATGTGCCGGCGCTGCAGTTCGACGTACTGGCAGTGGGCGTCGCTGATCCTCGCCGCGCCGGTCGTCATGTGGGCGGCCTGGCCGTTCCACCGCGCCGCGTGGCTCAACCTGCGCCACGGCGCCGCCACGATGGACACGCTCATCTCGGTCGGCGTCCTCGCCGCCTACCTCTGGTCGCTGTACGCGCTGTTCTTCGGCACCGCCGGCATGCCGGGCATGACCCACGGCTTCGAGCTCACGGTCGAACGAGGCGACGGCGCCGGCAACATCTACCTCGAGGTCGCCGCCGGCGTGACCATGTTCCTGCTGCTCGGCCGCTACCTCGAGCAGCGCTCCAAGCGCCGGGCCGGCGCGGCGCTGCGCGCCCTGCTCGAGCTCGGCGCGAAGGACGTCGCGGTCCTGCGCGAGGGGCGACGCGAGGAGCGCATCCCGCTCGACGAGCTCGCCGGTCGGCGACGTGTTCGTCGTGCGGCCCGGCGAGAAGATCGCGACCGACGGCGGTCGTGGTCGGGGCCGTCTGCGGTCGACGCCTCGATGCTGACGGGCGAGTCGGTGCCGGTCGAGGTCAGCGTCGGCGACGCCGTCACCGGCGCCACCGTGAACGTCGGCGGTCGGCTGGTCGTGTCGGCGACCCGCGTCGGCGCCGACACGCAGCTCGCCCGGATCGCCCGCCTCGTCGAGGAGGCGCAGTCGGGCAAGGCCGAGGTGCAGCGGCTCGCCGACCGGGTCTCGGGCGTCTTCGTGCCCGATCGTCATCGCCATCGCGGTCGTCGCGCTCGTCGTGCTGGCTGCGTGCTCGGCTCCCCGGCGCGCCGCGTTCACCGCGGCCGTGGCGGTGCTGATCATCGCCTGCCCGTGTGCGCTCGGGCCTCGCGACGCCGACGGCGCTGCTCGTCGGCACCGGTCGCGGCGCGCAGCTCGGCGTGCTCATCAAGGGTCCCGAGGTGCTCGAGTCGACCCGCCGCGTCGACACGATCGTGCTCGACAAGACCGGCACGGTCACCACGGGCGCATGACGCTCGTCGACGCGGTGCCCGCGCGACGGCATCGACCGGGCGGAGCTGCTCCGCCTCGCCGGTGCGCTCGAGGACGCCTCGGAGCATCCGATCGCCCAGGCGATCGTCGCGCGGCGCGACCGAGCGAGGTCGGTGAGCTGCCCCGGCCGACCGCAGTTCGCGAACGTGCCGGGCGCGGCGTCAGGGATCGTCGACGGCCGCGACACGCGTCGTGGGGCGCCGAGCGCTGCTCGGCTCGACGGCCTGCACGTCGACCCGGAGCTGCGGCGCGCCGACGGCGCCGAGGCGGACGCGGGCGCACCGCCGGTGCGGTCGCGTGGGACGGACGAGCGCGCGGCGTGCTGGTCGTCGCCGACACGGTCAAGCCCACGAGCGCCGACGCGATCGCGCAGCTCCGGGCGCTCGGACTGCGCCCGGTGCTGCTCACGGGTGACAACCGGACGCGTCGCCGAGCAGGTCGCCGCCGAGGTCGGCATCGACGAGGTCATCGCCGAGGTGCTGCCCGAGGACAAGGTCGCCGTGATCGCCGCGCTGCAGGCAGCAGGGCCGGGTCGTCGCGATGGTCGGCGACGGTGTCAACGACGCCGCCGCGCTCGCGCAGGCCGACCTCGGTCTCGCGATGGGCACCGGCACCGATGCGGCGATCGAGGCCTCCGACATCACGCTCGTGCGGGGCGACCTGCGCGCTGCGGTCGACGCGATCCGGCTCGTCGCGACGCGACGCTGCGGCACCATCAAGGGCAACCTGTTCTGGGCGTTCGCCTACAACGTCGCGGCGATACCGCTCGCCGCGCTCGGCCTGCTGAACCCCATGCTCGCCGGCGCGGCGATGGCGTTCTCGAGCGTGTTCGTGGTGAGCAACAGCCTGCGGCTGCGACGTTTCCGATCGTCGGTGCCCGAGAACTGAGCCGGCGACCACCGGGCGGACCTCGGGTTTGGCAGACTCGTGGACGACCCCGACACGCGACGGACACACCTGCATGCACGACGAGCGTCAGTCGACCTCAACCCCCCGATGGTTCACCGAGACCGGTCCGGACCACTCCAACTGGTACATCGAACGGTTCCGGACCATGGCCGCCGACGGCGCCGACCTGGTGGGCGAGGCGCGGCTCGTCGACGCACTGGTCGCACCCGGGTCCCGCGTGCTCGACGCCGGCTGTGGCCCGGGACGGCTGGGCGGCGAGCTGCATCGACGCGGCCACGAGGTCGTCGGTGTCGACGTCGACCCTGCGCTGATCGCCGCTGCGGTCGAGGACCACCCGGGGCCGACCTGGGTCGTGGGCGACCTGTCGACCTTCGACCTGACCTCGGAGCAGGCACCGTTCGACCTGGCCGTGCTCGCGGGGAACGTGCTGCTGTTCGTCGCGCCCGAGACAGAACCGCTGGTCCTCGAGCGTGTCGCCGCCCACGTGGTGCCGGGCGGCAGGATCGTGACCGGCTTCCGGACGACGGGCAGCTACGAGCTCGACCGCTTCGACGCCGACGTCGAACGTCTCGGGCTGCGGGTCGAGCACCGCCTCTCGACGTGGGACCTGGTGCCCTTCGACGACGACGCCGACTTCGCGGTCACGATCCTCCGGACCCGCGCGGTGACTCGGCTGCGCTCCCGCTCGTTGCGCGGCGCTCCCGTCGCGCTGCTCGCCGCGGTCGTGCTCCTGGCGGGCTGCAGCGGCGGCGCGACCGCCGCCCCGACGTCGTCGACCACGACGACCGAGGCGGACCCGACCACCGACTCGCCGAGGGCGCCCAGCACCACGGCGCCGACGACGACGGTCGATCCCTCGGCGCCGTCGGTGCAGCGCCACGGCCAGCTCTCGGTGTGCGGCACCGACCTGTGCGACCGGAGCGGCCAGGCGATCCAGCTGCGGGGCATGAGCACCCACGGCCTGCAGTGGTACCGGCAGTGCCTGACCGATGCGTCCCTCGACGTGCTCTTCGACGAGTGGCACGCCGACCTGCTGCGAACGTCGATGTACGTGCACGAGGGCGGCTACCTGACCGACCCCGTCGCCTACACGACGGCCGTGCAGGATCTGGTCGACGAGCTGATCGAGCGCGACCGCTACGCCATCATCGACTGGCACGTGTTGACCCCCGGCGACCCGATGGGTGACGTCGGTGCCGCCGTCGAGTTCTTCTCCGGCATGGCCGAGCGCTACGCGGACCACCCGAACGTGATCTACGAGATCGCGAACGAGCCGAACGGAGTGCCGTGGTCGCGGATCAAGGAGTACGCCGAGCAGGTGATCCCGGCGATCCGTGCCCATGACGACGACGCCGTCATCCTGGTCGGCACGCCCGCGTGGTCGTCGTTCGGTGTCTCCGAGGGCGGGTCACCGGCCGAGGTCGTCGCCGACCCGCTCGCCGACGACGACGTCATGTACACGTTCCACTTCTACGCCGCCGACTTCCGCGAGCCGTACCTCGACGCCCTGGCGCAGGCGTCGGACTCGCTGCCCGTGTTCGTCTCGGAGTTCGGCGCCCAGGAGAGCACCGGGGGCGGTCCGAACGATTTCGAGATGGCGCAGCGCTTCGTCGACCTGATGGCCGCCGAGCAGATCAGCTGGGTCGTGTGGAACTTCTCCGACGACGCCCTGTCGGGGGCCGCCTGGGTGCCCGGCACGTGCAACACCGACGGTCCGTGGACGCCCGAGCGGCTCAAGCCCGCCGGCGTCTGGACCCGCGACCAGCTGCTCGCCGGCCGCTGACCCACGCTCGCGCTCGTTCTGGAGGCGGGCGCCGCGTCGTTCTGGGTGCGTTCGTGCCGGCCGGGGCCGGCATCTACTGCACCCAGAACGGGTCAGGGGCGGGTGCCGTGTGGTTCTGGGTGCGTTCGTGCCGGCCGGGGCCGGCATCTCTGCACCCAGAACGGGGCAGGGGCAGGGGCAGGGGCGGGGCGGGTCACCAGGCGCGGCGTGTGGCGGCCGGCGGTGTCGACGGTGACCGTCGACGCAGCAACGAACCGAAGTCACGGCGTTCGCCGAAACCGGGCGTCAACGAAGTGCCGTCCCAGGCGAGCTGTCCGTTGACCATGACGGCTCGGACCGCACGGTCGTTGCGGTTCACCAGGCGCTGCACGGACTCGACGCCGGGCATCGGCGCCTCGACCACGGTGTCGACCGACTCGTCCAGGCCTGCCGGGTCCACCACGACCAGGTCCGCCCGATCACCGACGCGCAGGTGGCCGGCGTCGACGTCCAGGTAGTCGGCCAGCTCCCCGGTGACGCGGTGCACGGCCCGGCCGAGGGGCATGACCGGACGCCCGTCGGCCTCTCGACGGTGCACCAACCGCAGCAGGTGTAGCGGGAAGTTGTAGAAGGCCATGTTCCGCAGGTGCGCGCCGGCATCGGAGAACCCGATCTGCGCCTGGGGGTGGGACACGATCCACGCCACCGAGTCCTCGCGGCGGTTGCCGACGGTCGTCGTCCAGCGCAGGTCGTTGCCGTACTCGGCCTGCATGTCGAGGAACGCGTCGACGGGGTCGACGCCACGTGCCCTGGCGATCTGCTCGAAGGTCAACCCCTCGTAGGCCGCTTCGGGGCACGAGACCACCGTCGCCTCGCCCAGGTCGCGGTGGTAGGCGCGGCCCTTCAGGCGGTTCGACCACTGGCGCCGGAACCGGCTGCGGTACTCGTCGTCCCGCAGCAGGTCGCTGCGGGCGGTGTCGGCCAGGTGCAGCGCCTCGGTGCCTGCGCCGAACTCCTCGATGACCGGGTTCTCGAGGCCGTCGGTCCACAGTCGGAACGGCTGCGGGAGGGACTGGACCCTGACGTCCGCGTTGAGCCAGCGGCGCGCTGCGGCGGTCACCCCACCGAGCACACGATGTGCCCCGGGGGTCGCGTCGATGTCCATCATCGAGATGATCGACGTCTTGAGCGGGGAGCGACCGATGCCGGAGGCCATCGCGATGAACAGCGCGACGTTCCAACGGCCCGAGATGTCGGGCACCCCCTGGAACACGGCCCCACGTCGGCGCAGCACCCGCCCCATGCGTCGGTACTCGGACCACTTCGCGTACACCGACGGCGTGGGACGGCTCCGGTACCGCTCGCCGTCCATCTTGTCCCACGGCAAGGTGTTCACCGACATGCCCAGGTAGCCGACGTCGAGGGCGTCGTCGAGCATCGACGCCATCCGCTCGAGCTCGTCGGTGGTGGGCGTGACGTCGTCGTCGAGGGAGCGTCCCAGACCCATGACGTGGGCCCGCATCGCCGAGTGACCCAGGAACGACATCACGTTCGGGCCGAGCGGTCGCTGCTCGAGGTGCGCCAGGTAGTCGGCGGGTGACTCCCAGTCCTTGACGCGTTGCAGCAGTGGCAGCACGTCCTCGCGCGGGATGCCCTCGACCCGGCAGAACATGTCCGCCAAGTCGGTCGGGTCGCCCACCGCGAACGACAGGCCGCACGACCCGATCAGCACGGTCGTCACGCCGTGTCGGACGGACTCCGACAGGGTGGGGTCGATCTCGAGCTCGGCGTCGTAGTGCGTGTGCAGGTCGATGAAACCGGGCGTGACCCAACAGCCCGTCGCATCGAGCGATTCGGCGTCAGCGGGCACGTCCAGGTCGGTGCCGATGTGCTCGACCCGTCCGTCGACGACCAACACGTCGGCCCGGATCCCCGGTGTGTCCGTCCCGTCGAAGACCGTGCCGCCGTGCACCCAGGTCGTCGTCATCTCACCGCTCCATCGTGTCGTCGTCCAGACCCTCCCCGGAGAAGGTGACCGTAACGCAGCTGGGTCAGATGGGCCGATCCGGGTCGACGATCGCCTTGCCCTCTGCGCCGGGGATCCGGCTGACGCCGTCGTCGGGACAGTGGAATCCGTCGACGTCGTCGCCCTCGCCGCCCAGCTCCGGGTACAGGCGCTCGAACTTCCCGTCCTTGGCGATCACCAACATGCCGCAGCTCGACGTCTCGGCCTCGCCCTGGCGTGCAGGATCGGTCGGGCCGTGCAGGCCGCCGCCGGTCCAGTCCTCCTGCTCGGCGGCCTGCTCGAGGATGCAGGTCCGGTCGAGGACCCCGTCGTTCGCCTCGCCGCAGGCGTTCGCCGCGGTGACGAACAGCAGCCACGCACTGATCGACTGCAGGCCGAGCAGACCGACCTTGCCGTCGTCGACGGTCGACATCAGGTCCAGGTACGCCTGGGTGGCGGGCCAGCGGTCGGCCTCCTCGAGCGGGTTCGACGTCATGCGGATCACCGAGCCCTCGACCGCCTCGGCCCCCTGGGCGAAGATCTGCGGGTCGTACATGTTCGTCTCGAACAGCGGCGTCCCTTCCCAGCCCTGCTGGGTCAGGCTGGCGGTCAACGCGGTGGCGTTCGCCGGTTCACCGACGAACAGCATGGTCGTCGCTCCGGCGTCCATGACCCGGCGGGCCAACGGCGTCCAGTCGCTGGTGCCGATCACCGGGTACGCGAAGCTCCCGGCAACGGGGATCTCGAGCTCCTCGAGCATCGTGACGTAGGCGTCCTTGATGTTCTCGAGCGCCGGCAGCTCGCCGTAGACCACGACCGCCTCCTCGACGGCCTCCGGGTAGAGCTCGGCGAAGTCGCGGATCCAGGTGTTCGCCATCGTCGTGCCGGGGTTCGGCACCGGCTGGACCTGACCGTTGGAGTCGGCCTTCTCGGGCGACACGGCGTACGACGGGATGTCGATCATCCCGCAGCGGTGGAAGTCGGAGCCGTCCTTGCCCGAGAACTCCAGGTTGTCCTGCGCGTAGCCGCCGCCGACCATGGCGAACACGTCGGCGCACGCGGTGGTCATCGCCGCCTCGACGTCGAACAGCGCGCCGCTCAGCTCGATCGGATCGATCGCGAGCCCACCGACGCCTCCCTGTTCGTTGCACCAGTCCACGAATGCGACGGAGGCGTCCCACATCTCCTTGTTGAGCCCCGGCCGCACGGTCGACGCACGGTCGGTCGCGATGCCGATGCGCAGCTTGTCGCCACCACGGGAGCCGGCCTCGTCCGGGTCGACCGAGAAGTCGCCCGGCCCGCACAGCTCGTCGAGGTCGCCGAACGCGCCCTCGCTGGTCCCTCCGGCCGGAGCGTCGGTGGCGGCCGTCGTGGTCGGTGACTCACCTTCCTCGGGCGAGTCGCCGCTCGCGCCGCACGCGGCGGCGACGAGCGCGAGACAGACGACCGGAACCAACGCGAAGCGTCGCACTTTTCGGTACCCCCCGAGTTTGTGGACAGGTCTCTGGACATCTGTCCAACTATCCGGAGGGAGTATATGCAGCCCCGGGTGCGTGTCGGGCGTCACCCCTCGCCGGCGCTCGGTGGAGGCCCTCGAGCGTCGAATCCGTTGGACGGGCGGCCGACTTCGCCAGGTGACGGGACACGCGACGGTCGCGCCCCTCGTCACGCCCGTCCGTGGCAAGGTGAGGCCATGAGCACCCCAGCGAACTGGTATCCGGACCCTCAGGACCCCTCGCTCCAGCGCTACTGGGACGGCACCGCGTGGACCGAGCACGTCGCGCCCGCGGCAGCGGAGCAGTCGACGGACGACTCGACGTCAGCGTCCGGAACGCCGGCTCCGGGGGCCGCATCGTTCGGGAGCGCAGCGGGGACCGGCGGTGGGTACGGCGTCGCCCACCAGCTGCCGGGCTACCTGCAGTCCTCGACGCTGTTCGCCGCGGAGAACATGGAGGTCGCGACGACCGGCCGCATGACCCGGCAGAACCCCGCCGTGGTGAAGGTGACGTTGGGGGCGCCCCTGCAGGTCACTCGTGGAGCGATGATCGCGTTCCAGGGCGACGTGACGTTCGCCTACAAGGGCTCGGGCGCTGCGAAGTACCTGAAGTCGATGGCGACGGGCGAAGGGCTCAAGCTGATGACCTGCGAGGGCGCCGGCGAGCTGTTCGTGTCGCACGCCGGCAAGAAGCTGCACCTGCTCGAGCTCGGACCCGGCGAGCAGCTCTCGGCGTCGTCGCGGGCGCTGCTCGGCTTCGACGCGAGCATCGAGTGGAACATCCAGATGATCAAGGGTGGCATCGGGGCGATGGCGGCCGGCGGTCTGTTCAACGTGACGCTCACGGGACCCGGCTCGGTGATCCTGGCGAGCGACTGGCCGGTGGTGCTCGACACTTCAGAGGCGCGCACCTGCGTCGACCCGAACGCGGTCGTGGCCTGGTCGGCCGGCCTGCAGATCACCACCAAGTCATCGATGAGCGCGGGTGCGCTGATCGGTCGGGGCTCGGGCGAAGCCTTCCAGCTCGAGTTCTCACCCGGCGGTTTCGTGATCGTCGAACCGGAGCCCGTGCTCGCCGTGGGCTGAGTCCCGCCCCGGTCGAGCAGCCCCGCCGCTCAGATGACGCCGAGGGCGAGCATGGTGTCGGCGACCTTGCAGAAGCCGGCGACGTTCGCTCCGAGCACGTAGTCCCCGGGGCGGCCGTACTCCTCGGCGGTCTCGTGGCAGATCTGGTGGATGTCGGACATGATCGCCGACAGTCGCGCCTCGGACTCGTCGAAGTGCCAGCTCTCGCGGCTGGCGTTCTGCTGCATCTCGAGCCCGGAGGCCGCGACACCGCCGGCGTTGGCGGCCTTGCCCGGTCCGAAGAGGATGCCGGCCTCGGTGAAGATGCGGATGGCCTTCGGCGTGCTGGGCATGTTGGCGCCCTCGCTCACGGCCACGCAGCCGTTGCGCACCAGCGTCGTCGCAGCGTCGTCATCGAGCTCGTTCTGGGTGGCCGCGGGGATCGCGATGTCACACGGCACGTCCCAGATGCTGCCGTCGGTCACATGGTGCGCTGCGCTGTCGAGCGCCGCGTAGTCGCTGATGCGTCCACGCTCGTTCTTGACCTCTCGGACGAGGTCGAGATCGATTCCCCGGTCGTGCACCACGTAGCCGTCGGAGTCGGAGCAGGCGATGACGCTTTCCGCCGAGCTCCAGGACCTTGGCGATGGCGTGCAGTGCGACGTTGCCGCTGCCCGACACGACGACGCTCTTGCCCTCGATCGAATCGCCACGCGTCGCGAGCATCTCCTGGAGGAAGAACACGGTGCCGTAGCCGGTGGCCTCGGTGCGCACCTGCGCACCGCCCCAGTTGATCCCCTTGCCGGTCAGCACTCCGGCCTCGTAGCGGTTGGTGATGCGCTTGTACTGCCCGAACAGGTAGCCGATCTCGGCCGTGCCGACACCGATGTCGCCCGCCGGTACGTCGGTGTACTCACCCAGGTGCCGGTACAGCTCGGTCATGTAGCTCTGGCAGAACCGCATGATCTCGCTGTCCGAACGACCCTTCGGATCGAAGTCGGCACCGCCCTTGCCGCCACCGAGCTGCAGTCCGGTCAGCGCGTTCTTGAACGTCTGCTCGAAGCCCAGGAACTTGATGGTGCCGAGCGACACCGACGGGTGGAAGCGCAGTCCGCCCTTGTAGGGGCCGAGCGCGCTGTTGAACTCGACGCGGAATCCACGGTTGACCTGGACCCGGCCCTGGTCGTCCTGCCACGGCACGCGGAACATCAACTGGCGCTCGGGCTCGACGAGGCGGCCGAGGACATTGGCCTCGAGGAACTCCGGGTGGCGATCGAGCACCTGTGGCAGGGACTCGAGCACTTCGGACACGGCTTGGTGGAACTCGGGCTCGCCGGCGTTGTGCGTTCGGACGTGGGCGAGGACCTTCTCGATCTCGTACATCGGGTCTCGATCTTCTCAGCCGCGACCGACTTCGTCACATCGCCGGGTGCTCAGCGGGTGTGACCGATGTCGTGAACGGCGCCGTTCAGCCCTTCCCGACGGGCACGTCGCCCGCGATGCTGATGCGCTCCATCACCCTCGATGCGGGGGCGTAGTCGCTCGACGCGTAGTGCTGTGTCGAGCGGTTGTCCCAGAACGCGACCGACCCTGGTCGCCAGCGGAACCGGCACTGGAACTCGGGTCGGTGCATCTGCGCGTACAGCGCGGTCAGGATCCGCTCGCTCTCGTCGTGGTCGACGTCGACGAGGTGCGAGGTGAAGATCGCGTTGACGAACAGCGTGCGCCGACCGGTCTCGGGGTGGACCCGGACGACGGGGTGCTGCACCACCGGGAAATGCTCGCTGAGTCGGTCCCGGTCCTCGGCCGGCATGGCGAGTCCGAACGTGCGCTGCCAGTCGTGCACCGCCTCGAGACCGTCGATCCGCTCCTTGAGGTCGTCGGGCAGCTCGTCGTACGCGGCGCCCGCATCGGCCCAGAGCGTGTCGCCCCCGATGTCGGGCACCTCGACGGCCCGCAGCACCGCGCCGAAGGAGGGTCGGTCGTGCCAGGTCAGGTCCGCGTGCCAGACGTTCTCGACGCCGCTGCTCATCGCGTCCTTGGCCAGCCGGACGACGTCCTCGTCGGGCTGGTCCGGCTGCACGTACGCGTAGAACGGATGGCGCTCGAGGTCGCCCCAGGACAGCGCGAAGTCCCGCTGCTGGGCTCGGCTCAGGTCCTGGTCGTGGAAGAACAGCACCTTCCACTCGAGCAGCGCCTGGTGCAGTTCGGCGTGCAGCTCGTCGTCGATCTGCCCCAACTCGACGCCACCCACGACCGCGCCGATGGTCGGTGAGAGCGGATCCAGCGTGATGCGGCGGTACGGGCGCAGCTCGAAGCCCTCCGGGACACGTGGCGCGGTGCTGGCGCCGATGCGGAGGTGGTCGTTGACGGTGAACATGTCATCTCCAGAAGAGGCAGGGGGTCGAAGGTCGGGTGGTCGAAGGGAAGGCGGTCGAGGGTCGGCTGATGGGGCGGCTGGCCGTCGGGCGGCTGGCGGTCGGGTTGCTGGCGGTCGGGTGCCGGCGGGGCGTCACGGCGCAGGCGGTGGGTCCGGCGTCGGTGCCCGGTCGTCGAGTGCGGCGAGGGTCGCGTCGGACGCTCGGGCCGCGAGCAGTCCGACGGTGGCGTCGATCAGGTCCTCGGTCCGGCACGCCTGGTCGACCGATGAGGCGAGGCCCCGGTCGCGGACCTGACTCGCCGGCGGCGAGCGATGCGAACACCACACCCACGGCGCGCTCGACGCGCAGTCGTCGCAGCGGCTCGGGCACGCCGGCCATCGCCGCGACCAGACGCTCGACGAGCTCCCGGTACGCCTCGCCCTCGACGCGGCGGCGCACGACCTCGGCGACCGCTGGGATCGTTGCCGGCCTGCACCACGAAGCGTGCCCAGCAGCTCGCCGGTCGCAGCACGGTCTGCTCCGCGACGGGTCGCACCAGTGCCTCGACCAACGGGCGCAGGGCCGGGCGCGGGTCGGGTCGGGGTGAGCGATCGCGTCGAGCATGGCGCGGCGACGTTCGTTCACCGCCGCCATGCGAGTCACGAGCACCGCTTCGATCAGGCCGTCACGCGATCCGAAGTGGTACTGCGCCGCGGACTTGTTGCGCTGCCCCGACTCCTGTTGGACGACGCGCAACGACATGGCGGTCAGGCCGCGCTCGGCGACGATGCGCTCCGCCGCCTCGATCATCGACAGCCGTGCGGGCGACCGCGTCCCGGCCCGTTCATCGGTGGTGGTGGGACCAGAGCCGAGGGTCGGAGACACGCATGCAGGACAAGATCGCGACACGGCATGCGCCTTACCGCTCTGTCGCAGCGGTACGCACGTCCTGGGTTCGGTCGGGCGGCTCAGTTGCCGGCGAGCCGGGCGACGATCGGCGCCAGGGTCTGGCCGCGTCGTTCTGGACCACGAAGTACGAGAAGCCCCACCGGTCCCTGCGCTGCTCGAGTCGCTCGGCGATCTCGTCCTCGGTGCCGATCAGCGCCATGGGCGACTCGAGCGCCTCGGTCGCCTGCTCCGGGTCGAGTCCGAAGCCGGGGGCCACCATCTCGGCGACCGCGTCGGCGTCGTCGGTGATGGCCACGACGGGCACCCACGCATTGAACTCGAGCTCCGGGAGGCGGTCGACCCGCACCCTCGGCGACCCACTCGAACTTCCGGTCCATCCGATCCGCCAGGCCGTCGCGAGCCGCCTCGGCGTCGATCTCGCCGGAGTGGATCGACGGGTTGACGCCGACGATGTCGGCATTCGCCCCGGCGAATCGCAACATGCGCGGTGACCCGCCGGCGATGATCAACGGCGGCCCGCCGGGTGTGTGCGGTGCCGGGTGTCCGACCAGCCCAGTGAGGTCGTAGTGCGTCGCCGTGGTGGTCGACGGGCTCGCCGGACCACAGGCCGCGGATGATGTCGACGGCCTCGATCAGCCGGTCGACTCGCACTCCGGGCGGGTCCATCGGGATGCCCGACTCGCGGTAGTCCGATGCCATCCAGCCCGCGCCGATGCCGACCTCGACGCGACCCTCGAAGACCGAGTCGATCGACGCCATCTCCTTGGCCAGGACCACCGGGTGCCGGTAGTCGTTGTCGAACACGAGCGAGCCGACCGACAGCCGTTCGGTGAAGGCCGCCGCGGTCGCCATGGCGGTGATCGGCGCCAACTGCTCGCCGAAGTGGTCGGGCACGAACAGCGTCGAGTACCCGAGCTCCTCGACTCGTCGGGCGCTCTCGCCCCAGCTGAGTCCCGGCAACGGCTGGTGCAGCTGGGCGCCGAACCTGAACCTGCGTGGATGGGGCATGTCGTCCTCCTCGATCGGTGACCCCGACTCCGAGGAGCGGGTGTCGCCGTGGTCGTCCCGGCCCAGTGTGACCCACCGGCAGCCCCTCGCGGGGCCGGTACCATCCGGGCATGTGGTTGTGGATGGTGCTCGCCGTGATCTGCACGTTCGTGATCGCGGCCGTCTCGATCGGTGTGGTCAGCGGTTCGCTCGCCGCCCGCCCCCGACGCAGCGTCTACGACCTCGACGAGGCGGTCGACTTCGTCGCTGACCGACTGCCCGACGAGCTGACCGCCCGCATCTCGTTCGACGACGTGCGCAACGTGCTGCTCTTCCACTGCGACTACCTCGCGGCGAAGGGCGTGGCGTCGGAGCGCACCGCCGACGACATCGGTTCGGCGCTCGTGGTGGTCCCCGACGACGAGCCGACGGCCTTCGTGCTGGGCAAGGTCGAGGAGGCAGGTCTCGACCTCAGCGACGCCGACGTGGTCACGATCCTCGACGTCGAGCTCGAGTACTACCGGGCGATCGGCGCGATCGGACCCGAGCTCGTCGGACCGGTCGATCCCGAGCGCTCCGCCGACCGGGACGCCAGCGATCCCGGATCCGAACCGAGCGATCCCGCCGACCGCGTCCGATCCGCAGGGGTAGGACGATCCGTGGCGCTCCCGCCTGCGGGTGCGGGCTCTGGTCGTGGCGCGCCGTAGCATGGCGCCATGGAGCGACCCATCAGGTTCGAGCACAACCGGTTCGTCGGCGACAAGCGCACGCAGGTCGTCTACGACGTCGACGCGATCACCGAAGAGGACGAGCCGATCATCGAGGAGCTGATGGCCGCCGAGACCTACCTCTGCTTCGGTCCCGACACCCTCGCCGAGGCCCGGAACCGTTGCTACCGGCTGTTCAAGAAGCAGCGCTCGACCGTCTCGGCCTGAGACCGGCGGAGTCGACGTGTCCGACGCGAACCGTCCCGCACAGCCGGTGATGGACTACGAGTTCACGTCCGGCCCGCTCCGTCTGAGCGGTCATCTGTCGGAGCCGTCGCTCGAACACGTCGACGCACCGGGACTGGTGCTGTGCCACGGCTTCCCGACCAGGGGCCGCGAGTCGCCGCAGTCGGGTCGATCGTTCCCCGAGCTCGCCGACCGGATCGCCGCGGAGCTCGGCTGGGTCGTGCTCACCATGAACTTCCGGGGCTGCGGCACCGCCGAGGGGGACTTCTCGCTCGACGGCTGGCTCGACGACGTGCACGCCGCGGTCGAGCACCTGCGCACCCTGGGCGTCGCCCGGGTCTGGGTGGCCGGCTTCGGCACGGGTGGTTCGCTCGCGGTCTGCGAGGGAGCCCGCAACCCGCACGTGGCCGGGGTGGCCGCACTGGCGACGCCCGCCGACTTCGACGACTGGGCGCGCAACCCGCGTCGCCTGCTGCTGCACGCCCGTCAGGTCCAGGTGATCCGTGACCCGGAGTTCCCGACGTCGTTCGACCAGTGGGCAGGTGCACTGAAGGCGGTGCGACCCATCGACGCCGCCAGCGCGTCTCGTCGCCGCGGCCCCTGCTCGTCGTGCACGGCGACAGCGACGACCTGACACCGCAGGCCGACGGTCGGGCGCTCGCTGCGGCGCACGGCAACGCCGAGTTCCGACTGATCAACGGCGCCGGCCACGAGCTGCGCCACGATCCGAGGGCGGTGGCGGTGTTCCTCGGGTGGCTGTCGCGCCAGCAGATCGCGTCGCAGGTCGAGGAATCGGCCCGAGGACCGCGCCCGGCGTCAGTCCGGGGAGTCCTGCTTCGACTTCTTCGCCGCCTTCATCTGCTTCTTCCACGCCCTGACCGCCTGGAGCGTCTCCTCGGAGCTCACGTCGGCGACCGACCGTGGCTGTTCGTCGGAGAACGGCGACGCGACCTGCTCCCAGCCCTCCGGCGCGACGCCGAGGCGCTTCGCGAGGATCGCCATGAAGATCTTGGTCTTCTCCTCGCCGTAGCCGGGCAGCGCTCGCAGCCGGCGGCGCAGCTCCGCGGCGTCGGGTCCGTCGGACCAGACCGCGCCGGCGTCGCCGTCGTAGTCGGCGACGAGCACCTCGCACAGCTCGTGGATGCGTCGTCCCATCGACGCGGGGAAGCGGTGGATCGCTGGCTTCTCGGCGCAGATGGCGACGAACGACTCGGCGTCCATCGCTGCGATCTCGGCGGGGTCGAGCCGTCCGCCGAGGCGCTCGCGCAGCGTCGTGGGGCCCTTGAAGGCCCACTCCATGGGGACCTGCTGGTCGAGCAGCATGCCGATGAGCAGTGCCGCGGGTTCGTCCTGCAGGAGCAGGTCGGCCTCGACGTCTCCGGTGATCGGGATCAGTGGCGAACGCATGTGAAGAAACTAGCGACTGGGCCGACGTGCCCAACGCGCTGAGCCGTCCGGCCCCGTTGGTTCAAGGGCGACGCCGACGGGGTCGAGACCAAGAGGTGTGAAGAACTGTCCGCGCTGTTCCTTCCTGATGGACGATCACGAGACGATCTGCGACACGTGCGCCGCCCAGGAGCGCGACCGGATCCCGGTGGTCGAGCAGTCGATGGTCCCGCCGCCGCTGCACGGCGGCGGAACGGCCGTCCTCGAGCGACCCACGGTCGTACCGCTGTCGGAGACCGCGTCGTTCCGTGGTGCCGGGTCCGGCGGCGTCCCGATCTCGACGGTGGTGATCGGCGCGCTCCTCGCCGCGGTGCTGACGGCGGGGGTCGTGTTCGGCCTCCGTCACCAGGGTCCGCTCGCAGGGCCGTTGCAGCAGCTGGGGCTCGTCGACCCACCTGTCGTGGTCGTTCCCGCACAATGGCGGCCGCTCACCTCTGCCGAGGGCGGCTTCTCGGTGTCGATGCCCGCCGGTGCCACCGACGTCGCCGATGACCCGGAGCTCGTCGCCGCCGGCATGAAGGGCTACGCCGCCGAGCTGGGCCCCGAGGGCATCATGATGGCGGTCTCCACCGACCTGGGGCGCGGGGCTGCGGGTCTCCAGGAGCTCGACAGCGATGCGGGGTTCGCCTCGTTGATCGACCTGTACGTGTCCGCCTCGGGACTCGGCGAGGAGACCGTGCGACGCGAGGTCCAGGTCAGCCACGGCCGGGCCGCCGACTCCGTGATCGTGCTCGACGACCGCTCCACGGCCAGGGCGCGCTTCATGATGACGGGCGACCGGTTCGTCGTGCTGCTGACCGCGGGCGACGACTCCGGTGCGGCAGCGCTCGACGAGGCGCACCCGAGGCTGGTCGACAGCTACGACCCGACCTGAGCGGTCCGAGGGTTCAGCGGGACGACGACTCGGCACCGCAGGCGCGGCACCGTGACCGCCACCCGCCGGTGCTGACCCGGACCGTGAGCCACCCACCGCAGCCGGCGCAGTACCGCGGCGGATCGAGCGCGGGCAGGCATCCCCGGCACGACTCGGTCGGCTCGCCGCACCCCGGGCAGTGCGGGCTGCCGCTCGGCACCGCCGCGTCGGGGGTTGCAGGGTCGTCGGGGCTCACAGCACTCCGGTGAGTGCGCCGATCGGCATCTGCAGGTCCTCGAGCATCTGCAGGTCCTCGTCGGTCGAGCGGCCGAGGGTCGTCAGGTAGTTGCCCACGATCAACGCGTTGATGCCCGAGGTCATGCCCATGACCTGCAGCTCGCGCAGCGTGATCTCGCGACCGCCGGCGTAGCGCAGGATGACCGCCGGCAGCGCCAGGCGGAACAGAGCGATCCACTTGAGCGCCTCCATCGCGGAGACGGGCTTGCGGATCTGCAGGGGAGTGCCGGGCCGGGGGTTCAAGAAGTTGAGCGGGACCTCGGTCGGGTCGAGCTCGACGAGCTGCGACAGCAGCTCGAGGCGCTGCGCGTCGGACTCGCCCATGCCGAGCAGCGCACCGCAGCACAGCTCCATGCCGTTGTCCTTGACGAGCTGGCAGGTGTCCCAGCGCTCCTCCCACGTGTGGGTCGTCGCGACCTTCGGGAAGAAGGACCTGGCCGTCTCGAGGTTGTGGTTGTAGCGGTGCACGCCGCCTTCGGCGAGTCGCACCGCCTGGTCCTCGGAGAGGATGCCGGCCGACACCGCGACGTTCAGGCCGGTCTCGTCACGCACGATCGGCACGAGCTCGAGGATGCGCTCGAGCGTGCGCTCGTCGGGACCCTTGACGGCCAGCACGATGCAGAACTCCGAGGCGCCCACCTCGGCGGTCTCGCGTGCGGCGGCGAGCACCTCGTCGGTGTCGAGGAACGGTGTCGCCTTCACCGGCGTGTCGAACGCGGATGACTGCGAGCAGAAGTGGCAGTCCTCGGGGCAGCCACCGGTCTTGGCCGAGAGGATGCCTTCGACCTCGACCTCGGGCCCGCACCACTCGAGGCGGACCTGGTGGGCGAGTGCGGTGAGCGCAGGGGTGTGTTCGGGGCCGAGTGCGGCGAGCTCGGCGAGCTCGTCGGCGGTGAGTCGACGCTTCTCGTCGAGCAGTGCGACCTCGGCCTGGCGGATCAGCGTGCGTGCCATGGCGCCCGAAGGTAGCTGCCGAAGGGCCCTGTTCCCACATCCGCAGCCACCCCGGCGACCATCCGACGAACCACCTTCCCTATCTTTCCGCTTATGTTGACGTAATTAGTCGGGTTTAGATACCTTGCCCTGCACACCGATGTCGACGCCCCCTGTCGACCGGTGACCGACGGAGGAAGAAGGCACGATGAGACACCGGGTGAGAGCAGTCGCAGCAGTGGCGTTCGCAGGGCTCCTGATCGCGACCGGCTGCGGTTCCGATGGCGGCGACGCCGGTGCGAGCAGCGGCGAGAGCGAGAGCGAGACCATCAACCTGGTGGGGTTCGCGGTGCCCGAGGCCGCCAACAAGGCGATCGCCGCGGAGTGGGCGAAGACCTCGGCGGGAGAGAACGTCGAGTTCGTCACCTCCTACGGCGCCTCGGGCGACCAGAGCCGCGCCGTGGTCGACGGGCTCGCCGCCGACTACGTGCACTTCTCGGTCGCCAGCGACGTGACCCGCCTGGTCGACGAGGGGCTCGTCGCCGAGGACTGGAACACCGGCGAGAACAAGGGCGTCGTGTCGACCTCGGTCGTCGTGTTCGCCGTCCCGAAGGGCAACCCGAACGACATCGAGGACTGGGACGACCTGATCGAACCGGGCGTCGAGATCGTCACGCCGAACCCGGCGTCGTCCGGTGCCGCCCGCTGGAACGCCCTCGCCGCGTGGGGCCAGGTCATCGAGAACGGCGGCACCGAGGCCGACGCGCTCGACTACGTGACGAAGCTGTACGGCAACGTCGTGTCCCTGCCCAGCAGCGGTCGCGACGCCACCACCGCGTTCACCAGCGGTACCGGCAACGTGTTCCTCACCTACGAGAACGAGGCGATCCTGGCCCGCCAGAACGGCGAGGACTTCGAGTACATCATCCCGGAGACCACGCTGCTGATCGAGAACCCCGGTGCCGTGCTGACCGATGCGACGCCGAAGGCGACCGAGTGGATCGACTTCGTGCTCAGCAAGGACGGCCAGACCCAGTTCGCGCTCAAGGGCTTCCGCCCGCTGTCGATCGTCGACGTCGAGGTCGACGAGGTCGAGGGCGCCAACGATCCGTCGGATCCGTACCCGACGGTCACCAACCTGTTGACCGTCGAGGCGGACTTCGTGAGCTGGAGCGAACTGTCCAAGAAGTTCTTCGACGAGGAGAACGGGATCATCTCGAAGGTGATCGCCGAGTCCGGGAAGGCCAGTTGACCGTTTCGGTCACCCGGACCGGTCAGGTGCCCGACGGCCGGCCTGCGCCAGGTGACCAGCCTGTCGCAGGCGGCCGGCCGGCCCCTGGTCGGCCTGACCCTGGTGGTCGGATCGCCCCTGGTGGTCGGATCGCGCGTCGGCGTCGTCCGGTCACCGAGGGCCGGCTGGGCCTGGGGGCACGCGTCGGGTTGGGGGTGACCCTGATCTGGTTCAGCCTGCTCGTGCTCATCCCGCTCGCCGCGGTCGTCGGCGTCGCCGCGGCGGGTGGCTGGGGCACGTTCTGGCAGACGATCACCAACGAGCAGACCTTCGCAGCGATCCGACTCACCGTCGGCACCGCGCTCGGTGTCACGGTGCTGAACGTGTTCACCGGCACCGCCATCGCCTGGGTGCTCGTGCGCGATCGATTCCGCGGCAAGGCGGTCATCGACGTGCTGATCGACATCCCGTTCGCGCTGCCGACGATCGTCGCCGGTCTGGTGCTGCTCTCGCTGTACGGCCCGACGAGCCCCCTCGGCGTCGACGTGGCCAACACGAGAGCGGCGGTGGCCCTCGCCTTCCTGTTCGTGACGCTGCCGTTCATCGTGCGGACGGTGCAGCCCGTGCTGGCCGAGCTCGACCGCGACGTCGAAGAGGCCGCCGCGTCGCTCGGCGCGAACCGCGCCACCGTCTTCCGGCGGATCATCCTGCCGAGCATCACCCCGGCCATCGCTGCGGGTGCGGCGCTGAGCTTCGCCCGAGGGGTGAGCGAGTACGGCTCGCTGGTGCTGCTGTCGGGCAACCTGCCCTACGACACCGAGGTCACCTCGGTCCGCATCCTCTCCAGCCTCGAGAACGACAACCGGGCAGGTGCGGCGGCGGTGGCCACCGTCCTGCTCGTCATCTCCCTGATCGTGATCGTCGCGATCGACCTGCTGCAACGGAGGTTGGTGCGCCGTGGCTGACATCGCACTCGTCGACGTGCCCCACGTCGACCCCGACGACGACCAGCGCGTCGACACCGCCGCGCAGCGCCGACCCACGCGACTGCCGCAGGCCCGACGTGGCGTCGGCACCTACGTGCTGCGGGTGTTCGTCATCGTCTACCTGTTCTTCCTGGTCGCCTGGCCGGTGTCCCTGGTCGCCCAGCGCACCTTCGAAGGCGGCCTCGACAACCTGCGCGGCATCCTCGAGGACCCCGACACCATCGGGGCGCTGCGCCTGACGGTCCTCGTCGCAGCGATCGCGGTGGTCATCAACACCGTGTTCGGCGTGGCGATCTCGTTGCTGCTGGTGCGCTACGAGTTCCGCGGCAAGCGGCTGCTCAGCGCCCTGGTCGACCTGCCGCTCGCCGTGTCGCCGATCGTGGTCGGTCTGGCGCTCGTGCTCGTCTACGGCGGTCGGGGCGGCTGGTTCGGCCCGACGCTGGAATCCGCCGGGTTCCAGGTCATCTTCGCGACACCCGGCATCATCATGGCGACGGTGTTCGTCGCGCTGCCACTGGTGATCCGTGAGGTCGCCCCGGTGCTCGAGGAGATCGGCACCGACGCCGAGCGTGCCGCCCACACCCTGGGTGCCAACGCCTGGCAGACCTTCTGGCGCATCACGTTCCCCGCCATCCGCTGGGCGGTCGTCTACGGCGTCGTCCTCAGCCTGGCCCGCTCGCTCGGCGAGTTCGGCGCCGTCAAGGTCGTCTCGGGCAACCTGCTCGGCCAGACCCGCACCGCGACCCTCGTGGTCGAGGAGAAGTACCTGAACTTCGACAAGGGCGGCGCCTACGCCACGGCGTTCCTGCTCGCCCTGGTCTCGGTGGCCTGCATCGTCGTGGTCGCCATCATCCGCCCGACGGAGGACGACGAATGAGCAAGGACGACCGATGAGCAACGAGGACGTCGAATGAGCATCGAGGTGTCGAACATCGGGAAGCGCTTCGGGGACTTCGTCGCCCTGGACGACGTGTCGGTGAGCATCCCCAGCGGGCAGCTGACCGCGTTGCTGGGTCCGAGCGGCGGCGGCAAGTCGACCCTGCTGCGGATCATCGCCGGGCTCGAGGTGCCCGACGAGGGCACCGTGTCGATCGAGGGGACCGACGCGACGCATCTGACGCCGCAGCGGCGCGACGTCGGGTTCGTGTTCCAGCACTACGCCGCGTTCAAGCACCTGTCGGTGTTCCGCAACGTGGCGTTCGGACTCGAGATCCGCAAGCGCCCCAAGGACGAGATCCGTGAGCGGGTCACCGAGCTGCTGCAGCTGGTCCACCTGGAGCAGTTCGCCGACCGGTTGCCGTCGCAGCTCTCGGGCGGGCAGCGCCAGCGCATGGCCCTGGCCCGGGCGCTCGCCGTCGAGCCGAAGGTGCTGCTGCTGGACGAGCCCTTCGGTGCGCTCGACGCGAAGGTCCGCAAGGAGCTGCGTGACTGGCTGCGACAGCTGCACGACGACGTGCACGTCACGACGATCTTCGTCACCCACGACCAGGAAGAGGCCCTCGAGGTCGCGGACGAGATCGTGGTGATCAACGAGGGACGCGTGGAGCAGATCGGGTCACCCGACCAGCTCTACGACGAGCCCGCGAACGACTTCGTCATGGGGTTCCTCGGCCCCACGACCCGGTTCGGCGGTCGGTTGGTGCGCCCGCACGACCTGGAGCTCGCGACCGAGCCGCTCAACGGCTCGGTCGCAGCCCGGGTCGATCGCATCCTCCGCGTCGGCTTCGAGGTCCGCATCGACGTCACCGCCGGCGACGAGCAGGTGCAGGTGACCCAGTCCCGAGCACAGCTGCGCAGCAGCGGCGTCGACGTGGGAGCCGAGGTCTGGATCCGTCAGGTCGCCGGCAGCACCGAGGCGTTGGCGACGGTGGGACGACGCGGTGTTCGTGGTGACGCGGTGTTGATGGTGACGCAGTTGACGGTGGCGCAGTGTTCCGGGTGACGGCCAGGACCGACGACGCGGTCCGTGCGCTCGTCGAGATCGCGCGGCACCATCCGCAGCCGGTCAAGGGGCGAGCGATCGCCGAGGCGCAGCAGCTGCCGTACCGGTTCCTGGCCGGCACGATGACCCAGCTCAGCCGGGCGGGGGTGCTCGACGCTCGGCGGGGGAGCGGCGCCGAGTGCGGCTACCGCCTCGGTCGCCCGCCCGAGGACATCTCGCTCGGCGAGGTCGTGGTCGCGATCGAGGGTCGGATCGTCGACGTGCGCGTCGGTCGTGACCTGGAGTCCGCCGCGTCCAGCTCTCCCGTGTGGGCCGAGATCGGCAGCGGGGTCGAGGCCGCGCTCGACAGCATCTCCGTTGCCGACCTGGTCTGAGGGCTCGGCGTCGGTCCTCAGCCGGCCACCTGCACGACGGTGCGGCCGATCGAACGTCGTTGCTCGTGGTCGTCGAGCGCCGCACCCGCGGCGTCCATCGACACGACACGTCCGACGTGCGGTCGGATCTCGACCCTCGGCGATCAGCTGTCGGAGTGCGGCATGCACCTCGTCGCCGTCGGCACGCGTGAACGGGTTGAACCCGAAGCGCCGCATGCCGGGGTCGAGGTCGTCGACCCAGGCGCCGAGCACCCCGACGATCGAGATGTTGCCGATGCTCGCCATGCGCAGCGGCCGGCCCGTCATGCCGTTCTCGGTGTCGTCGCTGAACCCGACCGCCAGGTAGCGGCCCTCGCGTGTGGTGCACTGCCAGGACCTCGCGACGAAGTCGCCGCCGGCCAGGTCGCACACCACGTGTGCACCGACCTCGTCGGTCGCGTCGAACACCGCCTCGACGAAGTCCCGCTGTGTGTGGTCGATCACCAGGTCGGCCCCGAGCGCGCGGTACAGCTCTTCCTTCGCCGGGCTCGACACGGTCGCGATGACTCGTCGCATCCGCGGCGAGCGCCGAGCTGGATGGCTGCGGTGCCCAATCCGCTGGCGCCGGAGTGCACCAGCAGCGTCTCGCCCGGTGTCAGACCGCCCCGCCGGAACAGCGCCAGGTGCGTCGTGTGGAACGGGATCAGGAACGCTGCGGCGTGGTCGTCGTCGAGCTCGGGTGGCGCGTCGAGCAGGCGACGGCCGGTGCGATCGTGTACTCGGCGATCCCGCCGAGCGCGGCGGTCGAGATGGCGACGACCCGACGGCCGAGCAGGTGCTCGGCGCCCGTGCCGGCCGCCTCGACGACCCCGCAGACATCCATGCCGAGGGTGAACGGCGGGTCCTTCGACACCGAGACCAACGTGCCGCGACAGCGGGCGATGTCGTTGAAGTTCAGCGCTGCTGCGGCGACCCGGATGCGGACCTCGCCGTCACCCGGTTCCGGGATCTCGATGTCGCGGACCTCGAGGCACCTCGCCCGGTGTGCCGTGCCGCGTGACCTGGAGTGCTCGCATGATCCGTCCCCCGATCGATGCAGCCGCTCGCCGAGCGGTTGTCGTCGAAGATGATACTCCGTACCATTCGAGACGATGGCTCGAACGGTGACCGCCCCGGTGCGCGACGTCGGCGACCCGCCGGTCGGCGAGGGCCGGGTAGGGCTACGCGAACGCAAGCGCCTCGAGACCCGGCGGCGGATCGCCGCCGCAGCGGTCGAGCTCGCCACCGCCCACGGCATCGCCGAGACCACCGTCGACCAGATCGCCGCGACCGCGCAGGTGGGCCGAGCGACGTTCTTCCGCTACTTCGAGTCGAAGGAGCTGGCGATCGCGACGGGCCTGTCCGAGGTCGCGGTCTACGTGCTGGCCGCCGCGCTGGCGGACCTGCCGGCCGATCTCGGCCCGGTCGAGGCAGTGCGCGCGGCACAGGCGGCGATCGGTGCGCAGCTGCCACCCGACATGTCCGAGGTGCACGACCAGGCGATCCTGTCGACCGGCACGCCGGCCATGCGTGCGTGGACGCTGCAGTTCTACGTGGACTGGGAGGCGTCGATCGCCGAGCTGATCGCCCCGCGCTTCGACGACCTGACCGTGGACGACCCGCGCCCGCGCGATGCTCGCCGCCATGAACATGGCCGCCATCCGCCTGGCCCGCGAGCGAGTGGCTCGACACCGACGGACGCGGCGACCTGCCGGCGCTGGTCCAGAAGTACCTGGGGGCGGTCACGGTGTAGCGCCGCGGCCGGTCGGCTCGACGCCGACGAGCGATCCACGACGACACGGGGGGAACCATGTCACTGCAACAGGCCGAACGAGGCCGCTTCACACGCCGAGCAACTGGTCGCCGAGGCGATCGAGTCGACGGGGGTCGACGACTTCGGCGCGCCGGGCTGGAGGAGGGGCTCGACCGGCTGCTCGACTCGCTCGTGGCCACCGCACAGCTCAACGACGTCGGCGTGATGGTCGCCGGGGACGGCGTCGTCGCCAACCTGTCGAACCGACTGCTGCTCGAGCAGTGGCGCAAGGACCACCCGGCGGTCGCTGAGCAGCGGGTGGAGCGGCCGGTCGTGATCGTCGGCCAGCCCCGCACAGGGACCTCGGTGCTGCACGACCTGATGGCACAGGACCCGGCCAACCGGGTGCCGTTGAGCTGGGAGGTCGAACGTCCCGTGCCGGCGCCGCGCACCGAGACCTATGAGAGCGACCCGCGCATCGAGATGGCCCAGTCGCAGTTCGACCTGGTCGACTCGATCATCCCCGGGTTCACGACGTTCCACGAGATCGGCGCGGCTGCTCGCACAGGAGGACGTGCGCATCTTCGACGGCGACTTCAAGTCGATGATCTACTCGCTGCAGTTCGAGGTGCCCGACTACAACCGCTGGTTGCTGCACGACGCCGACATGGCCACGACCTACCGCTGGCACCGACGGTTCCTCGAGCACCTGCAGTCCGAGCACTCGGCGCAGCGCTGGGTGCTGAAGTCGCCGGTGCACATGTGGAACCTGCCGACCCTGATGGCGGAGTACCCCGACGCCATCGTCGTGCAGACGCACCGGGACCCGCTCAAGGTCATCGCCTCGATCAGCGTGCTCGGCGCCAGCCTGCGTGAGATGACCAGCGACCACGTCGACCTGACGGTCATGTCCCAGCAGTACGCGGCCGACATCGCGGACGCCTGGACCGTGCGCTCGACGCCCGACGCTCCGGGGTGGTTCCCCGGGACCAGGTCATCGACGTGCACTTCGGCGAGTTCCGCAAGGACCCGATCGCCGCGGTCGCGGGCCGTCTACGACGCGCTCGGCATCGAGCTCTCCGCCGAGGCCGAGTCCGCGCATGCGCGCCTTCCTCGACGAGCACCCGGGCGATCCCGACAACGCGCTCGAAGCGCTACACGTTCTCGGCGACGGGGTCTCGACGAAGCACCGCTGCGCGAGCCGGTGCGCGAGTACCAGGAGTACTTCGGCGTGCCCTCCGAGACCCTCAGCTGACCCGGTGCCGGTGACCGGGTGCCACCACGCCGCCCCCCGGCAGCATGATGGCACCCAGAACGCTGGCTGGCGTTCGACCCAGTCGTGCTGGCGTTCGACTCAGCCGTGCTGGCGTTCGACTCAGCCGTGCTGGCGTTCGACGTCCTGCGTGCTGGCGCTCGACTCTGCCGTGCTGGGCGCTCGACTCAGCCGTGCCAGGGGACCGGCGTGTCGGCGGCGATGTCGTAGCGCTTGATCGCGTCGCCCAGCACCGACGCGTCGAGCACGCCGTCGGCGACGAGCCCGCTGAGCACTGCGAGCACGACGTGCGGCGCGTCGGTCTCGAAGTAGCGGCGCAGCGCCTCACGCGGTCGGAGCGGCCGAAGCCGTCGGTGCCGAGCACGTTCCAACGCCGGGGGACCCAGCGTGCGATCTGGTCGGGCACGGCGCGCAATGTGGTCGGAGACTGCGACGATCGGACCCGTGAGCCGGCGAGCTCCTGGGTGACGAGCGGGGGGCGGGCCGGCTGGTCGGGGTGCAGCCGGTTCCAGCGTTGAGCATCGATCGTGTCGGTGCGCAGCTGCTGGTAGCTGGTCGTGGACCACAGCTCGGCGCCGACGCCGTAGTGCTCGGCGAGCTCGGCCTGCGCGGCGATCGTCGCGCCGTAGCTGGTGCCCGAGAACAGGATCGTCGCTCGCAGCGCCGGGCCTTCGGGGGCATCCGCGTAGCGGTACAGGCCGTTGACCACGCCCTGCACAACCTCGGGCAGGGCGGGCATGGGGTAGTTCTCGTTGTAGAGGGTGATGTAGTAGATGAGGTCCTCGCCGCGGGTGGCGTCCCCGTCGGGGTACATGCGATGGATGCCGTCATCGATGATGACGGCGGTCTCGAACGCGATGCGGGTCGTACGAGCGGCACACCGGCACGGTCGAGGCGAGCAGCAGGCTGTGGCCGTCCTGGTGCTGGAGCCCTTCACCCTCGAGGGTGGTGCGTCCGCGGTCGCTCCCATCAGGAACCCGCGTGCGTGTGCATTCGCCGTGGCCCAGATCAGGTCGCCGACGCGCTGGAAGCCGAACATCGAATAGAAGGTGAAGAACGGGACGATCGGCACGCCGCGGGTCGCGTAGCTGGTCGCCGCCGCGGTCCACGACGACAGTCCGCCCCTCGCCGACGCCCTCTTCGAGGATCTGCCCGTCGGTGGACTCCTTGTACGAGAGCAGCAGGTCGTGGTCGACCGGCTCGTACTTCCGGCCCTGCGAGGCGTAGATGCCGAGCTCCTTGAACAACGAGTCCATGCCGAAGGTCCGGCCTCGTCGGGGATGATCGGCACGACACGTGGGCCGATCTCGGGAATCCCGGCACAGCGAGCGCAGCAGACGCGTGAAGGCCGTGGTCGTCGACGCGGCCGGGGTCCCGGAGCCGGCCATCACCTCGTCGTAGACCGACGCGTTGGCAGGCGGATCGGGCGCCGGGTCACGACGTGGCGCGAGGGGAGCGGGCCGTCGAGCGCTCGGCGCCGTCCGAGCAGGTACTCGGTGACCGGTGAATCCGCGGGGCGGCCGGACGTAGGGGGGATGTCGCCGTCGAACGTGGAAGTCGGGCAGCACCTCGGTCAGGTGCAGCCGGTCGTGCAGCTCCATCAGCTGCGCCGCGGTCATCTTCTTGATCTGGTGGGTCGAGTTGCGCCCCTCGAACCCGGAGCCGAGCGTCCAGCCCTTCACGGTCTTCGCGAGGATGACCGTCGGCACGCCCTTCGTCTCGACCGCGGCCGATAGGCGGCGTAGAGCTTCTGGTAGTCGTGGCCGCCGCGGGCAGGTTCTGCAGCTCGGTGTCCGAGATGCTCGACCATGGCGCGTAGCCGGGGTCGGGTCCGAAGAACTTCTCACGGATGTACGAGCCGTCCTCGATCGTGTAGCGCTGGAACTCGCCGTCCACGGTCGAGTTCATCTTGTTGAGCAGCACGCCGTCGACGTCACGGGCGAGCAGCTCGTCCCAGCCCGATCCCCACACGACCTTGATGACGTTCCAGCCGGAGCCACGGAAGATCGCCTCGAGCTCCTGGATGACCTTGCCGTTGCCGTGCACCGGGCCGTCCAGGCGCTGCAGGTTGCAGTTGATCACCACGTCAGGTTGTCGAGCTGCTCACGAGATGCGAGCGAGATCGCACCCAGGGTCTCGGGCTCGTCGACCTCGCCGTCACCGATGAACGACCACACCCGCGACGTCGCCGCGTTGTTGATGCGCCGGTTGTCGAGGTACTTGTTCAACCGGGCCTGGTAGATCGACAGGATCGGGCCCAGGCCCATCGACACCGTCGGGTACTCCCAGAAGTCCGGCATCAACCGGGGGTGCGGATACGACTACAACCCCCGGCCCGGCAGGGCCTCTTGCGCGGGCGGGCGCGTCCATCTCGCGACGGAAGCGATCCAGGTCGGCCTCGTCCAGGCGGTGCTCCAGGAACGCACGGGCGTAGATGCCCGGCGCAGCGTGTCCCTGGATGTAGACGTGGTCGCCAGGGTCCCCCGACTCCTTGCCGCGGAAGAAGTGGTTGAACCCCACCTCGTAGAGCGCGGCCGACGACGCGAACGTCGACAGGTGCCCACCGATGCCGTCGGCGGCCTTGTTCGCACGCACGACCATGACCGCTGCGTTCCAGCGGATGTACGTGTGGATGTGCCGCTCGAGCTCGTAGTCGCCGGGGAACCACGGTTCCTCGTGAGGGATCGTGTTCACGTACGGCGTCGAGACCGATGCGGGCGTGCCGACCGCGAGCTCACGGGAGCGTTCGATCAGGCGGGCCATCAGGTACTGCGCCCGAGCCCTCCCCTTCGAGTCGACCACCGAGGCCAGGGAGTCCAACCACTCCTCGGTCTCAGCTGGGTCGATGTCGGGTAATTGGCGAGCGAAACCATCGATGATCATCCGGGGTCCTCCGGGCAGGTGGGGGGACCCCCACAGTACGGGCGGTAGCGTGCCCGCCGTGACCCGCCCTTCCCGCTCCCGACCAGCCGTCGTCGTGCCGAGCGGCGTGACCGTCGCCTACACGACTGCGTGTGTCGTGGGAACCCGGGGACCGGGCGGTTGGGCGTGGGCGGTGCCCGGGAGGCGCCTGGGCGTCGGGGCACGATCCCGCCGACGACCAACCAGCGGATGGAAATCACCGCGGCGTTCGAGGCCGTTCGCACCATCGAAGGCCCCCTCGAGATCGTGAGCGACTCCACCTATGTCGTGAAGTGTTTCAACGACGGATGGTGGAAAGGGCTGGCTCGCGCGCGACTGGAAGAACTCGAAGAAGGAACCCGTCGCGAACCGCGACCTGTGGGAGCCGTTCATCGAACTTGTGCGCAATCGGGGCGACGTGACGTTCACGTGGGTGAAGGGTCACAGCGGACATCGCATGAACGACCTGGTCGACCGTCTCGCGGTCGCCGCGCTGGACGAGCGGGAGGGCTCGGGCGACGAGCCGCCGTCGGAGGAGGACCTGGACCGGCCGACTCCGCGGGCGGTCCGCATCGGCAGCGTCGGCTGGGTCGTCGGCTGCGTCGGCTGGGTCGTCAGCGCCGACCCCGGCGTGTGATTCGCGGATCCCGGAGGGCACGCCGTACGCCGTGGTCGGGGTGCGTTCGGACCAGCTCGCCGGCTCACCCGTGGGCGATGTGCTGCGTCGACAGCTCGCCGCGATCCTCGGCGCGGCAGCAGACGCTGCACCCTGACCTGGTGGTGCTCAGCGGTCTGCATCGGTGCCGAGGAGCTCGGTGCCGCCGCGGCGGTCGACGCGGGCGTGCCGTACGTCGCGGTGCTGCCGTACCCGGACCCCGTCGCCGGCTGGCCCGATGCAGATGCGCCAGCTTCGACGCCGCCTGCGCCGCGGCGCGGTCGGTCGTGACCCTCGAGAAGAAGCGTCCCGCGGATGCCGAGGCCAAGCGCGCCGCGATCGCCCGTCGGGACGGCTGGTTGCGCTCGGTGTCGGCCGGTGCCGTCGTCGTGCCCGACGGGGTCGAGGCCGAGGCAGAGCTCGCACTGCGTCGCTTCACCGATGCACTCGGCGACGACGTCTGGTCCCTCGAGATCGACCGCTACTGAATCCGCTGCCGCCGCGAACTGGGCACCTTGGTGCCGGTCAGGACCGGCATGATCGCTCCCAGAACGGGTCGGGGCCGGGGCGGGTGTGGATCTGGGCACCTTGGTGCCGGTCAGGACCGGCATGATCGCCCCCAGAACGGGTCGGAGCGGTGAAGGGTGGGGCAGGTCAGCGGCCGCGGCCGCTGGCGCCGCGGCGGATGGTGGCGAACGCCTCGTTGACGTCGCGCACCCGCCGCTCGGCGGCGCTTCGGACCTGGTCGTCGGCATCGACGTACCGGTCGGGGTGCAGCTCGGAGACCAGCGCTCGGTGCGAACGGGAGATCTCCTCCCACGACGCCGAGTACGTCAGGCCGAGCACTGCGTACGGGCCCTCGTCGGGGTCCGGGTCGTCCAGCAGGCTCGGCACCGCTTCGAAGAGCGACTCCGAGGAGAAGTAGTTCTCGAATCCGCTCTGTCGTCGGGGCAATGAGGTTCCTCTGCTTCTGGCCGCCTGCCGGAAGGCGCTCTCCACGTACAGGACGTCCTGTTCGACGAGGTGTCCGGGCGGGAGATGCGCGGCAGCGGCGTGCGTCCGCCTGGGAAGCCCTGTGTGTGCCTGCCCGAGGAGGCATCTCGTTCTGATCAGTGTCCATTTCTTCTCCCGATGACTGCCTAGCAGCGCCGAGCCGGTGCCTCCATGGGCAGATACCTTCGTCCGGATGCGATTCGGCGCCGACAGCGGTGGAACCTTCACAGACATCGTCGGCATCGACGGGTCGATACTGAAGATCCCGTCGACACCGATCATCTGGATCGGCGGTCCTAAGGGCGTCGGGCGCCTCGCCGGGGGCGCTGCACCCCAGTTGCTGGCACACGGCACCACGGTCGCGACCAACTCACTGCTCGAACGACGAGGGGCGCCGGCGTGCAGCACCAGGCTGATCGTGCACCGTTTCGGTGATGTGATCGAAGCGGCGAGCGCCAGGATCGCCGTCCCGCATGTACCGGGTGTCCACCGTCCTGCACTGCTCGTCGAACAGGCGACCGCGGTTCAGGCGCGCAGGAACGACTCGATGCAGCGGGGTGGTGCTGGTCGATGGCTGGTCGGCGTCCCGAGCTGCCGATACGGCATCGAGGTGGTGGCCGTTCTCCTGCTCCAGCGCGGATCTCGACCCTGTCCACGAACGTCTGGTCGCCGACGAGCTGCGGGCACTCGGCGTCGACGTCAGCGCTGTCCACGAGGTCGCCCCCGAGTTCCGCGAGTACGAACGCACCGTCACCACCGTCGTGAACGTGCTGCTACTGGTGTGCCGGCCGTACCTGCTCGGCCTGGGCGCCGTCGCCGAGCAGGTCGAGGTGATGACCTCCTCCGGTGGACTCGTCGACGTCCGACGTGCCGCCGAGTTGCCTGCGGCGTTGCTGCTGTCGGGCCCGGCGGGCGGGGTGCGTGCCGCGGGCAGCGGTGGCCGTCGCCTGCGGGCATCCCGATGCGGTCAGCTTCGACATGGG
>CAVPQM010000031.1:0-58792 GCA_963707555.1 uncultured Actinomycetota bacterium
CCGGAACACGTCGATCTTGCCTGCGCAGTAGGTCTCGATCACTGCGAGGTCGTACTCGACGAGAGTGGGGTCCGAGGACGACCCGTCGGAGGTTGCCGAAGTTGTTGCCGAACTGCGACAGCGACAGCTCGTGCTGGAGCTGGCCGGCATCGGCAGCTCACCCCGCCGTCGTACTCGTAGAGCGCCGTGGCCGTCGAGGTGTCGAGCTCGGGTAGGCCGACAGCGGAGAGGTTCTCGTTGAGCTGCTCGGCGAGCGCCTGCGCCTCATCGCTGTCGGGGTCCGAGGCCGTGCCGGCAGAGGTGCAGGCAACGAGCCCGACCCCGCACACCACGCACAGGGTCACAGCGAGACGTCGGGCCGGCCGTACGGCTCCTGGTCGCCTGGTCATCAGTCGCCTGGTCGTCATCGGCTTCCGGCCTCCTGATCCCCTGCGTCGGAATGCGTGGTGGGAGAGGACGCCTCGATCGTCCATTCCGGCTTGCGCCGCTGATACAGGACGAAGGGCCAGACACCGAGGACCACGATGCCGACCACCAGGATCAGGACGTAGAGGCCCTGGGGCGTGGAGTCCGAGTTGCCGACGGCTCCACGAAACCGAGCAGGAACGCGATCACGCTCGCCACGAAGCCGATCGAGCCGACGAAGAACATCGCCGGGGTCCGGAACCCGCGCCGCACATCTGGATGGGTGCGCCGCAGCCGCATGGCAGCGAGGAACATCAGCATGTACATCAGCAGGTACAGCTGCACCGCCATGGCGGTGAGGATCCAGAAGACGGACTGGACCGATGGCAGGACCGCGAACAGGACGGCCATCGCGGTCACGATCAGACCCTGCAGCAACATGATCGGGACCTGCATCCCCTGACTGTTGGTGCGCTGAAGGGCGGGAGGAAGGTAGCCCGCCTTGCCGACGAGGAGGAGGCCGCGGCTGGGGCCCGGAATCCAGATGACGACCGACGCGAGGATCCCGACGACGATCAAGAGCGCCATCACCGTGGTTCCCCAGGGCATCCCGAGATGCTTGAAGAAGACGTCGAAGGCCTGGAGCACGCCCTGGGTGAGATTGACGCTCGACCCCGGGACCGCGACCGAGATGGCCAGCGTCGGCAGGATGAAGACGAAGAGGATGAGGACCACGGACAGCACGATCGCCCTCGGGAACTCCCGGCTCGGCCTGCGCATCTCCGTCACGTGGACGGCATTCATCTCCATGCCCGCGTAGGAGAGGAAGTTGCTGACGATGAGCACGATGCTCGCCAGCCCGGTGAACTTCGGCAGCCACTGAGCGTCGCTGATCGGTGCAAGGCGTGACGTGCCGCCATCCTGCAGGAAGAGGACGGCGAACACGAGAAGAGCGGCGGCCGGCACGATCGTGCCGATGATGAAACCCCAGGAACCGACCTTGGCGAACGCGCCGACACCGCGGCTCGCGATGAGCGTGGAGAACCAGTACACCACAAGGATCACCAGGCCGGTGAACAGCCCCGAGTTCGCCAGACCGGGATTGAACACGTACGCCAACGCTGACGCGAAGAACGCCAGCTGTGCCGGGTACCAGGCGACGTTCTGCATCCACTGCTGCCAGATCGCGAAGAAGCCGATGCGGTCTCCGTACGCCTCCTTCACCCAGACGAACACCCCGCCGTTCCATCCGCTGGCCAGCTCGGCCGCCACGAGTGCCACCGGAACCATGAAGAGCAGCGCGGGGAGGACGTAGAGGAACACCGATGCCCAGTCATATGCGGCCATCGCGGGAAGCCCGCGAATGCTCGCGACCGCCGTCGCGATGAGGATCGCCATCGACGTGGCGCTGATGAACGAGCGCCGCGGCTGCCGTCCCGTGGATGCGTCCGTCTCGACGACTTCACCAGAATCCATCTGACCTCCCGACCATCGCTCCAGAGTTAGGTCGAGTTGGTGGGTTGTTGCGGCAACTCCGAAGGTGGCCGCCGCCTCATCTGACCGCATATCAGCGGTGGCGAGCCATCGGCACCTCGGAAGAGTGGTCGAACTCGATGGACTCATTCCCACAAAAATCGGGAGGTTCATCCGTGCCTAGCTCGACGAGCAGGGGCGTCCCATCGAGGGACAAAGAAGCACTCTGGAGGGAGCGCATAACCGCGTTGTCAATGAGTGCATCTGCTGTTTATAGCGACTCGAGTGGACGCGAGATCTGATGCGGTCGGTCGGGCAGGTCGAGCCTTCTCGCGCGTTGTCATGAGACGTCCATACGCACGGGAGAGCCGGATCCCCAAGTCGACCGGTCGCGGCGGCATCGGCGAAGGCCTGTCACAGCACTTGATCGATCTCACGCGGTGTCAGGTGCACGATTGCCTCCCGAGCGGAATGCGTCTGCTGCTTCGCCGCTTCCAGAACCACGCCGGGGTGCGGGATCTCTGTGCATCGATCGATCACCGAAAGCCTCGAAGACCGTTCTGTGCATCGTCGCGAAGCGCAACAGATTGACCATAACAGCGGGTAACGGTGTCGACAAGGGTCATGCTTCGACGGCGCGGAATGTTCACCCCCGAGAGATGGTTCGACAGGGGGTCATTCAGCCACGACCTCGCCACGTCTCCCGGCATCAAGGCGGTGTTCAGCGATGGGCAAACCACTCGACTCCGCGAGCGAACGGGAATACTGTTCGGGTTGCGGCGGAGACGATCAGGGGGGCTCTGGGAGGGCGGGCCTCCGCGACAAGCCCAGGGGGCGGTGGCGTCATGAACGTCCACGACGACCTGAGACGACCTCCCCCCCCCCCCCCCCCCAGGGATGCGTCCTGCGCCACACGATCGTCTGGCTGCAGTCACCTTCCCGACGGACCTGTCGGAGTCGGTCGGGAGCATCGGGACGTCGCTCGGTGACGCGCCGAAGGCGGACGACCCGGGGCACAGCAGAGCCTTCAAGCAACCCAGGGCGATTCAACCAGACCTGGGCGACGCGTTCGGAGCTCCGATTCGCGATCGTCACCTGGATCGAGCACACCTACCACCACGACGCCGCCAACGCAGGCTCGGCAAACTCACCCTCGTCGAGTTCTGACTCGCCTTTCGCTCCCGACGACACGACCGCCGCTCCACGCGGCATGATCACACACAACCACCTCAACCGAACCTGCAGCAGACCCGAACGATCTCTTCCGGCGGCCCGGCACCACCCCTGGAGCGGGCTCGGTCTCGTGCTACCGGGACACTTTCGCACCGTGAGCGGACTCCAAGGGTTCGCCAGAGGAGTGGGCAGCATGAATCCGACGATCAGCGTCCTGTTCCGAGCGATCCCCTTGGCGATGGGGGCGATCTGCCTCTCCTTCGGGCTCTACGTGCTGTCCGGTGGTGACGCGGCCGACCACTTCGTCGCGGGTCACGTCCTCGTGGCGTTGACGGCGATCTGCATTGCGCTGTTCACGACCGCGGCCACGATCATCCGCCAACTCATCCACCGGTACGGGCCGGGGTGGGCCGTCGCGCTGCCAGCGCTCGGGTACACGGTCTCGGTGGCCACGATGATCTGGGGCGTCACGATCATCGCCCGCGGCGGCGAGTTGAAGTACGTGGTCGCCGGGCACGTGACGCTCGGCATCGGGTTCATCGCCGCCTGCGTCAGCACCGTGGCGACCGCGTCGACCGAGTTCGTACTCATCCAGCAGAGCGAGACACGAGCGGTCGGGAGCGGCCCGCCCGACGGAGCGTACTCGCGCCGCGTCGGTGATGTGCTCGTGGCCATCCCGGCGCTGCTGGCGCTGGTCGGCACGGTGGTGGCGGTGACCCTCTTCGCCCGAGGCGGCGACGTGGCCCTCGTCGCCGGGCATGTGATGTTCGGGCTGTCGGTGATCTGCGCGGCGCTCGTGGCGCTCGTGGCGAGCATCGTGCGACAGGTCCGCAACGAGTTCGGCGACGCCGAGCGCTACCGCTGGTCGTGGTGGGTGGTCGCGACCGGGACCGCCAACATCGTGTTGGGCCTCGTCGTCCTGCTCAGCTCCGACGACCCAGCTCGCCTGGCTCCAGGGACCGTGCTCATCGGCCTGGGTCTGATCTGCTGCAGCATCCTGTCCAAGGTGCTCCTGCTCGCTCTCGTGTGGAGGCAGACCTTCCTGCTCGCCAACCGGATCCCGCTGATCCCCGTCGGCACGGCCCTGGCCTGCCTGTTCTTCGCGGCCTTCCTCTTCGAGGCGACCGACGCGCAACCGGGCTTCTTCGTCGGCGCTCACGTCCTGGTGGGCCTCGGCGCCGTGTGCTTCACCCTGTTCTCGATCGTGTCGATCCTGGAAGCGGGGACGTCAAAGGGGTAGCGCGCCCAGCGCAGGGGCCGTCGGACAGCACGCCTTCTCCCGACCCGTGCGAGGCGAGCCTGGCCCGCTGGGAACGCCCAGCCAGCCCTCGCTTCTGCGTGGATGCGCTCGTTCCTTAGCAGGGCGCGGAACGTCGGGGTTCGTGGTGGATTGGGGCCGGAACCTGTCAAGGAGTCTGAGACAGTTGTTGGTCAGTCGTTCTGTATGAGTGCTTCGCAGGACGGGTCGTTGATCCACGCGACGGTGGGGAGCTTTGGTGGAGTTCTCCGGTGGCGGCGTTGATGATGCGGATGTCGAGGTCGTCGACGAGGAGCAGGACGTGGGCTCGGGCGTGGGTTCGTCCGATGCCGATGTGGTGGAGTCGAACCTGCAGCAGACCCCATCGAGCATCACACTCGATTTCCCACCACACCGCGGGACTCTGTCACCGGCTTCCCCCGCTCGGGGACATGTCATCCGGGTGGCGGACCACCGGACGGGGGGTGACCGTAGCAGCGCCCGATACCTGGCGCCCTATGCGCCGAGGCCTTGCCTCGATGCTCTTGTCGATCGGTATGCCGTCGGGGCCCGTGTAGACGACGTCATCGTGCAGGAGCGCGTCGAGCGCTTCCACATCGCTCGCGACGACTGCGTGCTGTAGCTGCCGCTCAGCGGTCTCGAGCTCCTCGCTCGTCTGGGGATGGGCGCGGGGCGAGTGGCCGATCGCCTTGGAGGCCCCGTCGGGCCTACCAGGTGACCGTGAAGTGGAACGACGGTCCGGGGGCGAACATGTTGTACGTGCTCAGCAGGATCACCTCGGCGCACTCGCCGGGTCGCAGGTCACGGGTCGACTCGAAGTAGGTGTCGACACCGACGGTCGGCGTGGGGTGAGTGACATCGATGAGCGTCGTGTCGGCCTCGTCGCCGGTCGTCTCCGACGAGGTGGCCCGCACCGTCAACGAGGTGCCCTCGCTGGCGTTGGGGTGGTGGACGTGCACCTCGAGCGGCCCGCCGCCGATCGAGCAGACGACGATCCTCGCCTGCTGCTTTCCGATCCCTGAGATCCCATCGACGAAGGGAGCCGACGCGCTCATGTAGGGCGAGGTCACCGTCACCGCCGGCGGCAGGTACGGGCTGGCCCCGCACGCCGACAGCACCAACGCCGCGATCGCAACGCAGACCCCGGCCACGCCGAGTCGTCGAGTCTTCATGATGGCTCCCCCCACTGTGTGCCCGATCTGGGCGTCCGAGTGCTCGACGACGGCCCGACACATTCCCCCGGTCAAGGCCGTTGTGACACCAACGCGACGCCGTGCAAGAGAGTAGGCACCATCTGGCCGGCGTGTCGGGGATCTTGACGCCGACGAGATGCCCGGAGAACGTGTCGGGATGCGATCACGGTCCCCTGCAGCTCGTAAGGACACACCACGGCAGCGTGCATTCGTCACCTCTCGTCGCCTCGTCATGAGCAGGTCCATGGCGACCGCTCGACGCGAGCACGACGTCTCGACGACACGCACCGCAGCCGTGGTCGCCAGCGGCCTGCTCGGCGTCGCAGCCGTCCATCAGGTGGCGCTCGCGTCGGGCGCCCCATGGGGCGATGCGGCGTACGGCGGCCGGGCACCGACGACAGCCGGCGTGCTCGACCCGCCCTATCGCTGGGTCAGCGCTGTCGCTGCGGTCAACCTCTCGGTGAGCGCGTGGGTCGTGGCGATGAGCGGCGGCGTCGTGCGTCGGCGTCCCCTCGGCGCGCGAGCCCTGCGCACGTGGACGTGGGTCATCACGGCCGCGCTGGCCGGGAACACGGTCGCAAACCTGGCCGCCCGCCACCCGGCGGAGCGATGGGGTCTCGGCACGCTGACGGCGATGGCCAGCGTGTTGTGTTCGGTGGTCGCCACGTCGTCGCCGGCCGTCCAACCCGACGGAGCAGGGGCGCAGCAGACCTGATCGGTTCCGGCGTAGGTCGGCTCGGGGTGGTGAGGCTCGAGGTGGCTCCGTTCGAGGGCACCGCCGCTCGTCCCGGTCCGGGCCGACATCGGTCGCGAGCGCGACGACATCGTCGGGTGTGAGCCGTTCGATGCGGCGAGCGCCCTCGACGGCGTCATCGCGCCAGGAACGGCTGCAGGCCGGTGAGGCGGTACCGGAAGAACTCTCCCTCGGGCCAGCGGTCGGTGCCGGGGAACCAGCCGACCGATCCTTCGCTCGGGACCGTCAGTCCCGCCCAGCTCCGCGGGGCTCGCACCGATCCACCGAACGAGTGCCAGTCGAAGTCCTGGCCGCCACTGGGGTCACCCCATCGGCTCACCGACGTCGCGGTGAGCTCGCCGTTCTCGGTGATCCGGTGGCACAGCTCGACCGGCACTCCGTCGATGTCGAAGCGTCCGACGATCTCGTTCGTAGCGCTCGCCTGCCACTCGACCCCGGAGCGGGGCAGCAGTGCGGTGGGCACCCACAGCCCTTCCGCCCCGACCCGCCCGACCGCGCTGCGCGCCACATCGGACCCACCGGCTCTCACGAGCGGGAACCCGGCGAGGCGCCAGCGCATCTCGCCCTGTCCGTCCAAGTAGCGGTCGGAGCCGGTGATGACGCCCGCGGCCGTCGCTCGCCACAGGAACCCGGAGCGTGGGGCCAGCAGCTCGGTGGCGCGGAACGGGATCCATCGGCCGACCTTGATCCGTCCCCGCATCTCGACCCGGGCAGCGGTGAACAACGGCGTGCCAGGGGCGATCGCGGCCAGGAAGTAGCGGCGCACCGGTTCGTCGAGGCCTCGGAGCTCGGCCGGTGTGAACACGGCCGACGGTGCGGTCGGATCGGACATCACACGGCCGACCGTACTGCTGTCGAACGTCGCCGGGGCAAGGGTGTGGGCCCTCGCACTCCTTGCGATCCGATCGACCCGACCTGGTCCACCGGTCGGTGAGGCTTCGCTCCTAGCTTCTCCCGGGTGCAGGACAGCAACCCCGACCCTTTGCCCACCATCGAGCCGGAACAGGAGCCGACGACGCCGCCCGGCCCCGACACGGACGACCGCACCGACACGGACGACCGCATCGTCACCGGCTCCGACGCTCCGCCGAAGGTGTTCAGCCGGCGGTTCTCGGCACCGGGGCTCGTGGTCGCCCTGCTGTTCTTCGCGCTGTCGCTCTCGCCGTCGCTGCTGCCCCGAACCGGTCTCTTCCAAGGGGTGGTGTCCGGCATCACCGCCGTCATCGGCTACGCGTTCGGCGTCGTGGGCGCCTGGCTGTGGCGCTACCTCGAGATCCCTCGGGCCGACCGCGAGACCACCGTCGGCCGGGTGCTGCTCGGCATCCCGGTCGCGCTCGTCGGGGTGCTCGCACTGCTGTCGATCTGGCGGCAGGTCGGCTGGCAGAACGACGTGCGCGAGCTGTTCGACATGGCGCCCACCTCACCCACGGTGTGGCTCACGATCATCGTCGTGACGGTGCTCGTCGGCGCGCTGCTGTTGATCATCGCTCGCTCGATCCGCCGGTTGTTCCGCTTCGTCGCCGGGTGGGCGGAGCGTGTCATGCCTCGCAGGGTCGCCCGCGTCGTCGGCATGGCGATCGTGACCGTCTTCGTGTGGACGCTCGTCTCGGGTGTGCTCGTCGACGGGTTCTTCTCGCTCGCCAACAGCTCGTTCTCGGTGAGCGACGCGGTGACACCGGAAGGGCGCACCCAGCCGACCTCGGAGCTGCGGTCCGGCAGCCCTGACTCCCTCGTCGACTGGGACACTCTCGGACGCCAGGGCAAGCGGTTCGTCTCGACGGGCGCGACCGTCGAGGAGCTCGACGAGGCCAACGGCGGTGGCGCGCAGGAGCCGATCCGCGTCTACGCCAGCATCGACTCCGCGGAGGACCTCGAGGCCCGCGCGCAGCTGGTGCTCGACGAGCTGGTGCGCACCGACGCCTTCGGTCGCTCGGTCCTGGTCGTCGCCACCACGACCGGCACCGGCTTCCTCGAGCCGAACGCCCTGAACTCGCTCGAGTACCTGCACAACGGCGACACCGCGGTGGTCGGGGTCCAGTACTCGTACCTGCCGAGCTGGATCTCGTTGCTCGCCGACCAGGAGGTCACCCGCGAGACGTCCCGGGTCGTGTTCGACACGATCCACGCCTACTGGTCGACCCTGCCGGAGGACTCCCGGCCCGAGCTGTACCTGTTCGGGCTGTCGCTGGGATCCTTCGGCGTCGAGTCGATCCTGACGTCGATCAACGTGCTCAACGAGCCGATCGACGGCGCGCTGATGGTGGGTCCACCGTTCGTGAACCCGCTGTGGAACCAGCTCATGAGCGACCGAGATCCGGGCAGTCCTGCGTGGCTCCCGGTCTACGAGGACGGTCGGACCGTGCGGTTCACCTCGCTCGAGGACCGTCTCGACGAACCCACCGCCCAGTGGGGTGACACCAAGTTGGTGTACCTCCAGCACAACTCGGACCCGGTCTCGTTCTTCTCGGGTCATCTGGCGCTGTCGCCGCCCGAGTGGCTGGACGACGGCCAGCGTGGGCCCGACGTCTCCGAGGAGATGGGCTGGTTCCCGCTCGTCACGATGTGGCAGGTCGCGCTGGACCTGCCGGTGGCCGGCAACGTGCCTGCGGGACACGGCCACCTCTACACCAGCGGCGAGTACCTGTCGGCCTGGGTCGGCATCACCGAGCCGGACGGTTGGAGCGACGCGGACTTCGACCGGCTGGAACCGGTCCTGGCGGAGCGGGAGCGCACCCTCGACGAGTAGCCGGAGAGCGCGTCGGCGTCGCTCGGTGCCGGCGCGTCCCCCTCCCCGGTCTCAGCCCGCAGTCACAGCCGCAGCCGCGGTTGTCAGCCGCAGCCGACGTCGGTGACGTGGATGACGGCTCGGCCGGCGTCGTCGCTGGCGGCGAGATCGACGAGGGCGATGATGCGCCAGTCGTGGTCATCGGCGGGGTCGTGGAGGATCTGGCGGACCGACCAGCAGCCGGGGTGGTCGACCGGGTGCTCGTCGACGAGGAGCAGGGCGGGGTTGCGGGCGTCGGAGCCGATGCCGACGCTGTCGTGATCCTCGAAGTACGGCGCCATCGCGTCGAACCAGCGTTGGGCATCCCACCCGTCGTCGCCGTCGAGCGCCTCGAGCTCGTGCCACTGCCGGGTGCCGATGAACTCCACCCGCTGGAAGAGGGCGTTGCGCACCAGCACGGTGAACGCCCGGCGGTTGGCCGTGAGGGCCGGCGGGGTCTGGTCGATGGGCGGGGCGTCGGCCTTGCCGCCGGCCTCGGCGCTCGGGTCGCGTAGCGCTTCCCACTCGTCGAGCAGGCTGGAGTCGACCTGGCGGACCATCTCGCCCAGCCATTCGATGAGATCGATGAGCTCGTCGGTCTTGGCGTGCTCAGGGACCGTCCGCATGAGGGTCTTGTAGGCGTCGGAGAGATAGCGCAGGACGGTGCCCTCGGAGCGGGCCAGGCCGTAGAAGCGGACGTAGTCCCCGAAGTCCATGGCCCGCTCCCACAGGTCCCGCACCACGGACTTGGGTGAGAGCGGGTGCTCGGCCACCCACGGGTGGCGCTCCCGGTAGACGCCGAACATCGGCTCGAGCAGCTCCGCGAGCGGCTGGGGCCACATGATCTCGTCGAGCGCCGCCATCCGCTCGTCGTACTCCATGCCCTCGGCCTTCATCGCGGCCACCGCCTCGCCCTTGGCCTTGAACCGCTGGGCGCTCAGGATCTGGCGGGGGTCATCCAGCACGGCCTCGATGACCGAGACGACGTCGAGCACGTAGGTGTCGGACTCGGGGTCCAACAGGTCCAGCGCGGCCAGGGCGAACGGCGCGAGCGGTTGGTCCAGGGCGAAGGTCTCCTGCAGGTCGATGGTGACCCTGACGGTGCGGCCGAAGTCGTCGGGCTCGTCGAGCTCCTCCACCACCTCGGCGTCGAGCAGCGCGGTGAGCAGCTCCTCGGCGCGGGCCTCGTGCTCGGCCTGCTTGGTCTCGGTCTCGTAGTTCTCCGTGAGGAGCTGGTGCAGCGCCGCCCGGCCGTCGCCGGGCCGATCGAGCACGTTGAGCAGCATCGAGTGGCTCACCGCGAAGCTGGACGTGAGCGGCTCGGGCGGCGCGGACACCAGACGTTCGAAGGTCGGTTCGCCCCATGACACCTGGCCGGGTGCCGGCTTCTTCTTCTGGATCTTGCGGACCTTCCTGTCCTGCTCGGTCCTCGCCGCAGCCTTCACCGCCGCCTTGTGGTTCTCGATGACGTGGTCGGGCGCGAGGGCGATGACGGTGCCCATCGTGTCGAAGCCCGCCCGCCCGGCGCGGCCGCCGATCTGGTGGAACTCCCGCGCGCTGAGCAGGCGGGTCTTCGTGCCGTCGTACTTGGCGAGGGCGGTGAAGACCACGGTGCGGATGGGCACGTTGATGCCGACGCCGAGGGTGTCGGTCCCGCAGATGACCTTGAGCAGCCCCGCCTGGGCCAGCCGTTCCACCAGGCGTCGGTACTTGGGCAGCATCCCGGCGTGATGCACGCCGATGCCGTTGCGCACGAACTTGGCGAGCGTCTTGCCGAACCCGGAGGCGAAGCGGAACCCGCCGATGAGCTGAGCGATCTCCTCCTTCTCGGACCGGCTCAGCAGCTTGAGGCTCATCAGCGACTGTGCCCGCTCGACCGCTGATGCCTGGGTGAAGTGCACGACGTAGACCGGCGCCTGGTGTGTGGACAGCAGCTCCTCGAGCACCTCGGTGAGCGGCATCATCCGGAACTCGTGCACGAGGGGGATCGGGCGGGTGGCCGAGCGGACCACGGCGACGGGCCGGCCGGTGCGGTCGGGGAGCGTCTCGGTGAACCGGGTCACGTTGCCGAGCGTGGCGGACATCAGGATGAACTGCGTGTCGGGCAGTTCGAGCAGCGGCACCTGCCACGCCCAGCCGCGGTCGGGATCCGCGAAGTAGTGGAACTCGTCCATGACGACCTGGCCGACATCAGCGACGCGGCCCTCGCGCAGGGCGAGGTTGGCGAGGATCTCGGCGGTGCAGCAGATGATCGGGGCATCGGGGTTGACTGCGGCGTCGCCGGTGAGCATGCCGACGTTGTCGGCCCCGAACGCGGCCGACAGGTCGAAGAACTTCTCCGACACCAGCGCCTTGATGGGTGCGGTGTAGTAGCTGCGGCGCCGGTCGGCCAGGGCGGCGAAGTGGGCGGCGACCGCGATCAAGCTCTTGCCGGACCCGGTGGGCGTGTCGACGATGACGTGTGACCCGGCGACGATCTCCAGCAGGGCTTCCTCCTGGTGCGGGTACATCGTGAGACCGCTCGAGTCGACCCAGCCGATGTATGCCTCCATCACCGCGTCGGGATCAGGTGGAATCGGGATGAGCTCGCCCAGGTCGGTCACCCCGGCAGCGTAGGAGGCGGAGCCCAGGGGCTCGGTGCCGATCGCCAGGGTGTAGTCGTCAGCTGCAGCAGACGGCGCCCGCGGCGGCGATGTCGTTCGACCTGAGCATCTTGCCGGGTCGGAATTTCCTTCAGTCGGGGGACCGGCCATGCTCACGCCCGATGACGTTCGACTCCCCTCAGGACACCCCGACCACTGTCGCCGACCCCATCACTGCAGCGGCGCCACCGGGGCGGTTGCCGACCCGGGCCGAGGTCCGGGCGATCATTCCCGACGACTGCTTCGAGCGCAGCACCGCACGGTCGCTGCTCTACCTCGGCGGCTCGCTCGCAGTGGTCACGACTCTTGTGGCGGGAGCGGTGCTCTGGCTCCCGATGACGTGGGCGTGGCTCCCCGCGTGGATGGTCTACGCCGCGCTCACGGGCACCGCGGCGGTCGGCCTGTGGGTGATCGCGCACGAATGTGGTCACGGTGCCTTCTCCCCGCACTCCCGGCTGCAGGACGGCATCGGGTTCGTGCTGCACACGGCGATGCTCGTGCCGTACTTCTCGTGGCAGCGCAGCCACTCGGTGCACCACGCCAAGACCAACCATCTCGACGAGGGCGAGACCCACGTGCCCGTCCGGGCCTGCAGCGCCGATGGTTCGGCGCGTCGGGCCGAACGGCGGCTGCTCGGTCGCAACGTCGCAACCGTGGTGGTCATCGCCCGTGCCCTGTTGTTCGGCTGGCCCGCCTACCTGCTCGTCGGCACCTCGGGCGGACCGGCCCGCGGGCGGTCCAACCACTTCTGGCCCGCCCGACCGTTCGCGACCGACCTCTTCCCGGGTCGATGGCATGCGCGGGTGTGGGCCTCGTCCGCAGCCGTGTTCGCCGTCCTCGCAGCACTGGTGGCGTGGTCGATCACAGCCGGTTCGGTCGTGCCGGTGCTGCTGCTCTACGTCGGTCCGTACCTGGTCGTCAACGCCTGGTTGGTCACCTACACGTGGCTGCAGCACACCGATGTCGACATCGCACACTTCGCAGACCCCGACTGGTCGTGGCTGCGCGGCGCGTTCCAGACGGTCGACCGTCCGTACGGGCGTGTCGTCGACCTGCTGCACCACCGGATCGGCAGCACACACGTGGCGCACCACATCGACCACCGCATCCCGCACTATCACGCAGCCCGTGCGACCACGGCCATCGCCGCGTCGTTCCCGGAGTGGTACCGCGACGACCCGACACCGGTGCCGCTCGCCCTGTGGAGGGTCGGTCGCGACTGCGTCGCTGTCGAGGACCACGACATCGGCTGGTACTTCCTCGAACCGGCGAGTCGGGTCAGGCTCCCTTCCGACTCCTAGACCGAGCGGAGGATCCCGTCGGCAATTGCTGACACGTTCTGTCAGGGAAGGGGGCGGATGATGGCCCCATGGACACCCACGGCATGGACACCAACGACCTCCCCCTCGCCGACCGCATCGTGCTCGTCGCCGGCGCCACCAGAGGAGCCGGGCGCGGCATCGCCGTCGCGCTCGGCGCCGCCGGCGCGACCGTCTACTGCAGCGGACGCAGCACCCGCGGCGCCCGATCCGACTACGACCGGCCCGAGACGATCGAGGAGACCGCCGATCTGGTGAGCGCCGCTGGCGGCACGGGCATCGCCTCGGTGACCGACCACCTCGACCCCGCACAGGTCGGTGCGCTCGTCGATCGGATCGAGGCCGACCACGGCCGCCTCGACGTCCTGGTCAACGACATCGGCGGCGAGCACTACGTCGACTTCGGCAAGCGGGTCTGGGAGTACGACCTGGACCGGGGTCTGCACCTGCTGCGCGCCGGCCTCGAGACCCATCTCATCACCAGCCACTTCGCACTCGGCCTGCTCTCGCGTCGACCCGGCGGCCTGGTCGTCGAGATCTCCGACGGCGCGAACAGCTACAACGCGACCCGCTACCGGGAGAGCGTGTTCATGGACGCCACCAAGAACGCGGTGAACCGTCTGGCGTTCGCCGAGGGCCACGAGCTGGCGCCGCTCGGTTGCTGCGCGGTGGCGGTCACGCCGGGCTGGCTGCGCTCCGAGATGATGCTCGAGGTCTTCGGTGTCACCGAGGAGAACTGGACCGACGCCACGAAGCGAGAGGTGACCGAGGGCGAGCCCGCGCCCCCGGGATTCGCCGTGTCCGAGACACCGACCATGGTGGGTCGCGCCATCGCCGCGCTCGCCCAGGACCCGGACCGGCAGCGCTGGAACCAGGCGTCGGTCACCTCGTTCCAGCTCGCCGAGCACTACGACGTCACCGACGTGGACGGCTCGCGTCCCGATGCGTGGCGCTACATCGTCGAGGTCGACGAACAGGGCCTCGATCGCACGCCGGCCGACTACCGCTGAGCCCTGTCCGCCGCACGGGATCTGGTCGCGACCGACCGAACGTCCGTCGGTGGCAGCTACCGTGCCCTCATGGCCGATCAGCTGCCCCGAACGCCAGTGCCGATCGATGTCGTGCTCGAGGACCCGGGCCTCGTCGATCGCCTCGTCGAGGCCCACGCTCCGTACTGGCCCGTGCAGCGCTACATGGCGAACCGGGCCGAGTACGCGACCCTCAGCGGCGGCTCGACCGGCGGAGACCCCGCGGGTGAGATGCCCGTCGCTCCGGTGTTCCGTGGCGACTGGGCGCTCGGCGGCGACGTGTCGGAGGGAGTGGAGGAACTGCTGCACCATCGGTCGTTCGTCGAGGGCGCCCGCGAGCTGTTCGGCGCCGAGATCGTGCGCCCCCACACCGTGTACGTGAACCTCACGTGGCAGCTGCCCTTCGCCCAGGGGCGCGGACACGTCGACATCCCCGCGTTCCGCGGCTACGACCGCTCGACGGTGCCGGTGACGTTCCTCGCGATCATGGGTCAGACCGGACTGTTCGAGGCCGAGCGGGTCAAGGTCGCCACCGCGGTGTCGTGGTTCTACCGAGGAGCCGACGGCGGCTTCGAGTACTGGCCCGACGGGCCGGGCGGCGCGTCGGTCGTGCACGAAGGCGCGATCCACAACACCGGCATCGTCGGCGACAACGACTTCATGTGGCACCGGGTCCGCCCGGTCGGTCGTCCCGAGGACGGCATGGCGAGCCTGTCGCTCGACAGCGAGCTCCATCGAGCGGACGAGGCCACCTGGGAGATCCGCGACCATGGCGACGTGCTCGCAGCGTTCGACGACAGCCGGCTGCGTGTCGGGTTGTCGTGGAAGGCCGATGTGTTCGACTCCGAGTGGGACCTGCAGCGTCACGACGACCACGAGGACGACCTGCACGAGGACGAGGTGTTGCGACGCCTCGAGGTCGACCTCGCGGCCAAGGGTCTCGACCACACGATCCCGGCCGTCGACCCGGTCCGTGACCCCCGGTTCGTCGAGCGGCTCGCCGACGCGTACATGCGGTATCCGGCGTAGGTCTGGCCGAGGGCATCCCGAGGTGCCGCGTCGCCTGGTCGCGGGACTGACGTCAAGAGCCCCTGTTCGAGCGCCTCCGGAACGGGAACGATGTCGAGGCGGGTGTGTCGACGTGGTGGAGTCCTGAACGCCGGGGTGTGTGCGGTCAAGATCGCGCTCGCGGCGATGCTCGCGACCTCGGTCGCAGTGTGGTGGGACGTCCCCAACCCCTGGTTCGCGACGCTGTCGTCGCTCGTCGAGGTGGAGATCACGCGAACCGCACCGCCGTGCCAGCGGGAATGTCGAGCCGAAGCCCGAAGGTCTTCGCACGGGCGAAGGCGAGGAACGATTCACTTCGAAGAAGTGGAAGTGGGATCCGACCAGGATCGGTCGATCGCCGGTATTGCGAACTTTCACCTTGGTCCGGGGGCGACCTGCGTTGATCTCGATCGGCTCATCGTTGAGGATGTAACCGCCAACTCCACTCTCAGCCATGCGCAGAGACCTCCTGGACCAGTTGATCGACACAGCACACCCGTGGGGTCACGATTGAATGCGATGTCGGCGGGGGATGTCTGGCCTTTTGATTACCCTGTGGGTCGGCCGGATCTTGCTGCGAAGCGTCTACTGGATGGGGTCGTGGACCGTCACGAGACGGCTTCCATCGGAGAAGACTGGTTCCACCTGGACGAAGGGGACGAGATCGGCGACGCCGTCCAGAACGTCCTCGGCGGTCAACGCCTGACGTGCCTGGTCCATCACCTCTTCCACCGTGGCCTCGCCGAGCTCCCTCGAGCGCCGTGGCGGTGACGATGGCGACCGCTTCGGGGTGGTCGAGCTTGATGCCAGCGTCCTTGCGCTTGTAGGCATCATCGGCGAGGGCGTGTACCACCCGCAGGGTCGTATGCAGGTGTCGCATATCCCTGACATCGCCGTACCTGATGTGGCCTCATCATTGGGGACCTACGAGCCGTAAACCTGTCGACGCCAGGGGTGATCAGGAATAGCATTCGCACGGCGGTGGAGACGATCGAGACGCTCGAGGAGGGCGAGCGTCGGCGACGCGGCCAGAGGACGGTAGGTGCATGAACGTCCACGACGACCTGAGACGACCTCCCACGGGGTTCGTGCTGCGCCACCCCATCGTCTGGTTGACGCTGGTCGCGTCGATCGGGCTCGGTGGCATCATGACCTACGCGTACATCGCCGGTTTCACCGATCCGTTGGGACGGCTCGATGGTCTGCCGGTCGGAGTGGTGAACCTGGACCGTGGAGCCGACGTGGCGGGACGGCGCATCGCTGTCGGCGACGACACGATGGCCGCCATCGATGCCGATGACGTGCGGCAGATCTCATGGCGTACCTACTCGAGTCGCGAGGACCTGATGGACGCGATCGACTCGAACGAGATCGCAGGTGCAGTCATCTTCCCGGCGGACCTGTCGGAGTCGGTGGGGCGGATCGGGACGTCGCTCGGCGACGCGCCGCAGGCGGAGGTCGAGGTGATCCGCAACGCTGGGTCCGGAAGCCTCCAGCAGGACGTCGTGGAGACCGCGTCGGCGCGACTGGTCGGGGCGATGAACACGCGGGTCGGAGCGACGCTCTCGGCGGCGATCACCGCGGCGAGGGCGACGGTCGACCCCAGCCACGTCGGGCCGTTGGCGGTGCCCGTCGTGGAGCGGACACGCGACGTTCCCGACATCGGGGACAAGGGCGGACTGGGCCTGCCGCCGCTCTACATCGGCGTCATGGCGACGCTCACCGGTGTCGTCGGGACGATCGCGATCCACATCGGAGTCGGTCTTCGGGTCGGTCGGACGCGGCTCGAGGTGGACGGTCGCGAGGTGAGCGTCGAGGTGGTGAAGGTCGCTCCGTTCCGGCGGTTCTGGAACGAGTTGTTCCTGGTCCTCCTCCTCGCCCTGGCGAGCGTGGCGGTCATCCCGCTCGTCGCCATCGGCCTGATCGGCACCACCGCGGATCTGCCGGTGCTCACCGGAGTGCTGTGTGGACTGGGCGTGCTGTCGATGGGAGCGCTCACGCTCGCATGCGTGACCATCTTCGACGTCGTCGGCGAGGCGATCGTGATCCTGCTGACCACGATCTACGGCGTGCCGTCGTCGCGCGGCGTGTATCCGGAGCAGGCGCTGCCGCCGTTCTTCGTGTGGCTCGGGGAGTTCCTCCCGTTGCGGTACTTCACCGACGGGCTGCGGTCCGCGCTGTACTTCGACGGCCGGGCCTCGGCCGGGGCGCTGCGCGGCGCCGTCGCACTGATCATCTGGTTCGTGGCGTCGGTCGTCGTCGGGGCCGGGGCGAGCTATGCGATGCGCCGACACGAGGAGCACGCCGGCGACGTCCCGGACCTCGAGGCGGTGGCGTCGCTCGTCGACTGAGCCCTGGGCGACCTCGTACGCCGACCGGTCCCGGAACGCGCGCATCCCGAGGGTCAGGGACGACGTGGCGTGGAGCGTAGATTCGGTGCCATGACCCACCTGCCCGGAAGCCTTGCCTGGCAGGGTGTCGCCTCTCATTCCACGGTGCTCGACTACCACCTGAGCATGCTGCACGACGTGGCTCGGATGGACGCGTTCCGACGTGCCATCGACGCCACGGTGCAGCCCGGCGACGTGGTGGTCGACATCGGCTGCGGCAGCGGCATCTTGTCGTTCATGGCGTGCGAGGCGGGCGCACGGAAGGTCTACGCGATCGAAGGCGGACCGGTCATCGACGTCGCCCGGGAGCTTGCCGTCGACAACGGGTTCGACGACCGCATCGAGTTCCTCAGCGGCTGGTCGCTCGAGGTCGGCATCCCCGAACCGGCTGACGTGCTCATCTCCGAGACGATCGGCAACGCCGGACTCGACGAAGGGATCATCGCCTGGACCTTCGACGCCCGGCATCGGCTGCTGCGCCCCGGCGCCGCGCTCCTGCCCGAACGTCTGCGCCTCTGGGTCGCGGCAGCCGAGACCTTCGACGACCACGTGCTCGTCTCGGACTGGCAGTCGCCGAGCCTTCCGTACGACTACGCCGCAGCGCACCGCCGTGCGGCACGGACGCTCTGGTTCGCCGAGTTCACGCCGGCCAACCTGCTCGGTCAGCCCGATCTCGCCGCGGATGTCGATCTGAGGACCGCCCCCGACGAGACGATCACCTCGTCCGGCGTGGTGCAGGTGGACCGCGACGGCGTGCTCCACGGGCTGGCCTGCTGGTTCGACTCGCTGCTCTGCCCGGGCGTCACCGTCGACAACATGCCGCCGCGCACCGACTCGAGCTGGTCCCACGGATTCCTGCCGCTCGCCGAAGCGATCGAGGTCGCGGCGGGGGACCGGTTCGCCTGGGAGTTGTCGATCTCGGCCGACGGCGAGCGCTGGATCTGGCGCCTCGAACGGATCGAGGCCTGACCAACGGCCGGGTCACCTCGACGAGCACTCGGCCGTCGGTGTACGCGGATCCGCCGATGGGCGGCAGGTCGGATTGCACGACGGCCTCGCTGGGAAGGAACGGCCATGTCACGTGACGTGCAGATCACCTTCGACAGTGCCGACCCCGCAGCGCTCGCCGGCTTCTGGGCCGAGGTCCTCGGCTACCACCTGCAGGACCCACCCGGCGACTTCGAGACCTGGGACGAGGCGCTCGACGCCATGGGGGTGCCGCCCGATCGTCGCAACGCCGCCTCGGCGCTCATGGATCCCGACGGGACCAGGCCCCGGCTGTTCTTCCAGCGGGTCCCCGAGGGGAAGACGGCGAAGAACCGGGTGCACCTCGACGTCCGCGTCGCGTCCGGTCAGGAGGGTGAGGAACGCATGGCGGTGATCGAGGCCGAGGCGGCTCGCCTCGTCGCGCTCGGCGCCACCCGGCTCGAGCGTCACGAACCCGACCCGCCGCTCGGTTCCGGTCACGTGGTCATGGCCGATCCCGAGGGCAACGAGTTCTGTCTCGACTGATCCGCCGGGCGCCCACGACGAGGCGTCGACGGTCAACCGTCGATCGCCACGACCATCCGGAGCTCGACGGACATGCGCACCACGCGCCGTCGCGCAGCGCTCGACCGTTCGAGCCACGCGTGCGCCCCGTCACCGCGCACGCTGACGGGATCGCGGCGGCCCTCGTCGGCGACGGCTGCCATCGCTGCGATCGCGTCGCGCAGGCCCGCCGGCACACCGAGCGGAACCTCGGGCCGGACCGTCTCGACCGCCCGAGCGAACGACGCGACGTCACCGCGGGCGAGCGCCGCCTCGGCGTCCTCCAACGCCATGGAACACCGCGCTGCGAGGTCCTCACCCGGCAACGTGCACGCCCCGTGGGGAGTGCTCAGCGTGTCGAACACGTAGGCCATGCCGTGCCCCATCTCGGAGCGGAGGTACCAGCGTTGCCCTGGGTCGTGCAGGAAGGTCCAGATGTCGTTGATCGCGACGTCCTCGTCGCGGTCGAGGAACGACTCGGTGCCGAGCCCGTAGCGCAGCTGGTGACGCCGACGATCGATGCTGCGCCCGTCCGCGAGCACCAACGGCTGGGTGATCTGCTGGAGCGGGATCCACATGTTGACGAGCATGAGTTCGGCGTCCCGGTTGCTCCCGTCGGGTGAGTCGTGGCGGAACAGCGTCGGAGCACGGCCTTCCATGAGCTGGGCGAGCGGTGTGCCGAACACGTCCTGATCCGAGTGGATCGACGTGGCCGCGCCGTGGTCGTTCATCCCGTCGGGCCGCGGTCCGACGACCGCCGTCCCGCCGGGACCGGCCGTGCGCATGATGAGGCCTTCCTCCGCGATGAACAACACACTGATGGTCCGGCCGTCCGAGCACTCGAGGACCGCGTCCTGCAGCGTCGAGCGGATCGTCGTGGCGTCCTCATCGGTGAGCCGTCCAGCGACGCGCACGCGGGCGAACACGCGCTGGAGCACGTCGAACGTCGTGAGGTCCACCGTGTCGAAACCGGCATCGAGCAGGCCGGGGCGCTCGTCGGTGTCCCTGGTCATGTCCGTCGCCCGACACTCGTGCCGCTCGACGTCCTCACGGGCGTACGGCGCCGACGAGCGTGGACCCGCTCGCAGCAGCCCTGGGTGATCGGCGTCGGGGCAGGCCAGCGAGCCGGGAACGAAGCCGATCGTCACGGCGAGGGTCGCGTCGTCGACCGTCATCGGTCGCGGAGCCTACGCGGACGTCGGCTGATCGCGGGCGGGAAGTACTCGAGAAGGCCAGATCGACCCTGGGAAGCTCGTCGTCGATCCGCAATACTTGACGGACGAAGCGTCGTCGTTCGACGTGAGAGAGTCCTGCAGCCGGGTGGGCCCGCTGCCGGGAGGTGACGAACCATGTTCGTGCGACTTGGCCCGTGGTGTCACGATCATCGCCGTCTGGTGCTCGCGCTCTGGCTCATCCTCCTGCTGGGAGCGAACGGCGTCGCGGGTGCGGTGGGGGACGACTACCGCGCCGACTTCAGTCCGCCGGGCGCGGAGTCGACCGCCGGCTTCGACACCCTCACCGCGGAGTTCGGCGGCCAGGACACCGGCTACACCGGCACGATCGTGTTCCGCACCGATGCTCCGCAGGGTGTGAACGACCCAGAGGTTCGATCGGCGATGGAGGAGCTCTTCGCCGAGGTCGAGCAGATGGAGGGTGTCTCGCGGGTCGAGAGCCCCTACGTCGAGGGCAACGAGGCGCAGATCGCAGCGCAGGGCGAGGACGCCGGCAAGATCGCGTACGCCAACGTCGAGCTGCCCGACGACATCGAGACTCCGGTCGCGACCGATGTGAGCCACGCGATCCAGGACCGGATCCCGGACATCGACGGCCTGCAGGTCGAACGGGGCGGCTTCATCTTCGCCGACTTCGAGGAGCCCAACTCCGAGGTCGTCGGCATCGCCTTCGCGATCATCATCCTCATCGTGGCGTTCGGATCGGTGCTGGCGATGGGCCTGCCGATCGGCGTCGCGCTGTTCGGGATCGGTGTCGGCGGTGCCTTCGTGACGTTGTTCAGCCATGTCATGCAGGTCCCCGAGTTCGCTCCGTTCGTCGGGATCATGATCGGCCTGGGCGTGGGCATCGACTACGCGCTCCTGATCGTGACCCGGCACCGGGAGCAGTGGCACGCGGGGTACTCCGTCCGCCGGTCGGTCGGCGTCGCGGTGGACACCGCCGGACGGGCCGTGGTCTTCGCGGGTGTCACGGTGATGATCTCGCTGCTCGGCATGCTGTTGATGGGCGTCGGCTTCGTCGCCGGCCTGGCCGTGACCGCTGCCGCCACCGTCGGCGTCACCGTCCTGGCCGCGGTCACGCTGCTGCCAGCCTTCATCGGGTTCGCCGGCGACAACCTGGAACGCACCCGCCGGCGTGGTCTGATCGCCGCTGGGTTCGTCGCCGTGGCGCTCGTCGGCGTCGGGCTGAACATCACGCCGTTGCTCATCGGACTGCCCGTGGCCGCCGTGGTCCTCATCGCCGGCTTCTTCGTCCCGAGTCTCAAGAAGGAGGTCGCACACCGTCCCCCCAAGCCCCGACGCGAGACGCTCGCCTCTCGGTGGAGCCGTGTCATCCAGGGCCGACCCTGGCCCTTCGCCCTCGGTGCGACGCTGCTGCTCGTCGTCCTCGCGATCCCGGTCACCAGTCTGCGCCTCGGCTTCTCCGACGAGAGCAACTACGCCGAGGACACCACCACGAAGCAGGCGTACGACCTGCTCGTCGACGGATTCGGCGCAGGCTCGACCGGTCCTCTCTTCCTCGTCGCCAGGACACCCGACGGCACCGATGTCGCTCGCCTGGCGGGCATCACCGAGGCCGTCGCCGCCGACCCGTCGGTCGTCGTGGCTCTCGGTCCGGAGCCGAACGAGTCGGGCACGGCGGTCCGCTGGTTCGTGGTGCCGGCGACGGGACCCCAGGACGTCGCCACTGCAGACCTCGTGGGTCGGCTCCGTGACGACGTGCTGCCACCCGTCGAACAGGCCGCGGGCGTCGACGTCCAGGTCACGGGGTTCGTCGCGGCGTCGACCGACTTCGCCGACCAGCTCGCCGACCGAATGCCCTGGTTCTTCGGCGCGGTGCTGACGCTGTCGTTCCTGTTCCTCATGGTGGTGTTCCGATCATTGCTCGTGCCGCTCAAGGCGGTGATCATGAACCTGCTGTCGATCGGCGCTGCGTACGGCATCGTCGTGGCGATGTTCCAGTGGGGGTGGCTCGGGGACGCGACGGGCGTCGAGCCGGGTCCGATCGAGGCCTGGGCGCCGATGATGCTCTTCGCCGTCGTCTTCGGCCTGTCGATGGACTACGAGGTGTTCCTGCTCTCGCGGATCCGCGAAGAATGGCTGCGCACCGGCGACAGCCACATGTCGGTCGCCGACGGGCTCGCAGCGACCGCCAAGGTCATCACCGCCGCCGCGGCGATCATGATCGTGGTCTTCGGCTGCTTCCTGCTCGAGAACGACCGTGTGCTGAAGCTGATGGGGGTGGGCCTCGCCGTGGCGATCCTGCTCGACGCCACGATCGTCCGCCTGCTGCTCGTGCCGGCGACGATGGAACTGCTCGGCGACCGCAACTGGTGGCTGCCTCGTTGGCTCGACCGCATCCTCCCGACGATCGCCGTCGAGGGCCACGGCGGCGACCTGACCGACGACGGCGAGCGACCCGACGACCGTGTCGGCGATCCCGGCGTGCCCGTGGGCGCCGGAGGCAGGCGCACCACGGAAGAAGGGGCCTAGCAGCGCCCCATGGGCGTGTCAGCCTCGGTCGCCGAGCGCGGCCCCGCTCACTCTCCCTGGAAGAACCCGACGAGCGTCGCGGTGATCTCGTCCAGGTCGAGCGGGTTGAGCTCGTGCCCGGTGTCGGGCAGCACGTGGAGGCGTGCGCCGTCGATCTGGTCGGCCAGCGCTTCTCCGTTGGGGAGTGGAAGGATCGGGTCGAGCGCGCCGTGGATCACCAACGTCGGCTGCGTGATGCGTGCAGCCGCTCCGCTCCAGTCCTCGACGGTGGTCACCATGCCGTGGTTGAAGGCGCTGGCGATGTTCGAGGCGCGTTCGATCTCGAGGGCCACGCGCTCACGGGTGCCGTCGTCGTCGAAGCGCTCGGGGCTCCCGGCGCTGAGTCGGCCGCCTTCCACGAAGAAGCGCTGTACCTGGTCGGCATCGGCCCACTCGAGGTCCGCGACGCTCGCGAAGTGGGCCATGAACCGGTCGTCGATGCCCGGCAGCGACCCGGACTCGTCGCCGAGCGGCTCCGAGGCGATCAGCGTCAGGGTCCTGACACGTTCGGGATCGCTCACCGCCACCATCTGGCTGAGGTACCCGCCGAGCGACATGCCGACCAGGTGCACCGACTCGAGCCCGAGGGCGTCGAGCACTCCGACGAGATCCGCAGCCAGGTCCTCGGCGCTGTAGGTGGCCTCACCGGGCGACACGGTCGTCGAACGTCCGGTGTCTCGATGGTCGTAGCGCACGACGTGGTGACCCTGCGCCGCGATGGCGGTGCACATCGACTCGGGCCACCAGACCATCGACGCCGTGGCACCCATCACGAGCACGACGGGTTCGTCGCTCGAACGGCCGAACGACTCGACCTCGAGGTCGACGCCGTTGGTGTGCACCTGGCAGCGGCGAGTTGGCACGTGGGACGACATCGACACATGATGGCCGCGCCAGCGCCTCGCTGCGCACCGAGTTCTCTCCCGAATCCCGGCGAGCCGGCTCGCTGGCTACAGACCTCGGGCGAGTCGGTGGATCTCCTTGCGGATGCGCTTCTCGCTCACGGGGATCGGGGTGCGCAGCTGCTGGGCGAACGAGCTGACCCGGAACTCCTCGAGCGTCCAGGCCAACGCGTCGAGGTCTGCGCTGGGGGACACCGTGCGAGCCAGGTCCTCGTACTCGGATTCGAGCTGGCGGCAGCGGGCCATGAGCTCGCCGTCGCGTCGGGTGTTGTCGGGCAGCCGTGCGAGCCGCCACTCGATGGCGCGCAGGTAGCGACCGACGTCGCCGAGCCGTCCGACCCCGACGCCGGTCAGGAACCCGGCGTAGACCAGACGGCCGAGCTGCTCGCGCACGTCGGCGACCGCGGGAGCCAGCGGCGGGGTCACGAGTTGATCGAGCGAACGCCGGATCGTCGAGTGCGACGCCACGATCTCGGTGGCCGCCGCCGTGACGGCGACGAGGGTCTCGTGGAAGCCGTCGCGCACGGTGTCGACGAGACGATCGAACCCCGACTCGGTCCACGCCGGTCCTCCGGCCCCGGCGATCAGGTGGTCGAGTGCGCACCCGATGATGTCGTGGTACCAGTCGACCTTCGCCTGCACCGGGCTCTGCGCCATGGCCTTCTTGGTGCGCTCGTCGAGCAGCGAGTCGACCTGCCGAGCCGGTGCCGGCATGGCCAGGCGCACCAGCCGCCGAGTGCCCGCCCACATGGTCGTCGCCTGCTCCTCGGTGCTGGTGCACGCGACGACCGCGGCGGCGTCGCCGTCGTCCGCGAGCGCCGGGAACGCCGTGACCACCCGGCCGCCGACGACCGATTCGACGCTGCGGGGCAGCTCCCCGATGTCCCAGCTGCGAAGTCCGCGCCGCTCCAGCCCGGTGTCGACGCTCGCGACGATCGCAGCGGCCTCGGCGCGCACCTGCCGGGCGAGCGCTCGGAGGTCCTTGCCCGAGGCGAGCTCCTGGCCGTCGAGTCCGACGATCCGGTACGACGGGCGCAGGTGCTTGGGCAGCGCGTCGAGATCGAACGCGTCGGCCGGCAGCGGCACGGTGATGAGCCGGTTCAACTCGCGCCGAACGCTCTCGACCACCGACCCGTCGTCGGGGGTGATGCGCTCGCTGATCGCGGCGACGGTGTCGGGCACCGGCACGAACAGCTTGCGGAGCTGCTTGGGCAGCGTCCGGATCAGCGCGTCGATCAGGTCGTCGCGGAAACCCGGCACGTTCCAGTCGAAGGTCGTCGGGTCGAGCTGGCCGACGATGCCGGCGTCGATCGTGATGGTCGCGCCGTCTGCGTCGCTCGACGGGTCGAACTCGTAGGTGACCGGCAGCTCCTGGGCGCCGACGGTCCACACCTCGGGGAAGGCGCGCGGGTCGACCGCCTCGTGGGCGTCGTCCTCGAGCAGGTCGTCGAGGGTGAAGTCCAGCAGCGTGCCGTTGGTGCGGCGCTCCGCCTTCCACCAGCGGTTGAACTCCGGACCGGTGGTGACGTCGTCGGGAAGTCGCTGGTCGTAGAAGTCGAAGATCGCGCGGTGTTCGACGATCAGGTCGCTGCGCCGCGCGCGGGCCTCGACCCGCTCGGCCTCGGCAGCGACGGCAGCGTTGCGGTCCATGAAGCGGTGGTGGGTGTCCCACTCGCCCTCGACGAGCGCGTGGTGGATGAAGAGGTCGCGGGCCATCTCGGGATCGACCCGCGCGACGGGCACACGTCGACCCGACACGACGGTCAACCCGTAGACCGTCACACGTTCGTGGGTCATGGCGGCGCCGCGCTCGCGGTCCCACCACGGCTCGCCGTAGCTGTACTTCGCCAGGTGTTCGCCGAGGCGCTCGACCCACGCGGGGTCGATGCGGGTGGCGGTTCGTGCCCAGAGCCGGTTCGTCTCGACCAGCTCGCCGGCCATCACCCAGTTGGGTGGGCTCTTGGCGACCGCCGAGCCACGGGCGATCGCGAAGCGAGCCTGCCGGGCACCGATGTACTCGGTCGCGGCCCGACGCTCGCCCGGGGCCCGACCGTCTCGCACGCCGTCGCGGCCTCGGGTGCCGCGGCCCTTCTCCGGAGTGTCCTTCATCCCGATGTGCGACAACAGGCCGCTCAGCAGGGACAGGTGGATCACGTCGGGTTCGGCTCCGACGGCGTTCGGCGTGAACCCGAGCTGCTTGGCGGCGCGCCGCAGCTGGTCGTAGATGTCCTGCCACTCGCGGACGCGGTTGACGTTGAGGAACTCGCTGCGGCACATCTTGCGGAACTGGTTCGAGCTGCGTTCGCGACGCTGCTCGCGCAGGTGGTCCCACAGGTTGACGTAGCTCAGGAAGTCGCTGTCGGGGTGCTTGAACCGGGCGTGCAGCTGGTCGGCCTGCGTGCGGTGGTCGAAGGGGCGCTCGCGTGGGTCCTGGATCGACATGCCGGCGGTGATGACCATCACCTCGTGCAGGCAGCCGTTCTCGCCGGCCTCGATGACCATGCGGCCCAACCGGGGATCGACGGGCATGCGCACCAGGCGGCGGCCCAGGGTGGTGAGCCACTTGCGCGTGCCGTAGCGCTCCGGGTCGACGGCGCCGAGCTCCTCGAGCAGCGCGATGCCGTCGCGGATGTTGCGGTCGTCGGGCGGATCCACGAACGGGAACGACGCCACGTCACCGAGCCCGAGGTTGGCCATCTGGAGGATCACCGAGGCGAGGTTCGTCCGGCGGATCTCGGGTTCGGTGAACTCAGGTCGGGACCCGAAGTCCTCCTCGTCGTAGAGCCGGATGGCGATGCCCGGACCGACACGACCGCAGCGCCCGGAGCGCTGGTTCGCCGAGGCCTGCGAGATGTCCTCGATCGGCAGCCGCTGCACCTTGGTCCGGAAGGAATAGCGCGAGATGCGAGCGGTGCCGGGATCGACCACCGACCGGATGCCCGGCACGGTCAGCGACGTCTCGGCGACGTTCGTGGCCAGCACGATGCGTCGACCGGAGTGGCGCTCGAACACCCGGTGCTGCTCGGCCGACGACAGCCGGGCGAACAACGGGAAGACCTCGGTGTCGGGCAGGTGCAGATCGTCGAGCGCCGCGGCGGCGTCGCGGATCTCGCGCTCACCGGAGCAGAACACGAGGATGTCGCCGTCCACCTCACGACGCAGCTCCTCGACCGCGTCGCAGATGCCCGCCACCTGGTCCCTCGGCGAGCCGGCCGTGGCTCCACCCCCGCCCGCAGGATCGTCGAGTGGGCGATAGCGCACCTCGACGGGGTGCGTCCGGCCCTCGACCTCGATGATCGGCGCGTCGTCGAAGTGCTCGCTGAAGCGTGCCGTGTCGATGGTGGCCGAGGTGATGATCAGCTTCAGGTCGGGCCGCCGGGGCAGCAGCTGGCGCAGGTAGCCGAGCAGGAAGTCGATGTTGAGGGACCGCTCGTGCGCCTCGTCGATGATGATCGTGTCGTAGCGCCGCAGGTCACGGTCGCGTTGGATCTCGGCGAGCAGGATGCCGTCGGTCATCACCTTGATGCGGGTGTCCTCGCCGACCTCGTCGTTGAAGCGCACCTTGTAGCCGACGGCCTGGCCGACCTCGGAGCCGAGCTCCTCGGCGACGCGCTCCGCGATCGACCGCGCCGCGATGCGTCGGGGCTGGGTGTGACCGATCCAGCCGCCGCGCCCGGTCGACCCGTCGGCCGCGCCGCGCCCGGCCTCGATGCACAGCTTGGGCAGCTGCGTGCTCTTGCCCGAGCCGGTCTCACCGGCGACGACCAGCACCTGGTGCGCGCGGATCGCTGCGATCAGGTCGTCGCGTCGCTCGCTGATCGGAAGATCAGGTGGGTAGGTGATGGCCGGTTCCACGAGGGTCCGAGGCTACGACGTGTGCGGATCGTGACCTTCTCGCGATTCGACGCACCCGTCACACGGCGTCGGTGTCACCCGTCCTTGAGCTCGTCGATCTGCTCGATGTCCCGCGTCAGGGCGACCTTGAGCCGGTCGGTGTCGGCATCGGTCCACCCGGGCGGCCTCGTCACGGCCGCCCACCCGTCCGCCGCAGCCGCCCCGTAGCTGTGGCCGTGCCCGTCCGGCACGCTCCCTGCGAGTGCCAGATCTCCGGCGACCTGCCAGAACGTGACGACCGGGAGCCACGTCATGTCGGGGCTCACGTCGGGGCCACGTGGCGCGTCGAGCCACTCGGGGCGCCGCCACAGGAGGTCGAACGAGAAGAAGCTGATCGGATCCGTCGCGTTCTGCAGGTACGCGACCCTCGGGCTCGACCACTCGCCGGGGACCCGGTCGAAGTCGCCGGGTTCGTCCTCGAAGCGGACGGCCCGTCCGTCGTCGTACACCGGCAGCCACGCGGGGCTCGCCGCGTCGCGGCCGTCGGTGAAGTCGTTGCGCAGCGGATTCGCGAACGTCGGGCCTTCGAGCAGGGCGCCGTCGACGGCGCTCGTCATCTCGTCGAGATCGTCGAAGGAGTGCTCCGTCCCGTAGGACCCGAGGCTCTCCCCGAACACGAGCAGCTGCGGTCGCGAGTCGACCGGCTCCTGGTTCCAGCGGTGCGTCACACCGGCGATCATGGCGTCCGCAGCGCCGGCGGCCTTGGTGCGATCGACGAGGAACGACACCCAGCTCGGAAGGTACGAGTACTGGAGCGCGACGATCGCCGTGTCGCCCCCGTACATGTACTCGATCGAGTTCGAGACGTTGGCGTCGACCCAGCCGGTGCCGGTCGTGGTGACGATCACGAGCACCTCGCGCTCGAACGCCTTCGTCCGCTCGAGCTCCCGGACGGCGAGATCGACGCGGTCATCGAGCGTGTCGGCCGACTCGAGTCCGACGTACACGCGGATCGGGTCCTCGACGGTGCCACCGCTGAACGCCTCGAGGTCGTCGACGCTCTCCGCCCAGCCGTCTCCGGCGAAGTCCCGCCCCTTCACCCCGAGTGAGTCCCAGGGCACGAGCGAGTCGGGGCCGCCCGAGCGCAGCGACGACGTCGGCTGCGTCACGCCGTTGCTCGTGCCCGAGTCCGAGACCGAGTACGCGGCATCGAGGGCATCGACGAGGCCGTCGAGCACGACGCCCTGCACGACGCCGATGACCACGACGGCGGCGAGCGCGACTCCGGCGGTGTAGGCGACCTGCCGAGGCACCCAGCGGCCGATCAGGTGGATGAGCGCACGAGTGCCTCCGCGCACGACACGGGCGATCACCAGCAGCAGCGCCGCCACCGCGACTGCGAGCACGAGCAGTCCGATCCAGTGCGACGCCTCGAGCGGCTCCATCGTCATGAGCCGGCGAACGTCCTGCTGCCATCGATTGCCGAACACCACGGATGCCGCGACCAGCACGACCGAGGCCGCGAGGAGGAGCCGCCACGCCATCTGCTTCGTACGAGACGTCGGCTCACGGCGGAGGAGCTTCCGGATCCCGGACGACGCCATCGCCCCCAGCCCGTACCCGATCGCTGCGGTGACCCCGCTCACCACGCCCTGGAGCACCCATCCCCGGGGGAGGAGCGAGGGGGTCAGGGAGCAGCAGAACGCGACGAGCGCACCGAGCAGACCTCCGAAGCAGAGGCGTCGGCGGAACACCCATCCGAGCGCGTCGGACAGCCGAGTGAGCGCCCCGGTGCCCGACCCCTGAGGGGCGTCGTCCGTCGGACCCTCGGGCGGGTCCGGCGGTGGCTCGTCGCTCCCGGAGGTGTCGGACCCGCGTCCCGAGGTGTCGTCGGGGGGCGGTCGGTCAGTACCGGTTCGGGACATCGCGCAGCGGTCGGTCGGGCTCGGTGTAGTCGCCGGGGTCCTGGCGAGGCGGGAGCTCCACCCGCGGGTGTGGCACCGGTTCGTAGGGGATGCGGTCGAGCAGATGAGCGATGGTGTTGAGCCGGGCTCGACGCTTCTCGTTCGAGTCGACGACGTACCAGGGGGCGGCGTCGGTGTCGGTCGCGGCGAACATGGCGTCGCGTGCACGGGAGTAGTCGTACCAGCGGCTGTACGACTCGAGATCCATGGCGGTGAGCTTCCAGGTCTTGCGCCCGTCATCGATGCGGGACGAGAGCCGTCTGGTCTGCTCGGCGTCGTCGACCTCGAGCCAGTACTTCAACAAGATGATGCCGGAGTCGACCATCGCCTGCTCGACACCTGGAGCCATCTCGAGGAAGCGCTCCGCCTCGTCGTCGGTGCAGAACCCCATGACACGCTCGACCCCGGCGCGGTTGTACCAGGACCGATCGAAGATCACGACCTCGCCCGCACCCGGGAAGTGCGGCACGTAGCGCTGGATGTACATCTGGGATCGCTCCCGATCCGTCGGCGCCGGCAGCGCGACGACCCGGAACACCCGAGGGCTGACCCGCTCGGTGATGCGCTTGATGACACCGCCCTTGCCCGCCCCGTCGCGACCTTCGAAGACGATGCACACCTTGGCACCCGTGCTCAGCACCCATTGCTGGAGATGGACGAGCTCGACCTGCAACCGCTCGAGTTCGGCCTCGTACGCCTTGCGGCGCAATCGCTCTGGCCGCTCGTCACCGTCGGCCGTCGGGCGGGAGTGCTGCTTGTGGTGCTTGCTCATTGTGCTCACCTGCGAGGCGTGGACGACGGGTTCGGGAGATCGAGGACCGTGGCGATGCCCGCACGGTGAGCGAGTCGACCGTCGGCCGTCGGCCATCCTCGCCAGGGGGGAACGTGTCGACATCACCCTCGTCGGGTGATGTCGAATCCCGCGGCGAGGTGCAAAGTCCGACCGTGTCGGCGACCGCTGCACGGAGAGGACGGGGATGGCGACGCAATCAGACGACGTGACGGGACCGATCGATTATCTGGTCCTTCGGCTCTCGACCGATCGACGCGACGGATCGGTCGCTGCGGCGCTCGCCGATCTGATCGACTCGGGCACGATCACCCTGCTCGACCTGATGCTGGTGCAGAAGGATGACGACGGGGTGGTGTCGGGAGTCGACCTGGACCTCGTCGGCGGCGAGCTCACCATGTTCGCCGGTGCACGCTCCGGCCTGCTCGGCGACGACGAACGCGCCGATGCCGGCTCGATCCTCGAGCCGGGAACCACCGCAGCGGTGCTGCTCTACGAGAACGCATGGGCGAGGCCGTTCGTCGCCGCCGCCCGGGGCCAGGGCGCCGAGGTGTTGGCGAGCGCCCGGATCCCCGCCGAAGTGTTGATGGACGCGCTCGACGCGCTGGGTTGAGAAGGGGACGATCATGCCAGGACTGCTCAGAGGTGTTGCCCGGACCGCGGTGATCGCCGGGACCGCATCCGCGGTGAACGGACGGGTGCAGCGCCGACAGGCCGAGAAGTTCGCCGGCCGGGATGCACAGATCTACGCGGACCGGGAGCAGGCGTACCAACAGACCGCTGCGCCTCAGGCCGCTCCACAGGCCGCGCCCGCTCCTGTCGCGGCACCTGCCGCTGCTGACCCGATCGACCAGCTCCGACGGCTCGGCGACCTGCACGCCGACGGAGTGCTCACCGACGACGAGTTCGCCGCCCAGAAGGCCAAGATCCTCGGAGGCTGAGCGGGCAGGTCGACGTCACCGCGGCGATCGGTCGATCCGATGACGTGAGAGGCTCCTCCCGTGCTCGAGGCGGGCGCTGCACACTATGGCCGTCAGCGATGTCGACGAGGGAGCCGACGATGACGGAGTCGCAGCCGAGCGCTCTGACGCTGCGCGCCGGCGGATCGACCGCGATCGTGCATCCCGGGCTCGGCGGGCGTCTCGGGCAGCTCGACCCGCTCCGCTTCGGTGACATCGCGGAAGCGCTCGCTGCCGACCACGACGACGGCAGCGCGATCCACGGCCTCGCAGCGACGCGCCCGGTCCGCCGGTCCGGGTGTCGGGCCACCACGCCCTCAGGACGCCGGGAGTCGCCGAGCCCACCCGCGTGCTTCACCGGGCTCACCGACACCTCGGTCGACGTCCCGGGTGCTCGCCTGTCGTGGGACGGACCGGTGACCCACGTGGTCGTCTTCAGCGGCGAACGCGGATGGGTCTGCGTGGAGCCGGTCACGATGGCGAACGACGGCATCGCTCTCGCCGGTGCCGTCAGGGCTGCAGGCAGCGACCGGGCGTGCGGTCAACCCCAGCGTGGGGGTTCGTCGGGGTCGAGGCCGAGGCTCAGCTTGCCGATGAGCTCGTGCGCGAGCATCGAGTTGCCGGGGTGGAACCGGCCCATGCGGACGTCGCGGAAGATCTGCTCGAGGCGGTTGCGCTTGAAGGAACCGGCGCCACCGGTCAGGTCGAGCGCACGATCCGCGACGGAGTACGCCTGGTCGATCACGAACGAGCGAGTGGCGACCAAGCGGGCCGGCCAGTCCTCGAACTCGACACCTGAGGCCCAGTCACTGCACGTGCGTTCGAGCGTCGCCTCTGCGGCCTGCAGCGAGATGCGCATCTCGGCGACCTCGTGCTGCACCTCTGGGTGGTGCGCCATCGAGTTCGTGAGCGCGATCGAGGTGCGTTGGGGCATCCGGTCGACGGTGATGTCGTACGCCCGCTGTGCGGCGGCGAGGTAGGTGGCGGAGAACCCCATCAGCGCCCAGGCGAAGATCGTGACCTGGAACGGGCCGGCGCCGGCGAACCCCGCCGGGCAGACGAGCACCACCTGCTCGTCGGGCACGAACGCTCGGTCGAGCACGGTGTCCTGGCTCTGGGTGGCCCGCATGCCGAGCGTGTCCCACGTGTCGATGATCTGGATGCCCTCGGCATCACGGGAGACGAAGCCGTGCACGATCTGCGGCTGATCCGGATCCGAGACGTCCATCGCGTGGAGCCCGCCGAGGGTCCACACGGGGGACAGGCTGCCGAAGATCTTGTGACCCGAGATCTCCCAGCCGCCGTCGGTGCGATCGGCATGGGCGACGGCGTACAACAGCGGGAGGTCGTTGCCGGCCTCGCCGTGCAGCGCGCACATCACCTCCCCGTCCGCGACCCGGTCGAGCATCCAACGGAACGACTCGTCGCCCGCACGTACCAGGTCGGCGGCCACGCCGCGACCAGTAGCAGTGCATGTTCGTCGCCAGCGCGGTCGCCGGCGCGACGTAGGCCAGCCGCCGCACCTGCTCGACGTAGTCGTCGAGGCGCAGGTCGAGTCCCCCGAGCTCGGTCGGGAGGCAGCAGCGCAGGTAGCCGCAGTCACGCAGCTCCTCCCAGTCCTCATCGAAGAACCGGTTCTCCCGGTCGTAGACGGGGGCTCGCTCGTCGCAGCGCGCGAGCAGCTCGTCGGTCAGCAGTTCCTTCGTCATGGTGGTCATCGCGATACCTCGTTGTTCGAACGACGCGACAGCTGACCCCCGGCGGCAGCGTGGTGGACCGTCGGCACGTCGCCGTCGTCCCACGGGCAGCCGTGCCGCTCACCCCGGCGACCTCCCTCGGGCGGCCCCGGTGGCGCACACGTGTACCGGGAGCCGATCTGCCCACGTCGGTGGTCGGGCCGGGGCAGCGGCTCGTGGTCCGTCCAGCGAGATCATCCCGACGCCGTGTCGGGACAACGGCGACTCCTTGCTGGTTTGCCGATGGTCTCGGCTGCGTTGTCCACCCTACGGAGTCGCGGGCCGCGAGTCACCGGCGGGGAGGGCTCCGTCGGCCGGCCCAGGAATCCCGACGTCCGCGAGGCCGGGCCATTAAGATAGTGGCCACTGTTCACAGTGAACGCCGGTCCGGGGGGAACGGCGGTGAGGACGGGTGTCGTCGAGTCACTGCTCACTCGTGTGTGGGTGAGGTCTCGGCCACTCGGCGACGACCGGTCGCTGCGCCGACCGACACGAGGAGGGCCCATGTCGAGGTTCCGTACGACCGGAGGGTGTGCGCTCGCAACGGTGGTGTTGCTGGCCGGCGCCTGCAGCCAGAGCGACGACGATCCGTCGATGCCCGCGGATGACGATGGATCGGGAGGGACCCAGGTGGTGGACGAGGTCGACGTCGCCGCGGTCGGACTGTGGGACGACGGGCCGTGCGACGAGTCGAAGCCGCCGCTCGTCGTCGGCACCTCGACGGTGTTCGAGTCGCCGGTCATCTCGCTCGGTGACCTGGCGGTCGCACTCGAGGCCGCCGCCACGGCGTTCAACGAACGTGGCGGCGCCAACGGCTCGTGCGTCGAGGTCCACACCTGCGACGACGGGGCCAACGCGGATCAGTCCGTCGAGTGCGTCCGGGAGCTCGACGGCAAGGGGATCGTCGCGACGATCAACGACACGACCACCGCCGGCAACGCCGAGGTCGCTGCTGCTCTGACCGAGGCCGGCATCCCCCGTGTCGCCACGAACGTGTCGCCGGCGGACTGGGCGGCCGACAACGCGTTCCCGCTGGATGCATCCAGCACGGGGGCCACCCTGCTCATGCCGAAGGCGTTGCTCGAGCAGGACGTCGACCAGATCGGCGTGATCCGCGCGGACCTGGCCCAGGCCTCGGCGCTGCAGGGACTGCTCGAGGACATCTACGCGGCCGACGGCGCCACGTTCCCGATGGATGCGGCGGTGCCGTCGGGCACGACCGACTTCTCGCAGTTCATCCTGAAGGCGGACGGGGCCGGCGCCGAGGGTGTGATCCTGGCGGTGGGCGAACAGGAAGCGGTCCAGATCGTGAACACGGCCGACCAGTTGGAGTCGCCCCTGATGATCGCCGCCACGCTGGGCACCTTTCCGGCGGACGCGGTCGCCGATTTCGGTGACTTCGCCGAGCAGATGGTGTTCGTGAACTCGTTCCCGCCGGCGACGGTGGACCTCCCCGTGTACCAGGTGATGCGCGCCGATCTGGCGGCATCGGGTGACGAGTCGCTCCAGCCGGGACAGGTCAAGGTCACCTCGGTGCGTTCCTGGATCGGGCTGTACGCGCTCCTGCGCATGATCCGCGATGCGGGCATGACCGAGTTCTCGAGGGAGGGCGTCACGACGATGCTCCAGCAGGCCGAGGACGTCCCGATGCTCGACATGTTCGGCGGCGAGGACTGGACACCCGACGCCCGGCACGCAGGGTCCTTCCAGCGGGCCGGCATCAACCACTGGAGCGTCTTCCGCTGGGATCCCGATGCCCGGAACCCGGTCGATGGCGAGGGCAACTTCGCCGAGGCCGGGTCCATGAACTGGGACGAGACCATGTGCGGGACGCCGTTCGGCGCACCCGAGCCGTGCTGAGGGGTGACCGGATGGCACAGGTGATCATGCTCGGCACGCTGCTCGGGCTGGCGGTCCTGATCGTCGGCCTGGTGCTGCGCTTCGATCCCGAAGCGCGTCGTCCGGACGAACGCGACACCGGTCGGTGAGCCCCGGGTTGACGGCGCCGGTCGCGCTGGCGATCGCGTTCGCCTACATCGGCGGCATCGTGTTCCTCGTCGCCGGCGTCGCCCTCAGCTGGCGTGCTCGGCGCCTGCACCCGTTGCTCCTGGTCAGCATCTCGGCCGCGGCGATCTCGTGGATCGAGGCGCCCTACGACTGGGCGGTGTACGCCCAGTTCCCGACGGCGATCCCACGGATGCCGTCGTGGTGGCCGCTCGACATGACCTGGGGTGGGCTGCCGTCGTCGGTACCGATCGGCTACATCCCGTACTTCGTGATTCCCGCCCTGGTCGGCGCGACGCTCGGCAACCGCGCCAGCGCTCGGTTCGGCTGGCGCCGCCCGATCGCGCTGCTGGCCGTCGGGTTCGGGGTCGGGTTCGTGTGGGCGTTCCTCTTCAACGCCGTGCTCGGCGCACAGCTCGGAGTCTTCTACTACGGCCGGGTGATCCCCGGGCTCGCGATCTTCGAGGGGACCAAGCAGCAGTACCCGGTGTACGACGCGCTGGCGATGGCGCTGCAGATGATGGTGTTCGCCTACCTGTTGGGCCGTACCGACGACCGGGGTCGCAACCTGGTCGAGGCGTGGGCCGAGTCGAGGACCTCGAGCCGGGTGGGCGCCTCGCTGCTGTCGGTCGCCGCGGTCGTCGTCGTCGGCCATGCGCTCTACCTCTCGGTGTTCGCACCGCATCTCGTCACCAAGCTCATGGGCGAGGTGACCGCCGGTCCGACCGAGCAGCTCTTCCCGGACGTCGAGAACCAGCCGCTGCACGGTGGCGGCTGAGCACCCGGCGTCGTGGATCCACCGCCGACACCGGTCGAGGGCGGCGATGGGCACGAGCGCGCCGCGGCGCAGGTGGTCGATTCAGCCGCTGCGGTGCAGGAAGCCGTGCAGTACGGCCTCGGTGATCTCGTCGACGATCACGTCGCGAGGAGGTCGGACCCCGCCGAAGAAGGTGGCGCCGAACGCCGCCATGCCCGCGACCAGCGCGACCGTCGATCGAGCAGCGAGGTCGTGGTGCTCGGTGTCGAGGCCGAGGATGTCGCCGCCCCTCTCACCCAGATCGGCGAGCACCGCGATGGCACGGTCGATGTCGGCGATCCCGGTCTCCTCGAGCTCCTCGGCGCTCAGCGCGTCGGCCGCCCACAGCGTCATGACGAGCCCACGGTTGCCGAGGAACAGGTCGTAGAGCCCGCCGAGGAACTCTCGCCCGACGACCTCGGCAGTGCCGGGCCCGGGAACGATCGACTCCCACCGGGTGCTGAGGTCGTCCACGATCTCGAGGAACGGCACGACGACCGCCTCGTTGAACAGTGCCGCCTTCGAGCCGAAGTGCCGGAACAGCAGGTGCTCGGCGATCCCCGCCGTCCTCGGCGATCTCCTTCGTCGTCGTGCTGCGGTAGTCCTGCAGCGCGAACAGCTCGCGGGCCGCTTCGAGGGCCAGCAGCCGGGGCGCACCGCGTGGACGGCGTGTCGCCTTCGGCCCGGCAGTCGGCTCGGCCCCCGGCTCGGGGGCCATCAGGAACTCCTTGATAAGAGAGTGTGCACCATCTTAAGTTACCGCTGATCGGGCCCGGCTCGGACGCCGGGGCTGCGGTGGAGGGGGACCCACGTGGGATACGAGAGCGACGCCGAGCCCATCAAGATGGGCTACCTCATGGACTTCCGGCTGCCGGAGGGCTTCCCGGCCGAACGGCGAGCGGATCTGACCGACCCGTTCGACATGGTCTTCGCCGACGGGTTCGAATCCGGCGCCATCGACCGGCCGGTCGAGGTGATCTACCGCGAGGTCGAAGGACTGCCGAAGGGCTCGGTGAAGGCTGTCATCGACGCCTACGAGGAGCTCGTCGACGAGGGCTGTCTGGTCGTCTTCGGTCCGTCGATCACCGACAACGCCGAGCCGGTGAAGGTCGCGATCGAGGAGCGGTTCAAGGTCCCGGCGATCAGCGTCACCGGCTCCGAGGAGTGGCTGGGGGAGTGGACGTACTCGCTGTCGATGGGCTCCATGAGCGACGAGCCGATCTTCTGGAGCGACCTCATCGCCAAGGGGGGCCACGACGACGTCGGAGTGCTCGTCGAGCAGTCGCTCATCGGCGAGTCCTACGTGGAGCAGTTCAGGCGTGCGTGCAAGCGGCGTGGCATCCGGATCGCCGTCGAGGAGTCGATCCCACAGACCGCGCAGGACGTCACCGAGCAGGTGCGCAAGCTGCACGACGCGAAGGTCGGCGCCGTCGTGCACTGCGGGTTCGGCTTCGGCGTGGTGCTGGTCGGCTTCGCGATGCAGGCGCTCGACTGGGATCCGCCCCGGTTCATGGGGACCGCCTTCCAGAACGCGTGGCTCAACGAGATCGTGTGGAACGCCATGGTCGGCTGGACGGGGATCGACCAGTACGACGCGTCCAACCCGGTCGGCCAGGAGTTCCTCGACCGCTACGACGAGCGCTTCGGTCGACGGCCCGAGTGGTGCGTCCCCGTGGTGAACCGCGATCTTGCGGTCGTGCTGCTCCGGGCGTTCGCCGAGGCTCGTCCGCTGTCGCCTGCAGGTGTCCGCGAGGCGTTGGAACGGGTGAAGATGTTCCCCGCCGCCTCGGGAGCCCCTGGGACCCGCATCTCGTTCGGCAGGTACATGCACCGAGGGTGGATGGGCCCCGGCTACCTCGTCGCCCGCCAGCTCGACCCCGACGGCGTCACCGCTCGGACCGTGGACCGCTTCGGCGAGTACTCCGGGTGACACCGTTCCGGTGGCTCGGTGGCGCCGGAGCGCAGAGTGGTCCGGGTCCGAACGCATGCCCAGCGGCCTGATCGTTCCCTCGCTGCGCGGTCGAGTCGCGATCGTGACCGGCGCCAACAGCGGCATCGGGCTCGAATGCGCCGCAGCGCTCGCGGGCGCCGGCGCGACGACGGTCCTCGCCTGTCGGAACGACGAGCGTGCCGCTGCCGCACGCGTCGAAGTGCTGCGTCGTCACCCCGATGCCGAGGTCGAGCGGTTGCGACTCGACCTCGGCGACCTGCAACAGATCGCCGACGCAGCAGCCGAGGCGACGCAGCGATTCGGCAGGGTCCACATCGCGGTCAACAACGCGGGGCTCATCGTCCGGTCCCGCACGATCACCGTCGACGGCTTCGAGACCACGTTCGGGGTGAACCACCTGGGTCACTTCGCGTGGACGTCGCACCTGCTGCCGTCGATCCTCGCCGCACCAGGGAGCCGAGTCGTCACCGTCTCGTCGATGGCACACCTGCGGGCGACGATGCAGTGGGGCGACCTGATGGGGGAGAAGGACTACCGGCCCGTGGCCGCATACCGGCGCTCCAAGACGGCGAACCTGCTGCACAGCGCCGAGCTCAGACGTCGCCTCGCCGCGTCCACCGCGCCCGGCGCCGACGACACGACCGCCGTGGCGGTGCATCCCGGCATCGTCGCGTCGTCGTTCTGGGAGAACGCCGCGGGGACCCGGCACCGGCGCGCCGCCCGACTGCTGGACACGGGCATCGCAGTGCTCTTCCGCGGGACCGCAGCGGGTGCCGAGCCCGTGGTCCATGCAGCGACCGCCGCCGCCGTGGTTCCCGGACGGTGCTACGGACCGCGGATCGCTCAACGATGGGGCCGCCCCGCGCTGGTCGAGACCTCACCCGAGACGCTCGATCCGGTCGCCGGGCGCCGCCTCTGGGAGCTGTCTGAAGCGCTGACCGGAGTCGCCGTGCCCTTGTGATCCGACGGCGGACCGGGCTCACGGGCGCGCGACGTTCGGTGCTCAGGTCAGTCCGGCAGGGCCGAACCGACCATCGGTGAGTCGTCCAGGTTCATTGCGAGGCACACGAGGAAGCCGTAGCCGTCCGGATCCGGGTGGCGGGTCAGGTTCTCGAAGTGCCACCGCATCGTGGCGATCCCTACTGACTCGTCGAGCGCTGCCCACACGTCGTCGCCGACGTGTTCGTCGCACATGGTGGCTGCCATGGAGTCCCAGTGCTCCGTCGGGTCCGGAACTGCCGAGGCTGCCACCCGCTCTTCCTGGCCGACGCCCATGTTCGTCACGACCACGACCTGACCCAGGTGGGCGTCGGCGCAGTCGACGACTTCGACCCGCAGCCAGTTGGGGGACTCATCATCGGGGTCGTCCGGTGGGTCCATCTCGATGCAGTCACCTCGTTCGAGCTCCCACGGAGGTGGCCCCTCGGTGGCGTCCTCGTAGATCGACGACCCCGCGGCGAACACGATGACGCCGATGGGCGGGACGACCGAACCCACGACCACCCACTTCGCGACGCGTGCCATCACGGCGCCACCGTTGCCGTCGTCGGTCCACTGGCGGGCCTTCCACGTGGCGAGCACGGCGGCTCCCAGTGCGAACAGCCAGAGCCGGAACCCGAACAGGAAGAACGACAGGAGTGCAGCGAACCCGAAGGCGATCGCTGTCAGCGCGTAGGGGGAGAACTTGTTGCGGGTCGGGTTGAACACCCTCGGGTTCGACTCGTCGTGCTCGGGCGGGCCGAACGTCGCTCGGGCCGCGGTTTCCCGTCGGGTCGCTTCGACGAGGCGCACGTAGTCAGGGTGCCGCTCGGGTGGATACCACTCGCCATCGGACGCCTGCCACCAACCCACCCCCGGCCGTTCCCCCACGGCGGGCGATGGTAGCCAGTCGGGACCGCTGGAGAAAGGGAACGTGAGCGACTCGCCGGGAAGGAGCTGATGACCTCCACGGTGAAGGCGTCACGGCAGTGGCAGACGCACCCCGCGCACGTCGAGCAACGGGGCCGACATCGTCGGTGCGCCGACGCGGAGGTCGAACTGCAGCACGAGCGCACCGGGCGGCGTGACGGCGGTGCGCCAGGCCTCGATGGCCCCGGCCACGGAGGCGGCGTCGAAGGCCGCCGCGTCGTCGTGGACGAGCAGCACCGGGATGCTCACCGTCTGGCCGCCGTCGAGCGGGTACGACGCACCGACCGCCAGCTCCAGCACGCGTGAGCCGTCTGCAGGGGCGCCCGCGCCTCCGCCGGGTTCGGAACGCTGGTCGACGAGGGTGAGCTGGTCGGTCGGATCCCCGGTGACGACCCGGACGCGCTGCTCGTCGTCGACCGCCAGGCCATTGACCAACGGGCGTTCGTCCGCTGTCCCCGGGGTGTTGACGTCGACCTCGAAGTGTCCGTCGTCGACGCGCACCTCGATCTCGGCAGCGAACCCCGAGGGTGCAGGTCCATCGGGGGTGAGTGCGAGCGAGGTGATCGAGGGTGGGACCGGCGCATCGGCGAGCGCCGCTGCCACGTCGTCGTCGGAGAGCTCCAACACCTCTGACGCCGTCGGGGCCGTGCACCGAAGGGGCCCTCAGACGCGGAGGTCGCGGTTGGCGAACACGCGGACCGACGCAGCGAACACGACGACGCCGACGGCCACGGTCCACCACACGATCCCGGGCAGTCGTTCGTCGAGCGGGCCGCCCGAGATCGCCTGGTAGAACGGCGAGAAGCGGCGCAGCGGTCTCAGCGAGTCGACGAGTTGTCCCGCGAGGAACACCAGGTATGCGGCGCCGGCGAGACACGCCGATGCGCCGACAGCGACGTTCCGTCGGCCCGTGACGGCTCCGATCGCGAGCGCGACGAGTCCGAACTCGATGCCGAGCAACACCATGGCAACCGCGCCGTTCAGTGCGGCGCGGACCGCGATGTCGAGCCCGAAGACCTGCGACGACAGCCACGTCGACACGAACAGCACGACGCCGAGGGCGATGACGTCCATGACCAGCGCCGCCGCCTTGTGCAGCAGGATCGTCGTGCGAGGCACGGGCAGGGTGACGAGCACCTCGAGGGTGCCGTCCTCCTCCTCACCGGCGAGCACCTTGGCGCCGCGTCCGACCGCGAAGATGATGAAGATCGCCGGCAGCATCAGGCTGAACAGCTCGGCGTTCAGATAGCCGGTGCCCGTCGACATGGCACGGACGTTGAACACCTCGAGGAGTGCCTTCGGGTACTGGGCGAGCAGTCCGTCGATGTCGATGTCGGAGAAGCTCGGCCAGATCGCCGCCATGAGGACGACGGTCGCCGCCGTCCCGACGCTCCACCCGATCAGCCCGCGTCGCTGGTCCCGCAACGTCTTGGTGAACACGGTCGTCACCATCTCAGCGTCCTTCGTCGGCGTAGTACTGGAGGAACGCGTCCTCGAGGTCGACGTTCGCGCTGACGACCCGGTCGATGCCGAAGGGGGCGGCGACCGCCATGAGCTCCGCCATCGAGCCCTCGACCTCGAGCGCGACGACGTCGCCCTCGACGCTGCAGATCGTCACCGAGTCGAGACGGGAGAGCGTCTCGACCGGGGGAGCGGTGTGGTCCGCGAAGGCGAGCTCGACCCGTCGACGTGTCCTGGCCCGGAGCTCGTCGATGTCCGAGGTGGTGACCAGCCGTCCGTCGCGGATGATCGCGACCATGTCGGCGACCGCCTCGACCTCTGCCAGGACGTGGGAGGACAGGAACACCGTGCGCCCCTCGTCGCGGAACTCGCGCAGGAGCTGGAGGAACTCGCGTTGCATGAGCGGATCGAGACCCGAGGTCGGTTCGTCGAGGACGAGCAGATCGGGGCGGTGCATCGTCGCCTGGATCAGACCGACCTTCTGGCGGTTGCCGTGCGACAGGGTGCCGATCCTCCTGCCCGGATCGACCTCGAATCGTTCGACGAGCACGTCGACGTCGCTCGCGCGAACGCCGCCGCGCAGGTGGGCGACGTACGACAGGTAGTCGCCGACGGTCAGGTCGCGGTAGGCGACGAAGTCACCCGGCAGGTAGCCGACGCGTCGGGACAGCTCGACGCTGCGGCGCGAGACGTCGAGGCCGAGCACCGACGCCGTGCCCGAGGTCGAGCTGATCAGCCCCATGAGCACCCGGATCGTCGTGCTCTTCCCGGCGCCGTTCGGTCCGAGGTAGCCGAACACGGTTCCGCTCGGCACGGCCAGGTCGAGGTGGTCGAGCGCGACGTGTCGGCCGAAGCGCTTGCACAGGGCAACCGTCTCGATCGCCGTCCCCGCCATCGGTTGCAGCGTCCGCTCGGTCAGCGCTTCGCCGCCGACTTCGCCTCGACCATGGAACGCCGCATCTCACCCATGGCGTGCTCGAGCCCCTTGCGCAGGGCGTCGATCACCTCGGACGCCGTGTCGGTGCTGTTCGACACCTGCTCACGTGCGTCGAGCCACCGGTTCCGGAGGTCGTCCACGACGGGGTCGAGCCGCTGCTTGACCTCGAGGGTCCCGAGGTGTGCCTGCACCTCGAGATCGTCGATGCGAGCACGCCACTGGTCGAGCTCCGCTTCGGACAGCTGGCGGCGCACGTCCTGCAGCTGGGTCCGGAGCTCGCCGATCTGCGTCTCGAGAGCGGTGATCCTGTGATCCGTGGTGTCAGCCATGGCTCAGCCTTTCGTCGACGTGTCCCCAGCTACTTTGCCGCGCATCGACCGCCAGGGATAGGGCCGAAGGTCAGGACGGCGCACCACCGGCGCCCGGCGGGCCGCTGGTGTGCGTGCCGAGGGCTACTTCGGGGGCTGATGCCGGTCGGTCGACGCCGTCGCCCCGCTGGCTGCGAGCTCCTCGGCGAGTCGGACGCCCCAACGACGTGCCCGTTCGGGCTCGCCCGGAAGGAGGTGGTTCTGCTTGTCGACCAAGAAGCTCTCCGGCTCTGCGATCAGGTCGTAGCCGTGCCCTGCGAGCCGCTTGGCGATGCGACGCGACGCCCGACCGGTCAGCACGGCCGCTGCGTCGAACCTGGTGTCGAAGGCGGCGCCGCGTGCGTGAGGGTTCGGCCCGAGCGCAGCGAGCCACTCCCGGAGGCCGGAGTCGGTGTCGGCGCCGTCGTCGAGGTGGAGGTCGTCATCGGTCGCCGCCGCGTCGGCCGCGGCCTCGCGGGTCGATGCCCGACTGAGACCGTGCACGTGCGTCGGTCCTCCGATGACGAGCAGCTCGACGTCGAGGTCCGGCGGGGGCGGCGCCGAGACGGCGACGATGTCGACCGTGTGGCGCTCGCCGAGGCCGGCCGCCACATGTTCGGCGATCTCGTGGGTGTTGCCGTACATCGATTCGTAGACGATCAGGACCCTCATGGCATCTCCTCTCGGCGGCGGGTGTCGCGCTTCGTCGAGTGGTCAGGAACGCGTCGATGTCTCCACGACATCACGGAGAGAGCGGCACCGGTAGGGCCGAACGTCACCCCAGCGGACGAGGTGTCAGCGAGCCCTTCCTGACACGACATGTTGCTGATGCCGTCCTGCGGCAGGGGACTCGAGCGCGGGATCGGGGAAGGGGTGGCCGGCCACCCCGGGTAACACTCATTCTCGCCGAGAGTTCGATTCGCTTTGCCGCAGCGGTGAAGTGTACCTACCGTGTCGGACATGCAGGTCCCGGCAGCGGCGCACCGGCCCGGTCAGGGCACCCTCCGGAACCTGCTGCTCGTGGCCGTCCTGGTCGTGTTCGGTCTCGGCGGTGCCTACGGCGCCGAGGCCCACGTCGATGTGCATGCCGAGGTCACGATCTCGTTGGTGGCAGTCGTCTCGCTGGCCGTGCTCGCACGGCGTGGCGTGCGTCGAACGGGCCGGTTGCGTGGCGCGGCGCGGCATCGGCGAGGCGGAACCTCCCCCGGGCGGTCGGTGTCGATCCCGATGCTCCCGAGTTCGACGAGGGGGCATCCGAGGTCGCGGCGCGGCCCTCCGTGGGTCGCCGCGTACCCATTCACCCGCGCCTGACGCGCGCCGGCCGAGCAGCTCGACCCGAGCGATCGGCCGCCGCACGGGCGCACACCACGCGCCCCGGTGGGCGTCGTGGAACGGGGCTCGGCGAGACGCGTCGGCCCGATTCGAGACAGGAGAACCATCCATGACCCGACTGCGCCGCGGCTTCCGCCCGCTCGCACTGTCCTTTGCGGCGCTCGCGCTGCTCACCACTGCAGCGTGCAGCTCCGACGACGACTCCGCCGCCGACACCACCGTCGCAGAAGAGACCGCCGAGTCGCTCGTGCTCTACAGCGGTCGCGACGAGGAGCTCGTCCAGCCGCTGATCGACCAGTTCGTCGAGGACACCGGCATCGAGGTCGAGGTCCGCTACGGCAACTCCGCCGAGATGGGCGCGCAGCTCCTCGAGGAAGGTGACTCCACCCCCGCGGATGTGTTCCTGACCCAGGAGGTCGGCGCCGCCGGTGTGCTCGCCAAGGCCGATCTGCTCACGTCCCTGCCCGACGAGGTCGTCGAGCTGGCCGACGAGCGCTTCCGCCCCGGCGAGGACAACGCCTGGGTCGGCGTCACCGGCCGTTCGCGCGTCATCGTCTACAACCCGGATCTCGTGGCCGAGCCGCCGGCCGGTGTGACGGACCTGACCGACCCGAAGTACGCCGGCATGACGGCGTGGGTGCCGGGCAACGCCGGGTTCCAGGCGTTCATCACCGGGTTCCGGGTGAGCCAGGGCGAGGAAGCCGCCGCCACGTGGCTCGACGAGATGGCCGCCAACGGTGCGGTCGCGTACGAGAGCAACGGCGACGTGCTCGAGGCCGTCAACAACGGTGACATCGCGATGGGTCTGATCAACCACTACTACTGGGCACGCAGCATCCCGGAGCTCGGCGACGGCCTCGTCGCCGAGCTGGTGTTCCCCGCGGGTGACGACCCGGGCGGTCTGGTCAACGCGACGGCCGTCGGGATCACCAAGAAGGGCGCGGACAACCCCGCGTCGCTCGAGCTCGTCGAGTACCTGCTCTCCGAGGCGGGCCAGACGTACTTCGTGACCGAGACCTTCGAGTACCCGGTCGTCGACGGCATCGCTGATCCCGAAGGCGTGCCGCCGCTCGCCGAGCTCGAGGGCCCGGCGATCGACCTGACCGACCTCGAGTCGCTCGAGGCCACCCAGGCACTGCTCACCGAGAAGGGCCTGCTGAGCTGAGCACCCCGTCGGTGCACGCATCGTCGGCGCGTGTGGGTGGGCGACCATCCACACGCGCCGGTCGGCGCGTCCCGTTGCCGCTGGTGCTCGGCACCGCGCTCACGACCGCGCTCGCGGTGCTGCCGCTGTCGTACCTCGTGGTCCGAGCCGCCGAGGGCGGTTGGGGTCCGATCGGCGACACGCTGCTGCGCTCCCGCACGCTCGAGCTGACCCTGCGGTCCCTCGGGCTGGCCGCGGCGGTCACCATCGCCTGTCTGTTGATCGGCACCTCGCTGGCGTGGCTGGTCACCCGGACCGACCTGCCCGCGAGGCGGGTCGTGCAGGTGGTGGTGGGCCTGCCGCTCGCGCTGCCGTCCTACGTCGCTGCCTGGAGCTGGCTGGGGGCTGTGCCCTCGTTGGCGGGTGGTGTCGGAGCGTTCGTGGTGCTCACCTCGATCTCGTACCCGTTCGTCTACCTGCCGGTCATGGCGGCACTGCGTCGCTGCGACCCCTCGCTCGAGGACGCAGCTCGCACGCTCGGGCGCGGTCCGCTCCAGGTGCTGTTCCGCGTGACGCTGCCCCAGGTCCGTCCCGCGGCCGTCGGTGGCGCGCTGCTCGTGGCGCTCTACGTCTTGAGCGACTTCGGTGCCGTCGCGACGATGCGACACGAGGTGCTGACCCACGTGATCTACCGGTCCTACCGAGCGTCGTTCGATCGCACCCCCGCAGCGGTGCTCGGCTGCCTGCTCGCCGTGCTGACCGTCGTGATCCTGGTGCTCGAATCCCGCGCACGTCGCCGCAGCGGCGGTCTGATCGGTGCGCGGGCGCCGCGGCGACAGCCGATCGTGCGGCTCGGCCCGTGGCGCTGGGTGGCGCTCGCCTGGCCCGTCCTGTTGTGCGGCGCATCGCTCGGGGTGCCGCTGTGGGGCATGTCCAAGTGGTTCACACGGGGATCCTCCCGAGCCGATCCCGCCGCGCTGGTCGAAGCCGCCGGCAACACCCTGGTCGTGGCCGTGCTCGCTGCGGCCGCCGTCGTCGTGTTGGCGTTGCCGGTCGCGCTGCTGGCGGTGCGGCACCACGGCCGTCTCTCACGCGCCGCGACCAGTGCCGCGTACGCGGGTCATGCGCTGCCCGGTGTCGTCGTCGGGTTGGCGCTGGTGTTCTTCGGCGTGCGCTTCGCCCGGCCCCTCTACCAGGAGCTGCCGCTGCTGGTCCTGGCCTATGTCGTGCTCTTCCTGTCGCTCGCGCTCGGCGCGCTGCAGGCGTCGATCGCTCAGATCCCGACGTCGCTCGACGACGCCGCCCGGAGCCTCGGTCGCAGCCCGTGGGGTGTGTGGCGCGAGATCGTGCTGCGCATGGCCACCCCGGGCATCGCGGCCGCCGCGACGCTCGTGCTGCTGACGACGATGAAGGAGCTGCCGGCCACGCTGTTCCTGCGGCCGACCGGGTTCGACACCATGGCGACGCGCCTGTGGGGCCACGTCAGCGCCTTGTCCTATGCCGCAGCAGCGCCCTACGCGGTCGCGATCGTGCTGTTGGCCGCGGTGCCCACCGCGCTGCTCGCCGCGGGCGACGAGTCGCGGCGCGAGCGCTGACCGCTCGCCGACCGAGCCGGGTGACCCGGCGGGCGTCCTACGCCAGCGGGGATCGAGCGTCGAGCCGCTCGAGGTGCTCGAGTACGGCCAGGGCGCTGTCGGTGGCGGAGCGGTGCGTGACATCGAGATCGAGCAACGCCGGATGGTCGATCTCGATGAGCTCGGCCCGAGCGCGGTAGCGGGCGACGCCGTCGGCGTCCTGCCACTTCATGCGATCGGCCCGGTCCGGTCGAACCACACGTCGGAGGTGCTCATCGATGTCGCAGGCGAGGCGCACCGGCACGTAGTGGCTGTGCCGCGTCGCCGCGACGCGACGCACCCGCTCGACCGAGCGCCGGTCCACCGGGTCACCCTCGAGCGCCACGTTGGTGAACACGAACGACCAGTCGGTGGGGGACAGGTCCTCGACCGTGCGCAACACCGCGGCGCGCACCTCGTCGACACGGTCCCACACGACGTCGGGCAGCGGTGCGGCGGACCTGCCGTCGACCGGGATGACCGAGAAGATCACGTTGCTCGTGAGGTGGTTGTCGACCAGCACGAACCGTCGGTCGTCACGGTCGGTCAGCCGGACGAGCTCCTTGGCCACGGTGTACTTGCCGACACCCGGGTAGCCGATCAGGTGCACGATCGCTGCACGGGTCGGGGTGCGGCGCTCGGAGCTGGGCACGGTCGTGACGCTACCGGCGGTCGAGGCCTACCCCTCGGACATGTCGCCCACCGTCGGCTCACCGGCGGTCTCGTAGACCGCGTGGATCGTGCCGCTGGGGTAGGTCGTGGACTCGGTGAGGCGCAGCGCGGTGGGCGCGGTCCCGTCCGCGAACACCCGCTTCCCGTCGCCGAGCAGCAGCGGGTACACCCACAGGTCCAGCCGGTCGACCACCGCGTCGCGCAGCAGCGACCGGACCAGATCGAGGCTGCCGATGACGTGGACCTCGTCGTGGCGGTCCTTGAGCCGACCGACGGCGCCGGTGAGGTCGTCGGCGAGCAAGGTCGCCCCCTGCCACCCGAGCGGCCCGGTGAGCGTGCGGCTCGCGACGTACTTCGGCACCTCGTTGAGCAGGCGGGTGAACGGGATCTCCGGCGAGGCGTTCGGCCAGTAGCCGGCGAAGATCTCGTAGGTGCGTCGTCCGAGCAGCAGGGCGTCCATGCCGCTGGCCCGCTCGAACATGACGTCGCCGGCGTCGTCGTCCATCAAGGGGGCCTGCCAGCCACCCCATGAGAAGTCGCCCTCGGGGTCCTCGTCGGGTCCGCCCGGAGCCTGCGCGACCCCGTCGAGCGTCATGAACTCGGTCACGATGAGCCTGCTCATGTGACGACCTCCTCCGCTGCCGGTGCGAACGACCCTACGACGCGGGCAGGGCGAAGCGCTCGAAGAAGTCCCAGCTGATGTCGGTGGCGTCGATCGACGTGGGTGTGAGACCGACGATGCCCGCGATCGCGGTGCTGAACGCACTGCCGGGCCATGCGTGACCGCCGCCCTCGATGCGCCAGGACTCGACCGCGGTGCCGTCGCAGGCCCAGGTGTCCTTGCGGATCGGTCGCCCGGTGACGGGGTCGGCCTGCACGACCACGGTGGTGGTCTTCGCTCCGCACCCGTAGCGCGTCGCCCACGCCTGTGGACTCGGCGCGAAGTAGTCGAACGCCAGGATGGGGTCGGCCTCACCGTGGAACGTGACGACGGGGACGTCGCGCGTGGGGTTGCAGTTGCCCGGGTTGGTGACCCCGGCGTTGTCGGGCCGGAGCAGACCGGCCACCGGCGCGGCGGCCGCGAACACCTCGGAGCGGTAGCACATGAGCTGGGTCGTCATGGTGGCGCCGTACGACAGGCCGGTCACGTAGATCCGGGTCGGATCGATGCACGCGTCGGCATGGAGCTGCACCAGGAGCTCGTCGATGAAGCGCAGCGAGGGGGTGTCCTCGCCGAGCTCCCAGTTGACGCCACCGTTCTCGCCGATCGGGTAGGCGACGACGAAGCCCTCGTCGTGGGCCTTCGCCGTGTACTGGCTCATGTCGGGATGCACACCGGCGATCACGCCCTCGAGCAGGCCGTGGATGTCGATCACCAGGGGCTTCGGCCCCGGTCGGGACGAGGCCGACCAGGTGTAGTGGCGGACGGTGTCGCCGACCCGGAGGCTCGCCGGACGGTCGGACACCGCAGCGGCGGGGGCGTCACAGCCGTCGCCGCTCGGCGGCGGTCCCGGAGAAGGGAACGTCGTGCAGCTGCTGAGCAGCGCCACGCTCGCGGCGACCACCGCGAGGCGAACTCGTGTCGTGCGGAACATTCGATCCCCCCGGCCCCCGCTCGGGCCTCAACGTCGCACCCGTCGCGTCGGATGTCAACGACGCGTCCCGTGAGGTGGGAGCACCGGAATGACCGTCGTCGGGGGCGGGTTCTCGGGGGTGATGGAACCATCCATCGTGTGGCTCGACGAGCCGCGTGCGGCTGACACCCGGCTCAGCGGCGCCAAGGCGTCGAACCTGGCACTCGCGCGGCAACACGGTCTGCCGGTCATCGACGGGTTCGTGCTCACCGCTCCCGCCACGGCGGCACGATGGAACGGGTCGGGACCCGGCGGTCCGGCGCTGCGCGACGCGTGGGCCGCGCTCAGCCGAGAGGGCACGCAGCCCTTGGCGGTGCGGTCGTCGTCGATCGTCGAGGACACCTCGGAGTCCTCGATGGCGGGCCAGTTCCGCACCGTGCTGCACGTGCGCGGGTGGGAGCCCTTCGTCGCAGCGGTGCTCGATGTCATCGACTCGGCGGGTGCCGTCGGCGATGTCTCCGGAGCCGCAGCGATGGCAGTGCTCGTGCAGCCGATGGCGGACGCACGCATGGGAGGGGTGCTCTTCGGCGTCGACCCGCTCACCGGTGACCGGTCGCACTACCTCGTCGCCGCGGTCTGCGGGCTCCCGGATCAGATCGTGAGCGGTCAGGTCACCGGCGAACAGGTGCGACTCGGCCGTCACGGCGGCACCCGTCATGGCAGCGCCCGTCGCGGTCGCCCCGCTCGGCGTCGACGCCGCGACACGGTCGCCGCCGACCCGACTGAGGCCGATCTGATGGAGTCCGGCCTGATGGAGTCCGGCCTGCTGGAGTCCGGCCCGACGGAGGCCGGGACGGCCTGGCTCGGGGCACGTGAGCGCCGCGAGCTCGCTCGTCTCGCCCGAGCCGCCGAGCGGTTGTTCGACGCGCCGCAGGACATCGAGTGGCTGGTCGACGGCGAGGGTGTGCTGCGCCTGCTGCAGAGTCGACCGATCACCGCATCGGCGTTGCCCCCCGCCGGTGGCCACGTGCTGGGAGCGAGCCCGGTCGCCGAGACGTTCCCGCTGCCGCTGTCGCGCCTGGAACGCGACCTCTGGGAGCGACCGCTCGAGGACGGCATCCGAGAGGCGCTGCGCCTCAGCGGCGCGGTGAGCAGCCGGGCACTCGGAGGACGCTTCGTCGTGGACGTCGGTGGTCGCGTGGCGGTCGATCTGGAGGCGCTGGGCGTGGTCACACCGAGGCGGTCGTGGTGGCGGGTCCTCGACCCGCGGCCGTCGGCCCGTCGCCTGCTCGCGTCGTGGCGCATCGGCCGCCTCAGAGTGGCGTTGCCCGCCATCGCCCACGACCTGGTCGCCGAGGTCGACGGTGACCTGAGGTCGCTCGCCGCGCTGGAGCGACTGGGTGATGTCCAGTTGCTGACGGTGATCTCGAACGCCCAGCGGGCACTGGCTGCGCTGCACGCCCACGAGGTCCTGTCGGGCTTCTTCGTCGACACCGAGCGCGCCACGGTCACCGGCGCCTCGCTCGCCCTCACGACCCTCACTCGGGCCAGGCTCGACGGACTCCAGGACCCGGACATCATCGCCGCACATCCGCTCGTCCTCTCGCTGGTCGCACCCAGCGTCGGGGGTCCACGGGTGCTGCCACCCACACCCACACACCTCCCCGAGTCGCCCGCTCCGGGCGCCCCGGTCGACGCCATCGGCGTGGCGCGTGAGGCGCTCCGACTGCGCGTCCGCTGGGTCCAGGAGCTGACGGCGTGTGCAGCGCTCGAGCTCGGCGCCCGCCTGGAGCATCGCGGCCAGATCGACGCAGCGCTCGCGGTCCGCGACCTGGACCTGAGGATCGTCCGTCACGCGATCGACCACCTGGACGTGGTCTGCTCCGTCCCGGTCGACGAGCTCGCCGGCCCGCCGCTCCCGGACCGATTCCGGCTGGCGGTCGACGGCAGCGTGGTGCCCGACGTCCCCGACCGCGGCTCCGGCGGCCAGGGCGGAGGGGTCGGCGTGAGCGCCGGGCGTGCGGTCGGCACCGTCACCCACGATCCGCTCGACGCGGCGGGCAAGGTCCTGGTCGTGCGGTCCCTCGATCCTGCACTCGCGTCGGCGGTCGGTGTCGCCGCAGGTCTGGTCGCGGAGCACGGCAGTCCGCTCAGCCACCTCGCGATCCTGGCCCGCGAGTTCGGCGTGCCGGCCGTCGCCGCCATGGCCGGCGCGGCCACGGCCCTGCACGACGGCGATCGAGTCCTGGTCGACGGCGCGGCGGGCTCCGTCGAGGTGCTGGAACGGAACGGTCCGCAGCCGGCGGCACACAGCGTCCGGCCGGAAGGGGGAGGTGCGGTATGAACCGACGGCAGGTGGTGATGATGCTGATCGGTGCCGCCACGCTGACGGCGTCGGGGGCGTACGTGTTCGTGTACCTCTATCGCTGGGAGTGGAACCGGGCGCTGATCAGCGCGGCGATCTTCCTCGCCGCCGAGGTCGCAGTGCTCGGCTGGCTGCTGAGCAGGCGACTGGACACGATCGGCCAGGACATCGACGGGATCGCTCGCGACCTCGAGGCGGTGCGGACACGCCGCATCGCCGGGCACCTCGACGACGCCCGCGACCGACCGTCGACGGTCTTCGAGTGGCTCCGTCCGGACCCCGACACCACCCATGTGTTCATCCCGGTCCTCCTCGGAGCGGGTCTCGTCTTCGCCGGTCTCGCCTGGGTCGTGGAGCGCGTCGCTCGGCTGACCGCCGGTCGTGCGACCGACCGGCGCCTTGCGGCCGGCCTGTCGCGCCTCGCCCTGCCGCCGGGCGGATTCCTCGACGATCGAGACGACCCGCTGCGGGATCTGCGTGGACCGGCAGGAGGCCGGTGGTGACCGCACGGCGTACGACCGCAGGACGCATCGTGGGCCCGATCCTCGTGCTGGCGGTCACCGTGGTCGGCGTCGCGATCATGGCGGATGCGACGCAGTACACGGGTGAGCCGGGCCGCGCCGGTGCGACCCGCGTGGTGTTCAGCGTCGAGACGAGGAACTACCACCACGACCTGGACGACGCGGCGGTCGCCCTGTGGACGCCGTGCGTCGGCGCGGTGAGCTGGCGTGTGGCCGGCCCACCCCACCGGCAGGGTGGTGGAGAGTACGTCGCCGAGGTCCGACCCTCACTCGGCGAGCATGCCTCCCGTCGACTGCGGGGGTGCCTCGAGGACACCGGGGTCGACAAGGTGCGCGGCGACGTGATCGAGGTGCGGATCGTCGACTGAAGCGCTCGCCGGACGGTCGCGAGGGCCGGGTACAGCTAGGCCGTGCGCGCACGGCGACGTCGCGAGATGCGCTGCTCGTGTGGCTCCAACCACCAGAACACGACTCGTCCGACCACCTCTGCCAACCCGATGGCCACGAGCTGCACCCCGCTCCACAACAGGACCACCGGGTAACCCCGCTGCGCCATCGTGGCATGTTCGTCCGTGAAGCCCCAGAGCACCACGAGCGGCAGCACGGTGGCGCCGAACATCAACACGACGAGCGAGTCGAGCGACGCGATCCACATGTCGGCACGCCGCACCGCCCTGATCTCCTCGGACCGCATGCGGATCATCGACAGCACCGCGAGCCCCACCCCGAGCAGTCCGCTCGCGATCACCAGGTCGGCGTCGGCCGCTTCGCGCATGCCGCCGCGATCGGAGCTGAGCGTGATGGCGACGGCAGGGGAGAGCAGCACCGCCACGCAGAGCAGCGCGTAGAGCGGCGGGGCGGCCAGGTCGACGGCGGCGCGTCTCACGAACCTGTCCGAACGGTCATCGTCCCTCCCGGGCGCGCAGGGTGAACTGGTCCACGACCACGCCGTCGGCCCGCACGCAACGGCCGACCAGGCGGTCGTCCACCACGTCGACCACGAGGAACTGGAGGATGGCGGCGGATTCGGCGGTGTACCGACTCCGGCCGACCGGCGTGGTCTTGCACCCGCCTCCGCTCACGACGTAGTTGACGCCGCGCTGCGGGTGGATGCGCTCGTAGTCGTGGTCGTGTCCGGCGAGCACCAGGTCGACCTTGCGGCGCACCAGGATCGGTTCGAGACGTTCGCGGGCCCCGAGGGTCGGGCCGTGTCGCCCCGAGGAGTACAGCGGATGGTGCAGCGCCACGATCTTCCACTGGTTGGTCGAGCTGGCGAGCTCGTCGTCCAACCAGGTCCGTTGGTCGGACGAGCCGGGACCGAACAGGCCGGGCACGCTCGAGTCGAGGTAGAAGAAGTCGGCGGGGCCGTGGCTCACCTTGTAGAAGCGGCCAGGGGTGCCGAGCAGCCGGAGCTCCTCCTCGATCGCCTCGATGCTCGCGTCGGTGTGGTTCAACGCGGTGTCGTGGTTGCCGATGGCCAGCTCGAAGTCGACGCCGGCATCGATCAGCGGGCCCATCGGCTCCTTGAACACGTCGTTGAACCGCTTCTTGAAGCTTCCGTAGTAGCTGATGTCGCCGAGCAGCGACACGAAACCGAACGGCAGCTTCTGGTAGGTGAGCGCCATCTCCTCCGCGACCGCCATCGCCTGACGACCGCCGCTGCCGTTGTCGCCGATGACCGCGAACCGGAAGCTGTCCGCCGTCTCGGTCCACGCGTGCGGTTCGAGCACCACCTTCGGCGGGGTGCCCGGGATCAGGTCCTCCTTGTCGAGCAGCGGCCACAGGTATCGATCGAGCATCAGTCCCGTCGCCACGGCCCCCGCTGCTCCGGCGCCCGCGGCGATCAGCTGACGACGGCTGAGCGTGGTCATGGTCGCGACCGCTCCGCTCGGTGACGGGCCTGCGGAGCCGGAACTTCGATGCCGTCCGAGGGACTCGCGGTGTCGCGTCCCGTGATCGCGAGGATCTGACGCACGCAAGGAAGGCTAATTCCTGGGACGGCGCGACCGCGGGTGTCCGAACCGGCGAGCTCCTGCGTCAGCCGGCGACGGCAGCTGCTTCCAGGAGCAGCCCCGTGGCGCAGAGCATCGCCTCACTGCGATCCGCACCGACGATCTGCAGACCGGCCGGCAGGCCACTGCCCAGCGGGACCGGGAGTGCCAGCGACGGGCACCCGGCGAGGTTGACCGGCACGTTCGTCGTCCGGGTGTCCTGGGCCGGATCGTCGAGCAGACGCGGCAGCTCGAGCAACGTGGGCCACACCAGCACCGGCGCGCGGTCCCAGGCGGCGGCCAGCTCGCTCCGCCATGCAACACGCGTGGCCTCGGCCGCCGCGGTCTCCGACGCCGAGACCCGGCTGCCCTGGTCGAGCCGTTCGATCACGTCGTGACTCAGCCGGTCGGGCTGCTCGTCACGGAGGTGACCGTTCACGGTCCATGCCTCGGCCAGGAGCACGGTGACGCCTGCGGTGACCGCAGCGGCATATCCGGCCAGCGTGATCTCGACGACATCGATCTCCGACTCGTGCAGCAGGCGGTCGATGGCCGTCTCGATCCGTGGGTCGGTCCCGGGGACGCGGACCCGGCCGATGACCGGCGCGGGCTCGGCGAGGTGCATCGAGAAGCGGGGGTCCAACAGCTCCATGCCTGCGACGACCCCTGCGACGTCCCGGGCCATGGGACCGACGACGTCGAGCGACGGCGCGAGGGGACGCACCCCGGCGGTGGGGATGCGGCGGTGGGTGGTCTTCAGCCCGACGGTTCCACAACACGCCGAGGGAGTCCTGATCGAGCCGGCGGTGTCCGTGCCGAGCGCGAAGTCGACCTCGCCGGTGGCCACCGCGACAGCGCTCCCGCTCGAGCTCCCGCCGGGGATGCGTCGCTCGTCGAGCGGGTTGCGAGGGGTGCCGAACCAGTGGTTGACACCGGTGCCGCCGAAGGCGAGCTCGTGGAGGTTCACCTTGCCCACGATGGCGACGTCGCCGGCGCGCAGCCCGGCGAGGCAGGCCGCGTCGGCCGTCGCCGGGGTCGCGGACGCAGCGACCGCCGGGCTCGCCGCGGTGGTCGGGACTCCTTCGACGTCGATGAGGTCCTTGATCGCCACGCGCGGCCCGCGGCCGGGTGCGTCGAGGCGTGTGATCCATGTGGTCATGTCGGTCGCCGACGCTACCGGGGGCGCCGTGGCGCCCCCGGAGTCGCGGTCGGATCGCTCAGTGCTCGCCGGGCTCGGCGCCCCACTGGATGACCTGGACGAGGTTCCCGTCGGGGTCGGCGACGGTGCCGATGAGGCCGAAGGGCATCTGCTCGACCTCGCGGACCCAGGTGACGTCCTGGGCACGGAGGTGGGTCTCGATGGCGCGGCAGTCATCGACGTTCAGGTTGATGATGCAGCGGGCGGGCTCGGCGGTCGGGCCCGACACCTCGGTGTGCTCCTCGATGAAGAGCTGCACGGGCCCGAACTCGAAGGCGCCGCCCTCGTTCTCGGTGGTGTCGAACGCTGCGCGGTACCACGCCTTCATTGCGTCGACGTTCGACGATCCGATGAGCAGGCTTCCGATCGGTGGGGTCATGTGATCTCCTTGGGATAATTGACTGTTGGTCTGACCATAGCGTCAGATTCGACGTGGTGGGGGAAAATGGTGTGGCGGTCTGACAGACTGTGCAGATGCCAGGCGGCTCGACCCGAGGAGATCGGCAATGTCCGACGTGACCACGCCCTTTGCCCCCATCCCGCGCCGGACGGTGGCCTCCGCCGTCCGTGAAGCCATCGAGGGAGCGATCTCGACGGGCGACATGGCGCCGGGGACACCCCTGCCCTCGGAGCGCGAGCTGGCCGAGCAGTTCGACGTGGCGCGCACGTCGATCCGTGAAGCCGTGCAGGCGCTCCTGACGGTCGGACTCGTCGAGAAGCGCGGCAACCGTTCCTACGTCGCCGAGCGACTGCCCGAGATCAGGTTCGACCACGCCGATCACCGCAAGCGGCGAGTGGCCGAGCTCTTCGAGGTGCGCCAGATCGTCGAGGTGCCGATCGCACGCCTGGCAGCCCGCAACGCCACACCCCAACAGCGGTCCGAGATCGCCGAGCTCGCCGGCCACTTCCACGAGGGGATGGAGCTCGAGGAGTTCCGTCGGCTCGACCGTCAGTTCCACTGGGCGCTCGCCACGGCGTGCGGCAACGCGACGCTCGCGGAGCTCTTCGGCAAGGTGCTCGACAGCCTGTTCGCGTCCGAGGAGTTCGCCACCCTGCTCAACTCCGACCAGAACCGATCCGTGGTCGAGGAGATCATCTCGGCGTCGACCGCCGCACACCGGCGGATCGCAGGGGCAGTGGTCGCCGGCGACGAGGACGGCACCGAGGGCGCGGCGCGGGACCACCTCGGCGACGTCGAGGAGCAGATGGTGGCGCGGCTGTTGTAGGGAGGAACACCTGCTGGCCGGCGCAATCACGCGCCTGTCAACGCAGAAGAAACGCTTGTCTTCGTGGACGATGGTGCTATGGTCAGACCAACAGTCTGACAGTCCATCGAACCACATGGCGGAGCTCCTTGAACATCACGCGACTGAACCATGCCGTGCTCTACGTCTCGGACGCCGGGGCCATCGCCGGCTTCTACCGCGACGTGCTCCGGTTCCGGACGGTCATCCGGGACCCGCACAACCGATTCGCGTTCCTGCGGGCCAAGCGCTCCGAGAACCACCACGACCTGGCCCTCTTCACGGTGGGGACCGGCGCGGCCCGTCCGGGGCGTGGCCGATCGATCGGTCTCTACCACCTGGCGTGGGAGGTCCCGACGCTCGACGACCTCCGCTCCGCTCGCACGGCGCTCGAGTCGGCTGGTGCACTCGTCGGTCAGAGCGACCACGGCGTCAACAAGAGCCTGTACGCCGAGGACCCGGACGGGAACGAGTTCGAGGTGATGTGGCTCGTGCCGCCGGACCAGTGGGGAGCCGAGGAGGACCAGGCGATCGTCCGGGGGCTCGACCTGGACGCCGACCGTCGCCGTTACGGCTCGACGCGCACCTCGTGGAACCTCGAGGTCACCTCGTCGAAGGCGGCCCGATGAACGAGCTGACGACCGACGAAGCGCTCTCCCACGTCTGGTTCCTCGACGACGCCGCCTTCGACGACACCGGTCGGGCGGGGTTCCGCCGCCGGGTCATCGACGGCGACCACATGCAGGTCTGGTTCTGGAGGATCGCCGGGGGCTCGAGCGGATCGGTCCTCCACCAGCACCTCGAGAACGAGCAGTTCGGCATCATCGTCCGCGGCCGCCTCGACTTCAGCATCGGTCCCGACGGAGCGACCGAGCGGACCGAGCTCGGCCCGGGCGACATCTATCTCGCCCGGCGCGGCGTCTGGCACGGCGACTCCATCTTCCACGGGGACGACGAGGTCGACGAGTGCTGGATCGTCGATGTGTTCGCACCGCCGCGGACCGACGCGTAAGGAGCAGTGATGGGCAACTGGAGACTTGCGGTCGACATCGGGGGGACCTTCACCGATGTCGTGCTGGTGGACGCCGAGCAGGGGACGGTGGTGGTCGACAAGACCCTCACGACCCCGTCGGCGCCCTTGGACGGGGTGCAGCGCGGGGTGCGGCAGCTGCTCGCCAAGGCGGGGGTCAGCCCCGCCGACATCACCCAACCGATCGTGCACGCCACGACCCTGATCACGAACGCCCTCATCGAGGGCAAGACGGGTCGGGCCACGCTGGTGACCACCGACGGGTTCGGCGACACGCTGCTGATCCGCAGCGAGCACCGCTACGACATGTACGACCTGCAGATCGAGTTCCCGGCGCCGCCCATCCCGCGGTCACGGGTGTTCGAGTTCGCCGAGCGCACGACGGCACAGGGGATCGTGCACACCGCCCCCTCGGCCGCGGACCTCGAGGCGCTCACCGAACAGCTCGCCGCGGCCCGGGTCGAGGCCGTCGCCGTCTGCTTCCTGCACGCCTACGCCAATCCGGAGAACGAGCGGTTGGTCGCGCAGCACCTGGCTGCGGCGCTGGATGTGCCGGTGTGCATCTCCGCGGAGGTCGCTCCGCAGATCCGTGAGTACCAGCGCATGGTCACGACTGCGTGCAACGCCGCGACGATGCCGGTGATCGGTCCGTACCTCGACGACCTGCAGGACTGGTTGCGACAGGAGGGCTTCGGCAGCGGGGTGCTGATGATGCTCTCCAACGGCGGCGTCGTCTCCGCGGCCGACGCCAAGCAGGTGCCGATCCGCCTGGTCGAGTCCGGTCCCGCAGCCGGCGCCCTGGCCGGCTCCTGGTACTCGCGACGGCTGGACGAGGATCGTCTGCTCTGCTTCGACATGGGCGGCACGACGGCCAAGTCGTGCCTGATCGAGGGCCACGAGCCCGAGCTCTCGAACACCTTCGAGATCGCCCGCATCTACCGTTTCAAGAAGGGGTCCGGCTTCCCGGTCTCGGTCCCGTCGGTCGACCTCGTCGAGATCGGCGCAGGCGGTGGCAGCATCGCCCGCGTCGACAGCCTGGGCCTCCTGAAGGTCGGCCCCGACTCGACCGGAGCGGACCCCGGTCCCCGTGCTGACGGCCGCGGCGGCACCGATGCCGCGGTCACCGACGCCGACCTGCTGCTCGGCTACCTCGACGGCGACTGGTTCCTCGGGGGCGACATGCGCCTCGACGTCGAGGCCGCCCGGTCGGCGATCGGCAAGTTGGCCGTCGCACTCGAGCTGTCCGACCTCGACACCGCAGCGGGCATCCACGAGCTGGTCAACCAGAACATGGCCGCATCGGCCCGCATGCACGGCATCGAGCACGGCGTGGATCTGCGCGGTGTGCCGCTCATCGCGTTCGGCGGGGCCGGACCGGTGCACGCATGTGGCGTGGCCGAGCTGCTCGAGGCCACCCGCGTGGTCTTCCCGGTCAACGCCTCGGTGCTCTCCGCCTTCGGCACGCTCGTGTCACCGGTGCGCATCGACCTGGCCCGCTCGAAGGTCATGCCCGTGAACGGGATCCTCGAGTCGGCCCGCGACGAGATCCTCCACGAGCTCCGCGGCGAAGGTCGCAGGGTGCTCGAGGGCGCAGGCATCTCTCCCGACGACGTGACGTTCCGCTACGGCGTCGACGCCCGGTACGTCGGCCAGGGCAACGAGATCACCATCTGGTTGCCGGAGGCCGACAGCCCGGTCGAATGGCCGGTCGACGACGAGGACCTCGTCGCACGCTTCGAGACCGAAACCGGCGCATCTTCGGCATGGCCATCCCGGACG